>NZ_QVRA01000001.1 GCF_003591655.1 Sphingobium terrigena
CGCTGGTCAGCGCAATCCGCACCGCCTCCTGCTTAAACTCTTCACTATGCTTCATCATCTCGTCGGTCTCCTGTCACGAACATAAAACGCTCAAGTGACCGGCGCAAAACCGTTACAAGTCCATTGAATAGCCGAACTTAGCTCGAGTTTGCCGGTTCGATTCGCTGGGTAAAGGTCTTGAGCACGAAACTTGATTGAATGTGGGCGATGCCCTCCAGCCGCGTAAGCTGGCCCAACAAGAGTCGATAATGCTCGAGATCTCGGACAAAGGCGTGCAGCATGTAGTCCGAACCGCCGCTCATCAGATAGCCGCCCATGATCTCGGGTAATGCAAGGACCGCAGTTTCGAACGCGCCGAGAACTTCGTCAACTTGCCGTTCCAGGGTGATCGATATGAACACTGCCATCGACCCGATCAGCCGCGTCTGATCGATCTGGGCAGTATAGCCTTTGATGATTCCCTCCTGCTCCAGTTGGCGAACGCGCCGCAGCGTCGGCGTGAGCGAGAGACCGATCCTTTCGGCGAGATCCCGCCAACTGATCCTGCCATCCTTCGCTAGTGTTTTGAGAATCTCGCTATCGGCGCGATCGAGGGGTCGCAGTTGAGTATATTTGTTGGTCATAGCCATAAGAAATTAGCGCAAATCTACTAAGACATTCAACTTTTATTGCTAAATTTGGTCACAAATGCACGAGAAGGAAGGATATAAGCGGTTGGGTGAGGAGAATGCCGTGAAACACGACCGCGTCACCAGCCTGCATGAGATCTATAACGCGGAAATCGGGCCCACTTTCATGACCGGTATCCAGGCGCTCGTGCGCCTGCCGATGATGCAGCGCCGGCTTGATCGTTCACGCGGGCTGAATACGGCAGGTCTCGTCTCCGGGTATCGCGGCTCACCGCTCGGCGCTTATGATCAGCAGCTCTGGAAGGCGGAACAACAGCTCGCCGCCCATGATATCGTCTTCCAGCCAGGCCTGAACGAGGATCTCGCCGCCACCGCTTTGTGGGGCGCGCAGATGCACAGGGCTTACGGCCCGACCAAGGCTGATGGCGTATTCGGGATCTGGTACGGCAAGGGCAACGGCGTCGATCGCACCGGCGACGTATTCCGCAATGCCAATATGTTGGGCACGGCGCCGCTGGGTGGCGTGCTGGCGGTCGGTGGCGACGATCATGCTGCCCAATCATCGATGTTCCCGCATCAGACCGATGGAATCTTCCAGTCGGTGATGATGCCCGTTCTCCAGCCCGCGAATGTATCTGAAATCCTTTCCTTGGGCCTCGCAGGGATCGCCATGTCGCGCTTCTCCGGCGTGTGGGTGGCGATGAAGACGATCGCCGAAGTGGTGGAGAGCTCTGCCACCTTCGAGCTTCCCGACGCCTGTCCCGAATTTCTTTCGCCGGCGGATCTCGTGCCGCCGCATGGCCTCAACTGGGATCCGACGATCGCGTGGCCCGGCCAGCGGGCCGAATATGAAAGGCGCATGATCGAGGAGCGTATCCCGGCCGCGATTGGCTGGGCGACCGCCAACCGGATCGATCGCCCGGTGTTCGAGAGCGCTCGCAAGCGTCTGTGCATAGTGACTGTCGGCAAGGCGCATCAGGATGTGATGCAGGCGCTCTCCAGCCTCGGAATCAGCGAGGACGAGGCCCAGGCGGTCGGGATCTCGATCTACAAGGTGGCGATGAGCTGGCCGCTTGCCGCCGATCCGCTGCTGGCCTTTGCGGGGGACGCCGACGAGATACTGGTGGTCGAGGAAAAGGGCCCGACCGTCGAGGTCCAGATCAAAAACGCCCTGTTCAATCGCGCCGGCAGGCGCATCCGCGTCACCGGCAAGACCGACGAGGTGGGCAAGCCGTTGCTGCCGGTGGTCATGGAATTCACGCCGCTGATGATCGCACAGGCGATCGTAGGGCGGCTTGACGCCGATAATTCGGTCGGCCTTGGCAATCGCCTCGCGGCGCTCACCGCACGCGGCCAGCGCGGAGAGGTCATTCCCTTCCCAGTGCGAAAGCCGTTCTTCTGCTCGGGCTGCCCGCATAACAGCTCGACCAGGACGCCCGACGGGTCGATGTCCGGGGGTGGTATTGGCTGCCACATCATGGCGCTGGCACAGCCCGCGCTCAAGACGCCGACCTTCAGTCAGATGGGCGGTGAAGGCCTGCAATGGGTTGGCGCGGCACCGTTCTCGCAGACAGGACACATCTTCCAGAATCTTGGCGATGGCACCTATCAGCATAGCGGTCTGCTCGCGATCCGCGCAGCGGTGGCATCAAAGGCCAACATTACCTTCAAGATCCTCTACAATGACGCGGTCGCGATGACCGGTGGTCAGCCTGCCGAAGGCGTGATCGAGCCCCGCCGGATTGTCGCGCAGTTGCTGGCCGAAGGCGTCGGGGACGTGCGGCTGGTCAGCGACGACCCCGACAAATGGCAGGACCTGCCTGGGGGGGTGAAAGCACTGCACCGTGACGACATGGACGCGATCCAACGCGAAATGCGCGACATTCCCGGCGTCTCGGCAATCGTCTACGAGCAGACCTGCGCGGCCGAAAAACGTCGTCGCCGCAAGCGCGGCGCGTTTCCCGACCCCGATCGTCGCCTCTTCATCAATCCGCGTGTCTGCGAAGGCTGCGGCGACTGTTCGGTCCAGTCGAACTGCATCGCCGTCGAGCCGATCAAAACCGATTTCGGGACCAAACGCCGAATCAACCAGTCCGCGTGTAACAAGGATTTTTCCTGTGTAAAGGGCTTTTGCCCGAGCTTCGTGGAGATCGACGGGCCCGTGCTGCGCAAGCCCGATGGCGACCGGATCAGGGCGCTGGAAGCCGATCTGTTTGCTACCCTGCCGGAGCCGGCGCGCGTTGCCATCGAAGGCAGCTACAACGTCTACGTCGCGGGTATCGGGGGTCTCGGCGTGCTGACCATCGGCGCCTTGCTCGGCACCGCCGCCCATCTGGAAGGGCTTTCCGCGACGGTTCTCGACTTCACCGGCCTCGCGCAGAAAAACGGCGCGGTGGTCAGCCAGGTGCGGATCGCACCGCACGGCACCGCCATCCATGCCGTGCGGATCGGCGCCGGTGAGACCGACCTGCTGCTGGGCACGGACTCGGTCGTCGCAGCTAGTCCGGATTCACTGGGCAAGTTCGCCGAGGGGCGCGGTGCCATTGTCCTCAACGCCGACGAGACGCCGACAGCGGATATCGTTGCCGATCGCGACGCCGCCCTGCCGACCGCCCGGATGATCGATGTCCTGCTGACGCGCGCCGGCGACAGGGGGTTCCTCCTCAGCGCCACCCGCATCGCGGAAGGGCTGTTCGGCAACAGTGTCGCGGCGAACACGCTGCTCGTCGGCTATGCCTGGCAGAAGAGCCTGCTGCCGCTGTCGGCCCAGGCATTCGAGGCGGCGATCGAGGCGAATGGCGCAGCGGTGGCCCTCAATAAGCGAGCTTTCTCCTGGGGACGGCTTGCAGCAACGGACGCGGCCATGGTCGAAAAAATCGCTGGCATGAGCGGTGCGGGCGACGAGATCGAGGAGGCGCTCGATACATCGATCGACCGGCGCATTGCCGATCTGGTTGCCTACCAGGACCAGGCTTATGCAGCGCGTTACGTCGCGATAATCGAGCGCGTACGAGCCGCGACCGAGGGACTCGGCGCGGAAGGCAATGATCTGCTTCGCGCAGTGGCGGTGAACGCTTATAAGCTCATGGCCTACAAGGATGAGTATGAGGTCGCTCGCCTCTATGCCGATCCGACATTCCGGCAGACGCTGGCGACGCAGTTCACCAAAAGCAAACGCGTTTCGATCTGGCTCGCCCCACCGATCATTTCGCGGATCGATCCGCGCACGGGCCGGCCGGCCAAACGCAAGTTCGGGCCGTGGGTGTTCACCGCCTTCGCCGCCCTTGCAAGGATGAAGGCATTGCGCGGTAGTTGGGCGGATCCGTTCGGCCGCACGCACGAACGCCGCGCCGAACGCGCCCTGCGCGACGACTACCTCGCAACGATCGAAGCGCTGTGTGATGGCCTCAACGAAGCAGGACTCGCGCATGCCACAGCGCTGGCAGGCTTGCCGGACATGGTTCGTGGCTATGGGCCGGTAAAGGAGCAGGCGATGGCGGAATACGAAACGAAGCGCGCCGCGTTGCTGGTGAAGACCAAAGCCGCGCCCACGTCCGCCTCGCGCGCCAGCGAGGCGGCCTGAACGATGACGATATTGTCGGAAACGCAAGTCGCGATCCGCGACTTGGTGCGCGGTTTCGCGCAGGAACGGGTGCGCCCGCATAGCCAGCGCTTCGAAGCCGAGGGCGGTTATCCCGCTGCCTTGTTCCAGGAGGTCGCGGGACTGGGCCTGATGGGCATGACCGCACCCGAGCACTTTGGTGGCGCGGCGGCGGACTATGTCGGCTATGCCCTTGCCCTTATCGAGATCGCCGCGGCGGACGGCGCATTGTCGACGATCATCTCGATTCAGAACAGCCTCATCGTATCGGGTCTCCTCAAGGACGGCACGGCCGAGCAGCAGGCGCGTTTCCTGCTCGAATTGATCGCCGGTCGGATGATCGGCGCCTTCGCCCTGATCGAAGCCGACGCCGGTTTCGATGCAGCGGCGATGCACTGTCGAGCGACCAAGGTCGAGGGCGGCTATCGATTGAACGGCGCGAGACAGTTCATCACTTCAGCCAGCATCGCAGGCCTTGCCATCGTCTATGCCGTCACCGATCCTACGGTCGGCAAGCGCGGCATTTCCGGGTTCCTCGTTCCCACCGATCGCGCGGGCTATGTCGTCGACAAGGTCGAACATAAGATGGGTCAGGGGGCATCCGCATGGCTCCGCGATAGCTAAAACTCACTTTTTATTATGCCGGCACGTTTGACCGAACGCGGTGCGGTTTCGCTTTGGTTTCATTAATGAAAATGTGACCTTGCACATGCGAGTCACGCGGCGCCCTGCGGCCGGCCTGGTAATCCTGCGATGCGGCGGGGATGCCCATCCGTAACCGTTCACTTTTCGGGCTACGAGAATGGCTGCGCTCATGCTGGCAACGGACCGTCTTCACGCAGCATGTTCCGTCCGCCCCACTATGACCGCTGCCTCAGCCGACGAGTACCCAAGTTCGGTCAGGACATTCATCGTGTCGCCACCGAGCAAGGGCACCTGAGTGAGCGTTTCGATGGAATGCTGGTCAAACTCCAGCGGCAGCGCGGGAACCTTGATGATCTGGTCGTCGACGCCCCGCATCTCCACCAAGCCACCGGGCCGGCGGACATGGGGATCGTCGAGCAGATCCTCGGGCGCGTTGATGGGAGCGAATGGCAGTCCGAGTTCGTCCAGCTTCACTAGCAGCACGTCCAGTCTATCCTGCGCGATACGCAGCGCGAAACGGGGAATCAGTTTGGGTCGGGCCAAAATTCGGTCGGATACGGTCTGTAGCTCGGGATCAGTCAACAGATCCTCAAAGCCAAAGGCGGTGCAGAACGCCTGCCACTGCCCGCTCGTCGTCGCCGCTACGAACAGCTTGCGGCCATCGGCGGTCTCGAAAATGTCATAGACAGGCCATGCAGCCGCCTTCTGCGCCATGGGCGGCACCGGTATGCCGGTCATCTGAAACTGCACAATATGTTGCGCCACGGTAAACAGGCAGTTCTCGAACAAACCGATGCGAACTTCCGTACCTCGCCCCGTGCGGTCGCGGTCGCGAAGCGCACTGAGTACGCCGATCACGCCGAACATGCCTCCCATGATATCGTTGACTGAAGCGCCCACTCTGAGCGGCTTTCCCGGTAGGCCGGTCATATGGGCAAGCCCCGTCATCATCTGAACAACTTCGTCCAGCGCCGGGCGGTGCTCGTAAGGACCTGACAAAAAGCCCTTGTGTGCCGCGATGATAAGCCGAGGATACCGTTCCGCGAGTTGGCTCGCTTGAATGCCATTGCGCGCAATCGTTTCATCTTTGAAGTTCTCGACGAAGACGTCTGCCGTCGCGAGCAGCCGGTCGAGCGCTTCTCTTCCGTCGTCCGAGGCGAGGTCGAGCACTATGCTGCGCTTGCCACGATTGAATAAGGGAAAGAAGCTGGTGGCCATGCCCGTGAGTTCACGCGTTTTGTCGCCTGCGGGCGGTTCGACCTTGATCACGTCGGCACCCAGCGTGGCCAGCAACATGCCACATGTCGGGCCCATTACCATGTGGCTCATCTCAACCACCCTGATCCCTTTTAGGGGCAACTGGTCCATTCCATCTCCTGACGCGGCAAAATCTTGTAGGCCGCATCCTATACGGGTGGTGGCATCAGGGCCGCATGGTCGTTCGCGCAGTCAGCCTTCGCAAGACGCGAAGGCATGCTGACATTTCAATTCTTGAATAGCGGGGAGCGGCATCAACTGCTCAATGTAACGCCCTGCCAGGCCCCGCCCTTCACGAGATCGATGATGACGGTTCGTAGCAGAACAGTCACCACGTCCGTCGCGATACCCCGTGCACCCTGGGAGGAGGTGCAGATCGATAAGGGGCGTGAAAAGGCGGGCGTCTTTACGCGCATCACATGGACGTCCCCGGCGGCCTCCTCCTTACTTACGACGGACCAAGGGAGAAATGTCGAGGCGACGTCCTGCGCAACGCACGCCTTGAGCAAGATCAGCGAGTCCAGTTCGGCGACGGGTTCGATGCCGATTCCTGCCTTCGCACACGCCGCGTCGACGATCCGCCGCATGCTGTTGCCGACTTCCGGCATGACCAGAGGTGTCTGAACGGCATCGGCCAATGTGATCGCTGTCTTGCCTGCCGTGGCATAGGCACTTCTTGGGGAGCAGACGTAGAAGAGTTCCTCTTCGAGCACGGGCATGGCCTTAAGGCCCGCCGGCGCCTGCCCAACGAAGAGGATGGAAATATCGAGCCGCCCGCTCGACATGAAGTCGACAAGCAGGCTGCTCACGCCCTCCACGATACGCAATCGCACCAAAGGCAGCCGCTCCGCACACGCCCGGATCATCGCCATGCCGACCATTTCCGCCATGGCCGATGGCAGGCCAAGACTAACAGTTCCGGACGGGACCCCTTCGCTATGCGCCACCTCTTCTCGTGCGATTTCCGACTGCCGCAGGATGGTCCGGGCATGTCTGTACAGGATCCGGCCTGCATCGGTGATTTCGACGCCTCTGGAACGACGCAAAAACAAAGTGCTGCCCAGTTCATCCTCCAGCGAAGCAATTTGCGCGCTGACTGCCGATTGAGTGACGTTCAGCTGGATACTGGCCTTCGAGATGCCGCCAACGTCAGCGACTTTCAGGAAGTATTTCAGCTGCCTCATATCCATAATCGGGAATTCCTGCTCCAGCGGCCGATCCCGCTTCTTCCTCCAGGAAGCGATGGACGTCCAGTGCTGCCATGCAGCCGGTGGCGGCGCTTGTCACCGCCTGCCGGTAAATCTGATCCTGCACGTCGCCGGCTGCGAATACCCCCGGTACGCTCGTCATCGTCGCCAGGCCGCTGGCGCCGCCGCGCGTCACGATATAGCCGTTCCGCATGTCCAGCTTGCCGTCGAAGATGCCGGTGTTGGGTGAATGGCCGATCGCGATGAAGCATCCCTTCACATCGAGATGCTGGGTCGTCATGTCATCAACGCTCTTTACACGAACGCCCGTAACTCCCGATTCGTCGCCGTGGACATGGTCAAGCGTCCAGCCGAACTTGAGCGAAATCTTGCCCTGCGCCACCTTGGCCATCAGACGCTCTACAAGGATCGGCTCCGCCTTCAGACGGTCGCGGCGATGTATTAGCGTTACGCTGTGCGCGATGTTGGAGAGGAGCAGCGCCTCCTCGACGGCGGTATTCCCGCCCCCGACGACGCAGACATCTTCGTCCTGATAGAAAAAGCCGTCGCATGTCGCACAGCCCGAGACGCCACGACCGGCAAACTCCTGTTCCGATGGCAGCCCCAGCCAATTCGCCGAAGCGCCGGTCGCGATGATGAGAGCGTCACAGGTATAGCGTCCCGCCCCACCTTCCAGCGTGAAAGGCCGTTGATCCAAAGAGACTGCGCGAATGTGATCCTCGACCACGTTCGTCTGGAATCGCTTCGCGTGCTTGCTGAAACGCTCCATCAACGCCGGCCCTTGCACCCCGTCAACGTCGGCCGGCCAGTTTTCGACGTCAAGCGTCGTCGTCAGCTGCCCCCCCGGCTCGTGCCCGGCGATCAGGGTCGGCTTGAGGTTAGCACGCGCCGCGTAAAGCGCCGCGGTGTAGCCGGCGGGTCCCGACCCGATGATGATGACCTTGCTGTGCTGTGGAGATTTCATGGCCTGACCTTGATAGTTAGCGAAACCGCCATGCGGGGCATCAGCGGCGAGATAGCGGACCGCAGGCCACTATTCCCAGAGCCCCTTTGGCATCGGCAGGCCCGCATAATCGGCCTGATCGAGCTTTTTGGGAACATCGATGCCATGCTCCTCAAGGCGCGCCAGGAGCTGACGGGTATGTTGGGCGCAATGCCAGGTCGACCGCTCAAGAAACTGGTGCAGCGGGTGTTCGCCATAGAACATCTTCAGAATGCGTGTGCACGATTTGTCCTCCAGCGTTTCCCACCAGCGATCGAGCCTCTCCTTGAGCGGCCAGGCCTCGCGCAGCACGTCTTCTCTGGTGTTGATCCAGTCCGGCGCTTCGATATTGGCGACGGTAGTCCAGTCCTCCAACCCTTCCTCGACGGTCTGCACGAACGCATCGACGACCTGGACGACATGATAGCTCAGGTGGAGATAGGAACGCTCGCGACCTGGAAAAACCTCGGCATGGAGAAGTTCGTCGGGAATGGCTGGCACCATCGTGAACGCGACATCCAGGATCTTGTCCCATTTGGCGAACAATTGCTCCGGCGGCAACCGGTCGGAGATCGCGTCCATGCGATTGACGAACTTTGCGACGTCCTCGATCGACTGCGCATAGGTGAACTCGTTTCCGCGAGACACAATCGGCACCGATCGCGCACCAAGGCGCTTGAGTTCCTGCATGCCCGTTTTGTCGGCGAGCACATCGATGGACTTGAACGGCACCCCGATTTTGGTGAGAAACTCTTTGGTTCGCACACAACTTGAGCAGCCTGGCTGCCAAAAGACGCTGATTTCCGATGCCGCTTCCATGATGCTCTCTCCCAGTGGTTTCCCTCCTGATACCCACTGCAGCAATCGGAAAAAGTCTTATATTAAGATACCGCCATCGGAAATACCGAAACTTTCGTGAGCGATACGACGCCGGTGTCGATAGAATATCGCTCCTGCTCATGCATTGAACGCGCGGCTGCACAGGTGCTCGAGGAGCAGTTTTGCCGCGCTGGAGAGCATCTCGGTTTCCCGGTGGCAGATGTCGAGGACCCGCCGCGTCCATGCATCCTCGATGTCAATCGTGACGATGCGGCCAAGCTGCCGGTCGCGATCAATTGTTGCGATCGGCGCCATGCTGATGCCATGACCGGCTTCGACCATGCTGACCATCGCGTCGAAGCTCGGCACTCGGATACGCATTCGCAGCGGCTTGCGCGCAGAATGAGACGCCGCCACCAGATAGTTGGTCCAGACCTGCTCGGAATGAAGGCCCACGAAATCAAAATCGAGCGCTTCCTCCATCGTCACGGCGTCATAATCGAGGAGGGGGTGGCCCGGCGGGACCACCAATACCATGCGGTCTGCGTTGTAGGGATGAACGCTAAGCTTGTGCGGCACCATGGAAGCGATACAGATGCCCAAATCGGCACTGCCCTCTGACACGCCGCGGATCACCGCCGGCGTGGCCGCTTCGCGCAGCGCAATCTGGATGTCGGGATGGCGTTCCCTGAACAGGCGCAGATCACGCGGAAGAAATTGTATAATCGACGATATGTTGGCGAGCAGCGTGACATGACCCCTGATCCCTCGCGTATAATCCGCAAGGTCGATCTCGGCCCGCTCTACGCTGCCCAGAATCTGTTGCGCGTGATGGTAGAGCGCCAGGCCGGCCGGCGTGGGTTCGACGCCGCGTCGCAGGCGATGGAACAACCGGGTCTGAAGGTTGGCTTCCAGATCGGAAATGCGTTTGCTTAAGGCCGATGGAGCAACGTTGCGGACCAACGCTGCTTGCGTGAGGTTCTTGGTCTCTGCCACCGTCACGAAGAGCTGGAGCGTGTAAATGTCCAGCCTGCTACTCACGGCACTCCCCCCTCAATTAATCTGACTTCTTGTATCACGAAGGCTCCGCTCGGCAAAGGCCGCTTCACAGTGCGCCACCAGTGCGCCAGGTGCGAGGCATGATATCGACTAAAGGCAGAGTAGGAGCACCGATGGTGCAAATTGTGGAAGTCGGGCCGAGAGACGGATTGCAGAACGAGAAACGACTGCTGTCGACGGCAGACAAGATCCTTCTGATCGCACGGCTGATCGAGGCGGGTGCCAAGCGAATCGAAGTCGCCAGCTTCGTCAATCCAAAGCGCGTGCCGCAGATGGCCGACGCCGAAGCTGTGGTGCAGGGCCTTCCAGCCACGAGCGATTGCTCCTACATCGGCCTGGTGCTGAACCGGCGCGGGGCCGAACGAGCATTGACCGTGCCGGTGGACGAACTTGGCATGGCCGTCCCGGGTAGCGAGACCTTTGGCATCCGCAATCAGGGACAGAGCGCGATGGAAGCCATCGCCCAGTTGAAAGACATCGTCGATCTGGCGCGCGGCAGCGGCGTCACGGTCCATGCGTCCGTATCGTTAGCGTTCGGCTGTCCGTTCGAGGGGCAGGTACCCGTTGAACATGTTGTCGATCTGGCGAAGCGGATCGCGGATCTCGACGTTACGGAGATCGGGATGGCGGACACGATCGGGATCGCCGTGCCGGCGCAGGTGACCGACCTCTTTGGTCGGCTGCGTGAGGCCATCCCGCACAGACGGTTACGAGCACACTTCCACGACACGCGCAACACCGGCATTGCCAACGTATGGGCGGCCGTTCAGGCGGGAGTCGATGTGATCGATGCATCCGTGGGTGGCTTGGGCGGCTGTCCGTTCGCGCCCGGCGCGACCGGCAATGTACCGACCGAGGACGTGTGCTACCTTCTGGAATCGTCGGGTGTCGCGACTGGCCTTGCTCTCGATAGACTGGTCGACACCGCGCACTGGATTAATGGGTTGCTGGGTCGTGCCCCGACCAGCGGGCTGTCGCGATCGATGTGCGAACAAGTATAGCCGCGATCGCAGACTGACAGAAACTCTTCCGATCAAGACTGTGCCGGCTCGCCTAACGGCTCGATCGCCAAAGTCAGTATAAGGAATGCCAGACCTGCTCCGGCTGAGATGGCAATGAAGACTGCGTTCCAGCCGTAATGATCGAGCAATAGCCCAGCCGTCAGAGGCACAACAGCCGCACCCAATTGTCCACCAGTGCTGATGTAGCCCATAGCAAGCGGAAACCGCTGCTGATCGCAGAGGCGGGACGGATAGATGACGAATGCAGCGAGGCCGATGCTCAGAAAAAAACCTATCCCGAAAAGAAGGATCGAGAGCGCGAGTGGCTCGTTCGGTGCCGACGTGAGCAGATACATGCTCACCATGGTGAAGACGGCGCTGATCATCATTGCTGGTTTGCGACGCCCTCCAAGAAGCCGATCGGAGATCAATCCGCCTGCCACATTCCCCAGCACTGCCCCCACGAAGGGCGACGCCGCCACGAACCCGACGTTCATGATCGAAAATTTCTTCACTTCGACGAGATAGGTAGGGAGCCATGCCAGGATAAAGCCGGCGGTGCCCTGGATGAAAAAATACGCAACGGTGATAGCAATGAAATTGAACGAGGTGAGGATTTCGCGCGGGGTTTGCAGGAGTGGCGCTTTTCGGGCTCGTAGAAAATAATCAAGGCGATCGAACTTTGTGCGAGGCATGCCGTCCAAAGTCGCATTTTGCAATGAGACTGGAGACGGCTCGTCCGCGTCGATGAAGTCGGCCTCACTCGCAGTGACAAATCTGCTCTTTCGGGGGCCATCTGCCACAAAAATCGCCCAAATCAAGGCCAGGAATGTACCCGGTACGGCCAGCGTCAAGAACACCCAGCGCCATCCAAGCGACACGAGAATCAGCGCGCCCAGCGGAGGAACAATCAACGGAGCGAACTTGGTTGCGGCGTATAAAATGCCCGTCGCCGTTCCCTTCTCCTGTTTGGGAAACCAGTTGTTGATCGTCGTCACCGCAGCGACGCCAAGGGGCGACTCGGCCAGGCCCAATAGAATGCGCAAGCCAAACAGCGCGACCAGGCCCGATGAAAGGCCGGTGCCCAGAGTCACCAACGATGTCAGAATAAGGAAAAGTGGAAGGATCCGCCGAACGCCAAACCGGCTGATCAACAACGCGCCCGGCACCTGGAAACCAGCATATATGAATGCGAACGCACTGATGAGGACGCCAGCCTGCGTATTTGTCAACCCGAACTCAGCCTTGATCGACGGCAGCGTGATACCGATCGCGGCTCGGTCGCAATAAGCAGCGGTATAGACGATGAAGACCAGAGTGACGACAACCCAGCGATATCGTCCCGGTCGGCTGCTCGTCTCAACAGGGGATTGAAGCCAACTCGATGCCATCTGACCGTTCTATCCTCTCGCATATGTTCAAGCCTCGCGCAGTTGCTACCTGCAGCTTGCTCTATTGGACGTCCGATGCGTCGATCGGCAGTTTGTCCTGCCCGCAGCAAAAAGATAGTCGAGAACTCCGAACACTGCGTTCGCATACTGCGATGACACGAAGGAGATGGGTCTTCTTTTGAGGTGATCCACGACCGGCGGGCGCAATCGTCCCCCGGGTTGCCTGCTGAAGCATCCTGTGCTTGACGATGTATATGCGCGCGCAATGAGTGGCGGCTGAGCGGCGGATTAGCCCGCAAAACGATTATTATCCACGATGGTGCGGTTCAGATCGTAGACTAGCGGCGGCAATGACCACAGCGGCTCCATGCCCTTTCAGCGTTTCCATATTGCGAAGCCACGCTTCGCTAAACGCCATTAGTGACGCAGCTTGAAACTGTGCTTTCTAGCTTCAGAAGTGTTGCGGCCTGCCAGCAGCACCATCAGGCGAGGATGTTTTATGAAGGCGCTCCGACTCTTGAATTCTTCCTGTCGTTTACGACTGCTCCACGGTGTTGCAGCTACTCCGCTGTTTCTTGGATTGATGTCGTCGCCTGCTTTTGCGCAGGACGCAGTACAGGCGCAGCCGTCGTCAGTTCCTTCCGGCGCGCCTGCCCCCGCCGCAGCGACAGCGGACGAATCGGTTGCTACGCCCGCCGACGCCGACGGGCAGACTTCTGGTTCTGTCGCTTCGCGCGGGCAAATTGCAGACATTGTCGTCACCGGATCCAGGATAAAGCGTAATGGCGGCCAATCGCCAACGCCTGAAACAGTCATAACAAGCGCCGACATCAAGGTTGCTGCGCCCGCGAACATCGCCGATTACGTCAATGATCTGCCGCAGCTAGCCGGCTCCAGCACGCCGCGCAACAATCCTTCCAGCGTGTCCAGCGGCAGTAGCGGCTCCAACTTCCTCAACCTCCGCGGGCTTGGCGTCAACCGGACACTGGTATTGCTGGATGGCCGCAGGGTCGTTGGGTCCGGTGCGACAGGTCGCGTGGACATCAACACGCTACCGTCCGCGCTGATCTCGCGCATTGACGTGGTAACTGGCGGTGCTTCCGCCGCCTATGGATCAGACGCGGTGGCCGGCGTCGTGAATTTCGTTCTCGATACCAAATTCACTGGCCTCAAGCTCGAAGCGATGAACGGCGTCACGACTTACGGCGATAACTACCGCAGATCGGTCGAAGCTGCAGGTGGATTGGCGTTCGCCGACGGCCGGGGCCATGTCATCGCATCGGCGACATGGAGCAAGAATGACGGTGTCTTGCAGGCGCAAAGCCGTCCCTGGTTCAACGGCGCTAAAACCATTCCCAACCCCGCTTACACCGCGACGAATGCGGAGCCGCTGTTGATTCAGCCGACCAACGCCAACACCGGCAACGCATCGCTCGGTGGGCTCATTACGACCGGTGTCCTTGCCGGCACCCAGTTCGGCCAAGGCGGAAGCATCAGCCAGCGCGTTTTCGGAACCCCGGCGGGTATGTACTCGATCGGCGGCGAGCTTCAGGACATGGCCGCCTATCAGACCCTGGACATTCCGGTAGAACAGTTCACGGCCTTTGGCCGCGTCAGCTACGACCTATCTGATGCCGTGGAGATCTTTGGAGAGGCCAGCTACGGCAAAGCGACGGTAACCAATCTCTCTGCGTTCAACTGGCGCTTCGGCGATATCACCGTCTCTGCCGACAATGCCTATCTTCCTACCGAACTCCGCACTCGCCTCGCGGCGGCCGGTCAGACAAGTTTCCGTTTTGGCACCTTCAACGGCGACATCGGACAGTGGCGGGTTCGAAACGAGCGCGAGTTGCAGCGCTATGTCGCGGGGGCGAATTTCAAACTCGGCGCGGGGTGGACTGCGGATTTCTACGGCACGTACGGCAGGGTGGACGCACACACCGCTGTCTCCGGCCTCATCAACAAAGCGCACTACGCCTCGGCCATAGATGCCGTGGTCAACCCCGCGACAAATGGGATCGTCTGCCGCTCGACGCTCACAAACCCGGCTAACGGGTGCGTTCCGTTCAACTTGTTCGGCATTGGCGTAAATACGCCAGAGGCGCTTGCCTATGCGACGGGTACATCGCAGCTCGACTCGAAGATCCAGCAAACGGTGGTATCGGGCTCAGCGCAGGGCGAACTTTTCTCCACTTGGGCGGGGCCGGTGTCGGTCGCCTTCGGCGCGGAATATCGTAAGGAGCAAGTTAGCGGCGTCGCCGATCCCGTATCGCTGGTGAACGGCTACTTCGCGGCAAATTACAAGCCAACGAACGGGCAATATGAGGTGAAGGAAGGTTTCGTCGAGGCCGACATCCCGCTCGCGAAGGATCTCCCGTTCTTATACTCTCTGAACCTCAACGCCGCCGCCCGCTACACACATTACAGCACCAGTGGCGGCGTTAAGACGTGGAAGGTCGGGGGCACCTGGAACCCGATCCATGATCTTCGATTTCGAGCGACGCGATCCAGAGACATTCGTGCGCCCAACATCGGCGATCTTTTCCAGGGCGGTGTCGTATCGACGGGCAACACCGTACTGGACAGAGGCACCTCGACAGGCGGCATCCTTGTGACGACCGTGGGGAATCCCGCCCTGAAACCGGAGAATGCGGACACCACGACGGTGGGCGTAGTCTACACCCCCTCCTGGCTACCGGGCCTGTCGATTTCGGTCGATTATTACAACGTCAAGATATCCGATGCGATACTGACGCTTTTGGCACAGGATACGGTGAACCGCTGTAATGGCGGAAATACTGTCTATTGCAGCTTCGTCACGCGCACCAACGGTACGATCACCTCATTGACACTGACCCCCACCAATGTGGCGCAGGAAGTCGCAAAGGGTCTCGACATCGAGGCGAGCTATCAACACCGATTTGCTTCCGATGCGCAGCTTACCCTCCGCGCACTTGCCACCTATGTAGATCAGCGTTCCATCGACGATGGCCTCACCATCAACTATCAACAGGGCGAGAATAGTCCTGACAATATTAGCGGCAGTATCGCGCGCTGGCGTGTTATCAGCTCCGCAGGCATAAGCGCTGGCCCTTTCAGCGGCGTGATCACCGGCCGGTATGTTTCCCCTGGAAAATTCGATAATGCTTATACCAGCAAGCAACTCGCTAATAACCGTATCGCCGGCGCGACCTATTTCGATTTGTCGCTGACAGCCAAATTCCCGGCGATGTCCGGCGATGGCGAGATTTTTTTCAACGTCGATAACCTGTTTAACAAAGATCCTGTAATCATCCCCCAGCAGAGCCAGCCATTTTATCAGGCTCCGGTCAATTCGCTGCTATATGATACGCTAGGGCGCGAATTTAGGGTCGGCGTTCGGCTCAAGTTCTAGATCGCTGATTCCCGCGAAGTGGCGCATGGACTATGATAGTCCGTACGACGATTGAATTTTTTGGGTTTAATGTTCCGGGGGGCAGCGCTGGTTTCGACTTGACCTGCCCCGAACGGGACAGGTCAAGTTCTGATCCGACAGGATATTCCGGCAGGTTTCCGAGGTTGGCACCAAACGTACGGATTTGACGTTGTGATTCATATGTGGACGCCCCCTTGGCAAGGGCATTGTGCCGTGGTGGGTTTTGATCGGTTGCTTTCATATGTCCGGCCTGTTTGCGCGGCGTTGTGGCTACCGCTGACCCTGATGGAAATCCGCCGGTGAGGTCCCTAATCAAGGTCGCGCGCGTTTAAAGCGCAGTGAATCACGCGGGTTGGCCTTACCATTGGCTCGATCGTTACTCATCATCGACTGCCATTACCATTTCGGTTGACTTGAGGTTGATCAGGTCAATTGCGCATAGGGGTGGTAGGCTTCCTTCCGGGTAAGCACTGGACTTGATGTAACGGTTTTGCGCCGGTCAACTGAGCGATTAGAGCTCGCAACAGGAGACCGACGAGATGATCAAGCACACTGAAGAGTTCAAGCAGGAGGCGGTGCGGATTGCGCTGACCAACGGATTGCCTCGCGACCGGGTCGCATCAGATCTGGGGATAGGGAAGTCGACGCTGGGCAAGTGGGTATAGGCGATGCCAAGACCGTCGAGCGCTTCCACTATATGGTTGAACTGCGGTTGCTCGTCACTCGACGGGACGATGCCGCCTGCCGGCGACACCGGCGAGAGGCGCACGCCCGTACGCGGCGCACCGATCTCGCTCGCCACGGCGGCAGTCACCTCGATCAGCAGCCGGGCGCGGTTCTCAACCGAACCGCCATAGGCGTCCGTGCGGACATTGGCGGTTTCGCGCAGGAACTGATCGAGCAGATAGCCATTCGCGCCGTGCACCTCGACGCCGTCGAAACCGGCCGCGATCGCATTGGCCGCAGCCTTGCGTAAATCCGGCTGTCAGCGCTCGCACTCGCACGTTGCTGGCCGACCTTCGCGACGAGTGGGTCAGGCTCGACCAACGGGTCAAGGCGCATGACAACGAACTCGCCACGCTGACGCGCGAGGATGTGCAGGCGCGACGGCTGGCGACTATCCCCGGCATCGGCGTCATCAAGGGGGGGTGATACGATACCAAAGCGCATAGAGGGCTGGCAGGAACAGCAGGGTCAGGACCGTGCCGCCCAGCGTGCCGCCGATCAGCGTGACCGCCATCGATCCCCAGAACACCGAACTGATGAGGGGCACGAACGCCAGGACCGCTGCTAGCGCGGTCAGGATGACGGGCCGAGAACGCTGCACCGTCGCCTCGACCACTGCGTCGAACGGTGTGAGGCCCGCGCGCTCATTGTCATGGATCTGGCCCATCAGGATCAGCGTGTTGCGCATCAGGATGCCGGCGAGCGAGATGAGACCCAGGATCGCGTTGAACCCGAAGGGCTGGCTCGTCAGCAGCAGGATCGGCACAACCCCGACCAAGCCGAGCGGCGCGGTCAGCAGCACGATCCACATTGCCGACAGGCTGCGGACCTGCAGGATGATGACGATCATCATCAGCACGATCATGATCGGGAAGATCGGAGCGAGCGCCGCATTGGCCTTGCCTGCTTCCTCGATCGAACCGGCCATGTCGATATGATAGCCTTCGGGCAGATCGACGATGATCGGCTGAAGCTTCTTCATCATCGCGGTGGACACATCGGGAGGCTGGAGCCCGTCGGCGATGTCGCCGCGCACGGTGATGGTCGGGACACGGTCGCGGCGCTGGAGGATCGGATCTTCCATGCGCACGTCCATCCGGCCGATCTGGCTGACAGGGATGTGCTGGCCCTGGGCGCCGGTCAGCGTGTAATCGCCAATGCGCGCGGGATCGAGACGATCCGTTCCGGTTGAGCGCACGACGACGTTGACGGTGCGGATGTCCTCCCGCGCCTGGCTGACCGTCACGCCGGTCAACAGGAACTGCAACTGCTGCGCGACGTCGCTCGATGTGAGACCAAGGGCGCGCAAGCGATCCTGATCGAGCACGAAATGGAGTGCCGGCGCGCGTTCGCCCCAATCGCTGTTGACCGTGCGCATCATCGGATCGGCCTGCAGGACGTCCTGGACCCTGGCCGCAATGGTGCGAACCGTCGCGAGGTCGGGGCCGTTGACGCGGAACGCAACAGGGAACGGCGAATAGGGACCGAAGACGAGTTGGGTGGCACGGACCCGCGCGGTGGGAGCGAGACCGTCTGCAGCGGCCTGACGCAACCGGACCTTGAGCGTGTCGCGTGATTCTTCATCCGGCGTGCGCACGATGATCTTAGCGAAGGAAGGATCGGGCAGTTCGGGCGAAAGCGACATGAAGAAGCGCGGTGCGCCCTGGCCGATATAGGTGGTAACGACCTTTGCCTCGGGCTGCTTGCTCAGCCATGCTTCGACCTGCTCGGCCGCCTTTTGCGTCTGTGCGATCGCGGTGCCCTTGGGCATCTGCACCTCGACCAGCACCTCGGGACGATCGGAGGCGGGGAAGAACTGCTGCTTGACCAGCGGCATTCCCGCACCGGCGACAAGGAATGCGCCCAGGGTCGCTAGCGCCACCAGCTTCTTACGGCGCACAGCCCAACCGATGAGCCTGCGCACCTTTTGATAGCGCGGCGTTTCGTAGATCGCGGCATGCCCGCCCTCGACGGGCTTGATCTTGGGAAGCAGCTTCACGCCCATATAGGGGGTGAAGATGACCGCCACGAACCACGAGGCGATCAGCGCGAACCCGACGACCCAGAAGATGTTGCCGGCATATTCGCCTGCGGTCGACTGCGCGAACCCGACCGGCATCAGGCCGATGACCGTGAGCAGCGTGCCTGCGAGCATCGGCGCTGCGGTATGGCTCCAGGCATAGGCCGACGCCTTGATGCGGTCATAGCCTTCCTCCATCTTCACCACCATCATCTCGATGGCGATGATGGCGTCGTCGACGAGGAGACCGAGCGCGAGGATGAGTGCGCCGAGCGTGATGCGATCGAGGACACGCCCCGTCGCCCACATGATGACGAGCACGACTGCCAGCGTCAGCGGCACGGCGGCCGCCACGACGATGCCCACCCGCCAGCCCAGGCTGACAAGGCTGACGATCATTACGATTGCGAGCGCCTCGAGGAAGGTATGCATGAACTGATCGACGGCGTCGGAAATGTTCACTGACTGATCCGTGACCGGTGTCAGGCTCATGCCCACCGGTAACTCTGCCGAGATCTTCTCGATCTCGGCCTTGAGCGACTTGCCAAGGTCCAGGCCGTTCCATCCTTCGCGCATGACGACGCCGAGCAGCAGGGCCGGTTCGCCCTCACTGCGCACGAGGAAGGTGGCGGGATCCTCGTAACCGCGATCCACTTTAGCGATGTCGGACAGGCGCAGCGTGCGGCCGCTCGCGACGATGGGAATGTCGCGAATCCTCGACAGGTCGTCGAACGCGCCATCCAGGCGCACGAGCGTCTGCTGGCCTTTGGTCTCGATCGAGCCGGCGGGCGTGATGAGGTTCTGGCTGGCGAGCGCAGTGAAGATGTCGCGCGGCGACACGCCCAGCGTGGCGAGCCGTTCTTGGGCGAACTCGACATAGATACGCTGAGGCCGCTCGCCGATGATGTTGATCTTGTTGACGCCGGGCACATGCAGCAATCGCTGCCGCAGGCTCTCGGCCTCGCGGGCGAGATTGCGCTGCGGCTCGCCCTTGGCCTTGAGCGCATAGAGGGCGAAGGTCACATCGCCATATTCGTCATTGATGAAGGGGCCGACGACGCCTTGCGGAAGCTGCGCGGCCTCATCGCCCAGTTTCTTGCGCGCCTGATAAAATTGCTCCTGCACCTGGTCCGGTGGGGTCTGATCACGCAGCGTCAGCGTGGTGAAGGCGAGGCCTGGCCGGGTGAAGGTCTCGCTGCGATCATACCAGCGCAGTTCCTGCAGCCGCTTCTCGAGCGGCTCGGCGACCTGGTCCTGCATCTCCTGTGCGGTCGCGCCGGGCCATGCGGTCACCACGGTCATGACCTTGATGGTGAAGCTCGGATCTTCCGCCCGGCCCAGGCTCAGGAACGAGAAGATGCCCGCGCCAACGATCGCGATCAGGAAGAACAGCGTGACAGACTTCTCGCGCACGGCGAGGGCAGAGAGGTTGAAGCGCCCCTTTTCGGGCGCGGAGATCTCGGGACCATGCTCGCTCATCGCGCCGCTCCAGCCACGGGGGCGGCAATACGGACAGCTTGGCCCTGATGCAGCATATGCGCGCCCATCGCTACGACCCGCTCGTCGGCCTTGAGGCCCGATGTGATGGTGGCTGCCTCTTCCGCGACCCCGGAAATGCGGACGGGCCGCCATGTGATCGTCGCGGGGGAATTGCCTTTGATGACCCAGACGCCCGATCCCTTGCCGGCATCATGGATGGCGCCAAGCGGCACGACGGTCGCCGCCGACTCGCCCGGCTGTGAGAGTGCGACCGTCACGGTCGAGCCGAGCGGAGCCCGGGCAGCGGCACCGTCGAGCACATAGCGCGCCTCGAATGTCCGGGTTGCCGGATCGGCGGCATCAGAAAGCTGCCGCAAACGCGCGGTTCCTTCTTGGCCGCTATAAGTGCGCGCATCAGCGGTCGAACCGATCGCCGGACGCACCGTCTCGGGCAGTTGCACCAGCGCCTCGCGGGGACCGGACCGGGCCAGCCTCACGACGATCTGCCCCGCCGCGACGACCTGACCGGGTTCGGCGAGCGTTTCCACAACGGTGCCGTCGGCGTCCGCTATCAGTACGGAATAATTGGCTTCGTTGCGCGAGATACGGGCTTGCGCTTCTGCTGCCGCGAGTTGCGCGCGGGCGGAATCCGCTGCGGCCTTCGCCTGATCGTAGGTTGACGCGGACACTGCCCCGGCGCTGACCAGATCGCGCAGACGCCGTTCATCGGCCGCGGTCTGCACGGCGCGAGCCCGCGCGGCCTGCACCGTCTCCTGTGAAGCCCGCGTGGCGAGCGCGAAGTCGGTCTGGTCGATCCGCATAAGCGGTTGGCCACGACGGACAACCTGTCCGGCATCGACAAGGCGTTCGATCACCTTGCCCCCTACCCGGAAGCCGAGATCGCTCTGCACGCGGGCTGCAACAACACCGGTGAACTCGCGATTGGCCGAGCCCTCCGCCGTGGGCGTCATCGCCCGAACCAGCGGCGGCTCGCGACGCGGATCGCTCTGCGCCTTCTGGCACGCCGCCAAGGCAATAGGGAGCATGAGGGCGGACAAACCCGCCGTGATGAAACGACTCGACAAAGAATAAGTCCTCCGAACTTTGGAGGACTATTTGTTTCCTTGTGACTCATATGTCAATGGGTCACTCGTCATTTCCGCTATGGTGCTAGGCTGCGCAGGATAAGACTGGTGACCTCATTGGGCGCATCGGGCAGCAGGTCGAGATTACGCTCCAGGTGAAGCGGATCGATAAACGGCATCATGGCGTACAGGATCGCCCGGCAGGTCTCGTCGAGCGGCGTCTTGCGCTCGAACTCGCCGTTTTCCCTGCCACTTTTAATGATCTCCGCCAGCATGCCCTGGAGTGTCTGCTTATAGGCCTGTGACGATCCCCACTGCTCCGCAGCCGAATGGGCAGTGATGTCATAAATTTTGCGGTCATGGAAAAAGAGATCGACGCTGCGGACCGTCAGACTCCTGAACATACGCCGAAGGCGGTCCGTCGCGCTGTCACCCTCTTCGATTGCCGCACGGGTTTCGGTGACGATCTGTTCGAGACGCGAGCCACAGATTTCTTCGCCGATCGCCTGCTTCGACTCGAAGAAGCGGTAGATATAGGCTTTCGAGAACCCGATCTCCTTGGCGAGGTCGGAAACAGTCGTTTTGGCGTAGCCGTAGCGGGCAAAACATTCATGGGCTGCCGCGATGATCTGGTCGCGCACGGCATGTTCAGCAGGGCCGCGGTTCGGGAGGTCGGTGGTGAGATTGGTCATGCCCTAACCATAATAACAGCGGCCGACATTGACAACATGTGACTATCATATATATCAGTCACAACATTGTAACTGATGCTTTGAGGAAACGAATGCGGCTCCTGAACCCGATCCTGTCCACTGTCGGCGGCGCTGCCCTCCTCGCCGGCTGCGCGGTCGGACCGCGCTATGTGTCGCCGGTCGTGACGCAGCCGCCCGCCTTTCAGGGTGGGCCGTCCGTAGAGGCGCGCGCTTCCGCTGCCGAGACGGCAAATCTGGTCTCATGGTGGCGCGCGTTCGACGATCCACTTCTCACCAGCCTTGTGGAGCGAGGCCTCGCGCAGAATCTCGATCTCCAGCAGGCCAGCGCCCGCGTCGTTCAGGCGCGCGCCGCGCTCAAGGGCACGAATGCCGCGCTGATGCCGTCGGGGCAGGTCAGCGGACAGGCAGGTGAGGTTTACCAATCGAGGGAGACACCGATCGGACGGATCGGCAGCGCTTTTCCGCAGTTCGAGCGCTCGACGGAAACCTATGAGCTGAACCTTGGCGGCAGTTGGGAAATCGATCTGTTCGGCGGACGCGACGCCGCCCGGGACGCGGCCCGAACCCAGTGGCAGGCGTCACAGGCCGGCGCAGTTGCCGCGCGTCTGTCGGTCGTAGCACAAATCGCCGACACCTATGTTGCCATTCGCATGTTGCAGGCGCGGCTTGATGTTGCGCGAGCGCAGCTTGATACCCGGCAGCGTCTGGTCGATCTCGTGGGGCTCCAGTATCGCAAGGGCGTCGCTGCCGAATTGCAGTTGCGTCAGGCGGAGGGCGCCCTGGCCCAGGTCCGCGCGTCCGTTCCGGCGCTGCAGAACGAACTCGACATGGCGATGAACGCGCTCGACGTGATGCTTGGCGTTCAACCCGGCACGACACGCACGGAATTGGCGATCCTTGCCCCGATACCGCTTGCCCCCGCAGTATCTGCCGCGGGCGGGCCGGCTGCGCTGCTGCGACGCCGGCCCGATATCATCGCGGCCGAACGGACATTGGCGGCATCCAACGCGCGCATCGGGGAAGCGATCTCGGAATATTACCCGAAGCTCTCGCTGAGCGGCCTGCTCGGAACGGCCTCTACCGCTGCGGGCGGTCTTTTCACCGGCAACGCGACGCAGGCCAACGGCATATTTGGGCTGCGTTGGCGGCTCTTCGATTTCGGGCGGGTGGATGCGGAGATCAAGGCTGCCAAAGGCGCCAATGCCGAAGCACTGGCAGCCTATCGCCTGACAGTGCTTCGCGCGTCCCAGGATGTCGAGGACGCCTTCTCCACGCTGGTTCAGCAGGAGGCGCGTGCGGCCGCGCTTGTTCAGGGCGAGAACTCGCTGTCGCGCGCGCGAGACTCCTCCATGGCCGCCTATAAGGGCGGGATGGCGAGCCTCATCGAAGTGCTCGATGCCGATCGGCGTCTGCTGGAAACACGCGATGGCGCGATCCAGGCGCGCGCGGCAGCAGCGCGCGGCGCGATTGCGTCGTTCCGGGCGCTGGGCGGCGGGTGGGACGGCGCTAAGATAACGTCATCATAGTGGCAGCGGTAAAGGCGGAATAGCCAGTTCATACCCGGATAACAGCAGACTGACCTGCGTCAGGATAGCAGTAAGCAGTAGAGGAAACACGCATGTCATCTCCAACGCTCTCAAAGATTTTCGTTGTTGGCGGCACGGGCGCGCAGGGCGGATCGCACGAGATCGGACAGCGTAGCGACGCCATCCTTGGTTCGCATCGCGATCAGGTTGGGAGATGTACACTGGAGCTCGCGCGTATCCTCAATGAGGACGATCCTGTCGGTCGTCCTGGCGACCTCGGCCAGAAGCGCGTTGGTGAGCGTCGTCTTGCCGGTCCCTGTGCCACCGGCCACCAGGATGTTCTGGCGCGTGGAGACGGCTTGCGCCAATATGTCGGCTTGGCGCGCAGACATGATATTGGCGGTGACATATCCGCGAGCGTGAATACAGCGACGGCGGGCTTGCGAATGGCGAATGTCGGCGATTGGACGACGGGCGGGAGCAGCCCCTCGAACCGCTCGCCGGTATCGGGAAGTTCCGCCGACACGCGCGGCGCGCCGTCATGAACCTCCGCGCCGTCATGATGCGCCACCAGACGGATGATCCGCTCGCCGTCGGCCGCCGACAGGCAGGCCCCGGTATCGCTGAGGCCTTCGCCCAGCCGATCGATCCAGACATGACCGTCGGGATTGAGCATGATTTCGATGACGCACGCATCGTCGAGCCAGCCGATGATCGCCGAACCGAACGCCGTGCGGAGCATGCGCGAGCCGCGTGTCCTGGCCTCTGTACGGAGCGGATATGCTCATGGATCGACCCTGCCAATTGCCGGACCGTTGGCGGCCCAGCTCAGGGGATGATCAAGAAAGCCACATTACCTCTATCCGCAACATCGAAATCGCTTCGGCGTAGGCTGGCGCAGAAAGACAGGGAAACGGCGGTTTTACAGGTACCATTTGACGAGGGGACGGCGCACCACCCCCTCGAGATGACGTTACCAGTATTTGTGGCGCTGGAAGATTTCGGAAAAAGAGATCAGGCCGTCGAACAGCGCCCGGATCACGAGCGACGTTCTCTTGCGCACGCCATAGCGCTCGCGCGCGAACTTAAGATGCTGAATCACGGTTTCCTTGGAGATGCCCAATATGTCGGCAATCTCCCCGTCGGTATTTCCGCGAGCGGCCCATAGAACGCAGTCGCGTTGACGTTCCGTGATCGCGGAATCCCCAGACAGTGTCGTGCGGCCCAGAAGGTGTTGCCCGCGTTCGAACGCGAGCCCGCCGATCAGTTGCGCGGTCCAGATCTGATCGCGAGGCAGCGGCTCGTCGGCTCGGGTGACGAATGTACAGGATCCGCTGACTTCGCCTGGGATGTGCGAAGGGACGGTAAAACCTTCACCAAGCCCATGAGCTTGTCCGGCAGCAAGTACCGCGCGATCGGCAGGCGTCAGTGTGAGAAATCGTGGAATGCTGAGCCAGGCAAAGCCCAGATGGGTCCGGTGGCTCGCTCGTCGGATATGCCCGAGGGGCCGTATCTACCGAGGGTCACCGTCTCTCGCCGCCCATTCAGACGGTAGTCCAAGCGGAACGAAATAGCCCCGCCAGTGGTGACCCTTACATACATGCCATCCCGGTCCGAGACCTTATATGCTTTCTCTTTTGATTTCAGGTTCTTAAGTGCTGCATCCGTAAGCATTGTGGGACCTCCGCGATAAAAATACCGTCTGCCCGAAAACGCACCCCTCCCGGCCGAAAAAGCTTTGCTTTTTCAGTGGTTATGGAAGAAAAAATACCGTCAGGGACTGTGTTGACCCTGACGGTATCGAGCAATTTGCGATGAGACAAGAGCAGCCGGGACCGTCAGCTTGCGCGACAGATGCGAAGGCTACCCACCGATTGTTATTGAATGTCCGTGATAATAAACTATTTTTTATCAGTTACTTACGTCGTATAATGGCGTAGTTCCAGCCCCCTCTGGAGGGGCCAAAATCATTCCCACTCAATGGTTCCCGGCGGTTTGGACGTATAGTCATAGACCACGCGGTTGATGCCCTTTACCTCATTAATGATCCGGGTCGCGACCCGGCTGAGGAAAGCCGCATCGAACGGGTATATGTCCGCGGTCATGCCATCGGTCGAGGTGACGGCGCGCAGCGCGCAGACGCTGTCATAGGTGCGCAGGTCGCCCATGACGCCTACGGTGCGGACGGGGAGCAGCACGGCAAAGGCCTGCCAGATCGCGTCATAGAGGCCCGCATTGCGGATTTCCTCCAGATAGACCGCGTCCGCCTTGCGCAAGATGTCGCAGCGTTCCTTGGTCACTTCGCCGGGGATGCGGATCGCAAGGCCCGGCCCTGGGAAGGGATGACGGCCCACGAAAATCTCCGGCAGGCCCAGTTCCCTGCCCAGCACGCGCACTTCATCCTTGAACAGTTCGCGTAAGGGTTCGACCAGCTTCATGTTCATGCGTTCAGGTAGGCCGCCGACATTATGGTGCGACTTGATCGTCACGCTGGGGCCGCCGGTGAAGCTCACGCTCTCGATCACGTCGGGATAGAGCGTCCCCTGCGCCAGGAAATCGGCTCCGCCAATCTTCGCGGCTTCCTCCTCGAACACGGCGATGAATTCGCCGCCGATGAACTTGCGCTTCTTTTCGGGGTCGGTCAGCCCTGCCAGACCGCCCAGAAAGCGATCCTCCGCATTCACATGGACCAGTTTGATGCCATAATGCTCACGGAACAGGGTGACGACCTGCTCCGCCTCGCCCAGCCGCATCAGGCCATGGTCGACGAACACGCAGGTCAGCTGATCGCCGATCGCTTCGTGGATCAGCACGGCCGCGACCGCGCTGTCGACACCGCCCGACAGGCCGCAAATCACCCGGCCTTCACCCACCTGCGCGCGAATTTCGGCGATCTTGGTCGCGCGGAATTCCGCCATGGTCCAGTCGCCCGCGAGGCCGCAGACATGGCGGACGAAATTGGCGAGCAGCTTGCCGCCATCGGGCGTGTGGACGACTTCGGGGTGGAACTGGGTGGCGTAGAAGCGCCTGGCTTCATTGGCGGTGACGGCGAAGGGCGCGCCCTCGCTGGTGGCGACGACTTCGAAGCCGTCGGCCAGCTGCGTCACCTTGTCGCCATGGCTCATCCACACCTGGTGCTTCTCACCCGGCGCCCACAACCCGTCGAACAGGGCGCAGGGTTTCTTGACTTCAATGAAGGCACGGCCAAATTCGCCGCTCTCGCCGCCTTCCACATTGCCGCCCAGCTGCTGCATCATGGTCTGCTGGCCGTAGCAGATGCCCAGCACCGGCACGCCCGCATCGAAAATGGCTTGCGGCGCACGAGGGGAATCCTCCCACATGACCGAGGAGGGGCCGCCCGACAGGATCACGCCCTTGGGCTGCATCCGGGCAAAGGCTTGTTCCGCACTGTTGAACGGGGCGATTTCGGAATAGACCCCCGCTTCGCGCACGCGCCGGGCGATGAGCTGGGTCACCTGGCTGCCGAAGTCCACGATGAGGATGGAATCCTGAAGGGGCAGCGTCATCGAATCGCCTTTATGTCGAGCGGTTGAAGGGATTCGCGTCCGGTTAGTCGCCCGGTCCCGATATGTCCAGTTTTCGCGACCTGTGCTGCGTCAACCTCCAGCCCGCGCCCGGCAGCGCAGCCGCAACCAGAAAGGCGCTGCCGATGAAAGCAGGGGGCGGACATGTGTCACCGCCAGGAGCGAAGCGGCCTTCATGCCAGATAATTGGCGCGCGGCAGCGGTCCCAGCCGGACGCTCCAGAGCAGCAACAACCCGCACCAGCCGCAAGCGATCCACAAGGCTCCAAGATCCATCCGTCCAAACAGCAACGCCCCCGCCACAGCGCCCGCCACCAGTCCAAGCCAGAGCAACACATGCGGCACCCATCCGAACAGCGGGCCACCAGTCACGGCGCTGGCCAGTGCCTGCCCCAGCTTCACCAGCGCGCCGGTCATATAAGTGACGCCGATGCTCACCTCGCCATCGCGCTGGAAAACATTGTTCACCGCGCCCATCGCCGCCGCCATCAGCAGGGTCAGGCCGTCGCCAGCCGATCCGGCCAGCGATGCCGCCATGGTCAACAGCGCCAGAACGAGTCCCAGCACGGCCTGCTTGCGCCACCGACCGGCCGCCCGCGCCAGCAACGCGCCGACAAAGACCCCGCCGACAAATGCGCCGATCAGCCCGATCGCCGCCCATGCCAGCGTCGGCTCGGTCGCGATGCCGACCGCCATCCGGGTCGAATTGCCGCTCATGAAGGACACGAATAATCCGCCGAGCTTGAGCAACCCCAAAGCATCGACCATCCCCGCCAGCGCCGCCAGGCCAAAGGCCAGAACATGGCGCGAGGGAGGATGGCGATGCACGGTTGCGGCTTATTGCATCACGACATCGCGACTCAGATAGACCTCTGCCACGCGGCCATCCTTGATCGTGCAGGTGAAACGGCGGGTGGTGCCGGTTGGGGCGCGATAATTGGCGCGGGATTCGACCTCACCGTCGATATTATAGCCATCTTGCGCCGCGCGCGGTTCGTCCATGCGCCGTACCTCGGCATAGCCACCATTCGCGCCCTGCGCCTCATCCCGCGCGGCGACAGCGCAGGCATCGGTCATCTGGTCCTGATCGCCATTGGCCGAGGCTACATCGGAAAAATCATCGTCGCGCCTGACATCCGCGCCATAGTCAGTGCCGTTGGCAGGCGGGGGTGCCGCATCGTCGCCATTGCGCGCGACCTTCTTGTCCTTCGACATGGAGGAGGCGACGATCGCCACCGCGCCGATCAGCGCCGCGACTCCCACGGCATCGCCGAAACCAAAGCCATTGCCGCGATCGCGATGATGATGACCCCAGCCCCGATCATGGCCGCGATCATAGCGCGGACGCGCCTGCGCCGGGGCGATGCTGCCCACCAACAACGCCAGCCCCACCAGCGATCCTGTCATCCAGTGCGTCTTGCCCATGCCTCTATCTCCTGCGGTCAAGCGGTCTCTATCCGCGTCCGGCTGTCGCGCGGCTGAACGATTATTGCGGATCGGCCCTAATCTGCAAACCCGTGAATGACGCCAGAAAGGCATAGCTGTCGGCATATTCGTCGATCAGCTTGTCGATCGGCTTGCCCGCGCCATGACCCGCCCGGCTTTCCACCCGCAGCAACCGGGGTCTGCTGCCGACATCGGCGGCCTGCAAGGCGGCGGCATATTTGAAACTGTGGGCGGGAACCACCCGGTCGTCGGTGTCGGCGGTGGTGACGAGGATTGCGGGATAATCCTTGCCCGACAGGATGTTATGATAGGGCGAATAGCCGTACAGCAACGGAAAATCCTCCGCCCGGCCAGGCGATCCATAATCATCGACCCAGTAGCGCCCGGCGGTGAAACGATCAAAGCGCAGCATGTCCATAACGCCCACGGCAGGCAGCGCGGCGGCGAACAGATCAGGCCGCTGATTGACCACTGCGCCGACCAGCAGGCCACCATTGGAGCGCCCCTCAATCGCCAGCCCGTCGGGCGTGGTATAGCCATTAACCTTCAAATATTCGGCTGCGGCGATGAAATCATCGAACACATTTTGCTTGTTGGGGCCACGTCCGGCTTCATGCCACGCCTTGCCGAATTCGCCACCACCGCGCAGATTGGCGATGGCATAGACCCCGCCCTGCTCCAGCCAGGCCAGCCGCGTCGCCGAATAGCCCGGCGTCAGGCTGATGTTGAAGCCGCCATAGCCGTAGAGGATGGTCGGCGCCGCGATCGCCCGGTCGGCCAGTGCCTTCTTGCGGATCACCGTCATCGGCACACGGGTGCCATCCTTGGACACATAGCTGATCTGCTCCACCCCGAATTCGTCCGGGTTGAAGGGCAGGTCGGGCTGCGCGAACAACTGGCTTTGCAGGGTAGATGTATCGAAGCGATAGATGCTGGAGGGGGTGGTGAAGCCCGAAAAGCTGAAAAATGTCTCCGGGTCGCCATCGCGCCCGCCAAAGCCCGCCGCCGTCCCCATGCCGGGCAAGGGCACGTCGCCTACCTTGCGCCCGTCCAGTTCGACCAGTTCGGCAATCGTTTCGGCCTGCGTCATATAGGCCAGGATCAGCCGGTTGCCGACCAGGGACCCGCCAGCCAGCGCATCGGCGCGCTCGGCGACCACCTGTTGCGGTTTGCGCCGTGGTTGTGCCGCGTCGAGCGTCACCACACGCAATCGGGGTGCATGATCGTCCGTGATGAAAAAGAGGGTCGATCCCCGACTGCCGATCAGCCGCCAGTCCTGCACCGGCCCCTTGACCAGTCGGCGTGGCTTTACTGGCCCGCCGTCCAGCGCCGCGACATGGACTTCGCGGCGCGGATCGATCCCCTCGAACGAGCTGATCACCAGCCAGCGCCCGTCATTGGTGACCTGCGCGGTATGGCTGAGTTTCGGACGGTCGGGTGTGGCGTAGATCAACTGATCCTGCGCCTGCGGGGTGCCGACGCGATGATAGAAAAGCTGCTGATCCTCATTGGCGGACCGGAAAGCGGTATCGCCCTGCGGCGCGGGATAGCGGGAATAGAAGAAGCCCTCGCCACGCCCGTCCCAGGCCAAGGTCGAAAATTTGACCCACTCGATCCGGTCGTCCAGCACTTTGCCCGTGTCCACGTTCAGCAACCGCAGTGTCCGCCAGTCGCTGCCTGCTTCCTGAACCGCAAAGGCCAGCGTGCGACCGTCGGGGGACGGGGTCCATTCGGCCAGCGCGCTTGCCCCGTCCTTCGCCCAGTCATTGGGGTCGATCAGCAAACGCTGCGGTCCGTCCAGCCCTTCCCGCACATAGAGCGGGGTCTGGTTTTGCAACCCCTTGTTGTAGCCGTAGAAATAGCGCCCGCCCGCCTTGCGCGGAACAGTATAGCGCCCATGCGAGAGCAACGCCTGCATCCGCGCCTTGAGCGCCGCGCGGCCCGGCAGTCCGTCGATATAGCGGCGGGTCAGCGCATTTTCTTGCGCCACCCAGTCCCGCACTGCGGGGTCGGCGCGCAGGTCATTTTCCAGCCAGCGATAGGGGTCGGCGACCTTCACGCCGAAATGATCCTCGATCAGGTCGAGCCGCTTGGCGGCTGGATAGCGCAAGCCCTGTCCGGCCGCGTCGATCGCAGCCGTTTCCGGTCCCGCAAGGACCGGGCTAGCCGCCAGCAACAGCGGCAGCAGGAACAGGCGAGCCGTGACGCGCATCCTCTTTCCGTCTCTTTTTATCAAACAGAACAGGCCGTGGCTCCTAAAGAGCCACGGCCTGTCGGTAAAGCATCCAGTCCTCGTCAGGAGGACCGCACCAATCAGGCGGCTTCGAATTCATCCTCGTCAGCAGTCTGCACCGGGCCACTATCCTGCCCCTTGGCGCTGACGTCACGGTCGACCAGTTCAATGATCGCGATCGGCGCAGCGTCCGACGCGCGGATACCGGCCTTGATCACGCGGGTATAGCCGCCGTTGCGATCCTTGTAGCGCTGGACCAGGACTTCAAACAGCTTGGCCAACTGCGCATCGTCCTTCAGGCGGGCATCGGCCAGGCGACGGTTGGACAGGCCACCCTTCTTCGCCAGCGTGATCAGCTTTTCCACATAGGGACGCAGTTCCTTCGCCTTGGGCGTGGTGGTCAGGATCTGCTCATGCTTGATCAGCGAGGCGGCTAGGTTGCGCAGCAGGGCGACGCGGTGACCGGTGGCGCGCTGGAGACGACGTTGACCCATTCTGTGACGCATAATTCATTCCTTCGTTCGTTAAGGGCCCGTTTCAGGTAGCCCAGACCAGGCGGTGATAAGGGCCACCGCCGACACCCATCCTGTCTCCCGGCAACCGTCACGGGAGTAAATCCCGTGACGTCAGTCGGCGCTATGCGCCGCTGGCCGGTCGTTCGCGTTCGCGTTGCGAACCGCCGCGCTGCTGCGCTGCGCGGCTCGCTCCGACTTACCCCAGCAGCTCTTGTTCGAGCTTCTTGGCCATTTCCTCGATATTCTCAGGCGGCCAGCCGGGGATGTCCATGCCCAGGCGCAGACCCATGGACGACAGCACTTCCTTGATTTCGTTCAGCGACTTGCGACCGAAATTGGGGGTGCGCAGCATCTCGGCTTCAGTCTTTTGGACCAGATCGCCAATATAGATGATGTTGTCGTTCTTGAGGCAGTTGGCGCTGCGGACCGACAGTTCCAGTTCGTCCACCTTCTTGAGGAGGTAGCGGTTGATCTGGTTGGTGTCGCTTTCGCCTTCCGACGCCGATGCGACCGCATGGCCACCCTGCGACGGCGCGGCGGTGGGCAGCGCGTCCTCGAAATGGACGAACAGCTGGAGCTGGTCCTGCAGGATGCGCGCGGCAAAGGCGACCGCGTCCTCCGGCGTGACGGTGCCGTCGGTTTCGACGGTCAGCGACAGCTTGTCATAGTCCAGTTCCTGGCCGACGCGGGTGTTGTCCACCTTGTAGGCAACCTGACGGACCGGCGAGTAGAGCGCGTCGACCGGAATCAGGCCGATAGGCGCGTCTGCGGGACGGTTGGCGACGGCGGGGACATAGCCCTTGCCGACGTCAGCGGTCAGTTCCATGTTCAGCGTTGCGCCCTGGTCGAGGTGACAGATCACCAGGTCCGGGTTCATCACTTCGATGTCGCCAACGACGCTGATGTCGCCAGCCTTGACCACGGCCGGGCCGGTAGCCGACAGCTGGAGCCGCTTGGGACCATCGCCTTCCATCCGCAGCGCGACCTGCTTGATGTTGAGGACGATGTCGGTGACATCTTCACGCACGCCGGCGAGCGACGAGAATTCATGCAGGACGTTCTCGATCTTGATCGAGGTGACCGCCGCGCCCTGAAGCGAGGAAAGAAGAACCCGGCGCAGCGCGTTGCCAAGCGTCAGGCCGAAGCCGCGCTCTAGTGGCTCGGCGACGAAGGTCGCCTTGCGCTTGCCGTCGCTGGTTGGCTTGATTTCCAGCGCGTTGGGCTTCTTCAATTCCTGCCAGTTCTTCATGTTGACAGTCATGTAATTCCCCTGGGGATGTGGCCGAAACGCTTATGATCCTGGACCCGACAGGACGTTGCGGCCGATGCAGACGGGTAACGGGCGGCGCGTCCGCCGCCCGCCATATCGCTCAGCCGAATTTAGACGCGGCGGCGCTTGGACGGACGCACGCCGTTATGCGGGATCGGCGTCACGTCGCGGATGGAGGTGATGTGGAAACCCACGGCCTGGAGGGCACGCAGGGCCGATTCACGACCTGAACCGGGACCCTTGACTTCGACTTCCAGGGTACGGACGCCATGTTCGGCGGCCTTGCGGCCGGCATCTTCCGCGCACACCTGAGCGGCGTACGGGGTCGACTTGCGGCTGCCCTTGAAGCCCATCATGCCGGCCGAGGACCAGGAAATCGCGTTGCCCTGGGCGTCGGTGATGGTCACCATGGTGTTGTTGAAGCTGGCGTTGACATGTGCCACGCCCGCCGAGATGTTCTTGCGCTCACGGCGCTTAATGCGCTGGGGTTCGCGTGCCATTTTGCTCTATCCTACTCGAAATGCTGATAAAAGAAGCCGGGAGGGCGAAACCGAAAAGCTCGCCCTCAGACCCTTACTTCTTCTTGCCTGCGATCGCCTTCGCCTTGCCCTTGCGGGTGCGGGCATTGGTGTGCGTGCGCTGGCCACGAACCGGCAGCCCCTTGCGATGACGCAGGCCGCGATAGCAGGCCAGATCCATCAGGCGCTTGATGTTCATCGCGGTGTTGCGGCGAAGATCACCTTCGACGGTCAGATCGGCGTCGATCGTTTCACGGATCTGCAGCACTTCGGCGTCAGACAGGTCCTGCACACGGCGGCTATGGTCGATACCCAGCTTCGTGGCGATGTCGACGGCGGTCTTGCGGCCGATGCCGTGAATGTAGGTGAGCGCGATGATTACGCGCTTGTTGGTCGGGATGTTAACACCCGCAATACGTGCCATGGTCAATTAATCTCCTGCTCCACGGGGCGATTGGCGTCACCCCATCTCAAAGCGTCAGGGTTGAGCAGTCCTTGGCGTGGATGCGCAACCGATGTATACCCCCGGACGCAAAAAAGACGGCCAGTGCGCGAAGCACTGCCGCTCACCAGCGTGTCGGGATGTCCGCGCCCTAGCGATTCGGGTGCGTGGTGTCAATATCGGCAGCGGCAAGCCTTGATGTAGCCCAGCCCGACCTCGCCCCCTTCTCCGCTCATCCTTTTCCGGTTGAGCCGCCCGCACGGTGCAGGCATGGGTGGACGATGCGCTTTACCACAAACCTCGCCCTCGCCGCGCCCTTCCTCATCCTGCTTGGTTCCTGCGTCGGACCTGCGCCGCGTCAGGCCAATCTAGCCCCAAGCCCTGCGCCCCGGCCAATCCCGACACCCGCGCCGATCCAACCAACTGTTCCTCCCGCGCCACTGGCCAGCGAGTGGCAGTATCGCGCGACCGCGCCGGGCGACTGGCGCTGGCAATCCGATGCAGCCATATCGGTCGCCCGGTTCGGTCCGACCGCTGCCGACACCCGCCTGACCATCCGCTGCGATCGGGCCGCGCGCCGGGTCAGCATCATCCGCACTGGGGCGGGTCAGGGGACGATGACGATACGGACCAGCTATGGCGCGACGAGCTGGCCTGCAACCGCATCGACCTCACCAACGCCGCAAGCCGTCGCCGTCCGCGCTGCCGCGGACACGGCGCTGGATCAGATCGCCTATAGCCGGGGCAAGTTTGCGGTCGAGGTGGCTGGGCCGGAGCCTCTGATCGTCCCCGCCTGGCCGGAAGTATCGCGCGTGATCGAGGATTGCCGGGGATAACGACGCAGGCCGAACTTGCGGACGCGAAAGTATGATTCGAAAAAAGAATAATACAAGTCTTGATCATGCCGCGCGTCTGATTCACATTCCATCCCGTGGCCGCACGAAGCGCAGTCGAAGTCGGCCATAACGGGCTTCAACATAGCGAAAGGAGGTGATCCGATGTCTCATGGTTCAGCAATGGGGTCGGTCAAGTCCATTCGGGGAACGCGCCGCTGAGCGACGCCACGCCGTCGATCTTCCTCCACATCGCGAGATAAAGCGCGCCGATATACAGGCCGTCTCCCCGTGGAGAAGATAGCGCGACCTTAGTTTCCCACTAGGCGTTTCCCCTGGGCGGCACTTCCGGCCGCTGACCATGCACATGATGGGCCGTCGGGCTTAGACCCGGCGGCCCCTCTCATTTGCACTTATCCTCCATCGATGCTGTTTCGCGAAAGAGGCTTGCTTGGCATTATATATCCATTAATCTGGATGTATGGAAAACGAATCCGCCATCGCTGCTCTGGCCGCGCTTGCCCAGTCCACGCGGCTCGACAGTTTTCGGCTGCTCGTGCGCCACGAACCCAACGGTCTGCCGGCGGGCGAGATTGCCCGGCTGGTCGGGGTGCCGCAAAATACCATGTCGTCCCATTTGGCCATCCTGTCCCGCGCAGGCCTGGTGCGATCGGAGCGGCATAGCCGGTCGGTCCATTACCGCGCAGACCTGGGCGCGCTGGGGACACTGACCCTGTTCCTGCTCAAGGATTGCTGCGGGGGCAACGCCACCCTGTGCGCGCCGATCGTTGCTGAACTCTCCCCCTGCTGCTGACCCAAAGGAAACCCCCTTGGCCACCGACATCATCATCTATCATAACCCCGCCTGCGGCACGTCGCGCAACACACTGGCGATGATCCGCCATGCCGGGATCGAGCCGCATGTCGTGGAGTATCTCCAAACACCGCCCTCGCGGGCGTTGCTGGAGCAACTTATCTCCCGTGCCGGCATCACGCCCCGCGCCCTGCTGCGGGAGAAGGGAACCCCCTTCGCCGATCTGGGCCTCTCCGACGAAAGCCTGTCCGACGCGGCGCTGATCGACGCGATGATGGCGCACCCGATATTGATCAACCGCCCGCTGGTCGTGTCGCCCAAAGGTGTGCGGCTGTGCCGTCCGTCCGAAGCGGTGCTGGACCTGCTGCCCCATCCGCTGCCGACGCCCTTCGTCAAGGAAGATGGCGACGTGGTGAGCGCCGCCTGATGTCGCTGTTCGAACGCTATCTCAGCCTCTGGGTCGCGCTGTGTATCGTCGTGGGGATCGGGCTGGGGCAGCTGTTTCCGTCCGCCTTCGCCCTGATCGCGGGGGCTGAGGTCGCCCGCGTCAACCTGCCCGTCGCGGCGCTGATCTGGCTGATGATCATCCCCATGCTGCTGCGAATCGATTTTGCCGCGCTGGGCAGTGTGCGGCGGCACTGGCGCGGCGTGGGGGTGACATTGTTCATCAACTGGGCGGTCAAGCCTTTCTCCATGGCGTTGCTCGGCACCTTCTTCATCAGCTATCTGTTCGCGCCCTTCCTGCCTGCCGGGCAGGGGCCGTCCTATATCGCAGGCCTGATCCTGCTGGCCGCCGCGCCCTGCACCGCGATGGTGTTCGTCTGGTCCAACCTGCTGGATGGCGATCCCGGCTATACGCTGAGCCAGGTGGCGCTCAACGACCTGATCATGGTCTTTGCCTTCGCGCCGATCGTCGGGCTGCTGCTGGGTGTCGCGTCGATCAACGTCCCGTGGAATACGCTGCTGCTGTCGGTCGGTCTCTATATCATCGTCCCGGTCATTATCGCGCAGTTGCTGCGCCGGGCGCGGTTGCGGGCGGGCGGACAGGCGGCGCTCGACCGGCTGCTCGCCGCGCTGGGACCGGTGAGCCTTGTCAGCCTGCTCGCCACGCTGGTGCTGCTCTTCGCCTTTCAGGGCGAGCAGATCGTCGCCCAGCCGCTGGTCATTGGGCTGATCGCGGTGCCGATCCTGTTGCAGGTCTATCTGAACGCGGGCCTTGCCTATTGGCTCAGCCGCCGTTTCGGTGTCGCCTGGTGCGTCGCGGGACCGGCCGCGCTGATCGGCGCGTCCAATTTCTTCGAACTGGCGGTGGCGGCAGCGATCAGCCTGTTCGGGCTGCACTCCGGCGCGGCCCTCGCCACCGTGGTCGGCGTGCTGGTCGAGGTGCCGGTGATGCTCTCCATCGTCGCCCTCGTGAAGCGATCGCGGGGCTGGTATGAGAGGGCGGCGGCATAGGTGCTACCGCTCCGCCCCCTTCGCCTTGCCCCAGGCGCGCGCGGCGGTGTAGCCCAGATAGCCGGTGCCAAACAGCGCATAGAGCGGTTCGGGCAGAGCGTTGAGATAGTCGCGCATCCCCGCCGTGATGGCCGCCGCAATGTCGGGCCGCCAGCCCGCGATAAGCCCCATCGGCAGCGACCAGAGCAGCAGCGCATAGATGACATAGAGAAAGGCGGGCCTCGCGCGGCTGGCCCAGGGATCGGTGGTTGGGGTGTCGGTGGTCATGGGGTTCAAATCCTGACTGAAGGGGCTGTTAGGGGCGAAGTTCACACCGTCATGGGAGGCTGGCCCGCCTCCCAACCTCCGTTCGCCCTGAGCCTGCCAAAGGGCCGTCCTTCTTGCGCAATAAGGACAAGGCTTCGACAAGCTCAGCCCGAACGGAAATTGGGTTCGGGCGCTCTCGCGGGGCAAAGTTCACACCGTTGCTGGGACGCGCAAAACGGCGAAGTTCACACCGTCCCTGAACACAAAAATTCCAGATCAAATCATGGTGCATTAACCGATCCGGTTGGCCAGCCAGCCATAGAGAAAGGCCTCATTGGCCGGACGGCTTTCGGCCAGCGCGATATAGCGTTCGCCCTGCATCGCCTCGATCGCTTTGAGCAGCACTGCCTCGCCCGCCTTGCCCCGCAAGGCCCGGAAGGCGCGCAACGCTGCCAGCGTGCGGCCGCCGATCGCCCGGTCAACGATCAGGTCGGGATAATCGCGTCGATTGCGGTTAAGCGCATTGAGCGCGCGCTGGAGAAAGCCGGTCGCGGTGCCAACGCCCATGTTGACGGCTGTGTCGAACAGCTCGGCGGCCAAGGACGGCGCGGCGTCCGCGACAAAGGCATAGCCGGGCTGATCCCAGTAGAGCCGTCGGTAGATTGCCACCGCCGTGGCGCGTGGCAAGGCCCGCATATCCCCGGCATAGCCATTGGCGCGCGCCACCGCATGGGTAATCCCCCAATTGGTCGGCCCGCCCCGGTCAGCGGGATGATTGGAATAACCGCCTTCGCGGGCGATCACTTCGTCAATAAGGGTCTGAATATCCATGGTGCGCCTCCCTGCGTGAAATGAGGCGAATCATTTATCCCATATGGTTTGTTGTAGGACAGGGGAAATATCTGGCTGAGGACGGCGCAGACTGCCCCATGCCCTTAAAGTTGGATTGATCAGCCTTCCGCACGCAGGCGTTCGGCCAGTTGCGCGATTTCATCCGGCTCCAGCAGCCAGGTACGCGTCCGGCGGCCTTCGCGATGGACCGGCTGGGTCAGCAACACGCGGGCCTGCGCCTTGGCTTCCGCCTTGAAGATCGCGAAATGCTGGGCGCACTGGCGGATCGTGCCGATCAGCGGCGCCTTGCCGTCCAGATCGATCATGGTGGCTGGCTGGTCCCAGTCTATGGCGGACATGGCGGCATCCTTTCGTGATGAGGCGGGCGGTCCCGCGCGTTTGCGCCAGATAGGCAGTCGGGCGCCGTCCCCGCAAGGCCCTGCGATCACGCGCAGCTATCCCGGCCCTTGCGGGGGCGGGGGACTATCCATTTGAGCTGACCTGCGTGTAAGCAGGTGAATGGTGCGGCCAAGAAGACTCGAACTTCCACGGGCTTTCGCCCACAACGACCTCAACGTTGCGCGTCTACCAATTCCGCCATGGCCGCACATTCAAAGGGAAACCGGCAGGACCGGCATCTGGTAGGCGCTGGCCATTAGCAAAGGCTTTTACCCCATGCAACAACCGATCTGCATCTGCGTTATGATTGATCCATGGGCAAGACGCAGTGAGCCGAGGGGCTGGCAGCGGCGCGCGAGAGGATGGAAGGCAGGACAATGCACCATTGGATGCTGTCGGGCATGACAGTGGCCGCCGCGACGGTCATGGGGCTGGGTCTTGGTGCCTATGTCACCAGCCCGCAAACATCCACGCTGCCCGACGACGCGGGCGCAGTCTATGCCGATTCCGGTGACAGCGGCGCGTCGAATTATGCCACCGACCCGGTCGATCACGGTCCCGGCGAAATCCGATGCACCGGTTGTGGTCCCAGCCTGGCCGACCGGCGCAGGGCTTTGGATATGGCGGGGCTGGACGCAGACGGCATGATCGATGGTACGAGTGATCCGGTCGTGCGGGACTATCTGGCGCAAGGAGAGGAGACGGACACGGCTTTCCCCGCGCCACCGCCGCCATCGCCAGTTCATCAACTGCCTCAAACGATTGCACGCTTCGCCGCCGGAGAGGCGGTCACGCCTCCTCCGGTTCTGCAACCTGCGCAGGCGGAAGGCGTCCCCGCCACCGTCGCAACGACAGCGGGCGACTCCCTGCCCTAAGCGCTTATTCGGCGGCGACGACCTCCGCCTGCGCATCGCTGAGCGGATGGGCGAGGCGGTTGATCATCTCCTTGGGACAAACCTGCCAGATATAGCGCCGCCAACGGTCCCAATCCTCCAGGATCGTGCCGGACCATTTGCTGTCGGTTGCCTTGGCGTGCTGGGCGATCAGATCCTTGACCTGCGCTTCCCAATATGCGCTTTCCAGCCGCTGCCAGATGATGCCTTCGGGGTTGGCGCGCGACGGGAAGCTGCCATCCTCGTCCAGGATGAAGGCCATGCCGCCGGTCATGCCCGCGCCGAAATTGGCGCCGGTTTTGCCCAGGATCACCGCCGTGCCGCCGGTCATATATTCGCAGCCATTGGCACCGCAGCCCTCGACCACGACCTGCGCGCCCGAATTGCGGACGGCAAAGCGTTCGCCCGCCTGCCCCGCGGCGAACAGCTTGCCGCTGGTCGCGCCATAGAGGACGGTGTTGCCGATGATCGTATTGTCCTTGGACGACAGTGGGCTGGAGACAGTCGTGCGCACCGTGATGATGCCGCCTGACAAGCCCTTGCCGACATAGTCGTTGGCGTCGCCGAAGATTTCCAGCGTGATCCCCTTGCACAGGAATGCACCCAGCGACTGGCCCGCAGACCCGCGTAGCCGGACGGTCAGATGGCCGTCGGCCAGCGTCGACATGCCGAACCTGTCGGTCACCGCCGACGACAGCCGCGTTCCGACCGCGCGGTGCGTGTTGCGCACCGTATAGGTCAGTTGCATCTTCTCGCCCCGCTCGAACACCGCCTTCGCGTCGCGCATCATCTGCGCGTCCAGGCTGTCGGGCACGTCGTTGCGCCATTGCTTCAGGCTGAAGCGGCGCTGGTCGTCGGGCGCATCCACCTTGGCGAGGATCGGGTTGAGATCCAGATCGTCCAGATGCTCGGCACCACGGTTGACCTGCTTGAGCAGTTCGGTCCGCCCGATCACCTCGTCCAGGCTGCGGAAGCCCAGCCGCGCCAGCACTTCGCGCACTTCCTCGGCGATGAATGTCATCAGGTTGATGACCTTTTCCGGTGTGCCGGTGAACTTGGCGCGCAGTTTCTCATCCTGCACGCACACGCCGACGGGGCAGGTGTTGCTGTGGCACTGGCGCACCATGATGCAGCCCATGGCAACCAACGACAGCGTGCCGATGCCATATTCTTCCGCGCCCAAAATCGCCGCGATCACGATGTCGCGCCCGGTTTTCAGGCCGCCATCGGTGCGCAGCTTCACCCGATGCCGCAGCCCGTTGAGGGTCAGCACCTGATTGGCTTCGGACAGGCCCATTTCCCATGGCGTCCCGGCATATTTGATGCTGGTCTGCGGGCTGGCGCCAGTGCCGCCGACATGGCCCGCGATCAGGATGACGTCGGCATGGGCCTTCGCCACGCCCGCCGCGACCGTGCCGATGCCGGCCTGGCTCACCAGCTTGACGCAGACCCGCGCGCGCGGGTTGATCTGCTTGCAGTCGTAGATGAGCTGCGCCAGATCCTCGATCGAATAGATGTCATGATGGGGCGGCGGCGAAATCAGCGTCACGCCCGGCGTCGAATGGCGCAGCTTGGCGATGAATTCGGTCACCTTGAAGCCGGGCAGCTGCCCGCCCTCGCCGGGCTTGGCACCCTGCGCGACCTTGATCTCGATCTCTTCGGCCGATGCCAGATATTCGGCATGGACGCCAAAGCGGCCCGACGCGATCTGCTTGATCACACTGTTGGCATTGTCGCCATTTTCATAGGGCTTGAAGCGCGCGGCATCCTCGCCGCCTTCGCCCGACACCGCCTTCGCGCCGATCCGGTTCATCGCGATCGCCAGCGTTTCATGCGCTTCGGGCGACAGCGCCCCCAGCGACATGCCCGGCGTCACGAAACGCTTGCGGATCTCGGTCGTCGCTTCCACCTCGTCGATCGGCACGGCTTCGCGCGCGAAGTTGAACTCCATCAGGTCGCGCAGATAGACGGGCGGCAAATCGCGCACGCCGCGCGAAAATTGCAGATAGGTGGAGTAGCTGTCGGTCGCCACCGCCGTCTGCAACAGGTGCATCAGCTGCGCGGAATAAGCGTGCGCCTCTCCGCCGTTACGCTGGCGATAGAAGCCGCCGATCGGCAGCCGCACGACCGATGCGTCATAGGCCTGCTGGTGGCGCAGGATCGCGCTGTAATGGAGCGAGGCATAGCCCTCGCCCGAAATCTTCGCGGGCATACCGGGGAACAGATCGTTGACCAGCGCGCGCGACAGGCCGACCGCCTCGAAATTATAGCCGCCACGATAGCTGCTGATGACCGCAATGCCCATTTTGGACATGATCTTGAGCAAGCCTTCGTTGATCGCGACGCGATAACGCTCGAAGCAGGCGTCCAGATCGAGCGACCCGAACAGCCCGCGCGCATGGCGATCTGCAATGCTGGCTTCGGCCAGATAGGCGTTCACCGTCGTCGCGCCCACGCCGATCAGTACCGCGAAATAATGGGTGTCGAGCGCTTCGGCACAGCGCACGTTGATCGACGCATAGGAGCGCAGCCCCTTGCGCACCAGATGCGTGTGGACCGCAGCCGCCGCCAGCACGCCCGCAATCGCGGCGCGTGTCTCGCTGACGCCCTCGTCAGTCAGGAAGATTTCAGTCCGCCCCTCCCGCACCGCCTGTTCGGCTTCCTCGCGGATGCGGGCGATTGCCGCGCGCAGCTGTTCCTGCCCGCCGGTCGCAGGGAAGGTGCAATCGATTTCCGCCACCGCCGGGCCGAAATGCGCCTTCAACCGCGCCCATTCGGCACTGGTCAGCACCGGCGAATCCAGCACCAGCACATGGCTGTTCTGCGCGTCCTGCTCCAATATATTGTGCAGGTTGGAAAAGCGCGTTTTCAGGCTCATCACATGCCGCTCGCGCAAGGGGTCGATCGGCGGGTTGGTGACCTGGCTGAAATTCTGGCGGAAGAAATGGCTGATCGTGCGCGGCTTGTCGGAAATGACCGCCAGCGGCGTGTCATCACCCATCGATCCGATCGCTTCCTTGGCGTCCTCGACCATCGGCGCCAGGATCAGTTCCAGATCCTCCAGCGTCAGATTGGCCGCGACCTGCCGCCGCGTCAGCTCCGCCTTGTCCCAGCCGGGCAGCGCGGTCGGCGCATCGGTCAGGTCGCCGATCGCCATGAAGTCCTTGATCAGTTCGCCATAGGGGCGCTCGGCAGCAATCCGGTCCTTGATCGCAGCGTCATCATAGAGTTCGCCTTCCTGCAGGTCGATCGCGATCATCTGGCCCGGACCCATGCGGCCCTTGCGCACGATCGTCGTCTCAGGAACGACGACCATGCCGGTTTCGGACCCGACGATCAGCAGATTGTCGCCGGTCAGCGTGTAGCGCAGCGGGCGTAGCGCGTTGCGATCCACCCCGGCCACGACCCAGCGCCCGTCGGTCATCGCCAGTGCAGCGGGGCCGTCCCATGGCTCCATGACGGAGGCGAGATAGTCGTACATGTCGCGATGCGCCTTGGGCAGTTCGCCGCTATCGGCCTGCCACGCTTCGGGGACCAGCATCAGCTTGGCAGTCGGCGCGTCGCGGCCCGACCGGCAGATCGCCTCGAACACGGCGTCGAGCGCAGCGGTATCGGACGCGCCCGCCGGGATCACCGGCTTGATATCCTCCGACTGCTCGCCGAAGGCCAGCGAAGCCATCTTGATCTCGTGGCTCTTCATCCAGTTCTTGTTGCCGCGGATCGTGTTGATCTCGCCATTATGCGCCAGCGTGCGGAACGGCTGGGCCAGCCACCATTGCGGGAAGGTGTTGGTCGAATAACGCTGGTGGAAGATCGCCACCCGGCTCTCGAACCGCTCATCTTGCAAATCGGGATAGAATACCGACAGCGACTCCGCGAGGAACAGCCCCTTGTAGATGATCGACCGGCACGACAGAGAACAGACGTAAAAGTCGTTGATCTGCGCCGCGATCACCTGCTTCTCGATCCGGCGGCGGATCAGATAGAGATCCTTCTCGAACTCGGCCTGATCGCGCACTTCGGGCATGGGCCCGGCGATCATGATCTGCTCAATTTCGGGCCGCGTGCGCTGCGCCTTTTCACCGATGACCGACACGTCCACCGGCACCTGCCGCCAGCCATAGATGGTATAGCCCGCGTCGATGATCTCGCTCTCGACGATGGTGCGGCAGGTTTCCTGCGCGGACAGGTCCGTGCGCGGCAGGAAGATCATGCCGACGGCCAGGCGATTGGGCAGCGGCTTGTGGCCAGAGTCCGCAATCGCATCGTCAAAGAAGCGCACCGGCAGGTCGACATGGATGCCCGCGCCGTCGCCAGTCTTGCCATCGGCATCGACCGCGCCGCGATGCCATACAGCCTTGAGCGCATCGATTGCGGAGGCGACGACACGGCGGCTGGGGCGGCCATCGGTAGCGGCCACCAGGCCCACGCCACAGGCGTCGCCTTCAAATTCGGGGCGATACATGCCGACTTCGGCAATGCGGAGGCGTTCGGCTTCCATGCGGTCGGACATCACTTTTGTCCCTTTCCAAAGCTGGCGATATGGGCGGAAACCGCCTCGATGACTTTCGATTGCACGACGGGCATTGTGTTACGAATCAGGGCATTGGTGCCATCGACGCAAATTTTCTGAAGCGCACTGCTATGTTGACCAAATTTTCGCCCAATCGGACTGATACCGAACTGCATGATGCTGGCCAGTTCCGCCTGACTCAATTGAGCGAGCGCAGCCGGGTTCATTAATCCTTGAACATCTGCTGCTTGCATTTGGAATGCATCGGGATTTGCCTTTGCACGCTCGGCAAGCTTAGTGGTGTCAGCTCCTGCCAACATGCTCCGCATCAGTTTCTGACCTGTTGCTGACCCATAAAAGTCGTTAAGTTTGGTCAGTTCGCTCGATGAAAATTGTTGTTCAAGATAGAGAGCCAGCGCATTTTGCATGTTGGGCAGATCACGATCGTACGCCGCGTTTAACACGGCAAGACCTGCACGCTTTCCTGCGGCTTTCAGGCCGGGGAACTGGGCTTCCATCGCGCTATTGCCAGCCGCGCCATCGAAACTGGCGTCGAAATTCTTGTCAAATTCGCGCGTACCGGTTTCTTTGACCAGGTCTGTTGGCAGATAATGTTTGGCCAAAGTCTGGGCTGCCGATGCCGTCGTTGCAGGAACTGCTGGTGCCTGCGCAAGCGCCGTCAGCGACGGCCCCATTGCAAGCAGCGCCAGAACTATGAAGTCGCCCCGCATCACGCCGCAACCCTTTCGCCCGCCGCCTTCGCCTTGGCCTTCAAATAGCGGTGCATATGCTCGGTCACGTCGCGCCCGTCGCGGATGGCCCAGACCACCAGAGACGCCCCGCGCACGATGTCGCCCGCCGCAAACACACCGTCCACGCTGGTCATCATCGTCTTGTGGTCGACACGCAGCGTACCCCAGCGGGTGACCGACAGATCGTCCGCGCCGAACAGCTTGGGTAGTTCTTCGGGGTCATAGCCCAGCGCCTTGATGACGAGGTCCGCCTCCAGCGTATGTTCGCTGCCCGGATCGGGTTCAGGTGCGCGGCGGCCCGATGCGTCGGGCGCGCCCAGCCGCATCCTGGTGACCTTGACGCCGGTGACATGCTCGGTGCCTTCAAAGGCGATCGGCGCGGTCAGCCAGACGAATTCGACGCCTTCTTCCTCGGCATTGGCGACTTCGCGCTGCGATCCGGGCATATTTTCCCGGTCACGGCGGTAGAGGCATTTGACCGACTTGGCACCCTGACGGATCGCGGTGCGGACGCAGTCCATCGCGGTGTCGCCGCCGCCGATGACGACGACATTCTTGCCAGTCGCCAGCAGCGTGCCATCGGCATGTTCGGGCACATCGTCGCCAAAGCCCGCCTTGTTGGAGGCGGTGAGATAATCGAGCGCCTTGACCACGCCCGGCGCGCCCACGCCCGGCGCGCGAATGTCGCGGGGCTTATAGACGCCGGTGGCGATCAGGATCGCGTCATGCTTCTCGCGCAGCGCTTCCAGCGTCGCATCGCGACCGACCTCGAAATTTTCGTGAAAGACGATGCCGCCATCCTTCAAACGCTGAACCCGGCGCATGACGATGTCCTTCTCCAGCTTGAAGCCGGGGATGCCATAGGTCAGCAACCCGCCTGCGCGATCATGCCGGTCATAGACATGCACCTCATGCCCCGCTGCGCGCAGATATTCCGCCGTGGTGAGGCCCGCCGGTCCCGCGCCGATCACGCCGATCGACTGGCCGGTGGGCTTGCCCGCGACCAGCGGTTCGACCCAGCCTTCCTTCCAGGCGGTGTCGGTGATGAACTTTTCGACGCTGCCGATGGTCACGGCGCCATGGCCGGAAAATTCGATGACGCAATTGCCCTCGCACAGCCGATCCTGCGGGCAGATGCGGCCGCAGATTTCGGGCATGGTGCTGGTCAGGTTCGACAGCTCATAGGCTTCGCGCAGGCGGCCTTCGGCGGTCAGGCGCAGCCAGTCGGGAATATGATTGTGTAGCGGACAGTGCGTTGAACAATAAGGCACGCCACATTGCGAACAGCGCGACGCCTGTTCTTCCGCCTTGTCGAGGATGAAGCTGCGGCTGATTTCCAGAAAATCGTCGGCGCGGGCATCGGCATCGCGCTTGTCGGGATAGGCTTGTCCCTTGCCTACGAATTTCAGCATCGGATTGTCGGCCATGTCTCGCCCCTGACTCAAGTTGCAAGGGCGCGCATAGCATAAAGACCCGCAGAGTCACGCGGATTCTGCATTATAGGTCAGTATAACTGACTAATTATCGACCTATGCAAGACCTATTTGCGAAACAATCGCAAAAACTTACCCTATAAATAGACCGTTTCGGCCCTATCTTGTCCCCAGCCACACTAAAGCCGCGATTCCCGCCACGATTCGATACCAGGCGAAAGGCGCGAATCCATGTTTCGACACCAGCCCTACGAACCAGCGGATCACCAGCAGCGCGACGATGAACGACACGACAAAGCCCAGCGCGATACTGTCCCAACCGACCGCCGCGCTGGTGATCTGATCACCCTTTTTGATCAGCTCCAGCGCCGTCGCCCCCAGCATGGTGGGGATGGCGAGGAAGAAGCTGAACTCGGCCGCCGTGCGCCGCTCCACGCCCAGCATAAGCGCGCCCATGATCGTCGCGCCCGACCGGCTGACACCGGGGATCATGGAGACACATTGGACAAGGCCGATACCCAGCACCCGGATGGCTGGAATATCGGCGATGCCGTGGAACCGCTGTTCCTTGACCGCCCGTTCGATCAGCAGGATCGCGATGCCGCCGACGATCAAGGCCCAGGCGACGACCTGCGGCGCGCCCAGCAAAATCTCGATATAGTCGTGGAGCGCCAGCCCGATAATGGCGGAAGGGATGAAGGCGATCAGCAGATTGCGCAGGAACCGCCAGCTTACCGGCTCCCGCCGCAACAGCCCCATGCCGACCGCCCAGAAGGTGCGCCAGTAAAGGACGACGACTGCCAGAATCGCGCCCAGCTGGATCACGACATTGAACATCGCCCAGGTCGACGCATCATAACCCAGCAGTTCGCTGGCCAATATGAGATGCCCGGTCGAGGACACCGGCAGAAATTCGGTCAGCCCTTCGACAATACCCAGCAGGATGACGGTCAGATAATGCAGGTCCATAGGTGGGATCATCCTCCGATAATCCTCCCCTATAAGGGGAGGTGGACCGCTCGCGAAGCGAGTGGTGGAGGGGTGTCCCGCTATCGATAGGGGGACACCCCTCCGTCAGGGCTTCGCCCTGCCACCTCCCCGACAAGAGAAGGATTTACGTGTTCAGGCGTTCGCCCGACCGGCGAAGCGACCATGCCGCCGGTAACGGACCATCCATTTGTCCGCGACCCCGGCCATTGGCGTGGCCACGACGCCGAGCGCGTCAAGACCCTTGGTCCCCGGTGCCACGACATTGTCGCGCCCCAGCATCGCCAGCTGATCGCTGGTGATCGGCCCGCCCGGCATCATCGCCAGCAATTTCGCTGCGGCATGGGGTACATCGACCAGCGGCTTGTTGCGGCCCGTCGCTATGGCGATCCACTGGTTGATGTCCTTCATGCTCTGCACCTGCGGCCCGCCCAACTCATAGGTCTGGCCGCCATGGACGCCCGGCTGCTCGGCGGCGTTGGCGATCGCCTGTGCAACATCGGCGACATAGACGGGCTGGAATTTGGTCGCCCCGCCGATCACCGGCACCACCGGCAGCATGGCGATGATCTGCGCGAAGCGGTTGAGGAACTGGTCCTCCGCGCCGAAGATGATCGACGGACGAATGATGGTGGCGGTAGGGAAAGCGGCCTTGACCGCCGCTTCGCCCGCCACTTTCGATCGGCCATAGGCGGACGGACTGTCAGCATCCGCGCCGATCGCGGACATATGCACCAGTGCGCTGACGCCTGCCTCCGCCGCCGCCTTGGCGACATTGGCCGCGCCGCGATGGTGGAAGGCGTCGAAATCGCCCTTCAATATGCCGACCAGATTGATGACGACATCGCTGCCCGACACTGCCCGCGCCACGCTGGCGGGGTTGCGGATGTCGGCGGCGATGAATTGCACCTGGCCAAGCCCGCCCAGTGGCTTGACCCGCAGCGCTTTCGATGGATCGCGCTGGGCAATCCGCACCCGCGCGCCACGCGCCAACAGCACCTGCGCCACCTGACGACCGACAAAGCCGCCGCCGCCGAATATCGTAACCAGATCGTCTTTCATCACCTGACCCACGTTCGTCTGAGAGGGAATATGCTGCCCATTCCCTTGCCCCAGCCGCGTCGCGCTGACAACCGCTTTACCCGATCCAGCCTGCCAGATCGGCGATCATCCACAGCCCCAGCAGCAGGAACAGCAGAGCCGCGCCGACCTGCAACGCGCGCATCGGCACTTTCTTCGCCAGCGCCTCTCCGAACAGCACGGCAGGCACATTGGCGAGCATCATGCCCAGCGTCGTTCCTATCGTCACCGCGACCAGATTGTCGAACCGTGCGCCCAGCGCGATCGTCGCCACCTGCGTCTTGTCGCCCATTTCGACCAGGAAGAAGGCGACCAATGTGGTCACGAACACGCCCGCTTTTGACGGCGCTTTCAACGGCGCATCCTCGTCAATCTTGTCGGGCACCAATGTCCAGGCAGCCATGGCGATGAAGCTCAGGGCCACGGCATAGCGGAACCAGTCCTGCGTCAGCACGCCAGCGATCGAATGGCCCAGCAGAGCGGCAAGGAAATGATTGGCGATCGTCGCGACCAATATGCCAAGGATGATCGGCACCGGCTTGCGAAAGCGCGTAGCCAGCAGCATCGCCAGCAATTGCGTCTTGTCCCCCATTTCGGCAAGGGCAACGAGCGCAGCGGAGGTGAACAGGGCTTCCATCAGATCATGTCCGGGGCCGGGCGGAAGTGATAGACGCAATGCCACCGTCGCTCCCCGCCCGGCCGGACAGAAAAGCGCCGATGCCATTGGTCTCGCCTTACGCGGTGTCCGCGTCCCCCATGCCATGACCTCTCGGCCAAATATGTTGACATGAGGCCCGCTCCTTTTGCCTCGGAACGGCTGGCTACTCCCCAGATGACGCGCTAGCCTCTACGCGCTGAACGTGGGGATGACAAGCCATGGGGAATAAGACGATTGAGACGGATAGCGATGTAGCGGCGTTCCTGGCTGCGGTCGAGCCGCCCGAACGGCGCGAGGACGGGGAAAGGCTCGTTGCGCTGATGCAGACGGTGTCAGGGCAGCCGCCAAGGCTGTGGGGCTCCTCGATCATCGGCTTTGGCAGCTATCATTATCGTTATGATAGCGGGCGCGAGGGGGACGCCTCCCGCATCGCCTTTTCCCCGCGCAAGGCGGAGCTGGTGCTGTATCTGTCGGGCCTAGCGGATGAGGATTGCGTGCCGCTGGGCAAGCACAAGCGCGGCAAGGGCTGCCTCTATATCAAGCGGCTGTCGGGTATCGACATGGCGGTGCTGGAGGCGCTGATCGTTCAAAGCTGGAACCATATGGAAAGCGCCTATCCCGCATGATCCGTTCCCTTTGCCTCCTTGCCGCCTTGCTCTGGACCTTGCCGGTCGCCGCGCAGGCGGTCGAGGAGGCGACGATTATGTCATTGTCCGCCGATCTCGCCGCCGGGCGAACCAGCAGCGAAGCAACAGTGCGCGCGCTGCTCAAGCGCGTTGCGGCGATGGATCGCAACGGGCCGCGCCTCAACAGCATCATCGCCCACAACCCCGATGCGATCGCACAGGCAAGGACGCTGGACACGGAGCGGCGCGCCGGGCGCATCCGTGGCCCGCTGCATGGCGTGCCGATCCTGCTCAAGGATAATATCGAGGCGGCCGGGATGCCGACCACGGCGGGATCGCTGGCGTTGGCGCGTAACGCGCCGGGACGCGATTCGCCGGTCGCCGCTGCCTTGAAGGCGAAGGGCGCGATCATCCTGGGCAAGACCAACCTGTCCGAATGGGCCAATTTCCGCTCCGAACGCTCGATGAGCGGCTGGAGCGCGATAGGCGGCCTCACTCGCAATCCCTATGCACTGGATCGCACCACCTGCGGATCGTCCAGCGGATCGGGCGCTGCGGTTGCCGCAGGTTTCGCGCCCGGCGCGATCGGCAGCGAAACCAACGGGTCGATCATTTGCCCGGCATCGATGATGGGGCTGGTCGGGCTGAAACCGACCATCGGCCTGATTCCGCGCAGCCATATCGTCCCGATCAGTCACAGCCAGGACACAGCCGGGCCAATGACCCGCACCGTGCGCGATGCCACCATCCTGCTGTCCGCGCTGATCGCCAGCGATCCGGCTGATCCGACGACAGTGGACGCCATGGCCCACGCGCGCGATTATGCCGCTGCGCTCGACCCGACCGCTATCGCTAAAATGCGGATCGGCGTGCTGCGCGGCGGAGCGCAGCCGGAATTGCTGGCCCGTTATGATGCCGCAATCGCCGTGCTGAAGGGGCTGGGCGCGACATTGGTGGATGTAAAGAAGCCCCCGATGGATGGCATGTCAGCGGCCAGCTACGATGTGCTGCAATATGAGTTTAAGGCGGACCTTAACGCCTATCTCGCCTCCACCCGACCGGATCAGGTGGAAAGCCGGACGCTGGCCGACCTGATCGCCTTCAACGCGGCGCACCCGGCGCAGGAAATGCCGCTGTTCGGGCAGGAAATTTTCACCCTGTCGCAAGCCAAGAAGGGTCTGGACGATCCGGCCTACACAGCCGCGCGCGAAAAATCGTTGCGGCTGGCGGGCGCGCAAGGGATCGACGCCATGCTGGCCGCCGACCGGCTCGATCTGCTGATGACGATCAGTTACGGCCCGGCCTGGCCGTCCGACACGGTGTGGGGCGATCAATATGAGGGGCCGAGCGGTTCGACCGGCCCGGCGGCGATTGCCGGCTATCCGCACCTGACCGTGCCGATGGGGCTGGTGCGCGGGCTGCCGGTGGGTTTGAGCTTCATCGGCGCACCCTATCAGGAGCAGCGTTTGCTGGACGCAGGCTATGCCTATGAGCAGGCGGCGGGCCTGAAGCTGAAGCCCGATTTCCGACCGAGCGTCGATACCGGCCCGGAACTGGAAGGGGTTATCCGCTAAAGCGGCAGCAGCGCCGCAACGATCCACCGTTCTTCCGCGCGCAGCACGCCCCAGGCGCGGGCAGCCGCGCGGCTGTCCATTGCCTCTACCCCGATCCCCAGCGCCTCGACCGCGCGAACGAAGGCGCGAGGTGGTTGGCGCAGTCCGGCGCCGGTGCCGAGCAGCAGGAACTCCGGCCGCGGGTCGCCATCGAACAGATCGCCCAGCGCGCCGAGCGTCAGCGCATCGATCGTGGGCGCGTCGTCCCACGCCATCGCGCGGACCGGGCTGAGCAGCAGCCCGGTGGGAAACACATCGTCGCGCACCCGGAAACCGCGCCCCTGGAAACCGGTGACGATCGGACCCTGACCGCTATCGTCGCGGCGCAGTTCGATGCCGATGCGCTTGTCGCCGCTCAGGGCTGCGCTCCGTCGCGCGGGCCGACCCGTTCCGCCTGCGCGGCGATATTCGCCTTGCCCGCCTTCTTTTCCGACGACATCGGGGTCAGCCCCAGCGAAATCAGCAGCGAGGAGGAGACATAGACCGACGAGTAGGTGCCCACGATAATACCCAGCATCATCGCAGCCGTGAAGCCACGCAGCACATGGCCGCCAAACAGCAGCAATGCGCCCAGCGCCAGCATGATCGTCACCGATGTCATCACGGTGCGCGGCAGGGTTTCGTTGACCGACAGGTCGATCAGCGCCTTCATGTCCATCTTGCGATATTTACGCATATTTTCGCGGATACGGTCGTCGATCACCATCTTGTCGTTGATCGAATAGCCAACGATCGTCAGCACGGCCGCAACGATGTTGAGGTCGAACTCCAGCTGCGTCACCGCAAAAAAGCCCAGCGTCATCAGCACGTCATGGACGATGGCGACGAAGGTGGAGACGCCGAACTGCCATTCGTAGCGGAACCAGCTGAACACCGCGATGCCCAGGATCGCCAGCACGACGGCGAGCACGCCATTCTGGATCAGCTCGCCCGACACCTTGCCCGACACCGTATCATAGCGGGAGAAGGTGACGCCGGGAAATTGCGCGGTCATCGCGTTGCGGGTCTTTTCCACCACGGCATTGGCCGCGCCAGCACCGCCCTGTTCGGGCAAGGGCAAGCGGATCTGCACCGTCTTGGGATCGCCAAACTGCTGGAGCGAGCTTTCGCCCACGCCCAGCGTGCCGATGGTCGCGCGGACCTTGTCCGTCTCCACATTCTGCGGAAATTTCGCTTCGATCATCAGGCCGCCGACAAAATCGACGCCCATGTTGAGGCCTTTATAAGCCGTCGCGCCAACCGCCAGCACCGTCAGCAAAGCGGTGAGCGCAAACGCCCATTTCCGCATCGCGACGAAGCCAATATTGGTATTGTCGGGGACGAGTTTCAGAAGTTTCATGGGTGTGTCCTCCCGCCCCTCTTAAATGGTGATGTCCGTCGGCCGGGTGCGGCGCACCCAGTTGGCGACGACCATGCGGGTGAAGGTGACGGCGGTGAACACGCTGGTCGCGATGCCGATCAGCAGCACAATGGCAAAGCCCTTGACCGGGCCGGAGCCGAGCGCGAGCATGATGCCGCCTGCAATGGCGTGGGTCACGTTCGCCTCGAAAATCGTGCGGCTCGCTTCCTTGTAACCATGTTCGATCGACTGGACGACATTGCGCCCGCGCCGTCGCTCCTCGCGGATGCGCTCGTAGATCAGCACGTTGGCGTCCACCGCTGTGCCGATGGTCAGCACGAAGCCCGCGATGCCGGGCAGAGTCAGGGTCGCGCCCAACATGCCCATCACGCCCAAAATCACCGCCACGTTGATGGCGACCGCCAGATTGGCATACATGCCAAAGCGGCCGTAGCTCACGAACATGAAGATCGCGACCGCGACCACCGCGATGATCGACGCGATCAGCCCCGCGCGGATCGAATCGGCGCCCAGCCCCGGACCGACCGTACGTTCCTCCACCACGGTCAGCGCGACCGGCAGCTTGCCCGATCGCAGTGCGATCGCCAGCTGGTTGGCGCTTTCAACGGTGAAATTGCCGCTGATCTGCGCGCTGCCGCCCAGGATCGGTTCGTTGATATTGGGGGCGGACAGCACCTTGCCGTCCAAAATGATGGCGAAGGGGCGATTGACGTTCTGCGAGGTCACCTGTCCGAATTTGCGCCCGCCAGACCCGTTGAAGCGGATGTTGACGATCGCCTGGTTGCTCTGGTCATAACCCTGCGTCGCGTCGGTCAGATCCTCGCCCGACACCATCACCTGCCGCTTGACCGCGATCAGCGGCACGCCCGATGGATTGTCGGGATAGGGCAGCACTTCGCTGCCCACCGGCGCACGACCCTGCGCCACTTCGGCGGGGTTGGCGGTGAAATCGACCAGCTTGAATTCCAGCTTCGCGGTCTGGCCCAGCAAATCCTTCAGCGCCTTGGGGTCTTGCAGCCCCGGCACCTGCACAACGATGCGATTGTCGCCCTGCTGCTGGATCGTGGGTTCGCGCGTGCCCATTTCGTCGATGCGCTTGCGGATCACCTCGGTCGCGACTTCCATCGCGCTCTTGACCGCATTGCTGATGCCGGCATCGGTCGGTGTGATGACGATGGTGGAACTGTTGACCACCTCGACATTGAAATCGCGCTGGCCGGTCAACCCCGCGCCCTGCGTCAGTGGCCGGATGCGCTCGACCGCGGCATCCACCTGGGACGGCTCGCGCACCATGAAACTCAGCTTCCCGTCGCGGCTGGAGATGTCGCCGATCGCGATGCGGGGATCAGCCCGGCGCAATTCGGTGCGAACCTGCTCCTCCATATTGGTCAGCCGCTGCTTGGCGACATCCTGCGTGCTGGCTTCCAGCAGCAAATGGCTGCCACCCGACAGGTCAAGGCCCAGATTCACGCGGGTCTGCATGAATCCCGGCAACCGGTTGACGACCGAATCCGGCAGGAAGCTGGGAACGGCGCACAGCACGCCGATCGCCAGTGGCAGGATGATCGCAAAGATCGTCCAGCGCGAAAAATTCAGCATCGTGGGATCAGTCGTTCGCGGGCTTGGCGGTGGTCGGGTCGAGCACGTCGGTCAGGGTCGACTTGACCGCCTTCACCTTCATGCCCGGCGCAATTTCGACTTCGGCGTAAATCTCGTCAACGCGCATGACCTTGCCCAGCAGGCCGCCGCCGGTGATGACCTGATCGCCCTTTTTGACGGCGTCGATCTTGGCCTTGTGCGCCTTCATCCGCTTTTGCTGCGGACGGATCAGCAGGAAATAGAATACCACGAAGATCAGGACCAGCGGCGCCATCTGCACCAATATGCCGCTGCCGGATGCTGGCCCGCCCGCAGTCTGGGCAAAGGCTGTCGATATGAACATGGGTGGGACTTTCCTGAAGCAGGTCGCGCCTTGGTTTCTGTCGACCGCAAGACGCACGCAGCGCCCACGGATCAAGCCGCGGCGGCTACCACAGATGCGGGCGGTGAGGCAATATGATTAGGGAAATGCTTGGCCCTTGCAAAAGCCCGCATCGAATCCCTTGCAACTTACGTCATGTGCTTCTAAGAGCCGCCCTCCGGTCGGGACGTAGCGCAGCCTGGTAGCGCATCACACTGGGGGTGTGGGGGTCGGAGGTTCGAATCCTCTCGTCCCGACCAAAAATGCTAGCTTTTACAAGCGCTTAGCGGGCAGCGAAAGCTGCCCGTTTCTGTATGTGCGCGCGGTGTAAGGGCAGTGTAAGAACGGCCTCTAGCGCTTATTGAAAAAGGCGGCCCTTTCGAGCCGCCCTTTCCTTAATTGCTGCATTGGTCTGATCGTCGATACCGACTGCTATGAACAGGTTCCAGCGTCTGGCTGTTCTGTTCTGGCTACCGCCTGCTGGCCTTTGTTAGGAACAAGCCGGGTCTTGTCGCGCCTCCGCTAAATGAGATTACTTATGCTTGGTCGGATCGACCAGCACGTAACCCATACCCGGCTTCGGCGTCGGCGGCAGGGGCTCGCCCCGCGTGACCGTGCGCTCTGCGCCAGTGTCGCCACCGCGCGGGCCGACAATGCCATACTGACCCGAACGGGGCGCAGTTTGACCAGGCTTCATAGTCTTGCTCATGTTTTTCTCCTTTCTACCGTCATAAAACACAATATGTTGTGCCTCCTTACCTCGGTAGGCACATCATGAACGAAAAAACGATTCGCGCAATATGGTAAATGACAGAAGAACGAATTAAATACGTTTGGCTGACACAACGTGAACGCTCAAAACAACGCCCCGCTCGCGAGAGCAGGGCGCTGCACAGCGTCAGGACCGTAGGAAGAAAGCCAGTCCCCGCTGCTGCGGATGTTCGATTATCGAGGGACCGTCCGCTGATCCTCGGCGCGGGTAATGAAGAAAACCCCGCACAACCCTAGCTGCCGCTCACGCTCACCGTCAGCTTCCATATAGCCCCTCCCAGCCGCGCAGCGCTGCAACGATGACAATCATATCGTGCTGGTCCAGCGCCCCGCTCTCGATGCCGGGAAGAATTTGGTTCTCAACCCAAGCGTCAAACGACCCATACCAAAGAACGATAGGCGACGGTCGCGGCTTCCGGCCCTCCTCAATCCGCTTAACCCTGCGGCTGAGAGCGCGGAGGCTCATGTGGTTAGCTAAGCCCGAACCGCTCGCGCAGGTTGTCCGGTCGCGCGCGCTGGGTGATGACCACAACGGGCGGCGCTTCCACAGGCGCGGGTTGCGGCTCCGTTGCTGGCATCGCCATCGGCGCAGGCGTCACCGACCGCCCGTCGAGCAGCGCCTTGGCGATACATGCCGTGCGGAGGTTGTGGTCATCCACACCGGCGGCGATTTGATCCCGCTCATCCATAAGGTCAAAGTGGCGCTCCACCATGCGGCGTGACTCGTCGGTGGACATGCCAAACTTCACGATGGGCGGGCACGGTTCATCAGCTTTCATAAGTCACCTTGAGTTGGCGCAGCACCTCGAACATGTCGGCGCGGATTCCGGGGTCGTCGCTATCGCGCATCACTTCGCAGCATGTGGTGACCACGACCTGCCGCATCTGCCCGCGCTCCTGATCGGTCATGCTGGCAACGGCATCGCAAATGGGCTTGAAGCGTCCCGTGTTGCGAATGTCGCTGTAGCAGAGCGGCACGACATGGATGGGATACGCCATCTTGTCGGCCATGCTGACCGCCCATGCGACGGCAGCGTCGTAGTCGCTGATGGGCTGGTATGGCAGGTGGCGCACTGTCAGCCTGCCGGGTTCGTCACCGGGCACCGTCAAGGACACGCGCACGAACACGTCATCCGCTTCCGGTTCCTCTGTGATGACCCTGTTACGCTGTGTGGTTATCGTCGTCATGAGCCGGTGCCCCTAGGAGTGGATTTTCGGTGATGCCGGTCGATCTCGGCTTTCTTGCAAGCGACGCGCATTTTGCTGAAACTACCTTCGGGCATCGCTCGCCGCCTCCAATGCTTCGATCCGAGCGGCCAGCTCTTCACTCGCTCGAACATTTGCGAGGATGCCGATGCTGTCACATATTAGTCTCCCCACATCGGGCGCGACAACACCAGCGGCGATAGCGTCAAGAACCTGTGCAACCTGATCGCCAATTGGGGCAGTGGCATCAAAGTCGAAGTTAACCTTCTCAGCCTGTGCCTTAATTGATGGAAGGCACTTGGCTAGGACTATACTCGCAGCATTCGTATCTCCTTCAAGCGCCTTTCCAATGAGGACGGACACTATCGCCCTCATTTCATCGAGCATCTGTTGGGTAGCGAGAAGCCGCTTGTCGGGACGACCTGGAGGTCTGCCGTTCGGATTCCCAGAAACGCCGGGCTGCCAAGCGGGATTGCCGGGGCCGCGCGGTGCCGATGACACTGGCGCAGGCGCAGGCTTCCAATCAGTGCCCCAAGGGGGCTGAACTACAGCGGTCATCGAACTGTCTCGATTTGATTAGAACAAGGGTCAGATTGCGAACGGCTTGTTGGATTTGTCCCGTTTTGCACGCAATTGCGCCGGGGTGATCTCGCCTGAATACTGACCATGAAGGTCGAAGGTGTTGCCCTTGATTTTGATGGTGCCGACGGCCTTGCTCACCTCCTTGCGCAGCACGCCCAGCTTACGGTCAATAAGATCGCGGGCGGCGGTCACAGCGCGCAGGCGCTTAGTCAGGCCGGGGTTGAACCTCTCGTGATACTCACGAAGCAGAATTTGCTTCATCTCTTCATCGATGCCGCTCAACATGGCGGGCGCGCCAAGCACGGCGGACGCCACAACAGAATCTCCGTCGCGGATCGCTTGGGATATGGCGACCATGCGCTCGCCCGTCTTAAGCCCCTTAAAATGCGCGCGAACCTCACTGCTGACCTGCTGCGATGCCTGAGACACAACCTCTCTGCTCATCTCCTTCTCCCACGCCTCCACCTTGCTATTGAGGCTGGTCGATGCCGCGTCCCACGCGGGGTAGACCTTCGCGATCATGCGCTTGTCGGCAAAATCAGCGACCTTCAGCAAAGCCCCTGCTTCCGTGAGCGTCGGATCTTCCGCGACCGCTGTCTTGGCGTCGTGAATAGCGCGAAGCACGTTGTACGCCTCGGTGAATGCCTTCTTAGCAGGTTCAACGTAAGAACTTGTCTCATCGTCGTAGTCAACGATGGTTGCAATCGCAGCTTCCGGGTCAAGATCGAGACTGACACGGGTGTCAATTTCATTGGCCATATCGAACTACACTTTCGGATTAAAGATACACTACCCTTACAAGGTAGCTATCCACGCTGTAGGTCCGCAATATGATACCAATAAAAACAATTAGTTCAGTTCATTTTCATTTAGCGACCCTCAAACAGCATGTTTGCGCGCCGACAATTTGGGCGAGATAAACACATGCGGGCGGGGCGCTGTGGGGCACGGCAAGGGGTTGCCCGTGCATGGGTGGCGAGCCGCGTGCTTTCGCGCCCCAGCGCGGCGCTGCGCGGCCTGTCCTATGCGTCTCGCTTAAGGCGCAGGGGGTAGTAGTTTCCGCCAGCCTTGCGCTTTCGCCCGAAGAGCGATCCCATCATTTTTCCCCAAGCCGTTTCGGTCGCCAATTCCTCTTTCGCGAGCCGCTTATCGGGCCGGTTTGCGCCGTAGGTCTTGGCGTGGCGGAGATAGCTTTCATACAGCGGCGTGGCGCGGGTCCATTCGCGCGGCTCGCTCGCGGTATCGGTGCAACGGCGCACCCAATCGTCAAAGGCATCTGAGCGCAGCACTGCGCTGTATTCCTCCACCCTCTTGCGGGCGGCTTTCAGTTTCTTGAGATTGGTCGTCGTTGGCTTAGGGGGAGCAGGCGGTTCGGGAGGCTGGTCGCCCCACGGCGTTGGCGCATCCCATATGGCAGTTATGACCACGCGGGCTTCATCGTCCAAGCCTTCTAACGGATCAACCCGCCTCTCTTGCATCGCTAGTGAGCCGGGTTTGGGCTTAGGGCGTGGCGGTAGGGGAAACTCAATATCGCTCATGGAGCGATGTATGGTGTGTATGGTTTAATGAGACGTTTCACCCCACCAAAACTATACACACCATACATCAACAAGACGGGCTGATTGCTCGACGGAAACAGATGTGCGAGATGGAGGCATGGAAGCAAGTAGACGAGAACGGATAGTCCTCTTGGGCTTGGTGCCGATATTGGCGGCAGGGCTGGGGGCGGTGGCAACCGTGCTGGCGCAGAAGTATTTGGGAGACAGCGGCCAGCCAACTGATGCCGTAATAGCAGTGCTTAAGATGCCTGGGCTAACTGCGGCTGACCGCATTAAACTGATCGACGCCGTTACGCGAGATAGCGAACGCTTTTATAGCTTCCTACACCTTATGCTTGGCGCTCTTGGCGCACCGCTCGGCTTCTTGCTCGTGAGGTTTGCCCCTCGCTGACGACATGCGTGGCGCGAGGAAGCTGTTACATGAGCCGCGACAGGCAAACTCATGTAACAACGGTAACATCGGTAACAGCGAGGCTTAAAAAGCATCTAATTATCAAACAACTGTTACCGTTGTTACCGTTGTTACCTCGCTGTGGTCATAGAGGGCGAATGTAACAACTCTCCTAAGCCTGCTTCACGTAATGCACCTTGTTCTGCGGGCCGTTCTCAATGACGACGCGGTATTGGAACTGCATCAGCTTTAGTCGTTCGTCCACCTTGCCCCACTCGCGCCGACTAATTTCCCGGCCAAAGAGATTGTGGACTTGCTCGCGTGTGACGGGCTGACCAGTCCGGTAAACAGCTTCGACCAGCACATCCATCGCCTTGCCAACGAGGCTCTCCTTCTTGCCCCCGCCACCCTCGCCTTCGCGCTCCTCAGGGGGCTTTCGGGTGGCGTCCTCGAACACCTCCATCGACTCGTCTTCACCCCAAACCGTCAAGCCGATGTTTACGCGGACCAGCACGGAGTTTGCGCCCTCCTCTCGCTTGTGAAGAGTATGAACCGGCTCAGTGCTATACAGCGTCGTGAACCGTGTGGTCAGGTTAGACTTCGCCACCCGCATCACGTTCGAGTGCTCCTCGCGAATGTCGCGGGCATGGACGAATGACAAGCGTGGTGAGTTCGTCCATGCACTGGAGCCAGCCACCGTGTCGGCGAAGTATTCATGCTTCGCCTTATTCGAGTGACCGATGATGGCGATCGTGACGTCATACCGCTCTGAAACGCCTTGCAGGTATGCCAGCAGCTTCTTCACCGAAGCATCGTCGTTCGGGCTTTCACCCTTCCGCCAGCCCGTCAGGCCAACCGCCGTATCTAGCACGACCAGCTTGAGCGGGCGCGGCGGAATATACATGGAGTCGGCACCGCGCTTCGCTTTCTGGATTGCTGGCTCCAGATGCTCATAAACATCAATGCTCGACCCGATGGTGCGACCCTGCGCGTCCGCCTTTTCCGGTGCAGCGGTGACGACGAACAGCGTGCCTTCGACACCGCCAATCTTCATATGGCGGACCCTGATCCAGTCGTTCGGTTCTTCAACGCTGATCCACAACGTGGACGCCACGTCACTTATGTCCGCGCCCATTGTGGCCAAGAACGATGACTTGGCGACGCTACCACGCCCAAAGAACCCGACAACGCACCTGCTCGGCAGGAACGGGTCCACGAGGTATTGCAACGCCACGGTGGCGGTATCGCTGTTCATGGCGACCTCCATTGTGATTGAGTCCATCGGTGCCATCGGCGGGGGGATAGGCACTCCACTTTTCAGTTCTGCCTGTTTGGCTTTCGCCTCTTCGATGCGCGCCGTCTTCTCCAACAGCATTTCAAGATGCTTGGCTTCGGCAGCTTTCTCTTCCGCGTTCTTGAAGCTGAAGTCGGGCATTGGCTTGGCAGCATGAATACCAGCATCCCAGTCAGTCTTACCATCAGGCGTCAGTGGCACAGTCCATGGTGGCGTTTGCTCAGACATGATGAGCCTCCCGCCGGGTCGGGCTAGTAGTCAATCTGTCGGGGATACCGATCGCATCCGACAAATTTTTACGCGGCGGTGAATTTTGCCCGAAAACATTCGGGTATTGCGGACCCATAGCAGGGTCGCATAAAATGCTGCTGTTCACGTTGATACCTTTCGGCGGCAGGGGTGGCTCCCTGCCGCTATTCGCGACGGGATGGCTCACGCCGATCTATTGGCGACGGTGTAGCTGCTGGTGCTGGCGTGCAGATGCGCATGGAGCCACGCCATTACGCGCGAACGCTGATAGCGGATGGGCGATGAGGGGTGCTCGCCTAGCTTGATGAACGCCGGGCCTTTGCCCTTGCATCGCCAGATTTCGAGGGTGTTCGGTTTCAAACCGAGAATGGCGGCGGTCTGCTCGTTGCTGAGCAGGTCGTCCAATTCCACTGTGGCCATGTTGGGCCTCCTGAGAGACCTGCCAGTGTGGTCATCATCTGGCAGGCAAGCTGCCGCAGGTGACCCAGAGCGGAAATGGGGTGAACAGTCAGGCGATTAGCGCCGAACCCGATAGCGATGCCCCGCACATTGCAGGGACAGCGGTGTTTTACGTTGCTTGCTTTAGGTCATGCAAGCGACATTTGCGCTGCTGCTTGTCCCGTTCCGGGTCGACGGTCGACAAAATCGGCACCCAGAATTTCGGTTCAAAAAATACGTGAGGGGGATAAGCACCGCATTCGAGGGCTACTGCGTTTTTTGCCCAATTGGTTAGATTGAACTGAGGGACTGGCGGCCGGCTGTAGGGGCGGCGTGGGGCGCGATCGCCGTGCTGCCCTCCCTTACCCGGCGGCGCAGCGCGATCGGGGCTGTGCGCGAGGCTGCGCGGCCCCTTCCCTGCATCACGCTCGCTGCGGCAGCGCCACCACGTTCCCGCCTGTAGCCTTCGCCCGTGCAATCAGCCCCTCGCGCTCAATGTGGTCACTGATGCGCTGCGTCTCTGGATGCAGATATTGCAGGCGGGAGGTTTGCAGGTAATGGCGCGCCGTCACCCCCTCGGGCACATGGTTCGTAAGCAGTTCCATCTTGAACAGTTCGACGTTACAGGCGGAAAATCCGACCGTGACATGCGTGCGGCGCAGGTCGTGGGCGGACAGACCATCCATCCCAAGTGCTTTTTGGAGCCGCTCGAAAGGCGCGCGCGTGTCAGATACATGCCCAGCCTTTGCGCGAGAGGGGAACACAAACGGACTATCACCCTTCCCCAGCTTCTTGGCCTCATCTGCCAGTTTACGGCGCTCCTTGAGCAACGCCACTGCCTGCGACGACAAGGGAAGCTGCACCTCATTGCCGGTCTTGTTGTCCTCCTCGCGCAGATGCCACCAGCATTTGGAAGCATCTTCGTAAAGGTGAACCCGGTCCCATGTCAGAGCAGCCGCTTCGGTGCGGCGCGCTCCGGTCAGGAGCAAAAAACGCACAAGGTCGATAGCCGCAAGAGCATCCGTGTTTTTCGGTGCCAGACGCATTTCGTCCAGCGCATACCATGCCTGCCCTACGTGGTTCAGGTCGATATGGCGCGTGCGCGGCTCAAAGGTCTTCCAATCGTCCTGCGCCATCGCCTTTACCGGGTTCACCGCGATAAGGGGCGACCCGTCCGCACGCGGATAACGGCGGTTGGCGAAGTTGATGAGCGTGCGGAGCGTGACCAGCGAGATTTGCGCCTGTCCGGGCGCTGGGCGACCGTCGATGCCGCTCTCGCACATTTCCCGGTGACGTTGGCGGCAGCCCTCAATCGTAATGGACGCTATGGGCCTGTCCCGCCACTTTGCGAACACCTTGTCGATATGGCGGTTCATTTCCGCCTTGGTGCTTTCCCGAAGCGGTTGGCTAGGTCTGTCGAAATACGCATCTGCGACTTGGCGAAGCGTAATCTTCTCCGCCTCGTCCTGCTTCTTCTGCTCCACCGGGTCGATGCCGTCCTCAAACTGGTGCATTATCTCCTCGGCACGGCGACGTGCGTCGTCCACCGTCCAAGCACCGTAGGTCCCGATTGTGACGCGCCGTTCCTTGCTATGCCCCTTCACCGTTCCTTGCACGATGAAGCTGGCGGCGCCTGACGCGGTGACCCGAAGGCCGAACCCTTTGGTCCGAGTGTCGACGTAGATGACCGTTCCGGCACCGCGTTTGGCAACCTTGTCGATGTTACCCTTTGTAAGCTGGAGTTTGGGCATGAAAACCTCGTGTAAGACCTGTGTAAGAGCTGCGCGTAAAGTTACGGCAATCACCACAAAGTCCGCAAGGACATTCAACGTGTTGTTTTAGAACAGTTTATACAGTGTCGCCAAGCAGCATAAAGTCACCTAAAGTGAGGCTCCTGAACACTGGGGGTGTGGGGGTCGGAGGTTCGAATCCTCTCGTCCCGACCAAGATTACCAGAAAAAGCAATGGTTTAGCGAGCATCCACTGGCAGCGTCAGTGGCACCCCTTGGGGTCGTCTAGCACATATCTAACAGCGCCGCTGATTCACGCTGTCGTAACAACCCTCTTCCATTGTTCCGCATTCGTTCTTGTGCTGGCACCAAGGAGGAATCACATGACCGACACTGACTTCACGGTCGGCGATCTGCGGCGGCAGCTTGCGTATTGCAGCGACGATACGAAACTCACGTTCGGCGGTGGGCTTTTGACCTTCTATCGGGTCAAGAATTATGCCGACGATGAAGTGAACATCGAGTTCAACGAACCCCAAGCCGACCTCAACCCCGCATTCAGAAAGCGCAACCCACATATCAAGGTTGCCTATGTTGACACTGATACCGTCAATTGGGACGAGAACGGCATTATCGGTTCGGTCGACGTTTCAATTCGCTAGGGGGACCGTCGCTATGGTGCAGCGCATGGATTTAGGGCTTACGGACAATCACATTGGCGGGAACTTCGAGTGGGAGCGAGAACCCTGCTGCGACCTGCTGAAAGGTGCAGTTGATGACGAGCAATTCGTTTTCGTGAGCAACTTCGTCTCAGGCCAAGACGGGCCAAACAGCTTTTACATTATGACGCTGGATGCAGACGGTCGCTTAGCGCGAAGCGATGGGCTGTCGATTAGCTACTGTCCTTGGTGCGGCACTAAGATTGACGCGCGCAAGCGGTATCCGACGAGCTAATGTAGCAGCATCCCACGCCCGAAGGCGCAGGGTGCTGGCAGCGTCAGGCAGGAGAAGAACCTGTCCCCGCTGCTGCGGTCGTTGGATTATCGAGGGACGCACCGCTATGCCTCGGCGCAGCGTCAAAATGGAACCGCCGCGCTAACTGAACCTGTCCTCGTCCTCCCTGCATCCTTGCCCACCATCGCACAGCCGCAGGCGCAGCACGTCCTCTGAAAAAATGGGCGACGGCACTTCAAGCACCGCTGCCAGCCTACCTTCCTGACGACACGCGGCGGGCTGGCATCAGCGTCCAGCACCGGCTCCCGGCGCACGCATCCGTCATACTCCCATCGCTTCGGCACAATCATGCCCTGCCAATCAACGCCCGACTTTGCGGGAAGCTGAAAGTGTCACGGGGAGCATATGTCACCAACGGGCGCTCAGGCTTGGGCGAAACCCGCTGCTGATGGTCGCGCTCGCGCCATGCTACCAGCCACGCGGGTTCACCGTCAGCGAGCATATAGCGCCTCACAACCGCGAAGGACGGCGACCACGTCCACAATGTCGTCAGGTTCCAGCGCTCCGCTCTCAACGCCGGGTAACACGTCCTGCTCAACCCATTCGTCAAACGATCCATACCAAATCGCAATGAGCGACGGCTTCGGCTTCCCTGATTCCTCCATCCGCTTCACGCGGCGATTCAGGGCGCGGGAGCCTGCCATGTGGCTATCCAATACCGAACCGCTCGCGCAGATTGTCTGGGAGGGCGGTTGGGTGATGGACACCACGGGATGCGCTGGTGCTGGCACTGAGATTGGCATTGACGTCGCCGCTGCAACGGGTGGACGCTGGGCTGGCTGACCGTTGAGCAGGGCGTATGCGATGCAGGCTACGCGGAGATTGTGGTCCAGCACACCGGCGGCGATTGCCTGCTATTCCTCCGCGACGATGACGTGGCGGCGCACCAGTGCAAGACCCAACTCCGCGCCCATCATTGCAGCACCCCCAGTTGACCGGGCAGGTCCAGTGCCAACTCGCGGTCATGCGACTCGTGGCACTCGCACAGCACGTCAGCCCGGCTTCATCGCATGGACGCTCTTTACGGGCGCGGCAGGTGCAAGTGAGCGTGTCGATCTGGTCGCTTGGACGGATCTCCACAGCGCGCTGGCCGGAGCGCGAATGGTCGGCACTGCGGCGGAGTTTGCCGACTTTCGTGCCTCGGTGGCCAACGTCACGAGCATGGTGCATTATGTGCCTCCCTTGCTCGATCCGCAGCCAGTCGCGGCGGGCAGCGGCGTCGAGGTTGGTCGCTTCAGGTTGAAGCCCGATGTTGAGGAAGGCGCAATGCGCGACGCCTATGATGCCATGGTATCGCGGCACCTTGGCCGTCAGCCAGGCTGGCGGCGCCAGCATCTCGTGAAGTTGCAGGACGGCACCTTCGTCGATCTAGCCTTCGCGAGTGACCGGGATCGTGCCGAAGTGATTTGCGGAAGTTGGGCAGGCAATGGGGATTGCGACCGGTTCCTCGCGATGATCGAACCTGTCAGCATGGAGTTCGGCGCTATCATATGAGACAAGTTACCTGCCGACGCCGCTCCTGCCTGCGCGCAACGACACGGCAGGCGTTCGACGATCATATGTTGTCCGAACATCGACGATGCCAGCCACCAACTTCAAACCTCAAGAATGTACGGGGACGGTCAGACGCCGGAGTTGAATTTCAAGCCCCTTGCGTGTCAATCGGCGTCCAATCGCCCTCCTATCGGCGCGCAAAAGGAATCCCTTTGGGGTTACGTGGCTCGACTGATGCTGGGCGCGGGTTTCGCGCTGCTGGCGGCGCAGAAAGGGCGTAGCCAGACCGGAGGCGGCAGCAGCGCGAAGGCATTTTCTGGGGGTGTCAGCTGCAATGTTTGAAGCGCCCGCCGTCGTTGCCGGTCTCGACGAACGCGCCGGCCATGCCCTGGAGGCCAAGCCCGCGCATCGCCTCGATCTTCTCATGACGCTGCATCGAGGCCTCCCACAGAGTCGTAGCGGGCGCAGTCCGCCGTTGGCGGGTGGCTGAGCTTGAGATTTACGACTATGTAGAGGGGCCGGTCGGATGCCGGCTCGCGGTATCGGGCGAGTATGTTGAGGATCACCTCGTCACTGGCGGCACCGGCATCGAGCGGTGCGCGCCAAAGTCTGTATCAAATAACCGGTTTTTGCAGCTGGTCAGCCGCGTCATGACGACGGCCTGAAAGGGGAATATCTGGAATATCCCATCACCATCATTGCGTTGATGCAACGCGATTCTATCTCCTTGATCTCGGCCAACTCCAATTCTTCCATCCAGCCATAGGCTTCCCCTACCCTGTAGAAATCCTTTCGGGTCTCATGTTTCAGGGTTCCCGCCTCGACGGATCGAAGCTTGTCGATGCCATTTTCCTCGATAATGTCGCCAAGTAATTGCTTGGATGTCTTAAGGTCAGCCCATTTCAATATATTTGACAAATGCTTTGCCGTATCCGCCTTCAGACTTTCATAGCTGACGCACATGAGGCGTTTTTCAGACATGTAACTGCGCGCAGCGAGGTAAGCGGTTATGTAGGATATCCATGATTGGCAGAAATCGGCGATAGACTTGCGCGTCCATCCGCCCCAACTCTCCTGGCTTGCCGCCTTGAAAGACGCATACACCGCCCTTGGATCGCGGACGACGAACAGGAGTTGGGCGTCGGGCTGGATACGCGCGACAAGTTCATGATGCAGGATGTTGCCAGGCGTTTTTTCGAGAATGATCTTTGCCTGATCGGCCTTGGCCGCGATGCGCGAAAATGTCGTCAGCACGATGGGTGCCAGAATCGTGTCGATAAACTCGACCTCGGTGAAAATCGCGCTCAGGCCGTCTGGCGCTTCCAGACTATATTCGTGATCATACCAATCCTTCAGCGGTCCGACATATTTGTCGTAAACATGCGTTTCCCGGCAGGTGACGGTATCAGGATGGGTCGCCAACATGAAATGAACCCAAGACGTACCACTTCTCGGACAGCCACCGACGAGAAGGGTTTTCGCCTTTGCCACGGATCACGTCCCGCTGGCGATTTCAAAACTCGATACCCAGACACCCAGATGCCTGACATCGTCGCCCATGCCATGTTCTACCGGTTTGGAGGCATTCTCGATCTTGAACCGCAATGACAGTTCGCCACTTGCAGGCATGTGGGGCAGCGGGATTTCTATGATTTTGGAAGGTTCGTTACGCATGATACGATGCGTATCGATGACTTTGCCCCCATGGACGACGCGGAAAACGACAAAACCGCCGGTGCCCTTGGGCAGCGTACCTACATTCAGCCGCAGCGTCAGCGGGGATGTAGGCGGCTTCTTGAACAGCACCTCGAAATCGGTCCATTGATCGACCGACCAGACGGCACCGCCTTCGGGCTTGGCCCAACCGGTCGTGAACGGGCCTTCGCCATTCGGCAGGTCTGCCACCTGATAGCATTTATTCTCTTCCACATCGAAGAGGTTGACCGCCAGAACATCCCGTAGTGCGGGATCGAGCAACGGGAACGCCCGCAGGAGCGGTTCAGGATTCCAGACGAGAGGGGCCACCAGTTCGCCATCCAGGCTGCTTTTCAGATCGCGATAGGCCCGGGGGGCCACGCGGTCTGTACCTTCATAATAGTCCGTATATTTGAAATCCGCCTCGAACTGGCTCGCCATGCGCGTGATCGCCTTGCCATAGACGTCTGCGAACACCAATCCATGAAGGGAACTGCTGATGACCCTTTTCGATGCCGAAATATAGGCCGCAACCGTAATGGGGTCCAGGTTGGGGCGGATGAACATCAGATTGTCTTTGAACGGCGCTGTGAAATAGGGAAGAAACCGGTCGTCATTTATGTTCGGAATGACAATCGTTTCAGGCATCGGCACACCGATGGCCTGTGCGGCTTTTTCCAACTGCCCGCGACGGGTCCTGATCTGCTCGTCAAACAGCATCGGGAATAGCAAACCTGGATCGCCATAAACTTCCGGACAGTCAAACCCCTGATCTCGCATCATGAAGCGGGTTAAAGGTCCACGAACCGAATTGAACCGGATATTCGCATTACGGGGCAGAACGGACCGATGCTTGGAATTGACGCCGACGCCCCACACGACATCATCATCCTTCGCTTCATGAAGGATCGAACCGATAGCGAGTATCTTGGAATGGGTGGACAATACCGTCGGGATAATATCATAGTCGAGCTTGAATTTCCGGCACAATGCCTGCACCACCATGGGGCCGATCTCATCCCCGAAATTGATGCTGGTGGCTGGCTTCCAAGAATAAACGTAAACATTCATCTTAGCTGACAACCTCAATCTCGCGCTTGGCATGTTCGGCGACGGCCAATTGGTAAGCGGCCTTGTGCGCCATGCCGACATTGACAGGATCCTGCCGCCAATAGTTGAAGGCATTGACCTTGAACTGCTTTACCATTCTGGCCACAGGATCCCCTTCGAAAGTCTGCTTGATGACAGAGACGGCCGATTTGACGTCCTCGGGAATGAAAATGCCACCGGCCTCAGCCTTTCTCTGCACCTCACCCATCGAATTTTGATCGGGTACGAATACCGGCTTCAGCAAGGAATGACCCAGGAACTGGACACCCGAATTGAGACGATCAAAGCGGGGGACAAGTAATGCATCGCACTGGCTCACCAGGCTGATAACCTGTTCATTGGGCACCTTGAAATGAATGCGCCGGGTCCGTCCGTCCCATTCGTCCCGAAGTCGATGGATTTCCTTCCAGTGGATAAGGTCAGGATGAATGGCCCCGGCAAAGATCATCTGGTATCGCTCTTGGCCCAGCGTTTCGCTGACCTCCAGGCAAAATTTAAGTTCTTTTTCGGTCCTGATATGGCCGAACACCAGGATCTTGATCTTGTCGGATCCAAACACCTTGTCTTCGAATGGCTGGTTATCCAAACGGAAATAGGGTTGATAGTCGCCATGCGGCACGATCGCCGTCTTGACGTCTTTCAGACCATTGATCTTGCCGTGATGGCGGCCATAAGGCTCAATATTATCTGAACTCAAATGGCATATGACCGTGGCATAGTCCGCCAAAGCCTGCATCATGCGCGCCCTGTTCTTGCCATAAGTCGGCATCAGGTCGAAATTATGCGCTGTATAGACAATAGGAGATATAGAGGCGATCTGCTGCATGCGCCGCTCGAACAACCGAACCTGTTCGTCGCTCGGCACTTTCCAGTGGAACAGGGATTCGATCCACTCGATATGCAAAATGTCGCCCGACACGAAATCATGATCCCAGAAGGATGCGACGCCGGTCGTGACATTATCCGGGCCCAGAACCTGTTGCAGGCCGTCGCGCAACGTGACGACATAAGCATTGGGCGAACTGTCCTGCACATCTTCGGCCACATAGACATGGAAGTCATCCTGCTTTGGCGGAAGCGAGGAATATTTCTGTGGAAAGGCGATTTCCTTGGGGATGCGCCACAACTCATCGAAAGATGCAAAACATTCCGCCGGGGCGGAACGCTCATAGACTTCCTTCAATTCAGAAAATGACGTGAGGATATCAGCGTTATCCATCGCCTTGGATTCACGAAGGGCGTCGAGAATCCCGTCCCATGCGATCTTAGATTCGCCTTCGAATTCATATTCGGCGCGCAAAGGCCCCGTATAATGACGCATATAGTCACGCAAATCGGGATCGTAGGTGTTGTTCCAACGAGTATCGATCGGGATGATATTATATTCCTCGACCAGCCGGATGAGATGGCCATTTTCTCCCCAACCAACGTCATGCCGGCCGGAAATAGGCTTCCCCAGACTGGCAACCCATTTCGCGAAAAAATCCAGCGACAGCGGATTGCGATAGGCGAAGATGACCCCGGCGTTCACCCGCCCGGAATGCCCTGCGACGACGCCGATCGGTTTTTCACTCGAAACGGCGAGATGGATCGGAGGACATCCTGGCTGGATGCCGACGTCGGTATCCAGATACAGAACATAGTCATTTTTCAACAGCGCCCCGTAAAGAAGGAGCGCTTTCAGCCATATATTCTCTCGACCGAGAGCAGGGCTACCGTCTTGGGCAACACAGACGTAGCTATATCCATGGCGCTCGCAATATTCTCGCTGGCTTTCGACCGCCGAAGCAAAAGCGACATCATAGCCGCCCTGCCCAAGAGAAAAAACGAGAATACGAGACGCCATGAATATACCTATGCAATTTTGATCATTTACGGCAGGCAGATGCTATAAATGCATCAATACCAGGTACCCGTCTTTATGATCTGGAAACGCTTGATCGCCACCCACGTAACTTCATCGTTGTGGCGCAAATAACCAAGAGTGATTTCACCACTTTTCTGACTGCTGACGCTAACAACGCGGTCCATGTTGACGAAGAGAAATTTTCCGTCACTCAGTTCACACTGGATCATTTATCTAGTCCCTTTCCTGATTGTACTACTATGTGAATACGACCATTAATTGCCAACCTCAACTGGTTTTCAGTCAAAGCACCCGTATCAACGGGTTAGCGCCCTTGTCAGGAGACTGAATTGCTCCGAGAACGCCCCCTCCCAACGTGACATACTGACCATACAAGATCGCTGGACATCTCATCCGCGCAACGCCGTAAGCAGCCATCTGTTAGTCCCGGCTATCATCCAATAACGCTATAAAACAGATTTTCCATCGCCTGCATAGAATAATGCCTGTTGGTATAGGCCCAGGCATTCCGCGCGCGCGCTGCTGCTTCGTTGCGGTCAGTCAAAGCTTGAATGACGGCTTCGGCAAATGCGTCTGCTTCACTTGCCAGGAACATGAGGGATGCGGGATCCTGCAACCCTTGAGCCCCAATAGGCGTCGTGACTAACGGAACACCAAAAGCCATGGCCTCGATCACCTTGCCCTTGACCCCGCCGCCAAAACGCAGCGGCGCGACCACGAGAGAGGTTTCCTCATACAGGGTCAACAGGCGGTCGTCGCTGACGAAGCCGGCGATATCCACCCCGTCACTTTCCAGCGCTAGAACGCTTTCCGGCGCGTTGGAACCAACGATTGTCAGTTGCACCTTGCCCAGCTTCCTCTGCACAATCGGTAGAATGTTCTGGACGAACCAGATGATGCCGTCCGCATTGGGCGTATGGTTGAAGCCGCCCACAAACAGCAGGTCGAATGCCGTCTTCTGGATGATGCTGTTCAACGTCCGCTCACTTTGAGCAAATATGTCCTTTTCAAAGGCATAGACCGGCAATGCCTTGTAGGTCCGATCACCACCCAGTTCCTGTTCGACCAGATCGACTTCGGTCTGGTCGGGATAGAAAATGACATCGGCCTGCGAACAGACATCCAACTCCTGGCTGCGCATCAGGCGGATGTCCAGGTCGGACACCGACTCGCCAATGGATTGTGCTGTCATCAGGCGCTTGAAGTGGAGATCATGACCATAATAGATGATCTTGATTGCACTATTCGTCGCCCGGATGATCTTCAGGTAATTGGGCGCGATATGGGGTCTGTTGACGAATACGGCGTCATAAAGATCACGGCGCTTCTGCAGAAATTCGCCAAATTTATCGCGATATTCACTGCCATAGATAACTTCAACACCCATTTCCTGAAGTGTGGGCGTATATTGCGGATCGCGCCACAGATTGTCGGGCCAGAATGTCACCGCATAGCCCTGGCCCAGCAGCGCCTTTATGGCCATCAAGGTTGAACGCGATCCGGCGTCGCGGTCCCATTGCGGCACATAATGGTCGATGACCAGGACATGCTTCTTTTTGAAGGAACGGTCGCGTGCACGCAGTACATTCTGCGCATTGGGGTAATGATCGCGCGCCAGCACCGACCGCCAACGTTCCAGGAAGGTCTCTTGGTTTTTGATCTGATAGGCCTTGATCCCGGAATTGAGGTCACGGCCATGGCTGCGGCCTTCATGATGCAGCACTTCCGAAGCCGGATTCAACACGGTACGATAGCCTGCCTCGCGTAGACGGAAGGCAATATCTGCGTCCTCGCAATAGGCCGGGGCATAGATTTCGTCGAAGCCACCCATAGTGCGCCAGACATCGGTCGGAACGGCAATCGCAGCCCCGGAGATATAATCGACATCCTTTAGATAGTTGAATTCGGCCGCACGGGCATTCGCACCGCGCCCGAAATTCCACGCCGACCCGTCGTTCCAGTAAATGCCACCCGCTTCCTGCAGGGTGCCGTCCCAACTTATGAGCTTGGATCCAGCAAGGCCAACCCGCTCATGCATCTCGAACGTATCGAGCAGTGTGTCGAGCCAATAAGGCATGACCAGCGTGTCGTTGTTGAGAAAAATGACATGGCGACCGCGGGCCTGCTTTGCCGCTTCGTTGCAATTGCCGACAAAGCCGTAATTGCGGGGCTGGCGCAGATAACGGACGACGCCGCCGAGCGTGGCGATGAGTTGGGGGGTCGCATCGCTTGACCCGTCGTCAGCGACGATGATCTCGTAGGACGCCGAAGCTCTGTCCTCCAGCACAGAACAAATGCACAATAACGTGTCGATCACGTTGTTATAGACCGGGATAATGATCGATGCGTCGGGCTGATCTGGAAGGGCAGCGACACGCGCCGCCGACTGTGCCTTGATCCTGTCCGAAATCTCCAGGCAATGGCTGGATGACGGGAAAGTCTCCGGCACTTCCTGATAGGCAGCCATGACCGAACAGAGATAGGTGTAGAGGTCAATCTCGCTCTCGAGGTGACCGTCGACAAGAAAATCGCGCAGCTTTTGCGGAATCCAGAAATCGTTCAATCGCTCTGGCGGCCATTTTGCAGGAACCACTGCCGAAGCTTCTGGCGTGAATTCTTCTGCGGGCAAGGCAAGGGGCGGATTGTCCAGCATGAAGTCAAGCAGGCCGAGCGAACGATCCGTGCCGGTCAGCAGCGACTCCCATGCCGGGTTCACGGACGAGAGCGGGACTTCTCTCTTTTCCGCGCGACCGTAGACGATATAATGGGTTAGAGGCTCAAGCCCCGCCTGCGCTACATCTGGATAGCGGTCCAGATAGGCTTGCGGATTGAAGAGCGGATTGGGCGCACGTCCTTCGCGCCAGCCATGCTCCAGATAATGTTCGAGCGGGCTGACTGCCAAATTCGTCAGCAGGTCCCGATTCTGGTTCAGATACCAGTCGTTAAGGAAATAGGGATGCGGATTGCGCCCTTCACGCCAGCCCATCTCCAGATAATGGCGCAGCGGGCAAACGCCTTCCGCTGCGACGTCAGGATTTTTCCGCAGATAATAAGAGGATGCGAACAGCGGGTGCGGATCCAGCGACCACAGGCTGGGATCGCGCAAATAGCGGCCCAGGCGCACGCCGACGGCATCGGCCGATTGCGTTGCCAGCCAGTGGCTATCAAACAATTTTGTACGGAAACGTGTCGCGTCGCGATCGAATTTCCGCCTCAACCGCCTGACCACCGATTCCTGGACCGCGGGCCTTGGCTGAGGGACGATATGTCCGCGCACATCCTGCCCCGCAACGACGATCTGCTGGCGGATGTTGCCATGTATCTGGACAAAGCGCTCCAATTCCCTGCGCGCGCCGGCATTCTGCCTGGCGGCGACCTTGGCAGCGCTAGTCTGGGCCAGCCCGGAACTCGCGGAACGCGACTGTGCGTCGGACTTGGTGCGTGGCGGGACAGATTGTGTCGTCGGCGACGCAGCGCGCGCCTGCTCAGCGCCCTGCTGCGCGCGTTCCAGCGCCGCGTTTGCCTCGGCCAGCTGCCGCCGCAGAATCGCCATATCCTGCTCGGATGTCGTCAACGCCGCCCGTTCGGCTGCGATCTTGGTCTTGGCTTGCTGGCTATTTTGGCGTTCAATCTCAAGCAACGCCTGCGTTTCTGCCAGTTTCGTTTGGATCTCGGTAAGTTGCGTACTGGTCGCCGCCGCACGTTCCTCCACAATGGCGAGCTGAGCTTCGAAAGCCTTGGCTGCCTCCAGTTGATTACGCAAGGCTGCAAGCGCTTCATTGGCTTGGCTAAACCGGTTCTGGAACTGACGGGCCTCAGCCTGCTCCTTCTCAAGCGATGTCCGGGTATCGGTGAGCTCCCGGTTCCTTTCTTCAAGGCGTAGTCGGATATTCTGGAGTTCACTGCGTTCCTGAGCCAATAGAGCGTTGGCGACTGCCAGCTCGGAACTAACCTGAATGACCTGGTTCTGCCGGGCTGCCGCATCCTCTTTGGCAAGGTCCAACTGGTCGCGCTGCGCCGCCATGATATGGTTGAGCCCGCTAACCTGCGCTCTCAGGCCTTCGGCTTCGCCTCGCTCCCGACCCAGCTGGCTATTGGCATCCATCAGCTGCGCACCCACTTGCGACAACTGCGCCTGATGAACGGCCACGGCTTTGTCTGCGGCATCCAGCTTCGCGCGCATGCTGCCAGCTTCGCGCTGCTCCTGGTCCAGCATCGCGTTCACATTGACAAGGCGCAACTGCGTCTCTGCCAGTTGTTCGCGCAAGCTCGCCATAGTGCTTTCTGCAGTCGCGAGAGTGTCGGACATCTCTTGCGTCGCTTCTAGCTGGCTGCTTTGCGCCGCCATGAGCTGGTTGAGGCTGAACAGCTTTTCGACGATGGAATCGGCATTGGTCGCGACCATCGTGCCGGTCATCCGCGCCAGAAGCCGGGAGAAGGTCACGGTTGAAGCGGCATCGATGTTCAATTGATTATAGCGCACTTCAAGCTGCGCCTTGTCCTCCAATGCCTTGTTCAAATCGTCCCGCAGCGCCTGCATCTGGTCCTGCGCATGACCCAGTTCGACGCCCAGGACCGGATCCTCAGAGCCTGGTCCTGTCATCTCCGCCGGGATACTGCCGGCATGATCCAGCCAGCGCGCCTCGTCGCGCGGCATGAACAGGCTGGCCCCCGTCTCTTCAGCAGACAGGGAGTGCATGGAACAGAGCGCGATGATCAGATCCGGTTGCTCTGATGATATTTCGTCGGCCTGTACGTCCGGGACGCCCTCGTTGAAATCACCCAGAAAGGTCAGAGCGCTGGGCCGGTTGGTCCGCTGTTTGTGCTGGTCCAACCTGAAGCTGAGCGAAACCCTGCCCTGGCGCAGCCCGGTCAGTTGGACGTGGCTGAACTGGCGGCTCAGCATTTTTCGGAATGGCGCGGGATCGTTAGCGCTGCTTCCCGACAGTTCGACATCGGCCCGACTCTCGCGGATGGAAGCACCGGACGATGTTGTGATGAAGAGACCGTCCTCCTTGAGCACGCGCTTCAATTCTATAATCAGGCTCTTCTGATCCTGCGCAAGAGCCATGATGTCTTTGCAGATGACGACATCGAAATGGCTGTCATCAAAGGGAAGATCGGCAAGATCACTAAACAGGAAATGGATGTTCTGACCGGAATGCTGCTTTTCCGCGTCGGCAACGACGTCGTTGTCAATACTGACTACCGTGACTGAAGCCGCGCGCTCGTTCAACAAATAAGTGCCGTAGATTGCTCCGCCCACAATATCCAGAACGCGCTTTCCATCGACATATTCACGACAAAGCGTATAAAAGTGGAGATGTTCGCAACTAATCCGGCTTGCTCGCTCTGCGGTGTCCAACATTTCCAGTCCTTGTGACATTATGTACAGGGCCTCGCCTTTGTCATTTTATATATGCTACATGAAAAATGGTCAGAATATTGATACTGACCTTTCATGCGTATTCAAAAATCCGAAACGAATTTCATTCTTAATGCAACACCGTTAGCGGCATGTTACATCTATCAAAACATTTCACAGGTTTGAATAATCTTCAATTGCTGTGTCGATATCGTCATAAATGGTCGCATCGCCTTTGTGAATAACAACGGCCTTGGTGCAAAATTGCCTGACGAATTCGGTGCTGTGGGACGCAACGATCATGCCCCGGTCGGTGCGCTTGTCGAACATTTCGGCTTGGCATTTGCGTTGGAAATTCTGGTCGCCCACCAGGATGATCTCATCGATCAGATAGCATTCGAACTCAATCGCAAGTGACAGGGCAAAGGCGAGGCGCGCGCGCATACCGGACGAATAGGTCTTGACCGGCATCCGCAATTGACGACCTAGTTCGGTGAATTCCTCCACGAACTGCCGGACCCTGTCATAGTGACGATTGTAGATTCGGGCGATGAACCGGGCATTGTCATAACCGGTCAGGCTGCCCTGAAACGCGCCTGTAAAGCCAAGGGGCCAGGATACCGACATCTTGCGGATGATCCTGCCGGACGTGGGCAGTTCCACGCCGCCGATCAGTTTGATAAGCGTGCTCTTGCCGGCACCGTTCCGTCCCAGCAATGCGATCCGTTCACCCGGTTGCACGATGAGGTTAATACCATTCAGAACCTGCTTGCGCTCGCCATGATGCTTGTAGGATTTGGTGATGTTGTCACAAATAATCATTCGACGCTCAACTTCCCGCGCACGACGCGACACAGGATCAGGCCGAACATGGTAAAGACAATCGTACAGCCAATGGGATTCCAGATATTATAATAGGCTGTAATATTCGCGCCCCATATGCCCTTACGCATCATTTCCATGCAATTGACGAATGGCGACAGGAGCAGGAAGTCGCGCACACTCGGATGCATCCAGGATACAAGGTAAAGTAGCCCGGAGAAAGGGATCATCACGTAGGTCGTCACAGGCACGAATTTTTCCATCGCTTCTGATACTTCGGACAGCGGCGCGATGATCAGGCACAGCGAAAAACAGAATAGGGCGTAAAGGAACCAGCCTGCAATCAGCAATCCAATATCGTCGGGAACGGGAAATTCACCGACGGCATGTAGCACGATGCCCATGAAGAGATAGGCCATCATCCCACCGAGCAGTTCGATGTTGAACCGGGCGATGATGAAGTCCACGATCTTGATCTGGCGATGGTATAGCAGGCTCTGATTGACGGTGAAGACCGCTACGCTGCGCGATACGCTGTGACGGAACAGGGTGATGGGAATATAGCCGGTCGCCACGAATGCCATGATGCCTATTCCATGTTCGGTCGGCCCATGGGTGAAATGCCAGATTATGCCGACCAACCCGCCAAATAGCAGCGGTTCGGCCATGATCCAGAGAAAGCCAATATTTTCCCGGCCAAAGCGGGTGATCAGCTCACGGATCATCAACGCATGGATGACGCGGATCTGGGCCGCCCATCCGTCGCGAAGTTTATGCAGGCCGCTTTTTGCCATGCTCACTCGTCCGGCGCGTGCTCGAGAATGCCGATTCTGAACATCCACATAATGAAATACAGGCAAAATGCGGCGGCTGCGACGGTTATGATGTTGATCAGCCGCTTGGGCAATAGCGGCATGTCTGGCAGGTTGGGATTGACCACGCGCTCCAGATAGAATTGCTGACGCTGCGCTTCGGACCGGGCCTGAACCAGCGCGGCGTTGGCCGCATTCAGGCTCTGGGTAGCAAATTCCTGCTCCACCAGCAGATTTTCATAACCACCCATCTTGGATGCAATGCCGTTGCCACTTCCAACGACTCTACTATCCTGCCCGGCAATCTGCACCGAAATGGCATTGATGCGATTACGCAAGGCAGGGATTGATGGATTGTTCGGCGCGACTTGCCGCATCAGATCCAGCTGGGCCTGCAACGTGGCCCGCTCGGCCACCATGGCGTTGGCTATCTCCAGCACCCCAACCGCCTGCTTGCCTGGATCGATCAGTGACTGACTGTTGCGATATTGCGACAGAAGTATACGCGCGCTCCTCGCGCGTTCGGTAGCAAGGGCCACCTGGGCCTGGGCTTCGGCAATGGCCTTGCTTTGTGCTCGGGCGTTAAGACGGTTGACCAGCGCCTCGCTCAACTCCAACAATCGGCGGTTAATGACATAGGAGTCCTGGGCCGTGAAAGCCTTGACTTTGATGGTTGCCGTGCCTGTTTCCGCGTCCATCCGCGGATCGACCATCTTTTCATAAAATTTAAACAGGCTTTCGAAGCTGTTGTCGGAAAAAGGCTTGGGAAAGCGGCTCAGAAAATCGGCCTGCGGCGACGAAAATCTCTCCCGGACCTGGATGTCCTTTTCCAACTCCCTGAGAGCGTCGCGAGAGCGGACATAGGCAAGCACCTCATTCGCCTGTTCCTGCCCGCCCGACAGGCCTGTCGTCTGCACAAGATTGGCCAGCGACGAGATTTGCGATCGTTTCTGGTCGGCACTCTTGATGGTGAACCGCGATTCCGAAATGTATATGTCAGCGGCGATCAGACCATAATATAGGATGGCAAGGGCGGTCGGCAAAACGACACAAAACAGGAACATGCGTCGTTTTTTTACCCATTGCAGGGGCGTAGCATGACGAACCGGCATCTCGGCATCAGCGGAGAATGAGGGATTGACGTTCATAAATTTGCGCAGCGCCTCATACGGTAATCTAATCACCCTTGCGCTAGGCCAACATCACCTCAGGTGCAAGGCCAAGAAGCATGAAGGACAAACATGTTGGATAAAGTGACGCAGGCGCAAGAGGAACTATTGTCCATTCTCGGATCGCAATGCTAAGGCGTAGCGTTGATAAGCCGCAGCTTCGAGATATTTATCCATGCACGCAAAAAATAGCATTTATTTGGCCCTGCTCACAGGCCTTGCAGGCTGCGCCACCCTGCCTTCGAGTGGCCCGACCGGCGGGCAAATCGAAAAATCGGCCGTTGCGTTACAGGATGGCACTCCTATCCAGTTGGTCCAGATCAAGTCCGGGGCCGATGTTCCGGTACCAGTCAACGCTCCATCGCCCTCGACGTTTCTGCCGGTTCTGGCGCCCACGCCGACCAACATGGTGGGGCCGGGCGATATATTGGACATCAACATTTATGAAGCGGGCGTCAGCCTGTTTTCGAGCGGTGCCACCGGCGGATCACTGTCCCAGGTCTCCACCATGCCTGGCGTGCAGGTGCAGAAACTGCCGCCGACGCGCGTCGACGACCAGGGCAACATCACTATCCCCTATGCCGGGAAGATGCAGGTCGCGGGGCTGACGACCGCAGAGATTGAAGCGACGATCCGCAATTCGCTTAAGCGCCTTTCGCAAAATCCGCAGGTGTTGGTAACATTGAGCCAGGTGATCACCAACTCGATCATCGTGGGCGGTGAAGTGGCGAAGCCGGGACGCCTCGTACTACAGACGAATCGCGAAAGCCTGTCCGACGTTATCGCTCTTGCTGGCGGGTATCGTGGGGATTCGAAGGACCTGATGGTCCGCATCCTGCGCGGTAATTCCAGTGCGGATATTCGCATAAACGATATGGTCGAAGATCCCACGCTCGACATTCGCATCCGCCCTGGCGACCGGCTGATGCTGGTGGACGATCCGCGGACCTACTCCATTCTCGGCGCTTCGGGCCGGGTCGAACAGGCATCCTTCCGCCGCTCGTCGGTATCCCTGGCCGAAGCGGTCGCTACTGCCGGCGGCACCAATCCCAATCTTGGCAATCCTGCCGCGATCTTCCTGTTCCGCTACGTCAAGGATGCGGAGGGCAAGGAAGTGCCGATCGTCTATCATATCAACATGATGCAGACCGGCTCCTATTTCCTCGCTCAGAAATTCACGATGCAGGACAAGGACGTCCTCTATTTTGGCAATGCAGCAGCCAATCAGCCCAGCAAGCTGGTTCAACTCATCAGCCAGCTCTTCTCACCCGTGCTGAGCGTCACGAGCGCGGTTTCCGTGATTCAGAACAGCGGAAACTGATCAGAACCGGCTCGCGCTTTTTGAGAGATACTATGGAAGTTCAGACCTACGCTATTGCAGGCGTCAAGCTTTTGATCCCTCGCCACATTGGCGACGATCGGGGCTATTTTGCGGAAACCTTCCGCGCCGATTTGTTCGCTGAGCAAATCGGCGAATATTCCTTCCTGCAGGACAACGAATCGCGCAGTGCCAAAGCAGGCACGATCCGCGGCCTGCATTTCCAGAGCGAGCCCTATGCCCAGGGCAAGCTGGTTCGCTGTACTGCCGGTGCCCTGTTCGATGTCGCGATCGACATCCGCCAAGGGTCGCCCACATATGGCCAGTGGGTCGCCGAAACATTGACCCCCGACAATGGCAAGCAACTCTGGATCCCACCGGGATTCGCTCATGGCTTGTGCTCGCTCGAACCCGATACCGTCATCGCCTATAAAGTCACGGGCAGCTATTACAGCGTCGAATGTGACAGGGGCATTGCCTGGAACGACCCGGCGATCGGTATCCAATGGCCCGATGCGGCCGACCCCGAAACCCTTTCGGCAAAGGATCGCAACCATCCGTTGTTGGCCGATCTTCCTGCCTATTTCAGCTGGAGCAACTAATCCATGCGTGTAATCGTCACCGGCGGCGCCGGTTTCATTGGCTCGGCCCTTGTCCGCTATCTGGTGCTGGAAAAGGGTTATAACGTCCTGACCATCGACGCACTGACCTATGCAGGTTGCGAAGCCTCTCTCAAGGAGGTCGAGGGCAAAAACACCCACCAGTTCCTGCACGCCAATATCTGCGATCGCGACGCGATGGATGCGGCGATCACCGGGTTCAAGCCCGACCGCATCATGCATCTGGCCGCCGAAAGCCATGTCGACCGCTCGATCACCGGCGCGGCCGATTTCATCCAGACCAATGTCGTAGGCAGCTTCACCCTGCTGGAAGCCGCCCGCGCCTATTGGAACGGCCTCGACGCCGATGCCAAGGCTGCCTTCCGCTTCCTCCATGTCTCGACCGATGAAGTCTATGGTTCGCTGGGCGATGAAGGCCTGTTCGAGGAAACGACCCCCTACGATCCAAGCTCGCCCTATTCTGCGTCCAAGGCAGCGTCCGATCACCTCGCGAAAGCGTGGCAGCGTACCTACGGTCTGCCGGTGGTCGTGTCCAACTGCTCGAACAATTATGGGCCGTATCACTTCCCCGAAAAGCTGATCCCGCTGACCATCCTCAACGCGCTCGAAGGGCGCAAGCTGCCGGTTTATGGCAAGGGCGAGAATATCCGCGACTGGCTCTATGTCGATGATCATGCCCGCGCATTGGACATCATCATCGAAAAGGGCGAACCGGGCGAAACCTATAATGTCGGCGGCCGTAACGAGCGCAAGAATATCGACGTCGTGCTGCGCATCTGCGCCGTGCTGGACGAACTGGTGCCGACCGATACGCCGCGCGCCAATCTCATCGAATATGTCACCGATCGTCCGGGCCATGACGCCCGTTATGCGATCGATGCAACCAGGCTGGAGAATGAACTGGGCTGGCGCGCGCAGGAGAATTTCGACACCGGCATCGAAAAGACGGTGCGCTGGTATCTGGAAAACAAGTGGTGGTGGCAGCCGCTTCGCGAACAATATGACGGTCAGAGGCTCGGTCTGACCACGGCCAAGGTGCCTGCGTGAAGATTGCCGTCACCGGGAGGACAGGCCAGGTCGTCACCAGCCTGATCGAACTGGGTACGGCCGCCGGGCATGAAGTGATCGCAATCGGCCGCCCTGATCTCGACCTGGCCGACCCGGCGTCGGTCGCGCGGGCGCTGACGGCAGCAGCGCCCGACGCGATCGTGTCCGCCGCCGCCTATACCGCGGTGGACAAGGCTGAAAGCGAAAGCGATCTCGCTTTTGCGGTCAACGGCGCAGGGCCGGGCGCGGTGGCGCTGACGGCCAAGTCGCTTGGCGTACCGCTCATCCACCTCTCGACCGACTATGTGTTCGACGGGATGCTGGACCGGCCCTATGTGGAAAGCGATCCGACCGGTCCGACCGGCGTCTATGGCGCGTCGAAGCTGGCAGGGGAAAAAGCGGTGCTGGACGGCCACGACAACAGCGCCGTCCTGCGCGTCGCCTGGGTCTACAGCCCGTTCAGCAGCAATTTCGTCAAGACCATGTTGCGTCTGGCCGGCGACCGCGACGAAATCGGCGTAGTGAGCGACCAGGTCGGCAATCCGACCAGCGCGTTGGCGATCGCCGGCGGCATCTTCCAGGTAGCTACCAATATGGTCGCTGATGCTAGCCCGTCGTTTCGCGGCGTCTTTCACATGGCAGCGCAGGGCGAAGGCAGCTGGGCCGATTTCGCGCAGGCAATCTTTGCAGCATCGGCAGCGCGCGGCGGCCCGTCCGCATTGGTGCGGCCTATCGGCACGGCCGACTATCCCACGCCTGCCGCACGGCCTGCCAATTCGCGGCTCGACTGCGGCTTGATCGCCCGCATCCATGGGGTAACGCTACCGGACTGGCGCGGGTCGCTGGACGATGTGATGGATCGTCTGCAACCGGCCAACAACTGATTATCTGAGGGACCATATGAGCATGAAGGGTATCATTCTTGCCGGGGGCAGCGGAACGCGCCTCTATCCGATGACGCTGTCGACCTCAAAGCAGCTCATGCCAATCTATGACAAGCCGATGATCTATTATCCGCTCAGCACACTGATGCACGCAGGTATCAGGGAAGTGCTGATCATCTCCACCCCGCGGGATCTGCCTGCTTTCCAGTCGCTGCTGGGCGACGGTTCGGCCTGGGGCATGACCATCGACTATGCCGAGCAGCCCAGCCCGGACGGTCTGGCGCAGGCCTATATCATTGGTGCCGATTTCGTCGCGGGCCAACATTCCGCGCTAATTCTGGGCGACAATATCTATCATGGCCATGGCCTGCCCGAAATTCTCGCCAGCGCATCGTCGCGGACCAGCGGGGCGAGTGTGTTCGCCTATCATGTCAACGATCCCGAACGCTATGGCGTGGTGAGCTTCGACGATGCCATGAAAGCTGTCTCCATCGAGGAGAAGCCGGAAAATCCCCAATCCAACTGGGCCGTCACCGGCCTCTATTTCTATGACGAACAGGTCGTGGACATAGCCGCAAACCTCCAGCCTTCGCCCCGTGGCGAACTGGAGATTACCGACGTCAACCGCGTCTATCTCGAACGCGGCGAACTGAACGTGGAAATCATGGGCCGCGGCTATGCCTGGCTTGATACCGGCACGCCCGACAGCCTGCTCGACGCCGCCGATTTCGTTCGCGTCCTCGAAAAGCGCCAGGGTTTCAAGATCGCCAGTCCAGAAGAAATCGCTTATCGGCAAGGTTTTATCGACGGGCCACAACTGGAAAGGGCGATCGTCAAGCTCGGCAAATCCGATTATGGCCGCTATTTGCGGAACTTGTTGATCGAACGCTGAGGTACCCGATTACCCCTTGGTTCCACAGAAACGGATATGACGGATATGGATGAGATGCAGATACAAAAGCTTTCTCCCCATTATGTCGAAAAGCCGTGGGGCCGGACAGACCTCCCATCACTCTTCGCTGCGGGCGCGGGCCGCCAGATCGGGGAAGTCTGGTTTGAAAGCCCCGATCGGCGCGACCTTCCACTGCTGGTCAAATATATCTTCACCAGCGAACGGCTGTCGATCCAGGTGCATCCCGACGACGTGCAGGCCGTGGCCAAGGGGCTGCCGCGCGGCAAGGAGGAAATCTGGTATATCCTCGATTGTGAGCCGGGCGCGACCTTGGGTATCGGCCTGACGGCCCCCATGTCCCCCGACCAGTTCCGCACAGCGGCGCAGGACGGATCGCTGGAACAATGGATCGACTGGAAGCCGGTGAAACCGGGCGACTGCTATTTCATTCCCGCTGGCACCGTCCATGCCATCGGCGCGGGCATCACGCTCGTTGAAATCCAGCAAAATGCGGATATCACCTATCGACTCTATGATTATGGCCGTCCCCGCGAACTGCATCTGGACGATGGTGCCGCCGTCAGCCGCCTCCAGCCCTATGGCCGCGCCCTGACCGAAGCGCCGCTGGGCAGCGAAGCCCGGCTGATCGCCGACAGCGAAGCGCCCTTCTCACTCGATCTGGTGCATTGGACGACGGATCAAAGCCTCTCCCTGCCCGATGGCAAACTGCTATGGTTCACACCGCTGACTGGCGCAGGCACGGTCAATGGTCTCAGCTGGGAAAAGGGCGACTGCCTGCTGCTGGAGGGCGAGTGCATCTTCACCCTGACGGCAGGGCCGGTATCGGCCCTGCTCGCCATCCCGCGCTGAACCGGCCGATATATTGCCCGCCTCCGCCTGCGCGTAAAATGGGCAACCGGCCAATATCCGCAAGCCCCTGATTGTAAAGGGAAATAGGATTATTCCGGCTACATCTGGAACGGAGCAGCCAAAATAAATCGTTGATTTACCACGATTTGCTGTTGTGCAAACAGCCAGTCATTGTCCAGCTCACTGTCGGCTTTTCCGCTGATATCAGGTCAGACCACGATAGTGTAATCGCGAACCAGTTTCAGAGCCTGCTCGTTAAGGGTCGCGGCCCGCTGGACATTGTCGCTTTCGGTGTAGCAGCGCAGTTCCGGCGCATTGCCGCTGGGTCGTAAATGGATGATGTCGCCGCCAGTAAAATGGATGCGCAGTCCGTCGGTCCGGTCGATCCTGTCCGCTTCGCCCGCCAGCGCCCCGAACATATCCGTCAGCCGCGCCAATATCTCCGCCTCGCTCCCTTGCTCCAGATGCGCGATCAGCGCCTGGCTCTGGGCTGTTGGGTAATTCTCCAGCCGCTCGCTGAACGTATAGCGCGCCGGCAATTGTGCCTGTAGCGCGGACAGAGTGACGCCCCGCCGGCGCGCATCGACCAGCACCGACAGGATCGGCAGCACTGCGTCGCGCGTCGGCAGCGCGGGCAGAATGCGTCCTTCCGCCTCGACCGGAGTGGCGATCAGGAAACCGCCATTGGCCTCATAGCCGCAAACGCTCCCCTGCCCTTCTGCGACCAGCCCGTTCATCGCCTCGATCACGAAGGGCGATCCGATGCGGGTCCGCCGCACGGACCCAAACAGGCCCGACAGTTCGACCGCGCTGTTGCAACTGACCGGCGTTGCAATCGCACCGATCCCCAGCGCTCGCGCGCTCAATATGCCCAGCACATCGCCGCGCATCCACAGGCCATGCTCATCAGCCAGCAAGGGCCGATCGGAATCCCCGTCAGTGGACAGGATCGCGTCCAGCTTGAGCGCCGCCGACCATTCCTGCGCCAGCGCTTGGTCCTGAGGGCGAACCGCCTCGGTATCGACGGGAATGAATCGGTCGGACCGGCCCAGTGACACTGCATCCCCGCCCAGCGCCTTGACCAGCGCAACCAATAAGTCGCGGCCGACGGCGGAATGTTCATATATGCCCAGTTTCAGTCCGGCCAGCGCCTGCCCACCGAAGAAATCGACATAGCGCGCGATATAGGCGGTTGCGACATCCACCAGCGGCGCTGCGGGCTGCGCATCCTTCAGCATCCCGTCCCCATCGAACAGGTCAGGCAGGGACACGCTCTGGGTGCGAATGGCCAGTTCGTCGGGTTTCAGCACCTCCCCGTCGATGCGGTTGAATTTGATGCCGTTGCGGTCGTCGGGAATATGGCTGCCCGTCACCATCAGCGACGGGATGCCCCGCGCGAACCCGTAGGCTGCGACTGCGGGCGACGGCACGAAACCGCAATAATCGACTTCCCCGCCCATATGCCGCACCGCCGCCGCGCAGGCCGCCATGATGCGAGGGCTGGAAGGACGCAGATCACCCGCGATCGCCACATGGGTGCCGGGTGAGAACTGCCCGATATCGGCCAGATGCTGTAGGAAAGCACAGCTATAGGCGAAACAGACCCGGTCCGTCATGGCGCTGACCAGCCCGCGCGCTCCACTGGTGCCGAACGCGACGCCGGACTGCGTCATCAGGTCGGCGATGGAGGCGGATTGCATCATATATTTCCTTATGCCCGCATGTCTGCGCGGCCGTGCGATGGAAAGAAAATCAGTGTGTGGTGGTAGCGGCCGTGAGGGACTTGAGCGCTTCAGTCACCTTGCGCACTTTCTGGGATTCGCCGCGCTTAAGGATCATGACATCGCCGTCCGACACGACGACGATCAGGTCGTCGACATCGACCAGCGTAACCCGCGGACCGTCGCTGTGAACAAGGCAATTTTGAGCACCCAGCAGCAGCGCTTCGCCCCGCACCGCATTGTTGGCCGCATCTCTGGCGCTGATGGCGTGCAGGGAATCCCAACTCCCCACATCCGACCAACCCATGGCGACAGGGACGCAGGCGACATGCGCTTCGCGTTCCATGATCGCATAGTCGATCGAGTCCGAAGGACAGGCATGAAAGGCCATGGCTTCGGGAAAAACATGCGCGCCATCACGCCTGGCCTGCGTCATCGACGTCCGAACAGCCGCCAGCATATCCGGTTGATGCCGTCCCATGGCGGCCAGATAGGCGTCGGCGCGAAACAGGAAGATGCCTGCGTTCCAGACATGGTTGCCTTCTGCCAGCATCTTTTGCGCATTGGCGACATCGGGCTTTTCTACGAAGCGCACGACCTCATGCACCGCCTCGCCGCAGGACTGGCCCATCTGGATATAGCCATAGCCGGTTTCCGGGCCGTCGGGGGTGATACCGAAGGTCACAAGCGACCCTTTGCCAACCAGCGGCAAGGCGCGCGCGATAGCTGCGTGGAACGCGGGCAGATCGGCGATGACATGATCACTCGGCATCACCAACAGTGCATCATCAGCCTGCGCTTCTAGCGCAGCAAGCGCGATGGCGGGCGCGGTATTCCGGCCGATCGGTTCCAGAATGAGAAGATAATCTTCAATTCCGCTCTGTCGCAACTGGTCATCGATAATGTCCGTATGTGCAGCGTTCGCCACCAGGATCGGACGGCCGATCGGTGCGGAGTCAAAACCTTCTAAGCGCATAGCTGTCAATTGAAGCATGGTCAGTTCGGCGGTCAACGGCAGCAATTGTTTGGGATGTTCCGGCTTGGAAACGGGCCAAAGCCGCGTACCCGATCCTCCAGACAAGATGACGGGAACAATATTCATGAGGTCGCTAGCCATGTTTCGCCTGAATTAATCAAAAGATATTGCTGCTTTGCAGGCTCATACCGCAACCTGCCTAAACGTCATGTGTGCAAAGTGAAAGCTTGCCAAGCCTTTAAAAGCTCCCACAGCAATGTGAAACAGCAGACTTTGTGATCCGGCCGCAACCTTTAGTCAACCATGACCGGGTCAAGAAACGCAAAGCTAGATTCGTTCACTCATAAGGCCGACCTTCTGACCATAGCGGCTCTCGCGGACCATCGGTAACCGGCCGTGTCGGCATGTAACGGGGCCGCGTGCCCGCTACATGATGAACAGTGCCATTGCTCGATTTTTAGCCTTCAGTTGCATGTCGGAATTGATATGAGCAGGCCCAAAATCCAATATACGCCTAAAATGCCAATCGATGGAGGCACGAACATCGAAACAAAACGCAGCGATTATGTGATCAGTTCTTTGTGACATATAAATGAAAAGAAAGGAAAAAATTTGCGCTTGTGCTTCGCCCCGCGAACGGCTGTAAGCTGACGGCATCGGTCACAATGATGTGTAAACTCGGATGGCTTACATTCAGGTTTGCGTGAGAATCGGGTCCGCACCCTAATGGCGCAAAATTCGCCACCACTGTCGCGTGATGCGGGGGAAAGAATGAAGATCGCAGTTTTCGGGATCGGCTATGTCGGGCTGTCCAATGCCGTCCTGCTGGCTCAGCATAATGAGGTTGTGGCTGTCGATATCACGGCCGAACGCGTCGACATGCTCAACGCGCGCAGATCGCCGATCATCGACGCCGAACTGGAAGAATTTCTCGCAACCCGGCCGCTCAACCTTGTCGCCACGCTCGATCCGCAACAGGCTCTGACCGGCGCCGACTATGTGGTCGTTGCCACGCCGACCAATTATGACGTCGGAAGCAACAAGTTCGACACATCCTCGGTAGAAGCCGTGATCCAGACCGCCAAGGTCATCAGCCCCGACGCAACGATCGTCATCAAATCGACCATCCCCGTCGGTTTCGTAGAAGATGTCCGTCGGCGTCTGACGACCGATCAGGTCATTTTCAGCCCGGAATTTCTTCGCGAGGGGAAGGCATTACAGGATAATCTCCACCCTTCCCGCATCATCGTGGGCGAGCGGTCGGAACGGGCGCGCATCTTCGCCGACCTGCTGTTGCAGGGCGCGATCAAGAAGGATGTCGACATCCTCTTCACCGATCCCAATGAGGCCGAGGCGATCAAGCTGTTCGCCAACACCTATCTCGCCATGCGGGTCGCCTTCTTCAACGAACTGGACAGCTATGCCATCGCGCATGGCATGGACTCGCGCCAGATCATTGTCGGCGTCGGCCTCGATCCACGCATCGGCTCTCATTATAACAACCCCAGCTTCGGTTATGGCGGCTATTGCCTGCCCAAGGACACCAAGCAGCTGCTAGCCAATTATTCCGAGGTTCCGCAAAATCTGATCCGCGCGATCGTCGACGCCAACCATACCCGCAAGGATTTCCTGGCCGACCAGATCATCGCCAAGGCACCGCAAAGGGTTGGCGTTTTCCGTCTGGTCATGAAGGCAGGATCCGACAATTTCCGCCAGTCGTCCATTCAGGGCATCATGAAGCGGATCAAGGCCAAGGGTATCGAAGTGGTGATCTACGAACCCGCCATGCAGGAGGAAGCATTTTTCGGATCGCGGGTGGTGCGCGATCTCGCTGCCTTCAAACAGGAATGCGACATCATCATCGCCAACCGCATGACGTCGGATATCGAGGATGTATCGGACAAGATATTTACGCGCGACCTGTTCGGATCGGATTGAGCGCAAGGCACCGCACTATAGTATAATTATATAGTTACTCCTGGTGCAGACGCCCAATTCCGCTGCTACGCAACGCGTCATCCAGATAGCGATGAAATGCCGGCGTCCGTCCAGCGTTTCGTGCTCGTAGCCAGGCTAGCGCCACGACGGGTCGCCAAAGGTCCATGTCGCGGGGCGTTAGGGTACCCGCTGCCAAATAGCTTTTGCGCAATCGCCCCGCTGCCCAGTCCCGCCACAGATTCGTCACCCAGTCGCTAGGTCCGATACCGAAACGCATCAGCATCTCGGATCGCACGGCATCGGCCGCCGGATGCCCCGCCGCCGCCTTCGACCAGTCAATCACCTTCATCCCCTGTGGCGTCATCATGACATTGCCCAGGTGAAAGTCGCCATGGGTTAGCGCGTCCCCGTCGGGCAGCGTTTCGAGATAGGCAATAGCCGTCCGTTGCAGCGCGATCGAGGCAGGGCCATATGCAATGTCGGTCGCCAATACCTGTTTCAAAGGCCGCAACGCCCCTCCACTCTCCCGATGCATCGCGGCTTGGATGGCCGCCATTCTATCCAGTGCCCATCCGGCCCGCATCGGATTGCGGCGGATCCAGGCCATCAGCGTCCCGCCGTCGAGCCGGGGATAGACGATGCCGCGTCGCCCGTCCCATGCCCGCCGCCCCACCGCGGCTGCGGCAGGTACGCCGCAGGCATAGGCATGACAGGAGGCGTCAACTTCCCGCGCGATCATCTCGTCCGACACGCTATCGCGAAACAGTTTGAGCACCTGGCCATTTCCAAGGTCAAACAGTTGCGCGCTCTCTCCTCTGGCCATCAGGCGTGGCTGTTCACCAAACGGTGCAGACATGCTAGTGGGACTATCCATATCGGCCTACCCATGGCGGCAAATTGCCCGTTTTTCCACCGCAGATAATGCAGATCATGAAGATGGCATGACATTGTACCAGCTTGCCTGAATGATCTGATGATGTAGCCGCGTTCCATACTGGATCGGACAAGCTGCGCCCCGTCAATCCATCAATCATAACGAGAATCTTGTGGCTGAATAAGACGGCTCGCTTTGCCCAGTGATCATTTGCCGATCCACCTAGTTTGGCCAGTGCGCCAGATGCGAATGGCCCAGGATGTTCGGAACGGCCAGGAAGCGAAAGTCGAAATATTTGTACGCATCCATAGCGCCATGAAGTTGTGGCGATTCGACGATATCGGGCAGCTATCTGGAATCGGCTGGTAGGAGTCGCATCCGATCAGACGGATTTTCGTTGTCATCCAGTCCGAAGTCGCTATTTGGTGGGTTTCCATGCAATCGAAATCGACAGGCTATTATCTCGGACGGATTGCGGAAATCTGGCTGACCATATTGGTTCATTTCGATGCCTTCCGTGCTGAGCCGCGGGCTTACCTCACTGCAACGAAATGGTGGTTGAAGCGCAAGCGAGTCCGCGCGCGCGGGCAATTCGCGCCACTGCTCAGCCGGTCGTCGCGGGCTTATCGGCTTTGGATCAGGCGGCAAGACCGAAATGGCAGGCCGTTCAGCCTGCCCGATGCAGATCACCCGATCATCGTCCTGATCGACCTTGAGGGCGGCTATGAGTCCAAGGATTTGGCGGCCTCACTGGAGAGTCTGGCTGCTGAACGCCTGCCTGTGCTTCTGATCGGGTCTCCTGAAACACCAACACTGGGTGCTGCAATCGACCGGATCAACTGGTGCGATCATCCATGGTTGCTGCCTGTCAGCCCCGGCGACAGGATCGCACCCGGTGCTGCCGCCGCCTATCGAGCGGCGATGGAAGAAACGGTCGCGCGGGTCATTTATGCCGATGATGATCTGCTGATCGGTCGCCGCCGCCAACGGCCATATTTCAAGCCGGATTGGAACAGCGAACTATTTCGACATTGTGATTATATAACGGGTGCCTGCATATTGCGGGCGTCCCGATCTGACCTCGAAGCAGTGGCAGACGAGCCAGACTGGCCGGAGCGACTGGTCCGCCGCCTGGCCGGGAAGGAACCACCGCTGCATGTGCAGGTGATGCTACACCATCGCCGCTGCCGTCCTAAGCCCAGGCTGTCAGCAAAACCGCTCGACGTGGCGACCGCCCTGCCTCGAATCTCCATCATCGTGCCGACTCGCAATCGGGTGGACCTGCTGCGCACATGTCTCGACGGCGTCATGTCGACCGACTATCCTGATGTAGAAGTCATTGTGGTGGACAATGACAGCGACGATCCTGATACGCTGGCCTATCTGGCTGCGCTTGATCCGAAGCGATATCAGGTGCTGCGCCATGGCGGCGCATTCAACTATTCGGCAATCAACAATCGGGCAGCTCATGCAGCGCAGGGACGACTGCTCTGCCTGCTCAACAATGATATCGAAGTGACGGAGCCACATTGGCTCGCCACTCTGGCAACACAGGCGCTCCGCCCGGAAGTCGGCGCAGTCGGCGCGCGCCTGCTTTATCCCGATGGGCGCATCCAGCACGCAGGCGTGGTGATCGGCATTGGCAATGCCGCAGGCCATGCTCACCGTTTCCTTAGGCCTGAGGCCGAAGGGTATTTCCATCGCCACAACTTGCCGCAATTCACCATGGCAGTGACCGCCGCCTGCCTGGTGGTCGAGCGCGACAAGTTTCTGGCCGTAGGCGGTCTGAATGAGCGGAATTTCGCTGTCGCGTTCAACGATGTCGACCTCTGCCTTCGCCTGAACAAGCAAGGCTGGCAATCGCTCTATGAGCCGCGTGCCACGCTGATCCATCATGAATCGGTATCGCGCGGCCTGGATTGCGATCCGGTCGGGGTTGTGCGCTTTGCCGGAGAGTTGGCAGCGCTCAAGCAATTGTGGAACACAGACGAGATATACGATCCCTACCATCACCCACAGCTTAGTCGGGCCAGTGAGCAATTTGCGGTGGCGCTCTGATAATGCGTGACCCGTCACCCCGCCTTCATCTGCCGCAGGTCACGTTGTGTGCGGTCAGCTCGGTCAATGTCGCGGCCACCATCCTGGCGCTGGAAACCTGTTTGGGGCAGATTGACGTCGCTGCCTGCAAACTGTTCACCGACAGTCCGGTCAATGTCGTTCATCCCGGGATTACCGTGGTGCCAATCGCACCCATTGCCTCCTCGCGTGCCTATTCCGATTTTCTGCTTTCGCAGATGGTCGATCATGTCGACACGACGCACTGCCTGATTGTCCAGTGGGACGGGCATGTTCTGGATGCGAAATGCTGGCGTTCGGACTTTCTCGATTATGATTATATCGGCGCAAGTTGGCCCCAGTTCACCGATGGACATGATGTCGGCAATGGCGGCTTTTCCCTGCGCAGCCGGCGCCTGATGGAAGCATGTCGTGACCCTGCCTTTCGCCCGCACCATCCCGAAGATGTTGCGATCGGGCGGATCAACCGGACTTGGCTGGAAAGCCAGGATATGCGCTTTGCCCCGCGCGATCTGGCCGATCTGTTTTCGGCGGAACGGGCAGGGGACGTGTCGCGCAGCTTCGGCTATCATGGCGTCTGGCTCATGCCTCGCGCGATCGGCGTGGATGCTTTCTGGGCTCTATATCGCGATCTGGACGATCAGCGTACGATCCGGCATGACTTTTCTGCTATTTTGAAGCAGGTCAGCAGGGGACGAGGATCAATAGGACGAACCCTGCGCCTTCTTTTGGACCAGATGGCCCATCGGGTCGGACGATGATCCTTTCTCGTTACCAATTGCCCACTGGATAAGAGACCGCTGCGCTTGACCAATATCTTTCCTGGCCTGCCTCTGATCGAATCCCCGATATTCGCCGCGTTGAAGGCGGATTGGGGGCTGAATGCGGAAGAAGAGCGGATCGCCACCAGCCTGTATGAAAAGGGCTATGCCGTTTTCGACTTCCCCGATATCGGGCTGGACGATCGCATCGCCCGTATTCAGCATCATCTGGCACCGCGCTATGGCGTCGATTTCTCAGATCCCGGTGCCGACAAGACGTGTGGCGAACGCCGCATCCAGGACGCCTGGACTTTCGATGAGGATGTACGCGCCATCGCCGCCAACCAGGCCGTCATCGACCTGCTGGGCAAGCTGTATGGCCGCACGGCCTTTCCCTTCCAGACGCTGAATTTTCCGGTCGGGACGCAGCAAGAGGCTCATTCGGACTCGGTCCACTTCTCCAGCCTGCCTGAACGTTTTATGTGCGGCGTATGGCTGGCGATGGAGGATGTAGGCCCGGATGCAGGGCCGCTCTTTTATTATCCCGGATCGCATCATTGGCCAATCATGACCAATGCGCTGATCGGGCGCCAAGGCTTTGGCAGTATTCTGGAATCGGCGCAGGATCCCTATGGGCCCGGCTGGCGCGCCTTGTGCGATGCTCACGGCGCGCAGCCGGAAACCTTCCTTGCCCGGAAGGGGCAGGCTCTGATCTGGTGCGCAAACCTCCTCCATGGTGGCAGTCGCCAGAATAATCCGATGCTGACCCGCTGGTCACAGGTCACCCATTATTATTTTGACGATTGCATCTATTACACGCCAGCCTTTTCGGACGAGGCGATCGGCAAGCTCGCCATGCGCAATCTGGTCGCCATCAGCGACGGGGAACCGCGGCCCAACCAATATCTAGGGCAGGTGGTGAAAAATGGAGACAATCCTGAAGGCAAGGCTATGCCTTGGCTCAAACGGCTGAAAGGCTATGCAAAAAGGATGGGCTTGACAACCGGCCACCAGAGCTGATTTTCCAGCTTGCTCTCTCGATCAAAACGGCCTGTAATTTATGAGAGAATATTATATGGAGAGTGTTTATACCGAACATTCGATCAGCGCTGATTTTTTATTGCCCGACAGCAGCAAGTGATATCGGAAAAGAAATTCCCTAAGTTCAAAGTTTGATAAATATATTTTTATCACTAGCGCGTTCTATATATTCTGTAACGAGACAGATTTAAATGCAAAAATATTTCAATATCGATGTTGACTATGGTTCATACGATATTCTTCGTTTTAATCCGGATAATATCGATGATATTGAGAAGGAAATGCAATCCTATGGCGCTCCATATATTCGGAGCCTTATAGAGGAAATCAGCAAAGCGAATCAGTGGTCGTCAAAAAATGTTAGGCAATATGTCTACGACATTATTGAACTGACGTCTTTTTGTATAACTGATCCAATGAATGGATCCATACTACGTCTGGGTGCGACATATACGTTTGATGATTTTCAGACTATATTTTTCTTTTTTGGAAAAGAAAATGTCATAGGTGTCGTTGCAAGTGATCTTGCGGCGGGATTTCCACTTTCGACTATTATATTTTTTAACAGCAAGACAATAGTCCATTTGACGGAGAGTTTCTGGGGCTTGGGGGAACGGCATTTTCAGACGCTGTCTGCACGGGGTGAGCAGGTCATTCGCGAGCGCCCTGCCGATTGCGGCATATGTTTGGTGACGGGTGATGCGAATTTCGCGCACCATGCTTGGAACGAACTGAGCGCGCTTCAGGAAATTGTCGAGGCAGGGCTTGATCGTAAGACATCGCTTGTCACTGTTCATGAACCATTGGGGCCGGTGAACGATGTCCTTGGTTCGCAATTCAATGTCGTTTTCAAACTGACCAAAGCGGAAGTACCGGAGGTAAATCGCCTAGGGGCACTGACTTTCTGCGCAACGGGCACCTTCATTGATGCGGGCCTAGTGGATAAAATTATTGATTTCGCAGAAGGCAATCTAAGTTCTTATGCGGTCAAGGTGAAAGAAGATCTGATATCGTATGCCGGGCGCAGCCTGTGGGTCAGCGTAAGGACGAGAAATAGAACGCTGAACCCGCAGACCGACATATTGGCAACGGTGATCATCGACTATTTACAGGGTCGTAATGATCGGATGGTTGTGATCGATGGTCATTCACTTCCCTTCGATCAAGAACTTGATGCACCTTATATACAAGAATTGAATGATGCGATCGTCCAGGACGATAATATCGTCGCAGATCAAATCATTGCCACTGTCAGACAAGCTTTGCCGACAGCGAATATAGTCAAATTCCTGGGCCAGAAGATTCACGAGAGCATTGCGGTCGGTCGCCATGTCGGATTTTATTTCTGTCACCACGGCACAGTGCAACATAAACTGGGATGGTTCTCAGACGTTCAGGGCATCGTTCACTGCAATCGTGAAATCATGGCAATTCAGCCTGATATTTGGGTTAGTCGGCAATCCGAGATTGCCGCTCTTCCAGTCTATGTCCCGTCTGATCTTATCGAGGAAGTCGATCAAGATGAGGAGATAGGCGAGCTACAGCTTCACCTCAAGCATATCGATTACAAGATTGCCGATGCTTCGCGATTGGCGAGGATCATCGCAGAGTTTGCACAGAAGGTTGAGTAATTAGCCTGATTGTTGATGCCATTCGCAAATGTAAATGACACCATGCCATCCTAAATCAGGCGCAGATTTGTCGGCGGTGCACCGGGGAATAGTCTGCCAATCTGACTCGCATTCAGGCCAAATTGCTGCATCGCGAGCCCGCCGATCAGACCGCGATAGTCGGTCAGGACCGGCAGATCGCGTCCCTCATTGAGGGTCTGGGGCGACAGGGCAACCTGTTCGCCCGCGATGCGCCCGCCCGAGACACCACCGCCCAGCACCCAATATATGCTGCCATGGCCATGATCGGTTCCCTTCGCACCATTCTCACGGAAGGTGCGACCGAATTCGGACACCACAACCACCGTCGTCGTGCGCCAGGCTTCTGGCCCGATCGCGTCGGCAAAGGCGACAAGACCCTGCCCGAAATCGCCGATCCGGTCGGCCAACGTGCCGGTCAGCCCGCCCTGATTGACATGGGTATCCCAACCGCCGACATCGGCAAAAGCCAGATTGTAATGGTTCCGCATCAGCGTACCCATGCGCCGTGCCGCCAGTTGGAACCCCTTGCTCGTCACCGCACCTCGGCCAGAGGCCTTCATTTCATCGTCGAGCGTCTGAAAGGCCATATCTCGGACTTGGAAACCCTCCTTCACCGACTGGGCCAGCCCTGCATGGCTCTGATACATGCTTTCTATCAGTTGCGCCTGCCGTGGATTGACCGGCTTGCCGACATTGGCGAGCGCCAAATTGGGAATGGGCGCGCCGCTGCCGCGAAAGCATAGCGGCAGCTGATCGGTAAAGGCGATCGACGCCCCCTGTCGTTCTGTCACGCTGGCCAAGCGCGCCATGAAGCCTGACGTATAGTCGCGCCGCTGGCCGACCGACTGCCCCATTTCGATCGTATCCTGGGTTTCGAAATGGCTGCGGCTCACATCGTTGGTGCCGGCAAAGGGGATGAAGGCGATCTGCTTTTTCTGCCAGAGCGGCAGGATGCTCTGCTTGAGCGCGGGATGCAGGCTCCAGTCGCTGTCCAGCGGCACGGGCGTGCCGGGATCATGGGGATCAGGCCTGGCTAGGCCGATAGTGGGTCGCGCTTCATAATAGAAATCGGTGCCGGTCGGAATGACGACATTGAGCGCGTCATAGGCGCCGCGAAGAAACACGACGAGCAGCCGACTACCTGCATTGGGAGCGGCGAAGGCGCGGCCGAAGGTCATCATCGGCCCCATCGCCATCATGCCAGCAATCATGTCCCGGCGGCTGAAACTAGCTCTGCTCACGGACGATCTCCTATCGATACATGAATTCGGGGGATGACAGGAACAGGATGTTCCATTCACGGTCGTTGATCGCCTTGGCCAATGCGGCCTGGGTCTGGGCGCTGAATTGGCTCCCCAGTCCGTCATGGTAGAAGCGAGTGCGGATATCGGGAAAGACAGGCTGATCAGTTGTGTCACCAGCAGGGCGGAATATTCCGCCCGCGCCGACCCCGATCTGGCGGGCAATGTCGAACCGGCTCGCCATCTGTCCCGGTGACGACCAAGCGTCGGACGTCATGCCATAGCCATCCGGCGTCTGGCGTCCATATAGGGTGCCGCCCATATAGGCGATCCAGCGCACCACCGTCTGGGCGTTTACGACGACGCGGTCGCCATAGGACAGGCGCAGCGCGGAAATGGCATATTGAACGGGGTTTTTGAAACTCTTGCCCAGCGACGCGGCAAAGGCGGGGTCGTCCACCATGGTGCGGATCACCTGGGACATGTCGCCTTTGGTCTGCTGGAATGTCTGCGCCATCTTAGCTATAATGGCGGCCGGCGGATTGTCGCCCATGAAGAAGATTGCCAGTTGGCTGGAGATATGGCGCGCCGTCGCGGGCGACCCGGCGATCAGGTCGAGCGCTTGCTCCACTTCTCCCATGCCGCTGCCCTTGATCACATGACCCAGGAACAGCTTGTCGCCAAAGTCGTGTTTGGCGGGATTGAATTCGAACAGCCCCGACCGGATATAAAGTGGCTGCCATTGCGGCTTGATCGTCGGCCTTTCGGGACCGATGCGCACGCCCACGCCGGTCAGGATGCGGGCCAGTTCCTGCACATCCTTCTGGGTATAGCCGGTGCCTACGCCCATACTATGCAATTCCATGATTTCGCGGGCGTAATTTTCATTGATATGGCCGACCGAATTCAGGTCATTGTCGAGGTAGCGCAGCATGGCGGGATGCCGCAGCGTCGCTTCCAGCAGATCACGGAAATTGCCTAGTGCGCGGGTTCGCAGCACGTCCTCATAGTCGCCGACCATCGCCCTTATGTCGCGTTTGGTGGCGAATATGTTGAAATGGTTGAACCAGAACCACGTCATTTGTTCCCGCAACTGGTCAGGCGCATAGAGCGCCCGCAGGACAAAACGCTGCCGCGCCTCGTCAGCTAGGCCGTTCATGCTTTTTTCGTAGGCGACCCTGGCCGCCTCTCTTTGCGCGACGTCCTTCATTGCCGTGAACGCATGATACCGGGCGAGCATGTCCTGCGCCAATTGTGGCATCGGCGTCTTTTCGATCTGCATCGCGGTAATTTGTTCAGCCGCCTGCGGAGGCAGGGCGCGGGATGGCTTACCAAGCTGACCAGACAGCCACTGGTCGATGCTACCGCTCGATGACATGGATGAGGTGGCCCCCCAGGTCAGCCGATTTGCCCAGCGCATATCCATGGACACGCCATTTGCGGCCCAAGCGACGCCTGCAGGGAAGGACCATAACAGCAGGCCGGCCGTGACTAGGCCTACCACGCCATACGATCGACTCATGTCCCACTCCCTCATCAGAGATCAGCAAGACCAGCATAGCGAAGGTGAATACAGGCTGTAGGATGCGGCGAAGCGTTCGCCTTCTTGGACCGTAGACTGATTGCTTCAGGCAGCACCGGTTCCAGCAGGCGGGAAAGCGTCGCGATTCATCGTATGTGGAAGCTCTGAATAGTTGATTCGCGACATTAGACCCGCGTCCTGCAAAATCTCGCTGAGGCCGTCCTCAAGGCGGATTGTAGGCTGCCATTGGAGAACATTTTTTGCGCGTGAGATGTCCAATCGGGCGAAGTCAGGATCGCTCACATCAGCCTCAACACTTATCTTGTTCAGTTCGCGTCCACTTAACGTCTCAACCATCGCGATCAACTGGTTGATCGATGTGCCATGACCTGTGGCGATATTGACGATCCCGGCACCCTTGGCGCGGACAGCTGCGGTGATGGCTCTTTGGACGTCAATCACATTGACATAATCTCTTTGCATCTCACCATTTCCCAAAACCGTGAACGCCGATCCGTTCTTAAGGGCGCTGATCATGGTGGGAATGACACCGAAACCGGGCTTTATGGTTTGCCCTTGGCCATAGGCATTAGATATCCGTAAGATCGACACGTCGAGACAGTTCTGCGCGGCGGACAGAAGAGACGTCTCGACGATCATTTTCTCGAGACCATATTCGGTTTGCGGATTGCAGGGCGACTGCTCGTTCAGGGACGTAAGGGCAGTATTGCCGTAAATGGCACCACCCGACGACAGATAAATATAATGTATGTGGCTACGATTGTTGAGCAGGCCATCAATTATTCGTAGATGCGGCCTGATCCGTTTGTTGATATCCCGATGTTGAGTCGCGCGTGCACGACCTTGTGAGACAAGATCGATAATGACATCAGCTTGGCTTAACCATGAAAGATCAATATTCTCAAAATCTTCTACTATGTGGGGTTCAGGAAGGCCGGGAATATCTGGCGAACAGGATTTTTTTCTTTTTATCCAGTGAAGGTTAACGCCTTGATCCAGGACAAGTTGGTTAAGAAGTTTAATTCCGATGAAGCCAGTCCCACCAAGGACTATGACGCTTTTTTTTGTACCCTCATCTCTCGGCATTAAAAATCCCCAAATCCGCACTTTTGGTTATGGCGATGGCGTAACTGCGGCAGATATTTTTCCACAACGCAATAGGCATCGCCCGGCCTCTAAAGAGACCCCCCCTCCCCATCATCTCATTATACCGCGCCTGTTTGTGCAACAAAGATTTTCTGGATCGGCACTCTTGCTGTATTTCTGGAAAATACAAAGTCGGTTTTGCCAAATTTTGCGGCGTGAGTCCATCCGACTGTACGGCTAGAGCATTTTTCTATCATTCTGGCTTATATCCGCATGATCTGAAGTAGTTGGCACATTCTATTGGCTGGACGATGCCGACGAGTTTCCCGATCAGATCCCAGAGGCTGCTGACGGTTCGCTCTTCGGCCTTTCGCAGCAATGCTGTGAGTTTGGGAAAGGCTTTCTCGATCGAATTGAAGTCCAGGCTGTAAGGCGGCAGGCACCGCAGTGTGCGCCCGCCGCTTCAATCAGTTCGCGCCCACAAGCGCGCTTGTGGGTCGATAAATTGTCCATGATCACGACATCACCGGGCTTCAAATCGGGGATAAGGATCTGGCTCACACAGGCTTCGAACCAGCCACCGTTGATCGGGCGGTCGAGCACCATCGGCGCGATCATGCCGCTCATGCGCAATCCAGCCACCAGCGTGGTGGTTTTGCGGTGGCCATGCGGAAAGCCCATGCGCAATCGCTCGCTCTTCGCGCAGCGGCCATGGCTGCGGGCCATGTTGGTGGCGGCCCAGGTTTCATCGATGAATAGGAGGCGTTCTGGCTCCAGATCGATCTGACCATCGAACCACTCACGACGTTGTTTCAGGACGTCTGGCCGGTCCTGCTCGATTGCATGAGCAGTCTTTTTTGCGCGTCATGCCACGGCGCACGAAAAAGCGGTGAATACCGGCAACCGAAACGGGCAGACCAATCCCAGCCAGGCCAGCGCGCAGTTCCTCCAGTGTGATGTCTTTGCGGCCCTCCCACAGGGCGAGAATATCCTGCCCTCGTCCTCGATCATGCAAGAGCGCATGCCCCCCCCCCTTGAGGCTTGAGGCTTGAGGCTGCAATGCGGTCGCCCGCCACTGCGCCTGCCACCGGATCGCCGTCAATGGCGCAACGCCAAACCGCGCCGCCGCCGAACGACTGCTCATGCCGCCATCAATCGCAGCCAGAAGCCGGACACGCAAATCCATAGACAAAGGCTGCCCCATCCATGCTGGCCTCTTCCACAAGCATGGATCCTGAATCAGAATATCATGCCCTTGGGAACCCTGGTCGATTCATGACAATCGAAATCCGCCCTAATACCGTCTTCACAGATATCAAAAGGTAACTCGCGCGTATCGGGGTAGATCGGATGCTCCACCAGGACGTAAATAGATGCGCTCTTTCAATGCCATTCCGGCTGCGGAATCTCATTCTTGACAACACCGCCCCGTAAATCATTGAATAAAAATTATTTAGTAAAATAGCTGATTATGGTTCCAAACCGGCTGACTGAAGAGAGCAAAGAAAATTTTGACGTGCGAAAATTTTCTCGCGATGAACGTCTGATATATTGATACAATATTTTCACGGGGCGTTTTCAATCGCTCCGCAAAGCTTCCTATGGTGCGCGATTCACGCTCGGGGCATACCAAAAAATCCCTAGCTTATGCTTAATAGGTCGGTAGAGTTTGATCAATTTATAATATATTATAAATAATTTATGTAATATTATTATTAAAATTTGTTAATTATTAATTTATACTTTATATTCACGATAAATTTCTAAGAAATTACTATATAAAAATCAAGTAATCAATTTACATAAGAGGAAATATTGAACATTCTATTCTATGGCGGATGCCACGCATATGTGTTAAAAAACACGTTTGAATCCTTTTCTTTGGGAGATCATAATTTTGATTGCCTAATTAACTTTGATCTTATAAGAAAAAATAAGCCTTTCCCTTGGGCAAAGGCGCGAAAATATGATGCAATTGTTTTTTCTCCTATCCAGCACGCCGATTACAGAACAGAGTTGCTCAAAGAATTTTGCGAAAAACATGGTATCAAGTATATCTCTTATCCTTGGATGCAGTGGAATGGATATTTTCCTGAAGCAAAAAAGGGAGAATTTCTAGGTGGTGTTTCATGGATGTATCCTGTTCTCTATGATAAGAAGAAAAATAACTTTAAAAATAAATATTTTATAGAAAACTTACGCCATTCTGATAAACTAATTCAAGATTTTGAAATAAAGCATGAAGTTGATATACGAATTTCGAATTTTATAGAAAATAATTTTAGAAATAAAAGATTATTCCTTACACCAGATCACCCTACTGCGTTCATGTACAGATATCTTGTCAATGAAGTCGCGGATAAGCTTTCTATAAATATGGACATGTCATACTGGTTGTCAGCTTATGAGCCGCAGGGAGGTATAAAACTACCAATCAGACCTGGTGTTGCCGAAGCCTTGGATCTAGATTTTGTAGATGCGGATTTTGAAAACTGTACAGCCTTTGGAGATTTGACCATGCCATGGTCAGCATATCTTCAATTGTATGATATGAAGGACGGAGTAATTCTCGAAGCTAAATCAACGACGATTATCAAGGATCGTGCTGTAACAAGGACTGAATTGGCATCAACAGAGTTTACAGTTGTAAGCCCAGGTGACATAATAATTTTCAGCACCGATGGTATGCCGTCGATTGATGGTCATGTTTTTGGAAAATCTCTTCTGGCTAAAAGATCAAAATATGCAAAATTCTCAAATTACAAGGGATATTTATTCATAAATCATTGGATAGAGAAAAAGATAGGTCTCATTTAATTGTGTCAAGTCTGAGACATTATGTAGTAATGGTAGGAGTTTGCAGTTCAACATCATCGCGAACACTTCCGCATATGTAGGCATAGTCTATGTGCGAACAAACCTTCTTCCTTGCCCTTGCCTGTTTTATCGAGGCTATCCGGGGCAAATTAAGGTGGTGCAGAATATCTGGACGGGATTGACCCATCTCGACCTTAGACGCTGTGTCAGGACGCATACGTAATGGTGGACGATCGAGTTTCGATATGATTCCGAGGGGTTGCGACACCAACCTTGGAAATCATCATGTGGAACCCGACCGCCGTGCGCATCATAGCCGTGCGCAGCTACGGTATGAAAGTGATCTTACTGACACGGAATGGCGTTTGATTGAGCCATATCTGCCTGTGCCTTGCCATTGCGGTCGCCGACGCCGCTGGCCGATGCGGGAGATCATGGAAGCCATATTCTCCCTTCTACGGGCAGGCTGCCCTTGGCGACTTTTGCCCGACAGCGCCTACAATGGCGATCGCGTCCGTGACGCCACCTCCATCGCGATCGAAATTGTCCGCAAATTCGCCGATCAGACCGGGTTCGTCGTTCATCCCAGACGATGGGTGGTCGAACGCACTTTCGCATGGCTCAACCAAAATCGCCGCTTGGCCAAGGACTTCGAGCGAACAATCAAATCCGCAACTGCTCTTCTCTATGCTGCCGCAGCCAGCGTTCGCATCAGGCGCATCGCTCGTTACGCTTGAGATTCAAGACAGGCTCTGAGAGGGATTGATCGTCGGCTGGCCATTGGGCGCGATAATCCCGCGGCTTGGCGCGACAAAGCGGTTATAGTTTACCAGAAACGGGATACCGGTGACCTCTGGCGCATTCCCAACGGCGACCAGCTTATTGGGGGCAGAATGCGCGCGCGCGCGCACGGGTATAGTCGCCACCAATGTCTATAGTGACCGCGTCGTTTGGCTGGAAACGCAGTTTTGCGCGGATCATGTCCGCATTGCGATCTCCCTGGTCAGTGCCGTCGATCAACCTCGTGACATAGCCGTCCCGGTTAATGGTTGCCGCCGACAATCGGATGGCGAGCTTGTCCTGGATCAGCGGCACGTTGATCGCGCCCTTTACGTCGATGCGATTGAAACGTCCAGTGGTCCCTTCGATCCGGCCACTGACATCGTCAAGATCGGGATTGGCAGTGCTAATCAGCATCCCGCCGCCAATAGTGTTTTTGCCGAACAAAGTTCCCTGCGGCCCGCGCAGAACCTGCACACTCGACAGATCAACAGCATCGAGGATGTCGCCTATCGATCGCGCATAATAGACATCATCGACATAGATGCCCACGCCCGGATCGGAAAAGATCGCAAAGTCGTTCTGGCCCACGCCGCGAATGAATACAGTCGCGTTATAATTGCCACCCGACAACGCCGCAGCACCGTCGAACCGGATATTCGGCGTGTATTTTGCAACCTGGTCGAGCGTATCGATCGACCGCTTCTGCAGGGCGGCTTCCCCGAAGGCGGTCACCGCAACCGGGATATCCTGCAGATTTTCCGCGGTGCGCCGGGCAGTGACAATGATTTCTTCGTCACTCACCCCGACCGGCGCAGTCGCCTCCAGCCCCATTCCGGTGGAGTCAGAGGCGCTGCTTTGCGCGATTGCCTGAAACTGCCAGGCCGTCGTCGTCAGTAGAGCCACGAGCGTCACAGTCTTGCTTGTCATTTCTCCCTCTCCCGTTGCGTGATGACAGGCGCTTTGGCGCGCTCTTCTTGTCTGGGGTGTTGGACTTGGCGGTGATTTCATCGACGATCGCAAAAAACGAAGCTTCCGCCTCTTTACCCATCCACCCGAAAATCTTGTCGTGCAGCTCGATCTCGACCTGAAGCGCTGCACGGAATGCCTCTTCGCCCTCGGGGGTCAGGAACAAGGCGTTCGTCCGTCGGTCGGGGCCGGGTCTCCGCTCTACAAATGCGTGGATTTCAAACTTGTCGGAGCGCCACAGGCGCTCGACGACAACATTATCGCGCCACGCTCACCCGCCATCCATGCTTGTGGCGATCTTTTCCCCGAGCAGAACACCAGTGAGCCGTGTCCTTCCATATGCAAATACTATGCGCTTGGGATATCCTCCGTCTCGAATTCCAACGACGCCCTGCAATATCTAGGCGACTGCAGATGACTCATGCGGCTTCCTTCGCGCGAGCACTGTGGGAGACAACCCATGCAGGACATCCTCTGGATCGGCCTCATCCTCGCTCTGCTCGGCGCTAGCCTTGGCTATGTCGCCCTGTGCGACAACGCGTGAGGGTGGCCCGACAATGACCCTTGATCTCTGGCTCGCGGCGATCACCGCCCTTGGCCTCCTTCTTTATCTGGTCGCCGTACTTGTGCGGCCCGAACGCTTCTAGACAAAGGAAGCTCTCATGACTTTCCAGGGATGGCTGCTGATCGCGGCCTTTGTGGGCATTTTGCTGGCGCTGACCAAGCCGGTCGGCCTTTGGCTGTTCGCTCTGTATGAGGGACGCCCCACACCGCTTCATGCCATACTCGGCCCGGTCGAGCGTGGGTTTTACAAATTGTCGGCCATCGATCCGAACGAGGATCAGAGCTGGCGGCGCTACGCCGTCCATATGCTGATCTTCAATGCCGCGCTGCTGCTGCTGACCTACGCCATATTGCGGTTGCAGGCAGGGCTTCCGCTCAATCCGCTGGGATATGCCGGGCTGAGCGAACATCTCTCGTTCAACACCGCGGTCAGCTTCACCACCAACACCAACTGGCAAAGCTATGGCGGCGAATCGACCATGTCGAACCTCAGCCAGATGCTTGGCCTGACCATCCATAATTTCCTGTCGGCCGCGACCGGCATCGCGCTCGCCTTTGCCTTTTTTCGCGGATTCGCGCGGCGCAGCGCGGCGGGTATTGGCAATTTCTGGGCCGATGTGACGCGGGTGACGCTCTATCTGTTGCTGCCGATCTGCATCGTTTATGCGCTGTTCCTGATTGCCAGCGGCGTGCCGCAGACATTGGCCGGTTCGGTCGATGTGACGACCCTGGAAGGCGTGAAGCAGACACTTGCGCTTGGCCCGGTCGCCAGCCAGGAAGCGATCAAGATGCTCGGCACCAATGGTGGCGGCTTCTTCAACGCAAATTCGGCCCACCCGTTCGAGAACCCGACCGCGCTCACCAATTTCGTGCAGATGGTGTCGATCTTCCTGATCGGCTTCGGCCTGACCTGGACCTTCGGCAAGGCGGTCGGCAACACGCGCCAGGGTTGGGCAATCCTCGCCGCGATGCTCACCATCTTCCTGATCGGCGTGACGGTGGTCTATACGCAGGAGGCGGCCGGTAATCCGATCCTGCACGGCCTGGGTGTTTCCGGCGGCAATATGGAGGGCAAGGAGGTCCGCTTCGGCATCGCCGCTTCGGCACTCTTCTCCGTCGTCACCACGGCGGCGAGCTGCGGTGCGGTCAATGCGATGCATGACAGTTTCACAGCGCTGGGCGGCATGATTCCGCTGTTCAACATCCAGCTGGGCGAAGTCGTCGTCGGTGGCGTCGGTGCCGGTATCTACGGCTTCCTGCTGTTCGCCATCCTGGCCGTGTTCGTCGCTGGCCTGATGGTTGGCCGGACGCCGGAATATGTCGGCAAGAAGATTGAGAGCCGCGAAGTGAAGCTGGCGGTGCTGGCCATTGCCGTTCTGCCGCTCATCATTCTTGGCTTCACCGCTATCGCCTCGGTCATGGATGCCGGACTCGCCGGACCACTCAACAAAGGGCCACACGGCTTTTCGGAGATACTCTACGCCTTTACCAGCGCAGTCGGGAATAACGGGTCGGCTTTTGCGGGTCTTACCGCCAACACGCCCTTCTATAATGGGCTGCTGGGCATCGCGATGTGGCTCGGGCGTTTCTTCGTGATCATTCCGATGCTGGCGATCGCAGGCAGCCTTGCCGCGAAAAAATATACACCGGCGACAGCGGGCAGCTTCCCGACCACCGGACCGCTCTGGACCGGCCTCCTGATCGGCATCGTGCTGATTGTGGGCGGCCTCACTTTCCTACCCAGCCTCGCGCTTGGTCCCATTGCCGATCATCTTGCGATGATCCGCGGCCAGCTTTTCTGATCGGAGCATAAAGATGGCACGCACAGCGTCCAAATCGCTCTTCACCGCAGACCTGATCGTTCCGGCGATCGGCGATGCATTCCGCAAGCTCAACCCTAAAAAACTGATCCGCAATCCGGTGATGTTCACGACCGCGGCGGTGGCTGTTCTTCTGACCGTCCTTTTGGCTGTCGGGCAGGACGGACTGACGGTCGGCTTCAAACTGCAACTGGTCATCTGGCTGTGGCTGACAGTGTTGTTCGGCACCTTTGCCGAAGCCATCGCAGAGGGGCGTGGCAAGGCGCAGGCCGTGTCACTGCGCGCGACCAAAGCCGACCTGACCGCCAAGCGCCTGAAAGGCGACGGCCGCGAGAGCGAAAATGTGCCGGCGAGCGCGCTCCGTATGGGCGACATCGTCCTGGTGGAGACAGGCGACCTGATCCCTGCCGATGGCGAGGTCGTGTCAGGCGTCGCGTCCGTCAACGAAGCGGCCATTACCGGCGAAAGCGCGCCTGTCATCCGCGAAGCTGGTGGCGACCGGTCGGCGGTCACGGCAGGCACGCGCGTCATTTCGGACGAGATTCGCGTCCGCGTCACCGTGAACCCCGGCCAGGGTTTCCTTGATCGGATGATCGCCCTGGTCGAAGGGGCCGAGCGGCAGAAAACCCCCAATGAGATTGCTCTCACCATCCTGCTGGTGGGCCTGACCATCATCTTCCTGATCGCGGTGGGCACCATTCCCGGCTTTGCAAGCTATGCTGGCGGGTCGATTCCCGTCGCGATCCTGGCCGCATTGCTGATCACCCTCATTCCGACAACGATCGCGGCGCTCCTGTCCGCGATCGGCATCGCCGGCATGGACCGGCTCGTGCGCTTCAACGTGCTTGCCAAATCCGGCCGTGCCGTCGAGGCTGCTGGCGACATTGACGTGCTGCTGCTCGACAAGACCGGCACCATCACGGTCGGCGATCGGCAGGCGACCGAGTTCCGCCCGGTCGGCGGGGCAAGCCAGGCTGCGCTCGCTGAGGTCGCCCTGCTCGCCAGCCTGGCCGACGAGACGCCGGAAGGCCGCTCCATCGCCCTGCTCGCCCGTGACAAATGCGGCCAATCGGCGCAGGCTTTGCCCGACGGCGCGGAGGTGATCCCGTTTACGGCACAGACGCGGATATCCGGTGTGAAGGTCGGCGGCAGCGTGATCCAGAAGGGGGCGGTCGATTCCATCCTTCGCGCCAATCCCGGCCTGGACAAGAAACCGGCCACGCAGGAACTGCGCCGCATCACCGACGAGATTGCACGCGCGGGCGGCACACCGCTGGCGGTTGCCAAGGACGGCAAGCTGCTGGGCGCGATATTCCTGAAGGACATCGTCAAGGCGGGCATCCGCGAACGGTTCGGCGAACTGCGCGTCATGGGCATCCGCACGGTCATGATCACCGGCGACAATCCCCTGACCGCCGCGTCGATCGCCGCCGAAGCTGGCGTCGATGATTTTCTTGCCCAGGCGACGCCGGAGGACAAGCTGGCGCTGATCCGCAAGGAACAGGAGGGCGGACGCCTGGTCGCCATGTGCGGCGACGGCACCAATGATGCGCCAGCGCTCGCCCAGGCGGATGTCGGCGTCGCGATGAATACCGGCACCCAGGCAGCGCGGGAAGCGGGCAATATGGTCGATCTGGACAGTGATCCGACCAAGCTCATCGAGATAGTGGGGCTTGGCAAGCAGCTGCTGATGACCCGCGGCGCGCTCACCACCTTCTCGGTCGCCAATGATGTCGCCAAATATTTCGCGATCATTCCGGCCATGTTCGTGGTGCTTTATCCGGGCCTGGGCATTCTCAACGTCATGAAGCTTGCGACACCGCAGAGCGCGATTCTGTCGGCGATCATCTTCAATGCGCTGATCATTCCGCTGCTCGTGCCGCTGGCGTTGAAGGGTGTGACCTACCGCCCCATCGGCGCGGGACCGCTGCTGGCGCGCAATCTCGCCATCTACGGGCTTGGTGGCCTCCTGTCGCCGTTCGTCGGCATCAAACTCATCGACCTGGCCGTCAGCGGCCTTGGCCTCGCCTGACATCATCGGGCCTGAAGGAAAGCATCATGGGCAAGGACTTCCTCACCTCTCTCCGGCCAGCGTTCACGCTGACCATCCTCTTCGCGCTTCTGCTCGGCATCGTCTATCCGCTGACAATGACGGGCATCGGCCAGACCCTCTTCCCGCATCAGGCCAATGGCAGCCTGGTCGAGGAGCAGGGCAAGCCCGTCGGCTCGTCGCTCATCGGCCAGGGCTTTGCCGACCCGCGCTATTTCTCCTCGCGCCCGTCCGCGGCTGGCAAGGGCTATGATGGACTTGCCTCATCAGGTTCCAATTTCGGTCCGACAAGCCAGGCGCTGGTCGATCGCACGAAAGCCGATGTCGCCAAATTTCAGCAAATGTCCCCCGGTCTCCCTGTTCCGTCCGACCTGGTGACAGCCTCCGCCTCAGGCCTTGATCCTGATATCTCGCCTGAGGCGGCTTTTTATCAAGTTGCGCGTGTCGCCGCCGTTCGCGGCCTGCCCGCGGCGCGCGTTCGCGCCCTGGTGCAGGACACGATCAGGACGCCGTTCCTGGGCTTCCTGGGCGACCCCAGCGTCAACATTCTCGATCTTAATCGACGGCTGGACCGGATCAGCGCTACAACAGCACAGTGAACGACACCGACAAACGCCCTTCGCCAGAGTCCTTCCTGCGGGTAGCCGCGCAGGAAGGACGCGGCCGTCTCAAGCTGTTCCTCGGCGCGGCGCCTGGCGTCGGCAAGACTTACGAGATGCTCAGCGACGGAATGCGGCGGCTCAAGTCGGGCGTCGATGTCGTCGTTGGCGTTGTCGAGACGCATGGCCGACGCGAAACCGAAGCGCTGATCGTTGGTCATGAAGTAATACCAAGGCGGCAGATCGACCATGGGGGGATCAGCCTTGGCGAAATGGATCTGGATGCCATCCTTGAGCGGCAGCCAAAGCTCGCCCTGGTCGATGAACTGGCGCACAGCAATGCACCGGGCAGCCGTCACCCCAAACGCTATCAGGACGTCGAGGAACTGCTCGACGCCGGTATCGACGTCTATTCGACGATCAATATCCAGCACATAGAGAGCCTGAACGACGTCGTCGCATCCTTCACCCATGTGCGCGTGCGCGAAACCGTGCCCGATTCGATTCTGGAAACCGCGGAGATCGAGGTCGTCGACATATTGCCCGACGAGCTGATCGAACGGCTCAAGGAGGGCAAGGTCTATATCCCGGCAGAGGCGACGCGAGCGCTCTCCCATTTTTTCTCCAAGTCCAACCTCACTGCCCTGCGCGAACTGGCGCTGCGCCGGGCCGCGCAGGCGATCGATACGCAGATGCTCGATTATGTCCGCGCCCACGCGCTGGCGGGCAGCTTCGCGGTGGGCGAGCGCGTCGTGGTCGCCGTCAGCGAGCAACCGAGCGCGCCGGGTCTGGTCCGCGCGGCCAAACGCCTCGCCGATGCACTCAAGGCGCCCTGGACTGCGGTGCATATCGAAACCCGGCGCGCGCAGGCCTTTTCCGACGAAGAGCGCAAGGCGCTGGCCGATACGCTGGCGCTGGCATCGCGACTGGGCGCGGCGACGGCCAGCATTCCGGCGGAAAATGTTGTCGAAGGTCTGCGAAGCTTCGCCGCCGATGCGCACGCGACTCAGATTGTCATCGGCAAGTCGAGCCGATCCTGGTGGTTTGAGCTGCGCCACGGCTCCGTGGTGGATCGGCTTGTCCGCGATATCGGGTCGGTCGCGGTCCATGTCCTTCCATCCGACGACGATCTTGCGCCGCCGCGCAGCCGGCATTCGACCCGCATGGCATGGGGCAAGCCGACCGACTATCTCTGGTCGGCGCTGATGATCGCCGCGATGACGGTGGTTGGCCGCCTGCTGCTGGAAGTCATCGACCTTGGCAATATCGCCTTGCTGTATCTGGTCCCGGTCATGTTCGCCGCAGCAACCTACGGCCTGCGCGCCGGGCTGTTCGCTGGGCTGGTATCGAGCCTTGCCTATAATTTCTTCTTCCTGCCGCCGACCGGCACGTTGACCGTCAACAACCCGGAAAATGTCATCTCCATCCTCGTGCTGCTGGGCGTTGCGATCGTCACCAGTCAGTTTGCCGCGCGGGTCCGCGGGCAAGCCGATCTTGCACAATCCAGTGCCCGCCAGAATGCGGCGCTTGCCGGTTTCTCCCGACAGCTGACCTCCGCCGCCAGCCAGGATGATCTGATCCAGGCGATCTGCGCGGAGATTGCGCGGCTGCTTGACGTTCGCACGGTCATGCTGCTGCCGTCCGACGCCGGTCCCGCGTTGCGCGCCGCCTACCCGCCAGACGACAGGCTTCAGGAAATCGAGCGGGCAGCGGCGCAATGGGCGATGAACAATGCCCAGCCTGCGGGCCGCGGATCATCGACGCTGACGGCGTCCGACTGGCTGTTCCATCCGCTGCGCACCCAGCGCGGTGTCCTGGGCGTGCTGGGGATGGCGCGCGACGACGCAGGCGAACCGCTGCGATCGGATCAGACGCCCCTGCTCATGAGCCTTCTCGATCAGGCGGCCATTGCGCTTGACCGCATGGCGCTGGAGGAAGAGATGCAGGGCGCGCGGCAGATTCACGAACGCGACCGTCTGCGATCCGCGCTGCTGTCCTCCGTCAGCCATGACCTGCGCACACCGCTCACGACGATCATGTCCGCGGCGCAGGAATTGCGGAGAAAGCAACCATCGGCGTTGCTCGACACGATCGAGGGTGAAGCGCAGCGCCTCAACCGGTTCGTCGCCAACCTGCTGGACATGGCGAGGGTAGAAGCCGGCGCCCTGCCGATGAAGATCGAGCCGACCGACCTGTTCGACGCGGTGGCCAGTGCCATCAGGGACACCCGCCAGTCGCTTGTCGGCCACGAGGTCAGGGTCGACATTCCTTCGGACATTTCGCTGGTGCGCGTCGATCCGGTCCTGCTGCACCACTGCCTGATCAACCTGCTCGACAATGCGGGCCGCTATGGTGAGCCGGACACCCCGGTCACGATCAGCGGCAAGCGGGTCGCCGATGCCATCCTGCTATCCGTCATCGACGAGGGACCGGGCATCCCGGTCGGCGCAGAAAAGAAGGTGTTCGATACGTTCACGCGTCTCGAAGGTTCGGACCGGGTCAAGCATGGCACCGGGCTTGGCCTGGCCATCGTCAAGGGTTTTGCAGAAGCGATGGGCTTGGGCGTCGATGCGTCTACCAACAGCGAACCACGCGGTGCCTGCTTTACATTGCGCATACCCGAACATCTCATCATCAGCGATTTTCCCGGCGAGCCACTGACATGACCATCCGCCACAAGGTTCTTATCATCGATGACGAGCCGCAGATCCGCAGGCTGATCAACGCGGCGCTGAGCCGCGCCAATTATGCGACCGTAGAGGCCGAAAATGCGCGCGACGCGCTGGAAAAATTGCGGACCGAGCGACCGGATATCAGCCTGCTTGACCTGGGCCTGCCCGACCGCGACGGACTGGAACTGGTGCCGCTGTTCAAGCAGAAGAGCGATACGACCCTGATCATCGTGTCAGCGCGGGACGCCACCGAAGAGAAGGTCGCAGCGCTCGATCTGGGCGCGGACGATTATCTGACCAAGCCCTTTGATACGGACGAATTGCTGGCGCGGGTTCGCGTGGCGCTGCGCAACCGCATGACCAAGGGCGGCGGCGTCCCGTCGGTGCGGGCGGGCAATGTCGAGATTGATCTGCTGGGCCGGGTAGTGAGGAAGGCCGGGCAGGAGGTGCATCTGACGCCCAAGGAATATGCGGTGCTGGCCCAGCTCGCCCAATTTCCCGGTCGCGTGATCACCCATGGCCAGATCATGAAGGAGGTCTGGCCCAAGGAACATGAGCATCATGTCGAATATCTGCGCGTCCTTGTCCGCACCTTGCGGCAAAAGCTTGAGGATGATCCGCAGCGCCCGCAGATTATCGGCAATGAGCTGGGGATCGGTTACCGCCTCCGCTTCTCAAATGAGCTGTCCGACGGTTAAGGTGACCAGCCCGATCTCAAACAATCTCCATCGCATCGTCCGGTTGCAGCAGCGGTAGCAACCGCAGCATATCGGCCCGCTCTACCGCGACACAGCCTGCAGTCGGTCGGCCTTCGGACAGGTGGAAGAAGATCGCACTGCCCTGCCCCTGCACCGGCGGCCGGTCGTTATGGCCCAGGGTGACGATCACATCATAGGCGTCGTCGGCGCGGATCAGGCTTTCGGCAGAGAAACCGCGCGGCAAGTGGACCGGGCGATTATAGGCGGGATCGGCCGGGTCATCCGACCAGCCATCGCCCGCCCGCACCCAGCGCCAGGGTAAACGCAGCCCCGCCGGATCGACCGTGCCCAGTCGCAGCAGCACGCCCCGCAGCGGCCAGACGCCCAGCGGTGTGCAGCCGTCGCCCTCGCGCTTGTCGCTCGCCGCGCAAACACCGCTCCGACCAATGGTGCAAGCCATGGAGATCGCGCCAAAGGTCAGGCGACCCGCGCCGCTATCGACGCGGATCAGGCTCATAGCTGGTGGCCGGTCCGGTCGCGCTTGGTGGCGAGATAGCGTTCGTTATGCGGGTTGGTCGGCAGGATGATCGGCAGCCGTTCGGCCACGCTGATCCCCGCCGCCTCCAGCCCCGCCACCTTTTGCGGATTATTGGTCAGCAGCCGCACGCTGCGCACCCCGATCAGGTCCAGCATCCGCGCTGCGACCGAAAAATCGCGCGCGTCGATGGCAAAGCCCAGCCGGACATTGGCGTCCACGGTGTCGAAGCCCTGATCCTGCATCGCATAGGCGCGCAATTTGTTGACGAGGCCAATGCCGCGCCCTTCCTGACGCAGATAGAGCAGCACGCCCCAGGGCGCGTCAGCAATCTGGTGGAGCGCTTCGTGCAGTTGCGGGCCGCAGTCGCATTTCAGGCTGCCCAGCACATCGCCGGTCAAGCATTCGCTGTGCAGGCGGACGACGGGGGGTGAGGAGTCGCGTTTCCCGACAATGAGTGCGACATGTTCGCGCGGTTCATCGGGGCTGCGGAAGGCAATGATTTCCGCGCTTTCGCTGGCCGACACCGGCAGGCTGGCGCGGGTAGCGATGGCAAGGTGGACGGCATCATCATAGGCGTCGATCGCGTCGGCGCTGACATCCACGTCCCGGTCGCCTTCGCCATCCAGCGCGAAATAGGCGGGGAGGATGCCGGCCAGGCGGGCGAGGCGCAGCGCGGCCTTCGCCGCCAGTGGCGCAGTGAGGGTGCGGGCCTGAAATGGTCCCTTAAGCGGGGAGGCAAGGTCCAGCACCGGGTCGGAGATGGCGGTCGCCACATCGGCGTCGATCCACGGCGCGCGGGCGATCAGTACCGGCATGTCGGGATCGGCCGCCGCGATCTGGTTGGCGAGTTTGAGCGTCTGGCCGCGCGCGGCGGAGATTAATATGTCGGCTTTGCCCGCAGGATCAAAGTCGGCCAACGTGACCGCGTCCGCGCCCTCCACCGCCATCAATCGCAGCGCGCCATCGGCGGCCGACACCCGCACCGCCCAGCCGCGGCGCAGCGCGTCGATCGCCCGCGCCGCGTCGCGCCCGATCGCCCGCCTGTTCATCAGAAGGCGAATTCGGTAATGATGGGGATATGGTCGGACGGCTTGCCCCAGTTGCGGGCGGGTTCGACGACGCGGTGGGCAACCGCCTTTTCGGCGACGTCGCGGGTCATCCACATATGGTCAAGCCGGCGACCGCGATCCGATTCGGCCCAATCCTTGGCCCGATAGCTCCACCAGGTATAGAGCCGCGCTGGTGCAGGGTGGAAATGACGGCCAATGTCAACCCAGTCGTTCGATGCCTGCAAGCGGGCGAGGATTTCACACTCGATAGGCGTATGGCTGACGACGTTGAGCAATTGCTTGTGACTCCACACATCGCATTCCAGCGGCGCGATGTTGAAATCGCCGGTCAGGATGGTCGGCTTGTTATCCAGCGCCGACGACCATTGAATCATACGTTCGATAAAATCGAGCTTCTGGCCAAATTTGGGATTCTGCTCCCGATCGGCAATGTCGCCTCCGGCGGGAACATAGACATTTTCGATCCGCACCCCATTGTCGAGACGGACGCCGACATGGCGTGCCTCGCCATTGGCCTGCCAGTCGAGCCGGTCATCCTCATATATCGGCACCCGGCTCATGATCGCGACGCCATGGTGCATTTTCTGGCCGTTCAGCACCTGATGAACATAGCCCAGACGGCGGAACATATCGGCGGGGAAGGTCTCGTTCACCACCTTGGTTTCCTGAAGGCACAATATGTCCGGCGCTTCCTGCGTCAGGAATTGTTCGACAATGTCGATGCGCGCGCGGACGCTGTTGATGTTCCAGGATGCGATGGAAAGAGTGTCGGCCATGGTGTCGCACTAGGAGGCTAATCCGCACCATGCAAGACGGCTGCGCGCACTGCGGACAAAGTAAGACCCCCGCTCCGGGGGCATGGAACGGGGGTCTCGATCGCGCCCTTGAAGCGCTTTGCGACGGGAGGACTGTGCCGGGTAACAGGGGGGAAATCCCGGTTGGCCTCTCGCCGTGGAGTTCTAAATAGCGCCCCGGATATGAGCGGCAGATGAACGGAACGGCAAGTTTTTCCGTCCATCGTGCGGGGCGGTCGTTTCAGCCGCCCGCCGAGCGGCCCTTTGGCCGGGGATCGGTCCAGCGGAAGGCGGAATCGGCGATTGGCACGCCATAGCGCTGGTTGGACAGGCGGATGGCGGTGCGGTTATTCTGCGAATCGAGCGCGACCCAGCCATAGAGTTGCAGGCCCGCCGGGCTGGCGGCATCGCGCCGAAAGATCATGGTGATGGTGCCATATTCGGGCCGTTTGGGATCGCGCGCCTGCACGCTCAGGATCGACGGGTCGCCGGTCGGCACGACCTTGCCAAATTTGGACAGATCCTTGCTGGGATCCAGCAGCGCGCCCAGCGGCGAATTGCCGATCGGCCAGCGCTGCACCTGCCGCACTTCATAATCAATCATGGTCAGCGCCTTGCCATCGCCGACAATCAGCAATGGCACGCCCTTCTGATATTGAAAGCGGATCTTGCCTGGCTGCTTGAGCGTCAGCTGGCCGGTCAGCGTCTGGCCATTGCGGTCGGTCTGGCTGAAATCGGCGGTCATGCTGCTGACTGCGCGGATATAGGCATTGACACGGCTGAGTTCAGACTGGCCCTGCTGCGCCAGCAAGGGCGCGGCGAGCGGGACGGCAAGGACGACAGGCGCGGCGGCCAGCGCGAGACTGATGCGCTTCATGAATACTCTCCGGTTGTTACGGATGCGGTGTAGGATGAAGCGATTGAACGACCTGTGAACCCGCCCGTTCCCTGCCGTTCAGCCAAAGACGAGCCGACATCTTCCATACCGATCGATCGAGAAATCACATTGGCGCAGTATGTCCATGCCGATCAGTGCAGTAAAATGCTGGCTGCCCGTCAGACCGATTCCGTAGCTGGCATCAAAGATGAACGGCAAGCTCGTCTCGTCAGAGCCGTCCGACATCAGCCCGATACGAAACATGAATCGTTCTGTATGCGCCAATCCGTGTGCCGACTGGAGTGGTCGCTTACCAAGCGGCTCCAATTCTAGCTTTTCCGCAATGCTATAGTCGATCCCGCTGACTGTTGCACCGGTATCAACAAGTGCGACAGCCTCAAGAAATGTGAGGTCGAACGGATTGTCGGCCCGCATCATGCGAACCGGCAATGTTATCCTTCGTCCGTCGTGCGACCAGTTAATTTCCGACATGCGAGAAGAAACCCAGATCGATGGGTTCGTCGGTCACTTCCTGAATCGAGAAAACACCATCTGGGATGCTCTCACGCGCAAATTGATACGCCTCTCCGGGCTGGTCGAAGAAATCGACGACTTTCCGACCTTTCAGCACCGCATAACGGCCTGCATGGTCAGTCAGAAATTCGCCAAGATGGCGAAGGAAATAGTCGTAATTCGCATCGACCTCGGCAGCTTGGCTATGGCTCATTCCTTGTCCCCTTTAGAGAAGAGGCTATCATTGTTTCGCGATGATCGGCGCTGCGGGGCGCGCAAAATGCGCCGAAGCGATTCTTTCCTGAGTCGAACCGTTATAGCGGATTCCCATTCTCATCGCGCAACACTTCGCGGCGGCCGACATGGTTGGGGGGGCCGACCAGCCCTTCTTCCTCCATTTTCTCGATCAGGCGCGCAGCGCTGTTATAGCCGACGCGGAGCTGGCGTTGCAGCCAGCTGGTCGAGGCTTTCTGATTCTCGAACACCAGCTGGCACGCCTTGCGGAACAGCTGCGCGTCGGGGCTGTCGTCGCCAAGGTCAACGCCGTCTAGGGCGAAGCTGCCTTCTTCGGGTTCTTCGGTGACGGCCTGGATATAGTCGGGCTGGCCCTGCGCGCGCCAATGGTCGGCGACGACGCGGACTTCATCGTCCGAGACGAACGGCCCATGAACGCGCATCAGCCCCTTGCCGCCATGCATGTAGAGCATGTCGCCCTTGCCCAGCAACTGTTCGGCCCCCTGTTCGCCGAGGATGGTGCGGCTGTCGATCTTGCTGGTCACAAAGAAGCTGATCCGGGTCGGCAGGTTCGCCTTGATGACGCCGGTGATGACGTCGACCGAGGGGCGCTGGGTTGCGAGGATCAGGTGGATACCGGCGGCGCGCGCCTTTTGCGCGAGGCGCTGGATCAGGAATTCGACTTCCTTGCCTGCCGTCATCATGAGGTCAGCCAGCTCGTCCACCACGACCACGATCTGCGGCAGCGGCTGGAAATCGAGCTGTTCTTCCTCATAGATGGGCTTGCCATTTTCGGGGTCGTAGCCGGTCTGGACGCGGCGGCCCAAGGGCTTGCCCTTCGCTTTGGCGGCGCGGACCTTTTCGTTGTAATTGGCGAGGTTACGGACGGAGATGGACGCCATCATGCGATAGCGATCCTCCATCTGCTCCACCGCCCATTTGAGCGCGCGGATCGCCTTTTGCGGTTCGGTGACGACCGGGGAGAGAAGATGCGGAATGTCGTCATAGGTCGACAGTTCCAGCATCTTGGGATCGATCATGATCAGACGCAGCTGGTCCGGCGTCATGCGGTAGAGCAGGGACAGGATCATGGCGTTAAGTCCGACTGACTTACCCGACCCGGTGGTGCCCGCGATCAGCAGATGGGGCATGGGGGCCAAGTCGGCGATGATCGGTTCGCCGGAGATATTCTTGCCCAATATGATCGGCAGCGTCCCTTCGCCGCCAAATTGCTCGCTGGTGATGAGTTCGCGGAAGGACACGCCTTCGCGATGGGCGTTGGGCAGTTCGATGCCGATGACGGTGCGGCCCGGAATCGTCGCGACACGGGCCGACAGCGCCGACATGTTGCGCGCAATATCGTCGGCCAGCGCGATCACCCGGCTGGCCTTGATGCCCGGCGCTGGTTCCAGTTCATACATGGTGACGACCGGGCCGGGGCGGACCTCGACAATATTGCCCTTCACATGGAAGTCGTCGAGGACGGATTCGAGCAGCCGGGCGTTGCGCTCCAGCGCTGCCTTGTCGATCTTGCCGCCCTGGCTGGCGGGAACCGGGTTGAGCAGGTCGGGCGAGGGCAGCGAGCTATGGCCGAACAGATCATCCTGGCTGACCGGGGCCATGGGCCGCTGGGCGGGCGCGGGCTTGGGCGTCTGGATGGTGATCGGCGGCTTGGGTTCGTTGGACACGGTCTTGCGCGGGGCGATGACCCGTTCGCCGACCTCTTCCTCCTCCTCATCATCCGCCGCGCTGTTGCCCGCAAAGCCAAAGCTGGGCTTGGGCAGGCTGAGTTTGGGCAAGGCCGGACGACGCAGGGCGATGATCGGCCTTTCCAGCGCCAGACTGCGATAGCAGGCGAACAGGCCACCAATCATGGCGATGATCACGATAGCGCCAGTGATCCATGGCTGCGCCACCGGCACTTGCGCCGTCAGGCTCAATATCCCCTTGGCAGTGACCAGCGCGATCACCCCGCCCCAGCCTGCGGGCAGGCCGACCAGCGGATTAGTCTGGAACAAGGCCAGCGCGATCCCGATCAGGATGATGCCGAACAGGCATTGGCCAAACTGGCCCTTCCACGCGCTCATATCCTGGTCACCCCACAGGCGGCGCGCGGTGACCGCCATCAGCGGCAGGATCAACGCGATGGGTACGCCCAGCAGCCAGAGCAGGAAATCGGCGGTCCAGGCGCCCGGTGCCTGCATGACATTGGCCACATGATCGCCCGCGACCGTATTCATCGACGGGTCGCTGGGCGTGTAACTGAGCAGCGCCAGCGCCAGGAACAGGGTCGCCAGCATCAGCGCGATCGCGCCGATCAGCGCGCCGCTGCGGAGCAGGCTGCGCTTGAGCATTTCGCGCCATTCGGGCGTGCGCTTCACTGTGCGGCTGACAGCCATGTTAACCCCGTGTCCCCCAAATGTTCCGTTTGCGCACAATGCGCCGGGCGGGGAGTCGGCGTCAAGGGTGCGCGCCCACGGCTCGTCCCGACTGATCCGTAACATTCCGTATGGCGGGCGGGGTCTGCGGCGGGGCAGGAAGAGGCCCGAAAGGAATTCGCCATGATCGCCGATTATTTCCCTGCCGTCGTTGCCCTGTCGCTGGGCGCCTTTGCCGCCATGCTGATCTTTGTCAGTGTCGAGGACGCGCTCAAGCGGTGATCGGGGCGGTGGCGGCGAGTGCGCGGAGCGCTTGGCCGTCCAGCCGCTGCACCGTCCATTCGTCCATCGGCTGCGCGCCGATGGCACGATAGACGGCGATGGCGGGTTCGTTCCAGTCCAGCACCGACCATTCCAGCCGGGCGCAGTCGCGATTCAGCGCCATCTGCGCCAGCCGGGCGAGCAACGCCCTGCCCGCGCCGATGCCGCGCGCCTCCGGCTGCACGAACAGATCCTCCAGATAGATCCCCGGCCGCCCTTCAAAGGTCGAGAAATTGTGGAAGAAGAGCGCAAAGCCTATGGCCGCGCCGTCGCTTTCAGCGATCAGCACTTCGGCCATAGGGCGCGGACCGAACAGGTAGCGGGCCAGCGTGGCTGGATCTGCTTTCACCGCATGGGCCAGCTTTTCATATTCCGCCAGCGCGTGGATGAAGCGGACGATCGCGTCGAGATCGTCCGGCGTGGCGGGGCGGATGGTCAGGGTCATTCAGGCGGTTCCCGGTTCGACATGGGCGATGGCCGCCCGCTTGCCGCGTGCGGTTATCAGGCAGGCAACGATGATGAGGGCGGCCCCGGCTACCGTCGTCAGGGTCAGTCGCTCGCCAAAGGCCAGCCAGCCGACCACCGCCGCCCAGAGGAAGGCGCTATATTCGACCGGGATCAGCCGCTGCGCTTCCGCCCGAGCATAGGCCCAGGCCAGCGCGGCAAGCGAGGTGAACGCCAGCACTGCCGCCAGCAGGATCAGCGGGATGGCTGACGGGGCGGGCAGCCGGGCGTAGAAAGGTGCGCCGATGGCAAACACGCCCAGCATGACGAGATGCTGGAAGAAGGCGACCTCGATCGGCGAGGCGCGCTGCGCCTGCTGGCGTTGCAGGATGAGGTTCCAGGCGAAGAGGACCGCCGACAGCAGCACTGCCAGTGCGCCCAGCAAGGCGTCGCGATCATAGTGGCCCTGCAAACGCCCAGACAGGATCACGCCGACGCCGACCAGCCCCAGCACAGACGCACCGATTGCCTGCCGCCCGATCGTTTCGCCCAGCAGAAGCGCGGCGAGATAGAGTGCGATCAGCGGCGCGATGAAGGACAGGGCTATCGCTTCGGCGAGCGGCATCCGCATCAGCGCCCAGAAGAACAGCCCGGCCATCAGCGCCACGACCGATCCGCGCAGCATGTGGAGGCGCAGCACCGCGGGGTCGGGCCAGCGCTGGCGGGTGAGGAGCATCAGGCCAAGGCCAAGCAACGTCCCCGTGACCGCGCGCCACAACAGGGCGTTGTAGAGACCGATGGCAAGGCTCAGCCCCTTCATCGCCGCATCCATCACGGAAAACAGCGCCACGCCGACGCAGCAGACGGCAAAGGGAATGAGGAAGCTGGTGCGCGCGGGCATGGCGGTCAGCGGATGAGCCGGATGTCGATGCCGATGTCCAGTTCCGCCCAGACCTGATCGGCCGTCAGAACCGGCGCGTCGAGACTGCGCGCCAGAGCAAGGCAGGCGCGATCCCCCAGGGACAAGCCTCTGGACCGCGTGACGGCGCGCAAGTCAGCGGCGATCAAAGCCTGGTCCCGATCGAAAGGCCGGATATCTACGCCGAATCTTTCAATCTGCGCGACGAGTTTTTGTGCCGCATGTCCCTGAGCGATGCCACGTTCCAGCGTTTCGGAAAGGTTGACCGAGGACAGGATGGATTCGCGCATGACGGGCAGGACCGCGTCCGCGCCCTTTTCACCAAGAAGGACGGCCAGCAGCGCAGACGAGTCGAGAATGATCAATTCTCTTCGCCCCACATGGCTTTGCGCTCAGCCAGAAATTGGTCGACGGAATAGTCGTCACCAACCAAAGCACGAAATTCCGCCTGGGCTTCACGCACGACCTGAAAATAGGATTTAAGGACAAAAGCGCCCTTATCGTCACGCTCGATCACTAGCGTATCGCCATCCTTGATCCCCAATTCGCGCCGCAATTCCGCCGGGATGACGATCTTTCCGCCTGAAATCACCTTCGCGCTGTAGGACATATCTGCCTCCCCAAGACCTGATCCTATCACAGGTCTGATTATACAAATAGGACCTATTCCGCCGCTTCGGCCTTGCCTGCGTCGGTCATGTCGGATTCGGCGTTGGCTGCCTCGATCTCCGCTGCCTTGGCCTCGACCAGCCGGACGATATGATCGACCATATTTTCGTCCTGAATGGTGTGGTCGGTGATGCCCGACAGATAGACCATATGCTTGCCATTGCCGCCGCCGGTCAGGCCGATATCGGTTTCGCGCGCTTCGCCGGGGCCGTTGACGACGCAGCCCAGCACCGAGAGCGACAGGGGCGTGTGGATATGCTGGAGCCGTTCTTCGAGCGCTTGGACGGTACGGATGACGTCGAAGCCCTGGCGCGCACAGGACGGGCAGGAGATGACCTTCACCCCGCGGGTGCGGATGCCCAGCGATTTGAGGATCTCGTAACCGACGCGGACTTCCTCTTCGGGTTCGGCGGACAGGGAAACGCGGATCGTGTCACCGACCCCGGCCCAGAGCAGATTGCCGATGCCGATCGCGCTCTTCACCGTGCCGCCGATCAGGCCGCCCGCTTCGGTAATGCCCAGATGCAGCGGGCAATCGACCGCGTCGGCCAGCTGCATATAGGCGGCGACGGCAAGGAACACGTCGCTGGCCTTTACCGCGACCTTATATTCATGGAAATCCTGGTCCTGGAGCAGCTTGATATGGTCGAGCGCGCTTTCGACCAGCGCTTCGGGACAGGGTTCGCCATATTTTTCGAGCAAATCCTTTTCCAGACTGCCGGCGTTGACGCCGATGCGGATCGCGCAACCATTCGCCTTGGCCGCGTCTACCACTTCCTTGACGCGGGCGGATGATCCGATGTTGCCGGGATTGATGCGCAGGCAGGCGGCACCAGCATCGGCGGCTTCCAGTGCGCGCTTATAGTGGAAATGAATGTCCGCGACGATCGGCACGCGCGCGGCGCGGACGATCTGCTTCAGGGCAGCGGTCGATTCCTCGTCGGGGCAGGATACACGGATGATGTCCACGCCCGCCTCTTCGCAACGGCGGATCTGGTCGATCGTCCCCTTGATGTCATGGGTCAGCGTGTTGGTCATGGTCTGGACCGTAACCGGCACACCACCACCCACCGGGACATTGCCGACCATGATCTGGCGGCTCTGGCGGCGGGCAATGTCACGCCAGGGGCGCAGGCCGGGATTATGGTCGGACATCTATGAACGGCTCCATCAATATGGAGCCGCTATAGGGATGTTTGGTGACGGTTAAAACCGGATCGTTAGGGAAGCGGCCAATTGATCCGCATTGCCGCTGGCGCTCGACAGCGTCGTGGTGGTTACCGTGGCGGGGGCGGGATAATAATGGTCCGGGCGGATGATGTTCGCTTTTTCCACGAAGGTATGCGCGTAGCTGAGGTTCAGCGCCAGCGCGGCGGACATATTCCAGGTCGCGCCACCGCTCAGCCAGACGCGGTCGCCATCGGGCACGCGGGTGGTCAGAAATTGCGGATTGGTGGGCGTGCGATCGAACATGGTGCCGGCGCGCAGGGTCAGGCGGTCGCTGACATCATATTCGCCGCCAGCGCTGACGCTGTAGCTGTCATGATAGTGCATTTCCTTGACCGAAGTGCCGGTCGCGGTGTTGATCGTGATCGCCTTGAACACAGACCAATTATACCAGCGCGCCGTCAGCATCGCCCGCAATTTTGGCGTCAAGCGGTGCATGATGCTGACCGTGACGATATCGGGCAGTTCCAGCGGCGCATTGGCGGCGAAAGTGCCGTTGGCCCCGGCCAGCGGGCCAAGAAGCCCCGAAATCTCCTGCTCACCCTTCAGCTTGTGGGTCATGCCTGATCGATAATGGACGCCGAAATTGGTATTGCCGGTCGTATAGAACAGGCCTGCGTTCCAGCCGACCGACAGATCGTCGCCCTCGATCGAGGCATGGCCATCGGCCAGCAGCGGGGAGAGTTGCGGCAGGGCGTTGGTGAGCGTCACCTTGACATATTGCACGTCGACGCCGCCGCCGATCGAAAGATTATCGCTCAGCTTGTAGGCGGCGGAAGGCTGGACATTATAGGTTTTCAGGTCGGTATGGAGGGAATCGTACCGGCCGAAATAGCTTTCGTCATAGTCCAGCTTCAGTCCGAACGGCGCGTTGACGCCCAGGCCCAGCCAGAGGCGGTCGCTGAGTTGCGCGGTAGCGTAGAAGCTGGGGATCGGGATGATTTTGGCAAACGGATTGCCGCCATCATTGCCGGTGACCGGCACGGATGTAGGCAAGCCCGGCACCGAACGGCTGGACCCGCGATTGCCCTGCTGGGCGGTCGCGGACAGGATGATGCCGCCCACCGAGGTCTGGATGCCCGACAATTGGGTCATCGCCGCCGGATTGAAATAGATGGTCGATGGATCGTCGCCCGCCGCCGCGCCACCGGACAAAGCGCGACCGGTTTCCTTGGGTGATTGTTCCTGCAGGTAGAAGCCGCCCGCCAGCGCCGGAACCGGGGCCGCCAGCACGCCTGACAGCAGGAAGGGAAGAAGGCGACGGCTGAGCGACATGGACGATCCTCTATTCAATATCGTGCCGGCACCCGCGCGCTATCCTGCGCGCTGGCCGACTTTGCGCAGCGCGGATAGCAGTATCATGGTTAATTTCCAGTATCGAGCCTGCCCGGTTCATCGCATTTACAGGCGGTTGCGACGGTCAACGACAGTCGGACGCTACGGCAGGAACGCTATACAAAGGACAAAAAAAAGCCGCCCCGAAGGACGGCCTTGAAGTTTTAGGAGAGGATGCCTGAAAGGCGAGTTTCTTTTGCGGTGCAGCAGCGATTGTCGCAAATGCGAAATATGACGGGGTGATTGCAGAAAATGCAATCATGTCCGCGTTTACAGCTTTCCGTAAGGGAAAGGCCAAGGGCGCGGTGATAGCGATATCAACTTTTTTATCGGACAATCATGTAACGGGCCGCCTGATTCCCGATTCGTGCAGCTGTGCGTCGATCTGATCCATGAGTCGGGCCAACCCTGCGCCGTCTTGCGATTCGGCGCGGGCGACCAGCGCCGCCTGGGTATTGGAGGCGCGCAGCAGCCACCAGCCATCCGCCGTGCTGACACGCGCACCGTCGATCGCGTTCACATCGGCACCACTGGCGCGCAGCCGGGCCAATATTTCGTCGATCACCGCGAATTTGCGATCCTCCGCCACCGCAAAGCGCAGTTCGGGGGTGTTGGCAAGGTCAGGCATCGCGCTGCGCAGATCGGTGATGCTGCGATCCGGCCGGGCGGCGCGGATCAGGCGGACGGCTGCATAGAGGCCGTCATCATAGCCATAATAGTCGTCGGCGAAGAAGAGATGCCCGGTCATCTCGCCGCCTAGCGGGCTACCAATCTGCTTCATTCTGGACTTGATATGGCTGTGGCCGGTTTTCCACATATCGGGTCGGCCACCCAGCGCCGCGATGCCGTCGAACAGTGCCTGACTGGCCTTCACATCGGCGACAATGGCGGCACCGGGACGTTTTTCCAGCACGCCTGGCACGAACAGGCCCAATAGCTGGTCGCCAGCAATCACCCTGCCCTGCCCGTCAATCACGCCGATCCGGTCGCCATCGCCATCAAAAGCCACACCGAAATCGAGCTGCTTGGCAAGGACAAGGGCGCGCAGGTCGGCCAGATTCGTTTCCTCGGAAGGGTCGGGATGATGGTTGGGAAAATTGCCGTCTATGTGGGTGAAGAGCAGATGATGCTCACCGGGCAGGCGCTGGACCAGCTTCTCGACCACCTGGCCCGCCGCGCCATTGCCCGCGTCCCAGCCAATGCGCCACGCTATTCCATCAAATCCCTCGACCAACCGATCGACATAGCGGTCGATGATCGTGATGCTGTGACTCTGGCCAAAGCCATCGTCCCAGTCGCCCGCCGCTGCCATAACGCCCAGTTGCTGGATCGCTTCGCCGAAAAAGGGCGCATGACCCTGCACCAGCTTGAAGCCATTTTGATCGCCGGGATTATGGCTGCCGGTTATCTGAATGGCGCCGTCCACCTGACCGACCATTTCGGCATAATAGAGCATCGGGGTCGGCCCCAGTCCGATGCGCAGCACGTCGATACCGCTGGCGCACAGCCCGTCGATCAGCGCAGCTTCGAGCATCACTGAACTCAACCGTCCGTCATAGCCCACGGCAATGCGCGATCCCCCTGCCCGCGCGACGACGGTGCCGAAGCTGCGCCCCAGTGCCCAGGCGTCGGCCGCGTTCAGCGTTTCGTCCACCGTGCCGCGCATATCATAGTCGCGCAGCAGGGTCGGGTCGAAACGGTGAGTCACCTCTCCGCCTGATGGCGCAGCAGCAGGTCGCGGGCGGCGTTGATCTGGGCCGCCAGCGCCTCCGTCCCGCCCTTGTCGGGATGGACCGAGGCAATCAGGCGGCGGTGGGCGGCGCGAATCATGTCCGCGTCAGCATCAGGCGCTACGCCCAGCAGGACGCGGGCCTGCGCAATATCCTGCGGTGGCAGGGGTTTGGGCGCGGCGGTCTTGCCTTTGCCGCGCAGCTTGCCTTGTCCTACGAAGAACATGGCCGCGCCGATCAGCAGCGGCGCGCCGATCACCGGCTTGCCCTTGGCCGCCAGCACCGCGCCCACCAGCGCCACGCCCAGCGCCATTCCGTCTTTCGCGCTCATGCGTTGCAGCCTTCCTGTCCAGATCAGCCAGCCTGCAAGGCCCGCCAGCAGCAGCGCGAGCCAGCCCATCAGGCCGCGCCGATCAAGTCCATGGAGCCAACGCCGCTGCGTTCGGGGAGAGCAAGGCCCGCCACCATTTCGCGCAATTCCTGCCGCGCGGCGATGTGGCTGACGCCCAGTTCGCCCAGATGCCCCTTGTCCAGCAGGGTCAGGCCCGACGGGAAAAGTTCGCGGAAGATCACGCGCTCCGACAGGCCCGGAATGACGCGGAAACCGACGCGGCGGGACAATTCCATCAGCGCGTCGCCGACCCGCTTCTTGTTGCGGGCGTCCTGATGCTGGACGCGGTTGCGCAGCACGACCCAGTCGATCGAGACGCCATCGGCCTTGGCCCTGGTCTTGCGCGCTTCAAAGATAAGTTCGGAATAGAAGGACAGGCGCTTGACCTTGAAACTTTCGGCATCGACCTGCCCGATCAGGTCGAAATCGACGAAACTGTCGTTCATCGGCGTGACCAGCGTGTTGGCGCGCGCGGCCATATGGCGGGCGAACAGATCATCGCGGCCGGGCGTATCGACGATCAGGAAATCCGTGTCCTGCGACACGGCAGCGACTTCGGATTCGAGCGCGTCGATAGTGTCGCCCTTCAACACCGCAAAAGCCGGCGCGACCAGTTCAATGCCGCGGCGGCGCGCGGTTTCGGCGCGATTTTCCAGATAGCGGGTGACGGTGCGCTGGCGCGGATCAAGGTCGATCATGCTGACGCGATGGCCCAGCGCCGTCAGCGCGATCGCGGTGTGGACAGCAGTGGTCGATTTGCCGGTTCCGCCCTTTTCATTGGCGAACACGATGAGATGCGGCTGCGAATTGGCCATTGGACCCCTGATAACCCCGTTGATTGTCGCAATGATTCTTGACCGTCCAGCGACTGCGCGCCTAGCAGGACGTCCCTGTCACCCCTGCCCTTATCGGAGCCGTTCCTCCCGTGCAAACCCTGTCTGACCTGCCCGCGCTGCGCGCCGCCATCGCTGCGCTGAAAAGCGACGAAAAGCCGCTGGTTCTGGTGCCGACCATGGGCGCTTTGCATGACGGGCATATGGCATTGGTCGAGGAAGCGCGGCGGCACGGGCGGCATGTCGTCGTGTCGATCTTCGTCAATCCCAAACAGTTCGGGCCGAACGAGGATCTGGCCGCCTATCCACGGCGCGAGGCCAAGGACGCGCAGATGCTTAGCGCCGCCGGGGTCGAGATTTTGTGGATGCCCACGGTCGAGGTCATGTATCCGGCAGGCTTTGCCACCAACATCAGCGTGAGCGGGGTCAGCGACGGGCTGGACGGGGCAGCGCGACCGGGCCATTTCGATGGCGTCGCGACGGTGGTGACCAAATTGTTCAACCAGGTGCGGCCCGATGTCGCGATCTTCGGCGAGAAGGATTATCAGCAGCTCGCCGTCATTCGGTGCATGGTGGCCGACCTCGACATGGGCATAGAGATTGTCGGTATGCCGACCCAGCGGGCCGAGGATGGGTTGGCCCTGTCATCGCGCAATGCTTATCTCAGCGACGATGAGCGCAAGGCGGCGCTGGCTTTGCCGCGGGCGCTGGGCGAGGCCAAGCGGCAGATGGAGAAGGGCGGCGCGGTCGAGGAGGCACTGGCCAAGGCGGTCGCGATGCTGAGCGCCCAGGGCTTTGACCCGGTCGACTATGTGACTTTGTGCGATGCGGTCACGCTGGAGCCGATGCATGTGCTGGACCGCCCGGCCCGGCTGCTGGGGGCAGCGAAGCTGGGCAAGACGCGGCTGATCGACAATATCGCCGTCAATCCGGCCTGATCTGCGTCAGAACAGCTGTTTGGCAAGGATGGCGGCCGCTACCAACAGGCCGATGATAGCCCAGCCTTCCCAGCTACGCGGACCCCATCCCCAACCAAGACGCTTGCGACCAAACCAGAGGCGGGGATGATTCATCGGACGACTCCATCCTGATGCTTAACTTCGCACTTTTCCCGGTAAATCGGACATTTTATTGCGCGGGTCTGATCCTATCGGAAAGCGACAGCGGGATTATAGCAGCGCGGCAGGGTGTAGGATAGACACCCTTCCACCACCCTGCGGGCGGTCCCCCTCCCCGTGCCGGGGAGGATCAGAAGGGCTTGACGATCACTGCGATGACGATGACTGCGGCGGCCACGCCGGGGACTTCGTTGAACAGGCGCAACTGACGGTCGGTCAGGGTCCGCTGTCCCCTGGCCAGTTTCTTCCTATAGCCTGCAATCCAGCCATGATAGGCTGACAGGCCCAGCACGAAGAGCAGCTTCAAGTGGAACCAGCCAGAACTCCACGCGCCAAGCTCCACCATCAGCATCAGGCCGAAAATCCAGGTCAGCACCAGCGAGGGGTTGAGGATGATCTTGAGCAGCCGCTTTTCCCGCTCGATCCATTTGCGGTCCTCGTCCGATCCGGGCGCGCTTTCCTGATGATAGGCGAAGAAGCGCGGCATCATGAACAGGCCCGCCATCAGGAAGATGACGAAGATGACATGGGCAGCCTTTACCCACAGATAAGCGGCACCAAGATAGGCCATCAGACATGCTTTCCATTGCGGACACAGGCGATCAGCGCCTCGACATGCGCGATCGGCGTGTCGGGGAGGATGCCATGGCCCAGATTCATGATGTGTGGACGGTCAGCAAAGGCGGCGCGGATATTGTCCACCGCCTGTTCGACCGCCTGCCCGCCCGCGATCAGTGCCAGCGGATCGAGATTGCCCTGAACCGGCAAGCCCTGGGGCAGGACGCGGTTGGCCCAGTGGGGATCGACCGTTTCATCGACGCCGATCGCATCGACCCCGGTGCCAGCGGCATAATCGGCCAGTTTCGCGCCCGCACCCTTGGGGAAGCCGATGATCGGGATAGTGGGATGCAGTGCCTTCAACTTGCGCACGATCGCGGCATTGGGCTGGATCACCCAACGGTCGAACTGGAGCGGGGCGAGGCTGCCGGCCCAGCTGTCGAATAGCTGCACCGCCTCGACGCCAGCCTCGATCTGGCCAGACAAATAGGTGACGGTCGCATCGACAATGGTGTCGATCAGCGCGCCGAAGCGGGCGGGATCACCATAGGCGAGGCGACGGGCCGCGCCCTGATCCTTGCTGCCCTGCCCAGCCACCATATAGGTGGAGATCGTCCAGGGGCTGCCTGCAAAGCCAAGGAAGGTGACCGAGGGGTCGAGCGCTGCCTTGACCTGCCTGACCGTTTCATAGACCGCCTCAAAGCGGCTAAAATCGGGTTTAAGGGTGCCAAGATCCGTTTCAGCAAGGATGGGAGCAAGGCGCGGGCCTTCGCCCGCCTCGAACCACAGATCCTGTCCCATGGCGTAGGGGACGATCAATATGTCGGAAAAGAGGATGGCGCCATCAAAGCCGAACCGGCGCAAGGGCTGGAGCGTGACCTCCGCAGCGGCCTCGCTGTCATAGACAAGTTCGAGGAAGCCGCCCTTGTCCGCCCGCAATGCGCGATATTCGGGCAGATAGCGCCCGGCCTGGCGCATGAGCCACATCGGTGGCACGGATGGGACATCGCCCTGGAGGACGCCAAGCAGAGGCTTGGTAGCAAGGACCGTCGGCGCGTCGAGGCTCATCTATTCTCTCTTAATATAGATTTAAGTAGGATGATGGAGATAGTAGGGACGTTGGCAGCGGGGTTTATGCGCTGTGCCCGGATTTGCCAACAACTTGACTCCCTCGGCTTACGCTTTGCCGCCTGAGTCAGTCACTCTATCCCCGTTATCCACAGGCTGTGGATGAAAAATCGGGTCTGTTGGGGGGCTGTGGGTAAGATTTGCGGTGTCGTGGACGGAGCAAAAGCGGGGATTTTGTCCCCAACTCCTCCCTTGCTTTATCCACAGCCTGCCCACACAGATATGGGCCATGTCGCGCATCCACCTGCACCTCCTGTCGGACTCCACCGGTGAAACGCTGGAGAATATCGCCAAGGCCGCGATCGGCCTGTTCGAGAATGTCGAGGCGATCCGCCATTTCTGGCCGATGGTGCGGTCCGAAGTCCATCTCGACCGGATCATGCAGGAAATCGCCGCCAATCCGGGGCTGGTGCTGTTCACCCTGACCAACCATGTCTTGCGGCGGCGGCTGGAAACGCGCTGCCGGGCGCTGGGCCTGCCCCATGTCGCCGCGCTCGACAGCGTGGCCGACGCGCTGTCCAACATATTGGGGCAGGAAACGCGGACCCGGCCGGGGCGCAAACATATTCTCGACGAAGCCTATTTCGCCCGGATCGAGGCGATCCAGTTCACCATCGCCCATGATGATGGGGTGGGCCATGAAAATTGGGAGGAGGCGGACATCGTGCTGGCGGGCGTGTCGCGCGCGTCCAAGACGCCGACCTCCATCTACCTCGCCAATCGCGGCTACAAGACCGCCAATATCCCGCTGGTGCCGGAATCGCCGCCGCCCAAAAGCCTCTATAGCCTGAAACATCCCATGATCGTCGGCCTGACCGTCAGCCCCGATCGCCTGATCCAGATCCGCCGCAACCGGCTGCTCTCGCTCAATCAGGCGCCGGAGACGGCCTACGTGGATAATGAGAAGGTGCAGGAGGAGCTGGCTTTCGCCCGGCGGATGTTTGCAGATAATGGCTGGCCGGTGATCGACATGACCCGCCGGTCGATCGAGGAAGCGGCCGCGGCGATCATCAACCTGTTCAACGACCATGTTCTGGGTGAAGGGGCGGCATCATGATCGTGCTGGCATCGCAAAGCGCCAGTCGCCGGGCGCTGCTGGAGGCGGCGCAGGTGCCGTTCGAGGCGCTCTCGCCCGGCGTGGACGAGGAAGCGGCGAAGGATGCCTTGCGCGCCGACGGGCTGGACGCGCGGGCGCTGGCCGATGCGCTGGCGGAGTTGAAGGCGCTCAAGGTTTCGCGCCGGGTGCCGGGCGGGCTGGTGCTGGGATGCGACCAGACGCTGAGCCTGGATGATGGCAGCATGATCGACAAGGCGGTCGACCGGGCCGATGCGGCGCGGATACTGCGGTTGCTGTCGGGGCGGGTGCATCATCTGCACAGCGCGGCGGTGATCGTGCTGAATGGCGAGCCGATCTGGCGGCATGTCGAGCGGGTGCGGATGACGGTGCGGCCCCTGAGCGATGGCTTTATTGACACCTATCTGAACGGCGACTGGGACGAATGCCGCTGGTGCGTGGGCTGCTACCGGATCGAAGGGCCGGGCGCGCAATTGTTCAGCAAGGTGGAGGGCAGCCAGTTTGCGATTCAGGGCTTGCCGCTGCTGCCGCTGCTTGACTTTCTGCGCGTGCGCGGCGTTTTGGCGGCATGACCGACACGCTCCCCTATGCCGAAGTGATTGGCGATCCGATCGCCCACAGCAAATCGCCGCTCATTCATAATTTCTGGCTGAAAGCGCTGGATATCGAGGCGGAATATCGCAAGACCCATGTGACAGCCGAGGGGCTGGCCAGCTATTTTCTGCAACGGCGCGCCGATCCCGACTGGCTGGGCTGCAATGTCACCATCCCGCACAAGATTGCGGTGATGGAGTATACCGACGATCCGGGCGGGGTGCGCACGCGGATCGGGGCGATGAACACGATCGCCAGCGAAACCGGCGGGCCGCTGATCGGCACCAATACCGATGCGGGTGGCTTCCTCCAGCCCTTGCTGCGCGACAAATGGAAGGGGCAACGGGCCGTCCTGATTGGTGCTGGCGGCGCGGCGCGGGCGATCCTGTTCGCATTGTCGAGCCTGGGCGTGCCGGACATCACGATCATGGCGCGCGATGTCGCCAAGGGGCAGGCGCTGCTCGACCGGGCGGGGGTGAAGGGACGGATCATCAGCCTGACCGATCCGCTGCCGGCCTGCGACCTGCTGGTCAACAGCACGTCGCTGGGCATGGTGGGTCAGCCGGTGCTGGACCTTGACGTTGCCCCCCTGCCCGCCAGCGCGACCGTCTATGACATTGTCTATGCGCCGCTGGAGACCGATTTGCTGAAAGCGGCGCGGGCGCGGGGTCTCAAGACGCTCGACGGTCTGGAAATGCTGATCGGGCAGGCGGCACTGGCGTTCGATATTTTCTTCGATGCGCAGGCGCCGCGTGAGCTGGACGCCGATTTGCGCGCGCTGCTGCTGGCGGCGGACTGACGGGCGATCCCATGAAGATTTACGGCCTGACCGGATCGATCGGCATGGGCAAGTCGGCGGTGGCGGCGATGTTCCGGCGCGAGGGCGTGCCTTTGTTCGATGCCGATGCGGAAGTGCATCGGTTGCAGGGACCGGGCGGCGCGCTGATCCCGGCGATCGAGGCGCGTTTTCCCGGCACGACCGGACCCAGGGGGGTGGACCGGGCGAAGCTGGGCGCGGCGGTCTTTGGCCATCCCCATGAGCTGCGGGCGCTCGAAGCCATCGTTCATCCGGCGGTGCAGGCGGCGCGGCGCGCTTTCCTGCGGCGGCACCGGTCGCGGCGTTTCGTGATTCTCGATATTCCGCTGCTGTTCGAGACGCATGGGCAAAAGCGGCTGGCAGGCGTGATCGTCGTCACCGCGCCGGCGTGGAAACAGCGCAAGCGGGTGTTGGCGCGACCGGGAATGACCCCTGCCAAATTTCGCCGGATCGTCCATCTCCAGACCCCGGACGCGGAAAAAAGGCGGCGGGCCGATCATATCATCCACACCGGCACCACCTTTACCCAGACCCGCGCGCAGGTGCGGCGTCTCGTCGCTTGCCTTGGCGCAAAGATGGGTCGATAAGGGTTTGCCCAAGAGTCGATATGAAGAGGGCGATGCGCGAGATTATTTTCGATACCGAAACGACCGGATTCGATCCGGCATCCGGCGACCGACTGGTCGAGATCGGCTGCATCGAACTGATCAATCGCGTGCCGAGCGGCCGCACCTTCCATGCCTATTATAACCCGCAGCGGGACATGCCTGCCGCGGCGGAGGCGGTGCATGGCCTGTCGTCGACTTTCCTGAAGGACAAGCCGCTGTTCGCCAGCGGCGTCGATGATCTGCTCGCCTTTCTGGAGGATAGTCCGCTGGTCGCGCATAATGCGCGCTTCGATTTCGGCTTCCTCAACCATGAATTGCGGCTGTGCGGCCGCGCCGATGTGTCGATGACTCGCATGATCGACACGGTGGCGATCGCACGGACGCTGCATCCGGGCGCCAAGCACAGCCTGGACGCGCTCTGCACCCGCTACGGCATCGATCGCAGCCATCGCATCAAGCATGGCGCGCTGCTCGACGCCGAATTGCTGGCGCAGCTTTACATCGAACTGACCGGCGGCCGTCAGATCGGCCTGGGTCTTGCACAGGAGGAGGAAAAAGCAGCCAGTGACGGGGAACTTGGCGCTGGCGCCATGGTTCGCCCTGTTCGTCCCGCGCGCGTTTTTGCAGCGAGTGCGGCAGAGCTGGAACGGCATGGCAGGTTCATTGCGACCCTGGACAAGCCGATCTGGCTGGAGGAGGCGCAGCCGGGCTGACAAAAACGGTCCGTGTCCGTGCCTCCAGGTCATCCGGGCCGCTTCCTGCGACCCGGCAAGAATAAGGAGAAGGCATATGGATATTCGTGTTTCCGGGCATCAGGTCGACACGGGCGATGCGCTCAAGCAGCATGTCGCCGACCGCATGGAGGCGATGGCCGAGAAATATTTTTCCCGCACGATTTCGGCCCATGTGACCTTTCGACCCGCGCCGCACGGCGCCTTCCACTGCGACATCGTCTGTCATGTCATGACTGGCCTGATCCTGAAAGGGGCAGGCGAGGCGCAGGAGGCGCATCCGTCCTTCGACCAGGCGGCGGACCGGATCGAAAAGCAGCTGCGCCGTTATATGCGCCGTCTGAAGGACCGGCACAGCCAGGCGACCGCCGCGGAGGCGCAGCGGGTCAGCAGCTTCAGCGTCGATGATATTGACGGGGCGGGCTACACGATCTTCGCCTCGCCCGTGGACGAGCATGAGGAGGTGGTCGAGGATTCGCCGCTGATCGTCGCGGAAACCCGCGTCGATATTCCCGAAGCCAGCGTGTCCGACGCGGTCATGATGCTCGACCTGCGCAACACCAATGCGCTGCTGTTCGTCAATGCCGGGACCGCGGCCTACAACATGGTCTATCGTCGCCATGACGGCACCATTGGTTGGGTAGAGCCGCGTTTGACGGCGGGCTGAGCCGGGCCATCTGCCATGGGCCGCCTGTTGACCTGATGGTGCAGGCGGCTTATGGGGCCGGGCTTTATATTCCCCGATCGCCGCGCATCTAGACCCCAGGCTGGGCGCGGCCCGGCTGGTTCGGACAGACCATGGTTGATTTCCACGACATCGTTTCAGCGGACGCGCTCGCCACGGGCCTTTCGGTGAACGGCAAGAAGCAGTTGTTCCAGAAGATCGCGGCGCTGGCGTCCTGCGCCTATGGGCTGGACGCCGACGAGGTTGGCGACGCTTTGTTCGAGCGGGAGCGGCTGGGTTCGACCGGCTTTGGCGGCGGTGTCGCCATTCCCCATGCCAAGATTGCCGGGCTGGAACGGATGTGCGGCATGGTCGTGCTGCTCGATCCGGCAGTGCCATTCGATGCGGTGGACGATGCGCCGGTCGATATCGTCTTTGCCCTGCTCTCGCCCGTGGATAGCGGTGCTGAACATCTCAAGACGCTGGCGCGGGTGTCGCGCTATCTGCGGGACGAAAATCAGGTCGTGCGGTTGCGCGGGGCCAAGTCTGCCGCCGCGCTCCATGCGCTGCTGGCTGGTGGCGGGGCGCGTGACGCTGCCTGAGACAGGCGCGCCCGCCAGCGGCGAGGTCGCGCATTTCCGTGCGCTGGAAAATCTCTATCGCTCCGCGCCGATCAACCGGCTGTTCCGGTCGGAGATCGCGATTCAGGAGCCGGGCCGTTGCATCATCGATTTCGATGTCGATGAAAGCCAGTTCCACGCCGCCGGCGCCGTCCATGGCACCGTCTATTTCAAGATGCTGGACGATGCGGCCTTTTACGCGGCCAACAGCCTGGTCAGCGACCGATTCCTGCTGACCACCGCCTTCAACCTGCTGTTCACCCGCCCGATCGCGCCCGGCCGGATTCGCGCCGAGGGGCGCTGGATCAGCGGCAAGCGCCGCGTCTATGTGGCCGAGGCGAGTCTGGTCGATTCGGACGGCGAGGAAGTCGGGCGCGGCACCGGCACCTTCATGCGGTCACAATTCCCGCTCTCATCGTTGCCGGGATATGGTGGCTGAGTCGCAGGACAGTGCGCGGCTGACCAGTGCGATTCTGGTCAATGCGCTGGTGCGGCGGACGAACGCGGCGGGCGGCTTTGCGATGGTGCTGGTCAAGGGCGACGCGACCAGCGGCGTGATCCTGATACAAGCCCTTGAAAAAGGTAAGGAAACCGGGTTGTTCGAGCGGGTATCGAACTTTGCCGGGGGTCATGCGTTGATGCGCTGTGGACCTTCCCCGGAGGAGGGGCCGGAGGCGCTTGCCACCTATGTGGCGCGCCGGCGCAGATCGGACCCCGATCTGTGGATCGTCGAACTCGATATCCCGGAAGCAGAACGGTTCGCCGCTGAAACGATCTGCTGATCGTTGACATAGCGCAATGGCCTGTGCGAGAGGCCCGCCCACGCTGAACGCGCAGGTTGCTGCATTCGTCCAAGGGGGGTGAATGTCGTAAACACGCAGACGGGGGGCGGCCCAACGTCAGGGAATATGCGTTAAAAAACGACGTTTAAGGCCAAGAACCGCACGTTTTTGAGTAGTAATGAGTTTTCGTCTGAGAGCCGCGATCATCGTGGCATTTGCACTGTCCGCCACTGCGGCAGTGACCGCTTCCGACATGTCGATCGCCAGTGAGTCGGTCCAGTCGGTAGCCTCCCTTTCCAGGGATACGGTGCTGATTCCAGCGCCTGTGGCCGCCCAAAAGCCCGCCATCACCTTTGCCGCGCCGCGCGAAATCGTGCAGCCGCTGGCTTCGGCCTCCAAGGCCGACCTCACTTATTCCCCCGAATCCGACGTCCAGGTGAGCAGCCTGTCCGCGCTGGTTGCTGCCCATGGCGACGCCGAAGCCGTGGACGGCGACATGAAGTGCCTGGCCGGCGCGGTCTATTTCGAATCCAAGGGCGAAAGCCTGGAAGGTCAGCTGGCCGTGGCACGGGTGATCATCAACCGCGCCAAGTCCGGCCGTTTCGCCGACAGCCTGTGCGGCGTCGTTTATCAGCCCAGCCAGTTCAGTTTCGTGCGTGGCCACGGGATGCCGCCGATCCGCATCGACAGCCGCAGCTGGCGCGAAGCCGTCGCCATCGCCCAGATCGCGATGAACGACAGCTGGAACAGCCCGGCCGAAGGCGCGCTTTTCTTCCACGCCCGCCGCGTTTCGCCGGGTTGGGGCAAGGCCAAGCTGGCGATGATCGACAATCATATCTTCTATCGTTGAGGGACGGCGCGCGATTGGCGCGCATCTTTTGGGGTGGATCATGAAAAGGCCGATTTGGTGTTTACCGAATCGGCCTTTTCTTTTGTTCCCGACCTGTTCTAAAGTCGCGCAATGAGTAGCGCCCCAATTGATAGCTGTTCCCCGTTGACCGACGGCACCGCGCTGGCGGTGGCGCGGGGAACGTTGCGGCTGTTCTTTCGCCATGACATGAGCGGCATATTGGAAGTGCCGCTGCCCAATGGGCGACGAGCCGACATCATGGCGATCGACGGGGCGGGGCGGCTGACGATCGTGGAGATCAAGTGCAGCCGCGCGGACTTGCTGGGCGACATGAAATGGCCCGACTATTTCGACTATTGCGATCGCTATTATTGGGCGGTGCCGATGGGGTTCGACCTGTCGCTGTTCGATAGTGAAGCGCTATGGCCCGCGCGCACCGGGCTGATCGTTGCGGATCAATATGACGCTGAACTGGTCCGCCCCGCGCCGATCGAGCCATTGGCTGCGGCCCGGCGCAAGGCGGAGACGTTACGCTTTGCCCGGCGCGCGGCGCGGCGACTAACCGTGATCAGCGACCCTGATCATGCGGCGGAGATCGGGTGGTAGGGGGTAGCTGGCACGACGCGCAGACGCCCTCACCCAGCTTCGACTAGGCAGCACGCTGCCAAGTCTGCGCAACCCTCTCCCTCAAGGGAGAGGGGAAAATGGTCAAAACACCGGACCCTGCACTGGTCCCTTGGGCGTGGTGCTGGTCTTGGCGGCGGCGAGGGCTTCGGCGAGGCCGGGGGTGCGGTTGTCGCGGTTGGCATAGTCGCGGGCGGACATGCCGGCGATGCTGTCGCGCTTGTCGGGATTGGCACCCTGCGCCACCAGCAGCCGGACGAGGCCGAGGTCGCGCAACTGCACCGCCCGGATCAGCGGGGTTTCGCCGCTGCCATTGGTCTTGTCCACCTGCGCGCCATGGGCGATCAGCGTGCGCACGCCTTCCTCGAACCGGCCCTGCACCGCCTTCATCAGCGGGGGATTGCCTTCATTGTCGGCCAGATTGGGGTTGGCCCCCTTGGCCAGCATGAAAGCGAGCCAGGTGGCGTCGCGCCGGGCGATGACGATGTGCAGCGCGGTTTCGCCGGTCGTGACGTCGCGGCTGTTGACCACGGTGGAGCCGGGTTTTTGCAGCAGGTCGGTGACCTTCTGACCGTCGGCATCCTTCACGGCTTTCAGGAAATTATAGCTGTCGGAAAATTGCGCCTGCGCCGCGACCGGGGACAGCAGCGCCAGCGTCAGCGCGGCGGCGCGTCCCAGACCCATCCATGCGCTCAACCCGGTCTTGATCATCATTGGCCCCGTATCATTTGCAAATCGGCCCATAGCAAGGCATGGCTGGCGGCACCATGAACAAAGCAAAGATTGCGATCGCCCTGCCGCTGCTGGCCTTGCTGGCTGCGTGCAATATGGGGGCGGATGGAAACGCATCAAGCGGCGATAGCGCGGCAGGTGAACTGGCAGGCGCGCGGATCGGCGCGCCCTTCACCCTGACCGATCAGGATGGCAAGCCCCGACGCTGGGACGATTTCAAGGGCCGGTATCGGCTGGTCTATTTCGGCTATACCTATTGCCCCGATGTCTGCCCGGTCGACCTGCAACGCATCATGCAGGCCTTTGCCCAGTTCGAGAAAGCGCAGCCCGCGCTGGCGGCGAAGGTCCAGCCGATCTTCATCAGTGTCGATCCCGCGCGTGATACCCCCGCAATCCTGAAACCCTATGTCGCCGCCTTTCACCCGCGCCTCATCGGCCTGACCGGCACGCCGGAGCAGATCGCCAAGGTCGCCAAGGATTTCGTGGTCCTCTACAATGTGGAGGGCAAGCCTGGGGACAAGGACTATCTGGTCAGCCACAGCCGCACGCCGTACCTGTTCGATCAGCAAGGCAAGCCGGTCGCGTTGGTGCCGGTCGATGATCAGGGGACGCCGGACGTGGACGAGGGCGCGCCGGACAAGGTGCTGGCGTCGCTCGAAAAATGGGTGAAATAGGGCTTGGACTTCTGGGAAAAGCCTCTCCACACGCTGGACGCCGCCCAATGGGAGGCGTTGTGCGATGGCTGCGGCAAATGCTGCCTGCACAAGGCGGAGGATGAGGATACGGGGCATATCTACCCCACCAATGTCGCTTGCCGCCTGCTCGACCGCCATAGCGGCCAATGCACCAGCTACAAGAATCGCCGCAAATTCGTGCCGGACTGCGTGCGGCTGACCCCGGCCAAGGTGAAGCAGATCAGCTGGTTGCCGCGCACCTGCGCCTATCGCCTGCGCGAGGCGGGCGAACCGCTGCCCGACTGGCATTATCTGGTGAGCGGTGACCGGGAAGCGGTGCATCGCGCGCAGGAATCGGTGCGCGGCTGGACCGTGGCGGAGGCGGAAGCGGGCGACCTGGAGAATCATCTTGTCGACCGGGACATCTGATCCTGACGCCGCGATCGTTATCGACGGTGTGGCGATGCCGGTGCGGGTGCGCCGGTCGGCACGGGCGCGCGCCTACCGGCTGACGATCGACGGGGCGCGGGGCGAATTGCGCCTGTCGATGCCGGTGCGGGCGAACCTGAAACGCGCGCTGGGCTGGGCGCAGCAGCATGAGGGCTGGGTGCGCACGCACATGGCGGCGCAACCGGCGGTGACACTGCTGGACGATGGCGCTTGCCTTCCGCTGGAGGGGCGGGAGGTGCGCATCTGCTGGGTCGAAGGCGCGTCGCGCACGATAAGGCTTGAGGGTGATCGGCTGATGCTCGGTGGTGCGGCGGAGTCGGTGAGTGCGCGGGTGCAGCGCTGGCTGGTCGGACGGGCGAGGGCGGTGCTGGAGACCGAGACGCAGGAGTTGGCGCGCGACCATGGGCTGATCGTTGCGTCGGTCGGCGTGGGCGATCCGCGCAGCCGCTGGGGCAGTTGCACCTCAGCCGGCGCGATCCGCTATAGCTGGCGGCTGATCCTCTGCCCGCCCGACGTGCGGCGATCGACTGTGGCGCATGAGCTGGCGCATCTGCTGCATATGGACCACAGCCCGGCCTTCCACGCCGCCCATGCGCGGATTTATGGGGCGGACCCGCGACCTGCGCGGGCCTGGTTGCGCGCAAACGGGGCGGGGCTGCACCGCTATCGGGGATAGGCGAATGGCACGCCGGAGACGCTATCTGACTGCCACCATGCCGGACGGCTATGTCAAGACGATCGGGCCGACCGCGGACCCCTTCACCCATTATTGGCGGATCGTCGCCGTGCTGGACAATGGCAAGACGGAAGTGTTCTGGGGCCATGTGCGCTCGCTCGCCGAAGCGAAGAGGAAACGGGCGGCGGCGGCGGATGGCGCGCGGATGCGCGGCTGGAAAAGCTATGCGTTCGAGATTGCGGAGCTGGTGGAGACGGGGGGATGATACGGCGTGTTCCCGCGCAGGCAGGAACACGCTGTGTTTATTCTAACCCCGATGTGGCCACACCCCTGAGCCGTCGGCGGCGCACGCATGGGCTGTATCGTTGGGATAGGGCAGGCCGCAGGCGCGGCAGGTGCTGTAGTCGCCGACTTTCAGCCCATGGCCCACCGCCACCCGTTCATCGAACACATAGCAGTCGCCCTGCCAGCGGCTTTCGGACTCCGGCATTTCCTCCAGATAGCGCAGGATGCCGCCCTTGAGGTGATAGACATTGTCAAACCCGCGCGCCTTGACCAATGCGGTGGACTTTTCGCAGCGTATGCCGCCGGTGCAGAACATCGCGATCTTGGGACTACGGCCTTGCGCCTTCAAGTCGGCGGCAAAGGCGTCGAACCAGCCGGGAAAGTCGCGGAAGGCGCGGGTGCCAGGGTCGATCGCGCGATCGAAGGTGCCGACCGCGACTTCATAGGCGTTGCGGGTGTCGATGACGATCGTGTCGGGATCGGCGATCAGCACGTTCCAGTCGACCGGGTCGAGATGCGTGCCGGCCTGATGCGCAGGGTCCAGATTGCCGACGCCCAGCGTGACGATCTCCGGCTTCACCTTCACCTTCATCCGGGCGAACGGGGCGACATGGGCCGTCGCATATTTGACGTCGAGATCGGCGCAGCCGGGCAGCTGGCGGAGATGATCAACCAGCGTTGCGATCGCGTCGGCTCTGCCCGCCACGGTGCCGTTAATCCCCTCGCCCGCGACGATCAGCGTGCCGCGCGTGTCGAGCGACGCGCAGAGCGAGCGCAGATCCGCCGCGATGCCCTGGGGATCATCGAAGCTGGCGAAGCGGTAGAGGGCGGCAACGGTGAAAGGCGCAGTGTCGGACATGGCGGCGCTATAGGCGTTCGTTGGCCCTCTTGAAAGCGGGACCGCATCGGCGCATAGCCGGGGGATGGTTCCCCTTTCGTTCGCTGGTGAGGCGTTTCTGGCGCTGCCGCAGGCCGCGCTCTATTGGCCTGCGCGCGCGGCCTTGCTAGTCGCTGACCTGCATTTTGAAAAAGCGAGCTGGTATGCCCGCTTTGGCCAGTTCCTGCCGCCCCATGACAGTGAGGCGACGCTGGACCTGATCGAGGCGCTGGTGGCGCAGACGGGCGCGCGGTCGGTCTGGTCGCTGGGCGACAGTTTCCATGATGCCGGGGGGGCGGCGCGGCTGGACCCGCGCGCGCGCCAGCGGCTCGATTCCCTTACGGAAAGGGTGGACTGGACCTGGATTACCGGTAATCATGACGTCGGCGTGGCGGACATGCCGGGGGGACGCAGGCTGGTCGAGGCGGAACTGGGCGGGATCATCCTGCGGCATGAGGCGCAGCCGGACGATCCACGGCCCGAAATATCCGGCCATTTCCACCCGAAATTCCGCCTGTCGGTGCGCGGTCGCCATGTGGCGCGCCGCTGCTTCGTGGAATCGGCCACCAAGCTGATTCTGCCCGCGCTTGGGGCGCTGACGGGGGGACTGGATGCAGGCCATGGGGAGATTCGGCGTGTGGTGGGACCCGGAGCCAGTGCTTTGGTGCCGGTTTCGGACCGATTGTTACGCTTTCCGTTATCGTAAAGAAACGCTACGGAAACCGGATTTTAAGCCGTTGCCGATAAGCAACAGGGTGTGAATATCACGCCACCCAACCCCGCAAAAGGCGCAGAAAAGCTAGGCTCTCTTGCCTTCGCCGGGCTGTGGCAGCATAAACAGGCACAGCACCCGACACGCCGAAAAGGCGTGCGGGCCAGGAGAGGATCGACCATGATGACAGACAAGAGCCTTTGGCTGACGACCGCCGGCATGATCGCATTGACGATGGCGATGCCCGCCGCCGCGCAGGAGACGGCCGCGCCGCAAGCCGCCGTCGATCAGGACAGTTCGGAAATCATCGTGACCGCCACCCGGCGCGCCAGTCCGCTGTCCGACGTGCCGATCGCGGTGTCGGCTGTGAGCGCGCAGGCGATGCAGAATAGCGGCGCCAGCGACATCCGGACATTGAACCAGCTCGCCCCGTCGCTGCTGGTGTCATCGACCGGATCGGAAGCCAATGCGTCCGCGCGTATTCGCGGCATCGGCACGGTTGGCGACAATCCGGGGCTGGAAAGCTCGGTCGCGGTGTTCATCGACGGCGTCTATCGTTCGCGCACCGGCGCGGGCCTCAATGAGTTGGGCGAGATTGAGCGGGTCGAAGTGCTTCGCGGGCCGCAGGGGACTTTGTTTGGCCGCAATGCGTCGGCGGGCCTGATCAACATCATCAGCAAGGCACCGGAACGCACGTTCAGCGCCAAGGGTGAGATCACCTATGGCAATTATGATTATTGGCGGCTGTCGGGCCGTGTCACCGGGCCGGTGGCGGACGGTATTGCGCTCAGCCTGGACGGGGTATGGTCCAAGCGCGACGGCTTCTACAAGCTGGTCGATACGGCAGGCAACACGGTTGGCGACACCAATGACCGCGACCGCTATTTCCTGCGCGGACAGGCGCTGATCGAGCCGAATGACGATCTGTCGATCCGCCTGATCGGCGATTATACCAATCGCGACGAAAGCTGCTGCGGCGCGGCCTATACCGAAGCGCGGGAACGGACCCCGGCGGCGGGCGGCGGATACAACACAGCCAGCTTCAACCGGATCGCCGCGATCCTGGCGGGGCAGGGCAGCGTGATTGCCGCCGACCCTTATGATCGCGAACTTACGACCACGCCGGGCCGCGATTATGTGAGCAAATTGAAGGATTGGGGCGTGTCGGGCGAGGTCAATTATGACCTGGGCGGTGCGAAGCTGACCAGCATCACCGCCTATCGCGATTATAAGTCGAGCGACTATGGCGATTATGACTATAATCGCGCCGACCTGCTCTATCGCGATCCCAACACCTATCGCCAGTTCAAGACCTTCACCCAGGAATTGCGGGCGCAGGGCTCTGCCTTTGGCGAGATGCTCGACTGGCTGGTTGGTGGCTATTATGCCAATGAGCGGCTGACCTTGCAGGATAATATCCGCTTTGGCGCCGATTATGGCCGCTTTTCCGCCTGTCGCCTGATGGCGGGGGCGGGCGTCAACAGCAACTTCCCGCCATCCACGCTGGCCGCCTGTGGCAGCGGACTGGCGACCGGGGCGCTGATCACCGGCACGCAGGCCAATCTGAATGCTGGTCTGAACGCGGCCTTCCTGAACGCTGGCCTGCCTGCGCCAGTCGCGGCGGGGCAGGCGGGCGCAATCTCGACGGGTCTGGGCAATGGCCTGCGCGCGCTGGCGGCGATCCCGTCGGGCACCGGCGACATTGCATCCATCTATCGCCAGAAGAGCGAGAATTGGGCGCTGTTCACCCATAATATCGTCCACATCACCAAGCGGCTCGATCTGACGCTGGGCCTGCGCTACACGCATGAGAGCAAGACATTCTCGTCCGATTTCAACAATAACAATGCGACCTGCGCGGCGTTGCAGCCGGGGCTGGCACCGATCGCCAGCAATCCGGCACTGGGCAGCGCGGCGGCATTGGCGGCCGGCATATTGACGCTGGGGTGCCTGGGCAATGGCTCCACCAGCCTCAACGCGCTCGACCTGAACGACAAGATCAGCGACGGCGAATTTTCCGGCACGGCGGTGCTGTCGTGGAAGGCGACCGACGACCTGATGGTCTATAGCAGCTATTCCAAGGGCTATAAGGCGGGCGGCTTCAACCTGGATCGCTTCCAGCTGGGATCGACCGGGCTGAACGTCATCCCCGCCGTATTCGCGCCGCGCACCAATGCCGACGTGACCAGCCTGCGCTTTGCCGCGGAAAAGGTGGATTCGTTTGAGGTGGGCCTCAAATATAGCGCGCCCAAATGGAGCGTGAATCTGGCCGGATTCCGGCAGGAATTCAAGAATTTCCAGCTCAACACCTTCAACGGCACCAGCTTCGTCGTCCAGAATATCAATGGCTGCGACGGGGCGCTGAGCGCGGCGCGGACCTGCGCGGCGGATGATGTCGGGCCGGGCCTGATCAGCCAGGGTATCGAACTGGAATGGTCGGTCACCCCGGCGCGCAATTTCCGCGTGGCGGGCGGCGCGACCTATGCCGAGGCGAAATTCGCCAACCGGCTGGTCGGCAGCGGCAATGGCGCGGTGCCGCTGGACCCGGCCTTGTTCCTGCTGCCCGGCGCGATCAACAGCAATGCGCCCAAGATGGTGACGACCGCCAGCATGGCCTGGACGCCAGACATCGGGACGAGCGGCCTGTCAGCGCTCTTCTATGTCGATGGCCGCATGACCAGCGACTATAATACCGGGTCGGACCTGTTCCCCGAAAAGCGGCAGGATGGCTATGCCATCTTCAATGCGCGCGTCGGCATTCGTGGTCCCAACCAGCGCTGGGCGGTGGAGTTCTGGGGCCAGAATATCTTTAACCAGGACTATACCCAGGTGTCGTTCAGCAGCCCGCTCCAGTCGAGCAGCCCGGCGACCTCCACGACGGGCCAGTTCGCCGCAGGCGCGCCGATGGCGAACCAGCTGATCTCCTCCTACCTCGCCGAGCCGCGCACCTACGGCATCACGCTCCGGGGGAGTTTCTAAGCATCCCCAGCCCGCTCCGGGGTACGGGGCGGGCTGGCGGAGGCCGATCGCCGAACAGGGCGGTGCCGACGCGAATGTCGGTCGCCCCCAGCATGATCGCGGTTTCATAGTCGCTGGACATGCCCATAGACAGTCGGGGCAAACCTTCCTCCCGCGCCATTTTTGCAAGCAGCGCGAAATAGGGGGCAGGCTCCACATCGGCGGGCGGGACCGCCATCAGGCCGAGCAGGGGAATGTCGGCGGCGCGGGCAGCGGCGATCAGCGCGGGCGTGTCGGCGATCGCGCAGCCGCCCTTTTGCGGCTCCGCGCCGATATTGACCTGAATATAGCAGGGGACACGCTTGCCCGCCGCGTCCATCGCCTTGGCCAGCGCGGTCAGCAGCGAAGGGCGGTCAAGGCTGTGGATGACATCGAACAGGGCGACGGCATCGGCGGCCTTGTTGGATTGGAGCTGGCCGACCAGATGCAGGCTTATGTCGGGATGCGCCTGTCGCAGCGCGGGCCATTTCTCCTGCGCCTCCTGCACCCGGTTTTCGCCAAACACGCGCTGTCCTGCCGCAATCAGCGGGCGGATGGCGTCGGCATCCTTGGTCTTGGAGATGGCGATCAGGGTGACGGCGTCGGCGGTCCGGCCGGTCAGGCGGGCGGCCCTGGCGATGTCGTCCTGGATGGTGGCCAGGCGGCTGGCGGCGTCATGGGTGGCAATGCTGCTGTCTGTCGTCATGCGCGCTGCTATAGGGCAGGGTCATGACCTGTCGCCACCGCAAAAATATGCCCCTGATCTGGTTGATGACCGACGAGCGGATCGGCGACGCCGCTTTGCTGGCGGCAGTGGCGCGGCTGCCCAGGGGGCGGGCGGGGATCATCTTTCGGCATTACCGGACGGATTCGGGGGTGCGGCGGGCGCTGTTCGATGCGGTCCGGGCGATCGCGCGGCGGCGGCGGCTGGTGCTGATGCTGGCGGGGACGGCGCGGCAGGCGGCGGCTTGGGCAGCGGATGGCTGGCACGGGCGCGACGCGCGCCGGGCAGGGCGACCGATGCGGCACAGCGCGCCAGTGCATGACGCGCGGGAGATGGTGGCGGCGGGGCGGGGCGGGGCGGATATGGTGTTGCTGTCGCCCTTGTTTCCTACGCGGTCACATCCGGGTGGGGCGAGTCTTGGCCGGGTGCGGTTTGCGGCCCTGGCGCGGGGGGCGATGATGCCGGTTGTTGCGCTGGGTGGCATGACGCGGGAGCATGGCCGGATGTTGCGCGGCATCGGGGCTGCGGGATGGGCGGCGATTGATGGGTTGGCTGGGGAGTGAGCGGCGAATTGGGGTGGATTGCGGATTGTCAGGTGTCGGGAACAGACGGAAACAAAACGTCTTGCTCCAAAGCCATCGACGATCCCTCCATGCGCTTTTGCGCGCAGTCGAAATGGGCGTAGATTATTTGTGTCGGCGGTTCGTCACATTGATCGGACCAGAGATCGCTAAGACCAATGGCTAACGCCTGACGACCATTCTGCTCAATACCTTCGCCACAAAACCAACATTCATAGGCTGGACCAAGTAGACTATTGGCTATTCCGTGAGGATTGTCGACCTCGACCGCGCCGAGTAGTTCAACTACCCTTTCCCTACTCTTTTCGTCGATTGCTGCGTCGAACTCATCAAGGATGCCCGCTGCAAACAAGCGTTCGTTCAACGTCATTCCCGAATAGTTGGTTTTCTCCATGCCGGATCCTTAGCCGACCTTTGGGAGGTCCGCTATCGGGCTTGGCCTTGGTAACTATGGATGACTGCAAATGGTCGAGGACGCTCGTCACTAATTTAGAAGAAAATTAGTGGCGTCGCGACAAAGGCCCGGCTCCCACCATTTCCCACCCATGTCCAAGCAAGTGTCTATGGCAACCTCTCCTCTGAGGAACCAGCCAGCCGCTAAGCCAACGATTAATGCCAAGGCAATGGGCAGAACGCGCTTCCACATCGTGTCACGCTACAGCCATTTTGAATGGCAGCAAAGAGGACAGAGCAGAGCGTGCTGAAAAGGCCGCAAATGTCATTGCCTACCGACAACCGCCGTCATCCTGACGACCCGAAGGGCAGCGTAGCTAACGTCAGGAGTCATTGGCGCCTTCTTCACGCACAATCGCAACGCTTGCGTGAATGGATCCCGGATCAAGTCCGGGATGACGGCGGCGGAGAAGTCTGCCTTTTCGAGACATCGACTTTTAACGCGATCAGGCAGTATACTCGACGTTCCGCAATCCCAGCCTTTCAGCCGATCAGAATTTGAACACAGTGCCCAGATAGACGGCCTGGCTGTCCTGACGGTCGTCGGTCATCGGGGTCAGGCGGCCTGCGACGCTATTGTTGTAGCGCACGCCCGCAGTGACGTTCAGGTTGCGCGTCAGCGAATAGGAGCTGGCGAGATCCAGCGAATAATCCTTGTCAGCCGCAGGCCCTCGCGTCGCGGCGATGGCGTCGCGGCGGGTTTCGATCAGCATCTTGGTGCTGAAACGATCCTTCTTGCTGCTATCCAGCGAGAAATTCTTGGCATCGACCATGGTTTCGACCGCCACCGGATCAAGCGCCTTGCGGCCAACCGCTTCGGGCAGGGCGAACTTGCGCCAGCCATGGGCGCCGTTCAGGCTGAAAGCGACCGGGGCGATATTGACCGGGGTCAGGGTGCTGTTCACCGCAACCCGATCATTGCCGCCCGCGCGCACCATCACGGTGATTGCGCGCTGGCCGCTGAGCGAGCCGCTGGTGGGCGTGAAGCGGAAGCCCTGACGGCTGGCCGACGCGGCAATCTTTGCATAGGCGGCGGCAAGGCGCGGGTCTTTGGTCGTGGGCGTGAAGGAGGAGATGCTGCCCAGTGCGCCGAGCGACACCGGCGATTGCATACGCACCAGATCGGTCGCTGCGCCGATGGCAGGAGACAGCATGAAGCCAGCCACGGCAACCGCCGCGCCCGCCAATGCCAAATGTCCCCTATTCACACGCATGACTCGATTCTTTCCCCACCGACTTATAGTCCATAACGCTCTACACGCCCAAAGCCGCCACTGGCTAGTGCCACCCCCATGATATCCCCCTTTTTGTCTGAGCTGTTGCACGGAACACACAGGCGCGCCGCAATGATCCATGCCCGTTTGCGATCGATTGCGCCCGATCGCGCGCGGGCCTGCCCGCCGCGCCTTGCTCCCCCTTGCTCCTGCGCGCGGTGCCACTATAGAAGGCGCGAGCTTTTTTCGTCTTTTCAGCTAGGACATGCCTGATGGCCAGCCGCCTTTTCCGTTCCGTTTCCGCCGCAATGCTGCTGACCGCCCTGTTGCCGCTGGCCGCCTGTGGTGGCGGGTCCAAGGACCGGCCCAAGGCGGATCTGGCCGCGTCGAAGGTGACCACGATCGGCGTCAACGCCTATCTGTGGCGCGCGAGCCTGGATACTTTGTCCTTCATGCCGATGGTGCAGACCGATTCCAACGGCGGCGTGATCGTCACCGACTGGTATGCCAACCCCAACAGCCCCAATGAGCGGATGAAGCTGACCGTATCGATCCTGGACCAGGATCTGCGCGCCGACGCGCTGCGCGTTGCGGCCAGCCGTCAGGTGAGCCAGGGCGGCCAGTGGATCGACGCGCCGGTGCAGGCTGCGACCGTGCAGAAGCTGGAAGAGGTCATCCTGACCAAGGCCCGCGACCTGCGCCGCACCGCGATTGCGGGCTAAACATCGGACTATTTTTTCCGTTCGGGCTGAGCGAAGTCGAAGCCTTCCGCCGAACGAAGCGAAGTGCCTTCACTTCGTTCTGGCGTGCCCTTCGACTTCGCTCAGGGCGAACGGATGTGAGGGAACAGGATAATCATGCAAAGGCGCTTCAATCCGCTGGAGGCCGACGCCCGCTGGCAGGCGATCTGGGACGAGAAGCAGAGCTTTCGGGCGGACGATGCGTCGCCCAAGCCGCGATCCTATGTGCTGGAGATGTTTCCCTATCCGTCCGGGCGCATCCATATCGGCCATGTCCGCAACTATTCCATGGGCGACGTGCTGGCGCGATTCCGCCGGATGACGGGCCATGAAGTGCTGCACCCGATGGGCTGGGACGCCTTCGGGATGCCGGCCGAAAATGCCGCGATGGAGAAAAAGGTTCATCCGGGCAAATGGACCTATGAGAATATCGCCAACATGAAAGCGCAGCTCAAGAAACTGGGCTTTGCGCTGGACTGGAGCCGCGAACTGGCGACCTGCCACCCCGATTATTATGGCCATGAACAGGCGCTGTTTCTGGACATGCTGGACGCGGGGCTGGTCTATCGCAAGGAGTCGGCGGTCAATTGGGACCCGGTCGACATGACCGTGCTGGCGAACGAACAGGTGATCGACGGCAAGGGCTGGCGGTCGGGCGCGACGGTCGAGAAGCGCAAACTGTCCCAATGGTTCCTGAAAATCACCCAATTCGCCGACGATCTGCTGGAGGGACTGAAAGGCCTCGACCAGTGGCCCGAAAAAGTGCGGACGATGCAGGAAAACTGGATCGGCAAGTCGGTCGGGCTGCAATTCAAGTTTCAGCCGGTCGCGCCGTTCGATCAAGCGATCGAAGTCTATTCGACCCGGCCCGACACGATTTTCGGGGCGAGCTTCGTGGCGATCGCGGCGGACCATCCCGTGGCGCAGGCCGTGGCGGCGGACAATGCGCAGGCGCAGGCCTTTATCGACCTGTGCAAGGCGGGCGGGACTACGGCAGCGGAGCTGGAGACGGCGGAGAAGCTGGGTTTCGACACAGGCCTGACCGTCACCCATCCGTTCGATCCCGACTGGCAGTTGCCGGTGTTCATCGCTAATTTCGTGCTGATGGACTATGGCACCGGCGCTGTGATGGGCGTGCCCGCGCACGACCAGCGCGACCTGGATTTTGCGCGCAAATATATGTTGCCGGTCGAGCGCGTCGTCGCGGCCGAGGGCGATGAAACTGCGCCGATCCACAATGAAGCCTATGTCGGGCCGGGCAGGCTGGTGAACAGCCGCTTCCTCAATGGCATGGCGGTCGAGGAGGCCAAGGCCGCCGTCATCGCCCGCGCGCAAGGCGAAGGCTGGGGCGCGGGCAAGACGGTGTTCCGCCTGCGCGACTGGGGCGTGTCGCGCCAGCGTTATTGGGGGACGCCGATCCCGGTGATCCATTGCGATGGCTGCGGCGTGGTGCCGGTGCCAAAGGCGCAGCTGCCCGTCGTGCTGCCCGACGATGTGACCTTCGACATTCCGGGCAATCCGCTCGACCGCCATCCGACCTGGAAGCATGTGGAGTGCCCGGCGTGCGGCAAGGCGGCGGTGCGGGAAACCGACACGCTGGACACGTTCGCCGATTCAAGCTGGTATTTCATCCGCTTCGCCAGCCAGCCCAAGGACAAGCCGTTCGACCGGGAAACGGTCGAAAAATGGCTGCCGGTCGGCCAATATATTGGCGGGGTCGAACATGCGATCCTGCACCTGCTCTACGCGCGCTTCTGGACGCGCGCGCTCCAGCATATGGGGCAATTGGGCTTTGCCGAGCCGTTCACCGGCCTGTTCACGCAGGGGATGGTGACGCATGAGACCTATAGCCGCGAACAGGGCGACGGCCTGCCGCCGGTCTATTTCGCGCCGGGCGAGATTGAACGCGCAGCCGACGGCGCGACCCTGATCGCGGACAAGGCACCGGTCGAGGTCGGCCGGGTCGTCAAAATGTCCAAGTCCAAGAAGAATGTCGTCGATCCCGATGACATCATCGCCCAATATGGCGCGGATGCGGTGCGCTGGTTCATGCTGTCCGACAGCCCGCCCGAACGCGACCTGCCCTGGACCGAAAGCGGGATCGAGGGATCGTGGCGCTTCGTCAACCGCTTGTGGCGCCTGTTCGGGCAGATCGAGGCCGGGGCGGAAGGGGCGGAGAAGGCACTCGACCGCAAGCTGCATCAGACCATCGACGGGATCGCCAAGGATATTGAGGCACTGTCCTTCAACAAGGCGGTCGCCAAGATTTACGAACTGGCCAATGCGGTGGAGAAGGCCGCGCCGTCCGCGTCGCGCAATGCCGCGATCCGCGCGCTGGCGCTGCTGGTCGCGCCGATGACGCCGCATCTGGCGGAGGAGGCCTGGGCCGACATGGGCGAAACCGGCCTGATCGCCGATGCGGCATGGCCCGCAGTCGATCCGGCGCTGCTGGTGGATGATGAAGTGACCATCGCCTGCCAGGTGATGGGCAAGCTGCGCGACACCATCACCGTGCCCAAGGGGACCGACAGGCAAGAGCTGGAGCGGCTGGCGCTGGCCGCGCCCAATGTGGTCCGCATCCTCGACGGGGCGACGCCCAAGAAGATCATCGTCGTGCCGGATCGTCTGGTGAATCTGGTTATCTAACAACAAGGTGCGATGATTGCGGCCCCCCTCCCCGGCGGGGAGGGGTCGGGGGAGGGGGAGCAAGGCGAAGCCGCGCGTCCACACTGGCGGCAGCACACCCCCACCCAACCTCCCCCTCAAAGGGGGAGGGGTCTTATCGGTCATGATCATGGCAACTTGCTATGCCAACAACACGTCAATCCCGCTTTCGCAGGAACGATGGAGGGTTTAAGGGTTCAGGTCATGAAGCGCATCATCCCCCTCCTCGCCGTCCCGCTCCTGCTCACCGCCTGTGGCCTGCGCCCGGTCTATGGCGGGGGCGCGAACGGGACGGTGGCACAGGCGTTGGGCCATGTCGAGGTGCAGCCGATTGCGGGCAAGAATGGCTGGTTGATGCGCAACGCGCTCAACGACCGGCTGGCCGCGATGCAGCAGGGCGGGTCCGGGCCGCGCTACAAGCTTGTGGTCAAGCTGGACGACCAGATTACCGGCTTCGGTCTGCGGTCCGACGCTGCCGTCACCCGCGAACGCCGCACCTTGCGCGCGCGCTATCAGCTGGTGGATGAGGCGACGGGCGCGCAATTGCTGGACGACAGCGCCGGGTCGGACGCGGGCATCGACGTCACCTCCAGCGAATTTGCCACGATCGCGGCGGAAGATACGGCGCTGGAACGCCTGTCCCAGACGGTGGCGGACCAGATCATCGCGCGGCTGGCCCTTTATGCCAACCGGGATCGCACCCCTTGAAGGCCAATCGCGGCCAGATCGAAAAGGCGCTCGACGCGCCATCGGCAGCGCTGCGCTTCATCCTGCTCTATGGCCCGGACGAAGCGGCCAGCCAGGCGCTGGTCCGGCGGCTGGAGCGGGCGATGGGACCGGGGGCGGAGCGGGTGGACCTGGACGGATCGACCCTGCGCGATGATCCGGCCCGCCTGTCCGATGAAGCCGCGTCCTTTTCCATGTTTGGCGACAAGCGCTGGATTCGCGTCCATGGCATGGGCGAGGAATCGCTGCCCGCGCTGACCGCGCTGCTGGAGGCCGAAGCGGCGGGCAATCCCGTCATCGCGGTGGCGGGCGCGCTGAAAGCCACGTCGAAGCTGCTCAAGCTGGCGCTGGATCACAAGGCGACGCTCGCCTTCGTCTCCTACCAGCCCGATGCGCGCGAATCGGAGCAGATTGCCATCGGCATCGCGCGCGAGGGCGGGCTGCGGCTGTCGACCGAACTGGCGCGGCGGATCGTCGATCTGGCCAACGGCGACCGGGCGCTGATGAGCGGCGAGGTGGAGAAGCTGATCCTCTATCTCGACGCCGCGCCGGACCGTCCGCGTGAGGCGACGGCCGAAGCGCTGGATGCGCTGTCGGCTGACAATCCCGATACGGAGGTTGCGCCGCTGGTCAACGCCGTGCTGGGGGGTGACCTTAAGGCCATGCACCGCGAACTGACCAGCCTGTCGGAGGTTGGCGCGAGCATGGCGTCGGTCATCCGCCCGCTGCTGACCCGCGCCATGCTGCTGGCCAATATCCGCGCCGATTTCGACAGTAGCGGACGGCTGGAGGGCGCGGTCGAGGCGGCAGGCAAGGCGGTATTCTGGAAGGAAAAGGGCGTGGTGACGCGGCAGGTGCGGCTGTGGGACGCGACCGGCATCGCCCGCGTCATACAGCGGCTGGCGCAGGCCGAGCGCGCCACACGATCGGGCAGGGGGACCGGCGACCTGCTGGTCCGGCACGAACTGCTGACGATCGCGCGGCAGGCGGCGCGGGAACGATAGGCGGCGACAGGCGCTTTGACGGCTAAACAGGTCGCGACACGGATGGCAGGACCGGGCCACCGCGCCAGCGCGCAACAAAGGCAGCGCATCATTTCGTCCACCGCCACCATCCACGCCATCGGCACCGCTGTTCCCATGACTGACGTCCACCCGGCCTTTATCGACTGGGCAGGTGCGCGCATTGCCGACCGGCGAGAGCGGGCGCTGTTCGTGCGCATGGCGCAGCGCAGCGGGATTGCGCATCGCTGGTCGGTGCTGGAATCGCCGACCGCGCAGGGCGGATTTTATGGCGCGGCGTGGCCGACCACGGCGCAGCGCATGGCCATTTATGCCGACGAAGCGCCGCTATTGGCCGCGCGGGCTGTGTCGGCGTTGGGGGAGCAGGTCGCGATCGACGGCATCACCCATCTGGTGGTCGCCAGCTGCACCGGCTTTACTGCGCCGGGGATCGACCAGCGGCTGATTACGCTGCTGGGGCTGGCCCCTTCGGTCGAGCGGCTGATGGTTGGCTATATGGGCTGTTATGCCGCGATCGTCGCGCTGCGCTCCGCCCGGCACATCGTGCGGTCGGAACCGGGCGCGCGGGTGCTGGTGGTGTGCGTGGAACTGAGCAGCCTGCATTTGCAGGACGATGCGCGGGTCGAGCCGTTGCTGGCGATGCTGCAATTTGGCGATGGCGCGGCGGCGGCCTTGGTAAGCGGCGGGCCGGGCGGGATTGCGCTTGGGCAACCCTTTGCCATGACGGTGCCGGATACGGCGGGCCTCATCCGCTGGGATCTGGGCGACCATGGTTTTGCCATGCATTTGTCGGGCGAAGTGCCGGGCGCGATCGCGCAGGCTCTGGCGGGGACGGTGACGCTGCCGGTGCCTGCCGAAAGCGTCGATCTGTGGGCGGTCCATGCCGGGGGACGCTCCATCCTCGACGCGGTGGCGCGGGCGCTGGATCTCGCGCCGGACGCGCTGGAGCATAGCCGGGCGGTGCTGCGCGCCTTTGGCAATATGTCGTCGGCGACTTTGATGTTCGTGCTGGCGCGGATATTGGCGGGCGGCGAGACCGGGCAGGGGATCGCGCTCGCCTTCGGACCGGGGCTGGCGGCGGAGGGGCTGACCTTTCGTCGCGAAACGCCATGAAGCGGTCGCTGGCCCAGGAACAGATGGACGCGGTCGATCTGCCTGCCGATATCTATGCGCGGGTGCTGGTCGATCTCGACCGGGTCAACCGGGTGACGCTGGCGGCGCGACCGACGCTTGGCTTTCTCGATCGCGCAGCGACCGGGCCGTTTCGGCTGCTCGACGTTGGCTATGGCGATGGCGGGATGTTGCGGCAGATCGCGCGATGGGCGAAACGGCGCGGCATGGCCTGCGAACTGGTGGGTATCGATCTCAATGCACGCAGTCAGGCCGTGGCGCAGGCGCACACCGACCCGGCCATGGCGATCGACTATCGCACCGGCGACTATGCGGCGCTTGGGGCCGCGCTGGCGCATGAACCATGGGACATCATCATTTCCAGCCTGGTGACGCACCATATGGATGATGCGGAGCGGCTGGCGTTCCTGCGCTTCATGGAGGATCAGGCGCGCATGGGCTGGTTCGTCAACGACCTGCACCGCCATGGTTTCGCCTATCATGGCTATCCATTACTGGCCCGGCTGCTGCTTGTGCATCCGATCGTGCGGCAGGATGGGCAACTCTCGATCGCGCGCAGCTTCGTGGCGGACGAATGGCGGACGATGCTGGCCGCAGCGCATATAAGCGAGGCGCGAATAGAGCGCGTCTTTCCCTTCCGGCTGTGTGTATCCCGGTGCCGATAATCATCGGGGCAGGCCCGGCTGGCGCAGCAGTGGCGATGCGGCTGGCGCGGGCAGGGGCGGCACCGCTGTTGATCGATCGGCAGGTCGTGCCGGGTGATGCGCTATGTGGCGGGTTTCTCAGCTGGGCGACGGTCGCGCAGATCGCGGCGCTGGGGATTGAGCCGGTAGCGCTGGGTGGCCACAGGATCGACAGGCTGGCGCTGTTTGCGGGTGGGCAGGAGATCGTCCTGCCGCTCCCCGCGCCGGGCATGGGCCTGTCGCGGCACCGGCTCGATACGCTGTTGCGCGCCGCTGCGCAGGATGCGGGGGTGACGTTCCGCCTCGGCCATGCGGTGCGGACGCTGTCGTCCACCACCATCATGATGGATGATGGCGACGCGATCGACTGGGACAGCCTGTTCCTGGCGAGCGGCAAGCATGACCTGCGCGGGGCGGCGCGGCCCCATGGCGGGGCGGACCCGGAGCTGGGGTTGCGCCTTCGCCTGCCGCCCAGTGCGACGCGGCATCGGCTGATCGGTGGCCGGATCGAACTCCACTGGGTCGATGGCGGCTATGTCGGCCTGTTGTTGCAGGAGGATGGCAGCGCCAATCTGTGCATGGCGATGCGCAAGAGCGCCTTGGCAGCGGCGGGCGGGCGTCCGATGGCGTTGATCGCGCAACTGGCCGATCAGGCCCCCGCACTGGCGGATCGGTTGGGGGATGTGCCGGGTGATGCGCCTGTCGATGCGATCGGCGACGTTCCCTATGGCTGGCGCGCGACGACCAGCTGGCCGGGTCTCTACCGGCTGGGCGATCAGGCGGCGGTGATCCCTTCGCTGGCCGGGGAGGGGATCGGCATCGCGCTGGCCAGTGCAGAGGCGGCGGTGGCGCAGTGGCAGGGAGCGGGGCGCGAGGGCGCGGCGCGATATCAGCGCGATTTTGCCCGGCGGGCGTTGCTGCCGCTGCGCGCGGCGGCGGGATTTCGGGCGTTGGGGCGCAGGCCGGGGCTGCTCCGTCTGCTGGCGGCGACGCCGGGCGCGGCGCGTCTGGCGATGCGCCTCACCCGTATCGCAGGCGCTTGATCGGCGCGCTGCCTGCGCCCATATTGCGGCCATGGACAAGCTCAACCTGACCGACGCCGAATGGCGCGACCGCCTATCCCCCGAACGCTATCATGTGTTGCGCGAGGGCGGGACGGAACGGGCCTTTACCGGCAAACTCAACAGCAACAAGGCCGACGGCGTCTATTATTGCGCTGGCTGCGGCGCGGAATTGTTCGACGCGGAAGAAAAATATGACAGCGGGTCGGGCTGGCCCAGCTTTACAGCGCCGGTGGACATCGACGCGGTCGAGGAAATTCGCGACGCCAGCCATGGCATGATCCGCACCGAAGTGCGCTGCGCCACCTGCGAAGGGCATCTGGGCCATGTGTTCCCCGATGGTCCGGGCGTCAATGGCCTGCGCTATTGCATGAACAGCGCCTCGCTCGACTTCAAGCCGCGCGAGGAAGAATAACCGTTCATGCCATGTAAAGCGGTGATCTTCATGGAGACGGTCACGGCAATTTTCCGGGCAGGGCGCATGAAACACGCTGGCCGGGGCCGGGATTAGCGGGTATCCGGGGCGCACAGATGGCAGGATCAGGCAAGAGCAAGGGCACGCCGGGCAAGGCGAAGCGATGGCTGGTTCGCGGCCTGAAGATCAGCGTCGCGGCCGGGGTCGCCGGGCTGCTGGCGGTGGTGATCGCCGTCGTCATCGCAATGCAGTCGTTGCCCGACTATGACAGCCTCAAATCCTCCCCCAATGGCCAGATGATCCGCGTCCACGCCGCCGATGGCAGCGTCATCGTATCGCTGGGGCCAAGTTTCGGGCGCTGGATGGATTATGACCAGATTCCCAAGGTCATGGTCGACGCGATGATCTCGACCGAGGACAAGCGTTTCTACCTCCACCCCGGCGTCGACCCGATCGGCATGGCGCGCGCTGCCTGGGTCGCGGTGGAAAATCGCGGCAAGGGTCGCCGCTGGCAGGGTGCGTCCACCATCACCCAGCAGGTGACGCGCAACATTTTCCTCAACAACAGCTATAGCTGGGGCCGCAAGGTGCGGGAAATGGTGCTGGCGATGGCGCTGGAGCGCAAATTCTCCAAGCGCCAGATCCTCGAACTCTATCTGAACAAGGTCTATTTCGGCGGTGGCGCCTATGGCATCGACGCTGCCAGCCGCAAATTTTTCGGCCATCCCGCCACGACACTGAACCTGCCCGAAGCCGCGATCATCGCGGGCCTGGTCAAGGCGCCGTCGAGCTACTCGCCCACCGCCGACGCGGACGCCGCGATCGGCCGTGCGGGCGTGGTGCTGGACCTGATGCGCGACAATGGCGTGATCAGCGCGTCGGAGCGCGCGGCAGCCGACATAGACGGGGTCAAGCTGGCCCCCGAACCGCCGCAGAACAGCGTGCGCTACTTCACCGACTGGGCGCTGCCCCAGCTTGACGTGCTGATGGACGAGCCGAACGAGCCGCTGGAAGTCTATACCACCATCGACCTCAACATGCAGAAGGCGGCGACCGCAGCGATCCAGGCCAATGTGCCTGCGGGGACGCAGGGCGCTTTGGTGTCGCTCGACCGCGACGGCGCGGTGCGGGCGATGGTCGGTGGTCTCGATTATGTGACGTCCAACTATAACCGCGCGACCACCGCGACCCGCCAGCCCGGATCGGCGTGGAAAATCTTTGTCTATATGGCAGCGCTGGAGGCGGGCTATACCCCCGACACCGGCGTCAGTGACGAGCCGGTCGATATTAACGGGTGGAAGCCGCGCAACAGTTCCGGGCGCTTTTCCGGCGATATCGATATCCGCACCGCCTTTGCCTATTCGATCAACACGGTCGCGGCGAAGCTGGGGGTGGAGGTCGGCTTCCCGACCGTTGCCGACATGGCGCGCCGCTTTGGCGTAACCACGCCGATCAACACCCACCCTTCGATGGTGCTGGGTACGTCGGACGTGCGCTTGATCGACATGACCCGCGCCTTCGCCTCGATCGCGCGCAAGGGGATTGCGGTCACCCCCTATGGCATCACCAAGGTAACGACAGCGGATGGCCGTACCCTCTATGAGCATCAGGACGATACCAGCCGCGTGCTGGTCGCCCCCTGGGTCGCGGCGGGGATGACAGACCTGATGCAGACCGCCGTGTCCACCGGCACTGGCAAGGCGGCGCAGATCGGACGGCCCGTGGCGGGCAAGACCGGCACGACCAGCAGCAACAAGGATGGCTGGTTCCTGGGCTTTTCCAGCGGCGTCACCACCGGCGTATGGATGGGCCGCGACGACGCACGCGCAGTCGGCGTGTTGCAGGGTGGCCGCGCGCCAGCCCGCGCCTTTGCCGATTATATGAAGGTGGCGGTCGCCAAACGCCCGGTCGAACCGTTCGAGACCGAAGTGACTTTGCCGGAATGGCAATTGGAGCCGGACGCCGAAGCCTATTATGGCAGCCCCGATAATGGTGCCGACAGCGGCATGATGGTGGATGAGAATGGCCTGCCGATCGAGCGCGCCCGCCCGACCGCCCCGGACCCGCGCGATGATCAGGATCTGGAGGTCGATCCCCAGGATCGACTGTCGTCGCAGCGGATCGACCAGCAATGGATCGACAATGTGCTGGGCCGCGACCGGCAGCGCCAGCCGCCTTCGCGGCCTGCGCCTAGTCCGTAGGGTTTGATCACGTCACCTTGATCCGTTCGTTTCGAGCGAAGTCGAGAAACCGCGCGCTGCCGTTTCTCGACTTCGCTCGAAACGAACGGAGGTTTTTGCTCCGCTCGCTCGATTATTGAACGGGCAGTGTATCCGGCGGCACAACCGCCGCCAGCTGTGTCTGGCTGATCACACTGGCATCGGGCAGCAGGAAATCCACCTTCCCCCGGCCAAAGTCGATCGCCACCTTGTCGAAGATGCGCAGCGCGCTGATCCCCAGCAGCAGGGCGGGCTTGTCCTTCATCCCCAGTTCGGCAAAGGGGCTGGCGTCGGCGAACAGCACCGGCACCTGGGTCAGGTTGACCCGCCCCATCCGCACCGACTTGATCCGCCCGACTTGGCCCGTCAGCTGCCCGCCGGTCACGCTGGTCAGGACCGCTTCTGCCATGTCCGGCGCGCGCTTTTTGGCGATCAGCCGGTCGCGCAGCGCCAGATTGCCGATGCTGAAATGGCTGCCAGTGTCCAGCATGACCGCGACCTTCATGCCGTTCACCTCGGAATCGAGCAGGATCAGCTGGCCGCGCCGCCGCCGCGCCTCCACCACGATTGCATCGGGGTCGATCGCCACGCGGCGGCGCGATCCGCTGGCGCTGATCTCCATCCGTCCGGTGCGGAAATTGAGCAGCAGCCGCTTGGCGTGCAGGCTGTCCAGCCCCAGCAGGCCGGGTGCGCCCAGATGCTCGCCCTCCAGCACCGGTGCCTCGATATCGTCGATCGTCCCGCCGCCAAAGCCAAGGCGTGGCACAGCGACAGTCCCGGCCTCCGACCGGCCGGTCATGCTCAGGATCGTTACATTGGCGCGGGGGGACAGCGCCAGCTGCTCGGCCAGATCGCGGGCGATGACGGTGCGTTGCGATCCGGTGTCGATGATGAAGTTCCACGGTCCCTTGCCATCGATATGGATGGGGATCGTTACCCGTTCGTCGGGCGAGGGGCCGGTGCGGACGATGGCGGGCGGAATGGCCGGATCAAGCGCAGACATGTCCTGCGCGGCCAGCGGCAGTCCGGCAGTCATCAGGCCGATCGCCAGCCCCGTGAGCCGCATCGCCCGGTGCCATCCCATTGCCGCATCCTTTCCCGATTTTATGGCACGACTATAGCATGAAGCCGGGTGGTCGCACCAGTGACACCCCTTAACCCGAATCGACGCTGCGCCGCCATTTTCCCTGGTCCCGCGCACAGTCCTGCCTTGACTTGGACCGGCCCGCTTCGCTAAATGCGCCCACTATCGACCCTGCCTGTCCTGGGCAGGCGTCTGGCGGCGTCCTGCTCGCCTGTGTCCCGCCGTTTCCGGCGCTATTCTCCTCTCGTCATCGGACCGACTCGCAATGCATCTCAAGGACCTCAAGAAAACCGCGCCCGCCGACCTCGTCACTATGGCAGAGGAACTGGGCGTCGAGGGCGCGTCGACCCTGCGCAAGCAGGATCTGATGTTCGCGATCCTGAAGGCCGAGGCCGAAAATGGCGAGCAGATCATGGGCGAAGGCACGATCGAGGTGCTGCCCGATGGCTTCGGCTTCCTGCGCAGCCCGGAGGCCAATTTCCTGGCCGGTCCCGACGACATCTATGTTTCGCCCAATCAGGTGCGCCGTTTCGGCCTGCGCACCGGTGACACGGTCGACGGCGAAATCCGCGCGCCCAAGGATGGCGAGCGCTATTTCGCCCTCGTCAAGCTCAACACCGTCAATTTCGACGATCCCGATGTGGTCCGCCACCGCGTCAATTTCGACAATCTGACGCCGCTCTATCCCGAATCGAAGCTGACGCTCGATCCCTATGATCCGACCCAGAAGGACAAGTCGGCGCGCGTCATCGACATCGTCTCGCCCCAGGGCAAGGGCCAGCGCACGCTGATCGTCGCGCCGCCGCGCGTCGGCAAGACGGTGATGCTCCAGAACATCGCCAAGGCCATCACCGACAATCATCCCGAAGTGTTCCTGATCGTCCTGCTGATCGACGAGCGCCCGGAAGAAGTCACCGACATGCAGCGCAGCGTGAAGGGGGAGGTCGTCTCCTCCACTTTCGACGAACCGGCCACCCGCCACGTCCAGGTCGCCGAAATGGTGATCGAAAAGGCCAAGCGCCTGGTGGAGCATAAGAAGGATGTGGTGATCCTGCTCGATTCGATCACCCGTCTGGGCCGCGCCTACAACACGGTGGTCCCCTCGTCGGGCAAGGTGCTGACCGGCGGTGTGGACGCCAACGCGCTCCAGCGGCCCAAGCGCTTCTTCGGCGCTGCGCGTAATATTGAGGAGGGCGGCTCGCTCTCGATCATCGCCACCGCCCTGATCGACACCGGCAGCCGCATGGACGAAGTCATTTTCGAAGAATTCAAGGGCACCGGCAACTCGGAAATCGTGCTGGATCGCAAGGTCGCCGACAAGCGCATCTTCCCGGCGCTGGACGTCGGCAAGTCCGGTACCCGCAAGGAAGAATTGCTGGTCGACAAGGCCAAGCTCAGCAAGATGTGGGTGCTGCGCCGCATCCTGATGCAGATGGGCACGATCGACGCGATGGAGTTCCTGCTGGACAAGATGAAGGACAGCAAGACCAACGAAGATTTCTTCGATTCGATGAACCAGTAAGCGGGGCTGCGACACTATGTTCGACCTTCTCACGACCGCCGCCGCTGCCGCTCAGGGTCTGGGTTCGCCCGCCGATATCTGGGGGCATATCGTCCATGATTTCAGCAATATAACATCGCCCAGCGCGCTGGCCGCCTTTGGTCAGGTGCTGATGATCGACATTTTGCTGGCGGGCGACAATGCCATCGTCGTCGGCGCTCTGGCCGCTGGCCTGCCCGCTGCGCAGCGCAAGAAGGTGATCCTGATCGGGATCATCGCCGCGCTGGTGCTGCGCATCGGTTTCGCGCTGGTGGTCAGCCAGCTGATGCAGATTGTCGGCCTGATCCTGGCCGGTGGCCTGCTGCTCCTGTGGGTCAGCTTCAAAATGTGGCGGGAGCTTCACCCCAAGCGGGGCGGGGATACGCCGGGCGACACCAGCGACGACGATATATCGGGCCTGCGCCCGGCCAAGAGCTTCGCGGCCGCCGCCTGGGCCGTGGCCGTTGCCGATGTCAGCATGAGCCTGGACAATGTGCTGGCCGTCGCTGGCGCGGCCAAGGACCATCCGGGCATCCTGATCATCGGGCTGATCCTGTCGGTCGCGCTGATGGGCATCGCGGCGAACATCATCGCCAAATATATCGAACGCTTCCGCTGGATCGCCTATCTGGGCCTTGCCGTCATCATCTATGTCGCGGTCAAGATGATCTATGACGGCTTTGTCGATCATCAGGTGGGGATTTTGACGCTGTTTGGCTGAAGGCCCGACGCAGCGACGCGACAAAAAGGGGGCGGAACCACACAGGTTCCGCCCCCCCCTTTTTGTTTCTGCGCTACCGACCGGTCGTTTCGAGCGAAGTCGAGAAACGCTGGCGCGGCGCTTTTCACTTCTCGACTTCGCTCGAAGCGAACGGATGTTGTTAAGGGATCAACACCGTCGACCCGGTCGTCTCCCTTGCCTCCAGCGCGCGATGCGCTTCCGCCGCATCGCTCAGCGCAAAACGCTGGCCGATCACCGCCTTCACAACCCCGCGTTGCATCCGGTCGAAAAGCCGCTCGGCGGTGTGCGCCAGTTCCTGCGGCGTCGCGATATAGTCGAACAGGGTGGGGCGGGTGACGTAGAGCGATCCGCCCCGGCTCAGCTCCAGCAGGCTGACAGGCGGCACCGCGCCCGACGCATTGCCATAGCTGACCATCAGCCCGCGTCGTTTGAGGCTGGCGAGCGAGGAAGCCCAGCTATCCTTGCCCACGCCATCATAGACGACATCGACGCCCTTGCCGCTGGTCAGGTCGCGCACGGTTGCGGCCAGGCCATCGAAGGGTCCGTGCAGGCTATGGTCGGCATCGACCAGCGCCGCTTTTTCTGCCGATCCGCAATGGGCGATGACGATGACGCCCTTGTCGCGCAGCCACGGCACCAGCACCGATCCGACCCCGCCCGCCGCCGCATGGACCAGCGCGACCTGTCCGGGTTCCAGCCTGATCATATCCTCGGCCAGATAGCAGGCGGTCATGCCCTTGAGCATCATCGCCGCGGCATCCTCGTTGGATACGCCATCGGGGATTTTGACCGCCTTGTCGGCGGCGATGATGCGGTGGCTGGCATAGGCGCCCAGGCCGCTGGCGCAGCCGACCCGGTCGCCGATAGCAAAGCCGGTGACGCCAGCGCCCACCGCCACGATCTGCCCCGCACCCTCCGACCCCAAGGGGACGGGCAGGGGCGCGGGATAGAGGCCGGTGCGGTAATAGGTGTCGATAAAGTTGAGGCCGACCGCGTCCTGCGCGACCAGCAATTCGCCTTCACCCGGTGCGCCCGGATCGAAATCCTCCCGCGCTATCACCTCCGGCCCGCCATGGCTGCGGGCGACCATGCGCCACCCGCCGCTCATCAGGCGAGATGCTCGGCGAAGAAATCCGCCGTCCGCTTATCCGCCAATTGCGCCGCGGCCTCGTCCCGGCGATTGCCCATTTCGGCGGCAAAGCCATGATCCAGCCCGTCATAGTCGTGCAGCGTCAGGTGGCGATTATCGTCCAGCCCGGCGTGCATCGCTGCCTGTGCTTCGGCCGGAACGAAGCCGTCAGCGGTCGGGATATGCAGCAGAGTCGGCTTGCCGATCGCATGTTGCTCGCCCAGCAATCCGTCGATGCCCACGCCATAATAGGCCACGAACGCATCGCCATCCGTCCGGCACGCCGCCATGAACGCCAGCCGCCCGCCCAGGCAATAGCCGACCAGCCCGACCTTGCCGCCGCCCGCAGCCGCGCGCGCCGCCCGGATCGTCGCTTCAAGGTCGCGGATCGCCTGATCCTGATTGAGTTTCTGCATATGGCCGATCGCCGCCTGGAAATCCTCCGGCACGTCGGCGTCGAGATCCACATGCGGCTTTTCCCGCCAGAACAGATCGGGCGCATAGGCGACATAGCCCGCCTTGGCCCAGCTGTCGCACTTGCGGCGGATGCCTTCATTCACGCCGAAAATTTCCTGGATGACGATGATCGCAGCGGTGGCGTCCTCTGCCGGCTTGGCCACATAGGCGTCGAATGCGCCGTCGCCTTCCAGCGTCGGGACGGAAATAAAGCCTGCCATGGGGAATCCCTTCCATTTGTTGTGCCGCCCATATTGGCCTGTTCGCGGGGCAGCGCAACGGGCGAGTCACCCAAAAAATTTGCCATGACCGCCCCATTTGCGGCATGACGGGCGCAACGGAATTTTCCGTGCTGGAAGGGCTTGGGATATGAAGGTGACCGTTGATGTCGATTGCAGCCCGGCCGAAGCCCGCGCCTTTCTGGGCCTGCCCGATGTAACCCCGATTCACGACAAATATATCAAGACGATGCTGGAGGGATTTGAAGGCGTCGCCAATGTCGAGCAGATGGAAACATTGTTCAAAAGCTTCTCCCCCATGGGTGACGCGGGGGTGCGATTGTTCCAGCAGATGATGAATATCGGCCTGTCGGGCATGTCGGGCACCGAGAAGAAATAGGCCGCGCCACCTCCCGTGACCGATACGATTTTCGCCCTGTCGAGCGGCGCGCCGCCCGCAGGGATTGCGGTGATCCGCGTCAGCGGTCCCGCCGCCCGCACCGCGCTGGAGACGTTGGCCGGACGTGTGCCGCCGCCCCGCACCGCCAGCCTAGCGCTGCTGGTCGATCCGCAGGATGATGCGCCGCTCGATCGGGCGCTGACGTTATGGTTGCCTGGTCCGACGACCGTGACCGGCGACGATCTGGTCGAACTCCACTGCCATGGCGGCCGCGCGGTAGTGGCGGCAGTCGAAGCGGCGCTCGGCGCGATGCCGGGCCTGCGCCGGGCCGAGGCAGGGGAGTTTACCCGCCGCGCCTTCGCCAATGGCCGGATGGACCTGAACGCGGTGGAAGGGCTGGCCGATCTCCTGGCCGCCGAAACACAGCAGCAACGCCGCGCCGCGCTGATGATGGCGGAGGGGCATTTTTCGCGCCGGATCGAGGGCTGGCGCGCGACCCTGCTTGACCTGTCGGCGATGGCCGAAGCGGCGCTCGATTTTTCCGACGAGGATGATGTCCCCGATGCGGCGATCGAGACGCGGATCGGTGCAGGGATTGCGGCACTGGCGCGTGACGTGACTGCCGTGCTGGCCGCGCCATCGGCCGAACGCTTGCGCGATGGGGTGCGGGTGGTGCTGGCCGGGCCACCCAATGCGGGCAAATCGACCCTGCTCAACGTGCTGGTCGGGCGCGATGCCGCGATCGTTTCCGACATTGCCGGGACGACGCGCGACAGGATCGAGGTGCCAGCGGCGATCGGCGGCGTCGCTTTCCTGTTCACCGACACGGCGGGGCTGCGCGACGAGACGGGCGACGCAATCGAGGCGATCGGCATTGACCGGGCGCGATCGGCACTGGCGGCGGCGGACATCATATTGTGGCTGGGTGACGCAGCGGACGCGCCGCGCGAGAATGCGCTGCTGATCGCGGCGCAATGCGACCGGGACGGGGAGGGGGATCGACCCGGCCTCCGCCTGTCGGCCCGCACTGGCGAAGGGATGGAGGCACTGGTCGCGCTGCTACTCGATCGTGCGGCAAAGCTGTTGCCGGGCGAGGGCGACTATGCGCTGCACGCGCGACAGCGACAGCGAGTCGGACATATTGCAGCCTTTCTCGATTCCGCCGCCAACGCCCATGATCTGCTGATCCTTGCCGAGGATTTGCGACAGGCGCGGCGCGAGATCGACGCGCTGACCGGGCAGGCGGGGACTGAGGATATGCTCGACCGTCTGTTTGCAGGATTCTGCATCGGCAAATGAGCCACATGTTCCACGTGGAACGCTTTTGCCCCCGCCGCGCCTTTCTGATAAGGGCGGCACCATGCGAACAAGCTATGATGTGATCGTGGTCGGTGGCGGCCACGCCGGGTGTGAGGCGGCCGCCGCAGCAGCGCGCAAAGGCGCTGCGGTGGCGCTGCTCACCTTCGAGCGCGCGACCGTGGGCGCGATGTCGTGCAACCCGGCAATCGGCGGCCTGGGCAAGGGCCATCTGGTGCGCGAGGTCGATGCGCTCGACGGACTGATCGCCCGCGCCGCCGATGCCGCCGCTATCCATTATCGGATGCTCAACAGCAGCAAGGGCGCCGCCGTACAAGGGCCGCGCGTCCAGGCTGACCGCAAGCGCTATCGGGCCGCGATCCATCAGATGCTCGACGCGCAGTCCGGCCTGACCATTGTCGAGGGTGAAGCCGACGCGCTGCTGCTCGACGGCGATACCGTTGCCGGGCTGGCGCTGGCCGATGGCCGCGTCCTCCACGCGCCCTCGGCCGTGCTGGCGACCGGCACCTTTCTGGGCGGCAAGCTGTTCCGGGGCGACGAGCGCGAGACCGGCGGTCGTGTTGGCGAACGCGCTGCCACGACGCTCGGCATCCAGCTTCGCGCCATCGGCCTGCCGATCGGGCGGCTCAAGACCGGCACGCCACCGCGCATCGACGGGCGCACGATCGACTGGGCGCAGCTGGAGGCGCAGCCTTCCGACAGCGCTGCATGGACCATGTCGCCGTTGTCGACCGGGCGTGTGCTGCCGCAACTTGCTTGCGCCATCACCCGCACCAACGAACACACTCACCAGATCATCCGCGAAGGTCTGGGGCGCTCGCCCCTGTTCAGTGGCGCGATCGAAGGGCGGGGACCGCGTTACTGCCCGTCGATCGAGGACAAGATCCAGCGCTTCGGTGACCGCGACGGGCATCAGATTTTCCTGGAGCCGGAGGGGCTGGACGATCCGCTCGTCTATCCCAACGGCATCAGCACATCGCTGCCGACTGATGTGCAAATCGCCATGGTCCGATCCATGCGCGGGCTGGAGCGGGCCGAAATTGTCGTGCCGGGCTATGCCGTCGAATATGATCATGTCGATCCGCGCGCGCTCGATTCCACGTTGGAAGTCCGCGCTATTCCCGGCCTCTTCTGTGCCGGACAGATTAACGGCACCACCGGTTATGAGGAAGCCGCCGCGCAGGGGCTGATCGCCGGGGCCAATGCCGCCGCGCGGGCGCGGGGTGAGGGGGCTTTGGTGCTCGACCGGGCCAGCAGCTATATTGGGGTGATGATCGACGATCTGGTGTTGCAGGGCGTGACCGAACCCTATCGGATGCTGACCGCCCGCGCCGAGTATCGGCTGCGGTTGCGCGCCGACAATGCGGAGACGCGGCTGGGCGCGATTGGCCTTTCGCACGGGCTGATTGGCCCGGATCGCGCCGCACGTCTGACCGATCGCGCGGCGCAACGTGCTGCCGTGGAGGCTGAACTGGCCCGTCCCATGACTGCCACCGAAATGGCGCGCGCTGGCGCAACCGTGCGGCAGGATGGCGCGCGGCGCAGCCTGTTTGAATGGGCGCGCTTCCCCGAAGTCGATCAGTCACTATTGCTGTCTCTTGCTCCCGGCCTGCGCGATGCACCCGATGACCTGCGCGCCGAGATGTTGGAGGATGCGCATTACGCCCCCTATCTCGAACGGCAGGATGCAGAGATTGCCGATATGCGCCGCAACGAACGGGTCATGATCCCGGCCGATTTCGACTTCGCCCTGATCGGTGGCCTGTCCACCGAAATGATCGAGCGGCTCGATGCGGCCCGGCCCGATACGTTGGCGGCGGCCAGTCGGATCAGGGGGATCATTCCGGCGGCGTTGGCCGCGATCCTCGTCCATGTGCGCCGGGTGGCCGCGTGACCGAAGAGGAAGCGCGGGCCTGGCTCGATACGCAGTTCGATGTTTCACGTGAAACATGGGACCGGCTGGAGCGCTATGTCGCGATCCTGTTGGCGGCGATGGACGAGCAAAATCTGATCGCCGAATCGACCCGCCCCCATATCTGGGCGCGGCATATCGTCGATTCCGCGCAACTGCTGCGCCATGCCGAAAATGCGGGCGAGGGGGAGTGGTATGACCTTGGCTCCGGCGCAGGCTTGCCCGGCATCGTCGTTGCCTGTCTCTCCACCCGCCCGGTGACGATGGTGGAATCGCGGCGCAAGCGGATCGAGTTTCTCGACGCAGTGATCGACCAGCTCGACCTCAAGCGCGCGCGCGTATTCGGCGGGCGTGTCGAGGCGGTCCCGGCGACGGCCGCAGCGGTGATCAGCGCCCGCGCTTATGCCCCGCTACCCAAACTCCTGTCGTCCGCCGCGCATCTGGCGAGTGAAAAAACGCTCTGGGTGCTGCCCAAGGGACGAAATGCGCAAAATGAACTGGAGGCGGTGCGCCCATCGTGGCAAGGTGTCTTTCACATGGAAGCCAGCGTAACGGATGCCGATAGCGCCATCCTGATCGCCCAATCCGTCAAACCCGTCGCCAGGAGGAAAGGCCGCGCATGATCTGCATCGCCATCGCCAATCAGAAGGGCGGCGTGGGCAAGACCACCACCGCGATCAATCTGGCCACAGGATTGGCGGCTACGGGATTGCGGGTGTTGCTGGTCGATCTCGATCCGCAGGGCAATGCCTCGACCGGGCTGGGGGTGATGCAGGCTGACCGCGCGCAGTCCAGCTATGATCTGCTGGTTGGCAATTGCGCGCTGGAGGACGCCATCGTCGCTACCCGCGTGCCCAAGCTCGATCTCGTCCCGGCGACGCAGGATCTGTCAGGCTGCGAAATCGAACTGATCGAATATGAGGAACGCACCCACAGGCTGGAGCGCGTCTTGTCCGAAGCGCCTGCGGGCCGCTGGGACATTTGCCTGATCGACTGCCCGCCCTCGCTGGGGCTGCTGACGATCAACGCGATGGTGGCGGCGCAATCCTTGCTGGTGCCGTTGCAGTGCGAATTTTTCGCGCTCGAAGGGCTTTCGCAACTGCTCCAGACGGTCGAGCGTATTCGCGGTCGTTTCAATCCGGGTCTGTCGATCATGGGTGTGGCGCTGACCATGTATGACCGGCGCAACCGGCTGACCGATCAGGTGGCCGACGATGTGCGCGCCTGCCTGGGCGATCTGGTGTTCACCACCGTCATTCCGCGCAATGTGCGCCTGTCCGAAGCGCCCAGCCATGGCGTTCCAGCGTTGATCTATGACTTCCGCTGTTCGGGATCGGAAGCCTATATGCGACTGGCGCGCGAACTGATCGCGCGCCTGCCCCGGCAGGAGGTAGCGGCTTGAGCGACGACACCAGCGAAAAGCCCAAGGTGGTGAAGCGCCCGCACGGGCTGGGTCGCGGCCTGTCCGCACTGCTTGGCGACGTCGCGCGTGAGGAGCCAGTGGCCGCAGCCGCGCCGTCGCCATCGGGCAAGGCGATCCAGAGCATAGAGGTCGCGCTGATTCAGCCTCACCCCGAACAGCCGCGCCGCCATTTCGACGAAGGCGCGCTACAGGAACTGGCCGAAAGCATCGCCAAGCGCGGCGTGATCCAGCCGATTATCGTCCGGCCCCATGGTGGCGGCTTCCAGATCGTCGCGGGCGAACGCCGCTGGCGCGCGGCCCAGCGCGCCCATCTCCACCGCATCCCCGCCATCGTCCGCGATTTTGACGAGGCGGAGACGCTGGAAATCGCGCTCATTGAGAATATCCAGCGCGAAGATCTCAACCCGATCGAAGAGGCCGAAGCCTATCGCAAGCTGATCGCCGAATTTGATCACAGCCAGGAAGCGCTGGGGCGACTGGTCGGCAAATCGCGCAGCCATGTCGCCAATCTGATGCGGCTGCTCGATCTGCCCGCCACGGTGCAGCAGCAGGTGGTCGAACAGAAGATCAGCATGGGCCATGCCCGCGCCCTGATCGGCGCGCCGGATTGCGAGGCGCTGGCGCGGCAGGTCGAACAGAAGGGGCTGTCCGTCCGCGACACCGAACAACTGGTGCGCCGCGTCAAGAAGGGCGAGGATGCGCCCGTCGTGCGGCGCGGCGGCGGTTCGCGCGACAAGGATGCGGACATCGCCGCGCTGGAACAGCATCTGGCCGATATCTTGGGGCTGAAGGTCGATATCGACCATATGAGCGGCGCGGGCGGCTCCCTGTCGCTGCGCTACTCGACGCTCGACCAGCTCGACATGCTGTGCCAGCGTCTGTCTGGCGAACGCATCTAGGCCGTGAATCACCATGGTCGATATGGGCGAAGTTTGACGAGTTAGACCCAAAGCAGTCTGGTCTTTTGCCCACCCGCTCCCTAGGTTGCGGGCATGGCCGACATGCAAAGCTCCACCGCCGCCCCCGCGATCATCCGCCGCTGCGACTATAGCCCACCCGATTGGCTTGTCCCCACCATCGCGCTGGATTTCGATCTCGACCCGGCGCTGACGAGCGTTCGCGCGACGCTGTCGGTGACGCGCAATGGCGATCATGACCAGCCGCTGCGGCTGGATGGCGACGGACTGGTGCCGCTGGAGGTAAAGGTCGATGGCGCGGTGCTGGCTGCGGATGATTGGCATCTGGAGGCCGGGTCGCTGATCATCGCCCTGACCGGCACCGCGCACAGCATCGAAACGCTGGTCGAACTGGTGCCGGAGAATAACAGCAAGCTGATGGGCCTCTACGCCAGCGGCGGCCTGCTCTGCACCCAGTGCGAGGCGGAGGGGTTCCGCCGCATCACCTTCTTTCCCGATCGGCCCGATGTCCTGTCGCGCTACAGTGTGCGGCTGACCGCCGATAAGGCGCGCTTCCCCATCCTGCTCGCCAATGGCGATCCGGTCGAACAGGGAGAGGGTGATGATGGCCGTCACTGGGCGCGCTGGAACGATCCCTTCCCCAAGCCCTGCTATCTCTTCGCGCTGGTCGCGGGCGACCTGGCCTGCAACGCCGACCGCTTCGTGACGATGAGCGGGGGCGCGGTGCAACTGGGCATATGGGTGCGGGAGGCGGACCTGCCGCGCACCGCCCACGCCATGCAGGCGCTCAAGGACAGCATGGCCTGGGACGAGCGCGTCTATGGTCGCGAATATGATCTGGACGTGTTCAATATCGTCGCCGTCGCCGATTTCAATTTTGGCGCGATGGAGAATAAAGGTCTCAACATCTTCAATTCACGCTATATTTTGGCCGACCCGGAAACCGCGACCGACATCGACTATGACGGGGTCGAGGGTGTGGTGGCGCATGAATATTTCCACAACTGGTCGGGCAACCGCGTCACCTGCCGCGACTGGTTCCAGTTGAGCCTCAAGGAAGGCTTCACCGTTTTTCGCGACCAGAATTTCTCCGCCGACATGGGCAGCCATGCGGTCAAGCGGATCGAGGATGTCCGCATCCTGCGCGCGGCCCAGTTTCAGGAGGATAGCGGTCCGCTCGCGCACCCCATTCGCCCAGAATCCTATATGGAAATCAGCAACTTCTACACCGCGACCATCTATAATAAAGGCGCGGAGATTATCCGCATGATGGCGCTGATGCTGGGCGCCGAACGCTTCCGCGCGGGGAGCGATCTCTATTTCGACCGGCATGATGGGCAGGCCGCGACCTGCGAGGATTTCGTCGCCGCCATGGAAGAGGGCGGGGGTATCGACCTGACTCAGTTTCGCCGCTGGTATGAGCAGGCAGGCACGCCGCATGTCCGTGCGCTGCTGCGCCATGATCCTGTGACTGGGACGGTCGAGCTTGATCTGCAACAGAGCATCCCGCCAACCCCCGGCCAGCCCGACAAGCAGCCGATGGCGATCCCGCTGCGTGTCGCGCTGTTTGATCCGGCAACTGGCACGCATCAGGGCGACCAATTGCTGATGCTGACCGAGGCGCAACAGAGCTTCCGTTTCGAGGGCTTTACCGCCGCGCCGATCCTGTCGATCAACCGCGGCTTTTCTGCCCCGGTGATCGTCGAAACCAACCGCAGCCAGGATGATCTCGCCTTCCTGTCGGCGTGCGACGATGATCCGTTCGCCCGCTATGAGGCGATGCAGCAACTGATGGTCAATGTGCTGATCGGGGCGATCGCCGGGCAGCCGGTCGATGACGCCGCCGTTATCGCGGCAGTGCGCAACACCATCACCGATCCGCTGCTCGACCCGGCCTTCATCGCCGAAACCATCCGCCTGCCCAGCGAAGCCTATCTGGGGGACCAGATGGCGGTGGTGGACGCGGATGCGATTCACGCCGCGCGGGAAGCGCTGCAACAGCGGATCGGCGCGGAGCTGGAACCGCTATGGCGCGACATTCACAGCCGCACCAAGGCAAACGGCTTTTCGCTGTCGCCCGCGGCCAAGGGCGCGCGCAAGCTGCGCAACGCCGCGCTCCATTATCTGGTGGCGTCGGGCGCGGAGGATGGCCCCGCCATCGCCTTTGCCCAATTCCATGAGGCGGATAATATGACCGAGCGGCAGGCGGCGCTTGCAACGCTGGCCAATGGCACCAGCGCGGAGCGCGATGCGGCGATCGATATATTCTACAACCGCTATGGGCATGACGCGCTGACGCTCGACAAATGGTTTCAGACCCAGGCGTTCGCGCTGCATCCCGATACGGTCGACCAGGTCGAGGAATTGGGGCGGCACAAGGCGTTCACTTTGTCGAATCCCAACCGGGTGCGGTCGCTCTATGGCGCGTTCGCGGGCAATCAGTGGGCATTCCACCACCGGTCGGGCAAAGGCTATCAGCTGGTGGCGGACTGCATCATCGCGCTCGATTCGCGCAATCCGCAGACCGCCGCACGGCTAGTGCCGCCACTGGGCCGCTGGAAGCGCTTTGACGCTGATCGCGCCGCGCTGATGCGGGCGCAACTGCAGCGCATATTGGCGCAGCCGGGTCTGTCGAAGGATGTCATCGAACAGGCGAGTAAGAGCCTGGAGTGAGGGGCAGCGAGTTAGCTGCCGTTCGGGCCGCCGCCCGGACCGCTGCCGCCGCTATTGCCGCCCATGCCACCGGCACCGACCGCGCCGATATTGCCGAATATCTCGTCAAACAGGCTGCGATTGCGACCCAGCGTCGGGGTCTTGTCGCCCATGGGGGAGATGTTGGCGACCTGCTCAAGTCCCGCGCGATCCACCGCCACGACATTGCCCGCCGCGTCGAAGCGGACGCGCAGCACGGTCTGGTCGGCGGGCTTGGGGTTGGAGAAGGCCAGCGAGCGCATGTCGCGCGACACATAATACCAGTCCTGCTCACCGAATTGCGACGTGAAGCTGGGGCGACCCAGCGTCCCTTCCACCGATGCGCGATTGTCGATGCCCGGCTGGACCGAATCGACCAGCAGCTTATCGACCTGATAGCCCTGATGGGTGCGAATACGGGTGCAGCCCGATGCCCCCAGCACCAGCGCGCCAAGGCCCAGAGCCAACAGGAAACGCCCGCGTGTGGAATGACGGCTGAACTGACGCATGGACTTCTCCTGGCGGAACGCACCCGCGAACCCAATAAACATGATGCCGCCATTGCATTGGGCAGCGGCTCGATCAATATGGAAATGCGTCGCTCCCGGCAAGGGGCGACACTTGGCAGGACGGCGTCCCGTCCAACGATCCGTCTTAAAAAAGCATAGTCCTCATGTCCACAGCCTCCCCTTCCTTCCTCCAGCGCCTGTTTGGCCGTGCCGATCCCAAGGCCGGGCTGATGCCGCTCTACCATGCCGTGGTCGCGGAGGGTCGCCAGCCGCATTGGTATATGGAGGGGGCGGTGCCCGATACGCTGGACGGGCGATTCGACATGATCGTGGCGGTGCTGGCGCAGGTGCTGATGCGGCTGGAGCAGCAGGGAGCAACCCAGGAAAGCGTCTGGCTGACGGAATTGTTCGTCGACGACATGGACGGCCAGCTGCGGCAGGAAGGCATTGGCGACGTTGTGGTTGGCAAGCATATCGGCCGCATGATGAGCGCGCTGGGTGGTCGGATCAGCGCCTATCGCGCGGCGCTGGCGGGCGAGGCGGACATGGCCGACGCGCTGCGCCGCAACCTCTATCGCGGGGCGCCGGTGAATGATGCGGCGCTCGCCCATGTCGAAGGCGCGTTGCGGGTGCGTTGGACACGGCTGGGGTGCCTGACCCGCGACGCGATGCTGGCGGGGGATCTGGGATGAGCGCGCTGCCGACGCCTGAATTTTCGCGGCCCATCAGGCTGGACCAGATCGGCCATATCAGCGGCAACACGACCATCACCGCCGATTTAGCCGAGCGCGAGGCGCTGATGCGCCGCTTCGCGCTGCTGGCGCTCGATGCGCTGGAGGCGGACTATGCGATCAGTGAGGAGAATGGCAGCATCTTCGCGCGCGGTCGGGTGCGGGCCAGCCTGACCCAGGCCTGCGTCGCGACCGGTCTGCCGGTGCCCGAAACGATCGACGGCGATTTCCTGCTCCGCTTTGTCGCCGAGGATGGTGATATCGTCGAAGGCGCGGAAATGGAGCTGGACGCGGAGGATTGTGACACGATCGGCTATAGCGGCAATATCATCGACATGGGCGAAGCCGTCGCGGAAACCGTGGCGCTGGCGATGACGCCCTATCCCCGCGCGCCCGATGCCGACGCGGTTTTACGTGAAGCAGGCGTGCTGCGGGAGGATCAGGCTGGTCCTTTCGCCGCCTTGCTGGCGCTCAAAGACAAGGAATAAGCGTCGCGGCGGCAACGCTGTTTCCCTTTCGTTCCTGTCATGGCATAAGATCGCGCCATGGACGCCCCGCCGCCACCGCTGCGCAAGATCATCCATATCGACATGGACGCCTTCTATGCGTCGGTGGAACAGCGTGATGATCCCACGCTTCGGGGCCAGCCGATCGCGGTTGGCGGTGGCGGGCCGCGCGGGGTGGTGGCGACGGCCAGCTATGAGGCGCGGGCTTTCGGCGTGAAGTCCGCCATGCCCGGTGCACGGGCGCGACGGCTCTGCCCCGGCCTCATCTTCGTGCCGCCGCGATTCGACGCCTATCGCGCCGTGTCCGGGCAGATCCGGGCGATCTTCGCGCGCTTTACCGACTTGATCCAGCCATTGTCGCTGGATGAAGCCTATCTGGACGTCACGGTGAACAAGCCGGGCATAGCGTCGGCGACGCAGGTCGCGGCGGAGATTCGCGCGCTGATTCGCGCCGAAACCGGCCTCACGGCGTCGGCGGGCGTCTCCTATAACAAGCTGATCGCCAAGCTGGCGTCGGACCAGAACAAGCCTGACGGCATGTGCGTCGTGCGGCCCAGCGAAGGCCCGGCCTTCATCGCAGCGATGCCGGTGCGGCGCATCCATGGCGTGGGACCGGTAACGGCGGCGCGGATGCACGCGTTGGGGATAGAGACGGGGGCCGACCTGCGCGCACGCGACCTGCCCTTCCTCCAGGCCCATTTCGGCAGCGCGGCGGACTATTATTATCGTGCCGCTCGCGGACAGGACGACCGGCCAGTGCGCGAACGCGATCAGCGCAAGTCGGTGAGCGTCGAGGATACATTCTTCGACGATCTGATCGACCGGGAAAGGCTGGTCGCGGAGATTGACCGGATTGCCACCAGCCTGTGGGGCCGGATCGAGAAGGCGCAGGCATGGGGCCGGACGGTGACGCTGAAGATCAAATATGCCGATTTCCGCATCATCACCCGGTCGCGCAGCTTTGCCACGCCAGTGCGGTCGCCGGACCTGCTGGCACAGGCGGCGCGGGAGCTGCTGCTGGCGCAGCTACCCCTGCGCATGGGCGCGCGGTTGCTGGGACTGGGGGTGCATAATCTGGAAGCGGCGGAGGAAGGTGAGCAGGGCGATCAGCTGGCATTGGGGTTGTAGGCTCGGGACTGCGTGCTCTCGCGCAGGCGGGAGCCCAGTCCCACGCTCAGAACTAGGCTCCCGCCTGCGCGGGAGCACAAACGCCCCTCAGAACGGCAACCAGGTGCGCTTTTCGCTGAACTTCATATAGCCGGCATTGACCCCCAGCCGATAGCCGACGCCCAGGCGGATCGGGATCAGCACGACATTGCCCCAGCGCAGATAGCTGGCGGTGAAACCACCGACCAGATAGGCGGTGCCTTCGGCGGCCGGGAAGCGGTGATAGAGATCCTGCGTGTCGTAGAGATTGTAGACCAGCACAAAGGTATTGGCTGCGTTGCCGCCCACGTCAAAGCCGATCGACGGGCCGGTCCAATAGACTTCGCGCTTGCCCTCCACCTTGTGATTGAGCGTGCCGGAACCATAGCGCAGCCCGACGACGAAGGCGCCCGATGCCTCACGCCCGGCGATATAGGCGTTGGGGCGTCCCTGATCCTTCAGCACTTTTTCGATCAGCCCTGCCAGCCCTTCCGCGCCCTTGCCGAACACGCCTTCGGCCGCGCCGATCAGATCGTCCTGCTGGAAGGAATCACTGGGTGCGATAGCAGCGGGGGGCGATGCGGCGGTAACGGGCGCGCCGGTCGCGGTCGTGCCGGACGTGACGGCGCTGTCGGCCGGGGTGTCGCTATAGACGCTGGGATCGACGCCGGGTTCTGTGGGGGCGCTGCGCGCGGGCGGTGGCGGCGCGAGATCGGCATCGATCGCGGTGTTGGGATCGATCGTGCGCACCTGTGCCGAAGCCGCGACGGGGCTGAGCGCCAGCCCCGCCAGCGCCGCGACCATCGCGCCTGCCCGCGCCAGGCGGGCGCCTGTCCGTCCCATAATCCCGATCATGCCCGAAGCTCCCCGCAAATTGCTATCTTAACCATCCCCCAGACTATCGGCTTTCAACCTGAAACGACAATGAACGAACGCCCACCTGAGTCGATTCCGGGCCGGAACGATTTACGAGCATGGCAAAGGGGCAAAAAATCCCCGAACAGGACCGTTGCCATGCGCCAAAGCCGTCGCTATAGGACACGTCGCCTAGCCGCAGCCCCGCCCCAAGCGGGCGTTCAGGCCATGTTTGGAGACGTGGGTGAGTGGCTGAAACCAACGGTTTGCTAAACCGTCGTAGGGATAACTCCTTACCGAGGGTTCGAATCCCTCCGTCTCCGCCACCCTTTTTCGGACTGAGCCGATGATCCGCGCCCGTTTCGGCACTTTGCGCGGGTTGGTCCGCCTGATTCTATCCTATCCACAGCTCGCGCTGGGCCTGTCCGCCAGCCGCGCTGCTGAGCCTGCGCAGGTGCGGCGGCTGGTCTTTGTGTGTCAGGGCAATATCTGTCGCAGCGCCTTTGCCGATGTCGTGGCGCGCCGGGCGGGGTTAAATACCGCCTCCTTCGGCCTGTCGACCACCACTGGCCGCGCCGCGCATGATCCCGCCATCGTTGCTGCCCACGCTTTGGGGCATGACCTGTCGCAGCACCGGGCGATCGATCTGGCCGATTATGTGCCGCAGGAGGGCGACCTGCTGCTGGCGATGGAGGTACGGCAATTGCACCGGCTGGCCGCCGATCCGCGTCTGAACCATCTGCCGCGGCAGTTGCTGGGGCGCTGGACCCGGCCGATGCTGCCGCATCTGCACGATCCCTATGGGCTGGACGACCGCTATATGGCGACGTGCCTGGCCCGGATCGAACGGGCGGTCATGCGGCTGGTCAGCGCTTTTCCCGGCGCACGGCTTTCCTGAGCATCTGCGTCATATCCCGCACCCAGGGGCGCGGATCGGACAGGGTCAGCACATAATAGCGGGTGGCGGGGTCGAAAAAGCCCAGCATATAGCCGATCAGATCCCTGATCGGCCGCCGCCTGAAGAAAGGATCGCCGATTCGTCCGGGCGCTACCCACAGGCGCACCAAGCGCTTGGTTTCCGGCACCATATAGCGCGCGCGCAGATCATCGCGCGGCGGCGGAGCCAAATCACGCTGGCCCAGCACGATGCGGCGATAGGCTTCCCAGGCGAAATGCGCGCCGCAATGGCGGGCGAGCGGCAGGCTGCCCCAGAAGCGGCCATTCACCTCCATCAGCCAATAGCGCCCGCTGTCCGGCTCATAGCGATATTCGACCATCGCCTGCCCGTCCCAGTCGAGCGCGCGCAGCAGCGATTCGGACAGGGCCATTTGCTCGCCATGGCGGCTGGCCGGTTCGGCCCGACACAGGGTGGACACGCCCCCTTCGGGTGGCCATTCGTGCAGGCGGCGATGCTGGAAGCGCAAGGTAGCCTGCCCCTGTTCCATATAGAGCATCTGCCCCAGGCCAACGCCCCGGCAATATTGCTGGATCAGCGGCCAGTGCCCGATAGGGGCATAGCGTTTCAGCAGAGCAGTCAACTCTTGCGGGGTGCGGACATAATCGGTCTTGAGCCATTCCAGCCCGGCCCGTTCTAATATCGGCATGACGGCAGGGGGATTGGCCCATTTGGCGACCAGCGGATAGCGCATCGCTACGACGCGCGCGGCGAAATCCTCGCCGATCAGCGGCTGCCATGTCTGCGGCACGCGCAGGCCGACCCTGGCGGCGATGTCCAGCGTGCGCAACTTGTCGATGACTTTCGCCAGCCGGTCAGGCCGGGGGACCAATATGTGACAGTCGCCGATCATCGGCGGCAGGTCCGCCAGTTCCAGCAGGTCCGATTCGGATACCGCTAGCACCGCGCGTGCGCCGGTGCGGGCAATCATCTCCGGTAGCCAGAGGGAAACAGGGCCTGGAGGGCGCAGGAGCAGGTCGGTACAATAGCGCGAGGCTGCGCCGACACTGTGCGCATCGCGGGCCACGCCATGGACCGGCACGCCATGCTCACCCAGTTCGCGCACGACCGTCAGGCCGATGGCGTTCTCCAGACCCAGGACGATGGCACCGGGGAAAGGTGTCACGCAGGCACCAGCCGATGTTCGTAGCGCCAGGTCGCCCAGGCCTGCTGCGCGACCCGCAGCCCTGTGCGTAGCCGGCTGGGTGCCACGCGGGTCAGGCTGCGGTCCGGGCGGGCGGCCAGATCGTCAGGCAGGTCATGGAAGCCTGCGCTGCTGACCTGGGACAGGCGGGCGGCCTCCCGGCACAGCGCGACGAACCGCGCCTTGACCGCGCCATTGGCGCGCTGGCGGTCGCGGGACAGCATTTCGAAACTGTGGGTCACGACGACGAAGGCATCATGCCCTTCGCGTGCGGCATGGCGCAGTCCGGCGCGCATCTCGGCGGCGGACATGGCGCAAATCTGTGCCGGACGAAAGCTGCCGGGTCGATCGCTAATCCCCGATACCGGCAATTCGGTGATGCCGTGCAGGCGGGTTGCGCCTATCTCGCCCGGATCGGCGGATATGTGACAGTCGCGGTCGAGATAGGCGGGGTTGACGCTGCTGTCCCACGCCACGCCGATCTCCGCGAGCGCGCGCAGCGTATCGTCATTGGCACCGAAATTACCGGCGCGAAAGGCGGTGATGGCGGGCGCCCCGGCCTGTTCCAGCAAACCCTTGGCCAGGCCCAGCAGGACAATCTGGTCGGCCAGCATGAAGTCGCCGATATTGCGGCCCTGTCGTCCTTCGACCGGCGATTGTTTCGCCCAGGCGAGCCATTCGGTGTGGATGTGCATCTGCACTTCATGGCCGCGTTCCACGATGGCAGCGACGATCGGGTTCAGGAAATCGGCACCATGGACCAGCGCTGGCAAGGGATCGAGGAAGAACACGCCTTTCAGACCATAGCGGTCGAGCATGTCCATCTGCCAGCCGATGCCATGCGCCTGCCCCTGTGCTTCCGCCCAGATCGAGCGCCTGACATTCTCCTCCAGACTGATGCCGCGCTGCTGAAGCGAGGAGGAGAGTTCCGTATCGACAGTGATGAGCAGCGCAGTCATGGGCGATCCGGTCGGGGAGGCATCGGGCAGGAATAGGCGACAGTTATTAAGGAGCAGTAATACTTCTCCTCAATGTCGACCGGTTCACATATCGGAAAGACGGCTTTGGTTCGTCAATCCGCCACTCTCCCTGTCAAACGCCGCGATCGCGCCTCCGCCGTCACGCGATCAGTGAAAATTCGCCATAATTGCCCTGGAAGAATAATAAGGGCCGCTCCGGCCGATCGACCTCCAGCGCGACGACCTTGCCCAGCACGATATAATGATCGCCTGCTTCATGCACGGCGTCGAGCGTGCAGTCGATCCAGGCGACGACATCGTCCAGTATCGGTGATCCATTGGCGGATACGCGGTGCGAGACACCGGCAAACTTTTCCTCACTGCGCCCGGACAGCTGGCGGCACAGCACCTGCTGGTCGCTGGCCAGTACATTGACGCAGAATTTGCCGACGGCAGAGAGGCGTGGCCAGCTGCTCGACGTTTTCGCAGGGAAGAAGGCAACCAGCGGCGGATCGAGCGAGACCGAGGTGAAAGACCCCACCACCATACCGACGGGCGCGCCATCTGCCTCCACGGCGGTGACGACGCACACGCCGGTGGGATAATGGCCCAGCACGCGACGGAAGGTTGCACTGTCGAAACTGGTGGTGTCATTCATGTCCGCTTTTCCCATCTTGCGCCCGTGTGTCGATCAGAGCGCGATCCCGCCAGCCGCCAGCACCGCCAGCGTCAGCAGTTCCGACGCGTTGGATGCCATCGTGGCGATCTGCACCGATTTTTCCATGCCGACCAGCACCGGGCCGATCATCGACGTGCCGCCCAGTTCGCGCAACAGCTTGGCCGAGATATTGGCCGATTGCAGCCCCGGCATCACCAGCACATTGGCCGGACCGGACAGGCGGCTGAACGGATAGTTTTTCATGACGGCCGGGTTCAGCGCCACGTCTGCGGTCATTTCGCCTTCATATTCGAAATCGACATTACGTTCGTCGAGCAGCTTCACTGCGCCACGCACATTTTCCAGAAACGCGCCCGGCGGGTTGCCGAAATTGGAATAGGACAGGAAAGCGACGCGCGGGTCATGGCCCATGCGCCGGGCGACCGCGACCGTGCCTTCCGCAATATCGGCCAGTTCGCTGGCCGTCGGGCGTTCGTTGACCGTGGTGTCGGCCAGGAACACCGTCTTGTCCTTCGATACCATGACATGGATGCCAAACGGTGTGCGCCCTGCTGCGGGGTCCATCACCCGCTTCACTTCGCGCAGGGTCTGCGCATAGGGGCGGGTCATGCCGGTGATCATCGCGTCGGCTACACCCATCTTGACGAGCAATGTGCCAAAGATGTTGCGGTCCCGGTTGACCATCCGCTCGCAATCGCGGCGCAGATAGCCGCGCCGCTGGAGCCGGGCGTAAAGCAGGTCGACCATGTCAGGCACCAGCGGCGAGTTCACACTGTTGTGCAGTTCGAAACTGTCCGGATCGCGCACGCCCAGCGCCTTGAGCTTGTCGACCACATCGCCGCGCCCGACCAGCACTGGAACGCCATAGCCCAGATCGCGGAACTGGATCGCCGCGCGCAGCACCACTTCCTCCTCCGCTTCGGCGAACACGACGCGCTTGGGATTGGCCTTGGCCATTTCATAGGCACTGGTCAGCACCGATGTGGTCGGGTTGAGCCGGGCTTTGAGCGACTGGCGATAGGCGGCCATGTCGGCGATCGGCTTTTGCGCCACGCCGCTGTCCATTGCCGCCTGCGCGACAGCGGACGGCACCACTTCCATCAGGCGCGGGTCGAACGGGGCGGGGATGATATAGTCCGGACCGAAGCTGTGCGATCGGCCATAGGCCTTGGCCACTTCCTCCGGCACCTGCTCACGCGCCAGTTCGGCGATGGCATGGGCCGCGGCGACCTTCATCGCTTCGTTGATCGTCGTCGCCCGCACGTCCAGCGCACCGCGGAAGATGAAGGGGAAGCCGATAACGTTATTGACCTGATTGGGATAGTCTGACCGGCCGGTGGCGACGATCGCTTCGGGACGCACGGCCTTGGCATCGGGCGGGGTGATTTCCGGGTCGGGATTGGCCATGGCGAAGATGATCGGCTTTTCGCCCATATCCTTGACCATGTCCGGCGTCACCGCGCCCTTGACCGAAAGCCCTAAGAACACGTCCGCGCCCTTCATCGCTTCTTTCAGCGTGCGTGCGTCGGTCCTGACCGCATGGGCCGATTTCCACTGGTTCATGCCCTCGGTGCGGCCCTGATAGATCACGCCCTTGCTGTCGCACATGATGACATTGTCACCCGCCACGCCCAGCGCCTTGATCAGTTCAGTGCAGGCGATCGACGCCGCGCCCGCGCCATTGACCACGACTTTCAGGTCTTTGAGCTCGCGCCCGGTCAGCATCGCCGCGTTGATGACGCCCGCCGCCGCGATGATCGCGGTGCCATGCTGGTCGTCGTGAAATACCGGGATGTTCATCCGCTCTTTCAGCGTCTGTTCGATGATGAAACATTCCGGCGCCTTGATATCTTCAAGGTTGATGCCGCCAAAGGTCGGCTCCATCAGTTCCACCGCGTCGATGAAGCGATCGACATCCTCGGTCTTGAGTTCGATGTCGATACTGTCCACGTCGGCGAAGCGCTTGAAGAGGACTGCCTTACCCTCCATCACCGGCTTGGACGCCAGCGCGCCCAGATTGCCCAGACCCAGGATCGCCGTGCCGTTGGTGATGACGGCGACCAGATTGCCCTTGGCGGTATAGTCATAGGCCGTCGCAGGGTCCGCCGCGATCGCCAGCACCGGCACGGCAACGCCCGGCGAATAGGCCAGGCTCAGGTCGCGCTGGGTCGCCATCGGTTTCGACGCGATGATCTCGATCTTGCCGGGGCGACCGGTCGAATGGAAAAACAGCGCCTCGCGCTCGGAAAATTCCACATTCGACTTGTCGGTCATCACTTACCCGCCTTTGCTGTCCGTTGCGTCGGCCCTAGCGGCAAGCGCGCCTTGTGGGCAAGTGCGAGAAGGCTTCTTTCCTGTGCTGCGGCTTGGCGCTATCGCACCATCATGCCCAGCGCCCCGAACGACACTACGACCCAGCCTGCCCCCACGCCGATGATGGCGCAATATCTGGCGCTCAAGAGCCAAGCGCGTGACTGCCTGCTCTTCTATCGTATGGGTGATTTCTTCGAACTGTTCTTCGACGATGCCAAGGCGGCGGCTGCGACGCTCGACATTGCGCTGACCAGCCGGGGCGAACATGGTGGCGCGCCGATTCCGATGTGCGGCGTGCCGGTGCATAGTGCGGAGGGTTATCTCGCGCGCCTCATCAAGGCAGGCCATCGGGTCGCCATCGCCGAACAGACCGAAACGCCCGCGCAGGCCAAGGCGCGCGGGGGAAAGACGCTCGTGGCGCGCGACATCGTGCGCTATGTGACCGCAGGCACGCTGACCGAGGAGACTTTGCTCGATTCCCGGCGCGACAATATGCTTGTCGCCCTCGCGCAGGTGGGCGGAGAAAGCGAGATCGGCCTCGCCGCCGCCGATATATCGACTGGCCGGTTCGAAACGATGACCTGCCGCGCCATCGACCTGCCCGCCGAACTCGCGCGCCTGCGCCCCAGCGAGACGGTGGTCGCGGATGGATCGACGCTCGACATAGCCGACGCCCATATGTTCGATCGCGCAGCCTTTTCCAGCAGCCGCGCTGAAACGGCGCTCAAACGGCTGTTCGGGGTCGCGACTCTGGACGGCTTTGGCCAGTTCAGCCGGGCAGAGCTGGCGGCGATGGGCGGGCTGATCGCCTATCTCGACCATGCGGGGAAGGGTACGCTGCCCTTCCTTGCCCCACCCCTGCGCCAGACCAGCGGCGGTCATGTCGCGATCGACGCGGCGACGCGCGAGAGTCTGGAGATTGTCGCGACGATGAGCGGCGCGCGCGCGGGCAGCCTGCTGGGCGCGGTCGATCGCACGGTGACGGGGGCAGGGGCGCGGCTACTGGCGCAGGATCTGTCCGCACCGCTGATGGATATGGGGCTGATCGAGGCGCGGCTGGGGCTGGTGCAATTGTTCCACGACGATGCGGGGCTGCGCGACCAGTTGCGCGGTGCATTGCGCGCCCTGCCCGACATTGGCCGGGCGCTGGGCCGGGTTGCAGTGGGCCGGGGCAGTCCGCGTGATCTTGGCCAGTTGCGCGATGGCCTTGGCGAAGCGCGACTGCTGCGCGAGCGGCTGGGGCGCTTGCCCGACCAGCCGCTGCTACTAGCCCGCCTGTTGCCAGCGCTCGATGGCCATGGCGCGCTGGTCGACAGTCTGGCGCGCGCGCTGGTGCCTGCCCCGCCGACCGAGACGGCAAGCGGTGGCTATATTGCCGACGGCTATGATCCCGCGCTGGACGAACTGCGCCGCATGGCGGGTGATGGTCGCCGCGCGATCGCCGCGCTGGAGGCGAAATATCGCGCGCAAACGGGCATTTCGACGCTCAAGATCCGCCATAATGGCGTGCTGGGCTATCATGTCGAAGTCCCGGCCCGCGCCGCTGACTCGCTGATGCAGCCCGACAGCGGCTTCACCCATCGGCAGACGCTGGCAGGCGTCGTGCGCTTCAATTCGGTCGATCTGCATGAGGAAGCCGGGCGCGTTGCGCAGGCGGGCGGCCATGCGCTGGTCGCCGAAGCGGCGCATCTGGAAGATTTGATCGCCGCCGTGCTGGACCGCAAGGCTGACATCGCCCGCGCCGCGCAAGCGTTGGCCCGGCTCGACGTTGCCGCCGCGCTGGCGGAACGGGCGGCGGAGGGCGGCTGGCAGCGACCGCATTTCGTCGCGGCGGACGGGGCGGGGCCATGCCTCGATATCACCGGCGGGCGGCATCCAGTGGTGGAGGATGCGCTGCGACGCGAAGGGCAGGCCTTCGTCGCCAATGATTGCCGTCTGGTGCAGGATGATCGGCTCTGGCTGGTCACTGGCCCGAACATGGGCGGCAAATCGACGTTCCTGCGGCAAAATGCGCTGATCGTCATATTGGCGCAGGCGGGTGCCTATGTTCCGGCGCAGGCCGCGACGCTCAGCCTGGTCGATCGACTGTTCAGCCGGGTCGGCGCATCGGACAATCTGGCGCGGGGCCGCTCCACCTTCATGGTCGAGATGGTCGAAACCGCCGCCATCCTGGCGCAGGCGACTGCCGACAGCTTCGTCATCCTCGATGAAGTCGGGCGCGGCACCTCCACCTATGACGGGTTGGCGCTGGCATGGGCGGTGGTGGAAGCAGTGCATGAGGTTAATCGCTGCCGCTGCCTGTTCGCCACCCATTATCATGAACTGACGCGGCTCGCCGAAAGCCTGTCCTCGCTCTCGCTCCACCATGTCCGCGCGCGCGAATGGAAGGGCGATCTGGTGCTGCTGCATGAGCTGAGCGATGGTCCGGCGGATCGCAGCTATGGCTTGGCCGTCGCGCGGCTGGCGGGCCTGCCCGCCGCAGTCCTCAAGCGCGCCAAGGATGTGCTGGCACGGCTGGAGGCGGGCAAGGCCAGGACCGGCGGCATCGCCGCGGGGCTGGACGATCTGCCGCTGTTCGCCGCCGTCGCGGTCCAGTCCGAACCCGTGATTGACCCGCTGCGCGCGGCGCTCGACGGTATCGACGCCGACGCGCTGTCGCCGCGTGAGGCGCTCGATCAACTATATCGGCTGAAACAACTGGCCGCGACCAGCGACCATGACTAGATAGCCTCCATGGTCATGCAATTTCCCGCGCTGGGATCGCGCCGTGCGATCATTGATCGGCGCGCGATTTCCGACAACATTACCGCTCAGGCGCAGTTGCACCGTAGCGATCCGATGCTGCTGCGCGGCCTGATCGTCAAGGAATTGAAGGCAGCGCTGGATGAGGGGCGGGCCGAGGTCGCCCGGCGGCTGGAGGCGAAGCCCACGCGCGGGCGGGAGGCGGTGACTGCCTTTGCCTTCCTGATCGACCAGATTTTGCGCCTGCTTTACGATGCGACGACCCACCATCTCTACCCATCGGGCAACCGCAGCACGGGCGAGCGGATCGCCCTGATTGCGGTCGGTGGCTATGGCCGGGGCGAAATGGCGCCGCATAGCGACGTCGATATCGGCTTCATTACGCCCTGGAAACCAACCGGCTGGACCGAGCAGGTCATTGAATCCATGCTCTATTCGCTGTGGGATTTGGGCCTGAAAGTCGGCCACTCCAGCCGCTCCATCGACGAAACGATGCGGATGGCCAAGGCGGACCTGACCGTTCGCACCGCCCTGCTGGAGGCGCGCTATGTCTGGGGCGACCGGGCGCTGTACGAGGAAACATCGACCCGCTTCGACGCGGAAGTCATGCAGGGCACGGCCCGCGCCTTCGTTACCGACAAGCTGGCCGAGCGTGAGGAGCGGCACAAACGGATGGGCGACAGCCGCTATGTCGTCGAACCCAATGTGAAGGAGGGCAAGGGCGGCCTGCGCGATCTGCATACCCTGTTCTGGATCGGCAAATATGTGAACCGGGTGCGGTCGGTCGCTGAGTTGGTCGATGTCGGCCTGCTGACCCAGCTGGAATTGCGCCAGTTCCAGAAGGCGGAAGATTTCCTGTGGGCGGTGCGTTGTCACCTCCATACCATCACCGGACGGGCGGAGGATCGGCTGACCTTCGACCTCCAGCTGGAAACCGCGACGCGGATGCGCTTTACCGGACGGCATGGCCGGTCGGGGGTGGAGCGCTTCATGCGCTATTATTTCCTCAACGCCAAAATCGTCGGCGACCTGACCGCCATGTTCCTGGCCCATCTGGACGACCAGATGGCGGCGAAGGGGCGGCGCTATATCCCCGCCATGTTCCGTCGGCCCAAGAAGCTGGACGGCTTCGTGCTGGAGCGCGGGCGGCTTTCGCTGCCCAGCGATGATTTCTTTCAGGTAGATCCGGTCCGGCTGATCGAAATTTTCGCCGTGGCCGACCGCCATGGCCTGTCGATCCACCCCAGCGCAATCCGCGCTGCCAGCCGTGACGCTGGCCTCATCACCGCCAAGGTGCGCAAGGACCCGCGCGCCAACGCCGCCTTCATGGATGTGCTGACAAGCCCGCGTGACCCGGAAACCGTACTGCGCTGGATGAACGAATCCACCGTTTTTGGGCGTTTCGTCCCCGATTTCCGCCGGGTCGTGGCGCAGATGCAGTTCGACATGTATCACCACTATACGGTGGACGAACATACGATCCGCGCCGTCGGCCTGCTCGCCCGGATCGAGAAGGGCGAACTGCCCGAAGATCATCCGCTAGCGTCTGAACTGATGGGCAAGCTCCTGTCGCGCCGCGTTCTCTATGTCGCGGTGCTGCTGCATGACATTGCCAAGGGGCGGGGCGGGGACCACAGCATATTGGGCGCGGAAGTCGCCGAACATCTCTGTCCGCGCCTGGGCCTTACCCCGGCGGAGACGGAAACGGTCGCCTGGCTGGTGCGCTATCATCTGCTGATGTCGGCCACCGCCTTCAAGCGCGATCTGGCTGATTACAAGACGATCCTCGATTTCGTCGATGTCGTGCAAAGCCCGGAGCGGCTGCGGCTGCTGCTCTGCCTGACCGTGGTGGATATTCGCGCGGTGGGACCAGGGGTGTGGAACAGCTGGAAGCGGCAGTTGCTGGGCGACCTCTATGATTCAGCCGAAGAATTGCTGCGCCTGGGCCACAAGCAGAAGGGTCGCAGCGAACGGGTCGCGGCCAAGCAGGAAGCGACGCGGCTGGCGCTGGGGCTGCCGGACGCAGAGTTTGAGCGGCTGCGCAGGCGGCTGCCCGAATCCTACTGGATCGCCGAGCCAGAGGATATATTGATCCACAACGCGCACCATATATTGGCCTCTGCCGATGCGCCCTTGTCGATCGCGGCCCATTATTATCCCCAGCGCGGTGCGACGCTGGTGACAGTCTATGCCACCGACCATCCGGGGCTGTTCTACCGCATTGCAGGCGCCATCCATCTGGCGGGCGGCAACATCATCGACGCGCGCATCCATACGACGCGCGATGGCGTGGCGATCGATAATTTCCTGGTGCAGGACCCGTTCGGCGGCGCATTCCATGATCCTGATCAGCTGACCCGCATCCGCAACGCGATCGAGGATTCGCTGTCCAACCGCCACCGGATGATCACCAAATTGTCGGCGCGCCCGCTGACTCGGACCCGCGCCGAAGCCTTCCGCATCGTCCCCAATGTGCTGATCGACAACAAGGCGTCAAACCGCTTTACCGTGGTGGAGATCAACGCTGCCGACCGGCCAGCCCTGCTGTTCAGCCTCGCCAATGCGTTGTTCCAGTCGAAGGTCACGGTCCACAGCGCCCATGTCGCCACCTATGGCGAGCGTGCGGTCGATACTTTCTACGTCACCGACCTGCTGGGCGGGAAGATAGAGAGCAAGGCGCGGCTGCAAACGCTCGAACGCCGCCTGCTCGAAGCGGCCGGCGGGGAGGTGGATGAGGCGCTGGAGCGGGCTTAACCCGGCTGCGTCGCCAGCCAGGCTGCGACATCCGCCGCCACCTTGTTCGCCGCCGCATTGAGCGGCACGCCGATCGTGCCTGCCTCGATCTTCGCACCCACTGGCACACTGGCGGTGAAGCGCTGCCGCGCGATCACGGTGCCGCTGCCCTTGGTCAATATGGCGTCATAGGTGACGACTGCGCTATTGCCCGGCGCATCGATGCCAAAGGCAACCAGTTCGCCCATCAGCCGCTGGCCATTGTCGCCAGCATATTGGCCGGGGGCCAGGACGATGCGGTTGCTGGTCGCGGCAATCGTTTCGGCCAGCAGCGTCTGGAACAGGTGGCGCGGCGTGTCGGCCCATTGCACCTTGGTCACATAGGCGACCGAGGTGGGCGACAGCTGCACCGGCACCCGCACCGTATCCAGCATCTTGGGCGCATCGGGATCGGCCACGGTCAGGCTCGGTCCCTGCGCGCCGGTCAGCAAGCGCCCCGGCGCGACCGTCTGCGTTGCGCTGAGCGCCAGCAACTGTTCCGGCGGCTTGGCACCAAAGGACACGCAGCCTGCCAGCAGGAAGGCAGCAGTGAGCGCAATCGCGGCGCTGCGCGGTTGGTGGATGAACATGCGCCTGGTCCCTCTCATCATGGCTTGTAATCCGGCAATTTGGGTGATCCGACCAGCGAACCGGCCCCTTGCTGGTCCAGTTTCTCGGCCACGCCGCGGAAGGCGCGCGACATTTCGCGCAGGTCGCGGACCAGCTGGTTGACCTCCGGCATGGTCTGGTTGCTGAACGCGCGCACGCCCGGCTGGGCCTCGGCAATCGTCTTGTCGAGCGTGTCGATGCTGCGCGTTGCCGACTGCACACTCTTGCGCAGGTCGGCCATCAGCGGCTTGCCCTCGTCGGTCAGCATCGCGTCGGTCGTGGCAGCCAGCTTGCCAATCTGCTCGGCGGCAACCCCGGTGCGCTGCACCGCGATCCGCGCTTCGGCCAGCGTGGCGGAGATTTCCGGGCTGCGATCGGCCAGCGAGCTGGAGATACGCTCGACATTGGCCAGGATGCCCGCGATCGACTGCTGATTCTTGTCGTTCAGCAATTCGGTCAGCCGCTCGGTCAGGGTCGACAGCCGTTCCAGCAGCTGCGGCGCATTGTTGAGCAATTCGCCCAGCGCGCCCGGCTTGGTCGGGATCACCGGCACGCCGTCGGGGCAGACCGCCAGCGGGTTATTGGCTGGGCACTGGATCGGCGGCGCGCCCTTGACCGCGCCGTCCAGCACGATTTCGCTGACGCCGGTAAAGCCCACGCCCGCGATCGTCGCGGTGGTGCCTTGCAGGACGGGCGTGCCGTCCTTGACCGAAATGCGCACCTTCACAAAGCCCGGATCGCGCTTCCACAGCTCGATCTTCTCGACCTGGCCCGACGGGACGCCGGAATAATTGACGCTCGATCCCTTCGCCAGGCCGTTGACCGACTGTTTGAAGAAGATGTCATATTCCTTGTTCTGCCCGTCGGAGATGCGCGAGAACCAGAAGGCCGCCGCAATGATCGCCGCCAGCAAGATCAGCGTGACAGCGCCCACCAGCACATGGTTGGATCGGGTTTCCATATCCTATTGCCTTCCATCGGGCGGGGTCTGTGCCGCCCTATCCTGTTCGCGGTCATGATGACGCGCCACCGCCGCCGTTGCGGCGCGGCCACGCGGGCCGTTGAAATATTCCTGTATCCAGGGATGATCGGTCGCCAGCAATTCCTCGATCGTGCCGACCGCAATGACCTTCTTGTCGGCCAGCACGGCGACACGGTCGCAGATCGAATAGAGCGTATCAAGATCATGGGTGATCAGAAACACAGTCAGCCCCAGCGTCTGCTGCAACTGGCGGGTCTGTTCGTCAAACGCCGCCGCGCCGATCGGGTCCAGCCCGGCGGTCGGCTCGTCCAGAAACAACAGGTCCGGGTCCAGCGCCAGCGCACGGGCAAGGCCCGCGCGCTTCTTCATGCCGCCCGACAGTTCGGACGGATATTTGGGACCAGCCTCAGCTGGCAGCCCGGTCATGCGGATCTTGTAAGCGGCGATTTCGTCGCGCAGTTCAGCGCCGATATTGGGATAATATTCGCGGATCGGCACTTCGACATTTTCAGCGACCGTCAGCGTCGAAAACAGCGCGCCGCCCTGAAACAGCACGCCCCAGCGCTTGCGGATCGCCAGCGCCTCATCATCCAGCCGCCCGACCATCGATTCGCCAAAGACGTGAATTTCGCCCTCGTCCGGGGTCTGGAGGCCGATGATCGCGCGCATAAGCACCGACTTGCCGGTGCCCGACCCACCGACCACGCCCAGAATCTCGCCCTTGCGCACGTCCAGGTCCAGCCCGTCATGCACCACCTGATCGCCGAAACTATTGCGGATGCCGCGCACCGAAATCGCGATGTCGCTCTGCGCCATCATCGATTCGACCCGCGCTTCCTCGGCCGTGATGTCGTCCTGCTCTGCCATCAGTTCCACCCCAGCCAGGTGAAGAATACGGCGAATATGGCGTCGAGGACGATGACCAGGAAGATCGCCTGCACAACCGCAGCGGTGGTGCGCAGCCCCACTTCCTCGGCATTGCCCTTGACCTGCATCCCCTGGAAACAGCCGGAAATGGCGATAATCAGGCCGAATACCGGTGCCTTGATCAGCCCCACCCACAGGTCGGTGATCGGCACGACCTCGCGCAGCCGCTGGACGAAGGTGATCGGCGGAATGTCGAGCGCAATGGCGCAGAGAAAACCGCCGCCAATCACCGCCATGATCGAGGCGTAAAAGCCCAGCAGCGGCATCATGATGACGACCGCCAGCGTGCGCGGCAGCACCAGCGCCTCCATCGGCGACACGCCGATCGTGCGCATCGCATCGACTTCCTCGGTCAGCTTCATCGTGCCAAGCTGCGCGGCAAAGGCGGAGCCGGATCGTCCCGCAACCATGATCGCGGTCATCAGCACGCCCAGTTCGCGGAAGGTCAGCCGACCGACCAGATTGATCGTCAGCATCTCCATGCCGAACTGGCGCAACTGCACCGATCCCTGCTGTGCGATGACGATGCCGATCAGGAAACTCATCAGGCCGATAATACCCAGCGCGGACACGCCAACCACCTCGAACCGCTGAACCACGGCATTGACGCGGAAACGGCTGGGGTGGCGGATGACACTCCAGGTGGCGACCAGCGTGCCGCCGAAAAAGCCCAGCAGGCCCAGCATGGTCGATCCCGCAGTGCTGACCGCCTCGCCAATCTGGCTGACGACGCGGGTGACGGCAGGGACATGATCGGGACGGATCGCCACCGGCTCGTCCAGTGCGCCGACCGCTTCGATCAGCCGCATCGTATCGTCGCGCCCGCCGGTGATCGGGCTGTTCAGCCGCTTGGCGGTGCGATGCACGGTCCATGCGCCGATCGTGTCGATATGCTCCACGCCCGACAGGTCGATGGCGCTGACCGGTCCCTGCACGGCATCCAGCCGACCCGGCAGGTCATGCAGACAGGCGACCGCCAGCGACCCGGAAAGCCGGATCACTGTGCCGTCGTCACGCATTTCTTCAGCAAGATCGGCGGCTTTGTTCATGCGATGGGATTACTGGTCCAATATCGGTTGCACGGCAAGCCGAAACGGCCCAACTGCAAGCCAGAACGAAGCAACAGGGCAAAAGTTTCGGACACGGCATGACGCACCGGCTGGCAATTTACGACATGGACCGGACGGTGACGTTCAGCGGCACCTATACCGGCTTTCTCATCCATATGGCGCGCGCCATGGCGCCGTGGCGGCTGGCGCTGCTGCCCTGCGTCGGGCTGCTGATGCTGGCCTATGTAGTCAAGCTGATCACCCGCCAGCGCCTTAAGGAACTGAATCAGGCGCTGATGATCGGCTTCAATGTCGAGCGTGCGCGGCTGATGCCCCATGTCGAAACCTATGCTGACAAGGTGTTGGCGACCAATGTGCGTCAGGGCGCGGTGGCGCAGATCGCGCAGGACCGCGCGGACGGCTATCGCCTTGTCCTCGCTACCGCCTCCTATCGCCTCTATGTCGAGCCGATCGCCCGGCGGCTGGGCTTTGACGCGGTGATCGCGACCGATCACCTGTCCCAGGATCTGCGCTATGTCCGCGCGAAGATTGCGGGCGAAAACTGCTACGACACCGGCAAGCTGCGGATGATCAAGGCGTGGATGGCGGCCGAGGCGATCGACCGTGGCCAGGCCCATATCCGCGCATATTCCGACCATGTGTCGGACGCGCCGATGCTCGAATTTGCCGACATCCCCTTCGCCTCCAACCCGCACAAGAAGCTGGCGAAGCTGGCGGCGGCGCGGGGCTGGACGCGGGTGGACTGGACGTAATACCCCCCACTCCGTTCGTTTCGAGCGAAGTCGAGAAACGTCGCGCATCGGTTTCTCGACTGCGCTCGAAACGAACGGAAATTTGTGTTTAGCGCATAGCCGACCGCGCCAGCCCCTCACAGTCCGCGTCCGCCGCGCGGGGCACCTTGTCGCCCGCAATCGCCTTGCCGATCATCTTGAGGATGCCCTTGGTCGATCGTACCTCGGCAGGCACGCGAATGTCCGGCTGCTTGATTGTCCCGCCAATCGGCACGGTGCCGCTCAGGCGCAGCAGGCTGCCATGTTTGGGCGTGCCACGCATCGTCAGCGCCATCACCTCGTCGCTCAGGCGGATCGTGCCGGTGACGCGGGTCTGCGCGCGGGAAGTGTCGATCAGCACCGGATTGGCCCGCGCCACGCCGCTGGCCACGTCGAACCGCGCCACCACGCAGCGCAGCACCGCCATCTTGTCCTTGTCCACCGTCAGCCCCTTGCCGACATCCTGTCCCATCAGCGCCGCCGTGCGCGCCGGGATCGACCCGTCGCGCGCCACCAGCGCGATCGTGCCGGATGATCGCCCGACTGCCTGCCGGATCGTGCGCCCCGGCCCGCTCAGTGCGATCCGCCCGACCAGCCCGCCGTCGATCCGCGTTTCGGGAAAGAAATCGAGCAGGCGCGCCGATCGCAGGTTGAGCGCCAGATCGAGCCGGGGTCCGCCCGGCCGCTGATCCACCGCCAGCCGCCCGCTCAATATGCCGCGCGTCAGGTCCATCCGCAGCGGTTCGACCACCAGCCGACTGCGCTCCAGTGTCAGCACGCCGCTCAGCGACCGGAACGGGCTGGAGCCGGGCCACAGCAGTCTGTCCGCCCGCAATGCCAGCCGCCCGTCGGTGCGCGCCATGCGCGACAGGTCGATGGCGGTGTCGGGGACCAGCCGGTCGCCCGACTGTGCCCGCTTGGCCGCTGCCTTGCGCTTGCCCTCATTGGACGACAGGTCGTCGAAATCGAACCGGCCCGCATGGATCGCGCCGTCGATGCGGGTCCGGCCGTCACGTTTGCGGATTGTGGCGTGGCCCGCAATATCGGACCGACCGATCGTCCCTTTCAGATTCTCGACGGTCCAGTCGGGCCGGTCGCGCACCACCTGCGCGGTCAGCCGCACTGGCTGCGTGCCGGGCAGGCCCGCCTCGATGATTGCGTCCAGCACGCGCAGGTCGATCGCATGGCCGGTGACTTTGCCGCGCAAATGGCCGATGTCGAGCGGCCCGTCCATCGTGCCGTCGAACGTCATGCCGACCGCATCACCGGCTATCTCCGCCTTGAACGGCCAGCGCACACCCGCCCGATGCCCCAGGATCGGCGCGCCGCTGGCGGTCACCCTCACGGGATAGCCGCGCACATCGCCGGTGCCGGACAGGCGCAATCCCTTGCCGTCCACGATCAGCGCTGCATCGACCGACCGGCCACGCTTGTCGTCGCGATAGGCGATGCGGCTGTCGCTGACGGTCAGGCTGCGCAGGGCAGGGCGCTTGCCCTTGCTATCATCGGCGCGGCTGCGCTCGCCGCTCCAGCTTTCCCGTCCGTCGGCGGCGCGATAGAAGGACAGGCGCGCGCGGCGCAGCTCCAGCGTTTCCAGCACCGGTCCGCCGGTCAGCAGGGCCAGCGCGGAAAAGCCCACCCGCGCCTCGCCCACCCGTGCCAGATCGGCGCTGCCGGGCGCCCAGTCAGGCTGGGGCACGCGCATGTCGGTAAGCCGCACGACGGGGTGAAAGGACAGGGCATCCTCGCGCACCATCGCGCCGATCGTCACCGGTTTGCCGATCCGGTCGGACAGGCGATCCTCGATCCGGCCCTTGAACAGGCCCCATGGGAAAGCGGCCAGCAGCAGGACGGCCAGCCCGATCAGCCCGGCCGCTATGCGGACAGCCCATCGCGATCCTGCTATCCTACCCACTGCGCACCCCCTCCTGCACCGGCGTCATCGCCGTGCCGCGCTCAACGCACGACTCGACGCAGGGTTCAGAGGCGAACGGGGGAGGGGAGTGGCTGACCGGCAAAATGGGCGGACAGATTGGCGATCAGCATCTGCGCCATCTGCCCGACCGCCTCATGCGTTGCCCCGCCGGTATGCGGGGTCAGCACGACATTGGGGACGTCCGCCCAGCGCGCCGGATCGGTCGGTTCGGGATCGAACACGTCGATCGCCGCGCCGCCCAGCCGCCCGTTTTTCAGCGCGGCGATCAGCGCCTCCTCATCCACCAATTGCCCGCGCGCGACATTGACCAGCAGACCCTCCAGCCCAAGCGCCTCCATGATCGCCGCCGAAATCATCTTGCGGTTGCTCTCGTCGGCGCGCGCCGCAACCAGCACAATGTCGCTCTGGCGCGCCAGCGCTTCCAGACTGTCGGCGCGCGGCCAGGGGAGGGCGGGCTTGTCGCGCGGCCCCCACCAACTGACCTGCATCCGCATCGCCTGCGCCCGCTCCGCCGCAGCGATGCCGATCGACCCCATGCCGACGATCCCCAGCTTTGCCCCGCCCATCGACCGGGTGCGCGTCTTGGCCTCGATCGTCCACAGCCCCGCGCGCAAATGCCGGTCGCCGCCCACGATCCAGCGGCGATGGGCGATCATCAGGCCGATCGCATGATCGGCCACGTCGTGCGCATTGGCGTCGCCCGCATGGGTCACCGCAATGCCGCGCGCCTTGGCCAGCGCCAGATCGACCCCGTCATAGCCTACGGTGAAGCAGGCGATCAGCGACAGGTTCGGCATCGCGTCGATCAGCGCCCGTTCCAGCGCAAATTCGCCCGCCCAGACCACCGCGTCCACCTGCGCCAGCCCCGCCGTGTCCGGCTGCTCCCACAGAGTCATGACGTCATAATCCTGCGCCAACAGCGGCACGATGGGGGCCAGCAAAGGCTGGCCCACCAACAGTAGAGGACGGCGCATCTCAGCCAATCGCCCGCAAGGCTTGGGCAAAATCGGCGATCAGATCGTCGGCATCCTCGCAGCCGATCGAGATGCGCACCATATTGTCGCCAATCCCCAACGCTGCCTTGCGCGCGGCTGGCACCGACAAATGGGTCATCGCGGCGGGATGACTCGCCAGCGTCTCGGTCCCGCCCAGGCTGACCGCCAGCTTGGCGATCTTGAGGGCATCCAGAAAGGCGAACGCCTCCGCCTCGCCCCCTTTCAGGTAAAGCGAGAAGGTCGATCCCGCCCCGCTGCAATGGCGCGCATAAATGTCGCGCTGCCGCTCGCTTTCGGGGAAGCCCAGATAGACGATCTTCTCCACCTGGGGCTGGTCCTTGAGCCAGGCGCAGACCTTGGCGGCATTCTCGCCCGCCCGGCTCATCCGCAACTCCAGCGTCTCAAGGCTGCGCAACAGCATCCACGCGCTATGCGGGTCCAATATTGTGCCGATCGTGTTGCGCATCAGCCGGATCGTGGTGATCAGCGCATTGGACCCCAGCACCCCACCGGCGACCAGATCGCTATGCCCGCCGGCATATTTGGTCAGGCTGTAAATCACCAGATCCGCGCCATGGGCCAGCGGCTTCAGCCATAACGGCCCCAGAAATGTATTGTCGATCGCGATCGGCGGGACATGGCTTTCGCCCGCAAACAGGAAGTTGCGCCGCGCGACAACCGCTTCGATATCGACCAGCACATTGGTCGGATTGGCGGGGCTTTCGAGATAGATCATCGCGACGCGGCCCAGACCCTTGGCCTTCTCGATCACCGCGCCAATCTCATCCTCGCTCGCGCCAGCGGGGAAATCGAGCCACTGCACCCCGAACTTGCCCAATATCCGCCCGATCAGCGATTCGGTCGCGGCATAGAGCGGCGCGCTATGGACGATCACGTCGCCCGGCTGCACCATCGCCAGCAACGTCGTCGCGATCGCCGACATGCCGCTGGAAAACAGCAGAGCGTCCTCGGCCTCCTCCCATACCGACAGCCGATCCTCCGCAATCTCCTGATTGGGACCGTTGAAGCGCGAATAGACCAGGCCTTCCGATCCGCCCGGCCTTATGCCCGTCACCCCTTCAAAATGCCGCTTGCCCGCCGCCGCGCTCTCGAACGCGAATGTGGAGGTCAGGAAGATCGGTGGTTTGAGCGATCCCTCCGACAGGGTTGGGTCATAGCCGTGTCCCATCATCAGCGTCGCGGGTTTCAGCTTGCGTCCGTCAATCTCCATGATCGGCGGCTTGGGACGGCGGCGGTTGGATTCGACACCGGTAAGGTCGGCCTCGGTTTCGCCAGACATATGTTTTCTCCTGCTCGATACGGCGTCTGCTGCGCCGTTCCTGATGGCGCGATGATAACGCAGGGACAGGCAGGAGGGCCAGAGGGTGGCGTAAGAATATTTCGTGCGTTGGTATTTTAGTTACCACGCAAGCGGTCGCTCCTACGAAGCCGGTGACACCGGACGGGCGGCTCCCTACATCCCGTCCATGGATCTTCTCCCCCCCGTGCTGGAACAATGGTTCGCCGCGCGCGACTGGACCCCGCGCGCCCATCAGCGCGCGATGCTCGCCGCCGCGCGCCGGGGCGATCATGCGCTGCTCGTCGCCCCGACCGGCGCGGGCAAGACGCTGGCGGGCTTCCTCCCTACCCTCGCCGACCTGATCGACCGCCCGACCGACCGGCTCCACACCCTCTATGTCTCGCCTTTGAAAGCACTGGCGGTCGATGTTCGTCGCAACCTGCTGACCCCGATCGAGGAGATGGCGCTGCCGATCCGCGTCGAAACCCGCACCGGCGACACGCCGTCGGACCGCAAGGCCCGCCAGCGCGTGAAGCCGCCCCACATCCTGCTCACCACGCCCGAATCGCTGTCCCTGCTGCTCAGCTATCCCGACGCAGCGCTGATGTTCGCGGACCTGCAAACCGTCATCGTCGACGAAGTCCACGCCTTCGCCACCCAGAAACGCGGCGACCTGCTCAGCCTGTCGATGGCGCGGCTCCAGACGATCAACCCCGGCCTGCGCCGGGTCGCCTTGTCCGCCACCGTCGCGGATATCGACGCCTATCGCGCCTGGCTCGCGCCCGATGGCGATATCGACACGGTCGCCGCCGTGCTGGGCGAAGCTGGCGCAGAACCCAACGTCACTATCCTGATCCCGCAAGGCCGCGTCCCCTGGTCGGGGCATTCGGGCAAATATGCGGCCAGTCAGGTCATGGCGGAAATCGCCGCGCACCAGACGACTTTGGTGTTCTGCAACACGCGCGGCCTCGCCGAACTTATCTTTCAGTCATTATGGTCGGCCAATGACGCCAACCTGCCCATCGCCATCCACCATGGCAGCCTGTCGATCGAGGCGCGGCGCAAGGTGGAATCTGCCATGGCCGACGGCAAGCTCCGCGCCCTCGTCGCCACCGCGTCGCTGGACCTGGGCGTCGACTGGGGCAATGTCGATTGCGTCATCCAGATGGGCGCGCCCAAAGGCTCCTCCCGCCTGCTCCAGCGCATCGGCCGCGCCAACCACCGGCTCGATCAATCGAGCGAGGCGATCCTCATCCCCGGCAATCGCTTTGAATATCTCGAAGCCCGCGCCGCTCTCGACGCGGTGGAAGCGGGCGAACGCGATGCCGATGATTTTCGCGCGGGCAGCCTCGACGTGCTGGCCCAGCATATCATGGGGCTTGCCTGCGCCGGGCCGTTTCGCGAAGAGGCGATGCTGGCCGAAATCCAGTCCGCCACCCCCTATAGCGCGCTGACGCCGCAAGCCTTCGCCGCCGTCCTCTATTTCATCGAGGGCGGCGGCTACGCCCTGCGCGCCTATGACCGGTTCAAGCGGCTCACTCGCGATCCCGACGGCACATGGCGCGTCTCCCACCCCCGCTTCATCCAGCAGCATCGCCTGAACGCGGGCATCATCGTCGATCAGCCAGCCCTCGCCGTCCGCTTCGCCAATGGCCGCAAGCTCGGCACGGTGGAGGAGGGCTTCGCCGCGCAGTTGACGCCCGGCGACAGCTTCTTCTTCTCCGGCATGGCGCTGGAGGTGGTGAAGATGGACACGAGCGACCTGATCGTTCGCGCCACGTCCAAACAGGCGCGCATCCCCAGTTGGGGCGGCACCCGCATGGCCATGTCCACGCGCCTCGCCGACCGGGTCCGCACTTTTCTTGCCAGTCCCGATCAATGGCACCGCTTTCCGCCCGACGTCCGCGAATGGCTCGACATGCAGAAATTGCGCTCGGTCCTGCCGCAACCGGGGCAATTGCTCATCGAAACCTTCCCCCATGAAGGCCGCCATTATCTGCTCTGCTACAGTTTTGAAGGCTGGAATGCGCACCAGTCGCTGGGCATGTTGCTCACCCGCCGTATGGAGAGCCAGGGGCTGATGCCTTTGGGCTTCGTCGCCAACGACTATGCGCTGGCCATCTATGGCATGAAGCCGGTCATCGATCCGCAAAGTCTGTTTTCCGCCGACATTCTCGACCATGAATTTATCGACTGGGTCGAACAGTCGAGCCTGCTCAAACGTGCCTTCCGCGACGTTGCGGTCATATCCGGCCTGATCGAGCGCCAGCATCCGGGCAAGCGCAAGACCGGGCGGCAGGTGACTTTCTCCACCGACCTTATCTACGACGTGCTGCGCAAATATCAGCCCGACCATCTGTTGCTCAAGGCCGCCTGGGCCGACGCGCGCGCGCGCATGACCGATGTGGGGCGGCTCGGAGACCTGATCGACCGCGCGGCGACGACCATGCTGCATGTCACGCTCGACCGGGTCAGTCCGCTTGCCGTCCCCGTCCTCATCCTCATCGGTCGCGAACATGTCGCGCAAAGCGCGGCGGACGACGCGCTGCTGATCGAGGCGGAGGCGCTGGTTGCCCAGGCGATGCGCCCCGATTGAATATGTCTGGAGCAATCATCGAAAACGCCACTATCTGAAAGCAAGATAAGGTGTTTCTCTTGGCGAACTTTCGGGTTCATTCAGCGTTTCCCAGTCCGAGGGGTGTCGATCGCCACGATCGACGAAACAACAGAGGAACCTGATCATGCCGAATTCACCGATTTCGGCCGCGCCCTTGCGCGGCCTGACCCTTGCTGCCGTCAGCCTGTCCGCGCTTATCGGCGCACAGGCGCTCGCCCAGACGGAAACGCAGGTCGCCGGACGCATGGCGACCGTGACCCTGCCCGCTGACGCTGGTAAAACCATGGCGGTCCCAGCCGAAGCCGCACCCGCTGCTGTCCCCAACCTCACCCGCGACAATGGCGCGCCGATCGGCGCCAACCGCAACAGCAAGACGGCGGGCGATCTTGGCCCGGTCCTGCTGGAGGACACGACGCTCATTGAAAAGCTGTCGCGCTTCGACCGTGAGCGCATCCCGGAGCGCGTCGTCCACGCCCGCGGCACAGGTGCGCATGGCATATTCCGCGCCACCGCCGACATTAGCGACCTGACCCGCGCCTCGCTCTTCACATCGGGCAAGGAAACCCCGGTATTTGTCCGCTTTTCCAGCGTCATCCACCCGTCGGGCAGCCCTGAAGGCCTGCGCGATCCGCGTGGTTTCGCGACCAAATTCTACACCGATCAGGGCAATTGGGATCTGGTCGGCAACAACCTGCCGGTCTTTTTCATCCGCGACGCCATGCAATTCCCCGACATGGTGCACAGCCTCAAGCCTTCGCCCGTGACCAACAAGCAGGACCCCAATCGCTTCTTCGATTTCTTCTCCAACACCCCTGAATCGACCAACATGCTGACCCAGCTTTATTCCAATCTGGGTACGCCATCTTCCTACCGCACGATGGACGGCAATGGCGTTCACGCCTTCAAGCTGGTGAATGCGCAGGGCAAGGTGACCTTCGCCAAATTCCGCTGGATCAGCCGTCAGGGCGTCAAGAATCTGACCGCCAAGGATGCCGGGGCGGCGCAGTTCAACTTCATGACGGATGATCTCTATCGCGAAGTCGGCAAGGGCAATGCCCCGACCTGGGATCTGATGATCCAGACGATGACGCCGGACCAGTTTGCAGGTCTCGACTATAACCCCTTCGACGATACCAAGGAATGGCTAGACGTCCCCTTCCGCAAGATCGGCGAAATGACGCTGAACAAGATGCCCGCCAATTTCTTTGAATTTACCGAACAGTCGGCCTTTGCGCCCGCCAATATGGTGCCGGGTATCGAGGCCTCACCCGACCGCATGTTGCAGGGCCGCCTGTTCAGCTATTCCGATACCCAGCGCTATCGCGTCGGCGCGAACGTCATGGCATTGCCCGTCAACAAGCCGATGGCGCCGGTGGTGAATAATTATCAGGACGGGGTAATGGACGGGACGGGTTCGACCTCCAACGTCAATTATTTCCCCGCGATCGTGCAAAAGCAGGCTGCGGCCGAATTTGGTCAGTCCACCTATGACGTGAACGCCACGGTCGATGCCAAGCCGATCGAAAAGACCAATAACTTCGCGCAGGCGGGCATTTTCTACCGTTCGCTGTCGGCCAAGGACAAGGCGGACCTGATCGCCAATCTCGCGGGCGATCTGGGGCAGGTGACATCCGACCGCACCCGCACGATCATGGTCAGCTATTTCTATCAGGCCGACAAGGACTATGGCACGCGCATCGCCAAAGCGGTCAACGTGCCGATGGGCGAAGTGACCAAGGCCGTGTCGGAATATGAAACCGCCTACCCGCAACAGCGCCTGACCGTGCGTTGATAACAACCATAAAAGCCCCTCCCCTTCAGGGGAGGGGTTGGGGTGGGGGCGTGCCTCGCGAAGCCACGCCAGAAAATTATTAAGGACATCCCCATGCTATCCCTCCTCCTTGCCACCGCGCTCGCGACCGCGACGCCATCCCCCGCAGCGGACGCCCTCCCAACCCCCGAACGCCGCCAGGAACTCCTCTTCGACGCCGCCCGCCTTGGTCGCACCGACATGGTCGCCCCGCTGGTCAAGGCTGGCGTGGACATCAACGCGACCGACGCGCGCGGTTTCACGCCGCTGATCCTGGCCGCCTATAATGGTCAGGCAGAAACGCTCGACGCCCTGATCGCGGCAGGCGCTGACCCGTGCAAGCCAGACGACAGCCAGGGCAACACCGCGCAGATGGGCGTCGCGTTCAAGGGCAATGATGCCATCGCCGCCCGGCTGCTGACCGCCGGTTGCGACGTCAACGCCCGCAACAAGGCAGGCCAGACCGCGCTGATGATGGCCGCCCTGTTTGGCCGCAGCGCGCAGGTGACGATGCTGGTCAAGGCAGGCGCGGACCCGGCACTCGCCGATGCGTCAGGCCGCACCGCCAAAGCCGTGGCGCAGGGGCAGGGCAATGACGCCATGGTCGCGCAACTGGAAGGACGCAATTAGGGCGTGCTCTGGCCCTCGTCCCGCTCACCCCCGCAGCCTTTCAGCACGCCATCCCCAAAAGCCACCGCCACCCGGTCACGCCATACCGCATCGCTCATCCCGTCGCTGCACGGCCCTTCGCTGATCGTCATGGCAAGCCCGTCGCCGGAATAGCGAATCACCCTTTCCTCGACATGACGCGCCACCGCGAAGCGCATCGGCGGATGATCCGGTCGTTCCAGCGTTGCGGCGTCCCCGCGCACCGTCACCGCCCAAAAGGGTTCAGTGCCGATCGCCCGATAATCGGGTGCAGGTCGCACCTCGGTCGGGGCCGCTTGTGTTTCACGTGGAACGGAAAATCGGTCATTTTTCAAGATCTTGGGCTGAATAGCCGGCGCAGCGACATGCACCGGCGGCGCTGTTCACCACCACTGGCGTGGCCTGATTGATCGATCCTGTATCATTGTCCAGCTCAGTGTCGCAGCCAGCAAGCCCCGCGCCCATCAGCACGACACAAGCCAGCCGCAAGCCCGTCACCTTACACGTCCAGATTGGCGACGTTCAGCGCATTGTCCTGAATGAACTCGCGACGCGGCTCGACGATTTCGCCCATCAGGCGGCTGAAAATCTCGTCGGCAACGTCCGCCTGCTCGACCTCGACCCGCAGCATCGACCGGTTATCCGGGTCCAGCGTGGTTTCCCACAGCTGTTCCGCGTTCATTTCGCCCAGCCCCTTATAGCGCTGGATCGCCAGCCCCTTGCGCCCGGCGGCCAGGATCGCGGCCAGCAATTCGCTGGGCCGCGTGACCAGAGTCGAGCCCTTGGCCGCGACCACGGGCAGGTCATCCTCACCCGCTTCCTCCGCCGCCTGCGCCGCCTTGGCGCTTACCAGCCGCGATGGGGTTACATAGCTTTGCGATTCCTCGATCGCCAGCGTGTGCAGCTTGCGCGCTTCGGCCGACCCGACAAAGCCATGTTCGATGACATGATGGTCGGTCACGCCGCGCCACAGCCGTTCGAAATGGAAGCCGCCTTCTTCCGCGATCCGGCCGGTCCATTTGCCTTCGGCATCTTGCGCGCCCATCCAGGCGACGGCTGCGGCCAGGCGGGTCGCCTGCTCGGCCTGCGACAATTCGGGGTCCAGCGCACCGGTCAGGCTCAGCGCCTCGATGATCGTGGGATCATAACGGCGCGGCACATAGCGCATCACCGCGCGCATCCGCCGCGCATGGTCGACCAGGCTTTTGAGGTCATTGCCGGTCCGGCTGCCGCCCGGTCCTTCCAGCACCATCGATTCGACGCCATTATCGACCAGATATTGCTCCAGCGCGGTGTCGTTCTTCAGGTAAAGTTCACTCCGTCCCCGCGTCGCCTTGTAGAGCGGCGGCTGGGCGATGAAGAGATGCCCGGCCTCGATGATCTGCGGCATCTGGCGGTAGAAGAAGGTCAGCAGCAGCGTGCGGATATGCGCGCCATCGACGTCGGCGTCGGTCATGATGACGATCTTGTGGTAGCGCAGCTTTTCGATGTTGAAATCGTCGCGGATGCCGGTGCCCATCGCCTGGATCAGCGTGCCGACCTCCTTGGAGGAGATCATGCGGTCGAACCGCGCGCGCTCGACGTTCAATATCTTGCCCTTCAGGGGCAGGATCGCCTGATTATGCCGGTTGCGGCCTTGCTTGGCTGATCCGCCTGCCGAATCGCCTTCGACCAGGAACAGTTCGGACTTGGCTGGGTCGCGTTCCTGACAGTCGGCCAGCTTGCCGGGCAGGCTGGCAATATCCAGCACGCCCTTGCGCCGCGTCAGTTCGCGCGCCTTCTTGGCGGCTTCGCGCGCGGCGGCGGCATCGATCACCTTCTGGATGATCATCTTGCCATGGGCGGGATTTTCTTCCAGCCACTCGGCCATCTTGTCGGCCATCAGGCTTTCCAATGGCTGGCGCACTTCGGAACTGACCAGCTTGTCCTTTGTCTGGGACGAAAATTTGGGATCGGGCAGTTTGACCGAAACGATCGCGGTCAGCCCCTCGCGCATATCCTCGCCGGTCAGCGACACTTTCTCCTTCTTCAACATGCCCGACTTGTCGGCATAATTGTTGAGGGTCCGGGTCAGCGCCGCGCGGAACGCGGCCAGATGGGTGCCGCCGTCGCGCTGCGGGATGTTATTGGTGAAACACAGCACATTTTCATAATAGCTGTCATTCCATTCCAGCGCGACGTCGATGGTCACATCGTCGCGCGTGCCGGAAATGGCGATCGGCTCCGGCATCATCGCCGCCTTGTTGCGATCGAGATATTTGACGAAGGCCGCGATGCCGCCTTCATAATAAAGCTCAACCGTCTTGCTTTCCTCATGCCGCGCATCGGTCAGGAACAGGCGCACGCCGCTGTTCAGGAACGCCAGCTCGCGATAGCGATGCTCCAGCTTGTCGAAATCATAGTCCGTCACATTCTTGAAGGTGTCGGTGGAGAACATGAAGGTGACCTTGGTCCCCTTCTGCCCCGGTGCGGCCGGACCCAGCACCTTCAATGGTGCTTCGGCGTCGCCGTTGCGGAACCGCATCCAATGTTCCTGCCCGTCGCGCCATATGTTCAGCTCCAGCCAGTCGGACAGGGCGTTCACCACCGACACGCCCACGCCATGCAGGCCGCCCGACACCTTATAGGCATTGTCGTCGCTGGTATTCTCAAACTTACCGCCCGCGTGCAGCTGGGTCATGATGACCTCGGCCGCGGATACGCCTTCTTCGGTGTGGATGCCGGTCGGGATGCCGCGGCCATTGTCCATCACGCTGACGGAGCCATCGGGGTTCAGGGTGATGTCGATCCGGTCGCAATGCCCGGCCAGCGCCTCGTCGATCGCATTGTCGCTGACCTCGAACACCATATGGTGCAGGCCCGATCCGTCGTCGGTATCGCCAATATACATGCCGGGCCGCTTGCGCACGGCATCCAGCCCTTTCAGCACCTTGATGCTGTCCGCGCCATATTCGTTATTGTTCGGGCTATTCTGGGGTTCGTCGCTCATGCCGAGCATATAGGGAAAGCCTCGCTGAAACTAAAGCGAAACATGGTGCCTTCCCCCGCACGCCGGACCAGTCTATCCCCTGTGCCATGTCGCGCACCATCGCCCTGTTTTTCCTGCTCGCCGCCTGTTCCGACAGTCGGGAGGTGCTGGACGAATTGCCCAACAGTTCGCTGGCGGGCGCACCCCGCGCCGAAGTCCCCGAAAGCCGCATGGACGCGCCGGTCGCCCGCGCCGTGACGATCGGTGAGGATGGCCCGCGCATGGACGCTTGTGGCGGCATGGGGCAGGTGGCGCGCACGGGGCCAAACGGCCTGCCGCTGCGTGCCGCGCCCTTTGGCGACGCGAAAATCCTGACCAGCCTGGCAGAGGGCGACCGCGCCTATATCTGCACCCGCAGCCTCGACCAGAAATGGCTGGGCGTGGTGCTGGCCCCACCACCCGCTACCGACAACAGCTCGGAAGCCGCCGATTGCGGCGTCTCTTCCCCGGTCGACCGCAAGCAGTCCTATGACGGCCCTTGCGTCAGCGGATGGGTGGCCAGCGCATATGTCCGGCTGATCGCCGGCTAAATCTTAAACCCCGCCCAGAAAGTCTAGTTTGCCGATCGGCACGCCCGCCTGACGCAGCAGCGCATAGGCCATGGTCAGGTGGAAATAGAAATTGGGCAGGGAAAAGGTCAGCACATGGCTGCGCCCGGTGAAGGGAATCTCGCCACCCGGCACCTTCAGTACCACGGCGGCATCCTCCCGCCCGTCAATCTTCTCGCGCGGCACCGCTTCCAGCAGCGCGATCGTCCTGGCGATGCGCGCCTGTAACTCGTCGAACGTCAGTTCCGTGTCCGCCATCGCCACCGGCTCCAGCTCGCCCAATCGCGTCACCGTCCCCTTGGCGGTATCGCAGGCAAACTGCACCTGCGCGGTCAGTGGCTTCATATCCGCGATCAGTTGCGCGCCGGTCAGCGTCGCGGGGTCGATGCCCTTGTCGGCGGCAAAAGCCGCGCCCTTGTCGAGCAGCCCCGACAGCGCAGTCAGCCCACGGATGAACATGGGAACGGTCAGGTCGTATAATGCGGTCGCCATGTGGCGTCCCCCTCTCATTGGATGCCGGTGAACACCAGCTTCTGTACGCGCCGGCCGGTATTGACCTCGGTTGCATAGATATTGCCGTCGCTGTCGGTATCAATGCTGTGCAGCCAGGTAAATTGTCCCGCCTGCCGTCCGACCCGGCCAATCGCGCCCAGCACCTCATGCGTCTTGCGCAGCAAGATCCATATCCGCCCGTTCATCATGTCCGCGACATAAAGATAGGTCTGGTCGGGATCGGGCGAGAAGGCGATGTCGGTGACCGTGTGGGTGCCGCCCGTCTCGCCCGCAATCACCAGATCGCGCACGAAGGTCAGGCCGCCATCCTTGCCCCGCCTGAACAATTGCGCCCGATTATTGTTGCGATCGCAGACATAGACATGGCCATCCCGTGTCGGCACCACGCAATGGACGATGTCGGCGAAGGTCTGCGCCTTGGGATCGGCGATCTTGCTGGGATCGACGGCATGGCTCTGGTCGAACGCGCCTTGCCGAGTCGGTGCAATCGGCGGCCTGGCATAGGCGCCCCAGCGCCCCTTATAGCCATTGGTCCGGGCATCATATCCGATCACCCGCCGGTTCACATAACCATCCGAAATCAGGACCATGCCGTCGGAATGGTTGACGTCGGACGGGTTGCCCAACTGGTCGGTCGCATCATTGCCGCCGGTCTTGCCCCGCTGGCCGAAAGCGCGGATGAAGGTGCCATCGGCGCGATAATTCAGCACGACATGATCGTCCTTGCCATTGCCCCCGAACCAGATGGTGCCATCGGCGTCGACAAAGATGCCGTGCAGACTGGCTGGCCACTGGTTGACGCCATCGACGTTCGGCGCGCTGCCAGGCCCGCCCCAGCCGCCCAGATAGCGTCCGTCGCTGCCAAAATGGACCACGGGCGGGGCTGGCGTGCAGCAGACGGCGATGGGCGGGTTATGGGCCAGGCCGGTGTCGGTCGCGGTCAGGCTATGCGGGCGATGCACGACCCAGACCGAATCATCGGGCGCGACCGCCACCCCGCTCACCTGTCCCAGCAACAGATCGCCGGGCATGTTGGGCCATGCGGCATCGACCTTGAACCGGGGCATTTTCGTGCCCGCAGGCGCAACCTGCTCAAAGGCGAGCGGGGCGAGTGCGCTGCTATCAGTCGTGGCACCGGTCAATATCAGCAGGCAGGCGGCAATCAGGGGGCGCATCGGGACGGCTCCGGTGTCGGGGGTGGACCGGTCGATCATGCCCGGATGGTCGCCCCGGTCAATCTCCCTTCAGGCCAGCGCCACGCGCTCCGGCGCGTCGATACGGAACCAGGGCAAGGCATGGTGGACGATCCAGCCAATGCTCATCGCATAAAGAACCGTGCCAGCACCCACCGTTCCGCCCAACAGCCAGCCGATGGCCAGCACGGCCAACTCTATCCCGGTGCGAACCCATTTGACCGGCAGACCCGTGCGACGACACACACCCGTCATCAGCCCGTCGCGCGGCCCCGGTCCCAGCCCCGCGCCGATATAGGCACCCCCGGCGATGCCGTTCAGCACGATCCCTGCACCCAGCCAGGCCGCGCGCATTGCCAAGCCCTCCGGCATCGGCAGCAGCATCAGCGACAGGTCCACCGCCGTGCCGATCATGACGATATTGGCGACCGTGCCAATTCCCGGCCGCTGGCGCAGCGGCCACCACAAAAGCAGCACGACTGCGCCGACCAGATTGACCGTCATGCCGAAACTTAAGGCCAGCCGGGGTGCCATCCCCTGATGCAGCACGTCCCATGGGTCGAGGCCCAGATTGGCGCGCAGCATCAGCGCCATGGAAAAACCATAGAGGCCAAGGCCCCAGAAAAGCTGGAAAAGGCGGCGGTGCATCATCATGGGAGGCTTCTTCGTCACAATTGGCCTTTTCCAAAAGGACCATTTCGACATAAATGGCCCTGACCGTCCGCAAATTGGATCAGATCACCATGTCCACTTCCTTCCTTCGCCCGCCCTCCCTGCTCCGCCTGCTCGGCGCATGGCGCGCGCAGGACAGCGCCCAGCCCGCCTATCGCCAACTGGCGCAGGCGCTGCGGATGCTGGTGCTGGACGGGCGCGTGGGCCTGAACGTCCGCCTGCCGGGCGAGCGTGAACTTGCCGCCGCGCTGGGCTTGTCGCGCACGACGATCGCGGCGGCGTTCGACCGGCTGCGGGACGAGGGCTATCTGGAAAGTCGGCAGGGTTCGGGCAGCGTCACCCGCCTGCCGCCGGGCCGTGTCGAACCGCCACAGGCGGAGATCGACATGATCTCTGGCGGCAATCTGCTCAACTGGACCCACGCCGCCCTGCCCGCTGCGCCGGGCGTCGGCCGTGCGATGCAGGCAGCGGTCGAGGCGCTGCCCGCCTATCTGGGCGATCTGGGTTATGATCCGCTCGGCCTGCCCGTATTGCGGCGCGCAGTCGCCGCCCATTTCGACCGGCGCGGTTGCCCTACGGATGCGGACCAGATCATCATCACCAATGGCGCGCAGCAGGGCTTTTCGCTGCTGCTCCACTGGCTTGCCGGGCCGGGCGATCGCGTCGTCATCGATCACCCGACCTATCATAACGCGATTCAGGCGTTGCAGCGCGCCCATGTCGTGCCCGTCCCGGTCGGCCTGCCGACCCATGGCTGGGATATTGACGCGATGGACGCCGCTTTCCGCCAGACCGCGCCGCGCTTTGCCTATCTGATCGCCGATTTCCACAACCCCACCGGGCGCAGCATGGACCCGGCGACTCGCCGCGCGCTGGTCGCCGCCGCCACCCGCAGCCACACACCGCTGGTGATCGACGAAACGATGGTGGCGATGGGGCTGGATTTCGCCCCGCCACCGCCGGTCGCGATCCATGATCCGTCAGGGCGGCAGGTCATCACCATGGGGTCAGCCAGCAAGATATTCTGGGGCGGGCTTCGGGTGGGCTGGATTCGCGCCGATCCGCAGACGGTCGCCGCGCTTGGCCGCCTGCGCACGACGATGGACATGGCGAGTCCCGTGGTCGAACAGCTGGCCGTCGCCCACCTCATCGACGCCGACGAAGGGCTGGGCACGCGGGCGGATATGCTGCGCGGACGGCGGGACCATCTGCTGGCGCTGCTCGAACAGCATCTGCCCCATTGGCGGGTCGAATCGCCCGCGGGCGGCCTGTCGCTCTGGGCCGAACTCCCCCGCGCGGAGGCGACCGCACTCGCCGCGCTCGCCGAAAGCCTGGGCGTCCGGGTCGCCGCCGGACCGCGCTTTGGCGTCAGCGGTGCATTTGAACGCTTCCTGCGCCTGCCCTTCACCCTGCCCGAAGCGCAACTCGCTACCGGCGTGGAACGGCTGGTGCAGGCCGACGCCCATCTCCACGCCCGCACCCCCAGGGGTCGCGATTCGCTGGCGCTGGCGCTGGAGGCGGACCGACTGATCTGAAGCGTTTGTTTCGAAATGCGCCTTTGGTGCGGCAATCGAAATGCGCTCTTTCGCGCATTTCGACACAGACTCTAAACGACAGCGATCAGGCGTCGATACCGACAATCTGGTCGATGGTGGAAAAGCCGTCGCGCGTCATCAGCGCCTTGAGGCCGTGATTGATCCGCTTCGCCAGATATGGCCCTTCATAGACCAGGGCGCTGTAAAGCTGGACCAGCGACGCGCCCGCGCGGATGCGGGCATAGGCCTGCTCCGCATTGGCAATGCCGCCGACCCCTATCAGCGGCAGCTGCGCGCCCAGCAACCGACGGAAATCGCGCAACTTCTGTAGCGACAGGTCGGTCAGCGGCGCGCCCGACAGCCCGCCGGTCTCGCCTGCATGAACCGACCGCAGCGCCGGGCGGGTGATGGTCGTGTTGGACACGATCAGCGCGTCGATCCGATGGTCGAGGCAGGCGGCGGCAATATCCTCCACATCCGCGGGTTCCAGATCGGGCGCGACCTTCAGGAAAATAGGCGTCGCGCGGCTACCCCGCGCCGCCATCACCGCGCCAAGCAACTCATCCAGCGCGGCGCGATCCTGCAACGCGCGCAGCCCCGGCGTGTTGGGGGAGGAGATATTGACGGTCAGATAGTCGGCCAGCGGGGCCATCACCTGCACGCCGGTAACATAATCGGCGATCCGGTCGGTAGCCTCCTTGTTCGCGCCGATATTGATGCCGATGACCGGCCCTTCCCCCACCGGACGGCGATAGCGCGCGATCCGGTCCGCCGCCGCGCCCTGTCCGCCATTGTTGAAGCCGAAACGGTTGATCACCGCCTTGTCCTCGACCAGCCGGAACAGACGGGGGGTAGGGTTGCCCGGCTGGGCCAGCGGGGTCAGCGTCCCCAGCTCGGCAAAGCCAAAGCCCAGGCCATGCATCTTGTGCGCGACTCGCCCTTCCTTGTCATAGCCTGCCGCCAGACCGACCGGATTGGGGAAGGGGATTCCCGCGACCTTGCTCGCCAGCATCGGATCCGGCGTCAGCGGGCCGGGCGTCGGCATCAGGCGCAGCGCGGCGATCGACAGATTATGGGCGCGCTCGGCATCAAGGGTGAACAGCAGCGGGCGGATCAGACGGTAGGGCATGGCCGCGCTATGCCAGCGGTGGGGCCGTCCGTCGAGTCGCTGTTGCAGCATAGCCACAGCCTCACCCTAACGTCATTTCATAACAGGAAACGTCATGATTGAGATCGTTTTCGGCTGAGAAATGTCCGATCCGTCCAATAATATTGCCGTGATTCGGGGGTAAAGCGTCCTTGCGACCCGAAGGCTCTTAGGCTTCCAGCCGATGAGACCTTTTACTGGCCCGGCAATGCAAATTGCCGGGCCATTTTTTGTGCAGCGCGACACAAGCGAACAAAAGTTACAGTTTATTATCCATCCCGCTTGCGCGCCACCGATGTTGGCGCATAGTAAATCCCAACTGGGGTAAGATAATGGGGTCGCATCATATCGACATGACCGGGGGCGGTGTCGCTCTGCCGGACGACCGGGGGCCGCTATCCTATACCGTGGCTGCCGCGCAGGGTCCCGTGCGGCTGCGCTACTTTGCGCCGCCTGAACATTTGCGCGCCTATTTCGGTTCTCTCTATCTGTTCACTGTATCGGCCGACCATTATGCCGACGTAACCCGTGCCGACGTGCCGCAACTGCGCTTCATGCTGGACGGCGGGGGCCATTATCATTTTCAGGACGGTGTGGCGATGGCGACGCCCGACGTCTGCCTGCTGGGGCCGACCATGGGCGCGACCCGGTTTGAACTGGACCGGCCTGCACGGGTCGTGGGCATTTCGCTGTTGCCGGCTGGCTGGCTGGCGCTGCATGGCGGCGATGCCAGCCTGCTTGCCGACCGGTTGTGCGATCTGGCGGCGGAACGGGGTGATGCTTATGCGCGCCTGCTCCATGACCTGCGCGCGCTGAAAGATGATCAGGCGGATGCGATGGCGGCTCTGTGCTGGGCGCAACTGGGGGCGATGATCAAGCCGCCCCGCCAGGCGACCTGGGCGCTGCTCCATGCCGTCGACGCCTGGCTGATGGACGAAGGATCGCCGCGGATCGAGATATTGGCGGAAACCACCGGCCTGTCGCCGCGCCAGCTCGCCCGGCTGACCAATAAATATTATGGCGCGCCGCCCAAGCTGCTGGCGCGCAAATATCGCGCCTTGCGCTGTTCGGCCAAGATCGCGCTCGACCAGGAAAGCTGGCAACTCCTGTGCGAGGAAGCCGGTTTTTACGACCAGTCGCATTTCATCCGCGAGATCAAGCATTTCATCGGCCTGACCCCGCACCAGTTGCAGACCGAACCGTCCGCCGTGGCGCAACTGACCTTGCTACGCCGGTCGCTGGGCGCAGATGTCGCGACGCTCAACCGCTTGAGCTGAAGATGGCCTAAAAAGGCCTTGATAAATGGCGCGCGGGGGACCAAATGCGCAATCAGACGAATATGGTCTGATTTGAGAATGGTTCGCAACGCGCATGAAATTGTCCAGCTTCGCTGACTATGCCGTGGTCCTGATGTCGGCCGCCGCGCGCCATTGTGGTGCCACCAAGATGAATGCGACTACCCTGGCGGCTGAAACCGGCATCCCTCTGCCCACAGCGCAGAAGCTGGTGAGCCGCCTGTCCGCCGCGGGTCTCCTCGAATCGAGCAGAGGCACTGGCGGCGGCGTGCGCCTGTCGCGCCCGCCCGCCACGATCACGCTGGCCGACGTGGTGGAGGCGGTCGAGGGGCCGATCGCCATGACCGCCTGCGCCGATACCGGCGCGCATGACTGCACGTTGGAGCAGGACTGCCGCATCCGCCCGCACATGAATGTGGCGAACATGGCGATCCGTTCGGCACTGGCCGGGGTGACGATCGCGAGTTTGACGAGAGAATTGGCATGACAGACGTAACCACCAGAGAAGCCCGCAATGCCGAGGCGCAGGAGGCCGCCGACCGTGCGTCCACCTATGAACATGGCTGGGCGTCGGACATTGAGCAGGACTTCGCGCCCAAGGGGCTGAACGAGGATACGGTCCGCTTCATATCCGCCAAGAAAAACGAGCCGCAATGGCTGCTCGACTGGCGGCTGAAGGCCTTTGCTATGTGGCAGACGATGACGCCGCCCGACTGGGCCAAGCTCAATGTCCCGCCGATCGACTATCAGGACGCCTATTATTACGCCGAGCCGAAGAAGAAGGTTGAGCTGGACAGTCTGGATCAGGTCGACCCGGAAATCCTGGCCACCTACAAGAAGCTGGGCATCCCGATCGCCGAGCAGGAGATGCTGGCCGGCGTCAAGGGCAGCCGCCGCATCGCGGTGGACGCTGTGTTCGACTCGGTGTCCGTCGCCACCACCTTCCGCAAGGAACTGGAGGAAGCGGGCGTCATCTTCCGCTCGATCAGCGAAGCGGTGCGCGAATATCCCGATCTGGTGAAGAAGTGGATGGGCAAGATCGTGCCGATGCACGACAATTATTTCGCCACGCTGAACTGCGCGGTCTTTTCCGACGGCACCTTTGTTTACATTCCCAAGGGCGTGCGCTGCCCGATGGAACTCAGCACCTATTTCCGCATCAACGCGGAAAATACCGGGCAATTCGAGCGCACCCTGATCGTCGCGGACGAGGGCAGCTATGTCTCCTATCTCGAAGGCTGCACCGCCCCAATGCGCGACGAGAACCAGCTGCACGCCGCCGTGGTGGAACTGGTCGCGCTGGACGATGCCGAAATCAAATATTCGACCGTCCAGAACTGGTATCCGGGCGATGCGGACGGGAAGGGCGGCATCTATAATTTCGTGACCAAGCGCGCTCTGTGCCAGGGCAGGAACAGCAAGGTCAGCTGGACCCAGGTGGAAACCGGCAGCGCCATCACCTGGAAATACCCAAGCTGCGTGCTGAACGGCGAAAACAGTGTCGGCGAATTTTACTCGGTCGCGCTGACCAATAATATGCAGCAGGCCGACACCGGCACCAAGATGATCCACAACGGGAAAAACACCCGATCGACCATCGTGTCGAAGGGGATCAGCGCAGGCCGCAGCAACAACACCTATCGCGGCCTCGTCCGCGTCGCGCCGGGCGCGGAGGGCGTACGCAACTTCACCCAGTGCGATAGTCTGCTGCTCGGCGACCAGTGCGGTGCCCACACCGTCCCCTATATCGAGGTCCGCAATCCGTCCGCACAGATCGAGCATGAAGCGACGACCAGCAAGATCAGCGACGACCAGCTCTTCTACGCCATGCAGCGCGGCCTGGACCAGGAAAGCGCCGTCGGCCTGATCGTCAACGGCTTCGCCCGCGAAGTGCTGCAACAACTGCCGATGGAATTTGCGGTCGAGGCGCAGAAGCTGCTGGGGATTTCACTGGAAGGCAGCGTGGGGTGAGGTCGCTCACGCCTCGTGATCAGGCGCACCGCCTAAACTCCCCTCCCCTTCAGGGGAGGGGCCGGGGGTGGGGGCTATCGGTTGAGCGCCTCGCTCAATTGGATGGCTTCGCTCACGACATGCGTTGTGATCCCACCGAACCGGAAAAGCGCTTATGGACTCGCTTGTCCCGTTCCCAACTCGGCGGCCACAAATTCCGTCGCCAATCAGTCATAGGTCCGTTCATTGCCGATTTCTTTTGTCCGCAAAAGGGTCTGGTCATCGAAGTGGATGGCGACACACATGATATTTTGGCGGACCTCAAGCGCGATGCAGCGTTGAACAGGCTTGGCCTTTCGGTGCTGCATGTCGGCAATGCAGATGTGATCGGCAATCTTGACGGGGTGTGCGAAACGATCCTGCATCGGCTTGAACAGGCGCTGGATCGTTGGGCATACCCCCACCCCAACCCCTCCCCTGAAGGGGAGGGGCTTTCTCCCTCTCAAGGAACAGAAATTTGAGCGACGAAGACGATATTCAGGATGCCCTCGCGGATTTCGCGGAGGATGTCGGCAATGGCCAGTCATGGACCGCCGCAATCCGTATCCTGACCGAGGATTATGAGCTGGAAGAGGGCGAGCTGGAACCGCGCGCCCGCGCCGATTTCGGCGATCTCGATGCGTTCGAGGCGCAGAGCCGCGACGCCCTGCAAAAATCCGACGCGGCGATGACGGAGAAGCTGCGCAAGGACAAGGCGTTCCACAAGGCAAAAGCCCCCAACTTGGCCCGCATGGGTCCGGTCAGCGAATTCGTCGTCGCGCTGCTTGAAAAAGGCCCGCCGGAAAAGGACGCCGACTGGTGGCCCTATATGCCGATCAAGCGCCATATCGACACGCTGTTTCCGGCCCCCGGCGATGTGCGCGACATGGCCTTCTGGACCGCCCGCACGCTCCAGCGCGCGCACGAAGGATAAATGATGCTGACGATCGACACGCTCACTAACGAAATTGACGGCAAGGCGATCCTGAAAGGACTGTCGCTCACCATCAACGCGGGCGAAATCCACGCGATCATGGGGCCGAACGGCGCAGGGAAATCGACGCTGGCCTATACGCTGGGCGGGCGTCCGGGCTATGAAGTGACCGGCGGCACGGCGACGTTCGACGGCGCCGACCTGTTCGATCTGGACCCGCATGAGCGCGCCGCCGCCGGCCTGTTCCTGGGCTTCCAATATCCGGTCGAAATCCCTGGCGTGTCCAACCTCCAATTCCTGCGCGAAAGCCTCAACAGCCAAAAGCGCGCGCGCGGCGAAAAGGAACTCAATGGCGGCGAATTCATCCGCCTCGCCAAGGAAAAGGCCGCACTGCTCGGCCTCGACATGGACATGCTCAAGCGCCCGGTGAATGTCGGCTTTTCGGGCGGCGAAAAGAAGCGCGCCGAAATGGTGCAGATGGGCATCCTCGATCCCAAGCTGGCAATTCTGGACGAGACCGACTCCGGCCTCGACATCGACGCGCTGAAAATCGTTGGCGCGGGCATCAACGCGATCATGCGCAAGCCTGACAAGGCGGTGCTGCTCATAACCCATTATCAGCGGCTGCTCGACTATGTGAAGCCGGACTATGTCCATGTGCTGGCGGGTGGGCGGATCGTGAAGTCGGGCGGCCCGGACCTAGCGCTGGAGCTGGAACGTGAGGGTTATGCCGAGGTGGTTGCGGCGTGAACGCACTGACTCTCCCCACGCGCGCGCGCGAAGAATGGCGTTACAGCGATCTCGATGCCGTCGCCGCCATCTGGCCGACGCCTGCGCCGACGCGAATCGACGTGGCGGCAGGCGATGCGGCGCACCATCATATGTTGCAGGATGCGGCCGATGGCACGGCGGCGGTGCATGATTATGTCGTGACCGTGGGCGACGGTGCGCGCTGCGATTTCCATGTCCTCAACATCGGCGGCAGACTGGGCCGGGTGACGATCAATGTGAAGCTCGGGAAGGGCAGCCATTTCGAACTGGGCGGCGCAATCCTGGGCAGCGGTGACCAGACGTTGGAAATCGTCACCAGCGTCACCCATGCGCAGCCCGACGCGACCAGCGGCCAGACCATCCGCTCTATCCTGTCGCAACGCGCTACCGGCAGCTATCTGGGCAAGATCGCGGTCGCCCGCGACGCGCAGCGCACCGACGCCTTCCAGTCGGTCAAGGTGATGCTGCTGGACCGCACCGCGACCGCCAATGCCAAGCCGGAGCTGGAAATCTACGCCGACGACGTGAAATGCGCCCATGGCGCGACCGTGGGCGAACTGGACAAGGCGGCGCTCTTCTACATGGCCTCGCGCGGCATGGACCCGGCGACCGCCAAGACGCTGCTGCTCCGTTCCTTCGTGGCGGGCGTGTTCGACAGCGTGGCGGACGAAGCGGTGCGCGAGACGCTGGAAGCCGCCGCCATCGCCAAGCTGGAGGCAATGGTATGAACGCTGTTCCATCCCATTCCGTCATCCCGGACTTGATCCGGGATCCAGGGCGGCACGCGCGGTGCGGGAGACTCTGGATGCCGGATCACGTCCGGCATGACGAGGAAGGTAAAATCCTGTGACCGTCATCGCCCCCGAACGCCTCTCCCTGCGCGCCGATTTCCCCGGCGTCCTCGACTGGCATTATCTCGACAGCGCCGCGACCGCGCAAAAGCCGCAAGCGGTGATCGACGCCATCGCCCGCGCCTATGGCCCGGACTATGCGACCGTCCATCGCGGCGTCTATGCGCGATCGGCCAATATGACGCTGGCCTATGAATCGGCCCGGCGCAAGGTGGCCGACTTCATCGGGGCCAAGTCTGACAGCGAGATCGTCTATGTCCGCGGCGCGACCGAGGGGATCAATCTGGTCGCCCAATGCTGGGCGGGCGAGCAACTCAAGGCGGGCGACCGCATCCTCCTTTCCACCCTCGAACATCACAGCAATATCGTGCCGTGGCAGATGGTGGCGGAAAAGGTCGGCGCCCATATCGACGTCATTCCCCTGACCGACGATGGCCGGATCGATCTCGACGCGATGCGCGCGATGATCACGCCGCGTCATCGCATGGTGGCGCTCGCCCATGTGTCCAACGTGCTGGGCAGCGTGCTGGATTGCCGCCGCGCCGCCGACATCGCTCATATGGTCGGCGCGCGGATATTGATCGACGGCTGCCAGGCGGTGCCGCGCCTCGCCGTCGATGTGCAGGCGCTCGATTGCGATTTCTACGTTTTTTCCGCGCATAAACTCTATGGCCCGACCGGCATCGGCGTGCTGTGGGCGCGGGGCGAATTGCTCGACGCCATGCCCCCCTATCAGGGCGGCGGATCAATGATCGACAAGGTGACGTTCGAAAAAACCACCTACGCCCCTGCGCCAACCCGGTTCGAGGCGGGAACGCCGCACATCAGCGGCGTGATCGGGCTTTCCGCTGCGATCGATTATGTGCAGGTGATCGGCCTGGACGCGATCCACGCGCATGAATGTGCGCTGGTGGCAAAGGCGCGCGCCGCGCTGGAAAACATCAACAGCGTCCGCCTGTTCGGGCCGGACGACAGCGCGGGCATCCTGTCTTTCGAGGTTCAGGGGGTGCATCCGCACGATGTCGGCACCATATTGGACGAAGCGGGCGTCGCGATCAGGGCCGGGCATCATTGCGCCCAGCCGCTGATGCGCCATCTGGGCGTGGAAGCGACCGCACGGGCCAGCTTTGGCATCTATAGCGATCAGGGCGACGTGGACGCTCTGGTTCGGGGTTTGGAACGGGTAAGGAAGATCTTCGGATGACCGAGGCGAACAAGATCATGGTGGAAGAGGTCGAGGGTGTGGATGCCCCACCCAAGGCGCGTGTCGAGGAGGCACCGCGCCAGCGCGACTATCTCGACGGCTTCCTCGCCGCCAAGCCTGCGGAAACACCTGCGGGCGAGCCGGGCGGCAATGTTTATGACGGCGTGATTGACGCGCTCAAGGATATTTTCGACCCCGAAATCCCGGTCAACATCTATGATCTGGGCTTGATCTACGGCGTCGATGTATCGCCCGACAATCATGTTGTCGTCACCATGACGCTGACCACGCCGCATTGCCCGGTTGCCGAATCCATGCCTGGCGAAGTCGAACTGCGCGTCGGCGCGGTGCCGGGTGTCGGCGACGCGCAGGTCAATCTGGTCTGGGACCCGCCATGGGACCCGGCCAAGATGAGCGACGAGGCGAAGCTGGAACTGGGGATGCTCTGATGACGACCGAGACCAAGACCCGCACCCGCCCCGCCGCCGTCATCCTGACGCCGAGCGCCGAGCAGCGCATCGCCGACCTGATGGCCAAAGCGCCGCAGGGGACGATCGGTGTGAAGCTGTCGACGCCCAAGCGCGGTTGTTCGGGCCTCGCCTATTCGGTCGATTATGTCAGCGAGGAAGCGAAATTCGACGAGAAGATCGCCACGCCCGGCGGCGCTTTTTACATTGACGGCGCGTCGGTGCTGTATCTGGTCGGATCGACGATGGACTGGGTGGAGGATGATTTCACCGCAGGCTTCACCTTCGCCAACCCCAATGCCAAGGGCGCCTGCGGCTGCGGCGAGAGCTTCACGGTCTAAGGCGGCGTCCCATGCCCCATATGCTGATTCTGGGGATGGGCTATACCGCGTCGCGTCTGGCCGACCGCTTACGAGCCGATGGCTGGCACATAACCGCCACCCGCCGCCACGCCGACGCGGACACGCTGGCCTTCGATGATGAACCCGGCGTCCGCGACGCCATCGCCAGCGCCACCCATATCCTCTCCTCCGTCCCGCCCGAAGGCGACGCCGATCCGGTGCTGGCCCGCTATGGCACCGCGATAGCCACCGCACGGGCGCCATGGATCGGCTATCTCTCTTCCACGGGCGTCTATGGTGACGCACGCGGGGCATGGGTGGATGAGGGCAGCCCGGTCGGCACCGGTCGCCGCACCGCCCGCGCCGATGCTGACCTGGCCTGGGGCGCACTGCGCGCCGATGCCCGCCGCTTCCGCCTGCCCGGCATTTACGGTCCGGGCCGGTCTGCGCTGGACCGGGTGCGGGCGGGGAAGGCGCATCGTATCGACCTGCCAGACCAGATTTTCAGCCGGGTCCATGTCGACGACATCATGGCCGGGATCATCGCCTCGTTTAACGGGCCGCCGGGCATCTATAATCTGGCCGATGACCTGCCCTGCGCACAAAACCGGGTGATAGAGGCGGCCTGCGACATGCTGGGCCTGCCCCATCCGCCGCTGCTCACACTGGAACAGGCCGCCCTGTCCCCCATGGCGTTGGCCTTTTATGCGGAAAACCGCCGCGTCGCCAATGGCCGCGCCAAACGGCTGCTGGGCTGGTCGCCACGCTACCCGACCTATGCGCAGGGACTGGCCGCCTGCCACTCGGCGGATGCCTGATTCGGTTGGGCGCAAAGGGCCACCGGCGATTACCGCTTGTTAACCACATGGCCGCGATAGCGGGTCATCACTTGTCCGGGGACAGAGCGATGGATCGCATCGACCACATATTTTGCACGCTCAGCCAGCGAATGAGCAATCTGTCGCACCCCGACCGTACGATGCCCGCGCCTGAATCCCTGACCAGCCTGATCGACAAGGTCAACGCAGCCAAGCGGCGCTATCAGCCCGGCATGGGCCGATAAAGGCTCAGGGTTCGCCCTTCGATTCCTGCATCCGCCGCTCGGCGAACCATTGTTGCAGCATCTGGGCGGTGCAGCCGGTAAAGCCGTTGCTGCCGATCGCGGAACAGCTGCCGGGCAAGGTCTGGCGCTGGACCTGTTCCATCGTCGCCACCTGGCTGCCCCAGCCGGGGCCACCCGCCACGGCTGGCTTCTCGCGTAGCTTCTTGGGAATGCGATAGCGTTCGGATTCCGGCTTGCGCGCGCACACCACAATCTCGCTGTCATCCTTGCCCTTGGGGCAGGGATCATCGCCATAGACAATCAGGTTGAAGATGCGCTCAGGCGGCGGTTCGGGCTGCGCCAGCGCGGGCATCACCGGCACCAGCGTCGCCGCGATCAGGGCCATGGACATCGACAGACGCATCACCGGAAAATCCTTCATTCGCCCCTGTCATGTCCCGCCTTGCCCAAAGGCGGGGAGTCGTCATCCAGACGCCGCCCCGCGCCCGGACCCGTCAGGGTTGCGAAGCCGGAGCCGCCGCAGCCTTGGCCTTTTCCTCCGCCACGACCCGCGCTTCGATCGCGTCGCTGTCGGCGTCGATCGTGGACAGGCGCTTGCCCCGCTCGGCCTCGACCAGATCCTTCCAGCTCGCATTGTCGAGCGCCTGCCGCTCCGCCTTGGCCAGCCGCGCCAGCTGCGCGAAGCAACCGGTCGCGCCGCCGCCGCCAACCGGCGAGCAGCTTTCAGTGCCGGACCGGCCGACATATTCCATCGACCGCACCCGCTCGCCCCAGGCCTGCTTGCTCGGTTCATTGGGGTCGCCGCGCAGCGGTTCGGGGATGCGATAGCGTTCCGCCTCACCCTTGCGCGCGCATACGACGATATCGTCGCCCTGGCTCTGCGGGCAGGCATCGTCGCCATAGACGATGACCAGGTTGACCTTCTCGGTTGTCGGCGCGGCGACAGCGGTAGGCGCGCTCGACGGCTGCGCCAGAGCGGGCATGGCCGCGCCCATCAGCAACAGCGCGGCGATCATCGGGGTCTTGGTCATCCGTCGGTCCTTTTCAGATGCGCTTCGACAGCGCGATGGCGGCCCGGCATCCCAAACGGATGGCGCCCGACAAGAGGGGGTAGGCAGGCGCTTGCTGCGCACCATGCGCCAGCGCAGCGTCGCGATGCTCGACTTCCTCTGCCTGAAAATCCGCAATGGCGGTGGAGAGTTCCGGGTCGTCGCTGCCCAGTTGCGCTAATTGTTCGCCATAATGGCGGTCTATCTCTGTCTCGATCGCGGCGGTGCAGGCCATCGCCGCCTTGGGACCGATCGCCGCCGTCACCGCGCCCAGCGCAAAGCCTGCGACATTCCAGATCGGCGCCAGCGCGGTCGGGCGCACGCCGCGTCGCGCGATCATCGCGTCGAACGTCTGCCGGTGGCGTTCCTCCTGCGCGGCCATGCCCGCAATGATGCGCGCATCGGGATGCCGATCACCCATCACAGCCAGTTGCCCGGCATAGATGCGAGTCGCACCAAATTCGCCAGCCTGATCGACCCGCAACATGGAGGCGCGATTCGTAGGCTTGCTGCGGCGACCGGGGCGGGGAAAATCCTGCTTCTCGCTCATGCGTTGCGTCCTTTGCGTGCCAGCAGCATCAAGATGGCGAGCGCACCACCCACCGACAAGAGGCCGTTATAGCCCGCCAGCGAAATGCCCAGCAGGCTCCATGGCGCAACGTCGCAGCGGGTGATCGGCGTCGCCATGATCTGGTTCAATATGTCGGCTGCACTACCCCCGGTCGGCGATGTAGAGCAGGCGGTCAGCCCTTCCCACCAGCCATATTCGACGCCGGCATGGAACAGGCCGATGCCGCCGCTTACCGCTATGGCGATCGCCGCCAGCGTCGTGAACATCGCGCTGGTGCGGCGGTTGCCCTTTGCCGCAAAGGCCAGCAGCGCCAGCCCGATCGCCACCATATGCGGATAACGCTGCCACCAGCACATTTCGCACGGATGCAGCCCGCCCACATATTGCGACACATAGGCACCGCCCAGCAGCACGACGGGAATCAACAGCGCCAGCGCGCGAGCGAGGGGAAGTTTGCTCATTACCCCCGCTTAAACCCCCCGGCACCTTTCGTCATGCTGAACTTGCGGGAGGGGCAACATGCCTGTCTCAAAGCAACATGTTCCCGTGCAGGCGGGAAGCCATTCCCACCGCCTGAACTGGATTCCCGCCTGCGCGGGAACACGATATCCTACTTCGCCCCCGGCTTCCTCGCCGCCGCCTGCGCGATGGTCGCGCCGGGCGTGCTGGCCAGGCGCGAAATCGTCTTGAGCGCATAGTCGAGCTGGAAATCCTCCACGCCCTTTTTCTTCAGCTCCTCGGCCGACATCGCAAAGCGCGGATCGTCCTTGGCATCTTCCTCCAGCGACTTGTCGTCGGTCTTGATCTCGTTGATCAAATGGCGGCGCAGGTCGCTTTCGCGATATTTCGGGCGATTCTTGTAATCCGGGTCGGACAGTTGCGGCACGCGGATGTCGGGCTGGATGCCGCCTTCCTGCACGCTGCGGCCCGACGGCGTATAATAGCGCGCGGTCGTCAGCTTGAGCGCGGTGGTATTGGACAGCGGCAACATCGTCTGGACGCTGCCCTTGCCGAAGCTGCGTTCGCCCATCACCAGCGCGCGATGCTGGTCCTGCAAAGCGCCAGCGACGATTTCCGACGCCGACGCCGATCCCGCATCAACCAGCACGATCACCGGTAGACCCTTCGCATCGTCACCTGGCTTGGCATAATAGCGTTCGACATCGCCCTTGGCCCGGCCGCGCTGCGACACGATCTCGCCGCGCTCCAGAAATGCGTCGCTGACCGACACGGCTTCGTCCAGCAGGCCGCCGGGGTTGGAGCGCAGGTCCAGCACATAGCCGGTCGGCTTATGTCCCAGCGACTTGTCGATGCTGCGGATCGCCTGCCGTACATCGGCCCCGGTATTGGCCGAGAAGCTGACGATATTGATGACGCCGATGCCGTTCTTCACTTCCCACTTCACGGGCTTGAGCTGAATAATCTCGCGCGTCAGGGTCAGGTCGATCGGCTTGTCCCGGCCCGACCGCACGATGGTCAGTTTGAGCGAAGTGCCGGGGGCACCGCGCATCTTGTCGACCGCCTCGTCCAGCGTGCCGCCATAGATGAGCTGCCCGTCAATATGGGTGATATAGTCGCCCGCCTTGATCCCTGCGCGCCAGGCCGGTGTATCCTGCGTCGGCGCAATTACCTTGACCGCGCCATCCTCCTGCGTGACCGACAAGCCAAGGCCGCCATAGCTGCCTTCGGTCTGGGTGCGCAGATTCTGGAAATCGCGCGCGTCGAGGAAGGAGGAATGCGGATCGAGGCTGGCCAGCATCCCGTCGATCGCGCCCTTGATCAGCTTTTCATCGTCGACCTTCTCGACATAGTCGCTGCGCACCTTCTGGAACACATCCATGAATTCATCGAGCGCCTTGTAGCTCGACGCCTCCCCGTCGGCGAGCGCCGCAGTGGTGGCGGGAATGAGCGCGAGCGCCCCAAGCGCAAGCGCGCCCTGGAGAAAGGTAGATTTCATGGGCATCCTTGATTCCGGCATCTGCGACCCATCATAAGCCGATTCGCGTCCCGACGCAAAAGCGCGCTTCGACGAATGTTGCGCAGGGTCGATGAGCGTCGGGTTAATGGGCGCGCGATCCTCACCCCAGTCCCACCAGCGGCACGATATCCACCGGCCGCCCGTTGCGGCGCAGCTCTATAGTGATGGTCGGGCGACCCGGGCCGGTGATGGCGACGGGATCGCCCTGGCGCACGCTGTCGCCGACTTGCGCGGTGACGCGGTGCAGGCCGGTGATCAGCGTCGTCCAGCCTTGACCATGGTCGATAATGAGGATCTGCCCATAGCCGCGATACGGCCCGGCAAAGGCGATGCGCCCGGCGGTCGGCGCGACGGCCTGCGCGCCGGCCTGCGTCACCAGCGTCAGCCCGCGTGACCGGACGCCGCCGTCATTGACCTCGCCCATGCCGGTGACGAGTTGCCCCACGACCGGCAGGCGATAGGGTGGCGGGCCGGTCAGCGCCACCGAGGGTTCGGCGGCAGGGGCACCGGTCTGGTCAGGACGCGCCGGACGCAACAGCGGGCCGGGCAGCGCCGCCAGCTGTTCGCGCAGGTCGCCCGCTTCCTCCAGCCGGTCCATCAGGTCGACAATGTCACGCGCCCGTTCGCCCAGCGCCAGCGCGCGTTCGCTCTCCAGCCCCGCATTGGTGCGATAGTCGCGCGCGGCGACCCGCTTTTGCGTCTCCAGTGCGGCGAGTTGCGCCTGTCGGTCCTTGCGCTGCTGCTGGCTGCTGGCGAGCGCGTCGGCGGCCTGCTGCGCGGTGGCCCGCAGCCCCCGGCTGCGTTCCAGTTCCGCGCGCAGCCCTGCTGTGCGCTGGCGGATCACCGGCAGCACCTGCCCCAGCACCGCGCGCATATGCACGGCATCGGTGACTGATCCGGGCTGGACCAGCGCCAGCGCCAGCGGGCGGCGCGCCATCATCTGGAGCGCGGCGGTCAGGCGCACCACCGGTTCCTGCTTGGCCGCCAGCCGCGCCGCCTGCACCCTCTGCATCCGCGCGACGATGGCGATGCGCGCCTGTGCGCCTGCAATATCGGCTTCGGCCTGCTGGATGCGCGCGGCCATGGCGGCGGCGCGGCGGCGTGCCTGTTCGGCCTCGTCCCGCGCGGCCCCGGCCTGCTGGTCCAGCCGGACGGACCGGTCCCGCGCCTCGTCCGACTGGCGACGCGCGGCCTTCAGTGCGGCCTGTTCCTGCTGCAATGTGGTCCCGGCGGTGCCTGGCAGGATGATCGCCCCGTCATCGGCGGCGGGCAGGCGCGACGCAGCCAAGGCTCCAAGGCCCGCCACCATCGCGATCATGATCCTGCCCCGCTTCACCGGGCTATCCTTCGCGATGATAGGGGTGGTTGGCAAGGATGGAGCAGGCACGCCATAATTGTTCGGCCAGCATCGCGCGCGCCATCATGTGCGGCCAGGTCATAGCGCCAAAGGCGATCAGCAGGTCCGCATTCGCCCGGTCGGCGTCGTCGAACCCGTCCGCCGCGCCGATCAGGAAGCGACACTCGCGCGTCCCAGCGTCGCGCCACCCCTCGATCCGCCGGGCAAAGTCCATCGACGAAAGCTGTTTGCCCTTTTCGTCCAGCATCACCGTGACGGTGCCGGGCGCTTGCGGCGGCAGCTTGCCGCCCCGATCGGGCATTTCGGTAATCTTGTGCGGCATGGTCAGCCGCTTGACATAGCGGTCGACCAGATCGGCTTCGGGCGACCGCCCGATCTTCCCGCGCGCGATGATGTGGAGGAGCATTCAGCCTTTATCCGTTCGCCCTGAGCGAAGTCGAAGGGTTCGGCTGAGCCGCAGGCGAAGCCACTTCGCTACGCTCAGTGGAAGGCTTCGACTTCGCTCAGCCCGAACGGTGTCGGGTTACGCCGTCCCCGCGACCGGTGCGTCGACAAAGCCCCACATCCGTTCCAGATTGTAGAAGCTGCGCACTTCGGGCCGGAACAGATGAACGATCACGTCGCCCGCATCGATCAGCACCCAGTCGGCGACCGGCAGCCCTTCGATGCGGCACGAACGACCGGTGCCTTTCTTGACCCGCTCGGCCAGATGCTGGGCGATCGCCGCGACCTGACGCGACGAACGACCGCTCGCAATCACCATATAATCGGCGATGCTGCTTTTGCCTTCTAGGGGGATGGAGATGGTTTCCTGGGCCTGGTCGTCGTCGAGCGACTGCATGACGAGGGCGTGCAGGGCAGCCACGCTATCGGCCGCTTCGGCCGTATCGTTGGCAATAAGGGGTCTGGTCAAAAAAGCTCCATTCTAGACGATCAGCCGACGCGTGAGCGGGTCCCGCACACGTGCATGTTCATATTCGCGATGCCAGAGGGGGTTCGCCTGCCGAAACAGGGTCGCCGATCTTGGATCAGGGCGAAAGCGCAATAGCACGAGCGCCGGCGGTCTCCAATTCGTCCAGCCTGCTTTCTGGCAAGCGGGCAGGACGAAGCGCCGCAGCCAGCTCATGGCCACAGAGCCACGGGCCTGATCATCATAGCCCGGACGGGCGATCACGGCAATGGGCATTTGCCGGGCGATGCCGCGCCAGTCCTTCCACTGGGCAAATTGCGCCAGATTATCGGCCCCCATCAACCAGATGAAGCGATTGCGCGGGTAGCGACGGGTCAGCGCGCGCAGCGTATCGGCCGTATAGCGCGTACCCAGCTGCGCCTCGATCGCGGTGGCGCGAATCGGGGCGCGGCGCGCGACCGTGCGCGCACGGGCCAGCCGGGCGGGCAGCGGGGCCATACCAGCGCGAGGTTTCAGCGGATTGCCAGGCGATACCAGCCACCACACCTCGTCAAGCCCAAGCGCCTTGGCCGCGAATAGAGAAATCGCGCGATGCCCGCCATGGGCCGGGTTGAAGGAGCCGCCGAGCAGGCCGATGCGTGTCATCATCCCGCCATGCCAGTTGGCGCAAGCGGCTGCAATTGCCCCGCTATGCCGTCTGCGCCCGCAACAGCTTGTCGATCGTCAGCGGATAGTCGCGCAGTCGCAGGCCGGTGGCGTTGTAGATCGCATTGGCGACCGCCGCCCCCGCGCCGCAAATGCCCAGCTCGCCCACGCCCTTGGCCTTCATCGGTGAGCTTTTATCGTCCAGCTCATCGATGAACAGCACGTCCTGCTCCGGTATGTCAGCATGAACCGGCACCGCATATTCGGCCATGTCATGATTGATGAACAGGCCAAAGCGGGTATCGACCTCCAGCGCCTCCATCAGCGCCGACCCCGCCCCCATGGTCATCGCGCCGATCACCTGGCTGCGGGCGGACTTGGGATTGAGGATGCGCCCGGCGGCGAACGCCCCGCCCATGCGGCGGATGCGGACCTCGGCGGTATCGATATCCACCCCGACCTCGCAGAAATGCGCGCCGAACGTCGCCTGGACATAGCGTTTGTCGAGATCGCCAAATTCGATGCTATCCTCCGCCCACAGCCCCTCGCGTCCCGCCAATGCGGCCAGCGTCTGTGACTGATTGCCCAGCTTCACCAGCCCATCGTCAAACTGCGCCTGATCGATCGGATAGCCCGCTTTCTCCGCCAGCTTCGCGCGCAACGCCATGGCAGCGGCATAGACGCCCGCTGTCGAACTGTTCGCCCCCCATTGCCCACCAGAGCCAGCCGATGCGGGGAAGCGGCTGTCGCCCAGCCGCACGATGACATCATCCAGCGACACGCCCAGCATTTCCGCCGCGGTCTGGCCGATGATAGTATAACTTCCGGTGCCGATGTCGGTCATGTCGGTTTCGACGATGACCTTGCCCGCGCCATCCACGCCGATCCGCGCGCCCGATTTGCCGACCAGATTGTTGCGGAAGGCGCTCGCCACCCCCATGCCGACCAGCCAGCGACCATCGCGGACCTTGCCGGGCTTGGGGTTGCGCTTGGCCCATCCGAACCGGTCCGCCCCGGCGCGCAGACACTCCACCAGCTTGCGGCTGGAATAGGGCCGCTGCGTCCCGGCTTCGGGATCATATTGCACATCATTGCGGATGCGCAGCTCGACAGGATCGACGCCGCAGGCTTCAGCCAGTTCATCCATCGCCACTTCCAGCGCCAGCAGGCCGACCGCCTCGCCAGGCGCACGCATGGCATTGCCTTCAGGCAGGTCGAGTGTCGCCAGCCGGTGCGCGGTCATGCGGTGCGCGCCACCATAGAGCAGTCGTGTCTGCATCGCCGCTGTCTCGGTGCCACCACCAGGCAAGTCGCCCGACCAGACTTCATGGCCGATCGCGTCAATCACTCCATTCTTGTCCGCGCCGATGCGGATGCGCTGGATCGTCGCGGGGCGATGGGTGGTGTTGTTGGGGATCTGGTTGCGGGCGATCGCGACCTTGACCGGTCGCCCGATTTGCCTCGCCCCTAATGCCGCGAGCAGGGCGTCGGCCCTTAGCCACAGCTTCGCCCCGAACCCCCCGCCAATATAGGGCGCGACCAGGCGGATATTGGCTTTGGGTATGCCCAGCGTCTTGGCGACCTCCCCCACGCTCCAGGCAATCATCTGGTTCGCCGTCCATAACGTCAGCTTGTCGCCGTTCCACGCCGCCGTCGTGGCGTGTGGTTCCAGCATGGCATGGCTGTGATCGGGGGTTGTATAACGCTGGTCGATCCTGACGGCGGCCTTGGCAAAGGCTCCATCGAAATCACCAACTGCGCTGTCGGCCGCACCGCCAAAACCGCCGTCTGGAGGTTTGACGGCATTGCCCTGTTCGGCGGCCAGATCGAATTTACCGTCCTGCGGCGCATAGTCGATCCGCACCAGCTTCGCAGCGGCGCGCGCATTTTCAAGCGTATCGGCGATGACCAGCGCCAGCGCCTGATCATAATGCATGATCGCCGGGCCGCCGAGCAGCGGGGCGGTGTTATAATTCCCCTTGCCCAGTTTCCCGGCATTGGCGTGTGTGACGATGCCCAGCACGCCGGGCGCAGCTTCGGCGGCGCGCAGGTCCAAGGCCGCGATCGTCCCCTTGGCGATGGCTGACCCGACGATCCAGCCATAGGCTGCATTGGGCGCGGCATCATGCCGTTCATAGGCGTAGGGCGCGCTTCCGGTGACCTTGGCGGGGCCGTCGATCCGGTCATGGGCAACGCCGACGACGCGGCCCTTGTCGATGGGATTGGTGGTGGCGGGCGTATCGAACTTCACGGCCGGGCCTCCTTCTGGCGATAGAGCGACGCCAATGTCCGTTCGACCAGCGTCTTTTTGAAATCACTATGATGGGTCGTGCGCGCGCCGCTTAGCGCTGCTTCCGCCACAGCCTTGGCCCCCGATGAGGCAGCAGCGTCCGCGCTGGGCGTTCGCCATGGCTTGGCCCCGATCCCGCCAAAGGCGAAGCGGCCGCCGCCATCCTTGCCGAACACCGCCGCCACCGAAACGAGCGCAAAAGCGTAGGACGCGCGGTCGCGCACCTTGCGATAGACATGGGTGCCGCCGATCGGCTTAGGCAGGGTGACCGACGTGATGATCTCGCCGCTTTTCAGCGCGGTTTCGACATGGGGGGTGTCACCGGGCAGACTATGGAAGTCCGCAATCGGGATGGCACGCGCCACGCCGTCCGCGCCGACCGTATCGACCTGCGCATCCAGCAGCCGCATCGCCACCGCCATGTCGCTGGGATGCTGGGCGATGCAGGCATCGCTCACCCCCAATATTGCCAGGCTGCGACTGATACCGCCGATCGCGCCGCAGCCGCTGCCGGGCTTGCGCTTGTTGCATGGCATGTTGGTGTCATAAAAATAGGGGCAACGGGTACGCTGGAGCAGGTTGCCTGCCGTCGTCGCCTTGTTGCGCAATTGCCCCGATGCGCCGGCCAAGAGCGCGCGGCTCAGCACGCTATAGTCTCGGCGCACGACCTTGTCGGCGGCGAGATCGGTATTGCGGACCAGCGCGCCGATGCGCAGGCCGCCTTCCGGCGTCGGCTCGATCCGGTCGAGGCCCAGATGATTGACGTCGATCAGATGGGTTGGCGTTTCGATCTGGAGCTTCATCAGGTCGAGCAAATTGGTGCCCCCCGCAATGAAGCGCGCGCCTTGCGTCGAGGCCGCGGTTTTGGCGGCATCCGCGACACTGGTCGCGCGACTATAGGTAAAGGGCTTCATGCCTTTGTCTCCCCGGCCACGTCATTCATGGCGGCGATGATGTTGGGATAGGCGGCGCAACGGCAGATATTGCCGCTCATCCGCTCGCGCAGTTCGCTGTTGGATAGCGATACCTTGTCCAGATCCGGCGTGACATGGCTGGGGATGCCCGCTGCAATCTCGTCCAGCACCGCGACCGCTGAGCAGATCTGCCCCGGCGTGCAATAACCGCACTGATAGCCGTCATGCGAGATGAAGGCGCGCTGCATCGGGTGCAACTTTTCGGGCGTGCCCAAGCCCTCAATCGTCGTCACCTTGTCGCCATCATGCATCACCGCCAACGTCAGACAGCTGTTGATCCGCCGTCCCTCGACAATGACGGTGCAGGCGCCGCACTGGCCCTGATCGCAACCCTTCTTGGTGCCGGTCAGGTGCAGATGCTCACGCAGCGCGTCGAGCAGGGTTGTGCGCGGGTCAAGCTGCAGATGCACCTCGCGCCCGTTCACGGTCAATTCCACGGGGATCATCCCGGTTCCTTCCTTGGCTGTCGGCCGTGCAGCGGCGGCACCCGTGGGCACGAGTGCGGGGGCGGCTGCGGCAATTGCCGCGCTACCCTGCAACAGGGAGCGGCGCGTGAGATGATCGGACGGCATGGCGGGTGCTTCCTCCTGTTCGGTCTGTCATACGAAGGGACGCGACAAATGATCCGCCGCTTGGTTCAAATATGGGATTGGATGACAAGATTAACAGAATGACCAAGCTAGCAAAGTTGCAAAACGCCACGCACGTCGATTTGATTGGAGCGAATCATCCAATCGCGCCGAAACGCTGGCACAGATGCCATGACAGCCAGGTCATGCGGGCGCAAAGCTCAGCAAAGCTGCCATTTTCGAGCTAGTGGGAAGGATTTTCGCAATCCGGGCGATTCTCCCCTTGCCCATCCTGAAAAGCGCTGCTAGTTGCCCGCCTCACCCGACGGGGACAGCGTCTCCATCAAGCGCCGAGCGGGCGTAGCTCAGGGGTAGAGCACAACCTTGCCAAGGTTGGGGTCGAGGGTTCGAATCCCTTCGCCCGCTCCAGTTTTCCTAGGAAAACTAAAGATTTAGTCCGATCAGAATAGTTAGACTCGCTTTCCTTTAGGAACGGCGGGTCCACAACGGGTCCACCATCAAGTCTCGCTCAAGCGTAGCTGATGGTACTGGATCGGGCTAGATTGCCTAAATCCTCCGAAGCTCAAGACGCCTCGCTCTCCCGAGCAGCGGCCTCGCCGCTTCACATACCGTCGTCCGGCTGTGCCGGCGATCGAGCATGGGCCGGGATCAGGAGGCATTGCCGTCGCACGCCCACTGGTAGCCACCGCAGGATTTCTCGGGCGAGCCAAGTCCCTCCGACATCCCAAGAACACGGCGCTACCCTCGGAGCGAATTAGTTCGGAGAATCGGTCAACGCCCGGTCCCGGCGCCTCAGAGCTACTGATCCACCAAATCGCTTGGTGGGCCGACTGTTGTGCGTCAGATTGCGGCTGACGCGGGGGGCCAATGAATTGGCGTTTGATCCGGGCAATCTGTCGAACGTCAAATGGATCGGTGGCGGGCTGGGCGAATAGTGCGCTGCTGAGCGAGTACAAAGCCCGCAAGGCGGCGGCGAGGAAAGGCAGGAGTTGACGAGATGGTGCTGACCCGTGATTTCAAGGAAACGGTGAAGGAGCGCGCCGCGCGCGATCCCGCCTTCGCCAAGGCTATGCTCGATGAGGCAGCTACCGCCTTTCTTAATGGGGAACCGCACGTGGCACGATTGATCCTGCGTGATCTTGTCAATGCCTCGGTCGGTTTCGAGGAACTGGCGACCGAGACCAACCGCCCAAGCAAGAGCCTGCACCGGATGCTGTCCGAGAACGGCAATCCGAGCATGGACAATCTTGCTGCCATCTTCGGCGCAGTGCGCAAGCGTCTGGGCGTTGCCTTTGAAGTTCATGCAATCGAGGCGGCGTAAGGCTTGGGATCCTGCACTTATGCCAAGCCAGAAGAGCTTTCTGCGGGGCAGCCTAAGCGATTGATTTATCAATCAAATCATAGACTTGGTAAGTCGCCAGAGGCAGTATTAGCATGCTTTCAATTCGTGGAAAAGGCCGGACGGGGATGGACGTGATGGTTTGAGTCCTTGCGCCTGCTAAGTGGCGTCTGGCCATGGGACAAACCTGCCAATCGTGAGCATGAATGGCAATGACCGGTGTCCGCAACAACAGACATACATGCGGTTACGCCGATCACCCTATGATAGTCACTTATAACCCGGCCGAACGGCAGGTCGTCGCCAGGAAGTGTAACGCGCCGCCCGTTTGCTTTCGGGAAAGCGAGTGACAATAGCTGACGTCAATCCGAGGGGGCGGCCGGCGCATGACTGTCCGCCCGTTCATGATCAGGACTGCCCGCGCCCGCACTTAACCTGTCTTCAGGGGCGCCCTGGGCACGCGGACCTGCGGTTAAGGATCAATCGATCTGCAGTTTCCGATCGGGGTCGGCCTTCGCCATCGCGCTCCGAAATGCCGGGCGATCAGCCACACGGTGCAGATAGGCACGCAAGTTTGGGTATGGCGACAAATCAACCGGGACGAATGCCCGCATCGTGGTGAGCGGGAACATGATCATGATGTCAGCGATTGTGAAGGCATCGCCGGCCAACCACCGGTGCCCTTGTGTGAAATGCGCTTCGAGCGCCGCCAAATTTCGGGCCAGGCGGTCGCGCATGATCCCTGTCAGGCCGCCTGCGCCCATCAGCATCATCATGCATGGCATCAGCGACCCGTTGGCGAAATGGTACCAGTAAAGGAACTGGGCAAAATCCGGATGCTCCGCCTGTAAGGTCAGCTTTCTGCCGCCATGTCTGGCCACGATATAGTCGATGATGGCGCCGGACTCGGCGAGCGTCAGCCCTTCGTCTGTGATGACCGGTGCAGTGCCGGATGGATGCAGCGCTTTGTAAGCCTCCGGTGCGAGCCGGGTGACAGGATCGCGTTCATAGCGCACCAACTCGTAAGGGATGCTCAATTCCTCGCAAAGCCAGACGATCCGATCAGACTGGGATATGCCCAGATGGTGTACGGTCAGCATTTTCGTTTTAATCCTTCGACAGCCTAGGCATGCGCCTTGAGCACCGCGACGAGGTCTCGAACCTGGCTGCGCAAGTGCGCAATGCTGGCCTCGTCGATACCCAGTTCCGCGGACAAGATCGCCGGCACCTTTTCGGCGTCGGAACGGAGTTCACGACCTTTCGCAGTCAAGTCGATCAGCACACGGCGCTCGTCGTCAAGGTCGCGGGTGCGGCTGATCAACCCTGACTGCTCCATCCGCTTCAACAGGGGCGTCAAGGTGCCGCTGTCCAGATGGAGCATGTCGCCGATAGACCTGACGGTCTGGGGGGCGTCCTTCCAAAGCACCAGCATGGTAAGATATTGCGGATAGGTGAGGCCCAGATCACCGAGTATCGGACGGTACAGACGATTTAGCATGTTGGAGGCGGCGTAAAGCGGGAAGCAGACCTGTCGGTCCAGGTCCAACGGGTCACCGCCCTCCAATCGGTCCTCCGCCACGACCATCAGTTTACCGACACCGCGATAGCAACATCGATATTGCCTTTCACGGCGTTCGAGTAGGGGCAAACCGCATGGGCCTTTTCTACGATCTCCTGAGCTGTCGCCTGATCAAGGCCGGTGATCGTGACATCAAGCGCCACGGTCAATGCGAAGCCGCCGGCCCCATTTGGTTCCATGCCGACATCCGCCACCACTATGATCGCATCGTCCTTCACCTTCTCGGTCGTCGCCCGGGTGACGTGGATGACCGCGTTTTCAAAGCAGGCGGCATATCCTGCTGCGAACAGCTGCTCCGGATTAGTCGCATCTCCCTTGCCACCCAGCGGCTTGGGAAGTGCGAGGGAAAGATCGAGCAGGCCATCATCGCTTTTGACGGAGCCAGCCCGCCCCCCGATAGCTGTTACGCGTGTGCTGTATAGTGCGCTCACAAACCAACTCCTCTGATTTGATTGCTATGGGGTATATTGTGCACAATCTATATATGTCAATCTGTCTTTCACGGCCCCGACTCGATCATTGATCAACGGAGCGCGCGGACGCCCAAATCTTTGGCCTGAACCTGTATGTCCCGATCCTCCCAGCCGCCGCCGAGTGCAGCCCAGAGCTGCACCAGATTGTTTAGTTGCGCCTCGCGGACGGCGATCGCGTCGAGATCGACCTGGAAAAGGTTCCGTTGCGCGTCGAGCTCCTCGATATAAGCGGCGTAGCCGCCGCGATACCGGTCACGCGCCAGCACCAGTGATCGCTGGAGGATCGCACGCCGCCGGGTAACGCGGTCGAACTGCTCGCGGAGTCGGCGCTCGCCTGACAGTGCGTTCTCGACCTCGCCGAAAGCGGTCAGCACCGCGCCACGATAGGCAAAAGCAGCCTGATCGCGCTGCGCGGTGGCGACGTCGAGCTGCGCGGTGAGCCGCCCGCCAGCGAAGATCGGGGCGAGAATGCTCCCGCCGATGTCCCACAGCGTCACGGGGTCCCAGCCGAGCGCTTCGACGAACAGCGCACCCGCCGAGCCGGTCAACTGGACGTTGGGGAGGAACTCGGCACGACGAGATGCGATCTGCCGGTCGGCAGCAACGATCGCATATTCGGCGCTGAGCAGGTCGGGTCGCCGCCTCAGCAGGGTGGAGGAGAGGCCTGTTGGCGGTGACGGCAGCGCCATAGTCTCGAGCGTACCACGGGCGACAACGCCCGGCAGATCGCCGGTCAGACGACGCAGCGCATTCTCCTGCACGCGATAGGCCTGCTCGATCCGCGGGATCGTCTGAGCCACCGCCTCGAACTCGGACTGCGCCTGGGTCAGTTCCAACTGCGAGCTGTAGCCCACGGTGGCACGGTCGGTGGCGATGCGCAGTGCCTCCTGCCGGCTGGCCAGCGTATTGCGGCTGACCTGCAGTTGTGCGCCGAGCGACAGCAGGGTGACGTAGCTGCGGACCGTGGATGACACGACCGAAAGGCGGGTTGCGTCGCGATCGGCCTGGCTGGCGACATATCGCGCACGCGCGGCGCCCTCCAGGGCGCGGACCCGTCCGAACAGGTCTAGGTTCCAGGCGCCCGCAAGCGCCGGCTGCGCGAAGACGGTCTCGGCTCCGGCGCCAGTCAGCTCATTGAGTGCGCGCTGCGCGCCGGCCGCACCCTGTGCGTCGAGCGTCGGCAGCCGACCTGCCCGGGTCTGGCGGATCGCGGCCTCCGCTTCCTCGACCCGCGCCACTGCGACCAGCACGTCGGTATTGTTGGCAAGCGCGCGTTCGACCAGCGGCACCAGGGCAGGATCGCTCAGCCGGCGCCACCACTGGGTATCCGCCGCGACGGCGTTCGCAGGCACCGGCTCACGCCAGTCGATGGGCGAGGCGACTGCGGCGGCGAGCGGGGCGCGACGGACCGACGGCGCACAACCCGCCACCAGCGCGGCGACGCTCAGGCCGACAATCAGGCTTACGCGCCTCATCGCTCCTGCTCCCGGGGCGAGGCCACGTCGGCAGTGTCGACCTCGGCCACCACCGACATGCCGGGGCGCAGCCGTGCGGCGAGTGGCTGGTTCTGGTCAATGCGGATGCGCACCGGAATGCGCTGCACGATCTTGGTAAAGTTGCCGCTGGCGTTGTCCGGGCGCAGGACGCTGAACTCCGACCCGGTGGCCGGCGCCAGTTGCTCGATACGCCCGGTCAGTTGCGCGTCGTCGAGCGCGTCCACCCGGAAGCGAGCGGGCTGGCCGATCCGCATCCGCGCGATCTGCGTCTCCTTGAAGTTAGCTACGACCCACAACTCGTCGGGCACCAGGAACATGAGCTGCGAACCTGCCGCGACATATTGGCCGAGGCGCACCGATGCCTCGCCGATCTGGCCGTCGCGTGGCGCGCGGATCAGCGTGTTGGCGAGATTGATGCGAGCGAGATCGACCTGTGCCTGCGCCTGCTGCACCTTGCCTTCCAGCGAAGCCCGCGAAACACGGGTCGATAGGATCGTCTGCTGCTGGCTGTCGATGTTCGCCTCGGCGCGGGTCACGCTGGCCTCAGCCGCAAGTTCGGTCGCGCGGACCTGATCGCGTTCGCGCAGCGACACCGATCCGCGCGCCGCCAGTTCGCTGACGCGCGCCAGGTCGGCGCGGGCGCGGATCAACTCGGCCCGCGCCTGGCCGCGATCGGCGACGCGGGTACGCAGTGTGGCCTGGTTCAGCGCCACCGTCTGCTGCCAGTTGGTGAGATCAGCCTGCGCCTGCTTCAACTGGGCGAGCGCCTGATCAAGCTGCTGGCGATAGATGCGGTCGTCGATCCGCATCAGCAGCTGGCCACGCTTCACGCGGGCAAAATCGCGAACCGTGACCTCGACGACATAGCCGCTGACCTGCGGCGCCATGGCGGTGATTTGCCCACGGACATAGGCATTTTCGGTCCTCCTGTCGTCCCCGGCAAAGGGCCACAGCTTCCAGGCATAGAGCACCACCAGCGTGCCGATGACGAAGACGAGCGCCATTATCAGCACGACGTTCCTGGTCGGCTTGATAGTCTTGGGCGGCGCTTCCGGCTCAGCATCCGGCGGCGGGGCGGTCTCCTCCGCGCGGGTCGATATCGCCGATGGGGGAGCATCGGTCGTCTCACGGTCAGGTGCCAGGGGTTCGCGTGTGTCGGTCATTGCATTCATACCGCGGCTGCGCCGGCATCCTGGCCGGCTGGTGGAGGCTGGTTGCGTGCCGCTCGCGCGGCCAACGCCACGCGGAACACCGACCAGACGAGGAAAAGGCCGGCAAGGATCGCGTTCAGCGTGAAGATGTCGTTGTACGCGCGGACGTTCGCCTCGCGCGTTGCGGTCCGCGCAAGCAGGCCGACGCCTTGCGCCTGGCGACGAACCGGATCGGTGACCTGCGCGGCGTAAACCTGGCCCTGCTGCGCGAGACGCTGAGCAACGACAGGGTCTCCGGGGTCGAGATTTGCGGTGATCTGGGCCGAATATTCATGCTCGCGCACCTGCTGGAACGTGCCGTAGATGGCAGAGCCGGCCAGGCCGCCGAGCGACTGGGTAACGGCGAACAGCACCGCAAAGGTGACGATATGGTCCGCGCCCTTCGACAGCGCCTTCATTACCCCGATCAGCAGCAGCGGTCCCATGAACAGGCCCGACGCCATCGCCAGCAGGAACTGGCTCACGATCATGGTGTTCGGCCGCGTATCGCTGGTCGCATCGTTGTCGAGCAGCGAACCGATCACGATCAGCGCTACCGAGCCGAGCAACTGCACCATCAACCCCTTCGGTCCAAAGGTAAGCGCGGAGACCGCAAAGCCGAAAACGATCCCGGCAAGGATCACGGCGTAGAAGAACTGGAGCTGGTCCGGCCCCATGCCCAGCGTGCGCAGCAGCCCGGCGGCGGCAAAAGTTTGCTCGGAGAGCAGCATCCGCATGCCGAATGCGCCGATGGCAAAGCGTATCGTCTCGCCCGTTCCCAGCCAGCGTGTCATGATGAGCGGATTGCTGCGGTGATGCTCGATCAGGAACGCGCCGAGAAATAGCGCCAGCGCGACGATCAGCGCCACCGCCATCCACAGCTGTTCCGTCCACCACTGGATACGTCCCTGCGCCAGCACCGCGCCGATCAGCGCAAATGCGGGGGCGAGCAACGCGAAGGTGAGCAGGTCAGTGCGCTCGAATACCTTGATCCGGATGCCGGGCGGGAGCTTCAGGACGACGCAAGCAGCGAGCGTACAGGTCGCCAACCCGAACTCGAATAGATAAAGGGTTTGCCAGTCGCCGAGATCGAGCAGCGCGGGCGACATCAGCCAGGCGACCGGCGTCCAGACCTGTGACAGCCCGAGCGCGACGCACAATCCTTGCCCCAGTTTCGCTTTTGGAAACACCTGCAGGATGTAGAACACCGATAGCGCGCTCATCGGCGCGGCTGCGAAGCCCGCGATCGCGCGCACTGCTACCGCCGCCTCATAGCTCTGGACCAGCAGGTAAAGTGCCGTGACAAGCAGATAGGCGAGCAGACCTGCCTCGGCGAAGCGGCGAATGCCGAACTGCTGGCGGCATTTGAACAGGATCAGGTTCGAAGAGACGTTGACCATGACATAAGCGGTGGGCAGCCACGCGCCCTGGACCGGCGTCAACCCAAGAGAGCCTTGAATCTCGGGCAGGTTCGCAGAGACGATGGCGTTGCCTAGGCCGCTGGTCGCGCTGACCAGCAGGCCGACAGCCAGATAGGCGATCCGCAGGCGCACGCTGTGCCGCGGCGTTGCGGGCGATCCCGGGATCGTCGGCTTCTCGTCCTCTTCCCAAGCGGGAAGCGGCTCGAGCGGCTGAACGGCGGCACTCACCGCGAGGTTTCGGCGGACGATGTCATTAGAAGAGAAATCTCTTACACTGAAGGCTGGAAACGGACATATAGTGTCCACTTCCAGCCTTGGATACCCATGGAGCGAAAAATTGCGAAAGGATGCCGCCGCCCGGCGAGACCGGCTGATCAAGGCTGCCGCCGACCTGTTCGAGCGTGACGGCTACGACATCGCACTGGAGGCGGTCGCAGCCGCTGCAGGCGTGGGACGGGCGACGCTATACCGCAACTTCCCCCACCGGGGGGGGCTGATGACGGCGGTCTTGACGTACAAATTGGAAGCGATGGAGCGCTTCGTCGCAACACACGACGATGACACGACACTGCTGCCCAGTTTTCTTCGACGTCAGGGTCTCGTCGCAACCGTTCACGGTCCGGCAGTCGCCCATCTTCTTGCCGACCCGGCGCAGCGCCAGGCGCTGCAATCATTGCGCGACCGCACGTCCAAACTGGTCCAGCAGATCGTCATGCGAGCCCACGCGGTCGGTAGGCTGCGGCCCGATGCTAATGTCGAGCATCTGCGGCTTGCCACGCGGATGTTGATGGCGGCGCGTGCCTGGCCGCACGATCCGGATGTCGGCAGCCTCGATATGGCTGTCGATATCATCGTCCGCGGCTTATTGCCGAGCAAGGGCGCAACCGGGTGAATGGCGGGATGGACTTGCTGCGTCCGCTCCCATCAGCAGCTTGGTTGCCACCATCCTTCGCGAACACGTTGCGGAACAGGGTAAAGAGCCGCGTGGCGGCCGCACACAAGCTGTCGCCATCAACCCTGGACGCGGGGATAGCGGATCATCACGCGCAGCCCCGCGGGCGATCCCGGCGTGAACATTACGTCAGCCTGGTCGCGGCCCGCGAGTGCGCGCACGATCGCGAGCCCAAGACCCGCGCCGCCCGTCTCGCGGCTACGAGAGGGATCGAAGCGTTGAAAGGGTATTCCAAGCTGCGCCAATGCGTCGACCGGGACGCCTGGCCCGTCGTCTTCGACGACGATGTCGACCGTCTCCCTGGTCGCATGGGCCGAGACCGCCACCGCGTTGCCGTGACGGAGGCCGTTCGCGATGAGATTGTCGAGGATGCGTCGCAGCGAGAGCGGCGTGGCGGCGATCGCGAGATCGTCGGGCATGGGCGCCAGCGTCACGGTTTCGCCGAGCTCGCGATGCGCGTCGACGATCTCGGCGAGCGCGTGTGCGACGCCCACGTGCTCGGGATGGCTCGGCGGGGCGGAGTCGCGGTCCGCCAGCAGCAGCGTATCGTTGATGAGCGCCGTCATCTCGTCGAGATCGCGCACCGCGCGGGCTTGATGATCGGGATCATCAATGAACTCGGCGCGTAGCCGCAGCCGCGTCAGATAGGTCCGCAGGTCATGCGCGATCGCTGCAAGCACGCGCGTCCGCTCGCCAATCAGCGCGCGGATCTGCCCCTTCATGTCATTGAACGCGGTGGCGAGTTCGCGCACCTCGCGCGGGCCGACGACCGGGAGGTCGGGCGTATCGAGATTGCCGGCGAACCGGCGCACGCCGCGCGAGAGCTGGCTGAGCGGGCGCGTGGTCTGGCGTACCGCGAGCATGAGAGCGATGAGCAGCACCAGTCCGCCCAGGGCACCGATCACCGCGCGGCCCTGCAGATAGGCGCGCGCAGAATCCGAAGGTTGGCTGGTGATCAGCAGCACGCCGCTGCCGTTCAGGCCGATCGCCACGCGGATCGGCGCGAAAAAGCGCGCGGGCCGCGCGGCGGAGCCGATCCAGCGACCGAGCCGTGGCCGCCGTCCGTCCACGTTCACCCGACGGCCAGGCATCGCCGCATCGTAGCTTGCCTCGAGATCCCGCAGGTCGTCCGAGCGGCGGCCAGGCGCCGGCGGCACCGGGACGAGCTTGATCGAATAAAGCGCGCCGTCGAGTGCATCCGCAAGACCCAAACGCTCGCTTTCAGGCGCCCGGTCGAGCGCGCTCGCGATTGCGGCCGCCTCCTCCGGCCTCGGGAGATTATAGGGCCGGCGGGCGTCGTCCGACGAAGGCAGGACAACGGCAAGCAGGAGTTGAAGCGCAATGAACCCGACCAGCAGGATGGCGGCGAGGCGCAACGACAGGTTCGATCCGATCGTCATACCCGCTCCACCTTCAGCGTGAACTGATAGCCGCCACCCCGCACGGTTTTGATGATCGTCTCGCCGCGAGGTGTTGCCGCCAGCTTGCGGCGCAGCCGACTGAGCTGGACGTCGACCGCGCGATCGAATGGCCCGACGCTGCGTCCGCGCGTCCAGTCGAGGAGCTGGTCGCGGTTGAGCACGCGCTGCGGATGGGTGACGAAGCAGAGCAGCAGATCGAATTCGCCCCCGGTCAGCTCCACGTCGTTCCCGTCCGGACTGGAGACCGCACGGGCGCCGACGTCGAGCGACCAGCCGCCGAAGCGATAGCGCTCGTTGGTGATCGCCGGGACCGCGCGGTGCTGATCACGCGTTCGCCGCAGGATCGCGCGGACGCGCGCGACCAGCTCACGGGGGTTGAACGGCTTGGGAAGATAGTCGTCCGCACCCACTTCCAGGCCGACGATACGGTCGATGTCGTCGCCCTTGGCGGTCACCATCAAAACCGGCACGTCGCCGGTGGCGCGCAGCCGGCGACAGAGCGACAGCCCGTCCTCGCCCGGCAGCATGATGTCGAGCACGGCGAGATCGATACGCCGCCGTTCGTTGAGCTGGTCGAACTCGCCCGCCGTTCGGCACCCGACCGCCTCGAAGCCTTCGCGGTTGAGCAAGTCGACGACAAGCGCGCGGATTTCTCGGTCGTCCTCGACCACGGCGATGCAACTGGTTTCCATGCATGCTGAATAGCGCCTGCGGCGGCGCCGGCGAAGGGCCCGCGTTGGCCGGATACACTCTGTTACGCTTCGTCACCCTCCCGACGCAGCCAGATTACCGCATACCTGCATAAGCCCGATGCGACGGCTGGACCGCCGTCTGTGCAAGGAGTGAGATATGTACAAGGTTGTTTTGAGTCTCGCCGCGCTCACCGCCGGACTGGCGGCGACCGCGGTTCCCGCCGAAGCGCAGGTGCGTCGTGGCCACGCTGCGAGCGTGCAGGGCGCGCGCGGCCACGGCTACACACAGTGGCGCTCGGCATCCCGCCAGCGCGGTTCCGCGACGATCAGCCGCGGCCTGCAGACTAATAGCGGGCGCGGCTATGAAGCTTCGCGCAGCCGCGACTATGGCCCCGGCCATTATTCGAGCGACCGCAGCGTGCAGGCGAACAACGGCCGTGGCCTGACCAACTCGCGCGATGCGAACTGGGGCGACGGCGCGTACAACGGCAGCCACACGATCGCCGCCAATGACGGCCGGACCCGCAACCGCACCACCTCGGCCGTCAACAATGGCGAGGGCACCGCGAGCTACAACAGCACGCTCACCCGCGCAGACGGCAGCTCGCGCAACGTGTCGGGCACGGTGCCGCGGCCCTGAACTTCCCCTGCGGCCGCGCTCCAAGCCCCCTCTCGTCCCACGGAGCGCGGCCGCACCCCCAAAGTCAAAGGAAGTGCGATGAAGAAGATGATGCTCGCCGCCGCAGCACTGCTCGCCGCGCCGGCTGCCTACGCCCAGTCGCAGGGCGACGGTATGAAAATGCTCGCCGCTGCCGATTCCAATGGCGACGGCGTCGTCACGCGCGATGAATATGCCCGGGCGCGCGCCGCCAATTTCGCCCGTATGGACCGCAACAGGGACGGCGCGGTGAGCAAGGCGGATTTCAAGCGCCTCGCGCGCTTCAAGCCGGAGGCTGCCAGTCGCCTCGATACGCTGATCGCCGCGATGGACGCCAACAAGGACGGCCAAGCGACGCGTGCCGAGTTCGAGGCGGCGCCGATGCCGCTGTTCGACAGCGCCGACGCCAATGGCGACGGTCGGATAGACGCCAATGAGATGGCCGCCGCCAAGGCGCGCATCGACGCGATGAAGCAGCAGCGTTGAGATGAACGTCGAGCGCTCCCCGTTGTGGCTGGCGGCGATGCTCGCGCTGGTGCTGGCCGAGGCCGGCTGGCGGATAGGGCGCGGGCGCGGTTATGACGGGCGCGCGGCGCTCACCACGCTGGGGCTGGTGCTCGGCAACCTGCCCTTCGCGGCAATGAACGCAGCCGTGTTGAGCCTGCTGTTCGGCGCGGTCTGGGCAGCGGCGCCGATCCATTGGTCGGCGGACCATTGGGCGACCTGGGCTGGCGGGTTCCTCGCGGTCGAGTTCGCCTATTACTGGTTCCACCGCGCGAGCCACCGGATACGCTGGATCTGGGCTTCGCATTCGGTGCATCATTCGGCCGAGCAGATGACCTTGCTCGCGTCGCTGCGGCTCGGCTGGACCAATCTCTTCTCGGCGGGCTGGGTGTTCTACGTGCCCCTGATCTTCGCGGGATTGCCGCCCTTCGTGCTGGTCGCGCTGCTGGCGCTCAACCTGCGCTACCAGTTCTTCCTCCACACCGAGGCGGTGGGAAGGCTCGGGCCGATCGAATTGGTGTTCAACACGCCCGCGCACCACCGGCTGCACCACGCCTCCAACGACGCTTATATCGACAAGAACTATGGCGGCGTGCTGATCCTGTTCGACCGGCTGTTCGGCACTCTCGCGCACGAAAAGGCCGGCGAACCGATCCGCTATGGGCTCGCGCATCGTCCGGCGACCGCCAATCCTTTGCGGCTCGCCTTCCGCGAATGGGCGATGATGCTCAGCGACGCCCGGCGCGCGCGGGGATGGCGCGCGAAGGCGCATGCGCTGCTCGCGATGCCGCAAATCAGGGAATTGCCATGACCAAGACGATGTTCCTTGCCGCAATGCTCGCGGCACCGGCCGCGGCGCATGCGGCGCTGGCCGACGCCATCACGACCTGCGACGCGGCGTGGCGCGACGATGCGCGCAACCGAAACGTGCCGGTGCGCATCCGCATGCCGGCTGGCACCGGCAATGCGCCGGTGATCCTGTTCAGCCATGGCCTGGGCGGCTCGCTCGAGGGCGGCACCAACTGGGCAGTGGCCTGGGCAAAGGCCGGCTTCATCGTCGTCAACCTCCAGCACCCGGGCAGCGACCGCTCGATCATCGGTTCGGGCCGGGTCGCCGCGGCGATGGCGCCCGCGCAGCTCGTTGCGCGCGTCGACGACGTACATTTCTTGCTGGATGAACTCGGCCGGCGCTCGCGCGAGGGCGCGTGCGACCTGCGCCGGGCCGACCTCGCCCATGTCGGCATGTCCGGCCACAGCTTCGGCGCGCACACGACCCAGGGGATCGCCGGCCAGCGCTTTCCGGTTGCGGGGATCGCCGCCGATCCAAGGGTGAAAGCAGCGATCGCGTTCAGCCCCTCGCCGCCGATGCGCGGATCGGATGATGCCGCGTTCCGCGCCATCGCCATCCCCTTCTTCTCGGTCACCGGCACCCAGGACGCGGCGCCGATCACCCCGAACGTCACCGCCAGAGATCGTGAGCGCCCGTTCCGCGCGATGCCGCCGGGGGACAAGTATCTGCTCGTGCTAGAAGGCGCCAACCACATGATGTTCAATGCCCAGGACGGACTGCGGGGGCCAACTTCAACCGCCACGCCCCACATCCGCGATACCGTGATCGCCGCGACCACTCTGTTCTGGCGCGCGACGCTTCCCGGCGACGTCGAGGCGAAGCGGCGGCTCGACGCATTCGCCAGGACGCTTCCACTCGGGGACCGCTTCGAGGCACGCTGACCGGCGGCCTCGGCGATAGTATCGCGGCGCGCGCCAGCGGCTTATTCGGGAAGAGCCCATCGACTCGGAGAAGGCGCCATCGAACTCCCATTCCGCCACTGGCCGCCCGGCCCACTACTTCAGCGTAGGCGGGGCGGCGTTAGAATAGAGAATGGTGGGAGTCGGCGGTATTTGGCGCGCCCGACGGGATTCGAACTATTTGTTGGTCGCGAGCCTATCAGAGTGAAGTTCGTCCGCTTATGGGTGCCAGTGCTTCAAGCCTGAACGACCGAGATTAGCCTCACTGGCCGGCAACTGCCAAAATTTGCGAATGGCCGGTTCCGGCGTGAGCCGAGACGTTCGTGCCGCTGGCGCACCCGCCAGGACATGCACAGGTGGATTTTGGCGAAGCGGTGGGTGTGATCGATGGTGTCCGCCGGAAGATGCACTTCTTCTGCATGGACCTGCCGCAATCGGATGCCTGCTTTGTGAAGGCCTATCCCGCGGAGACGACCGAGACCTTTCTGGACGGGCATGTATCGGCATTCGCCTTCTTCGGCGGCGTGCCGCTGTCGATCCTTTATGATAACACGAAGATCGCGGTTGCCAGAATCTGCGGGGATGGGAAGCGCGAGCGAACACGCGCGTTCACCGGGCTCGTCAGCCATTATCTTTTCACCGATCGCTTTGGTCGGCCTGGAAAGGGGAACGACAAGGGGAAGGTCGAAGGCCTGGTCAAGCACGCCCGATCGCACTTCATGGTGCCGATCCCGCATACGCCCAGCTTCGATGACTTCAATGATGAGCTGTTGGACCGCTGCCGGGCCCGGCAGGAAGAGCGGGCTGGCCGACATAGCGAGACGATCGGCACACGGCTCCTGGCCGATCTGGCGGTGATGCGGGCATTGCCAGCAGGGCAGTTCGAATCGTGCGAGACCAGGGCCGCTCGCGTATCGTCGACCGCCCTGGTGCGCTACCGGACCAACGACTACTCGGTGCCGACCCGGTATGGCTTCCAAGATGTCATGGTGAAGGGATTCGTCGACACGGTGGTCATCCTATGTGGCAATGAGGAGATCGCCAGACATCCGCGCTGTTATGGTGAGGCCATGTTCGTGGCGAACCCGCTGCATTATCTGGCGCTGATCGAGACCAAGCCCAATGCGCTCGATCAGGCCGCCGCGCTGCAGGACTGGGCTCTGCCGCAAGCGTTCCAGCATATGCGTCACCTCCTTGAGGCGCGTATGGGCAACAAGGGCAAGCGCGAGTTCATCCAGATCCTGCGCCTGTTGGAGGCGATACCGATTGAGATCGTCACCTTCGCGGTGAACGAGGCGATCTGTATCGGCGCAATCGGCTTCGATGCGGTCAAGCAGATCGCGCTGGCGCGCATCGAACGGCGGCCCGCCCGCTTGGACCTGGCAGCCTATCCCCACCTGCCGAATATGGACGTGAAGACGACGCGTGCCGCCGACTATGCAGCGCTCGTGCCCCAAACATCTCAGGAGTTGGCGGCATGAACCGGGGCACAGAGGACAAGATGCCCACCGGCACCATGGCGGGCCCTCTTCATATCGTCAGGCCCGCATCACAATGGCCTACTTTTACTCCGCCCCGATGGCCTGGAATCTGACCGCCGTTGTCACCGCCCGCATGGTCTTGCTCGACACCTGAGTGTAGATACCGGTCGTGTTGATGTTCACGTGTCCCAGCAAGACCTGGATGACGCGGATATCGACACCCTGCTCGAGCAGGTGGGTGGCAAACGAATGCCGCAGCGTATGTGGGCTCACCCGCTTGTGGATCTCGGCGCACTCGGCCGCTTCCTGCACGACGCGGTGCAGCTGGCGCGCTGAGATCGGGTCCGTGCCGTTGCGGCCGGGGAACAGCCAGCCATGTGGCAACATCACCCCGCGCCGCTTGCCTTCGCGCCACCATTGACGGAGCAAATCGAGCAGATGCGGTGAGAGCATGGCGTTGCGATCCTTGCGCCCCTTGCCCTGCTCGACACGGATGATCATGCGCTCGCTGTCGATGTCATCGACCTTGAGGTGGGCAACCTCCGAGACGCGCAGGCCCGCGCCATAGGCCACGCTGAGTGCTGCTTTGTATTTGATGCCTGGCGCAGCCTCGAGCAGCCGCGCTGTCTCCTCGACGCTCAAAACCACACGCAACTTGGGCGCGTAATGCATGACGACAAGCCCCAGCGCCATCTCCGGGCGCTTGAGTGTTATACCGAACAGGAAACGCAGTGCAGATACAGCCCCATTGATTGTTGCCGGACCAACGGCGCGTTCATGCTGATCAATCTGAAAGCGCCGGAGGTCTTCGATCGTGGCCGTATCGGGAGGCCGACCGAGAAACGCGGCAAATGATCGGACGTGCCGGATATAGTCCTTCTGCGTGTGCTCCCCAAAGCCACGCATCGTCATGTCCTGCAACATAAGTCCGGGGGATGCCGCAAGTTCGATCGGCGCACGCCGGCCAAGTGATACCCGAGGCCGCATTTCATTATGCTCCAGCCGCCAAGCTTTGAGCCTGTCGCGCTCGACGGCATGCGACAGGGACGCTTGCACGTGTCTTCACTGCTTACTCCAGATCATCAATCAACGGTTGTCGCCAACGGCTGGCCCTCATTCCCTTTTCAGCGGGGCCGAAAGGAGGAGGGGAGGCGGAGCCTCCCCTCCCAGTCGCCTTCAGAAGCGCAGCGTGACTTCGATCCCATAGGTGCGCGGCAGCGCGCGTACGATGTAGCCCGCACCGGTGATGCCCTCATTGGGATATCCTGCCGGGAAGTAGAGCTTGTCGGAGAGGTTCTTACCCCAGACAGACAGGGTGTAGCGGTCCGTCACGAAACTGATGCGACTGTTGAACACCCAATAGTCGCCTTCGCCTTGCGTATACCGCCCACTCGCGAGATTGGGCAGCACACCGCGGCTGTAATCCTTGAAGGTGTCGTAGTAGAAGCGCCCTGTATAGGCGGTGTCGCCATGCACCTTGATCTTGCCTTCGCCGATATCGATCGCATCCCAGTCGAAGGCGAGATTGACCGATGTCTTGGGTGCATAGGGGAAGGGGTTACCGCCCACGCTGACGTTGCCGGCCCCCGACTGCACACATGATCCGTCCTGCGCCGGGAATAGGCCGCTCAGATTGAGGCCGACGCACTTCGCCTGATCATAGCCCTTGTACTTGCTGTCCAGAATACCAAGTGATGCGCTTAACGTGAGGCGGTTGGTTGCGGCGAATTCGACGTCCAGTTCGAGTCCTTTCATCGTCCCGTCGAGGGTGATGATATTGGCGGTCACGCTCGGATCGACCACCTGGCTCTGCTGGTTCTTGTAGTCATAGTAAAAGAAACTGCCGTTGATCTGAAGCCGGTTGTCGAGGAAGCGGGTCTTGAAGCCGACCTCGAAGGCGTTAACCTCCTCGGGCTTGACGAAATAGACCTGCGGCGAGCTGATATAGGCGAGGCCGTTGAACGTGCCGGCGCGATAGCCACGGCTGTAGCTGCCATAGAACATCACGCCATCGATCGGCTTCCAGTCGAGGATCGCTCGGCCCGAGATGCGGCTCGTCTTGCCGCTCTTGTTGATGCCGCCCGGATTAGGGCCCCCAGTCGCGGGGATTACCACGTTCCCGCTCTCATCATAGACAGGCGCCAGGAAAAAGGGCGCGCCATACGCCGACACCGCAAGCATACGCGGATTGCCGGCATCGTCATAATAAGTGGTGAGGCCGTCCTTATAGTCAGTCGTGTCCGTGGTATACCGAAGGCCCGCGGTCAGCTTGACCGTAGGCGTGATCTCGTAGCTGCCTTCGCTATAGACGGCCCAGCTTTCCCGGTTCTGCTTGAAATGCTGTTTGCCGCGAACGCCGGTCGGAACCGAGCCGGCCGAGAGCGCGGTGCTGTTGAAGCCGCCGGCTGGGTTGAACCAGGTCGCGGGCAGGCCGACCGCAGCGCGCACGTCGCTCAGGAAATTGAAGATGTCGATGTCGTTGTCTGAGGTTACCCTGTCCCAACCATAATAGGCGCCCACGATCATCTTGAACGGCCCGCTGCTATAATCAAGGCGCAGGTCCTGATTGAAGGCCTCGAAGGACGAACGGTAGCCGTTCGAGCACAGACGCAGCGGGCTGCTGTCGCAATCTGTCGCTGTCTGGAGATAAAGGCCGGAATCATAGCCTGTGATCGAGGTCAGGTTGAGCTTGTCGGCAAGCTCGGTCTTCACGGTCAGGACGACACCTTCGGCGCGCGTCACTGCGCGGCCAATCGTATCCTGCTCGATTTGCTTGTCGGACAGACCCACGCGACTGTAGGTGCTGGGCAGCAGCCCGGTGCCATTGTCGCCGAGTAACTGGAACAGCGGCGCCAACGGGAAAGCCGGGTTTTCGTAGTTGATTACCCCTGGGTTGGCACGCGAGGGGCCCGCGCCCAGTGACGCGGCAACGCCGCCGGTCGACTTGGCTGCATAGCCTTTCAGGGTGACATCAAGGGTGTCGGACGGCGCGAAGCGCAGAGTTCCGCGGATGCCATAGCTCTCATCGCCATTGGGATCGCGCCCGGTTGCGTAGTTGAGGCCGGACGCGCCGCCGGCAGCCGTGGTGTTGAGCCCGGCGAGCATCAGATTATGGATATAGGGATCGGATTTGACATAGGTGCCCGCGATGCGGATGCCGAGTTGGCCTTCCACGGGCGTCAGCTCGATCGCGCCTTCAGCACTCTTGCGGTCGTAATTGCCATAGCCGAGCGTCAGATAGCCATTGGCGCCTTTCATCTCGGGCTTGCGAGTAATGAAGTTGATCGCGCCACCCGTCGTGTTGCGCCCGTAGAGCGTGCCCTGGGGACCGCGCACCACCTCGACCTGTTCCAGATCGTAGAGTTGCTGCCCTTGGCTTGCCCGAAAGGTCTGGTAGACCTCGTCGACATAGACGCCGACCGGCGAGGCCGCGCTGGCGCTCAGCTCGGTGCCCACGCCGACGCCGCGCAGCGTGAAATTGGGCTGCTGCGAACCATAGGCCGACGACACCTGGAGATTGGGCATCGAGGCATTGAGGTCCGATGTGTCGAACACCCCCTTGGCGGTGAGCGCTGAGGCGGAAATGGCCGATACGGCGACCGGCACATCCTGTAGATTCTCAGATCGCTTGGTCGCCGTGACGACGATCTCTTCCAGACCGCCCGATTGCGCCTGCTGCTCGTCGGGCTGCTGAGCGAGCAACGGCGCGCCAAGACACGCCGCGATCGCCAGAACGCTTGTGGATACAACCCTTTTCATACGGACCTCCCTGTTCGGACCACTGCATCCCAGTGCATTTCGTGGGCCAGTTTCGCCTGGACGCCGGCTTTGCGAGGGTGGGCGCTTCCCTTTGCCCTCGACTCCATCGTCAAGGTCCAAGGTGCCGGAGAACTGATACTCCTCTTAGTGCCTCTTTCTCGCTAATTGATGGTGCCAGATGAGATGTTCGGCTGGAAGCACCGGCCTTGGATTGCGGGCGCGCAACAGCGCGCGGGGCAGGTCGATCTGTGCCGCCTATCCTTCCCGGTTCGCCAGAAGCCGAGTTGCAGCGACCCGCTGGTGTGGTCGAAGGCCACCGGCGCGACCTCGCCTTTCACCTGAGGGCCGAAAAGCGGATCGTCCCAGGCGAAGGGCGCCCACTGCGCGGGATTGCTGTTGCGGTTGCCAATGCCCAAAGACCGGGGTGCGGCCGCATGGGAATTGCCCTGGATGTTCGGATCGCTCGCCATAGAAAAGCTCCTCGCTCGCTGCTGTCTCCCGGCCCGCTTCAAGGTGGCGCACATGCGCCCATACGGAAGCTGGAAGCCGTGATCAGGAGCCTATGGAGCAGCCGCGAGTGGCCCTAGAGCCTGACTGGGCGTTTGCGATGGTGCCAGTTTTCGCCGCGGGGCTTTTTGAGATATCGCGACAGCTTGTGTGAGCCTGCGTATGTGCTCCCTACAGGGTGCGCAGGATGAAGCGCTGGATCTTGCCGCTGGGTGTTTTGGGCAGTTCGGTCACGAACACGACGAGCCGGGGATAGGCATGCGCCGACAGGCGGCCTTTTACGTGGCGCTTGAGATCCTCCGCGAGATCGGGCGAGGCCTCATATCCCTGATTGAGAACGATGAACGCCTTGACCAACTCGGTTCGCTCCGGATCCGGCACACCGATGACCGCCGTTTCCATCACTGCCGGATGCTCGACCAGGGCGCTTTCGACATCGAAAGGACCGATCCGGTAGCCCGAAGAGGTGATGACATCGTCCGCCCGGCCGATGAAGCTGATGCTGCCGTCGCTTTCCCATTCTACCGTGTCACCGGTTCGGTAATAGCCGCCTGCGATCGCCGGGGTTTCCTGCTGCCAATAGCCGTCGAACCAGAGGAGAGGCGAGTTGGCGATATCGATGGCCAGTTCGCCGGGCTGGTTTGGTCCCAGTTCGCGGCCCGTCTCATCGAGCACTGCGATGCGGTACCCCGGCATGGGAAGACCCGCCGACCCGATGCGGATGCGATGGGTCAGCCCATGATGATTGTTCACCACCATGCCCATTTCGGTCTGGCCGTAATGATCGTGGATGGGGACAGCCAGATGCCTGTCGAACCAGCGGATCACTTCGGGGTTGAGCGGTTCGCCCGCGCTGCTCACCACGCGCAGGCTGCCCTTTGCCCGCGCGGCCGCCTCCGGTCCCGCCGCGATCAGCAACCGGTAGGCGGTCGGCGCCCCGGCGAGGTTAGTGATCCCTAGCCGGTCGATCACCTCATAAGCCACCTCCGCCGTAAACCCGCCATCATAGAGCGTTGTCGCATGACCAAGCAGAAGCGGCCCGGTGATGCCGTAATAGAGGCCATAGGCCCAGCCTGGGTCGGCAATGTTCCAGAAGCGATCCTGCGGCCTTAGATCCACCGCCCCGCGCATATAGGCACCGATGGCAAGGAGGCCGCGTAGCGGCACCCCCACGCCCTTGGCAGGGCCGGTCGTGCCCGACGTCGACATCATCAGGAAAAGGTCGTCGGGGTTGCGCAGAACCGGTTCGAACACAGCGCTGCGCGCATCGAGTTCGGCGCGGAAGTCGAGATCGCCATCCCGCAGCGTATCGCCGGGCGCTAGGACGGTCGCGATGCTGGGGCAATCCGCGATTTCGTCCAGCTTTGAACGATTGGCGCTGTCCGTGACGATGAGCGTCGCGCTGCTGATGCTCAATCGGTGCTGGATGGCCTTGGGGCCGAAGGCGGTGAAGAGCGGCTGGTATACCGCACCCGCACGCCACACACCCAGGATGGTCGCAAGAAGCTCCGGAATGCGGGGGAGGAGGCCTGCCACGCAATCGCCGGGACGTACTCCCGAAGCGACCAGCATGTTCGCCACCCGCGCGGAAAGGTCGCGCATTTGGGCGAAGCTATAGTCTTCTTGTTGCCCAATGGCCGACACCCAGATGAGCGCGGTTCGATCGTCGTCGGCATATCGGTCGCAACATTCGATACATGCGTTGAAACCTGCCTCGACGCTGCCTGATAGCCGCGCGCGTTCGGTCTGGATGGCGAAATTAACACGCGCAGCCCCATAAGACTGGGGTGTGGCGGATACCGGTCTGCCGGTCATGCCTTCATGGTCCTCTTTCGTGCTCGCGACTTTTACGCGATGCATTGTCTGTTGATCGAAAGCTCGATGATCGGGCGCTCGGCGATCAACATGAACGTGTCACGACCATAGCTGCCCAGACATGGTCGTGATCAGTCAGGTGGAGGAGCGGCACCTTGTACGGAAAGGGCCGCTCCGACGGCGCGCGCTTACTCGGGCAACACGTCGCGCGTGATGACCCAGAGCTTCTTGCTGAAAGGCCCCTTGGACGTCCACGTGACGTGCATACCCGAGGAAAGACCTATCACGTCTCCCGCCTTGAAATTATGCAACTTGCCGCTCTCGGTTTCGGTGACCTCGACCTCGCCTTCGAGAAGCAAGATAGTCTCGTCGCCCAGCACCCCGGTATAGGGTGTCGACATGGTGCCCTTGTCATCGACATCGCTTCCGGCAATTCCCTTGCCAGAACGCCATACGCCGCTCAGCATCGTGCCGGTCGAGCCGCCGGTGCGAATGAAATAGAGCTCGCCGGCAACCAGGGCACCTTCCGCCGGCTCGGTGAAATGATATTCCTGCCATTCCTCAGGATTGTCGCTGACATGCGTGATCAGCAGATCCTGCGGCGGATTGGCGGTGGGTTCGCTGCCGTTCCAGATACACCAGTATTTCTTGAACGCAGGACCCTCGATGTCCCACTGGACTTCGAGCCCCTTGGGCGAGCTGATGATCGAGCCGGGGCCGACTTCATAGCGCTTGCCGGTGGAGATGACGGTGAGGACGGCCGTCCCGTCGATCACGCAGGCGGTTTCATCGCCGAGCGGCGAAGAATAAAGAATCGTATGCGACCCGTCGGATGCTGCTCCGGGCGCGGTCGGCCCGCTCCGCCATAGACCCGCCGAAAGCGATCCGGAGACGCCCTCGGGCCGGATCACGACATATTCGCCATGCACCTGCGCGCCGAAGCGCGGTTCGAGCCATTCGAAGGGAGCCCATTTCTCATTGGGCTCATTCTGAACCCCGCCATGTACGGCGCTGCGGACAAGAACTTCCGACGTCATCCCCATGTCTCCTTTTCCCCGGCCGTGCCCGCTGGCTGAAAGCCGCTCGGACAAGGCTATCGGCCATATGCTGAAATCTGCGGTAGAACTGTCACAGCCACTAGCGCCATTACCGCTCTTTTTGATGGTGCCAGATTTGCGGTTGTTTCCCGCCATCATCATTTGCTTATGTGGTGTCCCTCCTGCGGGACCGCGCACGACGCTCCGCCTGTCTTCGCGGCATTTTAGTGCTGGCGCGCCGCTCGCGGTCGGGCGATCAGGTGGGTGACGGTAAATCTGCCTCCGCGCCCGATTCCTGCAGAAGCTTTGGCACGTCTTTGAAGACAGCGAAGCTGCTCGGCGTGTTGGGCATCACCGGAAAGTGGAATTCGCACTGTGGGCAGGGTTCAGCGAGCACCTTCTGCTCTTCCTGAAGGTCGAACGCCTTGTCCTCGACCAGGCCGCAGCAAGGGCAGACGCGCAGCAGCCGCGCGAAGGTCAGTTGGAAATTGGTGATGATGTCTTCCATGATGGCGCCGCGGGCGGCCCATTCCTTCGCATATTTATGGTAGACATTCATATGCCAGTCCTTGATCGATGCTCGATCGACCCAGAAGCTGACTTCGTTGAACCAGCCCGGGTCCTCGGGATGTTCCCACCATGTCAGATGCAGAAAGCCGGGCATCTTCATGAGATGGTTGCGGGTGTCGGCGAAGATCACCTTGAACTTTTCATAGCCGTCCGGACTGGAAAAGCGCACGCGCTGCATGCTGAGAAAGACGGACATTTTTTGTACTCCCCTCGATGAGTCCAGCCCTGCGAGCTGCCGTGAGAGGATTAGGTACGGCGTGGCCGTCCGGTAGGACCAAAACCCGGAAACTTTATGGTGCCAGAGCGCGACAGCTCTATCATTGAGCCGGGCAGGCGATAGGATGCGTTGACCTGCTCTCGAGAGGCATCCCGATCATGATGTCGATGAACCTCATCATCACCGTCGATCGCAACGACGAACGGTCGTTGCAAACGCAGCTTTATGAAGCGTTGCGCGAGCAGATCCTCAAGGGAAGCCTGCCTGCCGGCAAGCGCTTGCCATCCACCCGCAGCATGTCCGAGCAGCTTGGCATCGCCCGCAACACTGTCATGCTGGCCTATGAACGGCTGGCCGCCGAGGATTATATCACCTCGCGCGCCAAGGCCGGGATATTCGTCAATCACAAGCTTCCTGACGCAACGGTGCTGCTGCGCAACGGTCACGGCGCCGCGCAGCCTCTCCGCAAACGGCTTCGTCTGGGCAAGAACCCGACATTCACAGGTCGTTCGCCCCAGCTGTGGCATGAAAAGCGCACGCGGCCGCAATTCGACTTCTTTGTGGGTCGCCCCCATCCCGCCGGTTTCCCCACGACGTTCTGGCAGCGAGCCGTAACGCGCCACCTGACCTATGCGCGCGGCACCCAGACCGAATATGGCGACCCCCAAGGCCTTGCGGCGCTCCGCGAAGCGATAGCGGCCCATCTGGCGGAGACCCGCGGCATCAGCCCCGGCGCAGATCAGATTATGATCACGTCGGGCATCCAGGGCGCGCTGAATTTGCTCGCGCGGATATTCCTTGCCGGAGCGTCCAAGGCCAGCGTGGCGGTGGAAAATCCCTGCTACCAGGGCGCCGCCTATCTCTTTGGCAGCTACGGCGCCAGTATTTGCCCGATCGATGTCGACGAACAGGGCATCATCGTCTCGCAACTCGAGGGTTTCATGGGGAACCTCGTCTATGTGACGCCGTCACACCAGTTCCCAACGGGATGCACGCTCAGCCTCGACAGGCGGCTGCATCTGCTCGACTGGGCCTATCAGACCGGCAGCTATATCATCGAGGACGATTACGACAGCGACTTCCGCTATGACGGCCCGCCGCTGACGGCGCTCGCCGGGCTGGACCGCAACGGTCACGTCATCTATCTCGGCACCTTCTCCAAGTCGATCGGCGCAGGCCTGCGGATCGGCTATGCGGTACTCCCCCGCCACCTGATCGATCCGGCGCGAATTGTGAAAACCCTGACGGACAATGGCGCGCCCTGGCTGGAACAGGCTGTTATCGCTGATTTCCTGAAGGAAGGCGCCTTTCTGCGTCATCTGCGGCGCATCCGCCGGTCCTACATGGGCGCGAGGGACGCGGTGGTCGAAGCCGTTGCGAAGCATTTCCCGGGCGGCGAGCTTCTAGGTCAGGAGTGCGGCATGCACATGATGTGGACACTTCCACCCAACTTACCATCAGCCAACGAGATGCACCGTCTTGCCAGGAATTGTGGCGTTGGCCTGTATCCTTTTGCCGGAGCCGCCGTGCACGAATATGGAACGCCCGGGCGCTTTCGTGAGCGATCGCTGGTGCTCGGCTATACGGGTCTCGGCCAGGAAGACATTCGTGAAGCCTTCGGGCGCGTTGCGGATATTCTCGCCCTCAGCTGATCCTCAGCATCGTGACTGGCACCATGAATAAGGGGTCAAATGGTCCTATGTTCCCGACAGAACCGGGCTTAGCATCCGACGTCACCAAGAAATGACTGGTGCTGATCGCTGCCTTGTACCCACATGGCCTGGCGATTGGCGAAGCTCCCGGGAGGATGGCAATGGCGGAATATAAGCTTCTCATCGATGGCAAGCTGGTTGATGGCGCGGCCGTCATGGACGTTCTCAATCCGGCGACCGAAGAGGTTTTGGCGCGCTGCCCCCGCGCTTCCACCGAGCAGCTCGATGAGGCCGTCGCAGCCGCGCGGGCGGCCTTTCCTGCATGGTCACGGACGTCTATCGCCGAGCGCCGCGCGCTCATTCTCAAATTTGCCGACAACATCGAAGTCCATGCCGAGGAACTGGCGCGGCTCCTGACGCAGGAACAAGGTAAGCCGCTAAGCGAGGCAGGTGCCGAGATCGGCTATAGCGTTGCCTTCATCCGTCAACTTGCCAGCTATGACCTGCCTGTGCAGGTTCTTGAGGACAATGATACGCGACGCGTCGAACTGCACCGGCGCCCGCTGGGCGTTGTTGGCGCGATCATACCCTGGAACTTTCCTGTCCTGATCGTCGCCTTCAAGCTGCCGTTCGCGCTGCTGGCTGGCAATACGCTTGTGATCAAGCCAGCGCCCACCACACCGCTGTCCACCCTGCGTCTGGGCGAACTGATGGCGGGGATTTTCCCGGCGGGTGTCGTCAATATCATTACGGATCAGAACGACCTTGGGGCGCAGCTCACGACGCATCCGGGCATCGCCAAGATCAGCTTTACCGGATCCACCGAGACGGGTCGCAAAGTGATGGCCAGCGCGGCCGCCTCGATCAAACGTCTCACACTGGAGCTGGGCGGTAATGATGCCGCGATCGTGCTTGCCGATGCGGACCCCGTCAAAGTGGCGCCAGGCATTTTCAGCGGCGCTTTTATGAACGCCGGTCAGATCTGCCTTGCGATCAAGCGCGTCTATGCTCATTCCGATATCTATGACGCGCTCTGCGCCGAACTGGCGCGACTCGCCGAAGAGGCAGTGGTCGACGACGGCCTCAAGCAGGGGGCCCAGATCGGTCCACTGCAGAACAAGGCGCAGTATGAGAAGGTCAAGGCGCTTATCGAGGAAGCACGGGCAGACGGGACGATCATTGCTGGCGGCCGGCCCCTGGATCGCCCGGGCTACTTCGTTCGGCCAACCATTGTACGCGATATCACCGATGGCACGCGCTTGGTAGACGAAGAACAGTTTGGTCCCGTGCTTCCAATGATTCGCTTTGACGACCCCGAAGATGCGCTAACGCGCGCTAATTCATCAGATATGGGACTTGGCGGCTCCATCTGGTCTGCCGACCGAAATGCTGCGCATGAGCTGGCCACACGCATGGAGGCGGGCACGGTGTGGATGAACAAGCATCTCGATTTTGGACCGACGATGCCGTTCGGCGGCGCCAAGCAATCCGGTTTTGGCGTCGAGTTCGCGCAGGAGGGCTTGCACGAGTTTACGCAGGTCCATGTGATCAACGAAGCGAAAGCGTGACCAAACAGAGCTTTGTCGCTGCGGGTCGTGGGAATTGTCCTTCTCGATCACGATCAGCAGTATTCGGGTCTGAAGTTTCGACAAACTCGACAATGGCCTGGACGCTCAGTCTGCGTCCAGGCCATTTTGTGCCTGTCGCAAGGGAGCGACTTTATGGTTCGGCGTGCAGGTCAGCGTTTGGTCGCCCAACCGCGTGATCGATGTGGCGGTCGGGCCGGGTTACACGATAGCGCCGCGCGCTGATCTCCTACCGATTGGCGGTAAGCTCCAAGGGTACCCAGTCTTCGTACCAACAGTGAGAAGATGTTCTCCCACATGCATTACATTCGCCGGTCCTGCTCAATAGGATGGGAACGGCGGGTTTCAGTAGGAGCGACCATTCGCGCCCCCTGATCGAGGAACGGCTTAAGTTGGTCGCGTGCTGCTGGAAGGGGAACGCCGCATCGTGGGACTTTTCCGTCGTTCCTGGCGACAGTGACGAACGACAGTTTTCGACAGTAGCAGACCATCCAGGCGTTCACTGGGCTCGCAGCTTCGGACGGGAATGACTGGCCGATTCCGACTGGCGGCTTTCGGAGAGGCAGGCGCCAGCCGCCGCTGCCTAGCGCGCTCGGCCTTCCCGATTGTGATGGTATTGCGGGAATATGCCGATGTTGTATCGATGGATCTATCAGCGGGTGGCTATACGGCACAATAGCGATGACCGGTCGGCGCAGATTGATGATCGGACATACTGATATTGCAGTTATTCACGTGTCCGGATTTGATGTGTCTTTGAAGACGCGCTGCAGCCGAACCCGATGGATCATGCCGGACCGATATCTATAGAAAACGCTCTGATATGTGAGGAAAGCGCCGGGAGCGCGCTTGCAGTATCGGCCGGCGATGTGTCCTAAGCCTTCGTGAAGTTGCTCGCCGATAGCGCATCTTCGTCGACAAGGCGCTACCGGCGTGGTGTCGCAGACTAGAGCGACCAGCCGACTGAAACACCGTAGGTCCTCGGCGCGCCGGCATAGCCGATGAGTTGACCCGGTAGAGCCAAGACCGTCCGCCGGTAATATTGGTCCGTCGCATTGTTCACAAAGCCGCTGACGCGGAATTGACCCGCCCGGACCGTCGCACGGAGGTCCAGCAGCCCATAGCTCGGCTGTATAGTGAGCGGCGTCGTATTGCCGTAGATCGCCTTGCCCTCGCCAGGTTCAAAATAGAACTTGCTGAGCAACGCGTAATCGGCCCGCAACTGCAGCGAACTGCTGCCGATCGGAATCGTCCATTGTCCGCCAGCGTTGATCGAATGGACGGGCGCACGAACCAACCTGGTGCTTGAAAAGTCGGTCGTCGCGTTGAACGGGAATTTCTTATATTTTGCGTCGGTATAGGCGTAGCTCAGATTGAACTCGAGCGTATCCGAAGGACGGGCGACGAACTCGAGTTCGAAGCCCTTAACCTCGCTGCTCGCGGCATTGGTGATGAGCGTCGCCGCACCGCCGCCTGCCACCGCGACAACGCGCAACACCTGCAGATCCTTGTAATTATAGTAAAAGGCTGCGCCATTGAACGTCAGACGCCGGTCGATGAGCTGGGTCTTGAAGCCAACCTCATAGGCGTCGAGGCTCTCCGGCTGGAAGATCACGCTCGCTTGCGCCGCGGTAAACGGCACATATTGGAAGCCACCGCTTTTGAAGCCCTGATTATAGCTCGCATAGAAGTTCAGATCGCGGGTAGGCTGGTAGGAAAGGGTGATCCGCGGATCGAACGAGCTGAACTTGTCCTTGAGTGTTGGTGTCACGAAGGGCGCAGAAACCAGCGGCAGACCCGGGGCCGTCGTTGTTCCGAGAGAGATGGCCCGCTTGCGATCCTCGGTGTAGCGACCGCCGAGCGTCAGATCGACCGTTGGGGTGATGTGCCAGGTCGCCTGGGCAAAGCCGGCAATGCTCTTGGTGCGATAGCGGGTCGAGGCGACGTCGACCTGGCCGGGGCCGCGCGCAGCGGTGATGACGCTGTCGGCGCCAAAGGTGAAGGTGTCCACGCGCAGACTGCGGTCATCATAATAGAAGAGACCCGCAATCCAGTCGACTGCGCCGCCGAACGAAAGAGGCCCATTGGGGTCCGACGTGAAGCGCAGCTCCTGGGTGAACTGCTTGCTGCGCTCGTCGCTGCGCTGCCGCAGGACATCGAGCGACGTATTATCGAAATCCCGGTCGTCGATCGCCCGATTATGACGATAGGCGGTGATCGACGTCAACGTGCCGCCACCGATGTCGAGTTCGGCCTTGCCGCTGAACGTCTCGACGTTGCGGTCCAGGAGATTGTCGCCATTGATGAATTCGCCATAGCGGTCCGAAGATCGAGCCGGCGTGAGTCCGGCGCGGGCAAGGAACACGGCGTACGGGTTGGCAGTCGTGCCTTGGGTCTTGCCGGCGAAGGAGAAGCCGTCGTCTCGCAGCACTTCCGCGATCAGGCCTATCCGGAACGTAGAACTGGGTTCGATGTCGACGCGTAGTCGACCGCCATAATTGTTGATACCCTGCGCATCGTTGCCGGTCTGGAGGTTGCGCATATAGCCGTCGGTAAAGGTCCGCCAGCCTGCGAGCCTTACCATGACGACATCGCCGAGGACAGGTCCCGAGACGGCTCCGAACAGATTATAGGCGTCGAAATTACCGATACCGGCCTCGGCCTCCATCGCCAGATGGTCGGTCGGGGCCTTCGTGATCACGTTAATGGCACCTGCAATCGTATTGCGGCCATATAGCGTGCCCTGGGGACCTTTGAGCACTTCCACCCGCTCGATATCGCGTAACGCGCCAAGCGTGCCTGCAGTGCGGCCCAGATAGACATCGTCGACGAAGACGCCGACCGACGCTTCCGAGCCGGCATCGAATTGGCGACTGCCAATACCGCGGATGTAGAGCTGCGGGCGCGTCGCGCCAGCGCTGCCGCCGTAGAAGCCGGGTACCCGCGGTGCAATCTGGGTAAGATTGTTGATGCCGCTGCCTTCAAGCTGCGCAGCGCCGAACGCGGAAATCGACACCGGGACATCCTGCAGGCGCTCTGAGCGCTTCTGTGCTGTGACAATGATATCGCCAATGGTGTCAGGCGCTGCGGTATCTTGAGAAACCGTCGTTTGCGCGAAAGCCTGATGCCCGCATGATGCCGCCAGGGCGACCATCGACAGACGTGTCAAAGTGCTGAATTTCGGCATGCTTTGTTCCTCTCCCGTTCCGACGTTTTCGTCGTTGAATCCAGCGTCACGTCAGCGGTGCGGCTGAATCAGACGCTATCCGCAATCGACGCGGAGCGTGTCCCCGCTCCGCATCGACCGACCCTTAGAAATTGAACGAGGCGCTGACGCCGTAGGTCACCGGCATCGCCGCATAGCGTCCGATCACGTCTTGGGTGACGAACTGGTTGGTCCAATAATAGCTGTTCGTCACGTTGCGGCCCCAGACGGAGACCGACCATTTGTCGTCAGGCGCGTTGACGCCGGCACGCAGATCGAGCGTCGCGAACTTCTTGATGGCTGAACTGGCCGGATCGCCGACGGTCGAATTGGTGCGGCTGTTGAACAGGACGTTGCCGCCGACGAACGCGCTCAGGCTGCCGCCCAGATCGAAGCGATATTCGGCATCGCCCACGAACTGCCATTTCGGCGAGAAGGGCAGGGCGGATCCACGATAGTCACCCGTCACGCGGTCATTGTTGATGCCGACGAACTCGAGCACCTTCGAGTCCACATAGGTGCCCGCCGCGCGCAGCGTCAGACCGCTGACAGGCCGCACCGTGACGTCGATCTCGGCGCCGTTGATCCGCGACTTGGGGATGTTCACCAGCTTTTCGAGCTGGTTGAAGATCGGGTCGATGACGATGCCGCGGATCTGTTTGTCGTCATAGACATAGTGGAAAATGGCGGCATTGACCTGGAGCTTGCGATCCAGGGCTGTCGCCTTGATGCCTGCCTCATAGGCCGTCACCGATTCCTGCTTCACGGGTGCGAACTGGAAGGTTGTCGAGGCCGGGACCGTCGGGAAACTGCCCGATTTGAAGCCGCGAGAGGCGAGCGCGTAGAGCAGCAGATCGTGGTTGGGCTTATAGTTGACACCCGCGCGCCAAGAGAAATTATGCTCCTTCAGCCGGCTCTCATCTGGCGTCCCGATGAGCAGGAAAGTCGTCTGGTCGAGATTGACGCACGTGTTGGCATCGGGCGCCGGCTGCGTCACCCCGCTGATCAGCTGCGAAAGCTGCCAGAAGGTGAAGCGGTGACCGGGCGCGCCGCGCATGCACCCTGTAAAGTCGTTGCGGCTGTCGGTGTAGCGGGCACCGGCGAGCAGCGAGAGCGTGTCAGTCACCTTATATTCGACGTTGCCGAAGGCAGCGATGTCCCGAATGTCTTGTGTGATCGTGGTCGTCGCGCTCTCGATACCGATGCCGGGCAGGATGGCGGTGTTGGTTGAGTCATTGACGAGGAAATTGTCGGCACTGATGACCTTGTTCTTCGCGTAGTTGCCGCCGACGACCCAGTTCAGCCGATCGCTGTCGCCCGACAGGCGCAATTCCTGGTTGAAGCTCTTGACGTTACCACGAGATTCGACGCCGGCATTCTGTAGTGTCGTGCCGTCGCGATCGAGATTATATTTCTGATGGAAGCGCGTGTAGGCGGTCAGCGAGGTGAGCGTGATGCCCCCGCCAAGCTCGAGATCGCCGCGCAGCGAGAACTGATACAGGCTGTCGTCGCGGCTGAGATCACGGCCCGTATCCCAGTCGGCTGCGCGGGCATTGTCGGGTGCCAGCGGATAGGCCCGGAAGGCGGCGATCCGCGGTAGCGTTGCCACCGGATCGTAAAGTCCGGGGGCTGACGCGTCCTGCTGCAGCTTGATGCCGACGAGTTGGGCGGCCTGCGTGTCGGACTTATTGCGCCAGCCATTGGCGCTGAACAGGAACGATAGCGTGTCGGTCGGCTTCCAGTCGAGCAGGAAGCGACCGCGCAATATGTCCTGGCCGCCAAGCGAATCCTTGCGCGTATAGCTATATTGCCAATCATCGGACTGGGTGGTGCTACCGGCCAGACGGAAGCCGAGATTTTCGCTGATCGGGCCGCTGATATAGGCTTCGCCATCGAAGGTGTTGAAACGGCCGTAGGACGCCTTCACGCCAACTTCGAAATCCTTCGTCGGCTTGGCCGCGATATAGTTGATCGCGCCGCCGGTCGAGTTCTGACCGAACAGGATGCCCTGCGGGCCCTTAAGCACTTCGACCCGCTCGAGATCGAGGGTCGCCCCTTGGGTATAGGCGCTGTAGGTGAGCGGAACCTGGTCGACATAGACGCTGACGGCCGGGCTGGCGCCGAGCGTATAGTCGTTGAAGCCAACGCCGCGAATTGTGAAGAGCGGCGTTCCGTCCTGGCTTTTGGTGAAGGTGAGGCCGGGCGCAATCTTGACCAGGTCGCCTGTGTCCTTGACGCCGAGCCGGGTGAGTTGGTCGCCGTCGGCGGCATTTATCGAGAGGCCAACATTGTTGAGCGACTGCGACCGCTTCTGCGCCGTCACGATGATGTCGCCCAACTGGGCATCATTCTGCGCCGCAGGCTGAGGCGCGGTCTGCGCGACCGCCGGCGACATAAGGCCAGATGCCAGCAGCAGCGCGCCAAGCGAGCCGGACAACAGGTGATTCTTCAGAGACGGCGCTTTCATATGATCCTCCTCCTCCCGGCAGACAGCCGCTCAAAGGCCGTCCGCGGTTCTTAAATTTTGCCGGGCTATTCCGTCGAAAGAGGTTCGACTTCCCGATCGTCGATCAGCATATTACATCACAAAGGGAACAGTGCAATATAGAAACCGTTCTCATAGTGCATAATATTTGCATGGCGTGGCTGCTATGTCACGCCTCTAATCAGCGCTGGTCGGTCGTTCGCCTGGGCTTGGTCCGTTGTTTGCGCCTGGCGGCGTTACATACGGAAAACCCCATAATGCGGGTCTTCGATCGGCGCATTGAGCGCCGCGCTGAGCGCGAGTGCCACTGTCTCGCGGGTCGCCAGCGGATCGATCACGCCGTCGTCCCATAGCTCCGACGTCGCGTGCCAGGCGCTCGATGCGCGCTTGTAATCGGCAATCACCGGATCGCGGATTGCGGCGATGGCTTCGGCCGACAGTTCCCGGCCCTCGCGCTCGAACTGCCGGATCTTGACCGATGACAGCACGTCGGCCGCCTGTTCCGCGCCCATCACGCCGACCTGCGATCGCGGCCAGGAAAACATGAAGCGCGGATCGAACGCCCGGCCGTTCATGCCATAGGTGCCGGCGCCGAAGGACGCACCGCAATTGATCGAAATCTTGGGCACCGAGGCGCCCGCGACGGCCATGATCATCTTGGCACCGTCCTTGGTAATGCCCCGCCGCTCATATTCGCGGCCCACCATGAAGCCCGTGATATTCTGGAGGAACAGCAACGGCGTACGGTTCTGGTCGCACAGTTCGATGAAATGCGCGCCCTTGAGCGCGCTGTCGCTGAACAGTACGCCGTTATTGGCAAGGATGCCCACCTGCTGACCCCAGATATGCGCATAGCCGCATATCAGGCTACTGCCATAGGCGGGCTGATATTCGTGGAAGCGGCTGCCATCGACGATCCGTGCGATCACCTCGCGCATCTCGAACTGCACCCGGCTGTCGGCCGGCAGGATGCCGTATAGCTCTGCTGGATCATAAGCCGGCGGCTCGGGATCGATCGCCGCATTGCCGGCCTTGGGACGCTGGCGCCACTGGCTGACAATCTCGCGCGTGATAGCAATGCCCTGCATCTCATTGTCGGCCGGATAGTCTGCGACACCCGAGATTGCGGTATGCATGTCGGCGCCGCCCAGTTCCTCGACCGTCACCTCCTCGCCGGTCGCGGCCTTGACCAGCGGGGGCCCTGCGAGGAAGATCGCCCCGGTGCCGCGCACGATCACTGAATAGTCGCTGAGCGCTGGGATATAGGCGCCGCCAGCGGTACAGTTGCCGAGCACCAGTGCGACCTGCGGAATGCCCTTTTTCGAGAGGATCGACTGGTTGCGGAAGATGCGCCCCGCCCCGTAACGATCGGCGAAGAACTGGTCCTGCAGCGGCAGGAAGCCGCCGGCGCTGTCGCACATATGGACGACGGGCAGATTATTCTCGATCGCGATGTCGAGCGCGCGGACGATCTTCTTGACCGACAGCGGATACCAGGCACCGCCCTTCACGCTGCTGTCGTCGGCACGGATCACGACTTCCTTGCCCGATACGATCCCGATACCGACCATCTGGCCCGCCCCAGGCGCGTCGGCAGCGTAAGAGGACTCCCCTGCCGCCAGCGTCGACAGTTCGAGGAAGGGCGTGCCCGGATCGAGCAATTGCTCGAGTCGCGCCCGCACCGTCATCTTGCCCTGGCGCTCCAGGCGCTGAAGATCGCGTTCGGGCCGGGCGAAGCGCGCGGCCTGCTGGCGCTCGTCGAGTTGTCGCGCCAGGGCCCGGTTATGTTCGACATTGGCGAGGAAGGCAGGATCGCGGGGATCGAGCCTGGAGTGGATGCGCCGTGTCATGCCTGTGCCTCCAGCGGCGCGAGGGAAATGAGCGGGGCGTCGCGTTCGAACGATTTTCCGACGGCGAGATGCGCCGTCTCGATAACACCATCGCGCGGGGCGCGAATGGCAGTTTCCAGTTTCATGCTTTCGATCACCAGCAAGATATCGCCTTCCTTGACCGCCTGTCCCTCTTCGACCGAGAGCGCGACGACGACGCCAGGCATCGGCGCATGGAGCACGTCCTGCGAGCCCCTGCCGGCGCCCGCGGCGTGGTGTGCGACCGGATCCTGGTAGAGGAGTTCGTGCGAGTCGCCGCCGATGTGAATGAAGAGCCTGTCGCCCTCATGCGCGACATGGATGGACGTCTCGACGCCGTCGATCCGCAAACGTCCGTTGGCGAGCGCGATCGTCGCTTCGCCGCCATCCAGATGAAGTCTGTAGCCTTCGCCCGAGCGGGCAAGCCACAGGCGGTGCTCGACGCCGCCAATCTCGAAAATATGTTGCATCAGTTCCTCCAGCCGCCGATGGCGGCGTGAAGCGCTGGCACCACATCGGCGGCATCGACTACGGCGCGGGTCGAGAGCGCGGCAGCAGCCAGCACGCGGCGAAGGGAGCCGTCATCAGGGACCGGATCGGCCGCCAGATCGGGCTTTTCGCCGATAAGGCCGGTGTGGATAGCCCCCGCGCGAACGTCCGGGTCGCGCAGCAGACGTCGCAGGTAGCCAATATTGGTGCGGCAGCCGAGAATGACGAAATCGGCAAGGGCTGCGTCCGCCTTGTCCAGTGCTTCCGCGCGACTCGGCGCGTGAACGATCAATTTGGCGATCATCGGATCGAACGCGGCGGTCACCGCGCCGCCCTGCTCGACGCCTGAATCGATCCGGATGCCATCGCCCGACGGCGGGATCATCACAAGGAGCGGCCCGGTGGTCGGCACGAAGCCGCGAGCGGCGTCCTCGGCATAGACGCGCACCTCGATGGCATGGCCGCCGATGGCGAGATCATTCTGGCCGTAACCGAGCGGTTCGCCGGCCGCGACCCGCAGTTGCTCTGAGACAAGATCGACGCCCGTGACTTCCTCGGTCACCGGATGCTCCACCTGGATGCGGGTGTTCATCTCGAGAAAGAAGAACTCGCCGCGACCATAAATGAACTCCACCGTCCCGGCGCCGACATAGCCGGCCGCGCGTGCGATGCCCGCCGCGACCTCGCAGATCCGCGCGCGCTCATCGGGCGGAAGGGTGGGCGACGGCGCTTCCTCGACCACCTTCTGGAAGCGCCGCTGCAGCGAGCATTCGCGCTCGAACAGATGGACGACATTGCCATGCGCGTCGCCCAGAACCTGGACCTCGATATGGCGCGGACGTTCGACATAGCGCTCGGCGAAAAGCCGGCCGTCGCCGAAATAGCGCAGGCCTTCGTTCCGTCCGCGCTCGATTTCCTCTTCGAGCAGTGCCAGATCACGTACGATCCGCATGCCCTTGCCGCCGCCGCCCGCCGATGGCTTGATGAGCAGCGGCGCACCCACCGCGCGCGCGCGTTCCACGAAGGTCGCCGGGTCGTTATCCTCGATCGCCGAAGGAGCGACGGGGAAGCCGCGACTCTCGACGAAATTGCGCGCGCGGACCTTGTCGCCCATCAGGTCGATAGTCTCGGCGCGCGGGCCGATGAAGACGATTCCGGCCGCGTCGCAGGCCCGCGCGAACTCGGCATTCTCGGAGAGGAAGCCGTAGCCCGGATGGATGGCGTCGGCGCCGGCCGCAAGAGCGGCGGCGACGATCTGGGGTCCGTCGAGATAGGCAGCGACCGGGGTCGAGCCGGATATCGGCACGGCTTTGTCGGCCATCCGGACCGCCGGCGTGTCGGCATCGACCGCGTGATGGACGATGACACCGGTAAGCCCGGCCTTTCGAACCGACCGCAATATGCGCACGGCGATTTCGCCACGGTTGGCGACCAGAACGGATGAGATCGGACGGATCATGCGGCTGCCGCCTTTGCGAGATAGGCGGCGCGCAGCACCTTCTTGTAGAGTTTGCCATTCTCCTGGCGCGGAAGCGTCTGGCTGAGATCGAGCGAGCGCGGGACCTTGATCGCCGACAGATTTTCACGGCAATAGGCGATCAGCGCCTCTGCGAAAGCGGCCTCATCGGCTGGCCACGCGCGCGGCTGGACCACCGCCTTCACCTCCTCGCCAAAGTCGGGGTTGGGTACGCCGAATACGGCGACATCCTCGACATCCGGGTGCATGGCGAGCAGATCCTCGACCTCCTTGGGATAAACGTTGACCCCGCCGGTGATGATCATGAAATCCTTGCGGTCGCTCAGGTAGAGATAGCCCTCTTCGTCGAGGCGACCGACATCGCCGATCGTGATCCAGCCGTTGGCGTGCGTGACCGCAGCGGTCTTCTCCGGATCATTATGATAGGCGATTTTGGGGCCGTTGGCGAAGTAGATTTCGCCAACCTCGCCAATCGGCAGTTCCTCGCCATTCTCGCCCACGATATGGATTTCGCCCATCACGCACCGGCCGACCGATCCGGGATGCTGCAGCCATTCCTCGGACGTGATCGCGGTGAAGCCGATCGCCTCGGAGCCTGCGTAGAATTCGTGGAGGATCGGTCCCCACCAGTCGATCAACTGCTGCTTGAGCTCGGGCGGGCAGGGCGCAGCGGCATGAACCGCGGCCTTGTGGCTCGACAGGTCATATCTGGCCTTCACCTCGTCCGGCAGGCGCATCATGCGGTTGAGCATGGTCGGAACCCACTGGCTCTGCGTCACTTCATAGCGATCGATCGCCGCGAGCGCGCCCTCGGCATCGAACCTGGTCATGATCACATTGGTGCCGCCAAAGCGGTGGATCGCCATGGTGAATTTGAGCGGTGAGCCATGATAGAGCGGGGCAGGGTTCAGATAGACCGATCCCGCCTCGAAGCCGTAGAGTCGTGCCAGCAGCATCGAGAGCGGATCGGCCTCATCGCGGGTGCGGCCGAGCCGGGGCAATATGCCCTTGGGGCGCCCGGTCGTTCCGGACGAATAGAGCATGTCGGATCCGATCGGAGCGTCCGCAGCGACCTCCAGCGGTTCGGCGCCATCGATCAGCGACTGGATCGGCGCAAAATGCTCGTTGCCGGGCCCTGTCGTATACCAGTGCCGGACATGCGGCAGCGCCGCCTTCACCAGCGTCATCAACGGCTCATATTCCGGGGCGGTGACCACCAGCGTCGAGCCGCTGTCGGTGATGATATGCTCGACCTCGGCCTGCTGGAGCCGAGTGCTGATCGGGCTGAAATAGAGGCCTGCGAACCAGGCCCCCCAGCAGACGGGGTGATACCAGAGGCCATTGGGCAGCATCAGCGCGATGTGATCGCCATGGCGTAGGTCCAGGGCTCGCAAGCCCGCAGCGAGGCGCCGGCTTGTCAGATCGAGCTTGGCATAGGACATCGTCTCGCCGGTCTCGGCGATGATCGTGGCCGGCGCCTCGGGCCGGCTTTGGGCGATCACAAATGGATTCATCGTTTCGCTCTCCCAGGAGCCGCGTCTGTTGCTTCGATGGTCGAAGGCATCATGTCCGAGCGACTCCTCTCCATTATTTGATTGTGCATTATCATCACTATGCACTTTTTGCAAAGTGTCAGAATCATGAGCGGCGGCGGCATCACGGGCTTCTGCGGGCGTCCATCGATGCGAGCACCGCCTTGAAGTCGTCCGATTTGCCGGCCCGATCCTGGGCCTCCGCTTCGGCCGCCAGCAAGGCGTCGAGGTCCAGGGATTCCGCCTGTACGAGCAACTGCTTGTTGAGACCCAGCGCGAAGGCAGGTTGCGAGGCGATGCCATGGGCAACGGATAAAGCCGTCGGCGCCAGCGCTTCGACCGACACCACGCGTTCCACCATGCCGAGCGCCAAAGCCTGCTCGGCGCCGATGTGGCGGGCGCCCAGCAGGATATGCCTTGCCCGGTTGCGTCCGACGATCCGCGGCAGCAGCCAGGCAAGACCGCAGTCGGGCACGAGACCGATCCGCGTGAAGGCGAAATCGAACACGGCGTCTTCAGCCGCGATCACAAGATCGCAGGCCAGCACCAGCCCGCACGCGCCGCCGACGATCTTGCCGTTGACGGCGCAGATGACCGGCATCGGCAGGTCTAGCAGGGCGCGCAATGTGGGGTGATAGGCGTCCTCCAGCAGCGATGACAGGTCGCCGGCACGGGTTGATGGATCGGACAGGTCGCCCCCGCTCGAAAAGGCCCGCCCTTCCGCCGACAGGACCACCGCGCGCGCCGCTTCGGCCCGCGCGCGGTCGAAGGCCTCGATCAGGTCGGCCAGCAGCTCGCGGCTGAGGACGTTCAGCTTTTCCGGATGGGCCAGGACGATGGAGGCGATGCCATCATCGATCGTGAAGCGGAGGCGGTTGAACATGACGCGTCAGAGCGCTTCTACGATCGTCACGTTCGCGATGCCGCCGCCTTCGCACATGGTCTGGAGGCCATAGCGCAGTCCGCGCTTTCTCAATCCATGCACCAGCGTTGCCATCAGCTTGGTCCCGCTGGCACCCAGCGGATGGCCAAGCGCGATCGCGCCGCCATTGACGTTGAGCTTGTCCGGATCCGCGCCCACCTCGCGCAGCCAGGCGAGCGGCACCGGTGCGAATGCCTCATTGACCTCGTAGAGATCGATGTCGTCGATCGACAGGCCGGCTCGCGCGAGCGCCTTGCGTGTCGCGCGGATCGGCTCCTCGAGCATGATGATCGGATCGCCGCCGGTGACGGTCACATTGTGGATGCGCGCGAGCGGTGTCAGGCCATAGGCCTTGAGCGCCGCCTCGCTGACGACAAGCACCGCCGATGCGCCGTCGCAAATCTGGCTGGCATTGGAGGCGCTGATCACGCCGCCCTCCTGCAAGGTCTTTACCGACCCGATCGATTCAAGCGTCGCATCGCGCCGGATGCCCTCGTCGACGATATGAAGCCGTTCGTTACCTTCGGCATCGACAATCGTTACGGGCACGATTTCCGCGTCGAACGCGCCGGCGTCGACCGCCGCGGCGGCACGGCGATGGCTCTCCAGGGCGAAGCTGTCGAGCGTGAGCCGATCGAAGCCATATTTGTCGGCCATCATCTGCGCGCCGGTGAACTGGCTGAATTCTTCGACGCCATAACGCTGCTTGATCCGGTCGGCGAAGGGGGTGCCGAGGCCAGCTTGCGCGGGCAATGTTGTCGGGGTGAACATCGGCACGCGTGTCATGCTCTCCACCCCTGCGGCCAGCACCACGTCCTGCGTGCCCGACAGCACCGCCTGGGTGGCGAATTGAATCGCTTGCTGTGAAGAGCCGCACTGGCGATCGATGGTGACGGCGGGCACGGTTTCGGGCAGGCGGGACGCAAGAACGGCATGGCGGCCGATCTGGAAGCTCTGCTCGCCAGCCTGGCTTACACAGCCCATGATCACGTCTTCGATGACCGCAGGATCGATGCCCGTACGGTCGAGAGTCGCGTTGATCACTTCGGCAGCCAGTTCGACCGGATGCCACCCCGCGAGCGCGCCCTTGCGCTTGCCGCCAGCCGTTCGCAGCGCGCTGACGATATAGGCCTGGGTCATGGTCGAATCTCCGTTTCAGAGGAAGGATTGGCGTGCTCAAGCCGTTCCAGCCAGGCGATCGGGCCGCCCGACCATGCCGGGAAGCCGTGGAACCGAATGGCGGCGTGATCGACAAGAGCATGATCACGTTCGGGGAGCGCCTGCCGAAGAGGCCGGTAGGCGGCGGCGGCGGCGTTCATGAGGACCCGCGCGATCCGCCCTTCAGGACCGGCGCCGGCACGTTCGAACCAATAGTCTTCGCCCGCCGCCCGCTCGTCATTGGACCAGCGTGGCAGGGTCGAATCCGTAGATGGCGGCGTGTTGGCGAACCCGAGCCGCTGTCGCACCCTTTCGAGGGTTTCGGGAGAAATCCCGGCGACCAGGAGCCCTGAGCCGGCGGCGGTCAGCATGTTGGCGAGCGCATCGCCCATCGCGTCGATGCCCGACGGAAGACTGTCCGCTTTCCGCCGTTTGCCATAATCCTGGGCTCCGACGAACAGCGCCCGGATCATGTTGCGCGGCTCGGGCCGCTGGATCAGCGCCGCAAAAGCCTCGATCTCCAGGGCAATGCCCTCATCGATGGAGGCCGTGAGTCCCTTGTCGAGGCATTCGAAGACCGCGATGGGGGCGGGGAAATTGCCCCCCGTGCGCGACAGCATCGCTTCTTGCACGGACGTCAGGGTGGCGCGCCAGCTATCGGCATCCGGAAGCATCCAGCCGGGTCTGGTCCAGGGCTGGGCCGCAGAAGCGTTCTTCAAGACCCATGCCCGAGCAGCCTCGATTTCGGCGCCGGGCGTGACAAGCTCGTCCGCGATGCCTGTTTCGAGCGCGCGGGTCGAGGACAGGTTCACGCCATCGAGCAGAATCGGCAGCGCGACCTCTACTCCGATGAGCCGGGGAAGGCGCTGGGTGCCGCCCGCGCCCGGCATCAGGCCGATCGGAACTTCCGGCAATCCGAGCGCCGCCGACGGGACATCGACGAGAACCCTGTGGTGGGCCGCAAGGGCAAGTTCGCAGCCACCGCCAAGCGCCAGCCCCGCGATTGCCGCCGTCACGGGCTTACCGCAGCGCTCGAGCCGCAACAGATGGGCATTCATCGGTGCGAAATGGGCGCGGGCGGCCGCGGCACGTTCTGGCGGCGGAAGCGCATGGATGCGATCATAGGCCGCCCCGAGTTCGCCCAGGTCTCCGCCGGCGCAGAACACCTGCTTGGCCGATCGCAGGATCAACCCGCGGACATCGGCGGTCTCGAACCAGTCGACCACTCGTCCGATCTCGCCGATCGTTGCCTGGGACAGGACGTTGACCGGCGAACCCGCCATATCGAAGATCAGATGCGCAATGCCATCCGCGTCGATCTCGACGCGGAAATGGTCGAGAGCAGGCGGCGTCCGGGAATCAGAATCCGACATTGTCGCCTCCCTTGAGGGCGAGAATTTGTCGGGCTTCGGCGGGCGATGCGATATCGAGGCCGAGGCCTTCGAGGATTTTGCGTACCCTGGTGACCTGGGCGGCGTTGGTGGGGGCGAGCACGCCCTTGTCGAGCCATAGATTGTCCTCGAGCCCGACCCGGACATGGCCGCCCATCGCGGCCGCTTGCGCCGCCACCTTCATCTGCGATGCGCCAGCGCCCAGCACCGACCAGCGGTAATTATCGCCGAACAGCCGGTCGGCGGTGCGTTTCATGTGCAGCACCTCTTCCGGATGCGCGCCGATCCCGCCGAGCAGGCCAAAGCAGGTCTGGATGAACAGCGGCGCCTGCACCAGCCCCTCGCTCCAGAAATAATGGAGATTGTGGAGGTGGCTGGTGTCGTAGCACTCGAACTCGTAGCGCGTGGCCGTCGGGTTTAGCGTTTCGAGCGCGTAGCGGATATCCTTGAAGCTGTTGCGGAAGACGAGGTCATGGCTGCCTTCGAGCATCGCCGGCTCCCAGTCGTGCTGGAAGCTCTTGTAGCGCTTGAGCATCGGGAACAGGCCGAAGTTCATCGAGCCCATGTTGAGGCTGGCGACCTCGGGCTTCCACACCGCCGCCGGGCGCACCCGCTCCTCGACGCTCATATAGGGCGAGCCGCCGGTGGTCAGGTTCACCACCACGTCCGACGCCTGCTTGATCACCTTGAGGAACGGCTCGAACGCCTCAGGGCTCTGGTCCGGCCGGCCGTCCTGCGGGTTGCGCGCATGCAGATGGACGATCGCCGCGCCCGCTTCCGCCGCCCCCAGTGCAGACTCCGCGATCTCCGCCGCCGTCACCGGCAGATGTGGCGACATCGACGGCGTGTGAATCGAGCCCGTCACGGCACAACTGATGATGACCTTGGTCACCGCGGCTGCATCCGGATCGCGCCGTCGATGCGCACGACTTCGCCGTTCAGCATGTCGTTGTCGATCATGTGGAGCGCGAGCTTGGCGAACTCGTCGGGCTCGCCGAGACGCGGCGGGAAGGGAACCGAAGCGCCGAGCGAGTCCAATGCTTCCGGCGGCAGAATCTTGAGCATCGGAGTCATGAATATGCCTGGCGCAATTGTCAGCACACGAACTCCGATCTTGGCAAGTTCACGAGCAGCGGGGAGGGCGAGGCCGACCACGCCGGCCTTTGAAGCTGCATAAGCCGGTTGACCGATCTGGCCATCGAACGCCGCGACCGAGGCTGTGTTGATGATCACGCCCTGGGTCTGCTTGCCATCGCCCGGTTCCAGGTTGCGCGACACGGCGTAGGCCACGAGCCGCAGCATGTTGAAGCTGCCGACGAGGTTGATGCGCACGATCTTCTCGAAGGTGGCCAGAGGCAGCGGGCCGTCGCGACCAAGGATCTTGGCGGGGGTGCCGACGCCCGCGCAGTTAACGAGGATTCGGGGCGTACCCAGTTCGGCTTCGATCCGCGCGATCGCGGCTTCGGCCGCATCGCTATCCGCAACGTCGAAGCTGAGGCCTAGACCACCGGCGCGAGCGGCAACGTCCTTGGCAGCATCCGCGTTGAGGTCGACAACGACCACCTTGGCGCCGCCAGCCGCGAGTTGAAGCGCCGTTGCCTCGCCAAGACCCGAACCGCCGCCCGTGATGATTGCGACCTTGCCCTGAATGTCCATGATATGCTCCTGAAGTCTGAAGTTTTGCGCTCAGTCGGGCGCGTAGAGATTGCCGAGGCGCATGCCGCCGTCGCAGTCGATCGTGGTGCCGGTGACAAAGCTCGCACCCTCGCTGCACAGCCAGGCGACCGCGTTGCCGATATCGGCACGTGTGCCGAAGCGCGGCAGTGCGAGCGCATCGAGGATCTTTCCGGCCAAGGCCTCATCGGTCGCGAGGCGCGCCAGGCCCTCGGTGTCGGCGATCGGGCCCGGCGATACCGCATTGACGCGGATGCCTTCCGGTCCCCATTCGAGCGCGAGGCAGCGGGTCAGCATCTCGATCCCCGCCTTGGCGGCACAGGCATGCGCCTGCTTGGGCGTCGCGCGTTGCGCTTGCGGCGCGGTGATGTTGATCAGTACGGCGCCGGGGCGCCTCAGGTGCGGATAAGCCGCGCTCATCACATTGAAGGTGCCGATCAGATCGATGTCGATGATCGTCTTGAAGGCATTGGGCGACATTTTGGCCGCCGACACGAAAAAATTTCCCGCCGCGCCAGACGAGACGATGTCGATCGGACCCTTGGTCGCCGCGATCTCGGCCATAATCGCCTGCATGGCAGCGGCGTCCCGGACGTCGCCAGAATGGGCGGTGACATCAAGCCCCTCGGCCGCCAAGCCGGCAGCTGCGGCCTCGATACGCTCAGGCGTGCGGCTGACGATGGCAAGCCGGGCGCCGAGCGACCCGAGCTTGTGCGCAATTCCCAGATTGATGCCGCTCGAGGCGCCGACGACGACCGCGACACGGCCGGAAAGACTATTTGGATCAAGAGACATGGTCAGCGGCTTCCTGCTGGGTATCGGAGAAAAAGACGGGGCGCTCGATGGTCCAGAGGTCACCCCATAGAGCGCCTCCGCCATCGGCGGTGAGGGTCGCGCCGGTAACGTAGCGAGCACTGTCACTGGCTAGGAATCCAATGATCTGCGCCATATCCCAAGGATGGCCAACGCTTCGCTGGGGATTGGCCCTGTGAAAGCCTGCACGCGCTTCGGGCGGATAAACCGAGAGCCCGCCACTATCGACAAGGCCCGGCGCCAGACAATTGATCCGGATACCATATGGAGCCCATTCGACGGCCGCCGTCCGACTTGCATTGACCACTCCGGCGCGCGCGGCCGAACTATGCGCGATACCGGGCATCCCGCGCTCATTGGCTGCGGTCACATTGACCACCACGCCGCCACGGGAGGCTGCGATCCACCGCTGCGCGGCGGTTTGCATCATGAGCCAGGTGCCGGTCAGGTTGGTTTCGATGACCGCGCGCCATCCTTTCGGCGTGATCTTGTCGGCGGCCAGAGCGAACTGACCTCCCGCATTGTTGACGAGGATGTTCGGCAGGCCAAAACGCGCTTCGACCGCGTCGAACAAGGACTCCACAGCCTGTTCGTCACGGATGTCGCAGGTCTGCGCGAGCAGTGGCCAGCCACGGTCGCGAAAGGCGGTTTCGACGCCGAGGAGGCGTTCAGCTGTCCGGCCGCAGATCGCGACCTTGGCGCCCAGGCGCGCCATCATCCAGGCGGTCGCCTTGCCGATGCCGGATCCTCCGCCCGAGACCAGCACGACGCGGTCGCGGAAAAGCCCGTCAGCCAAGGTCATCGGCGCATCGTCGAGACCCGCCTCGCTCACTGGCAGCGCCGTCATTTCAGGAGCTCGCCGGCAATGATGAGCTTGCGGACTTCGGTGGTGCCAGCACCGATCTCCATCAGCTTGGTCGCACGGAACAGCCGGTTGATCTCGGACTCCCAGATATAGCCCGACCCGCCATGGATCTGGACCGCGTCGTCGAGGACCTTGTTCATGCTGTTGGCGGCGTAGAGGATAGAGGCGGCGGTGAGCGCGTGGATCTCGCCGCGGCCACCTTCGCCATGTCCGAGTTCGGCGCAGCGTGCGAGCACCTGATAACTGAAGCCGCGCAGCGTCTCGACCGCGACATACATGTCGGCCAGCCGCGACTGGATCATCTGGAACTCGCCGATCGGCTTGCCGAACTGGACGCGTGTCTTGGCATAGTCGATCGACAGTTCCAGCGCGCGTTCGCAAATGCCGAGGCACAGCGGGGAGATCATCGCGCGTTCGAGGTCGAGGCCGCTCATGACGACGCGGACGCCGCTATTTTCCTCGCCGAGGCGATTGGCGGCAGGCACCCGGCACTCGTCGAAGACGAGTTCGCCGGTCTGGCTGCCGCGCCAGCCCATTTTCTCGAGCTTCTGGGCAACGCTGAAACCCGGTGTGCTCGTTTCGACGACGAAGGCCGAGATCCCCTTGGGCCCCTTCGCGGGATCGGTCTTGGCATAGACAAGCACGATGTCAGCAACTGGACCGTTGGTGATGAAGATCTTGGTGCCGTTCAGGACATAATCGTCGCCGTCGCGGCGCGCCGTCGTGCGCATCGAGCCAAGCGCATCCGAGCCGGCGCCCGGTTCGGTCAGCCCGAGTGCGCCGATCCATTCTCCAGAACAGAGTCTGGGCAGGAAGCGCGTGCGCTGCTCGTCATTGGCGTTGGCGAGGATATTGTTGAGGCAGAGATTCTCATGGACGACCCAGCTGAGCGCCAGCGCGTGGTTCCAGCGAGCGAAGGCCTGCGCAATGAGGCCGGCGGTGAAAACATCGGAATCGAGGCCGCCGAGCTGGCTCGGCGTGGTGATCCCGAGATAGCCGGCTTTCCCCAGTCGCTGCATGATGTCGAACGGCCACCATTCCTCGGCGTCCATTCGCTCTGAAAGCGGATAGAGTTCGGCGCGCGCATAGCGATCGGCAGAGTCCAGGATTTCGCGGCGGTCAGCGCTCAGGCTGTGGGACCAAGCCGTGCTTTCGTCATTGTTACCCATTCTTGCGTAGTCCTCTCTTCCCCCGTTCGGCGAGGCTGAATCATCTCCTATCAAAACTGTTCATTTTGGCAAGTGTTCATGCATGACATCGTTCTTGCACAGTCTCGCGCGCCCGTCCGCACGTGCCGAATGCCGAAATCAAGGAGCGGAGAGGAAAATCAATAGCGAGAGATCAGGACTTGGTGGGAAGCGTCCGCTTGTTCGTGCCCTCGATTTCGCCCGGTGGTGGTGCGAGATGCGGCACCTTCCCGTTGAGACGCGCTTCGCGCGCAGAAGTGCGGAAGGACAGGGCGAAGAAGTCGACGCCCCAGCGCAACTCGTCACTGGTGATGTGGGATAACTGTCCCGCCAGATAGTCGACCGACGCCTGGACCATGCCATTGACGAACTCTTCGCCAAGCTCCGTCAGGCGGACCACTTTCTCTCGGCCTGAGTCGGGATTCTCGACCTGCGAGACGAGCGACAGTGGCGGCTTCGACAATTCACGCAACAGCTTGGACACGTTCGAGTTGCTCATCTCGAACCACGTCGCAAGGCGCGTTTCGATTTCCTTGCGGCGGACCCATCCATCGGCCTCTGCCCGCGAGTGGATGAGCCAGAGAATGGCGGCCTGTTTGCGCGAGATGCGCCCCTGGCACATCACCGTCTCCAGATCCATGCCGATGCGATAATGGATCGGATAAAAGAAGTTGAGCAATTCGCCGACGAGTGCGCGCGGCGGCCCCTCAACGCCCTTGGCCGCCGCCTTGCCCCGTTTCTTGCGCTCGGTCGCGATGTCGATCGTCATGGACTTCCTCAACTGGTCAGCGCCCAACGATAGGGCATTCATCGGCTTTTGAAAACAATGCAATATATGGACTGTGCTATTATTGCATAAAATAGCGATCGGAACTATGCTTATCCGAAATCGCCAGGAGGATGACCGATGGACGCAATCAACGCAGCTGCTCATAAGCCCGCGGGCGGGCTGATGTCCCCTTCCCGCCGGGCCGCCTTGGGAATGGGCGCGGCGGCCGCCAGCGCGCTCATGCTGCCATCGGCGGTCATGGCAAGTGGCTTCAAGGGTACCGGGCCGATGAGCTTTTCGACCGCGCAGGATTGGATCAGGACTTTTTTCAACAGCGCCGAAGAGATCATCGATTATTATGCCGATCCGTTCGTGTTCGAAGATACCACGCTTTATCAGACCATCACCGACCGCGATGAGCTCTATGCCGCATTCCTGCCCTTCGCCAACAAGGATCCCAGCAGTCCGATCGGCCTCCATTATTTCGATGTGATCCGTTATGATGGCGGCAAGTCCTGGCCCGGCCGCGGGCAACTGCGCGAGGGCAAGCCTGCCGAATATACCGACGCCGAATATGCGCGTGAGGCAGCCCCCATCCTGCTCGGTGGCGACTATGAATATGACGAATGGGGCATGATGCAGTGGATCTGGAAAGCGGTCCACAAGGCCGACTTCCTCGGCATGCCGGCGGCCGGCAAATCGACCGTGACCCGCGGCACCACCTTCCATCTCTATCGCGATCGCAAGATCGTGCGCGATTCGACCATGTGGGATTTCCGGCATGTCGCGGTCCAGCTGGGTGTCGTGCCGCCACCCCAGATGTTCTGGAAGAATCCCAAGACCAAGGCGCCGGCGCGTAAGCGCTAGTCCCATAGCGCTCCGTCTTATCAACATGACGCTAGGGGAGCCACGCACGACCCGCGTCGAGCGGGTGTGCGTCGAAGCCAAACGGAGAGTGAATGCCTGATACTAGCCCCCGTAAGCCCGTGGTCATCGGCATCGGGGGCACGGCCTCCGCCGGGTCATCGACCGAGCAGGCTCTCGCACTGGCATTGGCATCGGCCGAACGGCAAGGTGCACAGACCCGCCTGTTTGGCAGTGCCCATCTTCTTGCCTTGCCGCACTATCTGTCTCCGGGAACCGGTCAGTCGCCGGAAGGACAAGAGTTGGTGGCAGCGATCAGAGCCGCGGATGGCGTGATCATCGCCAGCCCGGGCTATCACGGCTCGATCTCGGGGCTGGTGAAGAATGCGATCGATTTTATCGAGGAAACCGCCAAGGATCCTCGCGTGTATCTCGACGGCGTGCCGGTCGGACTCATCGCGACTGCCTATGGCTGGCAGGCGACCGGATCGACGCTCGCCACGCTGCGAGCCATCGTGCACGCTCTTCGTGGCTGGCCGACGCCGCTTGGCGCTGCAATCAACAGTTCGGGCGGCATCTTTCGGGACGGGGCTTGCTCGGACCAGGCAGCGGCAAACCAGCTTGAACTCGTCGGGCGCCAGGTCAGCTATTTCGCGCAGCTGCGCCTGGGTGATCCCGATCTACTGGAGACCGAGCAGGTGTGATCGAGCGGCGCTTTCTGGCGCCGCAAGTTGCCCCCCCAACAAAGAAGCTCTGCCGCCGCTGGATGGACCAGCGGCGGCAGAGCCAGGGGAGAGTCAGGAGAGGATCAGTCCAGCACGCCGAGCTGCGACTTTCCGAGAAGCTCGTAGACAGCGTCGCCGGATAAAGGATGGTAGATGCCCGCGCGCGCGTCGCGGAACGCCCGCTCGAGCGGACCGCCGCGGCGGATCGCGCCGCCGCCGGTGAGGCGCATCGCGATATCGGTGACTCTAACCGCCGCTTCGGTCGCTGCGATCTTGGCGATCGAGATCCGAGCGGGGCGCTCCGCTGCGCTCCAGGCGGCGTCGCCGCCGGCTGTCATGATCGCTGCCGTGCCCTGAACGACGCGCTCGGCCATCTCCAGTTCGACGAGCGCCTGGCCCAGCTGATGCTGAATATGTCCGACATCGCGCACCATGACATTGTCGCCCGAAACCGTGTGTCCCAGCGACTTCTTCGCAAGCGAATCGCGGACGAGGCGGAACGCCCGGTCAGCGATGCCGAGATAGACGCCGGCAAAGGGAAAGGTCACCCATTCCATCTCGCCGATGAGACCGGTACGGAAAGGGCCACCATAGCCTTCGGCCGGAACCGGCACCTTGTCGAACACGCAGGTCTGGGTACCCGAGGCGCGCATGCTGAACGTGTCCCAGGTGCGCTTGATGCTGATGCCCGGCGCGGTCATCGGCACCATGAACACGGACTCGCGGGCGGCATGTTCCTTATAGTCTTCGGGAATCTTGCCGTCGGCATCGGTGATCGTTGCGTTGAACGTTACGATGTCTGCGCCTTCGATGAAGGTCGCCCAGTTCTTCTTGCCGCTGACGAGCCAGCCGCCTTTTCCGTCGGGCACGGCAACCGTATCGGCGATCGTCGAGAAGCCGGCGCGCTCCTCGCTGAAAGGACCTGAGAGGAGCGCGCTATTTTCGACCACTTCCTTGAACAACCGGACACGCGCGCTCTCCTCGAGCAGATCGCGGAAAATGCCCACCATGACATGGTGCATGTTGAACGACAGGGTGATCGCCGGATCGCCGTAAGACGCCAGCTCCTTTTCCACGAGCGCGACGGTCCACAGGTCTGCGCCGAACCCGCCATATTTCTTGGGGACGATGAGGCGAGCGAGACCACTCTCCTTGTAGAGCGGCACCAGTTCGAGCGGCAGCTCGTTCTTCTCGTCGGCAGACGGCCCCAGCTCGGCGAATTTCTCGGCGAGTTTGCGCGCGCGCGCGATCAGTTCGTCCCGTTCCGCCGGGGTGATCTCGATATCGTGTTTGGCCATGATGCTCTCCTTCGCTGTTGGGCCAGACCGTGGGCTAAGCAGCGCTTCGCGATCCTCGATCGTTCTGAGATGGCCTTCTAATCTGATTGTGCATTTTGGCAAGTGTTTAAAGAATGCAATATTCGTAATATGACGGAGGAGTAGCTGCGGCCTTTCCGCCATCTCACCGACATCGTGTTAGCGCAGTGCCGGGCCGCCCGTCTGCGACTCGACGCGTTCCATCCACGCGACCACGGCCGGCTGCCTGCCGACCGCAGCGAGCCCCTTGCCGGACCCGGCGACACATTCGAGCTGCGAAACGACGGCGATATCGGCGAGCGTCAGTGCGCCAGCGACCAGGTAATCGGCCCCATTCAACAGCTGGGCAAGCGCCGCGAGGTGCCGGTCGAGTTCGCGCAATATGTCGGCCTCGGTCCGGCGCGCGAGTCCCTGCTGGACGCCCTGCTTTCGCGTCAGAAAAGGGACCAGCGGCCGCGCCAGGCGGCGCATGACGGGACTATCATATTTCAGGATCTGGGTGACCCAGCGCTGACGATCATAGGGCCATGTGAAACGCATAGTCATCTCGAAGAAATAGAGGCTCTCGTCGGCCCAGTCCTCCAGGATATCGACCTGCGCGCGCGCGTGGGGATCCTCCGGGAATAGCGGCGGGGAAGGAGCAGTCTTGTCCAGAGCCCGGCATATGTCGCTCGAGTCGTGCAAGACCGCGCCGTCCAGTTCGAGGATCGGAACCTTGCCGGCCGGCGACAGCCGCCTGAGCTGGCCGAGCTTGGCCATCGGGACATTGCACACGCGATAGGCGAGGCCCTTGTACGCAAGCACCCGGCGCACCTTGTCGCAGAAGGGCGAAATTTCCAGCTGGTGGAGGACGATCTCCGGCATATCGCTCCGATCATGTTGTTCTAAACCGTGCATTGACGACACAGTTTATTGACGATAGGGTTTGCTCGAACTCAGGTCAATCCCGGACTACGGGAGCAAGCAGCAGAGAGCGATGTCATGAGCCTTGTCGAATTTCAGCAAACGGCCGATGTAGGGCGCATCATCCTCAATCGGCCAGAGGCTGGAAATTCCGTCAATCCCGCGCTGATCGCTGATCTTGGCAAGGCCGTAGACGCCGCTTGCGCGGCACCGGTGCGAGCCATCCTGATAGAGGCGCGCGGCGCGAATTTCAGCTTGGGCGGCGACGTTCGGCATCTCGCGGCGGTCGGAGACGGCGTGGCGGCGGAACTGCACGACATGGCGACCGGATTCCATATCGCGCAGCTGCGTCTCTGCCAGTTCCCCGTACCCATCATTTGCGCCGTTCGCGGCAACGCGATCGGAGGTGGTTTCGGTCTCGCCTTGTCGGCCGACTTCCTCATCTGCAGCGATGCCGCCCGCTTCTCGACCGGCTATTCGCGGCTTGGCCTCAGCGCCGACGCCGGCGTCAGCTATTTCCTGACGCGTGCCGTGGGTGCGCGCCGCGCCGCCGCGCTGCTGATCGATGCACGGTTCGTGTCGGCGGACGAAGCGGTCGCGACCGGGATCGCCGATCGCCAGGTGGCCGACGCTGAACTGGATGCCGCAGCGGAGCAATGGGCGACCGAACTCGCCGCCGGGCCGACGTCCGCCATTGCGGCGATCAAGCGCCTGTCCGACGAAGCACGCACCAATAGTCTCGCTCAGCAGCTCGATCGTGAAACCGCCGAGATCACGGCATTGGCCGGGCGCAAGGATGTTATCGCAGCGATCGGCGCGATCGCCGCCCGCGCGAAGCCCGTTTTCGAGGGCTGAAGACCATCACGAGGAATTTGGACGCATCATGGCTGGACTCTATTTCGAACAATTGCTGCCGGGCCACGCGATCGAACATGCGATCCGCCGCACGGTCACCGAAACCGACAATGTGCTCTTCACGACGATGACGATGAACCCGGCGCAGATCCATCTTGATGCCGATTATTGCGCGGGGACCGAGTTCGGCCAACCGCTGGTCAACAGCATCTTCACGCTCGGTCTGATGATCGGCCTCTCGGTCGGCGATACCACCCTCGGGACGACAGTCGCCAATCTTGGCATGACCGACGTGACATTTCCGGTCCCGGTGTTCGTTGGCGATACGATCAGGGCGCGCACGACCGTCGCCGGGGCGCGACCGAGCAAGTCGCGTGCCGACGCCGGCATCGTCACCTTCGAGCACCAGGCCTTCAACCAGAAGGATCAGCTGGTGGCCCGCTGCCTGCGTGCCGCGCTCATGCTGCGCGCACCCGCATGAGCCTGCGCTCGCTTCTTTTCGTCCCCGCCGACAATGAGCGCAAGATCGCAAAGGCTGAGGCGGCTGGCGCCGATGCGCTGATCTTCGATCTTGAGGATTCGGTGGCCCCCGAGCGCAAGGCCGAGGCGCGCTCGATCCTGCGCGATTATCTCTCGCGGTTGGAGACGGATCGCAGCTGGCGGGCCTTTGTCCGGATCAACCCGCTCGACAGCGCCGAAGCGCTCGACGATGTGCTCGCGGCGGCGCACCTGTCGGTCGCGGCCATCGTTCTTCCCAAGGCGACGGGCGTCGCGGATCTGCAGCGTTGCGCGCATTATCTCGACATCGCCGAACGTGCCGCCGGATTGGTATCGGGGAGCATCGCTATCCTGCCGGTCGTTACCGAGACGGCCGCCGCCGTCTTGCGACTGCCCGAACTCGCGTCGCCGCTGCCGCGGCTGGCGGCGCTGACCTGGGGCGGGGAGGATCTCTCGACCGTCCTGGGTGCGCTCGGCAACAAAAGATCGTCGGGCGAGTGGGACGACAGTTTCCGACTTGCCCGCGCCCTGGCGTTGCTTGCGGCCGCTGCCTGCGAAGTTCCGGCCATCGACACGCTGCACGCCGATTACCGGGACGGGGAGGGACTGGCCGCAGCCTGCGCAGCGGCGCGCCATGCGGGCTTTTCCGGCAAGATCGCGATCCATCCCGATCAGGTGCCGATCATCAATGCCGGCTTTTCGCCGCAGCCGGACGAACTGGAGCATGCCCGCAAGGTCGTAGCGGCGTTCGCGAACGCCCCGGGCACAGGGACGGTGGGACTTGATGGCCGTATGCTCGACCGCCCCCATCTCATCGCCGCCAGGCGGCTGCTGACATCCGCTGGTGAAAAGGTGTTGCCCGATGCCGACTGATCTTGAATCGGTGCTGCAGCGCCAGCGCGGGGCCTCGCGCGATCCGTCGCCGGCGACGGCGGCGATCCGGAAGGATCGGCTGCGCCGTGCGATCGACCTGCTGGTGACGAACGAGGCGGCGCTCACCGCAGCGATGGCCGAGGACTTCGGTGTTCGTGCGCGGGAGCAGTCGCAGCTCTATGACCTGGTCGCATCGATCCAGACGCTGCGCCACGCGCTCAAGCATGTCGATCGCTGGATGAAGCCGGAGCGCCGTCCGGTCGATCTTGCGCTGCGCCTCTTCGGCGCAACGGCCTGGATCGAATATCAGCCCAAGGGCGTGGTCGGGCTGCTGTCTCCGTGGAATTTTCCCATCTATCTCACCTTCACGCCGCTGGCAGGCGTTCTCGCCGCCGGCAACCGCGTGATGATCAAGCCGTCCGAGCACACGCCTGCCACGTCGGAAGCGCTGAAAAAGGCTTTTGAGGCTGGTTTTGATCTCGAAGAAGCCGCCGTGGTCACGGGCGGCGCCGACATGGCGGCCGCTTTTTCGGCGTTGCCCTTCGACCATATCATCTTCACTGGCTCGACCGCAGTCGGCCGCCATGTCATGCGTGCCGCCGCCGACAATCTCGTGCCCCTGACCCTCGAACTGGGCGGCAAGTCGCCGGTGATCGTGGGGACGAACCCCGATCATGCCTTGATGGCCGACCGTATCGTCACCGGCAAACTGCTCAACGCCGGTCAGATCTGTCTGGCGCCCGACTATCTTCTGGTTCCGCAGGCGCAGGAGGAGCGGATCGTTGCTGATCTGGTCGCTTCCGCCAACACGCTCTACCCAAATCTCGCCACCAACGCCGATTATGCAGCGGTGTTGGGGGACCGCAATCGCGACCGCCTCGGCCGCTATGTCGAGGAAGCGCGCCAACGCGGCGCCCGCGTGACCGAGGTTGGCACCCGCAGCAATGACGGGCGGTTGCCGTTCACGATCCTGCAGGATTGTCCACCCGATGCGGCCGTGATGACCGACGAGATTTTCGGGCCGGTGCTGCCCGTGGTGTCCTATCGTTCGCTCGACGAGGCGATTGCGTTCGTCAATGCCCGGCCCAGGCCGCTCGGCCTCTATTTCTTCGGACGTGACGATCAGGAGACACGAGCGGTCCTCTCACGCACGGTGTCGGGTGGCGTCACCCTCAACGACGTCGTTTTCCATGTGACGGTCGAGGAACTGCCGTTCGGCGGCGTCGGCGATTCGGGCTTTGGCGTCTATCATGGCGCCGAGGGCTTCCGCGAATTCAGCAACGCGCGATCCATATTCCGCCAGTCGAGGTTCGATGTGGCGAAGATTGCCGGCCTGCGCCCGCCCTATGGCGCGAAGCTGAGGAAATTCATCGCGAAGGGCCTGAAGGCCTAGGGCGATACGTACAGCCAGGAGAACGTCATGAACCCGCCGGTCGATCATCCGCTCAATCTTGTGACGCAGGCAGTCCTGACGTGGGGAAGCTGGGGGCTGACGTTCGTCACCCTGGCGGCGGCCGTGCGGCTCGGGATTAGGGAACGGACACCCTTCTATATGCTAGTCATTCTCGCGGCCATGGTCGGCGCTTTTGCGGAGCCGCTTTATGACGAAGGCCTGATGCTGTGGTTCTATGCGCCGGGCATGTGGTCGCATTTCTCGGCGTTCGGCATTCCGCAGCCGAACTGGACGCATAGCGGCTATGCGGTGCTCTACGGGAGTGCTGCGATGCTCATCGCGCGTCAGATCCACGCAGGGACGCTGACCCGCAACGGCCTGTTTGCCTGGGCCGGAGTCGAGCTTGCGATGTCCTGCACCTTCGAGATGGTCGGGATCAACGGCGGGGCCTATGAATATTGGGGGCCGCATGTCCTTCGCATTTTCAACTATCCGATCATCATCGGCATATTGGAGGCATGCCAGGTGACATGCTTCGCGGTCGCCGCCGCCGAACTGCGGCGGCGCAGCAGACACCCGGTGGCACTTCTCGGTCTATTCGCGATCTTCCCGATGACCTTCTATCTTGCCAATTTCGGTGCCGGCGCGCCGGTGATCATCGCGCTGCATCTCGACACGCCCTCGCCGACGCTCGTCGTGCTGGCTACGCTCGTCAGCATCGCCTTTGCCCTCGCCGCCGTTCGAATGGCCGCGAGTCTCGTTGCAGCGGCGCCGGGCGAAGCAGCGCTCAAAAGCCCGGCGCGCAACCGCGCTGCCGCTGCCCTGTAAGGGAAAAGCACATGTCCGCGACCGCCAATTCCGAACAGGTCGAACCCTTCATACTGGACGTGCCAGAGAGCCAGCTCGAGGATCTCCGCCGTCGTCTGGAGACCATCCGCTGGCCCGATCAGGAACTCGTCGACGATTGGTCCCAGGGCGCACCCCTTGCCAAGGTCTGGGCCTTGGTCGACCACTGGCGCGGCCCTTATGACTGGCGACGCTGCGAGCGGATCCTCAACGGCCTGGGGCAGTACCGCACGCGGATCGATGGCGTCGATATTCATTTTCTGCACATTCGGTCGCCCCATCCCGACGCGTTGCCTCTGATCCTGTCGCATGGCTGGCCTGGCTCGGTGATCGAGTTCCTGAAATGCATCGGCCCTTTGAGTGACCCGACGGCGCATGGCGGAAGCGCTGCCGATGCCTTCCATCTCGTCATTCCGTCCCTTCCCGGCTACGGCTTTTCGGGCAAGCCGCGCGAAACGGGTTGGACCGTGCAGCGCATCGCGCGGGCATGGCATGTTCTTATGGGCCGGCTCGGCTATAGCCGTTATGTCGCGCAGGGCGGCGACTGGGGCGCGGCGATCACCACCGCGATGGGCGCGCAGCGGCCCGAGGGGCTCGCGGCCATCCACCTCAATCTCCTCTTCGTCATGCCGGCGCAGATTGACGGGAATCTCGATCCTGCCGAGGCCGAGATGATGACCGCCCTGGCATATTATCAGCGCTGGGGATCGGGCTACTCGACGCAGCATGCGAGCCGCCCGCAGACGCTCGGCTATGGGCTGGCGGATTCTCCGGTCGGGCAGGCTGCGTGGATCTACGAAAAATTCAAGGAATGGGCCGATTGCGATGGCGCGCCGGAGAACGCGCTGTCCCACGATGAGATGCTCGACAATATCATGCTGTACTGGTTGCCGAACACGGGGACCTCGTCGGCTCGGCTCTATTGGGAGAGTTTTCACGGTGCCTTCGGGGCCACCGAACTCGACCTTCCCACCGGTTGCAGCATCTTTCCCAAGGACATTTATCGTGCTCCCAAAAGTTGGGCCGATCGATGCATGCGGCAACTCATTTATTGGAACGAGGTCGACCGCGGGGGGCATTTCGCGGCCTTCGAGCAACCGAGCCTGTTCGTGCAGGAGATCAGAAAATGCTTCCAGCTCATGCGCTGAAGAGGCAAAAAATCGGTGCTTTGACGGACGCTCAGATTCGATTTCAGATTGATCGAATCGATTGGGGATCGAATATCCGCCGAAGCTCTGGCGCATCATCGCTTGTCCTCGAAGGTCGGAATGCCGAGCATCCTTTGCGACCCATCCGCCTTGGGTATGTAGGTCCGTCGGACCGGCGGCGCACGATAACGGCCGGACTTGATGCGCTCCAGAAGGTCCAGAAGTCTGGCCTCCAGGTTAACCTCATAGTCCGCCGCCGTGACGCCGTCGATGCCGGGGGCACCATCCTTGCGGGTCAGCCGGTAGGCCTCCTTCATCCAGTCCAGATCGATGACATGGTGGAGCGAGCACACCGCCACTCCCCGTTTGCTTCTCGCCAGATTGGCTATCCGTTGTCGGTTCGTAGACAGGTTTGTGGGGTTCAGAGTCCCCTCCCATGTTTCAGGTCAACGGTTCTCTACACATGACGCCTCCCTTCGCTCCGTCGGGTCCCGGTGAGCCCAGTTCCCCGTCTTCGCCGCTACTATGAAGGCGCTACGACTTCCCGCTCACGCAATCCTGGTCCCGCTTGCAGCCCGATTAGCCAAATCAATCCGGGCGCAGGGTACTGAATGGTGTGCAAGACATCAAGTAGGGGATGACAATCCGATGTGCGTGGTCTCGCTTTTGTCGATGGAGAGTTGAACGTGTCTGAAGACAAGTCCTTCCATGAAGTGGTGCGTGCGCGCCACTCCGTGCGAAGTTTTCTGCCTGATCCTGTGCCCGAGCCGGTGATCCGTGCCGTGCTTGAAGACGCGCGACTTGCTTCCTCCAACTGCAATACCCAGCCGTGGGAAGTTCACATCGCGTCCGGCGTGGTCCGGAATCAGCTCAGCGATGCAATTCTTGCCGCCAATGGTTCAGGAAAGGTGACGCCCGATTTCAGCTTCTCGCTTGGCGATTATCATGGCGTCTACAGCGAGCGCTCCAAGGCGCAGGGCGCCGCCTATCACCAGGCGATCGGCGTAGCGCGCGCCGCTTTTGACGAACGGCGTAGCGCATCAGAGCGCAACTTGAAGTTTTTCGATGCGCCACATGTCGCAATGCTATTCATGCCCGTTACGGGGGATTGCGTGAGGGTCGCGGGCGACGTTGGCATGTATGGCCAGACGTTTCTGCTCTCGTTGGCAGCGCATGGTCTTGGCGGCGTTCCGCAGACGACGCTTGGTTTTTACGCGGACACCATCCGTGAAGTGCTCGGCATCGGTCCAACGCTTAAGTTGCTGTTCGGTATTTCATTCGGCTACCCGGACCCGTCGCATGCCGCCAACAGATATCGGATCGACAGAGCGCCGGTTGAGCAGAGCGTGTCGTTTCACCGCTGATCTCGTTTGGCGGTGATGTGGCCAGCGCAGCCCGCCGAAGTGTAATATAAGGCGCCGCATTGATGTAGCGGGTTGAACTCCGGCACCGTAGTGATCGCGCCGGCGGTGAATTCTGACGTGACCCCTGGTTTCCACCAGCACGGGTTGAGCCAGGCAGCTTTTTGACGTTCCTGCCTGTGCTCTTTACGGAAGCAGTCCTGACGCGCGGTAACTCCGGATGATGGTGTCATAGAGAGAGATGTCGGATCGCCCTCTTGCCATGAGCTGGGCACCGGTAATGGCAGCGAAGATAGCACGGGCTCGTCCTTCGTCCATCGCGACGCCGTAGACGCATGCCTCAGTAAGCTGCTCGTCAATCCAGGCAATGTTGGCGTCGGAGAACGCGGTTATCTCCAGCTTCACAATATCCGGCAGGCTGTCGAACTCAGCTGCCATGAAGCTGGCCAGACACATTCGACATTCGTCCTGAAGCGCGGCCTGGAATATCGTTGGATAATGGCGGAGCCGTTCGATCGGATCCGCAATCTTATCTGACAGTGCAGCCAGGAACGCTGTCGCATCCTCGCGATATCGCCTTGCCACGGCAGCGCCGAGATCTGCCTTACCAGGAAAATGGTAATAGATGCTCGCCGCCTTGATCCCGACCTCCTTCGCGAGGTCTCGGAAGTTCAGGCCGGCATAGCCATGCGCCTGCGCCGCACGGCGCGCTGCGGCCAAAATGAGCTCCTGAGTGGTAGCAGTCATATTCAAACCTCAATCGGCATGTCTGCCTAGTGGCAGATAGGCATTGACCTGGCGCTTCTGGATGGGATAGCCCCCTACCAACTGGCAGGCAATCGGGAATGAGGCATGATGAAGATCTATGATACTGCTTTGGGGCCATTTCCCGCGCGCGTACGTATCGCCATTGCTGAAAAAAGCCTGGAGCCGCGCATCGAATTCGTGCCGATCGATCTTCTGAAGGGTGAGCATAAGACCGCTACGTTCCGAGACAAGAATTACTCCGGCACCGTACCGGTCCTTGGGCTTGAGGATGGAACCTTCATCTCCGAATGCGTGGCTATAACCCGGTACCTGGACGTTCTTGACGGAATGCCGACCCTGACCGGCACGACGCCGAAAGAGCAGGGCGTCATCCACATGATGACCAAGCGCGCCGAGATGGAGTTCATCGAGGCCATCAGCATTTATTTCCACCATGCGACACCTGGGCTCGGGCCCCAGGTCGAAAAGTACCAGAACTGGGAGTGGGGCATCTACCAGCGAGACAAGGCTTTTGCCGGGATGCGGTATTTCGATAGCATACTGAGGCAGCAGCCGTTCGTAGCCGGAGATTTTTTCTCGATGGCAGACATGGCCGTGCTCGGCGGGCTCATTTTCGTCGATCATCTGGATGTTGAAGTTCCGACCGAGTGCTACACGCTGTCCTCATGGTACAAAGCAATGCAGGAGCGTCCGAGCGTCAAGAACCGGGTGACCATGTTCAAATAAGCGGAAACCTAACAATAGCAAGCGAAGCAGGTCATGCCAGAGTACACGATCGAATAATGTGGATCTTGCGCGGGTATCCAAGGGACGCAGAATAACCTTGCAAAACTGGAATTTCAATCCATAAATGCAAGGATGATCGAACGCAGAATCGCTGCCCAATTAACCGAGCGATTGGACACCACACCCGCCGTTGCCCTTCTGGGTCCGCGGCAGGTCGGCAAAACTACCCTGGCGCGCGTGATCGGCGAGCAGCGACCATCGCTCTATCTCGACCTCGAATCCGATGCGGATCGGGCGCGGATGGCAGACCCCGAACTCTATCTCGCAGGCCATGAGGACAAGCTCGTCATCCTCGATGAGGTTCACCGTCTCCCCGGCTTGTTCCAGATCCTGCGCGGCCTCATCGACGAGGGCAGGCGCAAAGGACGCCGGGCCGGCCGCTTCCTGCTCCTCGGATCAGCCTCGCTGGATCTGCTCCGCCAATCCGGGGAAAGCTTGGCTGGGCGTATCAGCTATCTCGAAATGGGGCCGATCGATGGATTGGAGGTTCCGGCCGAAGATTTGTCCAGCCTGTGGAACCGTGGTGGTTTTCCGGACAGCTTCCTTGCGGCCGACGATCGTCTCAGCCAGCGCTGGCGCCAGGATTTCGTCCGCACCTATCTTGAGCGCGACGTACCGATGCTGGGGCCGCGCATTGCTGCCGAGACACTCCGACGCTTCTGGACCATGCTGGCGCATCACCAGTCTGGTCTGCTCAATGCCGCCGAGTTCGCGCGTTCGCTCGGCGTCGACGGCAAGACCGTCGCCGCGTATCTGGATCTGCTCGTCGATCTGCTGCTGGTCCGAAGGCTAGAGCCGTGGCACGCCAACGCCGGTAAGCGACTGGTCAAGTCTCCGCGCGTTTATGTGCGCGACAGCGGTCTCGTCCACACGCTGCTTGGCCTAGCCACATTGGAAGACGTGCTTGGTCATCCGGTAGCCGGCGCAAGTTGGGAAGGGTTTGTTCTCGAGACGATGATCGCAGCCGCGCCAGAAGGGACGCAGGCGAATTTCTACCGCACTGCGGCCGGCGCCGAGATCGATCTGCTGCTGACCCTGCCGGGGGGGGCGCTCTGGGCGATCGAGGTCAAACGGAGCTTGGCACCGACTTTGGAGCGGGGCTTCCACCAAGCCTGCGCAGATTTGAATCCTCAGCAGCGAATTGTCATCTATCCGGGGACTGAGAGCTATCCATTGCGGAAGGGCATTGAGGTCATGCCGCTTCAAGTCGCAAGCACGGCTCTGGACGAGGCCGGACGCATATGAACATCTACGGACTCAGAAGAGCTTTCGGCCGGGCGACCTAAGCGATTGATTTCGCAATCAAATCATAGACTTGCGAATTCGCCGAGAGCATTATTAGCACGATCTGTATTCGTGGAAAAGGCTGGATGTGCCTGGATGCTCGGCTCAGGCCCGGGTCGAGCGCCAGCCAATTCTAGACCATGCGCGCGCGACGAGCTTCCATGCGTCGAGCAATAGCCTCAATTTTTATGACCGAGATAAGCTCATGGTATATTCATGGCATAAAATCCAAGATCATTCGGACGCTGGACATAAATCGACGGACGTGTAGCGCGACGATTACGGAGTCCGGTCGGCGTCAATTTTGATGGCCGATAGGTGGCCGCGCCGGTTGGTGAATTCTGGCTACCATTTGCTGTTGCGAGGAGCAACCGTCGAGCGACAATTACNGCACAGGCCTATGACGTGGTCGCCTTCGGCCCCGGGGGGCGCCGCCTGTTCGCCCGCCACGGCAGCTGATCGGCGGTTTTTTCAGGCTGGGGCGGCAGATGCGGTCGCCGCAGCTGGTGTAGCTCCACGGCCCAGTTCGTCTTGAAGAGCGGGCGATGGGTTTCACGAAAGGATTTGGCCGGGTGAGGCAAACGGGCATTGATGAACACGAAACAAGGGGTTGGGTGATGCGCGGTAAACGAAGCGGAGCCTTCGCTTTGCTCCTTGCGGTTGCAATGTCAGTAAGCACATCGGCAGCGGCGCATGAAGATCACGATGCGCTCGGGGCCGGGCCAGGTGCTAACAGCGCAGTCGAGACTCAGAAAAAGGATGGAGCAGACGCTGGCGACGGCCACATGGGCATGGGCTCTATGTCGACCGTGGACATGAACATGGGCGGCCGCGACATCGCCGGCGACGACATGGACATGGGCGGCATGCACGAGGAGACCGCCAACAAGAACAAGAGTTTCGGTGAACGGCTTGTGAGCTGGCTGGGCCGGCTGCACACCATGGTCATTCATTTTCCCATCGCACTGTTCATCGGTGCGTTCGGGGTGGAGCTGTTCGGGTTGTGGCGCCGCAACCGGGACTATCGGCATGTCGCACATATAATGTTGGTCGTCGGAGCGCTGGGAGCAATCGCGGCGGCGTTCCTGGGCTGGTTCGCGGGCGGGTTCTACCTGACCGACCGCAACCCGATCCTGATGACGCATCGCTGGCTCGGGACGTTGATCGCGGTCTTCGGCGTCGCGCTGGCTTGGATGGCAGCGCGCCACGGTAAGGTTCCCGAGCGGTCGCGGACGTTGTACTGGGTGGTGCTTGGCCTGATGACGCTCGCTATCTCCATCCAGGGGTTCCTTGGCGGAACCTTCATGCACGGCGGATTATACCACTTGGCATTCTGAACGGGTCCGTCTGTGCGCATAAAGCGGTCGTTTTCTGAACAGGGACGGCCGAGGGCGCGTCTTCACCGAGGACGCGCCTTTGACTGATCAGAGGTGGCCTGGCAAAACTGCACATCGGGATAAGTGGATTTTCTGCCTGCCGGCGGCCAGGATGGCCGCGTGACTGGAGTAGAGATGAGCAAACGACCACGCCGGAATCACAGCCCGGCATTCAAAGCGAAGGTGGCATTGGCCGCCGTGAAGGGCGAGAAGACGCTGGCGGAGCTGGCGCAGCAGTTTGACGTGCATCCGAACCAGATCACGCAATGGCGCGGGCAGCTTCTGGAAGGGGCTGCCGGTGTATTCGGGAGCGAGACGCGGAGCGAGGCTGCCGAGCCAGTGATCGACGTAAAGACGCTGCACGCCAAAATCGGTGAACTGACGTTGGTGAACGATTTTTTGTCAGGGGCGCTCGGGAAGGCGGGACTGTTGCCGAGCGCAAAACGATGATCGACCGTTCGCACGCACTGCCGTTGGCGCGGCAAGCCCGGGAGCTTGGGATCAGCCGGGGCAGCATTTATTATCTGCCCAGACCGGTGCCGCCTGCCGATCTCGCCATCATGCGGCGGATCGACGAACTGCACCTGGAGTTTCCATTCGCCGGGAGCCGGATGCTGCGCGACCTGCTCCGGCAGGAGGGCTTCAAGATCGGCCGCCAGCATGTTGGCACGCTGATGAAGACGATGGCGATTGAGGCGATCTACCGCCGCCCGAGCACATCGAAGCCCGCGCTGGGGCACAAGATCTATCCCTATTTGCTGCGCAAGCTGGCGATCGTGCGTCCCAACCAAGTCTTGGCGACCGACATCAGTTACATTCCGATGGCGAGGGGCTTTGTATATCTCGTTGCCATCGTGGACTGGTTCAGCCGCAACGTTCTGGCCTGGCGGGTGTCGATCACGATGGAAGCCGATTTTTGTGTTGAGGCTCTGGAAGAAGCACTGGCGCGCTTCGGCAAACCGGAGATTTTCAATACAGATCAGGGCAGCCAATTCACGAGCATGGCCTTCACCAGCGTGCTGCTCCGAGAAAAAATCGCCATAAGCATGGACGGCAGGGGCGCGTGGCGCGACAATGTCGTTGTCGAGCGCCTGTGGCGCTCAGTCAAATATGAGGAGGTTTACCTCCGGGCCTACGGCGGGTCAGCGAAGCCCGCGCGTCGATCGGTCGTTATCTGAACTTTTACAATGGAAGGAGGCCACATTCGAGCCTCGCCGCCAGGACGCCGGATCAGGCGTATTTTGACAACCTGCCGGTAATGATGGCAGCATGAATTTGGCAACCGATACGGGGCGTCACTCCGATCGGGCTACGCCCTCCCTGCATGACGCCCCGTATTGGCAAGGCAAGGAACCCGGCAGACGATCCACTTAACCATTGCCGATCCCTGTTCAGACAAACCCGGCCACCTCTCTTACCTCTCTTGTTCAGGTAGCAGGATTTGCTTGGTTTGATAATACTAGCGATATCGGTACAAGAATTCCTGAGGGCACCTTATGAATGGTGGCCTCAACCATCTTGCGGTATCAAAGGGGGAAACATGATTTTGGTATTGAGAGTAGCAGTAGCCACAGCGTTGGCCATGCCGATCGCAGTCACCGCGCAGCCTGAGCGAGTCGCGGATACAGGGGCCGTGGAGGCGGTGCTGTCACAGTACAAGGCGGCGATCAAGAAGCTCGACGCAAAGGGTACCGAGGATCTCTTCGCGGTCGACTCGCAGATATTCGAAACGGGTGGCTACGAGGGAACCTACACAACATACCTTGCCCATCATCTTGCGCCAGAGCTGGCGGCGTTCAAGTCGTTCACATTTTCTGACTACAAGGTCAGCGTTCGCTTTGAGGGACCGGTTGCACTCGCTACTGAGACCTACCGCTATCGGATCGAACCCAAGAACGGAGCCGTTGCCGAGCGTATTGGCGTCGCGACCAGCGTCTTAACGCGCGTGGGAAATAGCTGGAAAATCGTCAGCATGCACAATAGCGGTCGCAAGCCGAAAGGCTCCTGATCGGTCTGTGGCCGCTACTGCTTCTTCGCTGGATTTGGCGTAGGCGAGTGCGCTGTCGCGTTTGTAGAGTTCGTCGGGTGATCGTGCTCCGCTATGCCGGCATAATGGTTCATCTGATCCTCGGAGATGTCCGACGTTTTTTCGCTGCTGCCACAAGCCGTTACGGCTAGGGATAACAGAAACATGGCCGCGATAAGCGCCCTCGATCTTCTCATAACATAATACCCTTCGATGCCGAGCTGAACCATCATAGCTGATCCGGTGCTTGACTTGCTTACAATGATACGGTCGACAGCTTGCGCTAGACCGGCATGCTCATGATGTCCTTATACGCGGAAAGCAACCTATTGCGAACCTGCAGCGTCGCTTCGAAGGCGATCGACGACTCCTGCCGCGCGAGCATGACCTTTGCAATATCGACCTCTTCGCCGCGCTCATAGGCGACTGTCAACTGGCCGGCGCGAGCGTTGATGTCATTAATCTTTTGAAGCTGTGTTTGCAGTGTAGAGGTAAAGCCGCCTGGTTCCGTGCGTTCAGTCCCCAAAATCCTTTGGTTTGAGCCAGGGCCTGCAAGCGAGTCTGCACCGTCCGCCTTTCCAAGCACGGTATCCATCGCTGCTTCGAATTTTGCTCCCGCACCCCCGGGGCTACCAACAGAACCCGCGCTGCTTGCTACATTTCGAAGCGCCGCATTCCTGTCGAGGATGGCGCTTCGCATAGCCAAGAGGTCGTTGATGGAGATGCTGCTCATGTTCACCCCGGTGCGATTTTTAGCATTGCCATATAATGGCATCGCAAGCGTTAGAGGATAGTTAACGACGCTTAGGAATGATTGCTTGATCGTAAAAGCCGCGTGCCGATTCTCATAGGTTGTCCACCGTCAGCACCAATGGCACAGATTTGAGGTTGTGAATTAAGGAGGGTTGGGGCTTCGTCTTAATGACGAAGGAACGAAGATGAAGTCCAAACCCTCCTTGAAAAAATCGTCGCTGAAGGCCCCCTGTCCGCGATTTAGTGAAATATCTGTCCGGGATTTTCCGAAACACGCAGATCAAGCGACAGACCCTCGAGCATCGGCGCTTGCAGCACCGTAAGCTCGCCGCCTAAACATCAACCCCTGACGAGGCCCGCACTCCGCTAATTTACGCCGCGAGTTGCACCAAATGTTCTGACGACGGACAGACCGGCTATCGAATTTGTCGATGCACACCCGAACGTGATTCAACATCAGTGCGCCTTGGTATTGGCTAACAATTGGTAAGGCTATGATGCTATGCCCGGCGGATGACGCGCGCGCCCACTACGATCGACACGGCATTGCCCGCCAGCCGGCTGGCAACGGAAATCACGGCGGACAAGAATTTGCGGCTGTCCGTCACCGGCGAGCATGGAGTCGGCTGGCTGATGAAAAGGATGGAAGCGCGCGGGATCACGAGCATGTTCTTCGATCCCATGCCCGGCGTCGTCCGTGGCCCCGATCGTGTGACGCGGATGCTCGAGCCGATCATGGCGCGTGGGCATGGGGTACAGGTGCATTTCCACACCGAACGGCTGGAATGGTTTTCCGACTCGCCCGTAGACGGATGCCTAGGACGGCATATAGGCGATTTCGCGCTAGAGGGTCTGACGTTGCTGACCGGAAGGGCGCAGAATGCGCTGATCGAGGCGGAGGCGGCCGCAGGCCTGCGGTTCGCGGCCAGTCAAGGGCAGCATAGCTTCGTCGTGGCGACCCATAGTTTCGAGATGCTGTCGCATGACCGGCTCGCGCCCAGCCGGGTCCGCACGGACCCACGCATGGTTCAGCTGGCGTGGGCGGCAATCCGCTATGAAAATGCGCTGCAGTTCGCATGACCTTGCCCGTTGCCATCGTTCTGGGCGTGGACAGCGCCATCGGGCTTACGGTCGTGCGCGAGCTTGGCCGCCTTGGCGTGCCGGTTGTCGCCATCGGCAGGAGCGTAAAGGCGATCGGGCGCTATTCGCGACACACCGCGCGCTTCGTCGTGCGGCCTAGGGCGCGCGATCTGGCCGACTGGTTGCCCAAGGTGATTCGAGAAACGGGCGCGGCGGTGCTGCTGGCGATCAGCGAGGGCGATCTGATCGCGCTCGCTGATCTGCCGGAGGTTATCGAAGGCTGCCGCATCCTGACCCCGCGCGCCGACCGGCTGGCGGTGGTGCTCGATAAGACGCGCACGCTGGAAGCGGCTGCAGCTGTGGGGATCGCCGGCCCGCCAAGCTGGCAGCCGCTGACGGGTGAGGATTTCGCCGCGAAGGCCGCGACTCTGCCCTATCCTGCCATCCTGAAATGGAGCGATCCGCCCGCGATGTGGGCCGCGCTCGATGCGGCGGGCCTGCCGTTCGAGAAGATTGCCTACGCGACCGACGCCACCGACCTGCTGGCGAAGCTGGTACCCTATGATGCGCTGGCGGTGTGGCCGCTAGTGCAGGGCTGGTGCGGCGGTTACGGCTTCGGGCAGATGCTGATGATGGCGGGCGGGGAGGCTCGGCTGCGCTTCCAGCATCGCCGACTGCGCGAATTTCCCGCGAGCGGCGGCGTGTCCACCCTGTGCGCAACCGTTCCCCTGTCGGACCATCGCGCACAGATGGCGAAGTCCGAGGCACTGCTGCGTTATATCGGTTGGGAAGGGCCAGCGATGGTGGAATATCGCCATGATCCTGCGACGGGTACTTACTGGCTAATGGAGATCAACGGTCGCTTTTGGGGCAGTTTGCCGCTGGCCAGCCAGGCGGGGGCGCAATTCGCCTGGGAACAGTATCGCGCGGCGGTGCCCGAAGCTGGCGATGCCGCGCCGCCTCTCTATAGCAATCGCCGCGCCCGCTACGCGATCCCGGATGCCAAGCGGCTCGTACAGATATTGCGCGCACCCGCTGCCGTGTCCGTGCCGGGGCAGAGGCCACCGAGCCGTCTGCGGGAGAGCATCGCCTTTGCGGTGGAGTATCTCCATCCGCGCACCGGCTATTATGTGTGGGACTGGCGCGACCCGATGCCGCTGGTCGGTGACATCATTAGGATTTTGCGGGGACAGTAAGCATGAATCTTCCCCTGCAAGTGGAGAATTTATGCTTGAACAGTCCTCTCGATCAGCCCGCCGCCCAGCATGGGCCGTGTCCACGGGGTTCTCTAATCGCCACCGTCAACAGCTGATCCTTAGCGTTTCAGCGGGTGTAGCGCGACGATTACGGAGTCCGGTCGGCGTCAATTTTGATGGCCGATAGGTGGCCGCGCCGGTTGGTGAATTCTGGCTACCATTTGCTGTTGCGAGGAGCAACCGTCGAGCGACAATTACGACGCTGGGTAATTGTCGCTGGCGCTGGCCGGAAGCGAGGGTTTGAAGCGCATGGGATGGTTGGCATGTAATTGCCGCTGGCGACAATTACCCGTTGCCTCAGCAAGGGTGCTCCCGAGCGCGAAGCCAGCGACAATTATGATGGCCGGTCCGGGGCGCCATTGGGCGGGTCGTAATCGCCGGCGTTGATGCGGGCGACGGCGGAACGCTTGCGGTAGCTTTCGCCGTTCATCTCGATGATGGTCGAGTGGTGCACGAGGCGGTCGATCGCGGCGACAGCCATGGCGGGATCAGGGAAGACGTTGTCCCATGCCGAAAATGGCTGGTTGGCGGTAATGGCGAGCGAGTGGCGTTCGTAGCGGTGGGCGATGAGCTCGAACAAGGCGCTGGTTTCGACCTGGTCCTTGCGGACGTAGGACAGATCGTCGAGCACGATGAGATCGAACTTGTCGAGCTTGTCGAGCATGGCGGGCAAGCTGAGGTCGCGGCGCGCGGACTGGAGCTTCTGGACCATGTCGGTGGTGGAGCAGAACAGGACGCGCCGCCCCGTGTCGATGAGGGCATGGCCAATGGCGGCAACTGCGTGCGTCTTGCCGGTCCCGCTCTGGCCGAACAGCAGCAGGTTGCCGCCGTTCTCGATCCAGTCGTCACCGGCGGCGAGGGACAAGAGGTGCGGTTTGCGGATGCCGGGGGCGGCGTCGAAATCGAAGGTGGCGAAGGTCTTGCCTGCGGGCAAGCCGGACTGGTCGCGATGGCGCTGGATGCGCCGGGAGGAGCGATCAGCCATCTCGATCTCGAGAAGCGAGGCCAGCAGGTTGGCGGCCGGCCAGCCATCGCGATCGGCGGTGTCGGTGAGGTGCTTCCAGTTGCGGTTGATGCTCGGCAGGCGCAAGGCCTTCAGCAGGGTAGGCAGTACGGCGGCGGCCTGATCCTTGGTGCGGGTCATCAGTGCACCTCCCCGCTGGCGATCAGGCTGTTGTAGCTGTGCAGATCGGGTGGCGGGATAGCGACATCGCGCTGCGATCTTGCGGTTGGCAGGAACTCGTCCCTGAGCGCATCGACATCGGGCAAGCGCCCGCTGTCGAGAGCCTCATCGATCCGCCGGGCCAGCACGTCGACACAGTCGCCCCTGGCGGCGATATCGAGCAGCGCGACGGCATCGCGGCAGGCCTGCCGTCCATCGAGTTGGGCATCGAAGGCTTGCCAGGCCCGCCGGTAGGCGTGATCGGGGAAGAGGGCTTCGCGGTAGACGAGGTTGCGCAGTGCACCGGGCTTGCGGCGCAGGTTACCGATCATGTGCCGGAAATCGATGCTATGCCCCCGGTGGGGATGACTGATCCGCACACGCGGCGTGGACATTACCCTGTCCGGACCGAGGAAGAGCTCGATGCGATCGTCAAAGAGATGCGCGTTGAGGCGCCGTCCGACGAGGCGGGAAGGCACCGAATAGGTAACCCGATCGATGGCGACGGTGCCGTTGCGGGTGACATCGACGGTGACCATGGCGAAATCGGTGGTTCGCCTTGCGGGCAGCGCCTTGAGTACCCTGCGTTCTGCATCGATGCGCGCAGCATGTCGCCGGTTCTGTCTGGCGACCTGCGCCTCAACGAACTCGCGCCAGGCCTCGATGCTGACGAAATCGCGGCTGCCCCGCCGGCGTAAGGCCTGATCGAGCCGTCGCTTGAGATGGGCATGGGGACCTTCGATCGATCCGTTCTCGTGCGCCTCGCCGCGGTTGTTGCGGGTAGCAAGCATGCCGTAATGACGACACAGCTCGTCATAGCTTCGGGTGAAATCCCGCTGCGCATCGGCGTTGAGGTTTTTGTAGGCGGCTGACAGGGAATCGCTGCGGTGTTCGGCCGGCGCACCGCCCAGCTTCCACAACGCATCCTGCAGGTGCTCCGAAAGGGCGGCAAAGCTCTCCCCGCCCAGCACGACAGCCGCATGCTCCCAGCCACTCGCCGCCAAGCGGAAGTGGTAGAGGCGATAGGCCAGGGTCTCGCCGGCAACAGTGACCTTGAGACTGTCGCATACCGTGAAATCCGACAGGCCCTGCCGACCGGGCTCATGATGCTGCGGGAAGAAGATCTCCTTCTCGCCGCCGTGCAGTGCCCGCCAGCGGGCGATCCGGCGTTCCAGTGTTCGTCGTATCGCATCGGGAACAGCATCCTCGCCGAACTCGTCCTGGAGCGTCTCGAAGACCGTGACGGCAATGATACCGTCGATCTGGAGCAACTCCTCTATACGTGGCCAGAATGGCTCGAGCGGATCGGCGCGGGTGCGCCAGTGGCGCTCCTTCTTCTTCTGGGACGGAAGCTGCGGATCGTTCTCGATCCGGCGTGCGCTGCGTTCGCTGATACCGGCCTTGGCAGCCGCGACGGCCTGGGTGTGTTGGCGACGATGGGTCATGAAGAGAAATACCTGCTGATCGGAAATGTGGTGGCCCGGCATCGCAAACCCATCGCTCGTTGTTCGATGAGTGTTCCGATACCACCGCCCGCCACAGCCCCGATCTGCCCCCCGAAAGAAGGGGAAAAAGATCGCCACCGGTTGTCTGGTCCGCTCTCCGGTCGGGGCTGCGCCCCTCCCTACGATCAGACCAGACAACCGATCCTACCGGCCATCATAGTCGCCGCTCAACCGGCCATCGTAGTTGTCGCCGCGCAGGACGGATCGTATCTGTCTGGGCATTGGATTGGCCGAAATATGGCTACATATTTCGGCCAACTGAGGGGGATCATCGCACCCGCTGAACCTGATAACCTAAAAATCGTGCAGCAGAAAAACCTAATGGCTGCGCATGACAAGGTGAACGTGGCGACCACTCCCAAAGGAGCTTCGTCGACGCACTCTTTGCGCTTCGCGCGGTCCGGAGAGCAAGGCGCGGTGTGGGTGATATCGACAGAGCAATGCCGTGCGTGATGATCATGCGGCCGGTTGGTTCGACGAGCGCTGGAGCGCTTCGACGGTTGCGAGGACGTCATCGCGGTCTGACAGATTGCAAAGCTTATTTGTCAGATTCATGATGCATTTTTCTGACAAAATTTGCGCCGGACAGGATGAAGATAGCAGGATTCTGGAGAGGGGAAACCTCAAGGACCCTCTTGAAACCCTAGTGACGCCCTTTGAGACCGAACGCATGGATTGCTCGGCTTATGTATCGCCCAACGACGCAAAACGGGATGCATGACCCACTTGCCCGAGCGAACTGCAGCGCGACTGACGCGCTCAAAACTGAGCGATAAAAAGAGCTTTTATAAATCAAATTTGGTAATATCATGATCGATAGAAAGGTAGTCTATCGATCATGCGTTGGAACTGGCAGCAACCCGACTGGCCCAACTTCACTTATGACGCGCAGCGTCTGAAGAGTCGCGAGGACCGGTTCCTGAGAGGCGCAGGCGTCCTCATCGGTGTCTTGTCCCATCTCGACACCGGGGATCGTCAGGATTTGTCCATCGAACTCTTGGCTCAGGAAGCTGTCGACAGCTCAGCGATCGAGGGTGAGATTCTCGATCGGGCGAGCGTGCAGTCATCGGTTGCAAAGCATCTCGGAATCAAAACGGACAATCGGCGCGCCAATGCCGCAGAAGCGGGAGCGGCCGAGCTTATGGCGAACCTGTTTCGCGGCTATCGCGAACCACTTAGCGACGCCCTACTGTTCAACTGGCATTCCCTGCTCATGAACGGCAGGCGAGATATTGCAAACATAGGCCAATATCGAAGTCATGCCGATCCGATGCAGATCGTCTCAGGCGCACTACATGCGCCCAAGGTACATTTCGAAGCTCCCGCGAATCATGCCTGATTCCAGGCGAGCAACGCTCATGCGGCCAACGGAATCGCGCTCGCGATCACTTGTGGGTAATTGAAAGCCTCAGGCCCCGCTTACGTTGAGCCATGCCCTCTCGGTACTGAGCCGCTGGCGCCTTGACTACAACCATTCACGACCGCGTAGCGGGACAGGCGGGCTGACGCCCACCGATGCTGCTGGACGGGTTTTGCAACCTCGCCCGCAAGGGCACGATGACAATCTTGGACTCCAGTTATGACCGGAGGAGAAATGGGGAGCACGTTAAAGTTGGCAGACAATTCATTTAATCGTTGCCGATCCCTGTGCAGACCAGCCGGCCACCTCCTAATACCCAAATTCACCTGCGACGCTCCGCTACAAATTCACAGCGTCACCAGATAATTGGTGAAGCCGCCGTCGCCCGACGCTGCGCCGTTGATTGCTTCATTGATCGCCGCCAGCGGCCACATTCTGGGTTCAAAGACGGACAGATCGACAACCTTATTGGCAAACAGGCTAGCCATTTCCAAACCATCGGCGGCCGTGAACCAGACCGATCCGATCAATTCCATCTGCTCGTCCATCCACCATTTGACATCGACCGGCAGATCGCCCGCTGCGCCTCCGATATTGACGATCCTGCCGCCGCGCCGGACCCCCTGCATGGCATCCTTCATCGATTCCAAAGGTGCCTTGGCCCCCATCGTGTCGAGCATCAGGTCTACGCCGACCCCGTTGGTCAGGCTCTTGACCCATTGCGCGGTTGAACCATTGCGGTTCGAAAATGTTTCGATCCGGTCGGGGGCCAACTGCTTCAGCCGGGCGAGCAGATCGTCACCGCGTGCGACCGCGTAAATCTTGCCGATTCCCAAAGCGAGCGCGAACAATGTCGCGCCGACACCCAGCGTCCCCGTCGCCCCGTTGATGATGATCGACTTGCCGGTCAGCGAGCCGCATTTTTTGAGCGCCGCATAGGACGTCCCCAGATAGCCAAAGCGCGTCGCCTGACCCAGTGTAACAGTGTCGGGCAACCGCACCAGCGCATCCTGCGGCGCCCGCATATATTCGCAAAAGCCGCCTTCGGGATAGAGACGAAACATCTCCAGACTATTGGGATTGTAACCGAAATAGCCGCCGAGCGTCCAATATTGGCAATGTTGCGGTGTCCCCGACAGGCAGGCATGACAGGTGCGGCAAAAACGGCCGGGATTCACATAGACCCGGTCGCCCGGCTGGTATCCGACCACCCGATCGCCGACCTGATGGACGACCCCTACCGGATCAAGGCCGAAAATGGCGGGCAGCGGCGGCAGGGGCATTTGCGGATACCATGTCTGCCAGTTCGCCAGCACATTGGCGAGATTGGGCACCATGCCGCATCCCTGCACCTGGATGACGACGTCGGTTCCGGTGGCGACTGGTTTTTCGACATTATCGATCGTCATCGGCTGCCCCACCTTATGGAGCCGCGCGGCTTTCATGCTTTCTGCCATATTCTGATCTCCTCATCCCCCACGTCACAGAAAACCGCGATTTCGCAGCGCGATATGCGACTTGACGTTCCGACTGATATTCGGATACCTATTAGTATGTCAATGATAATGGCGGTGTTCAGGGGAGAAGCGCATGACGAATTTCGATGATCCGCAGACGATCCTGCGCATATTGTGCGGCATCTGGTTCCTGCCGCATCTGATCGGCAAACTGCGCCATGCGAATCTGGCGTATCTCACATTCGAGAAAGTGGGCTTCAAACCGGGCAAGCTGTTCCTCTACCTGACGGCGGCTGCCGAAGGCCTGGCCATGTCTGGGTTGGTGTCCGGTTTCATGCCCCATCTGTCCGCCGCGCTGGCCGTTTTCGTCCTGGCGGGCGCTGGATTTGCTGTGGTCAGGATCAATGGTTGGAACTGGCGATGGCAGAAGCAGGGGCCGGAATACATCCTGTTCTGGGCAATATGCTGCGTAATTTCCATAATTTAGCAGGCGGGGCAACGATCGGCCCAAGCCGGTCTGCACACCCCGGACAACAACAAAACTGCCCCGGCGGCACAAATGGGAGTGATGGTGATGGCCAATGATGATCTGACCGGCGACAATCTGTTCAACGATCCCTATCCGGTTTACGCCCGGCTGCGGAAGGAAGCGCCGGTCGCCTTGTTCGAGGCGTCACACGAATATTTCGTGACCCGCTGGGCGGACTGCCAGACCGTGGGCGCCAATGACGCGGTGTTCGGCCCGTCGGATTCAGAGCTTCGCCCCGAAGCGCGGGTTTTCGGTATGCCCAATGTCCTGTCGATGTCCGGCCCGGAGCATCAGTCGCTGCGCGCAGGCATCGACTATGAAGTCCAGCAGGCAAGGGTGGACACTTATGTCGAGGATCTGGCCCGCCCCATCGCCAACCGCTATATCGACGCGATCCTGGCGCGGGGCGAGGCAGACCTGACGCAGGAACTGTTCGAACCGATCAGCGTGCGTCTGATCGGCGACCTGATCGGACTGGGGCATGTCCCCAACGACACGCTGCAAGGCTGGTTTCATGCGATCAATGGCGGCTTGCAGAATATCGTCGCGCAAGACCCGGCGATCTGGGCGCGATGCGATCAGGCCATTGCCGACATCGACGATGTGATGGGCAAGATGTACGAAGCCGCTTGCGCCACGCCGGACAAATCGCTCTTCTCGCACGTCATCCATGGCGGCCTGCCGGACGGCCAGCGTCGCGCTTTTGCCGACATCATGCCCACCATGCGCGTGATCATTCTGGGCGGGTTGCAGGAGCCGGGCCATGGCGCGGCCAATGCGACCTTCGGCATATTGGGCGATGCAAACCAGACCGCGATGATGCGATCCGATCCAGCCGGACGGGCGCTCAAAGCCTATGATGAAGGGCTGCGCTGGATCGCGCCGATCGGCGTCACCCCGCGCGTCGCCTATCGGGATTTCGAACTGGCCGGCACGAAGATCGCCGAAGGTTCATCCGTCGCCATCGTCCTTGCTTCCGCCAATCGCGATGAAAGCCGCTGGGACAATGCGGAAGCCTTCGACATGGATCGCAAACGCAAAAGCCACGCCGCGTTCGGCTATCGTCCGCATTTCTGCTCGGGCCATTATCTCAGCCGTGCTGCCGGCCGGATCGCGCTGGAGGAAACATTTAATCGCCTGCCCAATCTGCGTCTCGACCCCGAAAAGCCAACGTCGAGCAAGGGCTGGCGCTTCCGTGGCGTCACCAGCCTTCCGGCGCGGTGGGACGCCTGATGATCATCGACTGTCACGGCCACTATACCACCGATCCGCACAGCCATGGCGCGTTTCGCACGACGCAACTTGACAGGTTTCGACAGGGCCTTGGAACGCCCGCTTATGCCGCGATCAGCGATGATGAGATCATAGAGTCGATCGAGATCAACCAGTTGCAGGCGATCCGGGAGAGGGGAGCGGACATGACGCTCTTCTCCCCCCGCGCCGTCGGCATGGGCCATCATGAAGGTGACGCGGCGACCAGCGCAATCTGGACGCGCCATTGCAACGACTTGATCAAGCGCGTGGTCGATCTGTTTCCGCGCCATTTTGCCGGTGTGTGCCAATTGCCCCAATCGCCCGACATATCCATCGCTAACGCCATTGGCGAACTGGAACGGTGCGTGCTGGAACTGGGCTTTGTGGGCTGCAACCTCAATCCCGATCCATCGGGTGGCCATTGGAGCGGTCCGCCGCTGACCGATCGCGCCTGGTATCCCTTTTTCGAGAAAATGGTCGAGCTGGACGTTCCCGCCATGGTCCATGTGTCGGGCAGCTGTAATCCCAACTTCCATGCGACCGGCGCCCATTATCTCAACGCCGATACGACTGCGTTCATGCAATGTCTGGAAGGGGATCTGTTTCGCGACTTTCCCGACCTGCGGCTCATCATTCCCCATGGTGGCGGGGCTGTGCCCTATCATTGGGGCCGCTTTCGGGGCCTTGCCGATCGGCTGGGCAAGCCCGATCCGCGTCAGCATCTGCTGGGCAATATCTTCTTCGATACCTGCGTCTATCACCAGCCCGGCATCGACCTGCTGTTCCGGGTTATCCCGGTCGAAAACATCCTGTTCGCATCGGAAATGTTCGGCGCGGTGCGCAGCGCAGACCCGGATACCGGTCATCCCTATGACGACACCAAACGCTATATCGACGCGCTGGACCTCAGCGAGGCAGACCGGCATCTGGTGTTCGAGCGTAACAGCCGCCGCGTCTATCCCCGACTGGACGCGCTGCTCAAGTCTCAGCTAGCGGATGGTACGCCATAAGCCAGGTGAATGGAGGTCAGCGCCAGACGGACCAGATCACCAACGCTCGGTCCGTTACCCTGATTGAAGGCGGAGGCGGCGCCATAGGTCAGTTCCAGCACCATCGCGCCCAGCAGTTCGTGGTCAGCATCGGGCCAGCGCGGGGCCAGCGGCATCAGCAATGCGCCAACGCCGCGCCACTGTTCGCGAAACAGGTTGGCGTGCCGGGCGGTGAAGATCGAATCCCGTCTGGCCTGACGGAACAGTTCCAGCGGCAATATGCCCCAGGTCGGGTCGGACGCCTTGTCCGCCGCCCATTCTGTCACCCGGTCGATAATATCATTCGGGATAGACACATCGCCCAGCAATTGCGCGATTTCGACCACATCCTGCCCGGCATGACGTTCGAGCAGCTCCAGGAAAAATTCATCCTTGCTGGCAAAATTGGAATAGAAAGCGCCTTTGCTATAGCCCGCCGCATCGGCGATCTTGTCGATCGACGCGCCCTCATAGCCTTCACGCGCCACGACTTGCGGGGCGGCCGCCAGCAATCGCTCGCGTGTCAGCGCCTGGCTCTCTTCCCTGGTTAGTCGCGCCAAAGGCTGCTCCTGTCGCCATATCGCGTTGTCATCGCTGGCTGATATGACAGCTGAGCCGTGAAACCAAGCCCGCGTTCCCAGCCCGCGCTTATTCGGCCAGGGCAGCGAGGCTGTCAGGCTGAAAAACGCCCATTGCAGCCGCGCTCTTGTCCTGCGCCAGCAGACCGGCGCGGACCATCAGGTCGACCGTTGTCGCCAGCGCTGTGTGCGGCACCGCCATATGGCGCGGCCACATGCCCAGATCGCGCATGTAGATATAGCCACGGCGGGCGAGATCGCGGCTATCCTTGGTCGTGATTTCCTGAAAAATATCGATATTTTCCGCTTCATGCGCCGGATCATTGACGAAATCATAGGCCTGATCGAGCGCGCCCAGCAGCCGCGACAGGACAGGCCGGTGTGCGTCGATCCATGGCTGGCGCGCGATCAGGGCAGCGAACAGGATTTCGGGAATATAATCCGATACTTCGCCCAGCAGCCTATAGCCCTGATCCTGCGCCAGAAAATTCCAAGGGGCGGGCTGCGGTGCGGCGGCGATTTCGCCCTTTTGCAAGGCGTCCCACCGGGTGGTGTGGATGCCCGCCAGCGCAAATTCATAATCGCCCGGATAGGCCAGTCCATGCTCGGCGAGCATGATCTGGGTATAGATGGCGGTGCCCTCCGTCAGGGAGGATGTGCCGATTTTCTGGCCCCGCAGATCGGCGATGGTGCGGATTTCGGGCCGGGCCACCAGCGACATCGGCAGCCGGTTGGAATTGGAAGCGACGATCCGCAGCGGCCCGCCTGACACGAAGTTCGTAACCGCGCCTTCGGGCGGGGTGATGGCAAGGTGGGCCTCGCCCTGGGCCACGGCGGCCGTCGCCTTGTCCACGCTACCCAGACGTTCCAGTTCGACTTCGATGCCTGCGTCGGCGAACATCCCTTTTCGGATGGCGACAAAGACAGGGAGCCAGTTGAAACCCTGCGCTCCGCCTACGAGCTTGATCTTGTCAGCAGCCATGGCTCAAATCCTGTCGAAAATTCCAGATACCTATCGGTATTCAAATTAGAAGGCCGGGTCAAGATTACTTCGACGCCGCACTTCAGTCGAACACGACTGTCCGCTGGCCATTGAGCAGGACGCGATCCTCGATATGCGCCATGACCGCACTTGCCAGCACGCGGCGTTCCACGTCGCGCCCCTTGGCCACCAGCTCGTCGGGCGTTTCGCGATGGTCGCACCGTTCTACATCCTGATGGATGATCGGCCCTTCATCCAGATCGGCCGTGACATAATGGGCGGTCGCGCCGATCATCTTGACCCCGCGCTGGTGGGCCTGATGATAGGGTTTGGCCCCCTTGAAGCCGGGTAGAAAACTATGATGGATGTTGATGCAGCGCCCGGAAAGGAAGCCGGCCAGATCGTCCGAGAGGATCTGCATATAGCGCGCCAGCACCACAAGGTCGGCACCCGTTTCCTCGACCAGCGCCTTGATGCGTGCTTCCTGTTCGGAACGGGTGGCGGCAGTTATCGGGACGTGATGATAGGTTATGGTATCGGGCAGGGGAATGGACAGCGCCGATGCCGGATGATTGCCGATGATACCGACGACGTCCATCGCCAGTTCGCCGATGCGATGGCGATAGAGCAGGTCGCCAAGACAATGGTCGAATTTGCTGACCATCAGCAAAACCTTCATCGGCGTGTCGCCGCAGCGCAATTTCCAGTCCATGTCCAACTCGGTGCCGAGGGGAGCAAAGGCATTGCGCCACGCCGTGACGGACAGGGCCGCTGGCGCAAATTCTATGCGCATGAAAAAGCGGTCGGTCAGCGTGTCGTTGAACTGCTGGGCATCGATGATATTGCCACCATTGGCAGCGAGCAGTCCGGCGACACGGGCGACCAGACCGGGACGGTCGGGGCAGGACAGGCTGAGTATGCAGATAGCCGACATGATGGGCTCCGTCAGGCGGGGAGGGCACGCGTCATGGCTGACGCGCGTTGATCCAGTCGGCGGTCTTGTCCAGGCCGCCGAACGGGTAGAAATGCAGCGTGACCCGGCCGCCAGCGTCGGCGGACAGGCCCGATGACAGCCTGTCCACCATCCGATCCGGTCCGCTGGTTCGCATCAGTGCGGTCAGCGACAGGCCATATTTGCGCAGCACGCTGGTCGACGCGCCGACCCCGCACCGCGCGGCAAAGGCGATCAGCTTGCGGGCCGATGTCGGCCCCGGCACGCCCAGCGCCACCGGCACGCTTATGCCCATGCCGCGCAACCGATGCAGCCAGTCGAGCATCGCGTCGGCATCGAAACCGAACTGGGTGACGATGTCCGGTGCCATGCCGCGCAAGACGATCGCGTCGATCTTGCGCGCCAGCCAGTCGTCGCAGCCATGTTGGTCCATGGCCGGATGCCCTTCCGGGTGGCCACCGATCGACACCCGGTCGATGCCGCTGGCTTCCAGCAATCCGGTCTGGATGACCGACAGCGCATCGGCAAACGGCCCGATCGGAACGTCGGCATCGCCAGCGATCACCAGCACCTGTTTCAGGTCCGCCGTCTCGGCCAGAGCCTCCAGCAGGCGCGCCAATTGCGCTTCGGACTGGATACGCCGCGCGGGCAGATGCACCTTCGGCTCTAACCCCAGCGACCGGACGTAGCCGGCGACCGCGATCCTGCTTTCCAGCGCTTCGCCGGGCAGGAAGGCGATGGCGACGCTTGTTCCGGGGACCAGATCTGCCGCCACCGCATCCAGGGCGGCACATTCCTTTATGGTCATTTCCAGCGAGTAGCCATTGAGCAACGATGGCCTGCTGGTGGCGTAGACGAGGGTCCGCTCCGTAGCAGTCATAAACGACTCCTGCGTGTGAAGGGTTGAGGCCGCCCGTTTCGAGGGGGGCGATGAGATCAGGCTTTGGCGCGATCAGGTCTGGGCGCGGTAATCGCGGCGAATATCCTCGGCGATTGGCCAGGGAGCCACGGTGCAGCCAATCGAAATCTGGCGATGGCGGTGGACCGAGGGTTTCGCCGTCCCGCCATCGGGTTCGCCCCACAGGATCGACAATTGCCCACCATGCGCGGCATGATCGGGATCGACCACCGCCACCGACAACCATGCGCGCTGGTTGACGCTGTAAAGCGGATAGGTGGAAATACCGACCAGTTGTCCGTCCTTCTCCACCCGGTCATAGGGGTGGATGGCATAGTCGGAGGATGGAAGGTCCATCCACATGCACATCTCGCCTTCTTCCATCAGGCTGGCGAAAACCTTCAGCACATCTTCTTTGCTCCACACCAGCGTGACCTTGGTGCGATGGGGCTTGTCCTTCATCGCCCACAGGGCGTCGCGACCCAGAAAATCATGCTCCCAGTGGATCAGCCGACCATAGTCGAGTTCGAACGGAGTCAGATAATAGTCGCGCACATCTTCCGGCTGGAATGATCCGCCGACCGAACAAAAGCCCTCGAAATGATGGTCGGTCAACCATTCGCGATAGGGGCGCATCTCCTCGCCATCATAAATTGCCGGGAGCGGGGCAGCCAGCCAGCCCGATTCCGCTGCGGTGATACCATAGGCGCGCCCGCCACCGCGCACCAGGTCATGTTTGCGGCCGACTTCCAGCAGCTTTGCCTCGACCCGCGCCTTGTCGGCATAAGGCCCCCAGATTTCCAGCCCCTTCGCGCCGCCCATCGCGTGGACCAGCGTGTGGGCCTTGCATCCCGCGATCGTGATTTCGCCCATGCCGAAAAAGCGGGTGGTCAGCGGTGCGCCTTCATTCACCTCTTCCAGCAGGGCCATAGCGGTCGGTCCCTGCACCTCGAAACGGTAATGGGGTCTTTCATTATTCGGATCGTAACCGCGCAGATGGTCGATATGGGTTTCGACATCATAGCCGCCGGTTTCCGCGTTAAACTGGAGCCAGTTGGGCACAACCGGTCGCCCCACCACCAGCACCTCGTCATCGGCATAGCCAAAGATGATCGCGTCGCTGATCAGATAGCCGTCCTTGTTGCAGCAGACGATCTGCTTGGCCTTGTTCGCGCCGAACCCGGCAAAATTATTGACGGCAAAATCGCTCAGCAGCCTTTTGGTATCCGGCCCCTTGATGCGCAACTCAGTCATGTGAAAGGACTGATCGAACAATATGGCGCTTTTCCGCCATGCCTGCCCTTCGTCGATCAGGTTGGAATGCATCGACTGTACCGGAAATTCGAAGGCGCCAACCTGCGCATTTTGCAGCAGCCGCGCCGGTGAACCGGCATGTTGGATCATCTGCTCAAGCGATTGAGACATCCCACTCTCCTTGTGATGCGATCATTGATCGATCGTCTGGAGATGTGAATATCAACGATTCGTCAAAATGACAATATGTTTAATTCGATTTGCTAATTGAGCAGACCGAACTCATCCGCAATACCCATTTCTGGGGCTGCACCGTGATTTGCCAGAAAGTCGAATGGGTCGGGCAGCGCTGGACTGACGCATTTTGCGATCAGCGGTTCGTTCACCCCCAGGCCGCGCAATATCTGGCCGACGACCGCTTCGGGATAGTCCTGACCCGGATCGCCCCGGACGATCGTGATCATGGCTGACAAGGTTGCGCCCATCATCAGATCCCGCCCGATATCCAGGCTTGGGATGTTGAACTGGCCGGTGATCATCCCTTCCTGGATGGATTGAGTCGCGTAACTATAGGTTTCCTCGCCGAAAATCGGCCCGCCCGCGCTCAGATTGACCATCGCCCATCCCCATTCGCGGTCGGCATAGGCCTTGTGCAGATAATAGCGCAGGGCGAAGGCGGATCGGATGGCCCCGGCCGGCACCCGGCGAATCACGGCGCGAGTCGCGTCGTTGAAATCATGACTGATGTCGAAGGTCAGCGCCTTGAACATTTCATCGACGCTGGTGAAATAATTATAGAATGTGCCGCGTGCGACATTGGCGGTCTGGCATATCTCCTCGATCCGCGCCGAACGCCCGCCTTCCTTGCCCAGCAGCTCGAACGCGGCCTTGAGAAGCGTCACGCGCGTTTTCGCGCGTCTGGCGCGCCCGATTTCGGCGCGTCTCTCCAGATTTACCTTGCTGCCAGCCACCGCCATCTCTCCGATCCCATGCACCCCACGATTAGCGCGGATATTGCCTTGCCCGCAACCTTTCCGGGCCGCTCGTGTCAATCGGCTGTTGCGCCATGTCGGCACGGGCGTCGAGTCCATCAGGGATTTTCGATATTTTCCGCGCGATGACCAGTGCGCACATAGCGTAATCCGGCGTCGTCCAACTGTTTACGCATGGCGTTGATGTCCAGACTGAGTTCGCCGCGCGCATAACACAGACGCTTTTCCTCTTCATTGGCGGCCCGCGCCAAAGCGCGGTCTAGAACGCTGGGAATTTCAAGACGCGGCACGATGCAAATGCCATCCTCATCCGCCACGACCGCGTCGCCGGGATGGATAAGTCCACCCGCGCACAGCAGCGGGAACTGGACTTCGCCCAGCGTGGCCTTGACCGTACCCTGCGCGAAGATAGCGCGGGACCAAACCGGGAAGCCCATCTCCCGCAGCGTGGCAACATCGCGCACGCCGCCGTCGATCACAAGGCCGACGATCCCCCGTGCCATGGCGGACGTGGCGAGAAGATCGCCAAAATAGCCGTCACTACAGGGGGATGTCGGGGCTACAACCAGTATATCACCCGGCTGCGCCTGTTCCAGCGCGACATGGATCATCCAATTATCCCCCGGCGCCACCGAACATGTCAGCGCCGCGCCCGCGATGGCGGCAGGAAAAAGCGGGCGCAGGGCAGGCAGGAGCAACCCGCGCCGACCCATGGCTTCATGAACGCTCGCGGCGCCCAATCTGCCCAGCTGGTCGATCGAAGCCCTGTCGCCACGTTCGATGTCGATCGCCACTTGTCCTGCCGCCATAATCCCCGCCTCACTTCCATTTGACACATATCTTCATTTGAGATACCTATCGGTATTCCAATAATGAGCGGTCCGTCAAGCAGCGAGGTCGCCAGTCAGGGAGGAAGAAGGGCTGTCAAAACAGCATTGCGCCCCGATCAGCGGCCTTCGCGCCCGCCATCGTTCAGCGCTGCGCCCCTGAATTTGGGCCGCAAAAAGCCGTTCACAAAAAATTACGAAAATTCTTGTTGCGAACTTGCTGTTGTCGTGGATATAAATTTCGAAAATAACTGTAGGGGAGAATGTCATGTTCAGAAATGCGCTTTCACTCGCGTCGGCATGCTATCTGGCTATCGCCACGCATGGCGTCGCTGCCGCGCAAGAGGCTCAGGTCGGTGCCGACCCGTCGCTTGACGCGGCGATCATCGTAACCGCCAATCGGCGTGCCCAGAATGTTCAGGATGTCGGCGCGGTGGTCGCGCAATTTTCGGGCAATGAGTTGCTGGCGCGCGGCGCAACCGATTCCACCGACATCGCCCAGCTTATTCCCGGCGTCTATGTGTCGGGTGCGTATGGCGGGCAGAGCCAGCAATATACCATCCGAGGCGTGACCCAGTCGGACTTTCTCGACACGATCGAAAATCCCGTCGCCTTCTATATCGACGATGTCTACATCACCTCCGCGCAAGGCCAGACCATGTCCTTCATGGACATTGAACGGGTCGAGGTGCTGAAGGGACCGCAGGGTACACTGTTCGGCCGCAACGCGACCGGCGGCCTCGTTCATAATGTCGTCGCCAAGCCAAAGCTGGGCATTGTCGAGGGCTATGGCAACCTGACCTATGCGCGCTTCAACGAATTGAATGCGCAGGGCGCGGTCAACCTGCCTCTGGGGGACAAGGCGGCGCTGCGTGTGTCGGGCCTGTACACGCGCATCGATAATTTCTGGAAAAATGCCTATCCCGCCGGCGCGGCAGGCAGCAAGTCGATCCTGTCCTTCGATGGACCACAAGGCAATACGCAGGGCGTTGGCGTCAGTCCTCGCGGGCAGGATCTGGGCGGAACTGAGACGGCCGCCGTCCGGGGCCAGCTGCTGTTCGAGCCGACGGAAAATCTGACGATCCGCCTGACCGGGGGCTATTCCAAGACCCGTCTTTCGACAGCGCCCTACACGCAGGAAGCGACCATCGCCATCCTCGACGCCAACGGCCGGGTCATTGGCTCCGAACGGGTCGGACCCAACGAAACGCGCATCGCGATCGGCCCCGGTGGTGCCAACGTCCCCGAATTTGTCGCGCTCGCCAATGGCGTATTCGTGCGCCCGGCTCCAGGCGGCAATTATTTCGGCTACGTGCCGCTTGACCCCGGTTCACTGACCCTGTCGGAAGATTTCGCGCGGTCCGATCATGGTCAGGTGTCGGCGCAGGTCTATGCCGGCCATGTCACCTATGATCTGGGCGGTGTGCAGTTCCATTCGGTGTCCTCCTACCAGAAATATGGCAAGGAAACCTATCTGGGTGACGGTTCGCCGGTCAACATATTGGGCTTTGCCTCCAGGTCTGACACACGCGCATGGTCGCAGGAACTGCGCCTGAGTGGCGAAAGTGATCGGGTGCAGTGGCAGGCCGGCCTTTATTATCTGGATAACAAGGTCGACGTTCTTCAGGGAATTCTGGAACCAAAGGGGTCGGCGCTGGCCAATATCCCGGCTTTCTTCGGCAATTTCCTGGCGGTCGAAGCGGGCAATGATCTGGTGGCGACAGTTGCCTTCCGTTCCAGGTCCATATCGGGCTTTGGTCAGGCGGAATTCAAACTATCCGATCAGTTCACCGTCATCGCCGGTGCGCGCTACATTTATGAGAAGCAGACCAACGCTTATCGCCATTTCAACGCCCGCAATCTTGATGACTACAGGGTGGAAGGCACCTTCGTCTCCCCCGCGTTCCAGCCCGACTTTAATAACCGCCGCTCGTTCAACCTTTGGACTGGCAAGGTGCAACTGGAATATCGTCCGGTGGACGATCTGCTCGTCTATGTCGGGGTCAATCGCGGCGTCAAAGCGGGCAATTACAACGCCCCCTTCACCTTCAGCCCGGCCGATACCGTGGCCACGGCCGACATGTCCTACGCGCCAGAGAAATTGCTGAGCTATGAGGGCGGTTTCAAGCTGACCACCGGTCCTCTCCTGCTCAATGCCTCGGCCTTCTATTATGATTATAAGGATTTTCAGGCTTACGTGTTCAACACGGCCAGCGGCGTCGTGCGGAATGTGGACTCCAAAATCTATGGTCTGGATCTGGAGGCATCGCTGCGCGCGACCGACGAACTGCGTTTCGGGGCTAATTTCGGCTATTCCCATGCAGCGATCAAGAATTTCGCTGTCGCGCCGGGCGTTCTGCGCACGGTGCGTCCGCCCTATTCGCCGCGCACGCAGATAACCGGCACGATCGATTACAGTATCCGTAGTGTTGCCGGCGGCAATGTCGCCCTCAACGCCACGGTCAGCTATGCCAGCGCGATCTACCATAATATCCGCAACTTCGAATCCCATCGCTTTGCGGGCCGCACGCTGGTCAATCTTTCGGCCTCGTGGGAAAGCGAAACCAGTGGATTGTCGCTGTCGATCTTTGGCAAAAACGTCTTTGACAAGCGTTATGGCCAGATTGGATTCGACAATACGACGGTGTTCGGTGGGCAAAACGTATCCTATGGTAAACCGGCCAGCTACGGTGCCACAATCGGCTACAAATTCTGATAATCTAAGAGGCGCGGGGCAGGCTGGTTCGGCCTGCCCCGATGCCGCCAGAGGATAGGTGCGATGCGTCGAGTCATTACCGGAGTTGTGGGCGGCAATGCGGTTTTTCTGGCCGATGGCGAACCGTCCAACCGCCACGAATATGCGGGGTGGCCGGGGCATATGACGTCCGTGATATGGGCCACGGCTGCCACGCCCGCCTTGCCGGTCAGTTTGGGGGGTGAACCAAAGCCCGGCATCGTCGTCAGCCCGGCGCCCGGCGAAACCCGGCTGATGCTCGTCCGCTTCCCGCCCGACAGCATCTTCGCCGACCCGCGTTTCGACGGGCCGGGCTATGCGGCCGAAGCGGGTGTCCACCTCAAGGGGCTGATCGACGCATTCGAACCCGACGGCAACGGGATGCACCGCACGGACAGCATTGATTATGACGTGGTGATCGATGGTGAAATCTGGCTGGAACTCGATGACGGGGTCGAAACATGCCTCAGGACGGGCGATGTCGTGGTGCAGGGCGGCACGCGCCACGCCTGGCGCAACAAAAGCGCGAAGGACGCCGTGATGCTTTTCGTGCTGGTCGGCGCGAAGCGGGCCGACTGACAATGTAGCGACACAATGTCCATCTCCAACCTCTCTGACGACCGGCGCAGGCATCTGCGCCGGTCTTTTTTCATATGAGCGACCATCCCGCCACGCGGTATGGACTTCGGGATTAATATCGAAAATATATGGAGTGTCGGGCCGGAAATGTCGCTGACATCTCTCATAAAGCCGACCTTCCCCTTGCGCGTTGTTGCGATATGCGATAATTTCGAAATAATAAGAACAGGGTGAGGTATTTGCATGTTTCCGCGTAACAGTTGGTATGTCGCAGCTATGTCGCATGAACTGGTCGATGGGGGCGTGCTGGCGCGCACCGTCTGCAACCTGCCGCTGGCGCTGTTTCGCAAAAGCGACGGCACGCTTGGCGTCGTCATCGACCAATGCCCGCATCGCCTCTATCCCCTGTCGAAAGGCACCGTCGTCGATGATGGCCTGCGGTGCGGCTATCATGGTCTGGTTTTCGGTACGGACGGGATATGCCGTGAGATTCCCAGCCAGACGGAAATCCCCGCTCGCGCCTGCGTCCGCTCCTTCCCCGTGCGGGAAGCGCATGGCCTGGTCTGGATATGGCCGGGCGATGCCGCCCTGGCGCAAAGCGCGCCGTTGCCGGCCTTCGATACCGGTCCGGGCTATCAGGCGGGTCTGGATTTCACCTGTCTTGAACCATCCGCGACCTGGGGCGTGGCCGGGCCGCACCATATCGCGATCAACGCCAATTATATGCTGGCCGTCGATAATCTGCTCGACCTGACGCACACCGCCTTCGTCCACGCGGCGACATTCGACAATGCGGGCGTTCTCGATTCCGAACGGACGATCAAGGCGCTTGGCGACCGGCAGCTGGTGGATTTCTTCGGCTTCAAGAACAGCATGTCGGCGCCGCTGCGGACCGGCTATATGCTCGACGACGCCGTGCCGTTGTTCGACAATTATCTCGAAACCTATTGGTATGCCCCCGGCATCATGATCTTGGTCCATGGCGCCGTGGCGCAAGGCGGCGATCGCGAGACGGACGGTGCCATCGTGCTGAACACCAACATCATCACGCCCGCGACGGAAACGAGCTGCCACTATTTCTGGGCGCAATCGGTCTATCGCAACCGGGGTGAAGGGAAAGTGCGCGATCTGTGGGATGTCATGACCAGAGCGGCATTTGCCGAGGATGAAGAAACGCTGCGCAATCAACAGGCTAATCTTGAAGCCTTTGGCTCGGCTTCCCTCGACGACGATGTGGCATTGGTATTAAAGGCGGACAAGGCTATTGTCCTGGCAAGAAGGATCGTGTCCCGGTTGACAAAGCTCGAAGCCTGATCCGTTCAGGCTAGCGGCGTCGCGCATCGAAGGAATTGCGGATTGAAGAACGGTTCGGAAGGCAATTTGCGTTCCCAAAGCCTGGTGGGCGGAACATTGGCGAACGATGTCCTGCATCGACTTCGCGAGGATATTATCAGCTGTATCCTCAAGCCCGGCGAAAAACTGCGGTTCGAAGCGATGAAGGATATTTACGGCGTCAGTTTTTCGACGCTGCGCGAGGCGCTGTCCCGCCTGTCGTCCGAACGGCTGGTCGTTTCGGAAGGGCAGCGCGGTTTCAAGGTCGCACCGATTTCGAGCGAGGATTTGGGCGACCTGACCAATGCGCGTGTGCTTATCGAGAAGGAATGTCTGCTGCGCGCGATGGAGCGCGGCGACGACGAATGGAAATCACGGATTCTCTCGACTTTTCACCGGCTTGACCGGCTGGAAAATGAGCTGGAAGGGCAGCGCCGCGTCACCCCGGAATGGGACCAGTTGCACGCCGAATTCCACGAGGCGCTGGTGGGCGCGTCCGCGTCGCCCACGCTGGCCGAGATCCGCGACCGGCTGTTCGAGCGATCGCGCCGCTACCGCCGCATTTCGGCGATGGTCCGCAAGACCCCGCGCGCCAAGACCGACGAGCATCGCATGATCATGGAAGCCGTGCTAAGCAACGATGTCGATCATGCGATGACCCTGATCGAGCGCCATGTCCGCGAAATTGCCCAGAATATCATGGAAAATGGCCTGGAGGTCACGCCCGTACAGGCCGCCTGAGCGCACTTCACTCAGCCAGACCTGCGGGCAGTTCCACGCCCAGACCGCGCGCGCAGTCGATCAGCCGATCGACCGTGCCAGAAGGCAGCATTATGCCGTCCCTCTCGCGCAGTCGCCGCGTTTCATACCCCCGCTCACCCGGCAGGCGGACGCGATCGAACCCCGGCGCCGGTTCCAGTCCGCCGATCGCGGCCATCAGCGCACCCACATCCTCGCGGAAAATCTGCGGATCGCCAAAGGCGCGCGGATCGATAGCTAGGACCATGCCGTTAAAGCCGCCGGCCTTGCCGCCGGTCAGGGCAGGAGCGATGGCCGGATTCCCGTTCAGCACGCTGCATAGCATTTCGATCATCAGCGACAGGCCGCTGCCCTTGGCACCCGCCATCGGCAGCAAAGCAGCGACCTTGTGCGGATCGGTGGTTTCAGCGCCATCGGCGTCGATCGCCCAGCCCAGCGGAATGGGCCGGTTGGCGTCCTTCGCACTCATCACCTTGCCCAGCGCCACCGCCGCCGTCGACATGTCCAGAATCAGGGGATCGCCGCAATCGGGCGACGGGATGCTGATCGCCAGCGGATTGGTCGACAGCGCTTCGCCCTTCGCACCGAAATAGCTCATCAACGGCTTGGATGCCGTCATCGCGATGCCGATCATGCCCGCACGGGCCACCTGTTCGACGAAATAGCCGACCGCGCCGGCGTGGCTGGTCCGCCGGACCCCGCACCAGCCCAGCCCGAACCTCGTGGCCATCGCCATCGCCTCCGTCACCGCGCGGTTCATCGCGACCGCGCCCGGTGCCATGTCGCCATCCACGACGCGAATCGCGCCAAAGGCATGGGCAATGCTGATCTGGTGGTCGGCCTTGACCTGACCCAGCGCCAGCATTTCGATGTAACGCGGAATACGCAGGACGCCATGCGAGTCGGCACCCCGCAAATTGGCCCACACCAGCAGGTCGGCCATGGCATCGGCGTCCTGATGGACAAACCCCCCGCCCGTCAGCAGAGCGGAGGCAAAACGGCGCAGGGCCGGGGCGGAAATAGCGGACATGGTTCGACTCCCTTGGCTGGTTACGCCGCGCCGATGGGCGAGGGGAAGAATTTGTCGAGCCAGCCCTTCATCATCGCCTTGGTGCGCGGCGCATCCGCTGGCGCCAGCGGGAAATGCGCGGTGGTGTCGATCAGCATCAATTCGGTCGGCTGGCCCGCTTTCTCGAACATCCGCACCGATTCGATGGTGGGGGTGATCGTATCGTTCGCCGTGTGGAACAGCAGCAGCGGGCGGGGGGCAATATTGCCGACCACATCGTCCGCCCGGAAATTCATCATCGACCAGGCCGTTTCGGTCGGAATTTCCATGATCGCCTTGGGCGACAGATTCTGGCGCAGCGCTTGCGGGATCGGCACCGCGTCGAAGCGCGACATCCACAGGCTTTCGCCTGTTTCCTGTTTGTGGCGCCGACCATTGTCGAGAATCCCCATAAACTTGTCCCAGCTTTCCTGCGTCGGATGCTGGCCCCGGAACTTGCGTTCGCCATTACCCCAGCCGCACGATGACAGGCAGCAGGCAATGCGATCATCCACACCGGCGGTATAGACGGATACGGCCGCGCCGAAACTATGGCCGGTAATACCGATCCTGCTGCCATCGACCTCCGGCCGTTTCGCCAGCCATGTCACGGCATTTTTCGCGTCGGCGACCTGATCGAAGCAGCGCACCTGCGCCCGCTCCCCTTCGCTTTCACCACAGCAACGAAAATCGAAGCGCAGCGCGACATAGCCGAAATTCTCCATCATCTCGGCCTGGATCTGGGCGTGGCTTTCATCCTTCGATCCGACAAAACCATGGCAAACAATGAAAGCGGGCAATGGCTCCCCGGCATAATGGTCAGGGACATGCAGCACGCCCGACAATGTCAGCCCATCGGATTCAAACGTAACTTTTTCCTGCATCGAACGCCTCCAGCGAATATATATCTGCATGCCCGTTTGCGGGGGGAGGGCGTTAGCCCGCATCCTGCCGCACAATATTGGTGAGGGTGCCAAGCCCCGAAATTTCGACATCCACCCTGTCGCCATCGACCAGAAATTCCGGCGGCGTGCGGGTCGATCCGAAGCCGGACGGCGTCCCCGTGGCGATGACGTCGCCCGGCGCTAATGGGGTGAAGGTCGAAAAATAGCTGACCAGCCAGGCGACATCGAAAATCATCCTGGCCATGGATATGTCCTGTTTCACCACGCCGTTGACCCGTGTGCGCAGTTCGATCGCGGCGAAATCGTCGATCTCGTCAGCGGTCGTCAGCCATGGTCCCATGCTGCCGCTGCGATGGAAATTCTTGCCCGGAATGAACTGGCTGGAATGTTTCTGCCAGTCGCGTACGCTGCCGTCATTGAAACAGCTATAGCCCGCGACATGGTCTAGCGCCTGTTCGCGCGCGATTTTATGGCCCGGCTTGCCGATGATGACGGCCAGCTCGCCTTCATAATCATATTTCTGCGACACCGCAGGTTTCAGCAGCGGTTCGCCATGCCCCACGATCGTGTCGGCAAAGCGGGTGAAGGTCAGCGGAAATTCGGGATCAGGCTTGCCCTCGCGAAAATTGGTGGCGACGCACAATATCTTGCCCGGTGCCGCAATGGGCGGCAGCAGTCGCACGGCGTGCAGCGGGATTTCCTCGCCCGAAACAGCGGTAGGCCAATTACCGCAATGGCGGGCGATATAGCCGCACAGGTCGACGGGCGCACCCGGCGTCTGGTCGAGCCGAACGACATGGTCGCCATGAACCGCGCCATAGGCTGATTGATCTGCATGGACGAAGCTTGCCAGCCGCATTGTCGAACCCTTCATCGTCTCGGCCGCGTCAGCGCCTCTTCGGCGGGTTGTAACGGCCTGCCCATCCTTTGCCTGCTGTTTTTTCGAAAATCAACCATCTAAGAGAAAATTGTGCGAATAACGCCATTCTTTGGCGTATTGGGCTTGACCTTTTTTTCGAAATAATAAATCAGGAATGATGAATGAAGCGGAGAGAGCCATGCCCAATGATCGCCCGTCGCTGGCGCACCTTGGTATTTTTGTGACCGACATCGCGCTCATGGAGCGCTTCTATACCGACGTGTTCGGCCTGCTGGTGACCGATCGCGGTGTCGGCAAAGTGTTTCGCAACCAGCTTGTTTTCCTGTCCGGCGCGCCAGACCAGCATCACCAGCTGGTCCTGTCATCCGGCAAGGCACCCGAAACACCCAGCACGGTGATGCAGCTTTCCTTCAAGGTGCCCTCGCTCGATGCCCTGCGCGCACGGCGGCAGCAGGCGCAGGATCATGGTGCAAAGGACGTGATTTGCCTCAATCATGGCAATGCCTGGTCGGTCTATTTCAACGACCCGGAAGGCAATCGCATCGAGCTCTATCTCGATACGCCCTTTCACACCCCGCAGCCCTGCGGCGAGCCGCTGGACCTCGACCTCAGCGACGACGCCATATTGCAGGAAACCCGGATTTTGATCGAGTCGCTGTCCGGCAGCATGTCCAGCGAGGCTTTTGCCGCGCACATGACCGAGCGGCTGGCTTGAACGCGATACTATAATAGACAGGAGAATGATGATGCTTCCGGCCAAGATGCGCGCCGCGCGTATGTATGATGTGGGTGCCCCCATGGTGATCGAGGAAGTCCCGACACCCCGGCCCGAAGCCCTCGATGTCATCGTCAAGGTTCATGCCTGCGGCATCGTGCCCAATCTCGGCAATGTCCTGAAAAACTGGACCAACTGGTTCCCGCGCCTGCCTTTGCCGACGTTGCCGGCCACATTCGGCCTCGATCCGGCCGGCACCATCGTGCAGGTCGGCAGCGCCGTAACGGGGCTGAAGGTCGGCGACCGCGTCTATGTCAATCCGGGCCGCGCGTGTGGCACCTGCCGGGCCTGCCGGGCTGGCAATCCCACCGGTTGCACATCCATGATCCTTCAGGGCTATTTCGGCTATTCGGAATCGTCGCAGCAGACCTTCGATCGCTACCCCTATGGCGGGCTGTGCGAATATATGGTCGCGCCCGCCAATGGCTGCATCAAATTGCCCGATAATGTGACGTGCCAGCAGGCCACGCGCCTCGGCTACACCGGGACCGGCTATTCGGCGCTGCGCAAGGGCGGGGCCGGACCCAACGTCACCACCCTGATCAACGGCGCGTCAGGGACGTTGGGGCTGCCGACGGTGATGTGCGCGCTGGCGATGGGCGCAACGAAGATTCTGGCCGTCGCGCGCAACCGCGACTTGCTCGAAGAAGTGCGCCAGCTCGCGCCGCGCCGCATCCATACCCATTCCACGCTGGACGGCCCGGTGCGGCCGTGGGCGATCGAAATGACCGATGGGGAGGGCGTGGATCTGGCCGTCGATTGCGTCGGGCCGGGCGGCACGGGCGAACAGATGCTGGAATTGTCGCGCTGCCTGCGGCGGACCGGGCTGCTCGTCAATGTGGGCGCGGTCGCCCAGCCAGTGCCGTTCAATGTCCACAAGATGATGGACTGGAATCAGGGTTTCCAGGGGTCGGTCTGGTTCACCACCGCCGAAGGCATGGACATGGCAGAGATGATCCGCGCGGGCACGCTCGATTTCGACCTGTTCCGGCAACAATCCTATCCTCTCGACAGCATCAATGACGTGCTGGCGGGAATCGAAAACCGCCATGGCGGCTTTTCCAATTTCACGGTCGTGCCCAACCCCGAATAGCGGCGCGCCACTATGCGCCGTAACACCCTGAACAAGAAGGATCAGCCCTTGACCCAGAACCGTATAGAGCGCGTGCTGGCCAATGAAGATCGGCGCTTTGCCGCCATGGCCGCCAGCGATCTCGACGAACTGGCAAACATGCTTGCCGACGACCTCCATTACACCCACGCCAATGGCATGGTAGAGGACAAGGCGGAATTCATCCGCAAGATCGCCAGTGGTGAACGGCGCTATCAGGCCGTCCGCCTGCTCGATCGCACAGTGTCGGCCCAACCCGGATTCGTCGCCATATTCGGGCAGGTGGATGTGGAGGTCATGCGCGCCTCCGGTCTTTTGACCAACCGGCTGGATTACACCGCCATCTATCGCGATGACGACGCGATCCTTTTTGCCTGGTCGGCAGTGTTCGCACTTCGAATTGAACATTAAGTCCAACTTGACATTCGGTTTAATCCGAATAAGACTCCTGTTTGAAAATTCCGAACGGAATCACATGTGGGAGAGTGACCTTGGCAATGAATTTTGGTGCCGCACAGCAACGGACTTCGCTGGAAACCCTGATCGACAATGCGGGCGGCGCGGTGCCGCTGCTGCGCGGATCGTCGATCGGGCCTTATGTTTTCCCCGGCATCCCGCCGGAATTTACCAACTGGCAGGAGGAAGTGCGCGCCTGGCACCACGGCGTCGCGCTGCTCGAACTCTCCTACCATATGGCCGAACTGCATCTGCGCGGCCCTGATGCGCTGGAATTGCTCAAGCGCGTCGCCATCAACAAATTTGATCCCTTCCGGGTGCTGCGCGGCAAGCAGGTCGTTGTCACCAGCCCCGAAGGCTATGTCATCGGCGACGCCATATTGTTTCGGGAAGAAGAGGAATTTTTCCGCGTGGTCGGCGCGCCGTTCGCCGCCGACTGGATCGAATATCAGGCATCGATCAGCGGCCTGCAGGTCGAAGCGACCCGGCATCTGTCCTGGTCAGTGGTGCAGGCGCCGCGTGACGTATTCCGTGTCCAGGTGCAGGGACCATCGGCGCTGGCGCTGATGCGCGAAGTGACGCAGGGCAGCCTGCCGGAGATTTCCTTCTTCGGCATCGGCGAATTTCAGATTGCTGGCGTCGATGTCCGTGCCCTGCGCCACGGCATGGCAGGCGAACCGGGTTTCGAAATCTATGGTCCGTGGGACAAGCAGCAGGCGGTGCGCGACGCGCTCGAAAAGGCGGGCGAAAACTACGCCATGCGCAAGGTCGGCGCTTTGGCCTATTCGACCACCGGCACGCAGTCGGGCTGGATGCCGATGCCGCTGCCTGCCATTTATGATGGCGACGGGACAAAGCCCTATCGCGAATGGCTCGATCAATATTTCCTTGAAAGCGTCGCCTCGCTCGGCGGTTCGTTCCAGTCGGACCGGATCAGCGACTATTATGTCGATCCGGTCGAACTGGGCTATGGCATGTTAGCCGATCCCAACCGCGACTTTATCGGTCGCGACGCGGTGCTGGACCGCGTTGCCAACCCCCGTCGCAAGAAGGTGAGCTTCGTGTGGAATCAGGACGATGTGATCTCGGCGCTCCAGTCCGGCCTGTTCGAAGGGCCGGAGACGCGGGCCAAATCCATCGCCATTCCCAATCCCATGTATTCCACCTTCCAATATGATGCGGTGATGAAGGGCGGCGACGTGGCCGGCATTTCGCAATGGTGCTGCCACACGCCCAACGGCCCGACCTTCCTGTCGCTTGGCACGGTCGACATCGCGCACGCCGCGCCGGGAACCGAACTCACCTTGCTCTGGGGCGATCCGGGCAGCAAACGCCGCACGGTCGAAGCCCATAATTTGCGCGAAATCCGTGTCACCGTGGCTCCGGCCCCCTATTTCGACAAGGTCATCAAGTCGGGCCAGCAATAGGATTGCGCGCCGGCGGGGACAGGTCGATCGCCCGTTCCCGCCACGCTTTCACCGCCGTTCGCACGGGCATCGGCAGGTCGGCGGCTTCAACCAAGACAAGGTCTAGCAACGCATCATAGTCCGAAATGCCCAGATAGCGGATATTGGGCAGGTCAAGCGCTGCCAGTGAAGCGGGCACCGGCGCCACGCCCATGCCCGCTGCGGCAAGGCCAATGCTGGTGATGAAGTCGGCGGTGGGGATCACATCGGGCAGAGGGAATTGCCCGATCCGTGCGATCGCCCCGATCACGTCGATCAGCCCCACCTGCTCGTGAAATTGCGGGATGATGAAGCGATAATCCCGCAACTGGGCGCATCCTATGTCGCCCCTGTCGGCCAGCGGACTGGTGTCCGCCACCGCCAGCAGCACAGCTTCGCTATGGATTGCCCATATCGACGCCCCGACCGGATAGCTTGGGCGCGGGCGAATGAAGCCGATGTCCATCCGGCCGTCGGCGATCGCCGCAATTTGTTGTGGCGATTCCATTGCTTCGGCGGCAATATCGACGTCCGGCAAATGCGCGCGCAAATGGCTGACCAATTGCGGCATCAGCCCCGTCATGATCGCGGAAAAGACGAAACCAACGCGCAGCCGTCCTGCCTCGCCTTGCAGGATTTTCTGCCCGTGCCGTTCGGTCGCTCTCAGCTCGGCCAGTAATTGCCGGGCCAATGGCAGAAATTGCGTGCCTTCGCGGGTCAGCGCAATCCGGCTGCGCTGGCCCCGCGACAACAGCCTGCCGCCCAGCTGATCCTCCAGCCGTTGCAGGCGCTTGCTGACCACCGACTGGGTGCAGCCCAGCCGGTCGGCCGCGCTGACGAAATGCTGCTCCTCCACCACGGCGACGAAGGCTTCCAGGCAATCAGGTTCCAGCATGGCTTATCAATTCCAAAATGCGATTAAAAACAGCATAGAAACCTGTTTTCTGGAATGAAACAACTATGCATCATCGGCCGCGAAAAAGGGGAGGCTTCAGGTGGCAGATATTATCGGATTTGATTGGGAAGATGCGCTCGGCCTCGATGCGGCCCTGAGCGAAGATGAACGGCTGATTGGTGCTGCGGCGCGGGCCTTTGCACAGGATCGGCTCCAGCCGCGCGTGACCGATGCGTTCGAACGGGAATATACCGATCCCGATATTTTTCGGGAAATGGGCGCGCAGGGGCTGTTGGGCCTGACCCTGCCGGAACGTTTCGGCTGTGCCAATTCGACCTATGTCGCCTATGGCCTTGTCGCTCGCGAAGTCGAGCGGGTCGATTCCGGCTACCGGTCGATGATGTCGGTCCAGTCGAGCCTCGTCATGTATCCGATTTTTGCCTATGGCTCGCCGGAGCAGGCCGACAAATATCTGCCGGGACTGGCCAGCGGTGAGCTGATCGGCTGCTTCGGCCTGACCGAACCCGATGCCGGATCGGACCCCGGCGGCATGAGGACGCGTGCCGAGAAGGTTGAAGGCGGCTATCGGCTGAACGGCAACAAGACCTGGATCAGCAACGCACCGATCGCGGATGTGTTCGTGGTCTGGGCCAAATCGGACGCGCATGGCGGTGCCATTCGCGGCTTCATCCTCGAACGCGGCATGAAGGGGCTGTCGACGCCGAAGATCGAGGGCAAGCTATCGCTGCGCGCCTCGATCACCGGCATGATCAATCTGGACGATGTGATCGTCCCCGATGACGCGCTGCTGCCCAATGTCGAGGGGCTGAAAGGGCCGTTCGGTTGCCTCAACCGGGCGCGCTATGGTATTTCGTGGGGTGCGATGGGCGCGGCCGAAGCCTGTTTTGCCGCCGCGCGCCAATATGGCCTCGACCGCAAGCAATTCGGGCGACCGCTGGCCGCGACCCAGCTCTATCAGAAGAAGCTGGCCGACATGCTGACCGAAATCACGCTCGGCCTCCATGCGTCGCTGCGGGTAGGGCGCGTCCTCGACGAAGGCAGTTTCGCGCCGGAGATCATCAGCATGGTCAAGCGCAACAATTGCGGCAAGGCGCTCGACATTGCGCGGGTCGCGCGCGACATGCACGGCGGCAACGGCATTTCCGCTGAATATCAGGTCATTCGTCACATGGTGAACCTGGAAACGGTCAACACCTATGAAGGCACGCACGATGTCCACGCCCTGATCCTGGGCCGTGCCATCACCGGCATCGCGGCCTTCTGATGGATCTGCCCCCGTTGCATGGCGTCAAGGTCGTGGAATTTGCGCGCATATTGGCCGGTCCCTGGGCTGGCCAGATCCTCGCCGATCTGGGCGCGGATGTCGTCAAGGTCGAAAGCCCCGCCGGTGACGACACCCGCCAATGGGGGCCACCCTTTATCGACAATGGCGACGGGTCGCGCGATGCGGCCTATTTCCATGCCGCCAATCGCGGCAAATCGTCGCTCGTCCTCGATTTTCGCACCGAACAGGGCCAGCAGGCCGCCCGTAATCTCGTTGCGCAGGCCGATGTGCTGATCGAAAATTTCAAGGTCGGCAATCTCGCCCAATATGGGCTGGATTATGCCAGTCTCGCCGCCATCAATCCCCGGCTGATCTACTGCTCGATCACCGGCTTCGGGCAGGACGGTCCCTATGCGCAGCGGGCGGGCTATGACTTCATCGTGCAGGGCATGAGTGGCATCATGGATCTGACCGGCGACCCGGACGGCCCGCCGCAAAAGATTGGCGTCGCCTATGCCGACATATTGACCGGCCTCTATGCCGTGATCGGCATCCAGGCCGCGCTGGCAGATCGCGCCCGCACCGGGCTTGGCCAGCAGATCGACATGGCGCTGTTCGACGTCATGACCGGCACGCTCGCCAATCAGGCAATGAACTATTTCGCGTCCGGCCTATCCCCCCGGCGGCTGGGCAATGCCCATCCCAACATCGCCCCCTATGAGGCGTTTCCGACCGCCGATAGCTGGTTCATCCTGGCTGTGGGCAATGACGCCCAGTATCAACGTTTCTGCCGCGTCGTCGGCATCGATCCGCCCGATCATCACGCCACCAATGCGCAGCGCGTGGCCGATCGCGCCGCCGTCAGCGCGATGGTGTCGGCCGCCACGCGGCAGTGGCAGCGCGACGCTCTGCTCGCCCAATTGGAGGCGCAGGGCGTTCCCGCCGGTCCGATCAACACGGTGGGTGAATGTTTCGACGATCCCCAGATCATCCATCGCGCCATGCGACAGACGATCGACCGCCCCGATGGACCGCCGGTCGCAACGGTGCGGCTGCCCATCACCTTCTCGCGATCCCCGCTCGCGCCGCCGCGTCCCTCGCCGACGCTGAACAATCATGCGAAGGACGCAGGCCAATGAGCGAGCGCCATTATATCGGCGGCACCTGGGTCGCCGGGCAGGATCATCAGCCTGACGTCAATCCCTCCGACACGCGCGATAGTGTCGGGCTTTTCCCGTCAGGCGGCGCGGCGGAAGTCGATGCCGCCGTGGCAGCCGCCACCGCCGCTGCGCCGCTTTGGGCGCGCAGCAATATCCAGCAGCGCCACGATATGCTGCGCCGGATTGCCGACGGAATCGCGGCCGCCGCGACTGAAATCGGCACCATCCTGGCGCGGGAGGAGGGCAAGCCGCTGGCCGAAGCTGTGGCCGAAGTCCAGCGCGCCAGTCAGATATTCGGCTTCTTCGCGGGCGAATGTCTGCGCCAGACCGGCGACAGGCTCGCCTCGATCCGCGATGGCGTCGATATAGAGGTGACGCGCGAGCCTGTGGGCGTGGTCGGCATCATCACGCCTTGGAATTTCCCGATCGCCATCCCCGCCTGGAAGATCGCGCCGGCGCTCGCTTATGGCAATGCGGTCCTGTTCAAGCCTGCCGACCTGACCCCTGCCACGGCGCTGTCGCTGGCCCGGATCATCGATCAGGCAGGGGTTCCGCCGGGCATATTCAACATGATTTTCGGCAAGGGGCGGGTGGTCGGCAACGCCATCCTGTCCCACCCCGGCGTCGACGCGATCAGCTTCACCGGCTCCGTCAATGTCGGCAGGACGATCGCCGCCGCCTGCGTTGCATCGTCGCCGATGAAGAAGTTTCAGCTGGAGATGGGCGGCAAGAACCCGTTCGTCATTCTCGATGATGCCGACCTCGACCTTGCTGTCTCGATCGCGGTCAACGCCGCCTATATGTCCACCGGCCAGCGTTGCACCGCGCCCGAACGGTTCATCGTCACCAATGCCATTCACGATCGCTTTGTTGCGCAACTGATCGAACGACTGCGGCACCTGAAGGTCGGCCACGCGCTTGGCTCCGACACATTTGTCGGACCAGTCGTCAGTCAGGCGCAACTAGACAGCAACCTCGCCTATGTCCAGCGCGGCTGCGACGAGGGTGCGACCCTGGCCTTTGGCGGGCATCGCGTCGCATGTGATACGCCCGGCTTCTACATGGCGCCCACCCTTTTTACCGATGCGACCAACGATATGGCGATCGCGCGCGAGGAGATTTTCGGTCCTGTCGCCTGCGTCATCCGGGCCAAGGATTATGCCTACGCCCTGGCGCTGGCCAACGACACGTCCTTCGGCCTGACCGCCGGTATCTGCACCGCCAGCCTCAAATATGCCGCTGATTTCAAACGGAACAGCCGCGCGGGCATGGTGATGGTCAATCTGCCGACGGCCGGGGTCGATTATCATGTCCCTTTTGGCGGACGCGGCAGTTCCAGCTTCGGTCCAAGGGAGCAGGGCCGCTATGCGGCGGAGTTCTACACATCGGTCAAGACCGCCTATGTTGATTCGGGGTAGCCTCCCCATGATGATCGGATGCGCCTGTCCACTCTTGCATGAATGAACGAACCCATCATTGACCCTGCCCCTCGCTTTCCGGCCTCTCTGTGGTGCTGGCGGCGTGAAGGGATGGATGCGACACAAGCGGCCATTCAACGTGACGAGGGAACGGCGTGAGTTGGTCGTTACGTCGAATTCGGATTAAATCTCAGGCAAAGCCTGCGTTGCGAACCCCCAGCCGTTAAGCCCTGCGCTCCTCTTCATGAGCGTTTCGAGATGCTCGATCGAGAGGGGATGTGCGTCCTTCATTCTGTCCAGTTCATCCCAATCCATCGGGACGGCGACTGGAGCACCGGGGCGGGCGCGGACGGAATAGTGTATAGCGGTACTGCCGCGCTGATTGCGCAGCCAGTCGATTAAGATGCGATCCTAGCGCTTGGCCTCGCTCATCGTCGCGGTAAAGCGGTCAGGCTCCGCGGCGCTCAGGGCCTGGGCAAAGCGGGATGCGAAATCCTTGTGCGTGTCCCAGTTGTGACCGGGCGTCAGCGGCACAATGACATGCACGCCCTTGTTCCCCGAAAGCATCGCGAAGGAGAAGAGGCCGATGTCAGACGGGGATGGCCCAGAAAGATGCCATCGACGAACAGGCCGATGGCCTGTTCGAAGCTGTTGGGCTTGAGCCTAGACCGCGCATCATCGGGTTGACCAAGCCGGCAGGTGCATTCTGGATGCGGACACCGGGCACGATCGAAGTCAATTGCTCGATCGACGCTACGTTGGCCGTTGCCAGCGCATCGCCGCCCACCACCGACACGGTGGTCGGCACGGTTTGCAAGGACTGGTTGCGCTTGAGCGCGGTAACGATGATCTCATCCGACACCGGCGCTTCGGCCGAAGCCGTATCCTGTGCCCATGCGGCTGAAGGACTGGCCAGCAGCGCGGTCCCAAGCATGAAGCGCGTGGCTGCATTACGATTATGCATTTCGCTCATTTTGAGACCTCCCTTTTTAGACGCAAAAATTCGTCGTCGACCCCGGCGGGAGCGACGTTGGGCAATCTCAAATTCGCGTTGGCTAGGCGGCTTGGCCGATAGCCCACGAATTGGTCACGATCGTCTGGGCATTGGTGTATTCCGCCAGCCCCTCCAGCGCGTTTTCGATGCCGAGCCCCGATTGCTTGTGCCCGCCGAACGCCACGTGGGGGGAAAAGCTGTGGATATCGTTGATCCAGACCGTGCCGGCCTCGATCCTCTCCGCCACCGCGCGTGCGGCCGCAATGTCCTTGCCCCAGACCGAGGCCGCCAACCCGTATTGGGTCGCGTTCGCGCGGGCGACGACATCATCCAGATCGGTGAAGCGCCCCCGAGATGAAGCTTCTTCTGCTTGTCCAGAAAACGGTAGTTGAAGCGCCATAGCTTCGAACCGTTGGGCTGGATGACGAGATAGAGGTTCTGTGAATCGGTAAGGTTCCAGGCCTTCGCTCTCGGCTTGGCGGCATTGATCTGGATGTAGGTCAGCATGGTCGTTTTCCCAGCAAGGCCGGGTCGATCCGAGGGCACCAAAAAGAGCAGCATTTTGTGGTCGCTGCTGGTGCCCTTAGACGGATTTCGCCGGACGGTGTCTGGCGATTTTCGGTCAAGAAATGCTGTGAAACCAGCCGCTTACTGGACTTATCTGGACGCTGCCAGAGCCAGTATTGGTGCCCAGAAGAGGACTCGAACCTCCACGACCTTGCGATCGCCAGCACCTGAAGCTGGTGCGTCTACCAATTCCGCCATCTGGGCACGGGGTAGGAGCGCGCAACTAGCCGCTGCCCTTGGGGCTGTCAACGCAGGAAAGCGGATAATTTTTGTGGTTCGGGCAAAAAGCCGGGTTATGGGCGATCACGCCCTTTGCCCAACAGGAAGCCCTGCCATGACCCATGCCGATTTCGCGCCGCCCGCCCTGTTTGTCCGGCCTGACGGGTTGCGTCTGACCTATCGGCAGCGGAGCGGGGTGGGACCAACGATCGTCTTTCTGCCGGGCTATATGTCCGACATGGAGGGGGGCAAGGCGGTCGCGCTGGATGCTTGGGCGGCGCAGACCGGGCGGGCGATGGTGCGGATGGACTATGCCGGGTGCGGGGCGAGCGAGGGGCGCTTTGTGGACGGGACGCTGGCCAGTTGGCGGGACGATGTGCTGTTGCTGATCGATGCGCTGGTCGAGGGACCGGTGGTGCTGGTGGGATCGTCCATGGGTGGCTGGCTGGCGCTGCTGGTGGCGCTGGCGCGGCCGGAGCGGGTGGCGGGGCTGGTCGGCATCGCCGCCGCGCCGGATTTTACCGACTGGGGCTTTACCGACGCGGACAAGGCATTGCTGATGACCGAGGGGCGGATCGAGGAGCCGACGCCCTATGGCGACCAGCCCTATGTGACGACGCGGGGTTTCTGGGAATCGGGGCAGGCGCTGCGACTGCTGGATGCGCCGATCGCGATCGACTGCCCGGTGCGGTTGCTCCAGGGGCAGCGGGACGATGATGTGCCGTGGGAGACGGCGCTGCGGATCGCGTCGCAACTGCGTTCATCCGATGTGCAGACGCTGCTGGTTAAGGACGGCGACCACCGCCTTTCCCGCGACGGCGACATCGCCCTGCTGATCCGCACCGTCGCCAGCCTGCTGGATAGTCTCTGATGCCCCTTTTGCTGCCGCTCCTGCTGTTGGCCCAGGCCTATGACCCGGAAATCGAGGCGGTGATGAACCGCAGCCGCAAGGAGAAGCAGGAGGCTGCTGCTGCGGCGGTTGCGGCACCCAGGGCGACGGCGGCGCGGGAGGATGGGCGGATTCCGGTCCCGGCCAAATTTGCCGCGCCTTTTCAGGCCTGTCTGGATCAGGCGGTCGAATCGCCCGATGCGGCGGTGGCCTTTGCGCAGAAGTGGCGGATCGAGGGCGGGAGCTTCTATGCGCGCCACTGCATGGGCTTTGCCTATGCGCGGGCGGAGCGTTGGGCGCCGGCTATCGTCGCGTTCGAGCAGGCCGCCGAGGAGGCCGAGCGCAGCGCCGAGATGGCGCAGAGCGCAAGGCTGTGGGCGCAAGCGGGTAATGCGGCGCTGGCCAGTGGCGATGCGGCCAAGGCGCGGCAGGATTTTGACGCGGCGCTGGCGCGGGGGTTGCCCGACGGCATGGAGAAGGGCGAGGTGCATCTCGATCGGGCGCGGGCGCTGGTGGCGCTGGGTGACGGGGCGGCGGCGCGGGAGTCGCTGGATGTGGCACTGGCGCAGGCACCCAGGGATCCGCTGGGCTGGCTGCTGTCGGCGACGCTGGCGCGGCGGTCGGGTGAGATGTCACTGGCGCAGGCACATATTGCCCGCGCGGTGCAACTGTCGCCTGATGATGCGTCGGTGGCGCTGGAGGAGGGCAATATCGCCGTCCTGACTGATCATGAAGATGTGGCGCGGTCGGCCTGGCAGCGGGCGGTCAGACTGGCCCCGACGGCCACGGCGGGGAAGGCGGCGGCGGACAATCTGTCGCGATTGCCCGCCGCTGGCCGATAAAAGCCGACACTGAGCCGTACATATGTAGCGGTTTTATCTTGATATATTTAAGTCATTGTTATTTAAGGTAAAAATCTACAGTTGTGACGACACGGACCTTTTTATAGGGGGTGTCGCTTGATCCGTCGCCGCCTTCGCCGTCGCGCGCCTCGATCGAGAAATAGCCCTGGGTTGCGCTTTTGATGCTGCCGACGCTGATGCCGCTGTCCTGCGCAAATTGTTCGGCGGCGTTGCGCGCGTCCTTGGTGGCGGCGGCGACCATGGGCGGCTTGAGGTCATTCAGCTTGGTAAAGCTGTAGCGCATCCCCGACCCTTCCTGGAGCGTCACGCCGCGACGCACGAGGTCGAATTGTTGCGCCACGGCGCGCTGGGCGCGGGCGATGTCGGTGGTGCGCAGCAGCATCCGCTGGGTGATGGTGATATTGTTGACGCCATTGTTGAGATATTGGTTCACCCCCGCGCCGACCGGGGTGAGCGCTTCGGGCTTGAAGCCCAGGCTGGCGAAATAGGCCTTGAGTTCGCGGGTGTTATTGTCGATTTCGGCGCGGACCGAGGGCAGGTCGAAGCCGGTCGCCGAATAGCTGATCGACCAGGTGGCAAGGTCCGCCGTCACATCCTTTTCAGCCAGGCCGCGGACAGTGACCGATCGGTCCGCCGCCTTGGCGCGCTTCAACCCGTCGCCCAGCAGATAGCCGCCGCTCATCACGCCCAACGCCAGCAGCGCGGCGCTGCCCAGAAGAACCTTGTCCCGCAATTCCAATGCCATCATGCTTTCCTCTTCCTTCGGGAGATGCGCGACCTTATCTATAGGGCTGTCCTGCCAGTCCTGAGATGAACCGTTGCTTTATGGCGACGAATGGAGTGACCTTTGCCCAAATATCTGCATAGCATGATCCGCGTGACCGATATCGACAAAACGGTCGCATTTTTTGCGCTGCTGGGCCTCCAGGAAATGAAGCGCATCGACAGCGAACAGGGCCGCTTCACTCTGGTCTTTCTGGCTGCGCCGGGGGATGAGGAGGCGCAGGTCGAGCTGACCTATAACTGGCCACCGACCGATGGCAGCCCGGCGGAAGTCTATGATGGCGGGCGCAATTTCGGCCATCTCGCCTATCGTGTCGAGAATATCTATGAGACCTGCCAGCGCTTTTTGGATGCGGGTGTGACGATCAACCGGCCTCCGCGTGACGGGCATATGGCGTTCGTGCGCACGCCGGACGGCATTTCGATCGAGCTGTTGCAGGACGGGCGGCTCGACCCGGCCGAACCCTGGCTGTCGATGCCCAATATCGGCGCGTGGTGAGCGCGATGCTGGAAGTGGTCCGCATCCCCGTGCTGAGCGACAATTATGTGTGGCTGATGCATGACGCGGCGAGCGGCGAGACGGTGGTGATCGACCCGGCGGTGGCCGATCCTGTGCTGGCGGCAGCGGCAGAGCGCGGCTGGACGATCGGGCAGATCTGGAACACTCACTGGCATGGCGATCATGTTGGCGGCAATGCGGCGATCAAGGCGGCGACGGGTTGCACTATCACCGGCCCGGCGGCGGAGGCGGAGAAGATCGGCACGCTCGACCGGACGGTGGGCGAGGGCGACAGGGTGCGGATCGGGACACATGTCGCGACCGTGATGGAAGTCCCCGCCCATACCGCCGGTCATATCGCCTATCATCTGGCTGACGAGCATATCGTCTTTGTCGGCGATACGCTGTTTGCGATGGGCTGCGGACGGCTGTTCGAGGGGACGGCGGCGCAGATGTTCGCGAATATGGCGCGGCTGGGCGCGTTGCCGGAGGATACGGCGGTCTATTGCGCGCATGAATATACGCTCTCCAACGGCCGGTTCGCGCTGGGGGTGGAGCCGGACAATAGGGCGCTCGCCGCACGGATGGCAGAGGTCGAGGCGGCGCGCGCGCGGGGCGAGGCGACGGTGCCGACCACGATCGGGCTGGAGCGGGCGACCAACATCTTCATGCGCGCGCGGGACGTGGAAGAGCTGGCGCAGCGCCGCGCCGCGAAGGATGCGGCCTGACGGAACCTGCGCTATGCTGCCGTCCTGTCGGCAGAGAATGAGGAGAGCCGTGATGCGTGCCTGGATATGCCTGACGCCCCTGATGCTGGCTGCCTGCACCGGCAGCTATACGCCCACGCCGCTGACCGACAAGCAGGCCGCAACGCTGGACAAGGCGCTGGCGGGGAAGGTCGCGGGCGAGAAGGTGAGCTGCATCAACCGCGAGCCGCAGACCAATTTGACGGTGATCAGCAATAATGTGCTGCTCTACCGGGTCAGCAGGCGGCTGACCTACAAGAATGAGCTGATCGGCAGTTGCAACGGCCTGAGCTATGGCGACACCATGATCGTGCGCAGTTTCGGGTCGCAACTGTGCCGGGGCGATTTTACCACCAGCGCCAATCTGGTGACGGGGATGACGACGGGTAGCTGTGCGCTGGGGGATTTCATACCCTATCGCGCGCCGGGGAAGTGAGGGTGCTGGCGGGAATCCATGTCTCGTCACGCGATTGGATTGCCGGAGGCGAGCTGGGTCCCCGCCTGCGCGGGGACGACGCAGATGCTGTTACCGCCGTTTTATGGCGGCGGCTTCGCGGGTGAGTCTCTGGCCGAGATTTTGGCGCGCGGTGGCGGCGTAGGTGGCACAGGCCTTGCTGTCGATCAGCGGGGCTTTTCCGGCGAGGCGATCGTAGAGATTGCTGGAGGCGGGATGCGGGGTGATGAGCAGGTCGCAGCGCAGGGTCGCGACCTTGGCGATGGTGGCGCGCAGGCGGGCGACATAGGCGGGGTGATCGGCAAAGCGATAATCGTCCGCCGACACCGCGCTCAGGCTGTCGGCATGGACGATCCTGCGGCAGCTCTTGCCAGCGCAGGCGGTCCAGGACCAGCTGGTGCCGCCCGGCGAATGGCCCGGTGTCAGATGGGCGGTCAGGTGGAGCGACCCCAGCGCGACGGTTTCGCCATCCTTGACGATGCGACCCACGCGCGCGCCGGCGAAGTCGGGGATGGTGCCGCGTTGCGGATCATCGCTGGCCGGGGTGCCGCTTTCCAGCATCGGCCGCGCCGCTGCCGATGCGATCAGGGTTGCGCCGGTGCGTTGCTGGATGGCGTGCAGGCCGCCGACATGATCGACATGTTCATGGGTGGTGAGCAGATATTTGACGTCTGTGGGGCGGAGACCCAGCCGCTCGATATTCGCGATGATCGACGGGACGGCCTGCACGGTGGCCGCGTCGATCAGGATGTGGCCCGTCGACCCGGTGATGAGCAGCACGGTGATGCCGCAACTGCCCACATCATAGACATTGGCGAAGATGCGGACGGGCGGGGCGGGGTCGCTCCAGCCATCCTTGCCCGCGCATTGGCGCTGATGCTCGGCGATGCTGGCCGGGCCGGATGGCGCGGCAGAGAGTGGCGCGCTGGCGATGATCGCCGCCGCTATGGCCATGGGACGCAATGCCATCAATCCCCTCACCCCTTATACAGCGCGTCCATCCGATCGGCATAACGCTTGCGGATGATATGGCGGCGGATTTTCATCGACGGGGTCATTTCCTCATTGTCGATGCTGAACGGCTCGTCGGCCAGGATGAAGCGGCGGACCCGTTCGATCACCGACAGGTCAGCATTGACCCGGTCCACTGCCGCACGCAGCGCCGCCATATAGGCAGGGTTTGCCGGGGCATCGGCGGGCGCGACGCCATTGGCCTGCGCCCATTCGCGGGTCCATTCCGCGTCGGGGACGATCAGGCCGACCAGATAGGGCCGCCGGTCGCCATGGACCATGGCCTGGCCGATCTCATTCTGAAGCGTCAGCATCCCCTCGACCTTTTGCGGGGAGACATTGTCGCCCTTGTCATTGACGATCAGGTCTTTCTTGCGGTCGGTGATGCGGATGCGGCCTTTGGCGTCAAATTCGCCAATGTCGCCGGTGTGGAGCCAGCCATCTTTCAGCACCTTCTCGGTTTCCACCGGGTTGCGCCAGTAACCGTGCATGACCAGTTCGCCGCGCACGAGGATTTCGCCGTCATCGGCGATTTTCACTTCGACCCCTTTGAGCGGCGGGCCGACCGTATCCATCGCGATGCCCGCGCGGGGGCGGTTGCAGCTGACCACCGGTCCCGCCTCGGTCTGGCCGTAGCCCTGAAGCAGAGTGAGGCCCATCGCGTCGAAGAACAGGCCGACATCGGGGTTGAGCGGCGCGCCGCCGGACACGAGCGCCTTGAGCCTGCCGCCGAAGCGGGCGCGGATCTTGGGGATAAGCGTGCGAGCGAGAACGGCCTTCAAGGGCCGGTCGAGGATCGAGGCTTTGCCCTGCTGCTCCTTCGCGCCGATGCGCAGCGCCTGCGCCATCAGCCAGGTCGGGAATTTGCCCTGCTTCTCGATCGATTTGATGATGCGGGCGCGCAGCACCTCAAACAGGCGCGGGACTACCACCATGATGGTCGGCCGGGTTTCCTCGATATTGCTGGCGAGTTTTTCCAACCCTTCGGCATAATAGATTTGCCCGCCCAGCAGCATGGGCAGGAACTGGCCGCCGCTATGTTCATAGGCGTGGGAGAGGGGCAGGAAGGAGAGGAAGCTTTCTTCGCCCCAGCCGAAATCCTCCGCGACGATGGTGCCGGCCCCCTCGGCATTGAGCAGGATCGCGCCATGATGCTGCATCACCCCGCGCGGCGCGCCGCCGGTGCCGCTGGTGTAGATGATACAGGCCTGATCGTTGCGGGTTGCGGTCTGGGCGGCGGCGCAGGTGGCGATGTCAGTAGGGTGGGCGGCGATCAGATCGTCCCACAAATGGCAGGTCGCCTGTCCCTGCGCGCCGCGCAATGGCTCCATGCCGATGACGAAGCTGGCCTGCGAGCGGACGACGGCGGGCATCAGCGCCTGCGCCAGCTTGGCGGTCGAAACGATGACGGCGCGGGCGCCGCTGTCGGTCAATATATGCTGGTGATCGCGGGTGGTGTTGGTGGTGTAGGTCGGCACGGTGATGCAGCCCGTCGCCATGATGGCAAGGTCGGCGATGCAGAATTCCGGGCGATTTTCGCTGACCAGCATGACCGGGTCGCCGGGTTTGAGGCCGAGGGACCGGAGCGCGGTGGAAAGGGCGGCGACTTGCGCGGCGACCTCATTCCAGCTCAAGGGATGCCATATGCCCTCGCTCTTGCGCCACAGGAAGGGCTTGTCGCCCTGCTCCGCCGTGCGGGCGAAGAACATGGTGACGAGGTTGGGAAATGTCTCGATGGCCCGCAAGGCTCGACTCCTGGGTTTTTGGCGCATCTGTCGTGCGCCTAGTCTTGGCCATGACTATAGCCGCGCCATGCCGTAGGGGCCAAGGTTTTCTAGTGTGGTGGATTTGAAATTCGCCACATTTTTCGGCAAGGTGGGGAGCGAATTTCAAATCCCTAAACCACACTAGAATCAAATATTTGCTAGTGACCCTTATGAATCTGAAGTTCGTTCAATGCCTGCCAGACAAGGTGACGAACTTCAGATTCGGGTCACTAGATGCCGTAATGGGCCGGCGTTTCAAGAGTAGCCAAGTTGGGTGGCTGTCCCTCAGAATGATGGTGTTGGAAACGGGGTCCGAGTGATCGGCCCCAAGCATCATGAGAGGAACAGCCATGGAGTATTATGCCGGAATCGATGTCTCTCTGAAAGAGAGCAGTGTGTGCATCGTGGACGCAAAGGGTAAGATCGTCCGTGAGGTTAAGGTCGCCAGCGAGCCCGAGGCGCTGGTGCGGTATTTCGACGATCTGGAATTGCCGGTGTGTCGGATCGGGCTGGAGGCGGGGCCGCTATCGCATTGGTTGCATGCTGGGCTTGTTGCCGCTGGTCGGGACGTTGTTTTGCTGGAGACGCGACACGTGAAGGCGGCCCTTTCCGCGATGACCGTGAAGACCGACCGAAAAGATGCCCGCGGGATTGCCCAATTGCTGCGGATGGGCTGGTATCGGCCGGTTCATGCAAAATCGGTGGCATCGCAGGATACCCGCGCCGTACTCGTCGGTCGCAAGCTTCTGCAGAGCAAGCTGCTCGACGTCGAACTCAGCATCCGTGGGATCCTACGCGGATATGGACTGAAGGTCGGCGAGGTCAGCCGCGGTCGGTTCGAAGCGCGTATAGAGGAACTGATCGTCGGGCACGCCACTCTGGAGACGGTGATCGGCGCGATGCTGGCGGCACGGGCAGCGTTGTGGGGGGAGTTCACCAGGCTCCACCGGGAGATGCTGAAGATCGCGCGTGCTGACAAGATTTGTCACCGGTTGATGAGCACTCCCGGGGTCGGTGCGTTGGTCGCCCTGACATATCGGTCGGCGATCGACGATCCGACACGCTTCGGAAAATCGAGTACGGTCGGCGCCTACTTTGGGCTGACCCCCAAGAAATATCAGTCCGGCGAGACCGACCGGGATGGAGGTGTCAGCAAGGTCGGCGACGCGATGGTCCGAACCGCGCTCTTCGAGGCGGCGCATATCATGCTGACGCGAGCGACGCGGTTTTCCAGCCTGAAGCGCTGGGCGCTCGAAGTGGCGAAACGTCGCGGCATGAAGCGCGCCAAGGTTGCCCTGGCGCGCAAACTCGGCGTCGTGCTCCATCGCATGTGGATGGACGCCACCGACTTTCGCTGGGGGGCAACCGCAATGGCCGCTTGAAGGGAAAAATGCTGATCGAGGCGCGTCGGGAACGACACGCTTCTAATGAGGTCCCGTCGCTGGGACGAGGGCTTGGCAAGATCGTGTGTAGTGCTGTGAATGCTTCGGCAAACCACGCTTCCTAGATTGATCTGCCGGTTCTGGATCTGATGGCATGGTGTGGCGGTCTTCGTGCTGACCACGGACAGAAGCATGATCCTGGCGACGAGATAATCATTCGGAGGGACTTGACGAACAAAGGCCCATTACAGAAGCACTACTTTGGCACTGTAAGATCGACTGGGTCGGAGAGAGGCTTCCTACAGTGAGGGCAGCGCGTTGGTGGGGGCTGGGCGAAGAGGTTGAGGATCGCCTGCCTGATGGCTGGCATGGTCGGTTGAGGCGGCGGCCCACTGGCTCTTTTTTTTCCGTCCCGCCGCCTTGAGGCGGCGGGATTGGAGGAAAGCGTAGGCGATCATTGTCATCAAGGTGTGTCGATGTAATCCTGTCCAGGATCTGCCTTCGAAGTGATCGAGACCTAGCTCCTCCTTGAGCTGCTGATGCGCCTGCTCGCAGATCCACCGCCCCTTGATCGCGGCGGCGAGTGCTTTGAGCGTGGCGTCGGCCGGCAAGTTCGACACGTAGTATTTCTGCTCTCCGGTCGATCTCCGCTCACCGACGAGCCAGACCTCGTCGCCCGGCATGCATTGCATGCGGTTGTCGAGCATTCGGTGCTTATGTCCTTCCGCGATGCGGACCCGTTGGGCCGCAAAGAGGCAGGTCAGCCGGCCTTTGGTGCCGCGCCGCCAACTGATCTTCCGCCATTTTTGGCCAGACAGCATCGCCTCAGCTGAGACCGGGGGTCGGTCGGGCATGTGGTACTGGCGGCGCCTGCCAGTCCTGGCGACCGGGAAGATTAAGCCAACATCGGCTGGATAGAAGTTCTGGCGGCGCGATAGCCGACCGCCCACAGCAGGCCGCGCTCGCTCAGTGCCTGGCGGAAAGGGCCGCTCGATCCATATCCCGCATCGGCAAGTACGCAGCCAAAGCGCACTCCGCAGGCGATGACGCGGTCAATCTCCTCTATCGCGATCTCGGGCTTCGTCAGAGCCTTCTGTCGATCCACGGGGACACCCGCCCGCTTCATGCGCTCGGCATCGTCCGTCCAACTCTCGGGCAAGAAGAGCCGCAGACCCACCATCACCGGCACTTCTCGCGAGGCCAAAGTCACCGACACCAGCGATTGGCAGTTGGACGTCTTGCCGAGCGACGATGCATATTGGGGCGCGACACCAACAGAGTGCTGCCCCTTTTTCGGCAGCGCCGTGTCGTCGATGACCAAAAATCCCGACGGATTACCGACCAGGCGATCCGCCTCTTTCAACAAGGCCACCTCGAGCGGAACGCTATCCCACACACCGGCGGCAACAAAATGATGCAGTTGATCGTAACCAACATCGCCAGCCCGCGCGGCCATCGGCTGAACGCTCTTACGGTCCCCCGGTCCGATCAAACCAGCAATATAGAGCGGGCACATCCTACGTCGTGCTGGATGAGACAGCCCCGCCAAAAACGGCTCAAACCATCGCTCCAGATCAGTCCGCCAGCTCTCGTCCACCACCATCGTCGTAAGTCCGTCAGCCTATACTGACAAACGGGAATCAACGACGATTCCAGTCGGTTCCCTAACCTGCCAAAGTAGTGCTAGTCGAAAAGCGTGTTTTGGATGTCCTGCGGCGGGTTGAGGCCCAGATGCTTCCAGCCCGGCCCATTGAGGCAGCGGCCACGCGCGGTGCGGGCGATCAGGCCTAGCTGGATGAGGTAAGGTTCGATCACTTCCTCGATCGTGTCACGCGCTTCGGAGAGGCCCGCCGCGAGGGTTTCGACGCCGACCGGGCCGCCGCGATAAATGTCAGCGATCATCATCAGATAGCGGCGATCCATGAGGTCGAGGCCCAGCTCATCGACCTCCAGCCGGCGGAGCGAGGCGTCGGCGACCTTGGCGTCCACTGCCGGGACGCCCGCGACATTGGCGAAATCGCGCACCCGGCGCAGCAGCCGCCCGGCGATGCGCGGGGTGCCGCGCGAACGGCGGGCAATCTCCATCGCGCCGTCTGGGGTGATGGCAAGGTCGAGCAGGCGCGCGGCGCGGCGCACGACCAGTTCGAGTTCGGCGACGGTGTAGAATTGCAGGCGCACCGGGATGCCGAAGCGATCGCGCAAGGGTGTGGTGAGCAGCCCCTGCCGTGTGGTCGCGCCGACCAGGGTGAAGGGCGGCAGGTCGATACGGACCGAGCGGGCGGACGGGCCTTCGCCGATCATCAGGTCGAGTGCGCGGTCCTCCATTGCGGGGTAGAGGACTTCCTCTACCGCAGGGTTGAGGCGATGGATTTCGTCCACGAACAGGACGTCGCCCTCGTCCAAGTTGGTGAGCAGGGCGGCCAGATCGCCCGACTTGGCGATGACCGGGCCGGACGTGGCGCGAAAGCCCACGCCCATTTCCTTGGCAACGATCTGCGCCAGCGTGGTCTTGCCCAGACCCGGCGGCCCGAAGAAGAGGACATGGTCGAGCGCCTCGCCCCGCGCTTTCGCCGCCTCGATAAAGACACGCAGATTGCCGCGCGCGGCCTCCTGCCCGATAAATTCGTCGAGCGACTTGGGGCGCAATGCGGCGTCGACATCCTCGACGCGGCGGGCGGGGGTGAGGAGGCGGTCAGGTTCGGTCATTGGCGACCCTCACCAACTTCGTCATGCTGAACTTGTTTCAGCATCCATCGTGCGTCAAACGCTGATGGATCGGTGGCAAGCCGAGGTTGACTGCCAGATCGACCCAATCGGGATTTTCCGCCTCGATAAGATTGATCTTCCACTGACGATGCCAGCGCTTGAGCTGCTTCTCGCGCAGGATGGCCTGCTCCATCGTATCGCACATCTCGAAGCGAACGAGGCGATGGACGCCATATTGGCTGGTGAAGCCGGGGATTGCCTCTGTCCGATGTTGTATCAGCCGAGCGATCAGGTTGGACGTCACGCCGATGTAGAGCGTGCCGTAGGGCTGGCTGGCGAGGATATAGACGCATGGTTGCTTCATCGACACCCCCCTTCGGCTTGTGCGGCCCAATGGATGCTGAAACAAGTTCAGCATGACGGGTGGAGGCGCACATCACTTCGCCGCCTTCCGCAGCGCCAGCCGCACCAGTGCGTCGAGGCTGGCGCTGTCGCCGAGATCTGCTTCGGCGGCGGCGACGGCGGTGCTGGCTTCATGGGGTTTGAAGCCGAGATTCTGGAGCGCGGAGAGGGCATCGGCGGCGAAGCTGCCGGTGGGGAGGATGGCGATGCCGCCTGCGCCGACCGGGCCGCCAGCCGGGGCCGCGCCGATTTTGTCCTTCAGTTCGTTGACGATGCGCTGGGCGAGTTTGGGGCCGACGCCGTTGGCTCGCGCGATCATCGCCTTGTCGCCCATGGCGACGGCGCGGTGGAGTTCGAGCGGTTCGAGCGCGGACAATATCGCCAGCGCCACCCGCGATCCCACGCCCTGCACATGGGTGAGCAGCCGATACCAGTCGCGTTCCTCCGCGCGGGCGAAGCCGACGAGGCGGATCGAGTCGGCCGCGACCAGCATTTCGGTGTGGATCGTCACCGCTTCGCCGATGCTGCCCAGCGCCGCGAGCGTGCGCGAGGAGGCGCCGACGAGATAGCCCACGCCCCCGACATCGATGATGGCATGGTCCAGCCCGGTGCTGTCGAGCCGTCCTTTCAATTTTGCGATCATGTCCGCTGCCCCATGGTCATGATCTGTTCTTTACAGCCTCCCGCGCGCGGCGCCAGCGCAAAAGCGCGGCACCTTTTGCCCGCCCATGCGTAGTGCAGCGCGAAACCGCAATTTTAGGGACGTGATGATGTTGATGACTGCGCCGATGCTTGGCCCCAGAGATTTTGAATATCCGTCGATCATGCTGTCGGGCGTGGTCGATCATGGCATGTATCTGCATTTCAAGAATTGCCTGGCCAATGCGCCGCAGCAGGGGCTGGTGGTGGTGGAGATTTCCACGCTGGGCGGCGACCCGGAGATTGCCCGGCTGATGGGCGAGGATATCCGCTTCCATTCCGACCTCTATCCTGAGCGGCGGCTGGTGTTTCTGGGGCGCACGGCGGTCTATTCGGCGGGCGCGACCTTCATGAGCTTTTTCGCGACCGAAAATCGCTATGTGACGCGCGGCACGCGGATCATGATCCATGAGCGGCTGATCACGAAAAATATCCAGCTGGCCGGGCCATTGTCCACCTGCATTGCGACATTGAAGGCGACGCTGAACGAAATCCAGTCGTCGATCGCGATCCAGAATGAGGGGTTCCAGAATCTGATCCTGGGATCGGACATCACTATGGAGGAGCTGCTCGAAAAAGCGCCGGAAAACTGGTATATGGAGGCCAATGAGGCGCAGGCGCGCGGATTGATCGCCGCCGTGCTATGATCGGGGCATGAGCCGCACCCGTCCCCGCCAACCGATCTTCCCCTGGCGCTATGGCATGTTCCTGGCGCTGCTGGCGATGGCAGCGCCGCTGGCGCTGTGGCTGCGCTGGCATGAGGCGGTGATGGCGGGGTTCGATATTGCGGCGCTGGCCTTCATGGCGTCGGTCGTACCGCTGATCCGCGCCGATCCCGACGCGATGCGGGCCAAGGCGAAGGCCAATGACGCCAATCGCGAACTGATGCTGCTGCTGACCGCGATCGTCAGCCTGGTCATATTGGTCGCGGTCGGCGTGGCGGTGAGCCAGCATGGCGGGCCTAAGACGGCAGTGGTCGCCTTGCTGCTGGTGACGCTGCTGATCGCCTGGCTATTCTCCAACCTCGTCTATGCCATGCATTATGCCCATATCTTCTACCGGGCGGACAGGTCTCAGGCGGATGGGGGCGGCGGCGATTGCGGCGGGCTGGATTTCCCGGAGACAAAAGAGCCGGGCTATTGGGATTTCCTCTATTTCGCCTTCACGCTGGGGATGACGTTCCAGACGTCGGACATATCGGTCACCGACAGTGGGGTGCGGCGCACCGTGCTGTTTCAGTGCCTCGCCGCTTTCCTGTTCAACCTTGGCATATTGGCCTTCACCATCAACGTGCTGGGCGGCTGATCGGCCCTAGGCGGCTGTGTCGATGGGGCCGCGGCCTTGCGACTGGCGCTGTTTGCGGGCGCGGGGCGTGCCGTCGTCCATATTCATGTGGCGGACGGTCCGCCACCATTCGGGCAATATGGGCTTGAGCAGCGAAAGGCTGCCGCTGCGGGGCGTGGCATACCAGTCGTCGCCGACGCGCTGAAAACGCCAGACCGGATCGCAGTTGAGCGGCACGCGCTCAAAGCCGGGCTGGCCATCGGGGCTGGCAGGGTTTGGAATTTCCTTCAGCTGGGCAGGGATGTTGCGGACGCTGCCATCGGGAAATCGCACCGCAATCGTCATCTCCTGTCTCCATTGTCGAAGGTTATGCAATGGGTAACGCACTGAGATACAAAGGGTTCATCGCCTTGCTATAGGTTAAGATGATTCTTGTCGGATGCAATCCAACGTCATGCTGAACTTGTTTCAGCATCCATTTCTCGTCACGAGCGACGGCTTTTGGGGCACGATGGATGCTGAAATAAATTCAGCATGACGAAGGAAAGCGGGGTAGCGTTTCATATGCGATCCTCCCTGTCGGATGGGGCGAGGTCAACCTTCACCGCTTGCTTACCCTTTTGCGCTAGAGCGAGGATCATGCGCGATTCTGCCGATCCCTGCCCCCCATCCGCCGTCAGCCATGGCGTGGGCATTGCTGGCCTTGTCGGCCTTGGCCTGTGGACGCTGGTGGCGCGCCATTATGGCATGGACGGACCCAATGCCGGGCTGGCCGCCGTGGTCGCCTGCGGCCTGCCGATGATATTATGGTCGCTGGTGGTGGACAAGGTGCATCGCAACGCATCGACCGGGATCGACTGGCGCGGCCCGGCAAGGCCAGTGCGCGACGTGATCGACATCAGCATCGTCAAAATCGCCGGGCTGTGGGCGACCTGGCTGACCATCGCGATCTTCTATTGCATCGCCCGCTGGTACTGGAGCGGCAACTATCGTTTTTCGATGGACCTGTTCACCGCGGCTGCGCCGTGGCTGCTGGCATTGTCCATCCCTTACATCCTCTGGATCGACCGGCGGCTGGTACAGCCCAAGGATGCCAGTTACAGCTTTGGCCAATGGGTGATCGGTGGCGCGGCGGGCGCGCCCGATATGGCACAGGTCGCGCACCACGCCCGCGCCTGGACCGTGAAGGGCTTTTTCCTGGCCTTCATGGTCTCGATCGTGCCGGGCAATTTTGCCAGCGTGGTCAATTGGCGGATCGAGGAGGCCTTTGCCAATCCGGTGGCGCTGGCCGGTTTCCTGATCGCGGTCATGTTCATGATCGACGTCTGTCTGGCGACGGTCGGCTACATACTGACCTTCAAGCCGCTCGATTCGCACATCCGCACTGCGAACCCCTATCTGGCGGGCTGGGTCGCGGCGCTGATCTGCTATCCGCCCTTCGTGCTGATGGGCGGTGGCGGGCCGCTCGATTATCATGCGGGCGGGGCGGAATGGGACTATTGGACGCAAGGGTCCGGGGTGCTGCAATGGATGCTGGGAGGGTGGCTGGTGCTGCTGACCGGCCTCTATGCCTGGGCAACGGTGGCGTTCGGCCTGCGCTTTTCCAACCTGACCCATCGTGGGATTTTGACGCACGGGCCGTATCGCTGGACCCGGCATCCGGCCTATCTGGCGAAAAATCTGTTCTGGTGGTTTTCGGCGCTGCCTTTCCTGAGCGTGTCCGGTTCGATGGCCGACATGGTGCGCAATTGTGCGATGCTGGCGCTGACCAACGCGGTCTATTATTGGCGCGCGCGGACGGAGGAACAGCATCTGTCCGCCGACCCGGACTATCGCGCCTATAGCGACTGGATGGAGCGCAACGCCCCGGTGCCGCGCTTCTTTGCGTGGGTGACGGGGCGCAAGCGGGCGGTAGCACAGGTGATTCAGGCGGCTGAATAACTCTAAATCCTCCCCTTAAAGGGGAGGAATTTCGCTTGATCCAATGCGACTCTAAAAACTTTCTTCCGCATAGACTTTGCTGACGTCGCCACCCCATTCGCCATGATAGCGATCGAGCAGCCGTTCGGCATGGGTCTTGCCGGACGAGACGACCTCTTCCAGATCGGACAGGTAGCCGGTTTCATTGTCGCCTGCCGCATTGAGGCGACCGCGTGCCGCGAGGCCTGAGCGCGCGATGTCGAGCGCGGGGCGGGCGATGTCGCGCAGGGTGCGGCCCTTGCCGATCGGTGCGTCGAGGCCGAGCTTCGGCACGGAATCGCGCAAGATCTGCCGATCTTCCATGCTCCAGTCCTTGACCAGATCCCAGGCCGCATCGAGCGCGCCCTGATCGTAGAGCAGACCGACCCAGAGCGCAGGCAGGGCGCAGATGCGACCCCAGGGGCCGCCATCGGACCCGCGCATTTCGAGGAAACTTTTGAGCCGGACTTCGGGGAAGGCGGTGGAGAGATGATCCTCCCAATCCTTCTCGGTCGGCTTTTCGCCCGGCAGGACCGAGAGTTTGCCATCGAGGAAATCGCGGAAGGACAGGCCGGAGGCGTCGATATATTTGCCGTCGCGATAGACGAAATACATCGGCACATCGAGCGCATAGTCGGCATAACGCTCGTACCCAAAGCCTTCCTCGAACACGAAGGGCAGCATACCGGTACGCCCCGGATCAGTGTCCGACCAGATATGGCTGCGGTAGGAGAGGAAGCCGTTGGGCTTGCCTTCGGTAAAGGGCGAATTGGCGAACAGCGCCGTGCCGAGCGGTTGCAGGGCGAGGGAGACGCGGAATTTCTTGGCCATGTCCGCTTCGCTGCCATAGTCCAGATTGGTCTGGATAGTGCAGGTGCGCAGCATCATGTCCAGCCCCATGGAGCCGACGCGCGGCATGTGCCGCAGCATGATCTCGTAGCGCCCCTTGGGCATGATCGGCAATTCCGCGCGCGTCTTGTCGGGCCACATGCCCAGGCCGAGGAAGCCCAGGCCCAGCATGTCGCCGACATATTTCACCTGTTCCAGATGGCGACCGGTTTCAGCGCAGGTCTGGTGAATATTGTCGAGCGGCGCGCCGGACAGTTCCAGCTGACCCGCCGGTTCCAGGCTGATCGTGCCGTCGGTGCCGGACAGGGCGATGATATTTTCGCCCTCAAACACCGGGTTCCAGCCATAGCGGGTCAGGCCGATCAGCAGCGTGTGGATGCCGCCCTTTTCCTCATAGGAAGGGGCGTGATGATCCTTGCGGCTATAGACGAATTTTTCATGTTCCGTGCCGATGCGCCAGCGATCCTTGGGCTTTTCGCCCTTGGCAAAGGCCGCGATCAACTGGTTGCGGCTTTCGATGACGGGATCTTCACCCGCTGAGTCGGTTCTGGTGCTCATGCCCCGCCCTTAATGCTTCCCCTCGGCCGGTCAAACAGTGACCGGCGATGATCAGATAGGCTCTGTCTATAAACGGTTCAATCCAATGGCGAAATGAAACTTAGTGCCAGTCGCCGTTGAGGGTCATCCACGCCGCCGTCGCGGCGATGGCGGCGGTTTCGGCGCGCAGGATGCGGGGGCCGAGCGAAACCGGCACGGCGCGCGGATGGGCGCGGATCGTTTCGCGTTCGGCAGGGTCGAATCCGCCCTCCGGCCCGATCAGGAAAGCGGCGCCGCCGGGGTGGGCGGCAAAGGCGGTGGTCAGCGGCGCACCGCCGGTTTCGTCGGCGAAAAACAGGTGGCGATCCTGCGGCCAGTCTTTCAGCAGCGCGTCGAGCTTCACCATGGCAGCGAGGTCCGGCAGGGTAGTGCGGCCGCATTGTTCGGCGGCTTCGACCAAGTGAGCGTGCAACCGGTCGAGGTTGAGCTTGTCCACCACCGCGCGGCGGGTCAGGACCGGCTGAAGCTTCGCCACCCCCAATTCGCACGCTTTTTCGGCGATCAGGTCGATGCGGCCCTTCTTGATCGGGGCGCAGCATAGCCAGAAATCGGGGACGGATTCGGGCGCTTTGGTCTGGCTGACACATTCAAGGATCAGGTCGCGCTTGCGGATGTCGCGGGCGCGGGCGGCCCATTCGCCGGAGCGGCCATCGAACAACAGGACGATGTCGTCGGGCTTCACCCGCATGACGCTGATCAGATAATGGGCCGGATTGCCATCAACCGGCACCGACACGCCGTCCCCCAACTGGGTTTCGACATGCAGGCGCGGCGCGCTTTGCGGCGGCCAGGCGGGGGTTGCGGTCATCAACGTCACTCCATGCACGGTCAGGACGACTTGTCGAGTGCGCCTTTATCCTCTTTATAGCGCTATGTGCTCCCGCGAAAGCGGGAGTCCAGTCCAGACGGCGGAACTGGGCTCCCGCTTTCGCGGGAGCACGCATGTCCGGATTGGAGCATAGGGTTGAACCAGACGATCGTCCCCGACAGCCAGGCACGTGGGCTGCTGGCGCGGCTGCCGGACGCGCCGCGCGCGCTGGTGCAGATGGCGCGGTTCGACCGGCCGATCGGCTGGTGGCTGCTCTTCTGGCCCGGTGCCTGGGCGGTGGCGCTGGCGGGAGGCGGCTTTGCGCGCTGGTCGTTGATCTTGTGGCTGCTGCTGGGCAGCATCGTCATGCGCGGGGCTGGGTGCGTGTTCAACGATATTGTCGACCGCGATCTGGACCGCAAAGTGGCGCGCACGGCCGCGCGGCCGCTGGCGAGCGGGGCGATGCGGGTGCGCACGGCATGGCTGTGGCTCGTGGCGCTGTCTCTGGTCGGACTGATCGTGCTGCTGCAATTACGCCTCTATGCGCAGATCGTGGCGCTGGGCTCGCTGGCGCTGGTGGCGGCTTACCCCTTCATGAAGCGGATCACCGGCTGGCCGCAAATCTGGCTCGGCCTCGTCTTTTCCTGGGCGGCTTTGGTGGGGTGGAGCGAGGTGATGGGGGCGCTGACCCTGGCGGGAATTTCGCTCTACGTCGGAACCATTTTCTGGGTTGTGGGCTATGACACCATCTACGCGCTGCAGGATCGGGAGGACGACGCGCTGATCGGCATTGGTTCCAGCGCGCTCTCCATGGGGCGGCACGTCCGGGCGGGCGTGGCGTTTTGCTATCTGTGCGCGCTTGGCCTGTGGGCCGGGGCAATCTGGCAGGTGCGACCGCAAGCGCTGGCGCTGGCCGCGCTGCTGCCGGTGGCGGCGCATTTGCTGTGGCAGATTGCGACGCTGCGCGAGGATGGCGTTGATCCGCTGGCCAAATTCCGCTCCAACCGTTTTGCCGGATTGCTGATGTTCCTGGGATGCCTAGTGGTCGGCAGCGCATGAGCGCGGGACCGAAACCGGGCGAGGATTGCTGGCGGATCGCGCGGGCGACGCGGGCCAGCACGATCATCGACGCGGACGCCTATTTCCGCCATGCGCGCGCCGCGATGCTCAAGGCGACGCGGCGGATCATGCTGATCGGCTGGGATTTCGACGCCGCGATCACGCTGGTCCGTGAGGATGAGGCCGATGATGGCGCGCCAGTAGTGATCGGCGATTTCATCAGCTGGCTGGTGGAGCGGACGCCGGAGCTGGAGATATTCCTGCTGCGCTGGGACATTGGCGCGATGAAGTCGATGGTGCGACCGACCAACCTGTTCACGACGCTCAAATGGATGGCGCATCCGCGCGTGACGGTGAAGCTGGACAGCCATCATCCGCCCGCCGCGTCGCACCATCAAAAGATCGTGGTGATCGACGATTGTTTCGCCTTTTGCGGCGGCATCGACATGACGGGCGACCGGTGGGATACGCGGCATCATCGCGATGAGGAGCCGGGGCGGTTGCATCCCGACGGATCGCCTTATGGTCCCTGGCATGATGCGACCACGGCGCTGATGGGGCCGGTCGCGGCGGCGCTGGGTGAACATGCCCGCAATCGCTGGGTCGGTGCGGGTGGCGACGCGCTGCCGCCGATCGAGGGGGTGCAGGATTGTTGGCCGGACACTCTGCCGGTGCAATTTACCGATGTGGACGTGGCCATTGCCCGTACCGCGCCCAAAATGGATGATCAGGACGAACTGACCGAGATTGAGCGGCTCTATTGCCGCCAGATTGCGGCAGCCAGGCGCTGTATCTATGCCGAAAGCCAATATTTCGCGTCGCGCCGGATTGCCGAGGCGATCGCCAAACGGCTGATCGAAGCGGACGGGCCGGACATCGTCATCATCAATCCGACCCAGGCCGATGGCTGGCTGGAGCAGCAGGCGATGGACACGGCGCGCGCGCGCCTGTTCGAGGCGCTGAAGGCGCGCGACGCCCATGGCCGCCTGCGCATCTATCATCCCTTCACGATGCGCGGCGTGCCGATCTATGTCCATGCCAAGATCTTGATCGTCGATGATCGGCTGATTCGGATCGGGTCGTCCAACATGAACAACCGCTCGATGCGGCTGGACACCGAATGCGACGTGACGATCGACACGGCGCTGCCCGCCAATGCCGGGTGGGAGGACAAGATCCGCGCGATTCGCGACGATCTGATCGCCGAACATCTCGACCTGCCGGTGGAGCGGGTGGCAGCGGTGATCGCGCAGCGCGGGCTGGTCGCGGGGATCGAGGAGATGCGCCAGAAGCCGGGCCGGACGCTGCGCCCCTATGAGACGCCGGACCTGAACGATGTGCAGGCGTGGCTGGCCGATCATGAAGTGCTGGACCCCGAAGGCCCGGACGAAATGTTCGAGGCGGTCAGCGAACGCGGCCTGTTCCGCCGGATGAAGGGCTGGTTCGGGCGGGGGTGAAGGCTATTCCGCCGCCAGCAATGCCTCTGCGCTCTGGAGGTTGACCGAGACGAGGCGGCTGACGCCGCGTTCGACCATGGTGACGCCGAACAGGCGGTGCATCCGGGCCATGCTGACGGCATTGTGGGTGACGATGAGGTAGCGGGTCTGGGTCTGCGCGACCATGGCGTCGAGCAGGTCGCAGAATCGCTCGACATTGGCGTCGTCGAGCGGCGCATCGACCTCGTCCAGCACGCAGATCGGCGCGGGGTTGGTCAGGAACAGGCCGAAGATCAGCGCTACGGCGGTCAGCGCCTGTTCGCCGCCCGACAGGAGCGTGAGCGCCGCGAGTTTCTTGCCCGGCGGCTGGGCCATGATCTCCAGCCCCGCCTCCAGCGGATCGTCGCTGTCGATCAGCTCCAGATGCGCCTGCCCGCCGTTGAACAAGGTGGTGAAGAGGCGGCGGAAATGGCCGTCGACCGCCTCGAACGCGGCGAGGAGGCGTTGGCGCCCTTCGCGGTTCAGGCTGCCGATCGATCCGCGCAGACGGTGGATCGCCTGGGTCAGTTCCTCGCTTTCGGCGCGGCTGGTCGCCTGCACCTGTTCCAGTTCCTCCAGTTCCTGCGCCGCGACGAGATTGACCGGGCCAATCCGCTCACGATCGACACTGAAACGGTCATGATCGGCCTGTTCGGTCTGGGCGAGCCGGATCTCGGCGCTGGCGAAGCCCAGTTTTTCGGGCAGCAAGGGCGGCGGACATTCAAAGCGTTCGCCCGACAGTCGATTGGTTTCGATCCGCCGTTCGTCGGCGGATTCAGCGCGGGCAATAGCGGTGGCGCGGGCTTCGCGGGCGGCGGCAAAAGTTTCGCCAGCATGTGCGGCTCGCTGTTCGGCTTGGCGCAAGGCGGCTTCGGCCTCCTGCTCGGCGCGGCGGGCGGCATCGGCGGCGGCGATGAGGGTTGCGCCCTGATCGTCCAGCGATGCGATGGCCTGCGCCAGCGCGTCGGGCTGGCCTTCGATCGTCGCACGTTCGGTTGCGATCTCTTCGCCGCGCGCGACCATGGCGGCGATACGCCTGGCCGCTTCACCCGCGCGGGCGCGCCAGCCCTTGATCTCCACGTCGGCGGCACCCTGTCGTTCGCGGTCGCTCGACAAGGCGCGGTCGGCCAAGGCCTGATCGGCCTGCAACTGGCTGACGGCGGCGCGGGCCTTTTCGCTCGCCTGTGCCAGCGTGGTGACGAGGGTGCGCGTTTCGGCCCCGTCGGGCATGGCGGCGCGGGCGGATTGGGCACTGTCATGATCGGCGCGGGCAGCGTCAGCGTCGCGCCGCGCCTCTACCAGTCGTTCCTCTATTCCTTCGCGCCGCCCGGCCAGCCGTTCGAGCGCGGTGGTCGCCTCGTCGGCGGTGCGCAGCGCGGTGCGCAGGCTCTGGTCTGCCTGGGCGAGCTGGGTGCGGCCGTTGGCGAGGGCTTCGCTGGCAGCCTGCTCGCGGGCCTTGGCGTCCTGCTGCGCGGCGTTGGCAGCATCGACCTGCGCCTGGGCGGCTGGACGGGCGGCGGCGATCGCTTCCAGCCGGTTGAGCCGGATCAGCCGCTCCGCCGCTGCCGCGCCGCCTTCGATCGCCACATAGCCGTCCCATCGGCGCAACTGGCCATCGCGGGTGACGAGCCGCTGGCCGACGGCAAGGGGCTGGCCCTCGTCGCTGTCGGCGACAGCGATCTGAGCCAGACGGCGGACGAGTTCGGGCGGGGCGGTGACATGGGCGGCGAGCGGTGCGCAGCCATCGGGGAGCGCGGGATCGCTGGCCAGCGAGGGCGCGCCGGCCCAGCGGCGCTTGCCGTCCTGTGCGATCGGCGCTTCCAGATCGTCGCCCAGTGCTGCGGCCAGAGCGCGTTCATAGCCGGGCGCGGCCTTAAGCATGTCGAGCGCGCGGGTGCGGCCGCCGGGGCCGCTATCGACCGCGCGCTTGAGCGCGGCGGCTTCGCTGTCGAGCGCGGCCAGTGCAGCACGGGCGGCGGAGAGCGCGCCTTCGGCGGCGGCGCGCTGTTCGCTGGCGGACTGGCGCGCGGCTTCGGCGGCGTTGATTGTGGCTTCGGCAGTGTCGCGGGCGGCGCTGGCCTGTTCTTGCGCGGTGATGGCAGCGGAGCGCTGGGTTTCGAGCGGGCCGGGATCAGGAAGAGCGGCGGCTTCGTTCGTCAGCCGCTGAACCTCGCGTTCGCTGCGCTCCAGACGGCTGCGGGCGGCAACCAGTGCGGCCTCAGCGACCCGCAATTCGGCCTGTTCGCCCGCCTGCTTGGCCATTGCCTTGGCCAGATCCAGCTCGGCGTCGCGCGCGCCATCCTCGGCACTGGCGATGCGGCTGGCAAAATCGGGGCGCAGCTTTTCGGTGTCGGCGATCCGGGCTTTCAATGTCGCGATTTCGGCGGTGAGGCGCGCAATGGCGTCAGCGGCGTCATTGGCGAGCGTGCCTTCGCGGGCGCGATCCTCCTCCAGCCGGGCGGCCTGCTGGGCGAGGTCATGCAGCCGCCGGACCACGCCGTCGCGCTCTGTGCGCAGGGTGGCGAGGCGGTGGCCAGCCTCGCTCGCGTCATCGCGGGCGCGCTGGGCGGCGGCGCGGCGGTCGGCCAATGTGGCGAGAGCGGCCTGCGCATGGGCGGCGGCGGCGAGTTGCGCTTCTTGCGCGGCGGCGACGGCGGCGTCGGCGTCTTTCGCCTGCGCGCGGGCGGCTTCGGCGCTGGCATGGGCTTCGCGCCAGCGGGCAAAGAGGGTGCGGGCCTCGGCGATGCGAATCTGGTCGGACAGGCGGATATAGCGTTCGGCGGCGCGGGCCTGACGGCGCAGCGCATTGGCGCGGGCGTCCATGTCGAGCAGGATTTCAGCCAGCCGGGCGAGATTGGCTTCGGCGGCGCGGAGCTTCTGTTCGGCGTCCTTGCGCCGGACGTGCAGCCCGGCGATGCCCGCCGCTTCCTCCAGCATGGCGCGCCGTTCCTGCGGTCGGGCGGCGATGACGGCGGCAATGCGGCCCTGACTGACCAGCGCCGGGCTGTGCGGGCCGGTGGCGGCGTCGGCGAAGATCAGCGACACGTCCTTGGCGCGGACGTCGCGGCCATTGGCTCTGTAGGCGCTGCCCGCGCCCCGCTCTATCCGGCGGGTGACCTCCAGTTCGCCGTCCGCGCCGACATCCACGGCGGAGAAAAGCTCGCCCTGCTCCTGCACGGTGAGCAGCGAGACTTCGGCAAAGTCGCGCTGGGGCCGGGTGGCGGTGCCTGCAAAGATCACATCCTCCATGCCGCCGCCGCGCATGGATTTGGCGCTCGATTCGCCCATGACCCAGCGGATCGCTTCCAGCAGGTTGGATTTGCCGCAGCCATTGGGGCCGACGATGCCGGTCAAGCCGGGTTCGATGCGTAATTCGGTCGCATCGACGAAGCTTTTGAAGCCGGAAAGCTTGAGCCGCTTTATTTGCATTTTTGTTGGCTGCGCCAGGACCGCACCGGCCCACACCCCCACCCGGCCGCCCAATCAGGATACACTGTGGGAGGCCGGGTGGGGGTGTGGGCCGGTGCGGCGCAGCACAAAGACGCGCCGGGGTAGCGCATTGCCGCCCCGGCCTTCTCGCATTTATGCGCTGATGTTCGCCCCCCGACGCCCAATCAGATCCCTGCTTCCTTGAGCTTGGGCTGGAGCGTCGCCCAGTTGGCGACATTGTCGACCAGCACGCCGTTGATAAGGAAGCTGGGGGTGCCGGTGATCTGATACTGGCTGTTGGCCGCCTCGACGCCCTTGGCCAGCTTTTCCGCCGATGCGGTGTCGGCGAGGCATTGTTTCGCCTGATCTTCGGCAATGCCGCGCTGCTTGGCGAAATCGACCAAGCCCAGCGCGCCCGCCAGCTTGCCGAAACGCTCTGCCGGGGGGGCGCTCATCAGTGCCTGATAGGGCTGGTCGCCCAGTGCCTGCGCTTTCTCGAACATCGCATTCTGGTTGGCGAAAAACTGTTCGGACAGGGGATAGAAAATATCCTTGCCGCCGCAACGGGCCAGCAGCGCGGTCGAAATGTCGATCGGGTCGCGGACATAGGTGCGGAATTCAAAGCTCATCTTGCCGGTGTCGACCAGCTTCTTGATTTCCTCCGAGGCTTCGGCGGAAAAATCCTTGCAATGGCTGCAGGTGTAGGAACCGAACTCGACCAGCTTGAGCTTGGCCGCCGGATTGCCCATCAGATAATAGCCGTCGGCCGTTTCCGCGACGGTTTCCGACCAGGTGGCTCCCGCTGGCGGGGCGACGGCGGCGATGGCTTCGCCTTTGGGCGTGGCCCCCTCTTCGCTCTTGCCACAGGCAGCGAGGGTCAGGGACAGGGCGATAAGGGCAACACCGGACAAGGCTTTCACGACGGGCAAGGCTCCGATTATGGGCGGGTTGGCAGGTTTATTAGATCAGCTTAGATCAGCGTGCGGCAGGGGGCAATGCGGCCTGAAGCTTGCCCCAGTCCGATCCGGCGACCAGCGTGCCGTTGACGGTGAAGCCGGGGGTGCCGCTGATCTTCACCTTGTTCCACGCCTCGTCGGTCATCGCCATGATCTGCTTCATCGCCATGGGGCTGGCGATGCAGGCGTTAAGCTGGGCGGGGGTGTAACCGCGCTTGGCCATCAGCGTGTAGAGACCGGTTTTCTGGCCGATGTCGCGCAGCGCGGCGATCTGGTCGGTTGGCTTGGTGGCGTCGCGGTCATAGGCCTGGAGCTGTTCCATCCACGCATCCTGATTGGCGAACAAGGCCTCATGATTGCCCATGAAGCGCGCCGGGCCGCCGCAGCGGGCGAGCAGCGCGGCGGTCAGGTCATATTTGTCGCGCACGGCGTTGCGTACTTCGACGCTGACCTTGCCGCCCTTGACGTAGTTGGCCTTGAGCGGGGCGCTCGCCTCGCCAACGAAATGGGCGCAGTGGCTACAGGTGTAGCTGACATATTCGATCAGCTTGGTGGGCGCGGCGGGATTGCCCATGGCATGGCCGCCGATGGCCGAGATGGTGACGCGGCTGACCCAGTTGGCGGCAGGCGCGGCCAGGACGGCGACGGGAAGGGCGAAGAGAGCGAGGGGGAGCAGCTTTTTCATGAGTCACGTCCATTGAACGACTGGCCATGAACGCCAGCCGAATATTCAGCCGATTTTGGGCAGGCCGCTGCTGTTGGCAAGCCCCTGCGCCAGCGATTCCAGCACCGTGCGCAATTCCGGGTCGCCAATGTCGCGCAGCGAATCGCCCAGTTCCACCGGAATGGGTTTAAGGTTGCGCGGCGGCGGGCGGCGTTCGGCGGGGGTGGGCATGATCTCCCCCTGCCGCATCGCGACTTTCGCCACGGCGGCATAGCCGAAAAAGCGGTTCACCCTTTCGATGAGGTCAGGCAGCATATGCTGCACCATCGGCGCATGGCCGCTCATCACCGTCAGTTGCAGCGTACCGCCCGCCTTTTGCCCCACCGGGAAGCGGATCGATTCGGGGGCGGAAATGCTGGCATAATGGCTGCCGACGATTTCCGACCAGCGGGTGACGATGCTCGACTGGACGAAGCCGAATTTGCGGAAGGCGGCGCGGCCAATGTCGGGCATCAGGTCGGCGATTCGCCGCGATCCGCCGATGCGCGGGCGTTCTGCCGCAGGAATGGCGCGGCTTTTCACTTTAGGCGTCGGGGGGCGTTCCGTCATGGGCTGCACCATGGCATAGCGCCGCCATGCGCGTCGAGGGTGACATGACAAAGGACGGGGTAAAAATAGCAGCGGACCTGCTGGCCCATTATGATGTCCACGCCCGGCGCTTGGCTTGGCGCGCGCTGCCCGGTGCCAATGCCGCCGATCCCTACCGGGTGTGGCTGTCCGAAGTCATGCTGCAACAGACGACGGTGGCGGCAGTCGGCCCCTATTTCGCAAAGTTCACCGCGCGCTGGCCAAGCGTCGAGGCGCTGGCGGCGGCGGATGATGCAGACCTGATGGCGGCGTGGGCGGGGCTTGGCTATTATGCCCGCGCCCGCAATCTGCTCGCCTGCGCGCGCGCGGTGGTGCGCGACCATGGCGGGCTGTTCCCCGACACAGAGGAAGGGTTGCGCGCTTTGCCGGGGGTGGGAGCCTATACCGCCGCTGCGGTGGCCGCGATCGCCTTTGGCCGGCGCGCGGTGGTGGTGGACGCCAATGTCGAGCGGGTGGTGGCGCGGCTGTTTGCTATCGATACGCCGCTGCCTGCGGCCCGCCCGGCGATCCGCGCGGCGGCGGATGCGATCACGCCTGATGCGCGCGCGGGCGATTTTGCCCAGGCGATGATGGATCTGGGCGCGACCATCTGCACGTCGCGCAATCCGGCCTGCGGCATCTGCCCGCTGCGGAGCGATTGCGCGGCGGTGCGGACGGCTGATCCTGCGGCCTATCCGGTCAAGGCGGCGAAGAAGGTGCGGCCCCACCGGACTGGCCATGGCTGGTGGATCGAACGGGCGGACGGCCATGTCTGGCTGGTGCGCCGCTCGGACAAGGGGCTGCTGGGTGGGATGCGGGCGCTGCCCAGTTCCGACTGGAGCGCTGACCCTGATTCGACGCCGCCCTTTGCCGCTGACTGGCGGACGCTGGCCGAGCCGGTCGATCATGTTTTCACCCATTTCTCTCTGGCGCTGGCCGTCCACACGACCCATGTGGGGCAGGATCATGTTCCGCCCGATGCGGGCGAATGGTGGCCGGTCGCGCGCATTGCCGATGCGGGGCTGCCCACTTTATTTGCCCGCGCGGCGCAGGCGGTGTTGAAGGAGAAGGATGCGGATGCACGGCACTGACCCCCGGCTCGACGACCCGCCCGGCTTTGTCGGTGGCACGCTCGACCGCGTCGATCAAATCCGCACCAACCCTGTGCTGCTGGCCGAGACTTTCGCCGATCCGGCGGCGCGGCGGCTGGTGCTCGACGGGCTGGAGCCGGTGGAGGTTGATGGCGCGCTGGTGCTGGAGCCGATCGAGGCTGACGCGTGGGTCGAGGATCATGTGCTGTTGGGCGTTGATCCGACAGGGCGGCCTATATTTGCTGAACTGCTGGTCGAGTTGACAGGTGGTTCCGGTGCGACACCGCGTAGCCGGGGTTTGGCGGGTCAGGTGTCGGCGCAGGAACTGGCGCTCTATGGCACAGCGCGCAGTCTGCTGCATTGGCATGTGCGCCACCGTTTCTGTGCGGTGTGCGGAGGGAGGACTGCTCCGGTCAAGGCCGGCTGGGCGCGCAAGTGCGGGGCATGTCAGGCGGAACATTTCCCGCGGGTGGACCCGGTGTCGATCATGCTGGCGGAATATGAGGGCAAGGTGCTGCTGGGCCGCCAGCACGCCTGGCCACCGGGTCGCTATTCGGCGCTGGCGGGCTTTATCGAGCCGGGCGAGACGATCGAGGAAGCGGTCGCGCGCGAATTGTTCGAGGAAGCGGGCATCCGCGTCCATGATGTGCGCTATGTCATGAGCCAGCCCTGGCCTTTCCCATCCTCGCTGATGATCGCCTGCATAGCGCAGGCGACCGGCGATGCGCTGACGCTGGACGCGACCGAGATTGAGGACGCTTTCTGGTGCGATGCCGATGGCGTGCGCGCGGCGATGGCCGGGGAGCCGGAAGCGCCCTTCATCGCGCCGCCGCGCATGGCAGTGGCCTGGCACCTGCTCGACCGCTGGCTGGCGGGCGTTGCCCCGCGCGAACCAAGCGCGTAAGGCCGATCACTCCATTTGTCGTTTCGGGAATAGCTTGCCTCCATGCTCAGCCTAGAAGAAGCCCAGTCGCGCGCGCAGGATCTGGTGAGCGCCGCGCGCAAGGCGGGAGCGGATGCAGCCGACGCCATTTATGCCTGCAACGCCTCCACCAACGTATCGGTGCGGCTGGGGGCGCTGGAAGATGTGGAACGGTCCGAGGGCGAGGAAATCGGCCTGCGCGTGTTCATCGGCAACCGGTCGGCCAGCATTTCCGCGTCGGACATGAATCCCGCGACGCTCGGCACGCTGGTAGATCGTGCCGTGGCGATGGCGCGCGAGGCACCCGAAGACCCCTATGCCGGCCTCGCCCCGCAGGACCGGCTGATGAAGAAACGCCCGCCAGCGCTCGATCTGACCGATAGTGAGGAACCCGAACCCGCCGCGCTGCGCGAACGCGCGCTGGTGGCGGAGGAGGCGGCGCGCGCCGTGCCGGGCATCACCAACAGCGAAGGCGGCGGCGCGTCAAGCGGACGTAGCCAGGTGGCGCTGGCGACCAGCCATGGCTTTGCCGGTGCCTATGGCGCGACCAGCCATTCGACCTGGGCCAGCGTATTGGCTGGCGCGGGGTCCGACATGCAGCGCGACCATGCGAGCCACAGCGTGCGCCATCTGGAGGATCTGGACGATGCCGAGGCGATCGGCGTGCGGGCGGGCCAGCGGGCGGTGGCACGGCTGAACCCGGTCAAGGTCGATAGCGGCGTCATGCCGGTGATTTTCGATCCTCGCATCGGCTCCAGCCTGCTGGGGCATCTGATCGGTGGCATGGTTGGACCGGCGATTGCGCGGCGGTCGAGCTTTTTGCTCGAATCGCTGGGCGAGGCGCTGTTCGACGCGGGTGTCACCATCATAGACGATCCGCTGCTGGTGCGCGGCCTGAGATCGCGCCCGTTCGATGGCGAGGGGCTGCCGGTCGAGCGGCGCGCGCTGATCGACAAGGGGGTGCTGACCGGATGGCTGATGGACAGCGCGTCGGCGCGGCAATTGGGGCAGGAGCCGACCGGTCATGCCAGCCGGGGCGGCAGCGGCGCGCCGGGCGTCAGCATCACCAACGTCCATATGGAAGCGGGCAGCATATCGCCGGGCGACCTGATGGCGGACGTGAAGCGCGGCATCTATGTCACCGAACTGATCGGCATGGGCGTCAATGGCGTTACCGGCGATTATAGCCGGGGCGCGGCGGGCTTCCTGATCGAAAATGGCGCGGTCGCCCATGCCGTGTCGGAAATCACCATCGCCAGCAATCTGAAGGCGATGTTCAAATCGCTTGTCCCCGCCAATGACCTGCATTTCCGCTATGCGATGAACGTGCCGACGCTGCGCGTTGACGGGATGACCGTTGCCGGGGGCTGAACTGGATCTGCGCGCGATCGTGGCAGCCGTGTCGGACGCGGCTGATCATGCGCTGGCGCTATGGGCGGGCGGCGAGACGCGCGTGCGCCAGTGGGAAAAGGTGCCCGGCCACCCGGTGTGCGAGGCTGATCTGGAAGTGGACGGTCTGCTGCGCGCATCGCTGGGCGCGATTGATCCGGGCGCGGGATGGCTGTCGGAGGAGACCGCCGATACCGTGCATCGGCTGGGCGTATCGCGGGTTTGGGTGGTCGATCCGATCGACGGCACGCGCGATTATCTGCGCGGGCGACCCGGATGGGCAGTGTCGGTCGCTTTGGTCGAGGATGGCGCGGTGCGGTTGGGGATTCTCGCCGCGCCCGCTCGCAACGAATATTGGATCGCGCAGGCCGGGCAGGGGGCGACGCGCAACGGGCGGACTCTGCGTGCGGGATCGCGCGATGCTCTGGCAGGCGCGCGGGTGCCGGCCGAGCAATTGCCGCGCATCGACCGCGATCTGGTGACGGTGGCAAAGCCCAACAGCATCGCGCTGCGCATGGCGATGGTTGCCGCGGACGAGGCCGATCTGGTTGCCACGGTGCGCTGGGGCAATGAGTGGGACATCGCCGCCGCCGCGATCATCTGTCAGGAAGCGGGGGCGACGGTGACCGATGCGCTGGGCGATCCATTGCTGTTCAACCGGCCCCGGCCGACAGCCTTTGGCCTGCTCTGCGCAGCGCCAGGCATCCATGCCGCCGCCACGGAGCGACTGGCACCCCGCGCGCGGGAGATATTGGGCGGGGGCTAAATCGCCTTACAGCTTGCCATATTTGGCTTCGAACCCGGCAACATCGCCTGCCGCGAGATATTTGGCCTGGTCGATCCACTGGTCGCGGACCGGGCGGCCCTTGAAATTGCCGAGTTTCGCGTCGATCGCGGCGAGGTCCGTGTCGGTCCAGGCGGCGATCTGGGTGAAGCGGGTGACGCCGAGTTCGATCAGCAATGTCCTGAGTTTTGGACCCACGCCCTTCAGGCGGAGCAGGTCGTCCTCGCCATCCGGGGCAGCCGTGACGGCGGGGGACACAGGCACGGGTTCGGGTGCCGGTGTCGGTTCAACTGCGACGGGGGCAATCGGCGCGGCGATAGGCTCGACCGGCACGACGACGGGCGCAGCGGGCACCGGCTCCACAAAGGAAACAGGCGGGGTTTCGGCGGGCGGGGTTGGCGCGATGTCCTGCACAACGTCCTGCGCCTTGCCCCTGCCGGACAACAGAAAGACGAGGCCGATGATGACCAGCAGCCCGATCAGCAGCCACAGGCCATAGTCCATGAAAAATTCCTGCATCGCGCGTCGCCTTTCGTGAATATGCCGTGCCTATTTAGGGCTGTGTCGCCCCGCTCGGCAAGGCTTCATGCCTGTTCGCGGGCGACTTCGCGCCAGCCAATGTCGCGGCGGCAGAAGCCGGTGGGGAAGTCGATCGCATCGACCGCGGCATAGGCTGCCGCCTGCGCCGCGCCGACCGTATCGCCGGTCGCGGTCACATTGAGGACGCGGCCGCCATTGGCGACCAGCGTGCCGTCCTGATCGGCGGTTCCGGCATGGAACACCAGCGCGCCACCGGCCTGCGCCGCGTCGATGCCGCTGATCGCGCCGCCCTTGTCCGGGGTGCCGGGATAGCCATTGGCGGCCATGACGATGGTGAGCGCGGTGCGATCGGCCAATGTGACCGGACCTTGGGTTTCCAGCGTTCCCTGCGCAACGCTGAGCAGCAGGTCGACCAGATCGCCGTCGAAGCGCATCATCAGCACCTGACATTCCGGGTCGCCGAAGCGGGCATTATATTCGATCAGCTTGGGCCCCTGATCGGTCAGCATCAGCCCGGCATAGAGGACACCCGAATAGGGCATTCCTTCGGCGGCCATGGTGGCGACGGTTGGCTTGATGATCGTTTCGATCACCTGCGCTTCCAGCTCAGGGGTCAGCACGCGGGCCGGGCTGTAAGCGCCCATGCCGCCGGTGTTGGGCCCGGTATCGCCGTCGCCGACGCGCTTGTGATCCTGCGCCGATCCGAAGGGCAGGATGGCGGTGCCGTCGGTCAGCGCGAAGAAACTGGCTTCCTCGCCGGTCATGAACTCTTCCAGCACCACTTCCTCTCCCGCTGCGCCGAAAGCGCCGGAGAACATGGTGTCGAGGGCTTCGAGTGCCTCGTCACGGGTTTCGGCGATGATCACGCCCTTGCCCGCGGCCAGACCATCGGCCTTGATCACGACCGGGAGCGTGAAATCGTCGAGCGCGGCAATCGCGCCATCCTTGGACGTGACGCGGACATAGGCGGCGGTCGGGATGTTGGCGCGCTGGCACAGATCCTTGGTGAAGCCCTTGGACCCTTCAAGCTGGGCGGCTTTCTTGTTCGGGCCGAATACCGGCACGCCCATGGTGCGCAGATTGTCGGCGAGGCCATCGACCAGCGGCGCTTCCGGGCCGATGACGACAAGGCCGATCGAGTGGCGGGTGCAGAAATCGAGGACCGCGCGATGATCGGTCGCGGCAAGGTCGACCAATGTCGCGTGCTGGGCTATGCCGGGGTTGCCCCGCGCGGCGTAGAGCGTATCGAGCCGGGGCGATTGCGCCAGCTTCCACGCCAGCGCATGTTCGCGGCCACCGCCGCCAAGCAAAAGGATGTTCATGTCGCCCATGTCCCCGGATTTCGATGCCTATGACAATTCGGGCCGCCTGTTAGCGGAGGAACGCGCGGGCGACAACGCGCCGCCGCTGTCGGTCAGCGAATTGTCGGGGATGCTCAAGCGCACGGTCGAGGATCGCTTCGGCCATGTCCGGCTGCGCGGCGAGATTTCCGGGTTCAAGCGGGCGGCGTCCGGGCATCTCTATCTGGCGCTGAAGGACGATAATGCCGTGCTGGACGGGGTGATGTGGAAGGGTGGGGCGCAGCGGCTGGCCTTTGCGCCGCAGGACGGGGTGGAGGTGATCGCCACCGGCAAGCTGACCACCTATCCGGGGCGATCGAAATATCAGATCGTGATCGAGCGGATGGAGCTGGCGGGCGAAGGCGCGCTGATGGCATTGCTGGAGAAGCTGAAAGCGAAACTGGCTGGCGAAGGACTGTTTGCGGCGGAGCGCAAGCAGCGGCTGCCCTTCCTGCCGCGCACCATCGGCGTCGTGACGTCGCCCACGGGCGCGGTGATTCGCGACATTTTGCACCGGCTGGCGGATCGCTGCCCGACCAATGTGCTGGTCTGGCCGGTGCTGGTGCAGGGACAGGGGGCTGCCGAGCAGATTGCGCGGGCGGTGCGTGGTTTCAGTGCGATGGAAGCCGGCGGGCCGCTGCCCCGGCCCGATCTGGTGATCGTGGCGCGGGGTGGCGGGTCGATCGAGGATCTGTGGAGCTTCAACGAGGAAATCGTCGTGCGGGCGGTGGCCGACTGTTCGATCCCGATCATTTCGGCGGTCGGGCATGAGACGGACACGACGCTGTGCGACTATGCCGCCGACATGCGCGCGCCAACCCCAACGGCGGCGGCGGAAATGGCGGTGCCGGTGCGGGCGGAGTTGCTGGCGGGCTTGAGCGAGATGGGCCTGCGCGCCGGGCGCGCGGTGCGGCGCGGGGCGGGGCAGGCGAGGGAAAGGCTGGAGATGCAGGCGCGGCTTATGCCGACGCCCGATATGTTGCTGGCCCCGCAGCGGCAGCGGCTCGACCAACTGTCCGATGCGCTGGGCAGCGGGTTGCGTCACCGAATCGCGGATGCGCGCGCCCGTCTGGGAGAAACTGGCGGCGCATTGCGGCGTCCGCTGCTTGAGCAATATCTTAAGCGCGCGACCGAGCGGCTGGACAGGTTGCGCCCCCGCCCGGACTATCTGGCGCGAGTGTATCGCGATCGTGCGACGGCGCTCGACCGGGTGTCGCGCCATTTCGCCTCGCTAGACCCCGACCTGCCGCTGGCGCGCGGCTATGCGCGGGTGATGGCGGGCGGACGACTGGTCCAGTCGGTCGCGGCGGCGCAGGCGGCAGGTGCGGTGACGCTGCATTTCCGGGACGGGACGGTCGATGCGACGGTCGGGCAAGGCGGGGCATCGCTTGAGAAGCCCGGCCCAGCCGCTATATCTGCCCCACCACGCCCGGCACGCAAAGCGCGCGGCCCGGATGACGTGCCGCAGCAGGATTTGTTTTCGTGAAGCGCCAGACAGGCCGACCCCAGAAAGGCTGACCCATGTTGATGTCCAACAGCGACCGTGCCGCCCGGCTCCATTATATGGCCTATAGTTTCCGCGTGTTGCAGGCGGGCGACCATGTGCTGTGCGCGGTGACGGGCCAGAAAATCGCGCTGGAGGATCTGCGCTACTGGAGCATCGCGCGGCAGGAACCCTATGCCAATGCCGAAGCCTCCGCGCGGGCCGAGATCAAGGCGACCGGCGGGCGATGAGGCGCTGGGCGGCGGCGCTGCTGATCGCGCTGGCCGGGGCATCGACGGCTGCCGCGCCCGTGCAGACGGGGGCGGATTTCGCGATCGCCGGACCAGTGACGCAGGGCGGGGCGCTGCTCGGCACCGCGCCGACTGGGACCGTTGCGCTGACGCTGGATGGCAAGCTGGTCCCGGTCGATGGTGACGGCCGGTTCCTGATCGCCTTCGATCGCGATGCCGGGCCGACCGCGCGGCTGGTCGCGCGGCTGGCCGATGGGCGAGCGGTGGAGCGCCCGATCGCCATTGCCCCCCGCGCCTGGCGGATCGAACGGATCAATGCGCCAATGCGCCCGACCAAAAGCACCGAGGCATTTCTGGCGCTGCGCAAGCCGGAACTGGAGCGGATCGCGGCTGCGCGGGCGGTGGTGACGGACGCCAAAGGCTGGCGGCAGCACTTCATCTGGCCCCGCATCGGCCGCCTGTCCGGCTTGTTCGGATCGCAGCGTGTCTATCAGGGGACGCCGGGTGCCTATCATGGCGGGGTCGATATTGCAGGCGCGACCGGCGCGCCGGTGGTGGCGCCGGCTGACGGGGTGGTAGTGCTGGCGGCGGCGGACAAGCCCTTCACGCTGGAGGGGCATTTGCTGATGATCGACCATGGCCATGGCCTGGGCAGCGCCTTCCTCCATCTGTCGCGGATCGACGTGAAGCCGGGCGATCATGTGGCGCAGGGGCAACGTATCGGCGCGGTCGGCGCGACCGGGCGCGCGACCGGGCCGCACCTTCATTGGGGAATGAAGTGGAATGACGCGCGGATCGACCCGCTGCTGCTTGCGGGACCGATGCCGAACGGGTTGTAAGCGCCCTAGCTGATCCGTTTCATCCGCACCGCGCGGCCGCCATCGACCTTGCCCATGAAACTGCCCATGGCGGCGCGTTTCAGTTCGATCGGCTGGCCCACCTTGGGATCACGCGCGGTCATCGCTTCGGTCGTCACCCACTGCGCGCCGTCCTCCAGCCCGATCTGCCATTTGCCATAGCCAAGGCTGCGGACCGACGCGATCACCGCCTGGATATGGGTGACGCCTTCTTCGGCTTGGCCCTCTTCCTTGTCATCACCGCCGCCCAGGAAGGGCAATTTGGGGAAGGAGAAGCCGAACAAGGTCTTGCGCGTCTTGTTCAGTTCGCCCTTGTCCAGCACCACCACTTCATCGCGTTGCGCCGCAGCATCCATCGCGCCGACCTGCCGGTCGAAACAGGCGAGCCGTTCGGCATCGACGGGAATCGTGCGGCACTGGAGCAGGTTGGTGAAGATCTCCGGCCGGGGCTGCTGCCGCTGCGGCGCGGCGGAGGATGGGGCCGCGATGCATAGCGGGACCAGCAAAAACAGTGCGCGCAAGCCCGTCATAAATCGTCTCTCCATCGCGTCGGACATACTATGTCCCTACCATGCACCCGCCAGAGGCAAGGTCAATATGTGTCCGCTGACCCCGCCTGAACTCCCGCGATGTCACAATAGGCCTGCCCTGCCGGATCGCACGATATGATTGCTGCATCCTGTTGCACACTCATGTAATTATCTTGCTAATCACCTGTAAAACAGTCATGCCACGTTCATGTTGCAATAATGATACAGGGGCATCCAAAAGCGGTGAATGCCCTTTTCCCCGGCTTTACAGCGCCCTTAACCCCGCGCAGTTTCCCGCCATCCATATGGGGGGATCGCTGTCGGGCACCATGTCCCCCCATAGGTAAACATTAGTGGCAGGCCATCTGCCAGCCTCCAGAGCAAGGGACTGGACCGTGAAGACATTTTCCAAGAGGGCACTTTTGCGTGCCAGCGTCGCACCGGCGATTCTGGGCGCGTCGCTGATCGCGACCGCCGCTATCGCACAGGATGCGCCGCAGGCGGCCGAAGCCGATGCGGGCGACACCATCATCGTCACCGGATCGCTGATCAAGAACCCCAATCTGGCGCGTTCGACCCCGGTTACGGCGACCACCGCCGACCAGATCGAACTGAAGCAGAACAACACTGCCGAAGAAATTCTGCGTGAAATTCCTGGCATCGTTCCCAGCATCGGTTCGGCCGTCAACAACGGCAATGGCGGCGCTTCGTTCGTCGATCTTCGCGGCCTGGGTTCCAACCGCAACATCGTCCTGATCGACGGCAACCGTCTGGTTCCTGCCGAACTGAACGGCCGTTTCGACCTTAATAACATCCCGCTGGCACTAATCGACCGGGTTGACGTGCTGACCGGTGGTGCGTCGACCACCTATGGTGCAGACGCCATTTCGGGTGTCGTCAACTTCGTCACCAAGTCCGACTTTGCCGGCCTGGAAGCGAATATCGCCAACCAGCTGACCGAAGAAGCCGACGGCCATTATGTCCGCGCCGACCTGACGCTGGGCGCCAATTTCGACGACGGCCGCGGCAACGTGGTATTCTCGGTTGGCTATCAGCAGTCCGACCCGGTCTATCAGGGCGATCGCAGCTTCTCTGAATTTGCGATCGATTCCTTCTCTGGCGCGAGCGGCGGTTCGGGCACTTCGACCCCATCGCGTTTCGGCGGTGTCAGCACGACCGGCCTGGATTCGATCACCACGCAGTGCGGCGCAACCGGACAGCCAGCCTGTAATTCGGTGCAGGGCAATCGTCAGGTAACGGCAGCAGGCGGTGATTTCCGTTCGACCTCTGCGTTCGACGCCTATAACTTCAACCCCTTCAATATCTTCCAGACGCCGTTCGAGCGCTTCAACATGTACGGCGCAGGCCGTTACGAAGTCAGCGACGCGGTGGAAGTCTATTCGCGCGGCATCTTCTCGAAGAATACCGTTAGCACGATCATTGCACCGTCGGGTTCGTTCGGTATCACTGCACCGATCTCGCTGGCCAACCCCTATATGTCGGCAGCCCAGCGCAGCGCATTCTGCGCGTTCGACGTTGACCCTCGCGCAGGTTATCGTGCGCGCTTCAGCGCAGCGGATTGCGCTGCTGGCACCGGCACCATCGGTACTGCATTGGCGAGTGAGTTCGTCGCTGCCGACATGAACGGCGATGGCGTGGTCGGTGCAGGCGAAGGGTTTAACTCCAATCCTGCCGTTACTGTCAGCCGCCGTGCAACTGAACTCGGCCCGCGTATCTCCGACTTCACCACCACCTTCTTCGATTATCGTATCGGCGCGCGCGGCGGTATCACAGACTCGATCGACTGGGATCTGTCGGGTAGCTATGGCGAGTCCGAGAACGTCCAGACCCAGCAGGGCTACTGGCTGAACTCGCGCATCCGCCAGGCGTTGCTGGCGACGAACACGACGAGCTGCATCGATGAATCCAACGGTTGCGTCCCGCTCAACCTGTTCGGCCCTGATGGTTCGATCACGGCAGAGCAGAATGCGTTCCTGACCGCCAACAGCCAGGTCATCACCAAGACCTCGCTGGCACAGGTCAAGGGCACCGTCAGCGGCGACTTCGGCGTTGCATCGCCCTTTGGCACCGACAGCCTGGCCTTCGCGCTGGGTGGCGAATATCGCAAATATGGCGCCAGCCAGGAATCCGATCTGCTCTCGCAGTCGGGCGATCTGGGCGGTGCCGGCGGTGCGGCCCCGAACATCAATGGCGGCTATGACGTCTATGAAGCCTATGGCGAGCTCATCCTGCCGCTGGTGCAGGACAAGCCTTTCTTCCAGGATCTGACGCTGGAAGCGGGTATCCGCTATTCCGACTATTCGGTCGATGGCGGTTCGGGCTATAACACGACCACCTGGAAGGTCGCCGGTAACTGGACGCCCGTCGATGGCATCAAGTTCCGCGGCAACTATTCGCGCGCCGTCCGTGCACCGAACATCGCCGAACTGTTCGCCCCGCAGAACACCACGTTGACCAACCTCGACAGTGATCCTTGCGCTGGTGCGGCACCGACGACCAACGCCAATCTGGCTGCCGTCTGTATCGCTCAGGGTGCTCCTGCCGGTTCCATCGGCTCGATCACCAACGATCCGGCTGGCCAGGTGAACTCCACCGGTGGCGGTAACCTCGCCCTCGGCCCGGAAAAGTCGAACAGCTGGGGTCTGGGCGTGTCGCTTCAGCCAGCAGCCCTGCCGGGCTTCAGCCTGACGGTCGATTATTACAACATCAAGATTACGGGTGCGATCACCTTCCCGACGCCTGATGACGTGATTTCGGCCTGCTTCGACAACATTACCGCCGCCAGTGCGTCGGATCCAGCTTGTACGTCGATCCGTCGCAGCGCCAGCACCGGTGAACTGTTCGGCGAAGCCGCCGCTGTGCCTGGTCTGCCGCAGGCTCTGTCAAACCTGGGCAAGTTGGCCACCGACGGTATCGACGTTCAGCTGAACTATCAGAAGGATGTCGGTTTCGCGAAGTGGGCGCTCAGCGCCAACGGCAACTGGACCAACAGCTCGACGTTCCAGGCAACCCCGACGTCGCTCAACCGCGAATGCGTTGGCCTCTACAGCGTCAACTGCGCCTCGATCCAGCCCAAGCTGTCCTGGTCGGTGCGTAACACCCTCTCGTTCAAGTCGGTCGATCTGTCGCTGCTGTGGCGCTATATCGACAGCGTGAAATATGAGGATGGCGATGCGTTCGTCGGCACGCTGAACGGCAAGGAAGTCGATTTCAACCGTATCCCGGCTGAACATTATTTCGATCTGACCAGCCGCTTCCACGTTTCGGATGAGGTCACGCTGACCATGACCGTGCAGAACCTGCTGGACAACCAGCCCAAGGTGGTCGGCAACAGCATCGGTTCGACGACCTACAACAGCGGTAACGTCTATCCGTCGACCTACGACGCGCTGGGCCGCCGCTACACGGTCGCTGCCAAGCTGCGCTTCTGATCCTTCGATCAGGCAAGACAAAGAAAGGGGGCCGGTGGCGACACCGGCCCCCTTTTTCTATGGTTGAGAATGGTGGGCGCGCTATAGCGCCAAAAAATGGGGCATTTTAACAGGAACCTTTCGCCCTGAACCTGTCGAAGCCCTGTCCCTCTTTAGCAGTGCAGTCCTTCGACAGGCTCAGGGCGAACGGGTTAAGGGGGCTACGCCTTGCTTCTACCCGTGGATCAACGACCGGGGCAGATGCAGCGTAATTCCCGCATTGTCGGCCAGCACCGTTGCCCAATGGGCCACCTTGGCGACCTCGTCGGCATGGACTTCCAGCCCGCGCTGCGCCGCCTCCGCGCGTTGGCCAGGCGTAAAGGTCGCGCCATTTTTGGCGTCGCGGGCAAAGACCGGGCCGTTGGCAATTGCGGTGACCGCTGCATCGTCCAGCGCCAGTCCGAACAGGCGGGCCAGCGCGGCCAGAGTCTCTGTCGGCCTCGCCACCAGTGCTTCACTGTCCAGGGTGGCGACACGCGCACCCAATTGATCGCACAGCGTCTGGAACTGGCGCTGTTGCGCCAGCCAGCCGACTGCTGCGACCTGAATGTCGGTCAGCCCCAGATAGTCGGAGGGTGCGATGCCCAGCGGCTCGATCATCCCTTCGCGCAATAGCTTCTGGAACAGGTCGCGTACCCAGAGCCGCCCCCACATCCCCTTGCGCGCGATCGAGGCGAGATAGGGTTCGAGCGGTGCATGGAGCAGCAGCGCACGGGCATCGGGCCGCAAGCCCATGATTGCGGGGATCAGCGGATTGATGAGGTTGGAGGGTTTAAGCACCACCGCCTCACCTGGGCCGAACGGGCGGGCGAGCAGATGCAGGCTGGCGTCCAGCACGCGCGCAACTTCCGGCCCCTTCGCGCCGCGATGCCGCCAGCCGATCAGGTCGTTGAGCAGCACGGGTTCCTTGAGGCCCATCGAAACGCCGGGAATATCCATCGCGGCGGCCAGCAGGGTCGAGCAGCAATAGGCCGAATGGAACAGGAAATGGATTGGCGCGCGGGGCGGCGCATGGGCCGTGGCATCTGCCAGTCGCAACACCAGCGGCGCGTCCGTCTCGCCCAGATGCTCGTCCGTCAGGAAGGGGATGTCGCCATGCCGCGCGCGCGGAACCAACCGCATATGGACCGCGTCATGCCCCGGATCATAGCGATGGGCCAGCCATTGGGCATTGCGCATGATATCGCGGATCGCAGGATCGGGAGAGGTCATGGCGACCAGCCTTCGCATGGCTTTTCGGGTCATTCAAGCCGCCGGGCTTTCCCCTACTTGCCAGCGCCCCGGCTTGTGGTAGCGATGCGAGGCAAGAAGCTGGGGGGCTTTATGGAATTGGCGGTTGGTCGGTTGGTGCAGCAGGCGGTGGAAGCGCGGCGGCAGGGACGTGTCGCGGCGGCCGAGCAATTGCTGAACGATGCGCTCGCGCGGCAGCCCGGCGAACCGCAGGCGCTCAACCTGCTGGGGATGATTGCGCTCGACCGGCGGGATTTTGCAGTGGCCAGCACGCATTTTCGTGGTGCGGCGGCGGCCGATCCCGGGGAAGCGGCGCTGTGGATGAATGTCGCATCGGCGGAGCGCGGGCTGGGCGCGGCGGAAGCGGAGCGGGCGGCGTTGCAGGCGGCGATCGACATCGACCAGCGCAATTTGATGGCGCAAATCCGCATGGCGCAGCTCCAGCAACGGCTGGATGAACGGCAGGGTGCGGCGGACAGTTGGGGCAAGGCATTGGCGCTGTCGGCAGGCTTGCCCGACCTGCCGCCCGCACTGGTAGAAACTTTGGTGCAGGCACGCGACTTCGTCACCGCGCATCAGGTCGAGTTTGCCGCCTTTGTCGAGACGGGCGTGGCGGCGCAATTGACGGCGGCGGACGCGGTGACGCAGCGGCGCTTTCAGGCCTGTCTTGATCGGGAATTTGGCCGTCGGACGATCTACCAGAATCAGTGTTCGGGCCTGCATTACCCCTTCCTGCCCGCCGACGAATATTTCGACCGGCAACATTTCCCCTGGATGGACGCGCTGGAGGCGCAGACCCAGGCGATCCGCGCGGAATTTCTGGCCATGATCGGGCAGAATGACGGAGCGATCCGGCCCTATGTGCGGCAGGATGCTGGCACGCCGCAGAATAAGTGGACTGCGTTGGACGGGTCGCTCGATTGGGGGGCGGCCTTTCTGTGGGAATATGGCATGCGGAACGAGGCGGTGTGCGCCGCCTGTCCGCAGACAGTCGCGGCGCTGGAGGCGTTGCCGCGTGCCGACATTCCGGGGCGAGCGCCATCGGCCTTCTTCTCCTTGCTCAAACCGCACAGCCGGATTCCGGCGCATACTGGCGTTACCAACACACGCGCGATCGTCCATCTGCCGCTGGTCGTGCCGCCGGGTTGCTTTTTTCGTGTCGGAGGTGAAACGAGGGCGTGGCAAGAAGGGGTCGCCTTTGCCTTTGACGACACGATCGAACATGAGGCGTGGAATGACAGCGATCATTTGCGGGTGGTGCTGATTTTCGACGTGTGGAACCCGCATTTGTCGCTTGCGGAGCAGGCGTTATTAAAGCAATTCTACGCCACGGCCGATGCAAGCAAGACGAAGGACGTCCTGCCGCGCATCTGATCGACGGCATGGAGTCTGGCCCGTTGCGAGAGACGAGGCCAGCGCTGCCGCCTATCCAGGAGAATGAGAGTGCGAATGTTCAAGGCAGTGATTGCGTCCAGCCTGATCGTCATGGCCATGCCGGTGCTGGCGCAGGACAAGGCTCCGCTGGACAAGAATGATCCCAATGCAGTGCGGTGCAAGCGGTTCCAGGTCACCGGGTCGCTGGTGAAGAAGGAACGGGTCTGCAAGACCAACGCAGAATGGCGGACGATCACCGAACAGCAGAATCGCGATGCCGACGACATCATCACCCGCAGCCGTGCGGGGATGAACCCCAACGGGTGAGGTGCGGGAGGGGCGTGGCCCCTCCCGCCTTTCGCGTCAGGCGACGCTGAGCGTCAGCGCGCCATCCCCATCCTCCACCCGCACCTGCGATCCGTCGGGGACGTCCCCGCGCAGGATCAGGTCGGCCAGCGGGTCTTGCAGGTAGCGCTGGACCGCGCGCTTCAATGGCCGTGCGCCATAGACCGGGTCATAGCCGACCCGCCCCAGCCATGCGCGCGCGCCGTCGGTCAGGTCGAGCGCGATCTTGCGATCCTTGAGCAGTTTCTGCACGCGGGCGACCTGGATATCGACGATCGGCGCCATATGGGTGACGCCCAGGCGGTGGAACAGGATGATCTCGTCCAGGCGATTGAGGAACTCGGGGCGGAAATGGCCGCGGACGACCTCCATCACCTGATCCTCGACCTTTTCGACCGGATCATCATCGCCCAGCGCCGCGATATATTGGCTGCCCAGGTTCGATGTCAGCACGATGATCGTATTGGTGAAATCGACCGTGCGACCCTGCCCGTCGGTCAGGCGGCCATCGTCCAGCACCTGGAGCAGGATGTTGAACACGTCGCCATGGGCTTTTTCCACCTCGTCGAAGAGCACGACCTGATAGGGGCGGCGGCGCACGGCTTCGGTCAGGACGCCGCCTTCCTCATAGCCGACATAGCCCGGCGGCGCGCCGATCAACCGGGCGACGCTGTGCTTTTCCATGAATTCGCTCATGTCGATGCGGACCATGGCATTTTCATCGTCGAACAGGAAACCGGCCAGCGCCTTGGTCAACTCGGTCTTGCCGACGCCCGTGGGGCCAAGGAAGAGGAAAGAGCCAAGCGGGCGATTGGGGTCCTGTAGCCCGGCGCGGGCGCGGCGGACGGCGGTGGACACGGCCTTGACCGCATGGGCCTGCCCGATGACGCGCTTGCCCAGCGTGTCTTCCATCGCCAGTAGCTTCTCGCGCTCGCCGGTCAGCATCCGCTCGACCGGGATTCCCGTCCAGCGGGCGACGACCCCGGCGATGTCCTCGGCAGTCACTTCTTCGCGCAGCATCGCGCCTTCGGACGCGGTTTCCGCTTCGGCTAGGCGTTTTTCGAGGCCAGGGATCGTGCCGTAGGACAACTCGCTCATCTTGGCGAGGTCGCCGGCGCGCTGCGCCTGTTCCAGTTCGAGCCGGGCGACGTCGAGCTGTTCCTTGATCTTCGCTTCGCCCGCAATCTTGTCCTTTTCCGCCTGCCAGCGGGTGGTGAGCGAGGCGGACTGCTCCTCCAGATTGGCGAGATCGGTTTCCAGCGTCGTCAGCCGGTCGGCGGAGGCCTTGTCGGTTTCCTTCCTGAGCGCCTCCCGCTCAATCTTGAGCTGGATGATGCGGCGGTCGAGATTCTCGATTTCCTCCGGCTTGGATTCCACCTCCATCCGCAGGCGCGACGCGGCCTCGTCCATCAGGTCGATCGCCTTGTCGGGCAGGAAGCGGTCGGTAATGTAGCGGTTGGAGAGGGTCGCGGCCGAGACCAAAGCACTGTCGGTGATCCGCACACCATGGTGCAGCTCATATTTTTCCTTCAGGCCGCGCAGGATGCTGATCGTATCCTCGACCGTGGGTTCGCCGACGAACACCGGCTGGAAGCGGCGCTGGAGGGCGGGGTCTTTTTCGACATATTTGCGATATTCGTCGAGCGTGGTCGCGCCGATGCAGTGGAGTTCGCCGCGCGCCAGAGCGGGCTTGAGCAGGTTGCCCGCGTCCATCGCGCCTTCGGATTTGCCCGCGCCAATCAGCATGTGCATTTCGTCTATGAACAGGACGACCTGGCCTTCCGCCGCCTTCACCTCGTCCAGCACGCCTTTCAGGCGCTCCTCAAATTCGCCGCGATATTTGGCGCCCGCGATCAGGCTGCCCATGTCGAGCGCCATCAATGTGCGGTCTTTCAGCGTATCGGGCACGTCGCCATTGGCGATGCGCAGCGCGAGGCCCTCGGCGATGGCGGTCTTGCCGACGCCGGGGTCGCCGATCAGGACGGGGTTATTCTTGGTGCGGCGCGCGAGGATCTGGATAGTGCGGCGGATTTCCTCGTCCCGGCCAATGACCGGATCGAGCTTGCCTGCGCGCGCAGCTTCGGTGAGATCACGGGCGAATTTCTTGAGCGCGTCGTAGCGATCCTCCGCGCCCGCGGTGTCGGCGCTGCGGCCCTGACGCAGATGATTGATCGCGGCGTTGAGGGCTTCGGCCTTGACGCCAGCGGCGGCCAGCGCCTTGCCAGCCGTCGTTGTGGTGGCCAGCGTCAGCGCGAGGAGCAGCCGTTCGACGGTGACGAAGCTGTCGCCCGCCTTGGCCGCGACCTGTTCGGCGGAGTCCAGCACGCGCACCGCGTCATTGTCGAGACCCGGCGTCTGCTGCGCGCCGCTGCCGGAGACGGACGGCACCTTGGCGAGCGCCGCATCGGTGTCGCGCAGCGCAACTTCGGGCGCGCCGCTTGCCGCCTTGATCAGGCCCGACGCCATGCCTTGCTCATCCTCCAGCAGCGCTTTGAGCAGATGTTCGGGGCTGATCCGCTGATGGCTCATGCGGATCGCGACGGTTTGCGCCGACTGGAGGAAGCCCTTGGCGCGGTCGGTGAATTTTTCGAGGTTCATGACTTACCTTTGTGAAGCCCTTGGCTCTGTATGAAACTGCGGCTGATGTGGTGTTGCCAAAAGGCCACACAAGAGGCACTACGCAATTTCCACCAAAGAGCGGTTCATTTTGGCGTGCTGGCCTTGGGCTGATCGGGCGCGAAGGCGTCGCCGAAAAAGTCGCCCTGATACCAAAGCGGCGCTTGCGGCGCGTCGGCGATGTCGCGGGCGATGGCGTAATTGACGCGGGCGAATTTGGCCGCGGCCTGCCAGTTGAAGGGCAGGCTGATCTGGTCGGATGGCTGGTGATAGTCGGTCTTGAGGAAATGTTCGAATGCGGCTTTGCCGGGGCCAGCGAAGCCGGTCATCAGGAATACCGACGGTACGCCTTCCTGCACGAAGCGATAATGGTCGGAGCGGGTGAAGAGGCCTTCAGCCGGGAGCGGATCGGGCGAGAGGGTGACGCCTGCGGATTTGGCCGCGCGATCGACGATCGGGCCGAGGGTGGAATGTTCCGCCCCGAAAGCGACGACATCGGCGAAATCATAGGTCAGGATCGGCATGTCGAGATTGACCACGCCCACCAGCTTGCCCCCTGTGGGCAGGACGGGGTTGCGGGCGAGATATTGGGAGCCTAGCAGGCCGTCCTCCTCCGCCGTGACCGCCGCGAACAGGATGGAGCGTTTGGGGCGGGTGCCGCTGTCGGCAAAGGCCTTGGCGACGGCCAGCATCGTCGCGGTGCCCGACGCATTGTCCATCGCGCCATTATAGATTTTGTCCGGTCCCTTGGCGCTTTCGCGCACGCCATTATGGTCGAGATGCGCCATCAGCAGGACATATTCATGCTCCAGTGACGGGTCCGATCCGGGCAGGATGGCGATGACGTTGGATGAGGCGGCGGTGCGGACCGTGCTGGTGCGGTCGAGCCGGATAAGGGGTTTGAGGGCAAAGCCTTTGGGGCGGCCACCCTTCTTGCCTGCGAGTTGCATGATCGCGGCGATCTTGCGGCCTGACCCGGCGAACAGGGCGTCGGTCGCGGCACCGTTGACCGATGCGCTGCCGCGAATGGCGGGAGTGCGGGTGAAGGGCTTGGCCTGTGCGTCGAGCCAGCTGACGGTCGGTTCGCTGGCGCGGTCGCGCAGCTTTTCCCAGGGGGTGCGGGCCAGCAGGCTGGGGCTGGGAATGGTGATGAGGCCGATGGCACCGGCCTTTTGCGCGGCCAGCGCCTTTTCCGCCGCAAGATGGGCGCCGACTTCGCTGGGCATCCCGACCGGCGAACCGGAAAGCGCCACGGCGAATTTGCCGCGCAGGTCGAGGCCTGCATAATCGTCGATCTTCTCGCGGTCCGATTGCAGGCCATAGCCCACGAATACCGCGCCAGCCTCGATGCTCTGGACCGGTTCGCGACCGAACGCACCAATCGCGACATCGCCGCCCGTGTCGAAGCGGGTGCCGCCGATGGTGAGCGCGGGTTTCACCTTGGCGTCAAGTTCAGCGACCGCCAGCATGACTGGCTGATACCAGCTGTCCTTGACCGCCTGTTGCAGGCCGAGCGCGGCGAAGCGGGCGGCGACGTAGCGGGCGGCAATGTCATAACCGCGCGTCCCGGCGTCGCGTCCTTCGAGCAGGTCGTCGGCCAGGAAGCTGACATCGGCGCGGATCGCGTCGGGGGAGAAGGTCGGTCCCTGCGCGAGGGCGGGCGCGGAGAGAGCGAGCAGCGAGACGAGGAGGGGCAGGCGGCGGAACATGGGAGAGCCTTTGCAGTCGGTGATGTCCCGGAACCTATCGCGGTCAGCCGCGCTGTCCAGCCTGATGCGTATTGCGCTGCTAAAACGCCCCGCTATTCTAGCGTCCTCCGCGGGTGACCAACCCGACTGCATTTTCCTAGAGGTTGTTCATGACCCTTTCCCCCCTGTCGCGTCGCCTGTCCCTGCTGATCGGCCTGTCGGCGATTGCCCTGTCCCCCATGACGCAGGCAGTGGCGCAGACGGCGGCGACCAGTGCTGCGCCCGCGCCCTTGTCCAGCCTCGTGTCGGCGGTGGACATTCCGTATGAAGAGTTCACACTGAAAAACGGGCTGCGGGTGATCGTCCATACCGACCGCAAGGCGCCGGTGGTGGCGGTGTCGATCTGGTACCATGTGGGATCGCGCTTTGAACCGGCGGGCAAGACGGGCTTTGCCCATCTGTTCGAGCATCTGATGTTCTATGGCTCTGAAAATGCCGATGGGCCGTTTTTCGGGCGGCTGGAGGATATTGGCGCGACCGACTGGAACGGGACGACCTGGTTCGACCGCACCAATTATTTCGAGACGGTGCCGACCGGGGCGCTCGACCGGGCGCTGTTCCTGGAGTCGGACCGGATGGGGCATCTGCTGGGCGCGGTGACGCAGCAGAAGCTGGATACCCAGCGCGGGGTCGTCCAGAATGAAAAGCGGATGGGGGAGAATGAACCCTATGGGCTGGTCGAATATGCGCAACTGGCCGCTTTGCTGCCCGAAGGTCATCCCTATCGCCACTCGACCATCGGATCGATGGCCGACCTCAACAGCGCGAGCCTGAGCGACGTGCAGGGCTGGTTCAAGACTCATTATGGCCCCAACAACGCCGTGCTGGTGCTGGCGGGGGATATTGACGCGGCGACCGCGAAGAAGAAGGTCGAGCGCTGGTTCGGCAATATCGCCGCTGGCCCAGCGCCGCAGGATGTGGATGCGACCGTCCCGACGCTCGACAAGGATGTCGAGAAGCAGATGCATGATAATGTTGCGGCGACGCGCCTCTATCGCAACTGGGTGGTGCCCGGCGTCAACGGCGCGGATCTGCCCGCGCTCGATCTGGCGCTGTCGGTCTTTGGCGGCCTCTCCTCCTCGCGCCTCTACAATATACTGGTGCGGGACGAGAAGGTGGCGGTGGGGGTCAAGGCCAGCGTCCAGCCGTTCGAGAAATTGAGCTTTGCCGAGATTACGGTCGATGTGAAACCGGGGACCGACGCGGTCGCGGTGGGCAAACGGCTCGACGCGCTGCTGGCCGACTATCTGGCCAAGGGACCGAGCGCCGACGAGGTGCAGCGCGCCGCGACCCGGCAGCTGGCAGGGACGATATCGGGGCTGGAGCAGGTGGGCGGCTTTTCGGGCAAGGCGGTGACGCTGGCCGAGGGGGCGGTCTATTCCAACGACCCGGAGAAATATCGCAAGGATCTGGCCGCCTATGCCAGCGCGACCCCGGCCCAGGTGGGCGAGGCCGCGCGCAAATGGCTGGGGCGGCCGGTGTTCCGCCTGACCGTGGCGCCGGGCGAACGGTCGGCGGCGGACAATGCGCTGGCGGGGAATGCCACCCACAAGCCGGCCTATTTCCGTGATCCCGCCGCGCCTGCGCCAGCCGCCGCGACGCCGCCCGCGCCCACGAAGGTTGCCGAACCGCCGATCGAGCCGGTGGCTGATCTGGATTTCCCGACGGTCGAACATGCGAAGCTGAAGAACGGCATCGCCGTGCAGTTTGCGCGCCGGGCGACGGTGCCGACGGTGCGGGTGTCGGTGGCGTTCGACGCGGGCAATGCGGCGGACGACCGGGCCAAGCTGGGGACGGCGGCGCTGGCGACGGCTTTGCTGGACGAGGGGACCAAGACCCGCAGCGCGCTGGACATTGCGCAGGAGCAGGAGCGGCTGGGCGCGTCGGTGAGTGCGGGCAACAGCATGGACCGGACAACGGTGGGGCTGTTCGCCCTGAAGCCCAATCTGGATGCGTCGCTGGGGCTGCTGGCCGATGTGGTGCGCAATCCTGCTTTCGCGCCGGGCGAGGTGGAACGGCTGCGCGGGCAGATGCTGACCCGGATCGCGGCGGAAAAGACCGAGCCGACCGCGATCGCCCAGCGCATGTTGCCGCCGCTGCTTTATGGCAAGGCGCATCCCTATGGCATCCCCTTCACCGGGTCTGGCACGGAAAGCGGGGTCAAGGCGGTGACGCGGGCGGATCTGACTGCTTTCCATGATCGCTGGCTGCGGCCCGACAATGCGACGATCTTCGTGACGGGCGATACGAGTCTCGCCGAATTGCTGCCGCTGCTGGAAAAGCGCTTTGGCGACTGGAAGGCGCCCGCGACACCAAAAGGGGCCAAGCTGTTCCGGATGGACCGGATGGCGCGTCCGCCGCGGATCATCCTGATCGACAAGCCGCAAAGCCCGCAGTCGATGATCCTGGCAGGCGTGCTGACGAGCAAGAAGGGGACGGACAATCCGGTAACGCTCCAGTCGGCCAATGAAGTGCTGGGCGGCAGCACGACGTCGCGGCTGACCATGGACCTGCGCGAGACCAAGGGCTGGGCCTATGGCGCGGGGACGTCGCTGCCCGGCGTCAAGGACACGATCCCGCTGCTGGTCTATGCCCCGGTGCAGACCGACAAGACCGGCGAATCGATCATCGCGGCGCGGCAGGACATCAAGGATTTCCTGACGACCAAGGGGACGACCGAGGCCGAGCGCAACCAGACGATCAACGGGCAGATATTGTCGCTGCCGGGCAGTTTCGAGACATCGTCCGACCTGCTGGGCGCGATGATGCGCAACAGCCTGATCGGGCGGGCGGATGATTTCTACGAGACGCTGCCCAATATCTACCGCGCGATGACCGCGGCCGATTTCGACAAGGCGGCGCGCGAGGCGATCAATGCCGACGGGCTGATCTGGGTCGTGGTCGGGGACGCAAAACTGGTGCGGCCGCAGCTTGACGCGGTGGGCTTGCCAGTCGAAACCGGCACCCTGGCTGACTGACAATTTCCAAAGGAGTGAATGAGATGGCAAGTGTCGATGGCGCCTATGATTGCGTGGCCAAGACCCCGATGGGCGACCAGAAGGGCGTGTTCACCGTGATCAGCAATGGCGACCGGTTCAACGGCACCTTTGCGGGCATGATGGGGTCGCTCGACGTGGTCGATGGCAAGGTTGCGGGCAACAGCCTGAGCTGGAAGATGGAAATGACCATGCCGATGCCGATGACGCTGGAGTGCGAAGCCGAGGTGGCGGGCGATGCTGTCACCGGGACGATGCAGCTGGGGGCGTTCGGGGCTTCGGCCTTTACCGGCACGCGGCGGGCCTGAGTTGGGAGGGTCCGGGTGATGCCTGGACCCTGCTAACCCGACACTGAGCTGGACAATAACAACGCCCTTGCCTGTTTGTGATTAGTTAGCTAACTAATAGATATGAAAGAGCGGGAATCCGGGCGGGCTTTATTGCATGTGCTGGGGCCGGTGGCGCGGGGATGGCGGCAGGCGGCGGATGGGGCGCTGGCCGGCCTCGGCGTGTCCGGGAGCGCGGGCTGGTGTCTGGTGCATCTGGCCAGCGTGGGGGCGGTGTCGCGACAGGCGGAGCTGGCGCAATGGCTGGAGGTCAGCGCGCCGTCGCTGGTGCGGACGCTGGACCAGTTGCAGCGGGCAGGTTGGATCGAGCGGACGACCGATCCAGAGGATGGGCGGTCCAACCGGGTGACGCTGACCCCGGCAGGCAAGACCATGGCGGGGCAGATACAGGCGCGGCTGGACGTGCTGGCTGGCGAATTGCTGGGTGGGCTGCCCGACGGGGCGGTGGAAATCGGGGTGGAGTTGCTGGGATTGCTCCGGCTGCGGATTGCCGAACAGAAGCTGGCGCAGCTGCTGGCCGAGAGCGGCCATGATCCTGCGGGGGACGCGGCGTAGTGAGCCGTGGCGCGCCGGCGGGATGGTCAGGCGGCCCGGCGGCCACAAATTCTATCAGTCCGCCATGTGAGGCAATTCGCCGCGCAGCAGGATGACGTGGAGGAAGCGCGGGCCATGGGCGCCGCGGACATAGGTGCCTTCAATGTCGGTGGTGCCGGAGACGCCGGTGATCCAATAATGGGCGCGCGGTTGCGGGCCGGGGAGGGGGGCGTCCTCCAGATGGGCGGCGATGGCCGATACCGGCAGCAGAACGATATGGTGGAGCGTCAGGAAATTGGGGAGCATCGGCGCGGTCGGGCTGGTTTCGAAGATTAGCGATCCGGTTTCGGCGATGGCGGTGCGGGCGATGGCAAGGGTGGCGGTTTCGTCCGGCGCGGCGGTGGCATGGAGGGCGAAGGCCGACCAGTCGCAGACGTCAAGGCGCGGGTCGGGCGGGCAGCAGAGGGTGAGGGGTTCGTTCTGGTCGGCGAGATAGCGGGCGATCGCTGCGGGGAGATCGGTGAGGCTGGCGACGACGTCATGGCTGGCGTTGACGCTGGGGAGGGCCAGCCGGGCGAGAAATTCGGATTCTAGGTTGGTGACGTCCACGGCTGGGCGTTCGGGGGCGCGGAGGAGGGCGGCGGCTTCCGACGCGATGGGAGCGGGGCATTTCAGCCGGGCGAGGATAGCGGCACGGGCGCTCATTTGCGCTGTTCCTGATGATATTGGGCCATGAAGCTTTGCGCGGCGGGTTTGGGGAGGTCGCGATATTGGGTCCAGCCGCCCGCCAGCGGCAGGCGGGCGATCCAGCCCTTGCGCCCCAGCAGGCGGATGGCGCGGATCGCGATGGCGGTGCCGAGCCGGTAGAGCGCCGGGCGGGTGGCGACCCAGGCCCAGAGGCCAAGGCCAGCGCGCATGGAGGTCGGCTCCAGCCCTTCGCGCCAGCTTTTCTCACGCCAGCCCCGAAGCAAGGTGGGGAGGGGGATTTTGACCGGGCAAACCTGCTGACACATGCCGTTCAAGGTACAGGCATGGGCGAGGTCACGGGTCGCGGCGAGGCCGTCGAGCGTGGGGGTGAGGACGGCACCCATCGGGCCGGGATAGGTGCCGCCATAGGCGTGGCCGCCGATCTGGCGGAACACGACGCAATGGTTCATGCACGCCCCGCAGCGGATGCAGCGGAGCATCTCCGCCAGCCCTTCCTCACGCATCTTGGTGCGGCCATTGTCGACCAGGACGATGTGCATTTCCTCCGGCCCATCGCGATCGCCGGGGCGCCTGGGACCGGTGTAGAAGGTCGTATATTGGGTCAGCGCCGCGCCGGTGGCCGAGCGGGCCAGCATCCGCAGCATGTGGATGGCGTGTGGCATGGACGGCACGATCTTTTCGATCCCCGCGGTCACGATATGGACGCGCGGGGGGACGAGCGAGAGTTCGGCATTGCCTTCATTGGTGACGGTGCAGACCGCGCCGCTGTCCGCGATCAGGAAGTTCGCGCCCGATATGCCCACGTCCGCGCCGAGCATGGCGCCGCGCAGTTCGCGGCGGGCGCTCTGGGCCATGGCGGCGATGGTTTCTTCCTGATGCGGGGTGCGATGCTTCGCCTTGAACAAGGCGGAGACCTGCTCGCTGGTCTTGTGCATGGCGGGCCAGATGATGTGCGAGGGGCGCTCGTCGGCCAATTGGATGATATGTTCGGCCAGGTCGGTTTCGACCCGGCCGATGCCGGCTTCCTCCAGCGCGTGGGGCAGGCCGATTTCCTCGCCCAGCATGGATTTGGAGCGGGCGACGGTCTTGGCACCTGCGGCTTTGCAGATGGCGATGACGATGCGGCAGGCTTCGTCGGCGGTTTGCGCCCAATAGACCTGCGCGCCCGCCGCGATGGCGCTGGCCTCGAACTGCTCCAGATAGGGGCCGAGATGGGCGATCACATGATCCTTGATCGCGGCGGCGCGGGTGCGGGCAGCCTCGAAATCGGGGAAGGCGTCGATGGCGATGGCGCGCTTGGCCTGCGCGGTGCCGGCGGTGCGTTCGACCGCGATTTTGAGGATCGGGTCGGCCAGTGCGGCGTCCGCGCGGGTGGTGAAGCTGCTCATGCTTCTTCGCCGATGGCGGGGCCGTCGCCCATGCCGGCGATCAGTTCGATGGCGTGGAAGGCGCGGACCTTGCTGCCGTCGCGGTGGAGCTTGCCCGCCATGTTCATGAGGCAACCGAGGTCGCCCGCCAGCAGCAGATCTGCGCCGGTCGCGTCGATCGCTGCGGCTTTCTCCCCCACGATGGCGTTGGAGATGGCAGGATATTTGACGCAGAAAGTGCCGCCGAAGCCGCAGCAGGTTTCCGCGCCCGCCAGCGGTGTCAGCGACAGGCCGTCGATCGCGTCCAGCAGGCGGCGGGGCTGGGCCTTGATGCCCAGTTCGCGCAGGCCGGAACAGCTGTCATGATAGGTGGCGGTGGCGGGGAGGGTGACGCCGTCGGGCTGCCAGCCGCAGACTTCGTCGAGATAGGCCATGACCTCGAAGGTCTTGGCGACGACCGCCTGCGCGCGGGGGAGCCAGGCCGCGTCATGCTCGAACAGTTCGGGATAGTGGCATCGGATCGTCCCGGCACAGGAGCCGGAGGGGACGATGATGGCTTCATAAGGTTCGAGCGCGGCGGTGGTCTGTTTCGCCAGTGCCACGGCATGGTCGCGGTCGCCGCTGTTGAGGGCGGGCTGGCCGCAGCAGGTCTGGCCCTGCGGCACGACCACGTCGCATCCGGCGGATTCGAGCGCGCGGATCGCGGCGAAGCCGATGCGGGGGCGCATGATGTCGACCAGGCAGGTGACGAACAGGGCGACGTTTTTGGTCATAGGCCGTGGCGCTTCGCGAAATGGAGGAACAGGTCGGGCCAGGGTGCGGGCGCGGCAGGCGGGGCGATAAGGCCAAAGCCATGGCCGCCACTTTCGAACAGATGGGCTTCGGTCGGTATGCCCGTTGCGCGCAGGGATGCGAGCATGGCGAGGCTATTTTCGGGCGGCACGACCTTGTCATCCAGCGCATGGGCCATGAACACTGGCGGGGTTTGCGCGCTGACATTCTGGTCGAGCGAATAAGCGCGCATCATTTCGGGCGACGGGGTGGGGCCGAGCAGCTGGGTGCGCGATCCCTGATGGACGAACGCGCCCTCCATCTGGATCACCGGATACATATAGGCGGCGATGGCTGCCTTGACCGGTTCGCGGTCGCTGGCGTCGATGGGCATGTAGGTCTGTTCGGGCGTGCGGCTGGTCAGCCAGGCAGCGAGGTGACCGCCTGCCGAAAAGCCGATGACGCCGACGCGGTTGGCGTCATAATGTTCGCGCGGCGCGAGCGCGCGGACGAGGCGCAGGGCGCGCTGGGCGTCCTGCAACGGGGCTTGCGGGCCAGCCGCCCAGCCATCGGCGGGCAGGCGGTAGAGCAGGCTATAGCAGGCATAGCCAGCGTCGGCGAAACGGCGCGCGACGGTATAGCCTTCATGGCCGAGTGCGACCCGGCTGTAACCGCCGCCGGGGATGAGCAGGATGGCCGCGCCGTTGGGCTGGGCGCCTACAGATTCTGGGCGCACCAGCGTCAGCGTCGGCGTGGTGACATGGGTGAAGAGGCTGTCATGCGGGCCACCATCGGGGCGGCGCAGGGTTTCGGCCTCCGTCACGGTGACATGATCGCCGCCCGGTGCCTTGCCCGGCCAGATCGGGAAACGGACAAAGCCCGGTGGCAGCGGGACGGCCTGTGCTTGGGCAAGGGTCGGGGCAAGGGTCGGGGCGAGGGCGGCACCCGCCAGTGCGCCGGAAATCAGGGTGCGGCGGTCGATGGCTGTCATTGGCAATCCGTCCTTCCAAGCGGGGTGGTGCGGGTGAACGCCGGGCGAGGGTCGGCTATTTTGGCGGATATGGGAAGGGCCAGCGATTTGAGGCCGTCGGCGACCAGATCGGCCACCTGCCGCGCGCCCAGCTCGCTGAAATGGGTGTCGTCGCTGACGCCCTTGGGGAAGGCGGGGATAGAGTCCTGCGCGCTGTAGTGGAGGTAGAGGGATTTGGAGGCATCCGGTCCGGCGCGGTCGAGCCAGGCGCGTGAGCGGGCTTCCAGGTCGATGAGCGGGGTGGCGGTTTTGGCGGCGAGATCGCGCACGACGGCGGACCATTCAGGGTAATCGGCGATGGCGCGCTTGTCCGGCCCGAAGTTGCGCCGCGCGACCGGGGTGAGGAGGACGGGGACGCCGCCCGCAATCCGCACGTCGCGGATGAAGCGGAGCAGATTGTCGCGATAGTCGGTCTGCGCGGGTGCCCAGCGTTCGGGCTTGGCGCGGGTCTGGTCGTTGTGGCCGAACTGGATCAGCACTGTGTCGCCGGGCATGATGTCGGCGCGCAGCGCGTCCCAGCGCCCCTCGGCCAGGAAGCTGCGGGTGGAGCGGCCCCCGCGGGCATGGTTGAGGATACGCACGTCGGGCGAGACGGCGCAGCGCAGCATCGTGCCCCAGCCCGTCTGTGGGTAACGGGCGGGCGCATAATCGGCAGCGGTGGAATCGCCCGCGATCAGGATGGTGTTGCCGGGGCGGGTGGCGTGGGCCGGGGTGGTGAGGAGGAGGGCGGCGAGGGGGACCAGGAGGGAGCGTTTCATTTTCTGGCCTCTACGTCGTCGTCATCGCTGCGCAGGTGGCGACCCATTATGCGCCCTAAAGGAAGGCGCAAGGCGGTGATATGGGTCCCCGCCTTCGCGGGGATGACGGGGGGAGGTGGGGGTGTCACTGGAGATTTACATACATGCCGCCGTCGACCAGCAGGGCGGCACCGGTGACATAGGCGGCCATGTCCGACGCAAGAAAGACGATGGGTCCGGCGAGATCCTCCGGCGCGCCGAGACGGCCCAAGGGGGTGCGCTGTTCCATGTAGCGGCGCTTTTCATCGTCGGCGAGATCATCCTTGTTGATCTCCGTCAGGATCGTGCCGGGCAGGACGCTGTTGCAGCGGATATTATGTTTGCCCAGCGCAATGGCGGTGGACTGCATCAGCGAATGAACGCCCGCCTTGGTCGGGGTGTAATGGGTCTGATATTCGCCGCCGACCAGCGCGGAGATGGAAGAGACGGCGACGATCGAACCGCCATGGCCCTGTTTGACCATCTGCTGGGCTGCGGCCTGGACCATGAAATAGGCGCCGTGGAGGTTCACTTTGAAGGTGCGTTCCACCACATCGACCGGCATGTCGAGAAAGGCGTGGAAGGGGCAGATGCCCGCATTGCTGACCATGACGTCGACCTTGCCGAAGGCGTCCACGGCTTTGGCCACGAAATCCTGCGCGGTCTGGGGGTCGGCGACGTCGCCCTTTACCGCGATGGCGCGCTGGCCGAGCGCCTCGATCGCCTCGACGCAGCTTTGGGCAGGGCTGTCGCTATTGGCATAGTTGATCGCGACATTGGCGCCATGTTGCGCTGCGCCGATCGCGGCGGCGCGGCCAATGCCGGTCGATGCGCCGGTGACGAGGACGGTCTTGCCTTCAAGCAGTTTCATGGGGCGGGGCTTTCTTGTTGGATTATCGCCGCACGGCGCGGCGGGGTTTGAGGCCGGGGGTCCAGCCGAGGTCGGCGCTGACCCGGTTGGCGGTGGCGCGGACGTCGTCGCTGAGCGCGGCCATGCGATCATCGTCCATATATTGGGCGGCGCTCGACAGGCTGATGGCGGCGACGATCGTGCCGGATGCATCGCGGATCGGCGCGGCGACGCAGCGTATCTGGTCCTCATTCTCCTCCAGATCATAGGCGCGGCCCGCGGTCGCATAGGCGCGCATCCGGTCGAGCCAGAGCCTATAGTCGGCGGTGTGGATGCCCGCTTCGCGTTCGGCGTCGAAGGCGCGCTGCCAGCGCGCTTCGGCTTCATCGAGCAGCAGCGCCTTGCCAAGGCCAGTCGAGGTCAGCGGATGGCGATCGCCGATGCGGCTGGAGATTTCGACGCGACGGCGGCCGGGAATCTTGTCGAGATACAGCGCCTGATCGCCGTCGAGACGGCCCAGGTGGACGACATCCTCACTGGCGGCGGCGAGCGATTCGATATGGGGGCGGGCGATCTGGACGATGTCGGCCTGAGACTGGGCGAGAAAGCCGAGTTGCAGCAGTTTCGGCCCCAGCTGATAGCCCTCGCGCGGCAGGAAGGTCAGGAAACCGCGTTCCACCATCGCATTGGCGAGGCGGTGGGTGGTCGATCGGGTGAGGCCCATGCGGACGGACAGGTCAGCCAGCTTGATCGGCCCGTCGATCACCTGGTCGAGCAGGTCCAGCCCGCGATGCAGGGTCTGCGAACCAGCCGCCTTCGATTTTTCCTCAACCTCAACGAATTTCGTTTCGCCCGATTCTGGATTTGACGTGTTTTGTCTCATTTAATAATACTCTATCCCACAAAATGAGAAAAACAAGGGTGAAGGCGAGGACGGGCTGATAGTTTCGATCAACCCACCTCCTCCGATGTCCGGCCGTTATCGGCGTTTTGATCATATGATGACAGTTTTTGCTGCTGGTTCCCACATATTGGGCGGCGGCTGCGTTCAGGGAGTGGGTGTGTGCCGATCGTGAACTTGCCGAAAATCAAGCATGTCCGTGCCTTCACGGTGCGCGGAGGCGGTGCCGATTATCATGACCAGGGCGAAGGCCATTGGATCGACGACCATATTGCCACGCCCATGTCGCGTTACCCCGAATATCGCCAGTCGCGGCAGAGCTTCGGCATCAATGTGCTGGGCACGTTGGTGGTGGAGATTGAGGCCGAGGACGGCACGATCGGCTTCGCAGTGACGACCGGGGGCGAACCGGCGGCGTTCATCGTGGAAAAGCATCTGGCGCGGTTTCTGGAAGGGCGTTCGCCCACCGATTATGAAAAAATCTGGGACCAGATGTATTTTTCGACCCAATATTATGGGCGCAAGGGTCTGGTGGTGAACGCGATTTCCGGGGTCGACCTGGCGCTGTGGGACTTGCTGGGCAAGTTGCGGCAGGAGCCGGTCTATCACATGCTGGGCGGGGCGGTGCGCGACGAGCTGCAATTTTACGCCACCGGCGCGCGGCCTGATGTGGCCAGGGAACTGGGCTTTATCGGCGGCAAGATGCCGCTGCACCATGGCCCGGCCGAGGGTGTGGAAGGCCTGAAGAAGAATATCGCCGAACTGGCGGACATGCGCGCGAAATGCGGTCCCGATTTCTGGCTGATGTGGGACTGCTGGATGGCGCTGGACGTGGATTATGCCACGCGGCTGGCGATTGCGGCGCATGAATATGGCCTCAAATGGATCGAGGAAGCGATCAGCCCCGACGATTATTGGGGGTATCAGCAATTGAAGCGCAATGTCCCCAAGGGGATGCTGGTGACGACCGGCGAGCATGAGGCGACCCGCTGGGGCTTCCGCATGTTGCTGGAGATGGACTGTTGCGACATCATCCAGCCCGATGTCGGCTGGTGCGGCGGCGTGACGGAATTGCTCAAGATCAGCGCGCTGGCCGATGCCCATGGCAAGATGGTCGTGCCGCATGGATCATCGGTCTATAGCTACCATTTCGTCATCACCCGCCACAATTCGCCCTTCGCCGAGTTCCTGATGATGCATCCGGGGCCGACCGAGGTGGTGCCGATGTTCCATCCGCAGCTGATCGGCGAGCCGGTGCCGGAAAATGGCCGGTTGAAGGCCAGCGCGCTGGATGCGCCCGGCTTCGGCGTCGAGCTGAACCGCGAGATCGCGATGCACCGCCCCTATAGTCATTGATTGCCAAAGAGAGACTGATCCCATGAAATTCTGCCGTTTTGGGCCGCGTGGCCAGGAAAAGCCCGGTATCGTCGATGCCGAGGGTAACATTCGCGACCTGTCGGGCGTGGTGACCGAGCTGACGATCGAGACGCTGGCTGCGGCCAAGGCCGCCGATGTCGCGTCGCTGCCGATTGTCGAGGGGACGCCGCGTTATGGCGTGCCGTTGAAGGGCGTGGGCAAGATCGTCGCCATTGGCCTGAATTATGAGGACCATGCGATCGAATCCAACCTGCCGATCCCGACCGAGCCGATGATGTTCATGAAGGCTCTATCGGCGCTCAATGGTCCCAATGACGAAGTGATGCTGCCCAAGGGGTCGACCCATGGCGACTGGGAAGTCGAACTGGGCGTCATCATCGGCGAGACCTGCCGCTTTGTGAGCGAGCAAGAGGCGCTGTCGAAGGTTGCGGGCTATACTTTGGTCAACGACGTGTCCGAACGCTTCAACCAGAAGCAGCGCGGCACCCAGTGGAGCAAGGGCAAGGGGCATGACACATTCTGCCCGACCGGTCCCTGGCTGGTGACGCCCGATGAAGTGGGCGACCCGCAGGATCTGGACATGTATCTGGACGTCAATGGCGCGCGGATGCAGACTGGCAATAGCAAGACGATGATCTTCAATGTCGCGCAGCTCATCTCTTATGTCAGCGAATATATCACCCTCTATCCCGGCGACCTGATGATCACCGGCACCCCGCCGGGCGTGGGCGAGGGCAAGAAGCCGACCGCCATCTATCTGAAGGCCGGCGACGTCATGGAAGTGGGCATCGCGAAGCTGGGCGTGCAGACGCAGAATGTCGTGGAATGGCGCCATCTGGGCGACGAGGTGCTGGGATGAGCATTTTTGCCGGACGCTATGCGGGGCGCTGCGCCATCATCACCGGTGGCGCTTCGGGACTGGGCAAACAGGTCGCCGCGCGGATCGTCGCGGAAGGTGGCAAGGTGGTGCTGTGGGACGTGAACCCTGATGCACTGGCTGCCGCGGGCGATGAGGTCGGCGCGAGCGCCGTTGCTGCGCTCGACGTGTCCGATCAGGCGGCGGTGGAAGAAGCGGCCAAGGCGAGCGCCGATGCGCTGGGCAAGATCGACATCCTCGTCTGTTCGGCGGGCATCACCGGCGCGACCGCGAGCGTGTGGGACTATCCGCTCGACAGCTGGCAGCGGGTGATCGACATCAACCTCAACGGCTTGTTCTACTGCAACCGGGCGGTGGTGCCGTTCATGCTGGAAAATGGCTATGGGCGGATCGTCAATCTCGCCTCGGTCGCGGGCAAGGAGGGCAATCCCAATGCGTCCGCTTACTCCGCGAGCAAGGCGGGGGTGATCGGCCTGACCAAGAGCCTGGGCAAGGAACTGGCGGGCAAGGGTGTGATCGCCAATGCGCTGACGCCTGCGACCTTCGAAAGTCCGATCCTGGCGCAGCTGCCGCAGAGCCAGGTCGATTATATGCGGTCCAGGATTCCCATGGGCCGTCTGGGCGAGGTCAGCGAATCCGCCGCGATGGTGTGTTTCATGGCGAGCGAGGAGTGCAGCTTCACCACGGCGTCGACCTTCGACACGTCGGGCGGACGGACCACTTTCTAAGCCTATGTTTTGCGCGATTTCCGAGTCATCAGATGCAAGCATCTGACTAGAAATCGCTCCTGAAGTTGCGCGGCGCGACTGGACGGAAAGAGCCGGTGGGCCACGATCAATAATAAACTAACTTCCGTTCGGGCTGAGCGAAGTCGAAGCCCACGCCTGAGCATAGCGAAGGCTTCGACTTCGCTCAGCCTTGCCCTTCGACAGGCTCAGGGCGAACGGGGTGTGATTGGGAGAGGACGGGCATGATTCCCTTTGTCGATGCGCATATCCATCTGTGGGATCTGGCGCATATCCGTTATGACTGGCTCAGCCCGCCTTTCTCTGACGAGGGGCCGAATGGCAGCGTCGAGGCCATTGCGCATAATTATGGCGTGGCGGCGTATCGCGCGGACCTGGCCCGGTGGAACGTCGTCGGTGCCGTCCATATCGATGCCGGGGCGGCGGCGGAGAGTGCGCTGCGGGAGACGCAGTGGCTGGACGGGCTGGCCGCGATCGAAGGGTTGCCGACCGGGATCGTCGCCTTTGCCGCGCTCAACGACCCGCAAGTCGATGCGCTGCTGGCGGCGCAGGCGGCGCATGGCCGGGTGAAGGGCATCCGCCATATCGTCAACTGGCATCCCGATCCCACGCGGACCTATGGTCCGGTCGACCTGACGCGCGATCCGGCGTGGCAGGCGGGCTATGGGTTGCTGGCCAAACATGGTCTGTCCTTCGACCTGCAATGCTATCCGGGGCAGATGCCGGGGCTTGTTGCCCTGATCGAGCGGCATCCCGCCATCCCCGTCATCATCAACCATATGGGGATGCCGGTGCTGACCGATGCGGACGGGATCGGCGACTGGCGGCGGGGCATGGCGGCGCTGGCGGCGCTGCCGCATGTCGCGGTCAAGCTGTCGGGCATGGGCTTCATCCGCCGCGACTGGACCAAAGAGAATATCGCCTCCTTCATCCGCGAGACGATCGACCTGTTCGGGGTGGAGCGCTGCATGTTCGCCAGCGACACGCCGACCGACAAGCTGTTCGGCAGCATCGACCGTTACATGGAAGCCTATCACGCCATCGTCGCCGATCTGCCGGAAGCAGAACGGCGCGCCCTGTTCGGCGGCAACGCCAATCGCCTCTATCGTCTGGGACTTGAACTATGACACCCAATCCACTGCTCGGCGTGCTGTTCCACTGGCTGGGCGGTCTCGCCTCGGCCAGTTTCTATGTTCCCTATCGCGGGGTGAAGCGGTGGAACTGGGAGATTTTCTGGCTGACCGGCGGGATATTTTCCTGGGTCATCGCGCCCTGGTTCTTTGCCTCGGTCCAGACCAACGACCTGATGGGGGTGATGGCCCAGGTGCCCGGCAGCGTTGTGGGCTGGTGCATGGTCTTCGGTTTTCTCTGGGGCTTTGGCGGGCTGACCTATGGGTTGACGATGCGCTATCTGGGGCTGTCGCTGGGGATGGCGGTGGTGCTGGGGCTATGCACCGTGTTCGGCACGCTGATCCCGCCGATCGTGCAAGGCACGTTCATGCGCGAGATTGCCGGCACCCTGTCCGGGCAGATCGTGCTGTTGGGGCTGGCGGTGACCGTGCTGGGCATCATCGTCGTTGCCATGGCGGGGGCGCGCAAGGATGCGGCGCTTTCGCCAGAGCAGAAAGCGGCGGTGGTCGCCGAATTTGATTTCAGGAAGGGCATTGCGGTCGCCATCTTCTCCGGCATCATGTCGTCCTGCTTCGCCTTTGGCCTGGCGGCGGGCCAGCCGGTCAACGACCTCAGCCGGGCGGCGGGAACCGGGCCGCTATGGGTTGGCCTGCCGACCCTGTGCATCGTCATGTTCGGCGGGCTTGTGACCAATGCCCTGTGGTGCGCCTGGCTGATCGCCAAGAACAAGTCGGCGGGCCAATGGCTTGGCGCGGCGGATGCGCAGGGACAGCGGCCGGCGCTGCTGCCCAATTTCCTGCTCTGCGCGCTGGCGGGGACGGCCTGGTATTTCCAATTCTTCTTCTACACGATGGGCGAAAGCCAGATGGGCCGGTTCGGCTTTTCCAGCTGGACGCTGCATATGGCGTCGATCATCATCTTTGGCACCTGCTGGGGCTTTGCCTTTCGCGAGTGGAAGGATGCCGCGCCCGCGGTGCGGCGGATGGTGTGGAGTGGGGTCGGGCTGCTGATCCTGGCGACGATCATCATCGGCTATGGCAACCGGCTGGCGGCTTGAGCAGTTCCAGGGCTGGATGCTTGTATCGCCCATAATGAAAAGGCCCGCCGGTCTGTGACGGGCGGGCCTTTCGATCATGTCGGGCGAGTGATCAATATTGGATCGTCACCGTCACGGCGCGGCGATTCTGCGCCCAGGAAGCTTCGTCCGAACCCAGCGCGGCCGGGCGTTCCTTGCCATAGCTGACCGTGGTGATGCGGCCTGAGTCGATGCCAAGCGAGGCGAGATAGTTTTTCGCCGCATTGGCACGGCGTTCGCCGAGCGCGATATTATAGTCGCGGGTGCCGCGTTCGTCGGCATGACCCTCTATAGTCACGCGCACGGCTGGATTTTGTTGCAGCCAGGCGGCCTGGCTTTGCAGGGTCGCCTGATCCTCCGCATCGATATCATATTGATCGAGGCCGAAGAAAATACGGTCGGAGGAGACCGAGGCAACGAAATCCTCCTGGCTGCCCTTGATCGGGCCGCTGGGTCCGGTCGATCCGACCGGGGCGGTGGTGGCGGGGCCGGGGGCGGGAGGCAGTTCGGCGGGCGGCTTTTTCGAGCAGGCGGCCAGGGCGATGATGGCGGTGGCCATGACCAGCGTTCGGGACATCTTCATCGGGGGTCTCCTTTGATTGATCCGGGCACCGCCCGCTCAGGACGGTGTCAGGGTCCGTTAAGTTCGTTACGCTGTCAAGACGATTGGGTTCCATGCCGACCGCCAATATGCGCGATTTTCAGGGCAGCAGCGGTCCCCAGGCGGGGTCGGACCCGCTCAAGGGGGTGGGGATACGGCGTTCGTTCACGCCGGTCAGGTCGACCTGCCACACCTGGCTCGACCCCTGCTTGCCTGGCGAGGTGCGGAAGAATTGGAGGACACGACCATTGGGCGACCAGGTTGGCTGTTCGTCCTGCCAGCCATTGGTCAGGATCCGCTCATTGTCGCCACCCGGCGTCATCACCGCGATCTTGAAATCGCCCGACAGCTTGGTGAAGGCAATGAGGTCGCCACGGGGCGACCATTCGGGCGTGGCATAGCGGCCGCCACCATGGCTGATGCGGCGCTGGTTGGAGCCGTCGGCGTTCATGACATAGAGTTGCTGCCCGCCCGACCGGTCGCTTTCGAACACGATCTGGCTGCCGTCGGGCGAATAGCTGCCGCCCACGTCAATGCCCGGCGAATTGGTGAGGCGCACCGGGGTGCCGCCGCTGGCGGGAACGCGATAAATGTCGGTATTGCCCGCAATCGCCATCGAAAACAGGATGTTGCGCCCGTCAGGTGACCAGCGCGGGGCGAAGGTCGGGTTGTTGCTTTCGGTCACCAGCCGCTGCTGGCCTGCGCCAATGTCATAGATATAGAGGCGCACCCGGCTGCCCAGATAGCTGACATAGAGAATGGATTTATAGTCGGGCGAAAAGCGCGGGGTGAGCGCCATCGACTGGCCATTGGTGATGAAGCGATGGTTCGCGCCGTCGCTGTCCATGATGGCGAGGCGCTTGACGCGCGCACCCTTCGGCCCGCTTTCAGCGATATAGGCGATGCGGCTGTCGAAGAAGGGGCTTTCGCCCGACAGGCGGGCATAGATGGCGTCGGCGCATTTATGCGCGGCCCGCCGCCAGTCGCGCGGGGCGACGACATAGCCCTGACGGGTCAATTCCTGTTTCAGCGCCACATCATAAAGGTAGCAGCCAACGGTGATGTCGGCCTCCCCCCCGGTGGTGCGGACGAAACCCTGCACCAGCGCCTGATAGGCACCCCATTTGTCGAACTGCGGAAAAGTGACTTCGGCAAAGGGGATTTGCGGCAGGCCGGCGGGACCGGAGGGATCGAACAGGCCGGAGCCTTTAAGGTCCGATGCGATGACTTCGGCGATCTTTCGGCCGAGGTCCGTGGCGGACCCGGCCGGGGTATCAACCTCCTGCTGCGCGGGCATGGGGGGGACGGCGACCTTGACATTGCTGTCAATCTCGCCGGTCACATCGACTGATAGCTGGGCCAGCGCAGGCAGGGCGGTGAAGGCGAGCAGGGCGGCGGTGGCCACGCTCAAACGGCGCAAAAGGGTTGGTTTCATCGGTTCAGCCTCGCGTCAAAGCGGAGTGGCCGGAGCCATTTCCATTGGTCGTAAAATTCGGGCGGCATGTTGCGGAAGGGGGAGGCAAGCTTGACCGCCTGGATCGCCCGTTCGGCATGGAGTTTGGCCTGTGGCCGGTTGCTGGCGGTGACACCGAGCTGGTCGATGATTTCGGGCGTGCCGATCACCGCGCCGCTCTTGTCGAGCCGTACTTCGAGCAGGGTGACAAGCTGGTCGGCGTCCGCGCCAGAAGGGGGACGCCAATGCGGTTTCAACTGGCGGCGCAGTTCGGCGTCGAGCGCGGATTTCTGCGCCGGACCCATGGCAGCGGCGGGTGCGGGGGTGGGCGGTTTGCGCGGGGCGTCGGCATTGGTGTCGATGCCTTTGAGGAAATCATTGCCGAGCAGCGATCCCTTGGGCTTGTCCGCCTTGCCCTGACCTGATGCGCGGGCGGGCGTCTTGGTTGCGGGCTTGGCCGATGCCTTGGCGGCTGGCTTTGCTGGCGCGGCGGCGGCCTTGGGCTTGTCGGGCGCAGGTTTCGCTTTGGGCGCTGGTTTTTCGGGCGCGGGCTTGGGTTTGGGCGCGACCTTGGCGACGTCCTTCTTGGGCGGCGTGGGCTTGGGTTTTTCCGGCGCAGGCTTCGCAACCGGCTTGGGCGGCGCGGGCTTGGGTTGCGGCTTGGGCGGGACCGGCACCGGTTCCGGCGCGGGTTCGGGTTCCGGCGCGGGGGCGGCATCCTCCGTTGGTCCCTGTTCGGGCGCGACGCTGGGCGGGGGCGGTTCGGCCGACAGCTTGGGCGCGGTCGATTGCAGCGCGACCTCATCCACCATGGACACTTCCATCGGGGGCGTCTTGAGCTTCAACGGGTTGGGGGTCGCCAAAAAGCCAGCCGACAGCAGCCCGAACAGCAGGACATGCCCCGCGGTCGCGACGCCAAGGCCGATTTTCTCCGTGCGCTCCATCGTCGGTCTATTCCGCCGTATCGTCAGGCGAGGAGACGAGCGACACCTTGTTCAGGCCTGCGCGGTTGAGTTCGGCCATCACCCGCATCACCCGGCCATAGTCCAGCCCCTTGTCGGCGCGCAGGAAGATTTGCGGGGCGTCCGCTTTGCCCGCATTGGCAGCGACGATTTCGGCGAGGCGTGCCGGCAGGTCGGCGTCGGCCACGGCATCTTCATCGACATAGGTTGCGCCGTCGCGGTCGATCGACACGACGGTGGGCTTGGCGTCCTGGTCCAGTCCCTTGGCACGGGTTTCGGGCAGGTTGACTGGCACGCCGGTCACCAGCAGCGGCGCTGTGACCATGAAGATGATCAGCAGCACCAGCATGACGTCGACCAAAGGCGTGACGTTGATGTCGGCCATCGGCGCGCGGCCACGGCCACGACGACCGGAGGGAGGACCGGACATGGCCATTAGTCTCTCCGTCCCATGCTTGTCATCCCAGCGAAAGCTGGGATCCCGCTTCTTTCTTCACGCGACCGCCAAAGAAGTGAGATGCCAGCGTTCGCTGGCATGACGGAAGAGAAATATCTCACCGCTGCGCCTCCAGTTCGCGGCTGAGGGTCGAATAAAAGCCGTCGGCAAAGCGGGTCAGGCGCGATTCCATGCGGTTGATGCCGTGGCTGAAGCGGTTGTAGGCGATGACCGCCGGGATCGCGGCGAACAGGCCGATGGCGGTCGCGAACAAGGCTTCGGCAATGCCCGGCGCGACGACGGCGAGCGAGCTATTCTGTTCCGCGGCGATCGCAGTGAAGGCGCGCATGATGCCCCAGACGGTGCCGAACAGGCCGACGAAGGGCGCGACCGACCCGACCGTCGCCAATATGTTGAGCCGGTCCGACAGCCGATCGATTTCCGCCGCGATCGTGCTGGACATGGTCGTTGCCAGCCGGTCGCGCGTGCCGTCGCGGTCGATCACCTTCTGCGCGGTCGATCGCCGCCATTCGGTGACGCCGGCTGCCATCACCTTGGCAGCGGGCTGGTCCGCCTTGCCGCGCGCTTCGTAGAAACGGTCGATATCCTCCGCCTTCCAGAAATCCTGCTCGAAGCTTTTGCTATGCTTGCTGGCGCGGCGGAGCGTGACGGAAAAGCCGATGATGATCGCCCAGGTCCAGATGCTGGCCAGCAACAGGCCCAGCATCACGCCCTTCACGACGATGTCGGCCTGAAGGAACAAAGCGAGCGGGGAAATGGTCGCGGCGTCGGCCACCGCGGCGACGTCTGGCAGGTTGAGGGTCATGGGTGGAAATCTTCCCCTTGGCAAAGGCGGCTGAAAATATCGGTCCAGGCTTTGGGTTGCCGTTGCGGGCGACCCTGCGGCGTCAGCCAGGCGACCGATATGGTAGCATCGGTCAACTGTTCGTCGGCGCGCATGACTGATTGATGAATGGCGCATGTCGCTGCGCCCACCTGCACCACGCGGCTGACGACCATCAGGTCATCGTCGAGGCGGGCGGGGCGGCGGTAGCGGATGTGCAGGTCGGTGACGGCATAGACGCCGGTGCCGCTGTCATGCGCGGCGCGCTGGTCGATCCCGGCAGCACGCAGCATGTCGGACCGGGCGCGCTCCATATAGCGCAGATAATTGGCGTGATAGACCAGCCCCGACAGATCGGTATCCTCAAAATAGATACGTAGCGGGAAATGATGCACGGCAGCGACAAAGCGTCCGGTCGCCGCCACGGGCATCAGGTCTGAAACGGGCATGAGCGGCTTTTAACCATGGCGCACCGTTCAGGCAAAGGCGGAAACGTCGGTTTCTCGCGCAACAGGCGCATTTTGTCGCCTGTGCTATTTCGCATGGTTGCCCCTCTGGTCCCCGGACGGCGCGAAGGCTAGGGAGTTGACCACGAGTCAGCATGTAGGAGAAGGCCAGGATGACGGATATTCGGACGGTGGGTGTGATCGGCGCGGGGCAGATGGGCGCAGGTATCGCGCAGGTCGCGGCGCAGGCGGGCTATGATGTGATCCTGTCGGACGTCGATCTGCCGCGCGCGCAAAAGGGCCGCGACGGCATCATCCGCCTGCTGGCCAAGGGCGTGGAAAAGGGCAAGATCGCCCAGATTGACGCGGACGAGGCGATTGCGCGGATCACCCCGGTGGGCGAGATTGCGCCGCTGGCGGGTGCGCAGCTGGTGATCGAGGCCGCGACCGAGCGCGAGGAGGTCAAGCGCGCGATCTTCGCCAATGTCGGACCGTTGCTGGCGGCGGATGCTATATTGGCGACCAACACATCGTCCATTCCCATCACCCGGCTGGCGCAGGCTGCGCCCGATGCGGGGCGCTTTGTCGGCGTCCATTTCTTCAATCCGGTGCCGGTGATGGTGCTGGTCGAGGTCATTCGCGGCCTTGCCACCACGCCGGAGACGGTTGCGGCGGTCGAGGGTTTTGCGGGGCGGATCGGCAAGACGGTAGTGCAGGCGTTCGATGCGCCGGGCTTCGTCGTCAACCGCATATTGCTGCCGATGCTGAACGAGGCGGTGTTCGTGCTGGGTGAGGGCGTGGGCAGCGTGGTCGATATCGACACGGGTTGCAAGCTGGGCCTCAATCATCCCATGGGGCCGCTGACGCTGCTGGATTTCGTTGGCCTCGATACGGCGCTCGAAATCCTCAACATATTCCTGAGCACGACGGGCGATCCGAAGTACCGCCCGGCGCCGCTGCTGGTCAAATATGTCGAAGCCGGCTGGTATGGCCGCAAAACCGGTCGGGGTTTCTACGATTATTCGGGTGCGGAGCCTGTGCCCACGCGGTGATGGGGCGCATCGCTTTCCATTTCTCCGTCATCCTGACGAAAGTCAGGATCCATTCGGCGCTCCGTCTGCGTGACGATCCGGCCTAGCGTCGAATGGATCCCAGCTTTCGCTGGGATGACGGCGGTGGGGGGGATCGGACCTGCTTACCCCGCGCTCAGTCCATGTTTCTTCATGCAATGGCGGAGCTGGTCGTAGGTCAGGCCCAGCCCTTTGGCGGTGGCGCGCTGGTTGTAGCGGTGGCGGTCGAGCGCGGCGCGGATGATAGCGGCTTCGTGCGCGTCGACGGCGGCCTTCAGGTCGCTGATGGTTTCGGTGGCGATCGTGGGTGCGGGCGATGGCGGGCTGTCGCTTGAGGCGGCGGCGCTCGGCATCAGCGGTCTGGGTTTCCAGGGGGAGGCGAAGGGGTCGAAGGTCAGGCGGTCGATTGGCTTGCCCGGCTCGTCCCAGCGATAGACGGCCCGTTCGACCACGTTGCGCAGTTCGCGGACATTGCCGGGCCAGCTATGCGCCTCCAGCTGCGCGGCGCAAACGGCGGAGAAGCCGGGCCATTGCGGCCAGTTGAGTTCGGCGGCCATGCGCCGCCCGAAATGATCCGCCAGCACCGGAATATCGCCTTCGCGCGCGCGCAGGGGTGGTAGGGTGATGACCTCGAAACTCAGGCGATCGAGCAGGTCGGGGCGGAAGCGTCCGGCCTCGGCGGCGGCGGGCAGATCGTCATTGGTGGCTGCGACGATCCGCACGTCCACCCGCAGCGGCTTGGACGCGCCGATGCGGGTGACTTCGCCATATTCGACCACGCGCAGCAGCCGTTCCTGCGCCGCCATCGACAACGTGCCCAGTTCATCGAGGAACAATGTGCCGCCATCGGCCTCCTCGAACCGGCCGGGCCGGGCGCGGTTGGCGCCGGTGAACGCGCCCTGTTCATGGCCGAACAGTTCGGCTTCGATCAGGGTTTCGGGCAGGGCCGCGCAGTTCATGACGATCAGCGGCTCGCCCCAGCGCGGGGAGAGGTGATGGAGCCGCTCGGCGATCAGCTCCTTGCCGGTCCCGCGCTCGCCGATCACCAGCACCGGGCGGTTGAGTTCGGCAGCGCGGCCCGCCAGCTCGACCGCGTCGAGAAAGGCAAAGGACTGGCCGACAAATTGGGTGTTTTTCTCCATACCCCAACTTATGGTGAAATTTCCCACCTTTCGGCAAGAGATATTCTGGCACAGGCTTGGGAAAACCCGCAAAAATGGCGCAAATTGGCGCTTTTCCAAAATTGGCACGGCCCCTGCAAAGCTTGGGGCAATCCGCACACACACAAGCGGAACGTCACGAAGGCCAAGGTTCAGGGAGTTATCATAATGGAAGAGAACAACAACAGCGTTCGCGAAATCGGCCAGCTGATGTCGGTTGCTTTGGCTGCCCTGCTGCTGGGATCGACCCTGATCCTGTCAGCAGTCGGCCCGGCCCGCGCCAGCGAAGCCCCGATGCTCGCCAGTCAGACGACGCCTGTGGCCCTGCGCTATCTGGCATAAGGTCGCCGCCCCCAAAGAATAAGAATAAGGAGTGAAGTTCAGATGGGTATTTTCTCCCGCACCCGCGACATCATCGCCGCCAATGTCACCGACTTGCTCGACAAGGCCGAGGACCCGGCGAAGATGATCCGCATGATCATCCTGGAAATGGAGGAAACCCTGGTCGAGGTGCGCGCGTCCGCCGCCCGCACGATTGCCGACCAGAAGGAAATGCGCCGCCACATCGCCAAGCTGACCGCCTTGCAGGACAGCTGGACCGAAAAGGCGCAGCTGGCTTTGTCGAAGGATCGCGAGGACCTGGCCAAGGCGGCTCTGGTCGAGCGCCAGAAGGCGACCGACATGGCCGAGCATCTGTCCCACGAGATCGAGACGCTCGACGATGCGCTGAAAGCGTCGGAAGAGGATATTGCCAAGCTCCAGGGCAAGCTGCGCGAAGCCCGCGCCCGCCAGAACAGCCTGGTCACCCGGATGCAGAGCGCGGAAAACCGCCTGCGGGTGCGCGAAGCCTATGCCGGCGAGAAGGTGAACGAGGCGTTTGCGCGCTTCGACATGCTGGAAAGCCGGGTCGATCTGGCCGAAGGTCGCGCCGACGCCATGGCGCTGGGTGGCACGCCCAAGACGCTGGAGGAAGAGATTGCCGAGCTGAAGTCCGCCGACAAGGTGGATGCTGATCTGGCCGCTCTCAAGGCCAGCATGAACGCTGATAAGACCGGGGGAGCCTGACGTCATGGAGGACATATTCCTGCCCATCATGATCTGCGGCATGTTGTTCATCGGTATGCCCTGGCTGATCTTCCACTATGTCACCAAATGGAAGCAGGCACCCAAGATCACCGACGAGGATGAGAAGCTGCTGGATGAACTCCATCTTCTCGCCCGCCGTCTGGAAGAAAGGCTTGTGACGGTCGAACGGATCGTCGCCGCCGACAACCCCGATTTCCGTCCGCGCCGCCCGGCACCCGATGCCGACCTGAGCGATGACGATTACAGCTTCGACCGGAGGAACTGAGATGACCGCCCGCCGCACCAAATTCTACCTCAACAAGGCCAATGGCAAATGGTCGGGCGTGTGCGCAGGCATCGCCGACTATAGCGGGATCGACGTCGTCTGGGTCCGTGTCGGCGCAGTGCTGATCACCCTGATGGGGGCCTTCCCCTGGACGCTGATCGCCTATTTCGCCGCCGTCTATTTCGCCGATGACAAGCCCAAGGGGCTCTATTCGGACCGGGATGACGAAAAATTCTGGCAGGGGGTACGGACCAATCCGACCCGCTCCACCCGCGACGTCCGGTCCAAATTCCGCGACATCGACCGCCGCCTGGCTGACATCGAAATCTATTATACCAGCCGCAACACGCGCCTGGCAGACGAAATCGACAGCTTGCGCTGAGCAGGTCCGGGGCAGAGTAACAGGGAGTTAAATCCATGAATTTCGGTGGACCTTTCTTCGTCCTGGCCATCATCGCCATGTCGACTTTGGGCTGGATGTTCACCACCTGGGTCCGTGCCCGCCACGGTTACCCGGTAGAAAATGAATGGACCGGCACCGTTGATCGAACCGACGGTGACGCTGGTCGAAAAATCGACCTGTTGTCCGGCGAAAACGAAAAGCTGGTGGGCCGCATCAGCCGCCTGGAGGAACGCATCGCCGTGCTGGAACGGATCGCCACCGATCCTGCCGTCCGCACTGCGCGCGCCATAGAGGAACTGCGCTGAGCGCGGTGCAAGGGAGTAGAGATGATGTTTCCATTTGCAGATTTCGCGCCGGTCGTCTTTGCCGTCGGATCGCTGGGGATTATCGGCTGGGTCGTTACCACCTGGCTGCGGGTCAAAAATGGTTATCCGCTGGAAAATAGCTGGGGCAAACCCGTCTATCCGCAGAAGAATGAGGAAATGGTCGAGCGGGTGAAGCTGCTCAGCCAGGAAAATGCCCAGCTGCGCGCCGAGATCGGATCGATGAAGGACCGCCTCGCCGTGGTCGAGCGGATCGTCACCGACGAAAGCCACCAGCTCAATCGCGAAATCGAACGGCTGCGCAGCCCGGCCAACTGAGCGCGCAGTCACGGAATGAGGGAAGAGACAGATGATCGACAATCCATTCACAATGGTCGTGCTGATCGTGGCAATCATCGCGATTTCGCGGGTTTTGCAGGCGAAATATGGTGTGGTGCGCCGCCACAAGGGCGAAGAACTCATCGCGCGCGGCCCCGACCCGGAAGCAGAGCGGCTGCGGGCCGAGGTCAAGGCGCTCAAAGACCGCGTCGCGGTGCTGGAGCGCCTGGCCACCGACGGCAGCAGCGCGCTGGAGCGCGAGTTCGAGAAATTGCGGGACCGCGATTGAACGCGGCCCATTGGGCAGGGAGGCTATCATGCAGGACCCCACTCTCTATCTGACCATCGCGCTGGCCGGGCTGGCTGGCCTCTCCATCGTCACCATGGCCACGTTGCGCGGCTGGACCGGCTGGCTGGAGCTGAAGCGCGCGGAACTTGGCCAACGCAGCGAAGCGAGCGCGCCGCCATCGGCCGCCGCGCGGATCGAGGTCGCCGACCTTAAGGAACGCATCCGCAAGCTGGAAGCGATCGCGGCGGGCGTGGATTTGTAGAATGATGTTTCGACCGTTCGCCCTGAGCGAAGTCGAAGGGTTCCACCGAGCGCAGCGAGGTGCCTTCGCCTCCGCTCAGGCAAAGGCTTCGACTTCGCTCAGCCCGAACGGGTAAGGATGAAGTCATTGCGGGCCGGGGGTTTCCCCCCGCGCAAATCCCCCTATATGGGCGGCCATGACCGATCAGAGCGTCCTTGCCGACATTTACGATGAGTATGAATTTCTCGACGCGGACGATCGTTATCGTCTGCTGATCGATCTGGGCCGGGCGCTGGAACCCATGCCTGACGCGCTCAAGACGGATGCGACGCTGGTGCGCGGCTGTTCGGCGGCCGTGTGGGTCTATCCCACCGTGCTGGAGGACGGACGGCTGCATTTTCTGGCCGACAGCAATGCCGCGATCACCAAGGGGATCATCGCGCTGGTGCTGCTGACCGTGCAGGACAAAAGTCCCGTGGCGATCGGCGGCGCGGACATAGAAGGGGCGCTGGCCCCGTTCGACCTCAAAAATCAGCTCAGTTCCAACCGCACTCAGGGCATCCCCAACATGATCGCCCTGATCCGCGATACGGCGGCCCGCTACAGCGCTTAAGGAAACCTGGATCAAGTTGCGGCGTTGAGTTTCCTGACAAGGAGATTCAACCATGCGCCATTTCATCGCCTTCGCTGCCGTCGGCCTGCTCGCGGCCTGTTCGTCCGGCGACAAGGGGCCGACCCAGCGCGATACGATCGGCCAGACGTGGAAATATGAGGCGGGGTCGGGCGGCAAGGCAAAGCTCGCCTATATCGGTAGCGCCAATGCCGTGCCGACGATGACGGCGGCGGACACCTTCGCAGTCCTGCTGGTTCAGCCGATGGACAATGGCGAAAAATCAGTGACGGTGAAGCTGGTCGGCGCGCCGTTCCAGTGCGACCTGTCTGATTGCGCCGTCACCGCGATTGCCGATGGCGGCAGGCCGCTGCGCTGGAAGGGACGGATGACCGACGCCAAGGACGGGATCGAGATCATGCCGTCGCAAAATGCCTATGAGGCGATCGCCAAGGCGCAGACGGTTTCGGTCAATCTTGTCACGGGGCCGAAGGAGCAGACTGCGCCGTTCGCCTTCAACGTCGCCGGGCTGGATTTGAAGGGGTGATGCAACAATAGTCGTCATCCCAGCGGATGCTGGGATCTCCCTTTCTTCGGCGCTGAGCCAAAGAAGGCAGAGAGACCCCAGCGTTCGCTGGGGTGACGGTTGCCCATTCACTCCTGCAACGATACGCCGGGGCTGCGCGGGTCGGCGGCGCCGATCCAGTGGCCGTCGGGGGCGCGTTCGGCGGCATTGGCTTTGAGGCCGAGGCGCGAGACGGTGACGCGATGGCCCAATTTCTCCAGCGGCGCCTGCATCGCCTCCAGCCCGGTCCCCTGTTCCAGCACCAGCCCGTCGCCGTTGAAGAAGATCAGGCCCATGGCGATGGAATCCTGCGCCGACAGGCCCCAGTCGAAATGGGCGATCAGCGCCTTGGCCACTTGCATGATGATGGTCTTGCCGCCTGCCGCGCCGACGGTGAAGATCGGCATCCCCTTGGCGTCATAGACGATGGTGGGCGACATGGAGGAGAGCGGTCGCTTTCCCGGTCCCACTGCATTGGCGACCGGCGCGCCGTCCTTTTGCGGCGTGAAGCTGAAATCGGTCAATTCATTGTTCAATATCACGCCATTGGCGATCAGCTGGCTGCCGAAGAAGCTTTCGATGGTCGAGGTCCAGGCGGCGATGTCGCCATCGCGGTCGATCGCGACGAAATGGCTGGTGCCGCTTTCGGGCTGGGGCAGCGAAGCGGTGCGGGGCTGCGCGCCGGGCGGGGTGCCGGGCTGATAGTCGTTCAGCGCCTTGTTAAGCCGGATGCTGGCGGAGCGCTGCTTGAGATAGGCGGGGTCGATCAGGCCGCTGACCGGCACCGAAACGAAATCGGGATCGCCCAGCCAGGAGCCGCGATCGGCATAGGCCAGCTGCATCGCTTCGCCGATCACATGCCAGGACCGTGGGTCATCCTTGCCCCATGCGCTGAGCGGAAAACGCTCGACCATGCCCAAAATCTGCAACACGGTGACCCCGCCGGCGGACGCCGGACCCATGCCGCACACGGTATAGACGCGATATTTGCCGCATACGGGCTTGCGCGGCTTGGCCTGATAGGCAGCGATGTCGCCTTCCGTCATCGGCACCGGATTTTTGGGGGCGTTGGTGACCGCCTGCGCCATCAGCCGGGCATTGTCGCCGGTGTAGAAGGCGTCCGGGCCTTCGGCGGCGATGCGTTTGAACAGGGCCGCGAGCGGCGGGTTTTTCAGCATCGTGCCGATCGGCGCGGGCTTGCCGCCGATCCAGAAATATTTTTGAATCTCCGGGAAGTCGGCCCAGACCCCGGCCACCGCCTTCATCGCGGTGTCGAGCCGCTGGCGCACCTCAAAACCCTCCTCCGCTGCGCGGATGGCGGGCTGGAACAGGTCGGCCCAGGGCAGCTTGCCCCATTTTTTATGCGCATCCCACGCCATGCGCAGATTGCCCGGCACGCCTGCCGAATAGCCACCCGGCCAGGCGTCGCGGAAGGAGAGCGGCTGGCCATCGGCCCCCATGAAGCGGTCGGGCCGGGCAGCGGCCGGCGCGGTTTCGCGCCCGTCGATCGAGTCCAGCACCCCGGTCTGCCCGTCATGGTGCATCAGAAAGCCGCCGCCGCCGATGCCGCTATTATGTGGCTCCACCACGTTCAGCGTCAGCATCATCGCGATGGCCGCATCGGTGGCGCTGCCGCCCTTGCGCAATATCTCCTGCCCCGCGGCGGCGGCACGCGGATCGGCGGCGGAAACGGTGGCGTTGGTCGATACCGGTTCGCGCGCGATGGCGGGCAGCGGCAGGGTGGCGAGGAGGGCGAGAGGGGCCAGCAGGCCAAACGGACGGAAGTTCATGCCCGCCACCCTACGCATTGCGTTGCCCGCTGCAACTTATTGATTAGCGCCCAAGACGAATTTTCATCGCTGCTTGTGAAACCGCGAAGCGTGCTGCAAGTGCTGCTGTGCTTTGCTCCGCAACGTCAGATAGCCGATGACGCGGCATCAACACATTCGCAGCAAAGCTATTGGCTTGGCGCTCGTGAATGGGACGAATGTTGAGGTTTGGGCGATCGGTTCCTTCCGTGCGATACGCACGGTTATCGCCGACACCTTCTCCTAAAAGATCGCGGTGATAGATGTAGTGTCCTAGCTCGTGCGCTGCGGTGAAACGTTGCCGGGTTGGCGCATGGCTAGAGTTCACAACAATCCGGTAGCTGCCGTTCTGCCGTTCAATGTAGCCTGAAATATTATCGTCCATCGGCTCGTACGACAACGGTAGCCCGATATCACGAATGATCGCTTCAATCGGAACGGGCGTGCTATTCCAATGCTGTGCGATCACTGTCATTGGATCTACCATCTAAGCCTCCCTTCCGATTTCATCTGCGGCATCAGCATCATTGCCTGAGCCTAAGGTTGCGTCTGCGATTAGGTCCACTCTCTCCCGGATAATGCCAGGAGCCTCTTTGGACAGCCATTCCTTTATATACTCATCAGCACATGCTTTTGCCATAGCGCGCGCTTCATGTTCAGCGTTCGCTGTAATAATCTTGCCCCATGCGATACCCGCAATAATGACAATCACCGCAAGAACGAGGGAACCCCACGCTATTGCATTAGCCTGCGAAGCTAACGAAGCCGCCATTGCATCCCAATTTGGATTGGCCTGCTCTGGCGGCAATGAAATCATAGGTTGGCAAGCCTTTGTCGCCGATTCAACCATCTGAGCGCAAACCTTAGCAGGCACTACATCGGTTATGGCAGGCTGAGCGACAGGGGATGACATATAAGCCGCTATACCGCCGATGACCGTTCGCGGCTAGAGAAGTATATCCCAACAAAAAAAGGCCGCGCAGTCATCCCGCGCGGCCTTTCCATTCACTTGGACAGTCGGGCGCTCAGGCCTTCTTGTTCGCCTGATAGCGTTCGATCGCTTCCAGCGTGACGCGCTTGGCGTCCTCGGCGCCGCCCCAAGTGCCGATCCGCACCCATTTGGTCTTTTCCAAGTCCTTGTAATGGGTGAAGAAATGCTCGATCTGCTCCATCACGATGCCGGGCAGGTCGTCCTTCTCGCTGATGTCGGCATAATATGGGAAGGTCTTGTTGTCTGGCACGCAGACGAGCTTTTCGTCGCCACCGGCTTCATCTTCCAGGTTCAGCACCGCGATCGGGCGGGCGCGCACGACCGAGCCGGGGACGAAGGGAGAGCGCGCGATCACCAGCGCGTCGAGCGGATCGCCATCGGGCGACAGCGTGTGCGGCACGAAGCCATAATTGGCCGGATAGCGCATCGGCGTGTGCAAAATGCGGTCCACGAACAGCGCGCCCGACGCCTTGTCGAACTCATATTTCACCGGCTCGCCGCCGACGGGCACTTCGATGATGACGTTCAGGCTGTTGGGCGGATCGTCGCCAACGGGAATCAGTTCGATGTTCATGAAAACGCCTTTTGCTGCACGATAGATTAGCGGGTGTTTATGTTTTCGGTTGGAGCAACCTGTCGAGGCTGCCCTCACCCTCTCCTGTCTTTTCGAGGCGCGGATAGCGCAGCCCGCCCGAATAATCGAGTGACAAAGTGCGGTAATATTTATCCTGTTTCAGGATGATCTGGATCGGCGCCTTGGCCTTGATCGCCGCCTTCCACACATCGCCGGAAAATTCATCGCCATTGACCGCCAGGATTTTAGCCCCGATTACCAGCCCCGCCTTGAACGCCGGGCTGTCCCAGATGACGCTGCTGATTTCGCCGTCATTCTTGACGATCAGGCCGATGCCGAAACTCTGGTCGACCATCTTGTTCGCGCCCTCGGCCGCCTTGGTAAAGCCATTGGGGGTGTCGCCATAGACGAGTCGGTATCCGCCCATGGTGAAGCCGCCCTTGGGCGTTTCCCTGGTCGGGCTGTCGACATAGGTCTGGAAGAATCCCGCCCAGTCATAGGGCGCGACGCCGTTCAGCGTATTGATGACGTCCTGCCGATTATAGACGAGCTGGCCCCAGTCGCCCGGCTTCACGCCAAAGAAAGCCTTGGCGAAATCGTCCAGCCCCTTGACGCCCTTGGTCTGTTTACGGATGATCGCGTCGGCCTCCAGCCAGATCATCAGCCCTTCATTATAATAATCTTCCGACCGCTGCCAGCTGACCCAGCCCTTGGGCCGCCGGGCGGAGATGATCGGATCATGCGTCGTATCCTCCATCGGCCGCCATTGCCGCCCGACCGCCGTGTCCAGCTTGGCCGCGATCTGGGCGTAGGCGTCCAGCGTCTCGGCCTTGGTGAACAGGCCCGACCGCGCGCCCAGCACATAGCCCCAGAATTGCGTCTGGCCTTCATAGACCCACAGCAGATTATCCTGCATCGGCGTGCGGAAATCGGGGGTCCAGAGCAGGTCGGGGCGACGGAACTTGCCGTCCCAGCTATGGGTGAATTCATGGGGCAGCAGGTTGCGGTCCAGCAACGCCTCGCCATCGCTCCATTTCTTGAAATAGCCCGGCTCGACCTGATTTTCCGAACTGCGATGATGTTCCAGGCCAATGCCGCCCATTTCGTCGGTGATCGCCAGCAGGAAATCATAATGGTCAAAATGATAGCTGCCAAACAGCGCGCCCGCCTCGGCGACCAGCTTCTTGTGCTTGGCGATCTGGTCGGGGGTATAGACCAGCTCATCGGCGTCATCGGCGACGATGTTGAGCGTCACATTGCTGCCAAGGTCCACTGCCTTGAAATGCGTCCCCGCAAACACCGGCGAATCCTGCAAGGCTTCATAGTCGATGACGTCATAGGCCACGGTGTCGCCGGTCCGCTTGCCGCGCAGCGCGGTCGCGGCCTGCCAGCCGGCGGGATAGGTCACGGTCGCCTGCACCGGAATCTGGCGGGTATAATAGCCTGCCGGGTAGAGCGAGACGCTTTCCCACTGGATATTCTGCATCTTGGGCGTCACCACGACACGGCCCTGATTGCCGACCGTCGCCGACAGGAACTGGAACTGAGCGACGACCTGTTTGGTCCCCTGCGGCACGTCGATGACGAAGCCGAAGGCGTTGAGCGGATCGCGCTTCCAGCTCAGCGGCTTGCCATCGGCGGTGAAGGTCAGGCCGGTCAGCTTTTCCAGCTGGCCGCGCGGGGCGTGGTTGCCCGGCAGCCATTCGGGCATCAGCAGCGTCATCGGCCCGCTGGTTGCGACCGGAATCGTCTCCTTCACGCGGAAGATGCGCTGGGTCGTGTCGCTGGCATCGACCTCCAGCTTGATCGTGCCGCCGGGATAGGGAATGTCCTTGGGGACGGGGCTGGCATCGTTGATCGGCAGGGCGGTGGGCTTGGACCGGATCGCGTCCTGCGCGGCAAGCGGGCTGGCGATCGCGGTCGACAGGATAAGGGCGGCAGCGAGGCTGCGGATCATGAACGTCTCCGAAAATTTGGGCTGGGCCGGACGGCCCTCATGCCGCCACAATGGCGTCGCGGCGCGGGCGCGTCCAGCCTGTCTGGATGGAAATTGCTTGATCGTGCGCGTCAACATTGCCATGGGCGCTCCCATCGGGATCAGCGCCTTCCCGGTCAGCGCATCCGCGCCAAAGGCCGCCCATTGCCCCGCCTCCTTGTGGATCAAGGCGGCGTGGATGAAGGAGCTGTGCGTGGATCGTTCTGCCTTTTTACCCTTTTTCGCGTGGCTGCTCGGCAGCGTCCCCGTCGTCGTACAGGCTGAGGAAAGGGCGTCCGAACAGGGGCTGGCCCTCTCCGGCAATGTCCGCTTTCGTTATGAAGCGCTGGAAGGGCAGGCCCGCGCCGGGCTGGACGATCGCATCGACCTGGTCAGCCTGCGCACTATCCTGACCGCCAGCTATGGCGCGGGGCCGATCCGGCTTGGCGCGGAATTGTGGGACAGCCGGATGTGGGGCGGCCAGCGGGGGGAAGGGATCGGCACGGGCGAAGTCAACACGATCGAACCCGTGCAGGCGTTCGTCGCCGCCGACCTAGGCCCGTTGCTGGGGCGCGGCAGCAAGACGTCCGTGCAACTGGGGCGCTTCATGCTGAATCTGGGGTCGCGGCGGCTGATCGCGGCGGATGATTATCGCAACACCACCAACGGCTCCACCGGTGCGCGCGTTGATATCGCCACCGCACGCGGCGGCACCGCCACGCTGATCTATGTCCTGCCGCAGATGCGCCGTCCTGACGATGAAGCATCCGTGCTGGACAATCGTGGCGGGCTGGACCGGGAAAGCTTCGACCTTCAGCTATGGGGCGGCTATGGCGCGCAGAAGATTGCGCGCGGGGCCATGGCGGAAATCGGCTATTTCCGCCTGATCGAGCGTGACATGCCCGGCCGCCCGACCCGCAACCGCGACCTGCACAGCATCAGCGCCCGCATCATGCGCGACCCCGCGCCCGCGCGCCTGGACTTTGAGGTGGAAGGAATCGGCCAGATGGGCAGCATCCGCGCCAGCGCGGCGCCCGCTGCCCTGCCGATCGATGTCGCGGCCTGGTTCGTTCACGCCGACATGGGGTATAGCTTTCCCGGCCACCTGCGCGCGCGGGTTTCGGCCGAGTTTGATTATGCCAGCGGCGACCGGCCGGGCCGCAGCTATGGCCGGTTCGATACGCTGTTCGGGATGCGGCGGGGCGACTTCGTACCGGCGGGCATCTTTGCCCAGACCGGTCGCGCCAACATATTGACGCCCGGATTGCGGGTGGAAATGGCGCCGGGCAAGCGGCTGGACCTGTTCGCGGCATGGCATCCGATGTGGCTTGCCGCGCGCAACGACGCCTTTTCCACGACCGGGGTGCGGGATGCTGGCGGCCGGTCGGGGCGCTTTGCGGGTCATGGGCTGGACGGGCGGCTGCGCTGGTGGGCGAGGCCGCAAAAACTGCGCGTGGAAATCAATGCCAGCTGGATCGGCAAGGGGCGCTTTTTGCGCGACGCACCCAATGCCCCGGATGCCGGCAACCCGCGCTATATCTCGCTGGCGCTCTCGTCGATGTTCTGACCGCAAAATCCGCGTTTCCTTGGGACACAATTGCGGTTAAAGGCCCGGCATATGGCGAAAATCGAAACTCCGCGTCCGGTTCGTGGCACGCAAGACATGTTGGGCGGCACCCCGGACGCATTTGCGGAACGGTTTGCGCATGTGGTCGCGACCTTTGACCGGGTGCGCAAACTATACGGCTTTCAGCGGGTCGAGGTGCCGGTGTTTGAATCCACCGCCGTTTTCGCCCGGTCGCTGGGCGAATCCACCGATGTCGTGTCGAAGGAAATGTACACGTTCGAGGATCGCGGTGGCGATTCCATCACGCTGCGCCCGGAATTTACCGCCGGGATCAGCCGCGCCTATATCACCGAAGGCTGGCAGCAATATGCGCCGCTCAAAGTCGCGACCCATGGGCCTTTGTTCCGCTACGAACGGCCGCAAAAGGGTCGTTTCCGCCAGTTCCACCAGCTCGACGCCGAAATCATCGGCGCGGCCGAGCCGGGCGCGGACGTGGAACTGCTGGTGTTCGCGGACCAGTTGCTGAAAGAATTGGGCATCAATGACGGCGTAACCCTGACGCTCAACACGCTGGGGGACGCACAAAGTCGCGAGGCATGGCGCGCCGCGCTGATCGCCCATTTCGAGGCGCATCGCGGGGACTTGTCAGAGGACAGCGTCGAGCGGCTGGGCAAGAACCCGCTGCGCATCCTGGACAGCAAAGACCCGCGCGACCGCCCCGTCGCCGACAGTGCGCCGGATATCGACGCCTATCTGACCGACGAGGCGCGTGGCTTTTTCGAGAAGGTGACGAGCGGGCTGGATGCCGCTGGCGTGGCGTGGGAACGCAATGCCCGGCTGGTGCGCGGCCTCGACTATTATCGCCACACCGCCTTCGAGTTCGTCACCGACCGGCTGGGCGCGCAAGGTACGGTGCTGGGCGGCGGGCGTTATGACGGGTTGATCGAGAATCTGGGTGGGCCTGCCACGCCTGCGGTCGGCTGGGCCGCGGGGATCGAGCGGCTGGCGATGTTGGTGGATGCGCCGGAGGGGGAGATCATCATCTCGGTTGTTCCAGATAACGCTGAAGTGGACGAAGAAGCACAGCGGATTGCCTCAAGGCTGCGCGCATCCAATATTGCTGTTGATGTTGCTTTTAAAGGTAACGCAAAGAAACGCGTCGAACTCGCAAAAAAACGCAAGCATACTGCGATCTTGATTGTTCGGTCGACTTCTGGCGACCGAGAAAAGCTTTATCTTCAACATATTGATGAGGGCAAGGACAAAGCTGAGGTCCATAAGTTGGTTTACGGCGCGCTTGGGCTGGATTCAGGTTTGTCGGGCGGTGATCTTCGCTAATGCCGAATTTCGCTGCCCGACCACCCCTTACCCCGTTCGCCCTGAGCCTGTCGAAGGGCTCGCCTGAGCGCAGCGAAGGTCCCGGCCTCGCCTCCGCTCGGCAGAAGGCTTCGACTTCGCTCAGCCCGAACGGATTGGGGGTAGGGGTCTAATGCACATATCCCCCGAACGCATCGCGCAGATTGAGGCGCGTAGGGATGAGGTGCAGGCGTCGATGACGCGCGCCGATCTGCCGCCCGATGCGTTTGTGCGCCTGTCGAAGGAATATGCCGAGATCGAGCCGGTTGCCCGCGCCGCGCATGAAGTGCGTCGCTTGCGGCAGGAACTGGCCGCGCTCGACTATATGGCGGGCGGGGTGGATGCGGACGCGGACCCGCTGATGCGCGAAATGGCGCAGGAGGAGATGCAGCTGCTCAAAAGCCAGCTGCCCGCCGCCGAACGCGCGCTGGCGCTGCAATTGCTGCCGCGCGATTCGGCCGATGCGCGCCCGGCCATGCTGGAAATCCGCGCCGGGACGGGCGGGGACGAGGCGGCCCTGTTCGCGGGCGACCTGTTCCGCATGTATCAGCGCTACGCCGATTCGCTGGGCTGGAAGATGGAGTTGATGTCGGCCAATGCGTCCGAAGCGGGCGGCTACAAGGAGGTCGTCGCCTCCATCACCGGCACCGGCGTGTTCGCGAAACTCAAATTTGAAAGCGGCGTCCACCGCGTCCAGCGCGTCCCCGTCACCGAAAGCGGCGGGCGCATCCACACGTCGGCGGCGACCGTCGCGGTGCTGCCGGAACCGGAGGAAGTCGACGTCCAGATCGCCGATGGCGACCTCAAGATCGACATATATCGCGCGTCGGGCGCTGGCGGGCAGCATGTCAACACGACCGATTCGGCGGTCCGCATTACCCATTTGCCCAGCGGGCTGGTGGTGATCCAGCAGGACGAACGATCCCAGCACAAGAATAAGGCCAAGGCGATGCAGGTGCTGCGCGCCCGCCTCTATGAAGCCGAACGCGAACGCACCCAGAGCGAACAGGCGGGCGCGCGCAAGGCGATGGTGGGATCGGGCGACCGATCCGAACGCATCCGCACCTATAATTTCCCCCAAGGCCGCGTCACCGACCACCGCATCAACCTGACACTGCACCGCCTGCCGGAGATTCTCGAAGGGCCGGGGCTGGCCGAAGTCATCGACGCGCTGATCGCGGAGGATGAAGCGGCGCGGCTGGCGCAGTTGGACGGGGTCGGGTGAGCGACCTGCTTCTCTCTTCCCTGACAGCGGATCGTTGCGACATACTGGCAGTTCCACAATTGATCGTCATTCCCGCGCAGGCGGGAATCCATCTCCTGCCTTATCATCATGATCCTAGGGCGGGAGATGGATCCCCGCCTACGCGGGGATGACAAAAATCTGTTCATGATGAATATCGCAACCATCTCTGTCAGGGAGGGGAGACAGGTATGACCATCCCCGACACCCTGCGCGCGGCATCTGTCCAGCTTGGCGTCGCCAGCGATACGCCGCGCCTCGACGCCGAATTGTTGATGGCCCATGCGCTGGGTTTGTCCCGCAACGATCTGCTGCTGCGCCAGCGCGACCTGACCGTGCCGCCGGGCTTTGCGGCGTTGATTGCGCGTCGTCTTGCCGGGGAGCCGATCGCCTATATTATCGGCTATCGCGATTTCTGGACGATCAGCCTGGCTGTGACCCCGGACGTGCTGATCCCCCGCCCGGACAGCGAAACGTTGATCGAGGCGGCGGTGACGCATTTTGTCGGGCGCGCGCCGCAATCCATCCTCGACCTTGGCACCGGCTCCGGCGCGCTACTGCTGGCAGGCTTGAGCGAATGGCCTGATGCTCACGGGCTTGGGATCGATGCTTCGCCCGGCGCGCTGGCGGTGGCGCAGGGCAATGCGGAGCGGCTGGGGCTTGCCGACCGCGCGACTTTCCATTTGGGTGACTGGGCGTTGGGGATAGAAGGTCCGTTCGACCTGATCCTGATCAACCCGCCCTATATTGCGCGCAGTGCCACGCTGGCGGGCGATGTGCTGCATGAGCCGGACAGCGCGCTGTTTGCCGGGGCTGAGGGACTGGACGATTATCGCCGCATCGCGCCCGATCTGCCCCGGCTGATTGCGCCCGGCGGCATGGCTGCGATCGAGATCGGCTATGACCAGAAGGATGCCGTTTCGACGCTGCTGGCGGAGGCGGGCCTGCGCGTGCGGGCGTTGCAGGACCTTGCCGGGCATGATCGTTGTCTGGTCGCAACATGGCCGTCCAGCGACGGCACAGCGTAATTAACGCCATGACAAGCGGAAATTGCTTGGTTTCTCCGGCGAAAGCCTCTACATCGACAGCAGAGATGGCACTATCTCGTGATATGGTCGGTTCAGGCCATTGATAGAAAAGGCCTTTCTCTACGCTCCTGACAGTCATGACGGCGCTGCTGCCCGGCGCCGCTGGCAGCTTGAGGCACTGGCCCTTTGAACCGGCCATGCCCGGCGGAGCCGTATCCGGTCTGATGTGCGGGCCGTGCTTGGGGATGGCGACGGAACAGAGTTTTCAGCCAATATGATGACAGCGAACGCAAGGATCATGTCTTGATCAACAACCGGCAGGCCGGTCGCCGCAATCGCGGCCGGAACAATAATAACAACGGACGTCCCAATAATGGTGGCAATCGGGGCGGGGGCGATAATGGCAACCGCATCGACAACCGCGCCCGTGGCAATGCGACCCAGCTTCTTGAGAAATACAAGAATATGGCGCGCGATGCCCAGATGGCGGGCGACCGGGTGAATGCGGAATATTATCTGCAATTTGCCGACCATTATTTCCGCGTGCTGGCCGACAATCGCGCCCGGCAGGAAGAGCAGCAAGCCAATCAGCCGCAGCGTCACCGCCGCCCGGACGAGAATTTCGACGAGGATGGCGATGATTTCGAGGGCGTTGCTGACGGCGTCGACGAATTCCGCACCGATTCCTCTTCCTATGATCGCACGCCACGCGAACAGCCCGACCGCGCCCCGCGTGAGCAGGCCGAACGCGCGCCGCGTGACTATGGTGATCGCGCCCCGCGTGACAATGACCGGGCACCGCGCGACTTTGATCGAGCGCCCCGCGACAATGACCGCGCCCCGCGCGATCAGGGCGATCGTCCGCAGCGCGACTTTGCGCCGCGCGACCAGAATCGCCGTCAGGACGAAGTACGCGAAGAGCGCGGCCCACGCCGTGACCGCCCGCGTCGCGACCGTCCGGTCTTTGCCGAAGCGCAGCCCCAGGTCGAACAGGCCGCGCCCGCCCCGGTTGCTGCTCCGGTCGTAGAGGCCGCGCCTGCGCCGCAGATGGAAGAAGCGCCCAAGCCGCGCCGTGGTCGCCCACGCAAGGTCGTCGATGTGGCAGCATCCGAAGTGCCTGTCGGTCTGGACATGGCTATCCTGCCACCCTCGATCGCGCGCGCCGACAATGATAGCGACGTCAGCGAGGACGCGCCCAAGAAGCGCACCCGCCGCCCACGCGCGACGACGCAAGCGGCCGAATAAGCCGCATCGCTGCATCGAGTTGAAAAAAAAGGGGACGGTGCCCGGCGCGCCGTCCCCTTTTTCATGGCATCGCTGTGGTTTGCAAATCCGATGTCGGCATGTTGAACAAAGCCCATCCTCCCCTTGCAGGCAGGGCTATCGCATATGGACTGCCCCCTCCCTCATCGTCATGCTGAACTTGTTTCAGCATCCATGTCTCGTCTCAAACCACGGCTTTTGGGGCACGATGGATCCTGAAATACATTCAGGATGACGTTGTAGGGGTAACGAAAAGTCATATGCAATTCCCCTGCTTTGCAGGGGAGGATTTTGGCGGATTCTGTCCAAGTTCGGCTGTTGTGTTTGCGAAGGACAGGATCGCCTTTTTCATGCCCGCTTCCCAATCGCGGTGGCTTGCGGCACAAGGCGACGACAATGTCGGGAGAGACCTGCCCCATGACCGCCCTTCGCCTGCTTGCGCCGCTGCTGTGCGCGCTTCCCGTCGCTGCGCTGGCACAGGGGGCGGCCGATCCGACCGGCGCTTCGGCCCAGGGCGATGTTGCCGTCACCATCTATAATAATGGCCAGTCGCTGGTGCAGGATGACCGGCAACTGGTGATGACGGTGGGGCGCAACCGCATCGAATTTCCCGATGTGTCGGCGCGTATTCGGCCTGAAACCGTCACTCTTTCCGGCCCCGGCATCGCGATCGTCGAACAGAATTTCGACTATGATCTGCTGTCGCCTGACAAGCTGATGGACAAGGCGGTGGGGCAGGAGGTGACGCTGGTGCGCACCAATCCCGCCACCGGCGCGGAAACGCGCGAGCGGGCCAAGATACTCGCGGCCAATGGCGGCATCGTCCTCCAGATCGGCGCGCGGATCGAGGTGCTGCGCGACGATGGCCTGCCGGTGCGGGTGATCTTCGACCGGGTGCCGCCCAACTTGCGGGCCAAGCCGACTCTCTCCGTCACCGTGGACGCGGCGCGTGGCGGCGCGGTGCCGACGCGCCTGTCCTACCTCACCCCCAATCTGGGCTGGACCGCCGATTATGTCGCGCTGTTCGACGCGGGCAAAGGGGCGATGGACATGCAGGGCTGGGTGACGCTGACCAACAATAGCGGTACGACCTTCAGCAATGCGCGCACGATCCTGGTTGCGGGCAATCCCGCCAATGGCGGCGGGCGGACCAACTGGTGGCAATCGGGCAGCGGTGCGATCGATCAGGCGGGGACGGAAAGCGGCCCGCGCGAACGGCTGGGCGACTATTATCTTTATCCCCTTGAGCGCCGCACGACGATCGCCAACGCGCAGCAGAAACAGGTGAGCTTTCTGGATGTGAAGGGTGCGCCTGCACGGGCGACCTATGAATATCTCAACCCCTGGATGGGCAGTTCGGCTGAACCGCTGAGCGCATCGAGCGTGCTGAAATTTTCGACATCGAAGCAGGGCGGGTTGGGCGATCAACTGCCCGCCGGCACCATCCGCGTCTATATGCGCGATGCGCGCGGAGACCCGCAATTCATCGGCGAAAACAGCATCGACCATACGCCGATGGGATCATCGATGGCGCTGCGCACCGGCGAGGCGTTCGACGTCAAGGTCCGGCCGACGGTCGAACAGCGCACGAAAAAGGGTGCGTCGCGCTGGGAAACAAAGATGCGCTACACGCTGACCAACGCCCGGCCTGAGGCCATTACGGTCGATCTGGCGCAGGGCGGCCTGTGGGGCGACACCCGCGTCACCGCCCAGAGCGTGGAGGGACGGCGCGTGTCGGCCGACCGGATGGAATGGAGCGTGCCGGTCCCGGCCAATGGTTCGGTGGACCTGACCGTCACCTTCGATTCGCGCTATTGAAGCGGGTCGCTGTGCGACTTTTGCGATATTGGGCGCGTGTTCCCGCGCAGGCGGGAATCCAGTCGAAAGGTCGGAACTGGATTCCCGCCTTCGCGGGAATACGGTGGTTTTTTGGCTTGCTGTTGTGGGCTATCGTTACGCCCGCGCAGGCGGATACGGTCATTTCCATCCGGATCGATGCGGTGTCGGTCACCGTCTATCGCGCGCCGGGCCGGGCGGCTGGTGCGATCGACCGGAACTGGCCGGGCGGCTATGCGCTGGTCACCGAAACCCGCACGGTCGATCTGCCGCAGGGCGAATCGGTCGTCCGGTTTGAAGGGGTGGCCGAAGGGCTGATGCCCGAAACCGCCATACTCTCCGGTATGCCGCGCGGCGTGCGGGAGAAGAATCGCGATGCCCGGCTGCTGTCGCCCGCAGGCTTGGTCGACGCCTATCTCAAGCGCCGCGTCACGCTGCGCCGCACCGATCGCAAGACTGGCAAGGTGACCGAGCAGGACGCGATCCTGAGCGCCGGGCCGACTGGCGGCGTGATCGTCCAGACCGCGCAGGGCTATGAGGCGCTGGGGTGCAGCGGCCTGCCCGAACGGATGCTCTACCGGGAAGCCCCCAAGGATTTGTCGCCGCGCCCGACCCTGTCGGTCATCGCCACCAGCGACCGGCCGACCCGCGCGACGTTGCAACTCACCTATCTGGCCGAAGGGTTCGACTGGTCCGCTTCCTATGTCGCGGACATGAAGGGGGAGACGCTCGACCTGATGGCATGGCTGACGGTCGCCAATGGCGGGGTCACCGGCTTTGCCGACGCCCAGCTCAACGTCATTGCCGGACAGCCCAATCGCCAGCCGCGCGGGGCGCAGGCACGGCCAACCGGCGGCCCGCTGCGTTTGCAATGCTGGCCGATGGATGTGACCAGCACGCATCCGCGCTGGGACTTGTTTCCTGTGGATATGCGGCGGCCAAGAATGATGGAAATGGACGACGGCCTGGGCGAGATCGTGGTGTCGGCGCAGCGGCGAGGTGGGATTTTGCAGAGTGCCCCTATGGCGGTTGCGTCAGTCACCAACGAGGTAATCGCTGAGCAGGAGGATCTGGGCGACCTTAAATTCTACCGCGTTCCCGTGGCCGTGACGGTCGCCGCCAACAGCCAGAAGCAGGTCGCGCTGCTGCGCCAACCCGGCGTGACGGTCGAACGCCTCTATGCCGCAACGACCGGCGGGTTCGACGGGGGCGAATCCCGACCGATGACGCTGCGGCTGCGGCTCCAGAATCGGAAAGGTGACGGCCTTGGCCTGCCCATGCCATCGGGCCGGGTCGCGGTGTTCGAGCAGATAGACGATCTGCGCCTTCTGGCTGGAGAAGCGGACATAAGCGACAAGGCGGAGGGCGAGCGGATCGACTATGATCTGGCCGAGAGCGCGGACGTCCGTATCGCGGTGCGGCAGGTGCAGGCATCGCGCAAAAGCCAGCGCTGGACGATCGCGCTCAGCAATGCCCGTCCCTTCGCCATCACCGCCGAAGTCACTATCCCCCACGACATCAAGCCCCGTCCCACGGACATGGAACGGCGCGGCAATGCATGGGTCTGGCGGGCGACTGTCCCCGCCAATGGCAAGGCGGAGTTGGCCTACACCCAGCGCCTGCCGCGCTGATATTCAGGCGTCGGGCAGGGGTCGTGGCCGATGATTTTCGTCCAGTGCGACGAAGGTGAAAACCCCGCTGGTCAGGTCCACCTGTTCCTCCTGCGGCCCGCGCGTCGCTACCACATCGATGCGGATGGCAACCGATGTGCGACCCCGCCGCTCCTCCTGAGCATAGACCGATACGACGTCCCCCAACAATATGGGGGTGATGAACTTCATACTTTCGATCGCGACGGTCGCCACCGCCCCCTGCGCGACGCGATGGGCAACAATGCCGCCGGCAATGTCCATCTGGCTCAGCACCCAGCCGCCGAAAATATGGCCATTGGCGTTGATGTCGGTGATGCGCGGCATCACCCGCAACACGACATCGTCTCGCCTGTCACTCATTCTCAATCACCTCATCCTTGATCCGGTCGATCACCTGTTCGTCATGGCCGGTGCCGCTGGACAGGAAAACCAGCGCCATCAGACCGGTTCCCAGCATGAAGGTCAACCACACGCCCAAAATCGTGGCGATCACCATATGGATCGGCATCGGCCCGGCCCACAGCCGCAGGAAGATGAGCGATGCGATCACGCAGAGTGCGCCACCTCCGGCCATCCAGACCATGATGCGGCGGAACCGTGCCCAGGCGGTGGCGGCAATTTGCGGATCATCGAGCGCTTGTTTGCGTGTCATGTCTTTTCTTTGGCCCTCGAAAGTGGGATCATCAAGTACTGAGACATAATGTCCATGGAAGGAGAGCGGTCATGACCATCGCGGCAATATTGCAGGGCAAGGGGCGCGACGTCATCCAGGTGCGATCGACCGACAGCGTATTGTCCGTCGTGACGCTGCTGGCGGAGCGGCGGATCGGCTGCGTGCCTGTGGTGGATGACGGGCAGGTGGTCGGGATATTTTCCGAACGCGACCTCGTCTATCGCGTCGCGACCGAAGGTGCAGCGGCGCTGGATCGTCCGGTTTCCGACGTGATGACGGCCCCGGCCATCACCATTGACGACCAGACGCCGGTGATGTCGGGCCTGTCGCTGATGACCAAAAGGCGCATCCGCCATCTGCCGGTCGTGGTCGATGGCGAACTGATCGGGCTGATCTCGATCGGCGATCTCGTCAAATTCCGTATCGACCGGATCGAATCGGAAGCAGCGGCCCTGCGCGACTATATCCAGACGGCTTGATTGGCGGACGTGGATGTCCGGTTTAGGCGGGCGCCTGAACCGGCGGCGCGCGGCGAATCACCAAAGCGACCAGTTCCATCAACGTGCCGCGCGCGCACAGCATTAGTGCGGCGAGGAAGGCGATGCCGCCCGCCGGCACCAATACGGCCAGCCGAACCGGCGCGGCCAGCGGCGGAAGGATGCGGTCCACCGCCATCACCACGCCCGCCATCAGGATCGCACAGCCCAGACCCGGCGCAGCCGCGCGCACCAGGTCGATCAGGCGCAGTCCCATCGGCGCGCCGGCCAGCCGCGCGGTCACGATCGTCAGGATCGGAAAGGCACCGAGCCACGCCCAGGCCAGGCCGATCGCGCCGAAGGTGATGCCGATCAGGAAGGCGACCGGCATCAGCACCGCGCCGACCCCCGCGATTCGCGCGGTCGTGCCGGGGCGGCCCAGCGCATTGCTGACCGGCGCAAACATCACCTGCAACGTCATGAACGGCATGGCCAGCGCCAGCACCGCGACGAACGGGGCCATTTCCAGCCATTTCGCCCCGAACAGCGTCTCGACCAAAGGCTCGGCGGTCACCGCCATGCCCAGATAGACCGGGCAGGATAGCAGCAGCAGCAGCCGCACCGCCTTGCAGAAGGACCAGGCCACCCGCGCCGGGTCCTTCTGCATCCGCGCATAGGCAGGAAAGGCGACGTCGTTGAGCGGCGGGATGAATTTGCTGACGAAAATCTGGGTCAGGAACAGGGCTTCGGCATAGAGGCCCAATTGATGCGGCTCCAGCACCCGCCCGCCGATGAAGATATCGGCCTGGCTCTGGACGATCCAGAACAACTGCCCGCCCAGCAGCGACGCGCCATAGGCGACCATCGCGCCGGTGCCGCGAAAGTCGAAGGTGGGGATGGGGCGGAACCCGGTCGCCAGCACATAGCCCAGCCCCTTGACCCAGAAGCCCGCGATCGGCGCGAACACCAATGTCCACACGCCCCAGCCCGACAAGGCACCCACCAGCGCCACGGCGGCGGAGGCAAAGGCGGCAATCAGATTGACCAAGGCTGGCCGCTTGAAATCGAGCGCGCGTCCCATGATCGCTTCGGGAATCGAGATGAAGGGGGTGGAAAGGTAGAGCAAAGCCTGCACCCGCAGCAGGTCGGCGACCATCGGCTGGTCATAATAATCGGCTGCGATCGGCGCGATTCCCAGCTGGAGCAGCGCCAGCGCGCCATTGAGCAGCAGCATGATGGTGAAAGCCTGTCGCAAGCGATGCGAATCGAGCTTCTCGGACTGCACCAGGGCGCTGACCAGCCCATAGCCATTGAGGAAGGTCGCGAAATTCAGGATCACCTGCGTCATCGCGAACAGGCCATAATCGGCTGGATCGAGCAGGCGAATGACCGCCAGCGTCACCACCCAGCTCATCATCTGCGAGAGGATCTGGCTGCCCGAACGCCAGAAAATCGCGCTCCTGATGCGTGCGCCGAAACCCGCGTCGTCCGCGTCGGCATCCTGCAAACTCATACTCTTAATCACCCATGGCCATGATCGGCGTCGCCCCTGTCTAGACCGCAAACGCCAAAAATTTCTGAAACAAAATTGCAAAAAGCATTTGACGGGTCGGGAGGTCGGGCCTAGAGGGCTGTTCACCGGACGGGGCGCTGCCAGCAGGTAGCGCTTTGAATGGTCGCCAACAGATGTGGATGAGCAGTCCTCCGAAACGCAAGGATCGGGGTGGGCTGGTTGTCCACTTCGG
>NZ_QVRA01000010.1 GCF_003591655.1 Sphingobium terrigena
AGGCGCAGTCGCCACCTTGGCCCGCACGGCGGCATGCCGATGCAGGTCGACATAGCTGGCCAAAGGAGCGGAAAGTTCGGGGCGGACCGTCTTTTCCAGCTCGTCGCCGCGTTCCAGACGCCGTGCTTCCTTCTGGCTGATATAGCCCTCATGGACCGCAACGTCGCCGCCATGGCCGACCGCGATATAGATGCGGCCTCCCTTCTTCTTGGGGCAATGGACATGCTCCCAATGATGGAAGGTCTCGCCGCGGGCCAGGACTAGGACATCGTTCCATCCCGCCTCGCGATAATCATCCGCCAGCGCGGTGATCGCGTCCTCCTGCGCCTGCCAGAACTGCCCTGCATCGGCAAAATAGCTGTCTCCGCCGAACAGGTCGGCGACGATCTCGCCTGTGTAGAGGGACAGGTCGAACAGCGCCTTGCTGGTGGCGATGGCGTGACCGCCCATCAGCCAGCTTTTGAGCGCGTGGCCAATCGGCGTATAGGCGCTGCCATCGTCCAGCAGGGCCAGCCATTCGCGCTGTCTTGGCCGGGACGCGAGGGTCAGGTGCCGGACGGTGACGGCATCGATAGCCCCGTTGCGATAAAGGGTGCGAATACGTGGCAGCAGGTTGCCCAGCGCCAGCGTTCGCTTCACCTGCAGCGAGGTGAGGCCAAAGGTCAGCGCTATGTCTTCGGGCGAACGGCCTTCCCTGACCAGCCGGGTGAAACTCTCCCAGCGCGTCACCTCGTCGGGATCGAGCCGGGCGATATTCTCGATCAGCGAGGCTTCGAGCGCAGCGGCATCGTCGCCCGCTTCCATGACCGCACAGGGTAGCGGATCGATGCCGCCGCTCTCCTGCGCCACGGCAAGGGCGGCATGATAGCGCCGCTTGCCTGCCACGATCTCGTAGGTGGTGGGACTGCCGTTCTGCCGTACGATCAGCGGCACGAGTATGCCCCGTGCCCGCACGGAGGGCAGGATGTTGGTAAGGTCTGGCTGCTTCTTCACGCCGCGCATGTTGGCGGGCGAGACCGAGAGGCAGGCGATGTCGATATGCTTGAGTTCCATGTCTTTCTGCTCCTTCTCTAACAGCGCACCGGCCCCGGACGGCGGGGTGGGCGGCAGGAGCGATCCGGCAGTCCCGCCGAACAAGGCGGGCCGCACCTGAAAGGCCGGAACTCAAGTGGAGGAGCCGCGCACAGCGCGGTTTGCGGCACGCCGCGGCGGGACTAGAGGAGAGGGACGCCCACCCCGCTTGTTCGGAGCCGCAACAGCCTCATCGCGCCCCGCGCGATGGCCGCTGGCCGGTCAGTGACCGGCACGCGTGAGCGATCGTCACCCGGCAGGGACGAGACAAGCGCAGCGCAGGCTCGGTGGCGCGAAGCGACATAGAGCGCGGTCCGGTCAAGGACACGCCATGGACTTTTGTGCTTGTCAGCCCTTGGGCGTGGATATCGATTAGTTGCAAGTCGCAGGAAATGGATCATCATGTTTCAATGATGACGTCTGCATCGCTTGACATACCTCTCGGAATGCATTTGAGGCCGCGTTCATTGCAAGGAGGCTATGGATGGATGAAGCTCAGATCAAAGCAGCTGTTCTCAACCACCTCCGATCCGTTGCCCCGCGAGGAAAAAAGCCAACGGTTACAAGTGAGTTCACTCTAGGAAATGCGTCAGTGCGCGCCGATCTTGCAATTCTGGCGGACGAATTTATCGGTGTTGAGATCAAAAGCGCTACCGATACGCTGAAGCGCGTTCCCTCTCAGATGGCAGGCTATGCGCTGCACTTTGACCAAGTTGTCCTGGTTGTAGCGGAACGGCATCTAAAGCGTTTGGTGGCGGAGGATTTGTGCGGCGCATCGCTTTGGACTGTGACCAAGGACGGCGGCATTGTCCCCGTGCATCACGGGCGCGCTAACAAGATTGCTGCTCCGGCTTACATGAATTTGCTGACCCAGGCTGAAATTGAGCGCTTGGTCTATCGCCCGAACGCTCAGCGTCCAAGCAGTGCAGGTTTAAGCGACGCGGCGATTCGTAACGCTTTCACCAAAGCGTTTGAGCAGCGTTATAATCCGACCAGCGAGACATTCTGGCGTGCTGTGGCTCGGCGCAAGATCCGGGCGCAGGATCTGACGCTGCTCAGCAGGTTCTCGGAAGAGCGAGTTCGGCGCCGTGCTGTCGCACAACAGCAGGCGGATTTCTGGCAAAGCTGGACCGACAACTTTCGATCAAATTTCATGCTGACGGCTTAGAGGTCCCAGTCTTCCTCGGTATCCCTCGCGGCTCCAGGATCACCATAGAAGCACTGCACTTGCAGATGAAGGTTTACCCTGGCCGCAGTCGCTTTGTTCGGGTTTGAAATCGCCGACATGTCTCCGGCGGCGGTTCGCTCGATCATTTGCGTCCCCCACACACGCAACGTCGGGTCCCAACAGCTTGTGTCGCGCATCAAGGCCGAGGCTTGGAACTGATATGCGGCAAATCCAAAGTCATCTGATCGAAAAAATTTCCAGTTATCTTGCAAAGGATAGTCGATGCGCGGGGCGGGAGTTCCGCCACCTCCGAGCTGCTTTTCTGCTCTGACGCTACCTCTATCGCTGTAGATCAGGCTCCTCGTACCGATTTGGCCCCTAACCTCGTTGAACAACAGGCGCTCATAGATCGCCTGCTCTGTCAGGTCTTTGAACCCTTCAGGAAACGAAGAAGCGGAAATTGAAACGCGGGCGGCCGGTGCCCGACTTAGAATGGAATTTATATATCCTACGCAGATTGCGGCAGCCTGCAGATGATCGCGACTGGCCCGGCCGAAATCCAATACGAATATGACGTCCCTCCCGCCGTCGCTATTGGCCGCGATTGTCGCCGCCAAAAGATCAAGCGCTCCAAAAGCTAGTTTTGGTACGATGACAAACAGCCCACGGCCGAGCTTGTGCAGGCACTGCACTTGAGCGGGTAATTCTGCGGTGTGTTGAAGCTGCACAGCTGGAATGAAGTTAGGATGCACTTCAATAAATGCGCACCAGTTGGCATAGGCTTCTGCTGGCTGCCGCAAGGCATTAAGTTGATGATGGACCGGCCTGACTGCGTCCTTGCTGTCTGGATCAGCAAGTGAAATGACGCAGGGCCGCTCTCCATAGGCAAGCGCCAAACGTTCGAGGCCACGATCTAGATTATGGGAACTGCTCCATGGCCTAAGATGGACTATTGGAAGCAATGCATCCTTGGTCTGACCCGGTAGCTCTTCAAGGGCTCGCATTTCTGCGGGATAGAGAGACAAAAGGGGAAGATACGGAATCTCATCCAAATTACGAAGAGCCATGCATCCCCCAGTTTATAGCCCAAGCTTAATTTTCATTGCAGATTCGGATACACCAAATCGCTTTGAAAGATGCAGCGGAATATCATTGATATTCAAGACCTCACTATTCGCCTTGATCCTCTGAACAAGGTGATCTGGCATGAGTATGTCAGCCGCCAGCCTATTCGCTTCAGCTTCTATTTTGCCGGATAAGCTCGATCGGTAGAGAACGTCATCGGTAATACCTTTGCCGATTTCGGATTGGTGAAGCAAAAAATGTGCGATCTCATGCGCCACCGTAAATCTTTGCCGAACTGCCGCATCATGGCGGTTTACACGGATTACAAAGCTATTGCCTTCCGGTCTGATCTCACCTGAAATGCCAGGGGCCAGGGTCGCCGCCTTGACGCTTAGACCGAAGCCTCTTGCCAACGCAGCAAGATCAACGGGTGCCTCCGCTTGATGCTGTTCAACGGCTGCTCGCAATTTCGCAGGCAAATTGCTCCATTCTCGGCTTACAGTCATTTAAGCACCTATCTGCCTTCATCCGACGAACTATCGTCGTCGGCTGCGAGGTCATCATTTCTTCCACCTCCGAAAAGGACGGAATCTACCCGACTCTGTATCAGCTCAGCGATGGTTGCAGAGTCGAGAATTTTCTCAGCCTCCCTCTTCAAATAATCACGAATTTGCGCCTGTTCCATGTGGCGCTCCACCTCTTCGATTGCCACCTTTTTTGCAGCTTTCTTCGCCGCCTTCTCGGATGCGCCCCTGACCTGATCAAACCCCCAGAAGGCTGCGATAGCGAGTCCGACACCTAAAACTGTGATGATCAAAGCTACAGCGGCAAGAAGGGTGGCTGCTAAATCAGGATAGCTCCAGCCCCAAGACTTCAAATTCCCTGCTACAATAAGCGCAATGGCTGCGCCGCCGCCTCCTAACAATGCGCCCAGAAGGCACCAAAGGACGCGGCTGGCCGACGGTTGCGATTGTTCTGTCACCACCCCTCCTCTAAAAGATCAGCCATTCTACGCGGAATCCTGAAAACTCACCACCATGTCTTGGCACACGGTCCGCCATCAACGTCTGCCGAAGCGCGCCTTGATAACCTTTTCAGCCGCACGGAGCTGATCGAGATAGTCACTCCAATATTGCATCATTTTCACCCGCTCGTTCCAATGCTCCCCGCGCAGATAGGCGCGTCGGACATCGTTGTTTTCGACATGGGCCAATTGCCGTTCGACCGCGTCTGGATGCCATTTGCGGCTTTCGTTGAGCAGCGTGCTGGCCGTCGCGCGGAAGCCGTGCCCGGTCATCTGCGTCTTGTCATAGCCCAGCCGCCGAAGCGCGGCGTTGACGGTGTTCTCCGACATAGGCCGTCTCGGGTCGCGAATGCTGGGAAACAGATATTTGGAATGGCCCGTAATGGGGTAGAGTGCTTCGAGCAGATCCATCACCTGGGTCGACAGCGGCACGCGATGCGCACGTCCCATTTTCATCTTCTCCGCCGGGATCGTCCAGATAGCGAGATCCGGGTCGAACTCGGTCCACTCGGCATGACGAAGCTCGCCGGGGCGGACGAAGGTGTGGATGCCAATCTTGAGCGCAATTTCTACAGCGGGCTGGCCCTCATAGCCCCACAGCGCTCGAAGCAGCTCTCCGACCTCACCAGGGTCAGTGATGGCGGCGCGATGTGTGACCTTGGGCGTAATGAGCGCGCCTTGGAGATCAGCGGTGACGTCGCGTTGCGCGCGGCCGGTGGCGATGGCGTAACGTATAATGCTGCCGCAGGTGGTTCGCAGCCGCCTTGCCGATTCGTAACGGCCCTTCACCTCGACCGTGCGCAGGACAGCGAGGACTTCCGGCGCGGTCAGTTCGCCAATCGGCCGCTCGCCGATGATCGGCTCGGCATAGCGCAGCAGCCAGCGCATCTTTTCCATCGTGGCTTTCGAACGCCCTTCGGCTTCCAGCTTGGCAAGCCATTCCTGCGCCACTTCGCCAAAACTCGTTCCGCCATTCAGCGCTAGGGCGCGTGCAAGCTTTTTATGGGTGGATGGGTTTGTGCCACGTTCGAGCAGCTTGCTGGCTTCCGTGCGCTTCTCCCTGGCCTCCTTGAGCGAAACTTCGGGATAAACGCCGAGGGACAGGGTCTGCCGTTTGCCGCGATGCGAGAAGTTCCAGCGCCAGTAGCGGGCGCCATTCGGATTCACGAGCAGATAGAGCCCGTGCATGTCACCGACCTTGAACGGCTTCTCGCGGAGCCCGACTTTGCGAATGGCGGCATCTGTGAGCATGACGATGTTTTCCCGGTTTCAATGCCGTGAAAAATACCGTTGGCGCATCCAGGTGGCAAGGTACGGGCCCGGACGAGGGTGGACCAGATACCGCAAACCGCTAAAAATGTACCGTCGATTCCGGACGGCTATGGACATGAAAAACAAGGGAAATGGTGCCCGGAGACGGATTCGAACCGCCGACACAGCGATTTTCAATCGCTTGCTCTACCAACTGAGCTATCCAGGCACAGCCAACTGCGGATGGCTCCGCCCGATGGAAGCGTGCCTATAGTCGTCAATCTGCGTCGCTGTCTAGCCCATAATCGCTGCTTTTTTGCATCCCTTCTTCCGCCGGCGGACCGGGTACGCGATAGCCCTCGCCCAGCCATTGCAGCAGGTCGCGGTCGCGGCAGGCGGGGCTGCAAAAGGGGCGGGTTTCCGGCTTTGCGGGCTGGCGGCAGACCGGGCAGGCAGCGGATTTAGGCGACATGGCCCGCCCCCAGCGCCAGCGTCGCGCCGGCCGTCAGGGTGATCGCGCCGCCGCGCCGCTTGGCCAGTTGTTCGATCCAGTCACTCTTGCGATAGAGCAGGTCGATGATCGCCGGTGCGGCCGTCAGCGTCGCCGGGCCACCATTGCCATGCCGCTCCGCCCGGCGCAGCAGCGCCAGCGCTGCTGTCTCGACCGGATCGGCGCGCAGCAGTTCGATCAGGTTGGCCCGCTCGCGCTTGCGGATGATCTGGAGGAAGCCGAAGCCGTTGACCGCGGTGCGCTCGAACGGAAGCGGCAGATATTTGTCGATCTGCGCCGCCGCGATCATCCGCTCATCCTTGTTGTTCATGGTCGGCAGGTCGATGCCGATCGACCCTGACAGCCCCATGCGGCGAATCGTCTGCGCCGCAATCTTGGCACCCTTCGGCCCCAGCTGCGCAGGTGGTAGCGATCCGTCGACATCGATCAGCAGCATGGCGGGCGTGACGTAAAGGCGAAGCGCCGCCGCCTCGGTGCCAACATCGCCGCTGATCGCCTCTTCCATCAACTCGGTCCAGCCGACGGCTTCCAGCCGGTCCTCCTCATGCGCGGGGCAGGGGACGACCGGGGTACCGGTGGCGCGCAGCCTTTGGAGCAGGCTTGGCCCGGCATGGGGCTTGCTGCCGGGCTGGGCGATGCGACCCTTGGCGCGTTTGGGACGGCCCTCTTCGGGGATCGCTTCGCGCAATATTTCGACCAGCACGGTCGATCCTTCGGACGTGCGCGGCGGCAGCGGCTCGATCAGCACTTCTTCCTGGCTGATCAGCCGCACGACGCCGCGCTTCTTGGGGATCAGCGTCTGGGTCAGACGACCCTGCGCAACGGCACCTGCGCGCACCCCGCCGGTCTCGCGCTCGATCAGCGCCTCGACCAGGCGGCCCTTTTCCACCAGCGCGGCGCGGGCCTCGCCAATGCCTTCTTCGTAAAGCCATTCGGCCATGTCAGTTCCTAATCGATTGCATAGCCCGCCGCCTTCAACAGCGTGCGGGTTTCATAAAGCGGCAGGCCCATGATCGCGCTGTGGCTGCCCTGAATCGCGCGGATCAGGCCAGCGGCCCGCCCCTGTATGGCATAGCCGCCCGCCTTGCCCCGCCATTCGTCGCTGGCCATATAGCGGTCGATCTCGCTGCGCTCCAGCGGCTTGAAGGTGACGATGTTGGTGGACAGGCGATGTCGTGCCTTGCCTGCGGCATCGATCAGCGTGATCGCGCTCAGTACGCGATGTCGCCGCCCCGACAGCAGGGTAAGGCAGGCGCGTGCCTCCTCCTCGGTCTCTGCCTTGGGCAATATGCGCCGACCCGCCGCAACGACCGTGTCGCCCGACAGGATCAGTGCGCCCGGATGTCGCGCCGCGACGATCGCCGCCTTGTCCGCCGCGACCCGCGCGGCATAGACGGACGGCAATTCGCCCTTGCGCGGGGTTTCGTCGCAATCGGCCGGGGCCACGGCATCGGGCGCAACGCCGATCTGCCCCAGCAGCGCCAGGCGCCGGGGGGATGCGGAAGCAAGAATGAGCCGCATCGGGCCTGACACCCGTTGGCTTATTTGAAGCGGTAGGTGATCCGACCCTTGGTCAGGTCGTAGGGCGTCAGTTCGACCAGCACCTCGTCCCCCACGAGGACGCGGATGCGATTCTTGCGCATTTTACCAGCGGTATGGCCGAGGATCTCATGATCATTCTCAAGCCGGACGCGGAACATGGCGTTGGGGAGAAGCTCCACAACCTGTCCGCGCATTTCAAGCAGTTCTTCTTTGGCCATAATATCCCGAATTCAAAAAATCGCGCCGCCATAGCGCCAATTCATCCAAAATGAAAGGCGGCTTCATGCGCTGAAATGATCGCCCGATGCGACGAGTGCTGCAAAGATGCCATCAAGCTGCTGCGCGTCGGTGCAATAGGGCGGCATCAGATAGATGGTGTTGCCCAATGGCCGCAGCAAGAGGCCGTGTTGCAGGAAGAAAGCGCGCAGCCGCGGTGCAAGATCGGACAGATAGCCTGCGTCGGGCGTGACGATGTCGATCGCCGCGATCGTGCCCAACTGGCGCGGATGGGCGAAGGCGGGGTGCTGCGCCAGCTTTGCGAGTCGCGTGGCAATCCCATCGGCCAGTGCGGCGATTCGCCCGCGTACATCCTCCTCCCGCCAGATGGCGAGATTGGCGACGGCTGCGGCGCAGGCGATGGCGTTGGCGGTGTAGCTGGACGAATGGTAGAAGAGCCGGGCGCGGTCGGTCGACCGGTGCGCCTCGAAAATCCGCGCCGTCGCCAGCGTCGCAGCGAGCGGGATCGCGCCGCCGGTAATGCCCTTGGCCACGGCCATGATGTCCGGCACAACGCCCGCCTGCTCGCAGGCGAACAATGTGCCGGTGCGGCCCCAGCCGGTCATCACTTCATCGGCGATGAACAGCACGTCATGGCGACGGCAGATCGCCGCCATCTCGCGCAGGACATGCGGCGGATAGAGCAGCATCCCGCCAGCCCCCAGCACAAGCGGCTCGACGATGAAGGCGGCGGGCTTGTCGCGACAGGCCGCGTCCAGCGCGTCCAGGCAGGCTTGCTCCTTGCCCGGCGTTGGGAACGGGATGGTGCCGACATCGAACAGCAACGGCGACCAGGCAGCATTATAGACGCCGCGTTCCCCCACCGACATCGTGCCGATCGTGTCGCCATGATAGCCATGTTCCAGCACCAGGATGCGGCTGCGTGGCTCTGCCAGCCCGTCGAGTGCCAGATTGTGCCAGTAGCCCAGCGCCATTTTGAGCGCGACCTCCACCGCCGTCGATCCGCTGTCGGAGAAAAAGACGTGGGCAAGCGGGTCGCAACCCGGCGCATGGGGCGCGATGTCGATCAGGCCGCGCGCCACCGTTTCGGCCGGTTCATGGGTGTAGCCGGCAAAGATCAGCTGATCCAGCTGCCCCGCCTGCTGCGCGATGGCAGCGGCGATGCGCGGATGGCAATGGCCATGCGTCGTCACCCACCAGCTGGAAATCCCGTCGATCAGCGTGCTGCCATCAGCCAGATGCAGCAACGCCCCGTCGGCGCGCACGACATGGGGGATCGGCTCGTTCAGGCCATGCTGGGTGAAGGGGTGCCAGACGGGAGAGGTCATGGGGTGGCTTTAGGCGAGGGGAAGCCGAAGCGATAGCCGCCAAACGGACTTGCGCCGGGAACAGGAGCGTCCTTATGATGGAATGTCATCTGTGGGGCGCAGGTGACAAATGGGGGGATGTCATTGAAACGCTGTTCGTTCTGGCTCGGCCTTGTCCTGAGCATGGGCATTTTCGCGATCGCGCCTGCCGACGCGCAGGAACGCTCCGCTGTCAGGCAGGGATTTCAACTCGCAACGAACAGCAACAAGCGGATTTTGGTCTTTCCGCCTTCGGTTCGCGTGGGCGCGCAATCGACCGGCGGCATGTTTGAGCCCAACGCCGAATGGACCGAGCGGGCCAAGATGAATATCCAGGGCGCGCTCAAGATATTGCAGGCGAAACTGGGCAATCAGGTGATCGTCGCACCGGATGCGGATGGCGATCAGGCGCGCAATCTGCATGAACATATGTCCTTGTTCGCCGCCATCTCCCAAGCCGTGATCGAATATCAGTTCTTCGTGGGCAACCGGCTGCCGACCAAGAAACGCGACAATAAGGCGGAGATATTCGACTGGTCGATGGGCCAAAGTGTCGCGAACCTGCCCGGCGCGGACAGCGCGGACTATGCTTTGTTCATCTACAACAAGGACGCCTACGGATCGACCGGGCGCAAAATGTTGCAGATGGTCGCGATGCTCGGAGGTGTAGGTGTCACGTCGGGTGAACATGTCGGCTATGCGGGCCTCATCGACCTGAAAACCGGCGATCTCCTTTGGCTCAATGCCGATGGCGCAATGGGCGGAGACGTGCGGGAGGTTGACGGGGCAGACAAGCGCGTTGCCCAACTGCTTGAAGATTTCCCCGGCAGCCAGATCGGCAAGGCCGCACAGCAATGAGGCGTATTGTCGCACGGGTTGCAGCCGGACTCGCGTGTCTCCTCGCGCAGGCTGCCGCCGCAGCGCCTGCCCTGCCTCCCCCTTATGCTGGCGCATACCAACCGCAGGGTGTCGATGAGATTGGACTCTGGCGGGAGATGGACGAGGATGAGCAGCGCCTTGCCTCATCCAGTCTGGTCATTCGGGACGAAAAGCTGACCCGCTATTTGACCAAGATCTTGTGCGATACCGTAGGCGCAGACCGGTGCAACTCGGCACGCATCTATGTCGTACGAGAACCGACCGTCAATGCAAGCATGGCACCCAATGGAACCATGCGCATATTCAGCGGCATTCTCCTTCGCTTCCAAAATGAAGCGCAGTTAGGCGCAGTCCTAGGCCATGAGTTTGGCCATTTTGAAGGCCGTCACTCGTTGGTGCATTTCAAGTCGAGGCGGCAAGGCACCGATCTTCTGGCTTGGGCGGCGGTGCTGGCGAGCCTTGCCCCCAGCTATGATGTTCGGCGGTCCTACCAGGATTTGAAATTGTCGGTGTATGGCAACCTGTATCGGTTCGGCAGGGATCAGGAGCGGGAGGCGGACGCCCTGGGAATCAGCTATCTGAACAGGAGTCAATTTCCGCCGCAGGCCGGGTCACAATTCTGGCAGAATATTATGGCGGAATTCGAGGCATCTGCGCGGGCGAGGGGATTGAAAAAGCCGAACTTCGAGCGGATAGCCTTTACTGCATCGCATCCGCCGCACGGCGAGCGCGCGGCGACGCTGGCGAAGCTCGCCCTGCCCGATGCGGCGGCGCGGGATGCGGGTGCTGATCGGTATCGCGCTGCCCTTGCGCCATGGCTGCCACTGTTCCTGGAAGATCAGATCAAACTCAATGATTTTGGTGCGAGCGATTATCTCATTCAATCACTGGCACAGTCTGACTGGACAGCGCCTTTGTGGTTCGCGCGCGGCGAACTCTATCGGTCGCGCGGTGCCCAGCGCGATCTGGTCAACGCTGCCGAATTTTACGCACAGGCCATAGCGGCCGACGGGAGCATGGCTGACGCCTATCGGGGGCTTGGCCTGTCCCTCGTCAAGACCGGTCGTCGCTCCGAAGGCGCGCAGGCGTTGCGGACCTATCTCGAAAAGAAACCGGGCGCGAGCGATGCGTCCATGATTCTGATGATGCTGCCAAAGGAAGGGACGGGCAATTGACCGCAAAAACCCGCATCATGGCGGTTGCGATGATCGCGACTGGCCTCCTCTCGCTCGCATCGCCAAGCCTTGCGCACAAACTCCATGAAAAAGGGGCAGCCGTCGCCGTTGCCAATGCGCCGCTCTGGGTGACGCCCTCGCGCGACTGGAACCAGTTGAGCGGGCGCATCGGCAAATATGCCGAGACCTGGACGCTGGACGGCGGACAACTGAACGACGTTACCTTCTATGGCGGCATTCCCGCAGGTGAGTCGTTGGTAAGGGAGCGGAGCAAGAAGCACGATCCCTTGCCCAAATTCACGGCGGAAACTCTGTTGATTGAAGTGCCCGAACTTGTCGAGCGCACCTATCGTGCGTTCAAGGGCATAGGCACTTTCTCCCTGATCTCAACCGATCCGGCTCCATTTCTGGGCAAGGACGGCGTGCGTTTCACCTATGAATATACGGACGATGACGAACTGACGCGAAAGGGAGAAGCGAGGGCGGCGATCATCGGCGGCAAGCTCTACATGATGACCTTTGATGCGCCGCGCCTCAACTATTTCGGCAAGACAATCGCTGACTATCGAGCGCTGGCAGACTCCGCCACGCTTCGATAGCCGCGATTATCAAGCAGGCGGTCCTTACCAGATCTTCACCCGCTCTTCCGGTTTCAGGCTCAGCTTGCCGTCTGGCGCGGGTTTGAAGGCGTCATACCAGGTGTCGAAATTGCGCACGATGTCGGCGCGATATTGTGATGGGGCGTGCGGGTCGGTGACCAGCCGCTGGCGCAGGTTCGCCTCGCGATAATTGCGCCGCCACACCTGCGCCCAGCCCAGGAAAAAGCGCTGGTCGCCGGTCATGCCGTCGATCACCGGTGCGGGCTTGCCGCCCAGCGATGCGTGATAGGCGTCGAGCGCCACAGCCAGCCCGCCCAGATCGCCGATATTCTCGCCCAGCGTGAACGCCCCCTTCACATGCGCGCCGGGGAAGGGTTCATAGGCATCATATTGCTTGATCAGCTTGTCGGTCAGCCCCTTGAAATTGGCGACGTCGGCATCGGTCCACCACTGGTTGAGCTTGCCGGTCTCGTCATATTTCGCGCCCTGATCGTCGAAATGATGGCTCAGTTCATGGCCGATCACCGCGCCGATGCCGCCATAATTGACGGCCGGGTCGGCATGGGGATCAAAGAAGGGCGGTTGCAGGATGGCGGCAGGGAACACGATCTCGACCATGCCGAAATTAGCGTAAGCGTTGATCTCCATCGGGGTCATGCCCCATTCCCAGCGATAGATGGGCTTGCCGAGCTTGCCGATATTATAGTCGAAATCAAACTGGCTGGCGCGCATCGCATTGCCCAGCAGGTCGTCGCGCTGGATGGTCAGGCCCGTATAGTCGCGCCATTTGTCGGGATAACCGATCTTGGGGGTGAAGGCCGCCAGCTTCTTGTGTGCGCGCGCCTTGGCGGTGTCGCTCATCCAGGGCAGGCCGTCGATGCGGCGGCCCATGGCGGCGATCACATTCTTGACCAGAATGTCCATTGCCGCCTTGGTCTCTGGCGGGAAATATTGCGCGACATAGGCCTTGCCGACTTCCTCGCCGAGCGAGTCCTTGAGGAAATCGACGCCCCGCTTCCAGCGCGCCTCACGCTCCGGCGTGCCGGACAGGGTGGTGCCGTAAAAGGCGAAGTCGGCGTTGGCGATGCTGTCGGGCAGCTTGTCGGCATAGGTGTGCAGGCTGCGCAGCAACAATGCGTCCTTCAGCACGCCGATCGGTGCCTTGGCGATCAGCGCGGCTTCCCCGGTGATCGCCGAAGGCTGGGCGACGAGCAGGTCGGTGGGGGTCAGGCCGTTGGCCTTGAAATAGGCAGCGAAGTCGAAGCCGGGCGCGGCCTTTTGCAGCGCGGCCAGCGTCAGCTTGTTATAGGTCCTGTCAGCGTCGCGGCTGTCAATCTGGGTCCAGTGGACCTTGGCGATTTCCGTTTCGAACGCCATTAGCGCGGCGGCGCGGGCCTGGGCGTCAGCTTCACCCGCCAGCGTCAGCATCGTCTCCAGATGCGCCACATAGGCGGCGCGGATCTTGGCCATTTCCGGCTTTTCATCCAGATAATAGTCGCGGTCGGGCAGGCCAAGGCCGCTCTGGCTCATCGAGAGGATGTAGGTTTCGGGGTCCTTGTCATCCTGCCCGACATAGAAGCGGAACGGGCCGCTGATTCCGCTGCGTGCTGCCTTGGCGGCGACAAGCGCGTACCCGGCCTTGTCCTTCACGCCCTTGATCTCGGCCAGCCAGGGCTTGATCGGGGCCAGTCCCTTCGCCTCGACCGCAGCGGTGTCGAGATAGCTGGCATAGGCCGCGCCGATCTTGCTGTTGGCGTCGCCCTTGGCCGCGTCCAGGATCGCGCGGGTGCGGCTGCGCGACAGTTCGTCCAGCGTGTTGAACGCGCCATAGTTGGACTTGTCGGCGGGAATGGGCGTGTTCTTTGCCCATGTGCCGTTGGCATGGAGGTAGAAATCATCGCCGACCTTTACCGACGGGTCCATGCCCGCGGCGTCGAAGCCATAGCTGCCATAGGTCGGCTTGGCGGGGGCGGTAGCGGTTGGCGTGGCAGGCTGTTGCGCGTGCGCGATGCCGGCGGTCAGCGCGAGCGCGGAGGCGGCAGCGCGCAGGAGGAGGTGGTTCATCAAAGCATCCCTTGCTTGAGTGGGCGCGGCGAACCGCACCCGGCATGACGGGACTTGAACGCCTGTCCAACTATCCTGTCCATGTCGTTGGTCGAATATTATCAGCCGTTGAAAGGATCGGAAAGCCGGATATGCGCGGCAAAGGCGGCGGCCAGCTTGGCGGGACCAAGCGGATCGAGCAAAGGCAGGCGGCCAAGGCTGGGGACTTTCGCCAGCTGCGGGATGATCCGTTCATTTTCTTCATGGCGCTCGCCGATGAAGGCGATGCCCGCGATCGGCACTTTGCGGGTGCGCAGCGCTTCGATGCTGAGCAGGCTGTGGTTGATCGTGCCGAGCGCGGTGCGGGCGCACAATATGACGGGCTGGCCCCAATAAGCGAACAGGTCTGCCATCAGCAGCGTCTCGCTGACCGGCACCAGCACGCCGCCCGCGCCCTCCACGACCAGCGGACCATCGACCTGCGGCAGGGTCAGGCGGTCGAGACTGATCTCTACCCCGTCGATCCGCGCGGCGAGATGGGGGGAGGCGGGGGTAGTCAGGCGATAGGCTTCGGGCAGGATATGCCTGGCGGGCAGGCCGGAGAGGCGGGCGACCTCCTCCTTGTCGCCATCTGGATCGATGCCGGCCTGGATCGGCTTCCAATAATGCGCTCCCAGCATCGCGGCCAAGCCAGCTGCGAATACCGTCTTGCCGATGCCGGTGTCGGTGCCGGTGATGACGAAGATGGTCATTTGACGATCCGCACAAGTTCACGGCCCAGCGCGGCGATGTCGGCGCGGCTGACGTTGAGGGTGAGCGAGATACGCAACCGGCTGGTGCCGGGCGGGACGGTGGGCGGGCGGATGCCGCGCACGTCGAAGCCGGCTTCCTGCAGGGCGGCGGCGGCGGCCATGGTGCGGGCGTCGCCACCCAATATGACCGGCACGATCTGGCTGCGTGGGGCGGGCAGGCCGAGCGGGCCGCAGATGGATTCGGCTGCGTCCTGCCGCAACGTCGTCAGCCGGTCGCGGAGGTCGCTCGCTTCCTCGATCCGGTCGAGCGCGGCAGAGACGGCGACCGCCATCAGCGGCGAGGGCGCGGTGGAAAAGATGAAGGCGCGGGCGCGGTTGATGAGATAATCGATATGGATGCGCTGGCCGCAGATCAGCGCGCCTTCGACCCCCATCGCCTTGCCGCAGGTGTGCAGGGTGATGACATTGTGCAGGCCATCAAGCCCGGCGGAAAGCCCGCGTCCGCCCGGACCGAATACGCCGGTGCCATGGGCTTCGTCCAGGATCAGCATCCCGCCATGTTTGGCCGCCAGCTTGGCGAGATCGGCCAGCGGGGCGATGTCGCCGTCCATCGAATAGAGGGTTTCGACCGCGATCCAGATGCGGCCCTTGCCCCCTTCGGCGCGGAAGGCGGCGATCAGGTCGGCGAAGCTCTGCACGTCGTTGTGGCGGGCGAACATAGCGGCGGCCTTGCTCATGCGGATACCGTCATGGGCGCTGGCATGGATCAGTTCATCGGCGACGATCAGGTCGCCGCGCTGGGGCAGGGTGGCGAACAGGGCGAGGTTGCCTGCATAGCCATTGGCGACGAACAAAGCGGCCTGGGTGCGGAAGAAGTCGGCGGCCTTCGCCTCCAGCCCTTCATGTTCGGGGGCATTGCCGCGTAGCAGGCGCGATCCGCCGGACCCGACCGGCACGCCGCGCCCGATCGCGTCGGCCACAGCACCCGCAATGATCGGATCGCCCGACAGGCCGAGATAGTCGTTGGAGGCAAAATCACGGCCCGACCGGGGGATCAGGCGGCGCAACCGGCCACGCGATTCCAGCGCGGCCAGCTGTCTGGCAAAGGGTTCGGCGGTCATGGCCGGGGCTATAGGCGCGGGGGCGGAACTTCGCAAACTTCGCCCATATCGATATATGTAAATTTTAGGCGAAACTTTGCGCGGCCCCCGGCGCGGCGGCGGGGGCGGGACGGACGATGCGAAAGAGCGGATCGGGCGGGACTGTAGCAGGATGGGGGGATGTAGGACAGGGTGAGGATGGTCGGACATCGGCCCCCTGGTAGGGGTGACTTTTCCTTGATCCATTCGCGTTTCGAGCGGAGCCAATAAACCAATCAAGCCTGCCCGCGACCGACGCCCTATGGGCACTGCTGCCAATGACTGTTACGCCGGATTATGGGCTTTGAGAAATGCGTCCATCTGTTCCAGAAATTCCACCCGATCCGCCTCGCGGGAAAAATGATGATCGGCCAGCGGTTGTTCGACATAGATATAGTCGCGCCCCTGTACCTTGCCGGCGGCCTTTAACTTTTCCGCCATCTCGCGTGATTGGCTGACCTGAACGCGACGGTCCTTCTTGCCGTGCATCAGCAGGATCGGCGTCTCAAATTGCGCGGCGAAATGGACCGGGGAAACGGCCACGAAATCGGGCGCCTGTTCCTTCAGCCAGGCCTTGCGCGTGCCATGGTAGAGGAAGCGACTGTCATAGCGCATCATCGCCGCCAGGTCCGATACACCAGCATAGGAGATAGCGCAGCGATATTTCGCCGGGTCACGCTGGGCCGCGCGCATTGCTGCATAGCCGCCATAGGAAGCGCCCACGATGCAGACGCGTTTCGGGTCGGCAATGCCTTGTTTGACGGCCCAGTCGACCGCATCATTCAGGTCGTCCTGCATGGCAAGGCCCCATTGCCCTTCCCCCTTCCGCAAAGGCGGTGCCATAGCCCGACGAGCCGCGATAATTAGGCTGCAGCACGGCATAGCCGCGCCAGGCCAGGAATTGTACCCACCAGTCCCAATCTTCGCTGTCGCGGGCGAAGGGGCCGCCATGGGGCATCAGGATGAGTGGCAAATCCTTTACTGCCGATCCGACCGGGAGGGTCAGGACGGCAGCGATCTCCAGCCCATCGCGCGCCTTGTAGCGAATGGTCTTGACCGGGCCGAGGCGCGCCTTGGTCGCAAAACGGTCGCTGACCTTGGATAACAGGCTCATCACACCGGCATTAATGTCGTAATAATAATAGGCACCTGGCTGATCAGGCGCGCCGACATGGACGATCATCTTCTGTCGGTCGCGGCTGAGCGATAGGATACGCGCGCGCTGATTGGGGACGGCCTTGTCCAGGTCTGCCTGAATCTGGGCCAGCGTTGCGTCGAACCAATGGACCGATGGCGCGTCGGCGGTATAGCTGACGCCTGCCAGCGCCATGCCGCTGCTGTCGGCGGATATGGATCCTAAATCGAAGCCGGGAACGGAAAAAATCTTCTTTCCTAGTTCCAGCGTGGTCAGGTCCAGTTCATAGAGGGCGTCCGTGCCGTCCCGATCGTCGTCTGCAATCGCCTTGGTCGGATCGGCGGTAAAAAGCACCGGCGAGATAAGCGATTCGTCGCGACGGCGATTGGCGCGATCAATCGTGCGGAAAGAGGCTTTCGCGTCCGGGCGATAGAGCAGCGTCGCTGTCCGATTGGCATCATTATAGCCCACGCCCATCCGAACAGTGCCGGTCGCGTCGGTAAACCAACTCCCGACATGGGGCTTTGGTGCGATGACGCTGCGCATCCGTCCAGTGCTGACGTCGATTTCATCGACCCTGGGCCAGAAGCCGGGTTCGCCATAATATATCGAGGTTTGATAAGAGAGCATGATGCGCGGCGTGCCGTCGCGGGCAATCCAGATGACATCATCGGCATTTTGCGCGGCGAGATTTTTCGCCAGCAGATTTATTTTGCTGCCGTCGCGTTTAATGCTGGCGACGCGGCTGATATACCAAGGCATCCCCTGCACGTTGGTTTCGGTGCCCATCCCTGCAATCAACCAGTCGTCATTGACCCATTGCCACCAGTTGAGGTCGTTTTCGCCCAGTCCTATCGAACGCAGGCCGTCACCCCCCTCAAATATGTCCGCGATGACGAGTCGCTGTACTCCGTTGATCGCCACGCGGCTGGCGACATGCAGGCCATTGGGCGACAGGGCGGGCGCATCCATCAGCGGCAGGGCGGCGAAGTCCTTTAACGTATAGGCGGGTTGAGCAGGCGGGGCCGGTGCAACGGTGGCATTGGTTTGCGCCAGCGCGGCGAAAGGCAGGGCGCTGCCGACAAACCATGCAAAAAGTGCCTTCATTCCTATCCCCCCAAAAAACGATCAACCCCACCCTGAGAAATAGGGCGGGGTTGGCGCTTCGTCACGATATTTTTGTTATCGTTTCAATCCGTTGTGGAGCCTACACCCCCCCATGCGCCAGCGCCGCCAGCAGCAGCAGCGCGACGATGTTGGTGATCTTGATCATCGGGTTGACCGCTGGCCCGGCGGTGTCCTTGTAGGGATCACCCACCGTGTCGCCGGTGACGGCGGCCTTATGGGCTTCGCTGCCCTTGCCGCCATGGTTGCCATCCTCGATATATTTCTTCGCATTGTCCCATGCGCCGCCGCCACTGGTCATGGAGATGGCGACGAACAGGCCCGATACGATGACGCCCAGCAGCAGCGCGCCAAGGGCGGCAAAGCCGTTGGAGACGCCCGCGACGGCGGCGATGACGAAATAGACGATGATGGGTGCCAGGACGGGCAGGAGCGAGGGGATGATCATTTCCTTGATCGCCGCCTTCGTCACCAGATCGACCGTGCGGGCATAGTCGGGCTTGCTGGTGCCGTCCATAATGCCCTTATTTTCCGCAAATTGCGCGCGGACGTCTTTTACCACGTCACCAGCTGCACGGCCCACGGCGGTCATGCCCATCGCCCCGAACAGATAGGGGAGCAGTGCGCCCAGCAGCAGCCCGACGATGACATAGGGGTTGGAGAGGCTGAAATCGACCGGGGCGGTGAGGCCCAGCGCCGAATTGTAGAATTTCAGATCCTCCGTATAGGCGCCGAACAGCACCAGCGCGGCAAGGCCCGCAGAGCCGATGGCATAGCCCTTCGTCACCGCCTTGGTCGTGTTGCCGACCGCGTCCAGTGCATCGGTCTTGACCCGGACGCTGTCATCGAGATGCGCCATTTCGGCGATCCCGCCCGCATTGTCGGTGACAGGGCCATAGGCGTCGAGCGCCACGACCATCCCGGCCAGCGCCAGCATGGCGGTGGCGGCAAAGGCGATGCCGATGAGGCCCGCCAGCTGGTGCGCGACGATGATGCCCGCGACGATCACCAGCGTGGGCAAAGCGGTCGATTCCAGGCTGACGGCCAGCCCCTGAATGACGTTGGTGCCGTGGCCGGTTTCGGATGCCTTGGCGATGGAGCGGACCGGGCGGTAATTGGTGCCGGTATAATATTCGGTGATGACCACGAGCAGCCCGGTGACGGCCAGCCCGACCATCATCGACCAGAACAGGTCTATGCCGGTATAACCGCCGACCCCGTCCAGATCCGCGCCGAACACGGCGTGCATATCGCCCAGCGTGCGCCAGGTGACATAATAGATAGCGGGGATGGAGAGGATCGCGGTGACCCAGAAGCCCTTGTAGAGCGCGCCCATGATCGACTGGCTGGCCCCCAGTCGGACGAAATAGGTGCCGATGATGGAGGTGATGATGCACACGCCGCCCACGATCAGGGGGAGCGACATCAGGTTCATCTTGAAGGCGTTGTCGACGCCCGCGACCAGCAGCGCGATCAGCACCATGGTCGCGCCGACGGTGACGACATAGGTTTCGAACAGGTCGGCGGCCATGCCCGCGCAGTCGCCGACATTGTCGCCGACATTGTCCGCGATGACGGCGGGGTTGCGTGGGTCATCCTCCGGTATCCCGGCCTCGACCTTGCCAACCAGATCCGCGCCGACGTCTGCGGCCTTGGTAAAGATGCCGCCGCCAAGGCGCGCGAAGATGGAGATGAGCGATGCGCCGAACGCCAGCGCGACGAGGCTGTCGATGACGAGGCGGTCGTCAGGCGCATGGCCTGCCGGGCCGGTCAGATACCAGAAGAACAGGCTGATCGCGAGCAGGGCCAGGCCCGCCACGAGCATCCCGGTGATCGCCCCCGCCCGGAAAGCGACCGTCAGCCCGCTTTGCAGCGTGCCGCGACAGGCTTCGGCGGTACGGACATTGGCGCGCACCGAAATATTCATGCCGATGAACCCCGCCGCGCCCGACAGGATCGCGCCGATCAGAAAGCCGACCGCCGAGGTCAGCCCCAGAAAATAGAATACCAGCAGCGCGACGACCGCGCCGACAATGGCGATGGTGGTATATTGGCGGCCGAGATAGGCCTTCGCCCCTTCCTGAATGGCGTCCGCGATGGATTGCATGGTGGCGTTGCCCGCAGGGGCGCTTAGCACCTGGCGGCTGGTGAACAGGCCGTAGAGCACGGCCAGCAGGCCGCACCCTATGGCGATGGTGACGATTGGCATAGATGTTCCTCTCCCCCAATTATGACTTTCATCGGCCGCTCCGCAGGGAATGACGGGCGGACGAAGGGCGCATCGGCGGGCGGCCGGACGGGTGGGGTCCGGCATCTGGCACCGCGTCAATCAGCATCAGGTACACGCACATAAGCGGTCCAACCGGGCTGAGAATAGGGTGAGAGGAAGCTACAGGCCCGACAGCGCGCGTCAAGCGAGTTGGGGGACTATCCGTGTTCCCAGCCAAGTATGGCCGGTAATGGCACGGTTGCGCCGTCGATCATCAGGGTAAGGCCCGCGCCGGTGGCGACATGGCCGATGCGGATGGCGCGCACCGGGGGCGTGGTGCCGCGCGGCAGGGTGAAGAGCAGTTCATAGTCATCGCCCGCTTGGGCCGCGGCGATCTGGACGGCGGTGCTGGCCCCGCGCACGCTTTCGAGCGCTGGGGACAGCGGAATATGGTCGATGGTGATGGCGACGCTGCTGGCCTGCGCCATACGCTGCGCGTCGATCAGCAACCCGTCCGACAGGTCCATCATTGCGGTCGCAAGGGGGGCGATCAGCGCGCCTTCGGACAGGCGGGGCCGGGGGCGGCGATAGGCGTCGACCAGCGGGCCGGCCGCGGCGGGATCGGCGCGGGCGAGGGAGAGGCCGATGCCCGCGTCCCCCACCGGGCCGGTGACGTAGAGCGTGTCGCCGGGCTGTGCGCCGCTACGTGCGGGGATGGGACCGCTCGCCTCGCCGATCGCGGTCAGGCTGTAGCTGCGCGGGGCACCGTCGGGCATCTTCACCGTATCGCCGCCCAGCAATGGCAGGCCGTGCCGGTCAAGCGCTTGGCCCAGCCCGGCGAGAAAGGCGGCGTCCCACGCTTCATCACCCGACAGCGCATAGTTGAGCAGGCAGCCGACCGGCCGCGCGCCCTTGGCCGCGAGGTCGGACAGGTTCACGGCGGCGAGTTTCCAGCCAATGTCGGCGGGCGGATCGGAGGGAAGATAATGGACCCCGTCGACCATCGTGTCGCTGGTGAGGATCAGGCGGGTGCCGCCGACGGGCAGCACCGCGACATCATCCATCAACCCCTGCGCGGCAGGGTGGTTGGCCAGCAGGCGCAGCAGGGTGAGGAAGCGGGATTCGGCGGACATGGCTATACCCTACCGTTCGGGCTGAGCGAAGTCGAAGCCCTACATCGAGCGCAGCGAGATGCCTTCGCTTTGCTCAGGCGTGCCCTTCGACTTCGCTCAGGGCGAACGGAGCTTTATTTCCGCGCGTCCTTGGCCACCGCGTCGAGCAACCCGTTGACGAAGCCGGATTCGCGCTTGTCGTAGAATGCGTGGGCGACGTCGACATATTCGCTGATGATCGTCGCGGTCGCGATGTCGGCGCGGGCGAGCAGTTCATAGGCGCCTGCGCGCAATATCTGGCGCATCGGCTTGTCGAGCCGGTCGAGACTCCAGCCGCTCGACAGGCGGGCGACGATCAGCGCGTCGATCTCGTCGCGGCGCTTGTCCACGCCCGACACGACGTCATCGAAAAAGGGCTGCTCCGCCGGGGCGTAGGTCACATCCTCGATCGTCGCGCCGAGGCGATGGGCATGGAATTCGTGCAGCAGGATATGGACGGGGGTTCCCTCCATTTCGAGCTGGTACAGCGCCTGGACCGCAGCAAGGCGTGCGGCAGAGCGGGATTTGGAGCGTGCGTTCATAATGTCTTCCTTAGCCGTTCGGGCTGAGCTTGTCGAAGCCCTCTGCTGAGCGAAGCGAAGCGGCTTCGCCTTCGGCTCTGCCCAGCCCTTCGACTTCGCTCAGGGCGAACGAAATTTATGTTAAACGGAGAGATACTGAAGCAGCGTGCGCAGGGAGCCCTTCGGCTTCCGCGAGCGCCACCGCCGCCGGGCCGATCGCGCGGATCGCGGCATCGTCGAGGCTGAGGAAGCTGGTGCGCTTCATGAAGTCGAGCACCGACAGGCCCGACGAGAAGCGCGCGCGGCGGCCGGTGGGCAGGACGTGGTTGGGACCGGCGACATAATCGCCGACCGCCTCGGGGGTCATCCGGCCCAGGAATACCGACCCTGCGTGGCGCACCTTGGCGAACAGCGCGTCGGGATCATCAACGGCCAGTTCGAGATGCTCGGCGGCCAGGCGATTGACCAGCGGCATCGCCTCGTCAAAATCGCGCACGACGATGATCGCGCCATTGGCGGTCCAGCTGGCGCGGGCGACCTTTTCCGTGGCGAGCTGGCCAAGCCGACCCTCCACCGCACGTTCGACCGCATCGGCAAAGGCCGCGTCATCGGTGAACAGGATCGACTGGCTGGTCGGGTCATGTTCCGACTGGCTGAGTAGGTCCGCGGCGATCCAGTCCGGGTCGTTCTTAGCGTCGGCGACGACGACGATTTCGGATGGGCCAGCGACCATGTCGATACCGACCACGCCGTAAAGCTGGCGTTTGGCTTCGGCGACCCAGGCGTTGCCGGGACCGGTGATGACGTCCACCGGGGCGATCCGGTCGGTGCCATAGGCGAGCGCGGCAACGGCCTGCGCCCCGCCGACGCGCCAGATTTCCTCGATCCCCGCAATCTGCGCGGCGGCCAGCACCAGCGGGTTGATCTCCCCACCCGGCGTTGGCGTGACCATCGCGATGCGCTGCACGCCCGCGACCTTGGCGGGGATGACGTTCATCAGCAGCGAGCTGGGATAGGCGGCGCGACCGCCCGGCACATAGAGGCCTGCTGCATCCACCGCGCTCCAGCGCGCGCCCAGACGCACGCCCGCGCTGTCCACGCCGTCGCTGTCCACGGGCTTCTGCTTTTCATGATAGGCGGTGATCCGCGCAGCCGCGAGTTCCAGCGCGTCGCGCAGCGGGGTCGAAAGGGCGTCCAGCGCGGCGCGGGTTTCCGCTGGCGTCACCGCCCAGCCGGTGACGTTCAGGTCATGCTGGTCGAAGCGCTGCGTATAGTCCGCCAGCGCTGCGTCGCCGCCAGCGCGCACGGCTTTCAGGATCGCGGTGACGTCGCGCGAGACATCTTCGTCCGCTTCACGGCGCGCATCGACCAGCGTGGTGAAGGCGGCAGCGAAATCGGGGGAGGTGGTGGTGAGGCGCTGGCTCATGGGCGTGGTCCTGGCGCCAAAAAGCTGCGTGCTCCCGCGCAGGCGGGAGCCCAGTCGAGAGGCCAGAACTGAACTCCAGCCTGCGCGGGAGTAGGTGAGTGCCAATCAAGCCGCATCCCGCACCCCCACGGCCTTGCGAAACGCCTCCACCATCGGCGCGAGTTCGGCCGAGCGCATCTTGAACGCGGCGCGGTTGACGATCAGGCGGGCGCTGATTGGCATGATGATGTCGGTTTCAACCAGGCCATTGGCCTTGAGCGTTGCGCCCGACGACACCAGATCGACGATGCGGCGCGACAGGCCGAGCGACGGGGCCAGCTCCATCGCGCCGTTCAGTTTGACGCACTCCGCCTGAAGCCCACGCGCTTCATAATATTTGCGCGTGAGGTGGGGATATTTGGTGGCGACGCGGACATGGCTGATCGCGGCTTCATCTTCGTCGGCCAGGTCGGCTGGTTGCGCGACCGACAGGCGGCAATGGCCGATGTCGAGGTCCACGGGCGCGTAGAGTTCGGAATAGTCGAATTCCTCGACCACGTCGGAGCCGACAATGCCGATCTGGGCCGCGCCATGGGCGACGAAGGTGGCGACGTCGAACGCGCGCACGCGGATGATCGACACGTCGGGGCGATTTGTCGCGAAGCGCAGCGCGCGGCTTTTCTTGTCATGAAACTCCGCCTCCGGCTCGATACCGGCTTTTGCGAGCAAAGGCAGCGCTTCATCGAGGATGCGGCCCTTGGGAATGGCGAAGGTGAGGGTGCGAGTCATGACGCGCGGGCCTTAGCGGGGCCGGGGGGGGAGGGCAAGGATTTGGGCTTCTTCTTATCCCCTCCCCTCCAGGGGAGTGGACCAAGGGGTGGGGGCGAGCCGTAATCGCCAACGCTGGATTTTACTGCAAGCCCCCACCCCAACCCCTCCCCTGAAGGGGAGGGGCTTATAGCGTCATGACCTGCCGATAGCTTGGATAGCAAATGCTTCCGTCAGTGATTCCAAAGGGTCATCATCATGCAGCCAGTATGATTTGATCCCAGTATTCGTATCGAAATGATAAATATGACAGCTATCGTATCGGCTATAATCTACACGCCGAAGCTTCACGGTTTCGCCCTCTTGAAATGGGATTTGAGTTGGTGGTGCGGAAACAGCCCGAAGCACCCTATAGAATGCGCCTGGTTCCATAACTGCCTCTCGGCCATCCCAATCATTCAACATCAGGCGACTTCCACCATCGCGCTCTGCGCGCTGGCGATCCAGCCGCCACCCAGCACATGGTCGCCATCATAGAGCACCGCCGCCTGCCCCGGCGCGACGCCATATTCGGGGGTGTCGAACAGCAATTGCCCGTTCACCAGCCGCGCGGGCACCGGCTTTGCCATCGATCGCACTTTCGCGGTCAGCGGCCCGGCAAAGTCGCGGCCCAGCCAGTTGATGTCGGTGAGGGTCGCGCCCGATACCGCCAGCGCCGCCTTTGGCCCTACGATCACGCGCTTGGCCGGCGCATCCAGGCGGATGACATAGAGCGGGTCGGGCTGGCCGCCAATTTCCAGCCCCTTGCGCTGGCCGACGGTGAAATGGATCATCCCCTTGTGCCGGCCCAGCACCCGGCCATCGATATGGACGATGTCACCGCCTGCATCCGCGTCGGGGCGGAGTTTGCGCACGATCTTGGCATAATCACCGTCGGGAACGAAACAGATGTCCTGGCTGTCGGGCTTCAAGGCTACGGCCAGCCCCAGTTCGGCGGCGATTTCGCGCACCATCGGTTTCGGTAACCCGCCCAACGGAAAGCGAAGATAATCAAGCTGCGCCTGCGTTGTGGCGAACAGGAAATAGCTCTGGTCGCGCGCGGGGTCAGCGGCGCGGTGTAACTCTGCGCCCTGCGGCCCTTCGACCCGGCGGACATAATGGCCGGTGGCGAGGCAATCGGCGCCCAGATCGCGCGCGATCTGGAACAGGTCGGTGAATTTCACCCCCATATTGCATTTGACGCAGGGGATAGGGGTGCGTCCGGCCATATATTCATCAGCAAAGTCGGCGATCACCGACTCGCGGAAGCGGCTTTCATAGTCGAAAACATAATGGGCGATGCCGATGCGGTCGGCGACGGCGCGCGCGTCGCGTATGTCCTGCCCCGCGCAACAGCTGCCGGTGCGGCCTACTGCCGCGCCATGATCATAAAGCTGGAGCGTGACGCCGATCACTTCCGCGCCGGTTTTGGCGGCAAGCGCGGCGACGACGGAAGAATCGACCCCGCCGGACATGGCAACGACAATGCGCCGCGCGTCGAGCGGATCTGCCAACTGGAATTGGGGCAATTGGAACTCAGGCTGCATGGCTGTGCCTATAGGGATGATGGGCGTCGGGTGCCAGTGTTTCAGCTTTGCGACGAAGCGAGCGCCTATTTACCGACCCTTATCCATTGCCGCGTAGAAGCAGCGTCATGGATTTGAGTTTTCTTCGGACAGGCGGGCTGAACCCCGCCAACGCCAGACCCCTAGGCCGCGCACGCGTGCCGGTCTGGCCGTTCCTGCGGGCTGCCTGTGCAGCGCAGCAGGCGGCCAGCCCGACCGCCCAGGCGGTTGCGGGCGTCCTGCGGGGGCAGGATGGAACGGAGGACTGGATCCAGGAACTGGCGGGCATTTTCGCGCCACGTTCCGGCGGCATGATCGAAGCCGTTCGGCTCGCAGGAAGCTTTAATCCGCTGATCGCGAACCGTCTAGCTGTGGGGAAAGGATGATGAAGGTGGCGTTTACCTTGGCGCTTTAGCCGTTCTTCAGGGCTGAACATATATCAAGGTTTCGCTGCTGGATTTGACAACGCCAGCGCCGCTTTTGAGGGTAGTAATGATCGAAAACCAGAAAATACGGCCAGCCCAGGTCGTCGGGCCGCTCGGAGAACCGCTGACGCTGGACAGCCTCCCGCCACCGGACACGACCCGCTGGGTCGTGCGGCGCAAGGCCGAAGTCGTGTCGGCCGTCAATGGCGGTTTGCTGACCGTGGATGAAGCGTGCGCACGCTATAATCTGACGCTGGAAGAATTTGCCGGCTGGCAGCGGGCAGTCGACCGGTCGGGGATGCACGGCCTGCGCGTGACGCGCATCCAATATTATAAATCCCTCTACGAGCGGCAGCAGAAATATTGATTCGCCCGCGCGGGCATCAGTGATGCAGCATGAATGGGGCCCCCGGAGAGCATCCGGCGGCCCCTTTTGCGTAAGAATTCATCCGGGAATGTGCCTTTGGCGCATCTGCACCAACAAAAACCGCCTGTAACGACGCGGGACGGGGATGGTTTCCCGCCCGGAATCATTTTCATCCCATGGAACAGGCTGCCCCTTGCACCGTTAATCCCGCAGCACCCAACCCGCTGGGGGCGTGGTCAAGGAGAGTATCATGGGCATCATTATGTGGCTTATCGTCGGTGGCGTCATTGGCTGGCTTGCCAGCATGGTCATGCGGACGGACGCGCAGCAGGGCATCCTGCTCAATATCGTCGTCGGCATCGTTGGCGCATTCATCGGCGGCATGATTTTCAGCGGTGGTTCGATCAACAATGCGGGCCTGACGCTGTACAGCTTCCTGGTGTCGCTGGTCGGCGCGATCATCCTGCTGGCGATCGTCAATCTGGTCCGTCGCGGATCGGTGCGCTAACCGCACCTGTCACGACTGACCGCCCAAAAGGCCGCGCCTCCAAACGGGGCGCGGTCTTTTTTTGTTGAGTTCCGCACCGGCCCGCTCCAAAAATGCGCTCTTCCGCGCATTTTCAAAAACTATCTCCGCGCGGCGAACCAGCGATAGAGGGCCAGCACGGCGACCGATCCCAGGATCGCAGCGATGAAGCCTGCGCTCTGGCCCGGCGCATAGAAGCCCGCAAGCCGACCGACAAAGCCCGCCAGCAGCGCCCCGGCGATGCCCAGCAACATGGTGACGATACAGCCGCCAGGATCGCGTCCCGGCATGATCAGCTTCGCGATTGCTCCGGCCAGCAGGCCGATCATAATCCAACCCAGCAAATCCATGGCGCGCTCCTCTCCCTCGATGCTTCGCACCCGACACATATAGCGCCATAATCGGGGGCTTTTGGCAAATGAATCCCGTGCCACGCCGCAACCGGTCCCCTTCGCGCCAAACGAGCCACCGTGCTATTTCCTCCGCTCTGGCTTATACAGTTGCGCAATATCGCTTTGCTCTCCCCCTTTGACCCATGATATTGGGGGTTGAGGGCGGTGCTATATTCATATAACACAGTTGCTGGATGGCGAAGCGCCGGAGAGACAGAATCGCATGAATTACGAAACCCAGGTCATGGCCGACTCAACTGTCGTCTTGGACGATGAGGATGCGCGCGCGCGCAAGCGGCGGCTATGGCTGGTCGCCGCGGTGATCGTCGTCGCGCTGGTCGGCAGCGCGGTGTGGATTTCGATACGGGGCGGCGGTGCCGCCGCGCCTGCGGCCACGGCGCAGGTGCCGGTCGTGACTGTCAGCAGTCCGGGCCAGTCGACCGTTGCACGCACGGTGACCGCGACCGGATCGCTTGGCGCGCGGGTTGATATGCCGGTCGGGGTCGTGGGCGAAGGCGGCATGGTCGCCCAAGTCCTGGTGCAGCCGGGCGACTGGGTCCGCGCCGGGCAGGTGCTGGCGGTGATCGAACGGTCGGTGCAGGCGCAGCAGGTCAACTCGCTCGCCGCGCAGGTTGATGTCGCGCGTGCCGACGCGAAGCTGGCGCAGGCGCAGCTGGATCGCGCCAAGGCGCTGGTCGGGCGCGGTTTCATCAGCGCGGCGGACATTGACCAGCGCACCGCAACCCGTGACGCGGCCAATGCGCGCGTCAATGTCGCCATCGCCCAGCTCGCCGAACAGCGCGCCCGCACCGGGCGGCTGGACATTCGTGCGCCCGCCAACGGCCTGGTGCTGACCCGCGCGGTCGAGCCGGGACAGATTGTGGGGTCTGGCAGCGGCGTGTTGTTCCGCATGGCCAAGGATGGCGAGATGGAATTGCTGGCGCAGGTGGCCGAGGGTGATCTGGCGACGCTGCGTCCTGGGAACAGTGCCATTGTGACTCCGGTGGGTGGCAAGGACCAGTTTGCCGGACGGGTGTGGCAGGTATCGCCCGTGGTCGATCCGCAGACACGGCAGGGCATCGCCCGCATCGCGCTCCCCTATCAGCCTGCGATCCGGCCGGGCGGTTTTGCATCCGTCACCATCACCAGCGGATCGGGCAACGCCCCCTTACTGCCGGAATCGGCGGTGCAGAGCGATCCCAAGGGCAATTATGTCTATGTGATCAATGGCAAGAATGAAGTCGAACGGCGCGCCGTGACCGTGGGTCAGGTGTCTGAGGCGGGCGTGGCCGTGACCAGCGGCATTACTGGCAATGAAAAGATTGTGACGTCGGCCGGCGCTTTCCTGACGCCGGGGCAGAAGGTCAAGCCAGAGCGCCTCAAGGCTTCGTAAATATAGGTTGCGCCCTGTATCAGGGCGGCTGTGCGACGGGATGAAGGGACGGATTGCGTCCGGCGAAGGAAGCTGTAGCCCATGAATTTTCGGAATATGTCGGCCTGGGCCATTCGCAATCCGGTGACGCCGCTCGTCATGTTCGCGGCGCTGCTGCTGGCTGGTCTGGTCAGTTTCAGCCGCATGGACATCAACAATAATCCCGACATCAGCTTTCCGATGGTCAGCGTCATCGTCAGCCAGCCGGGCGCGGCCCCGACCGAGCTGGAAACCCAGGTCACCCAGCGGGTCGAGGCGGCGGTGCGCGGCATTAGCGGCGTCGATGAAATCACATCCTTCGTGTCCGAAGGCCGGTCGCTCAGCAACGTCCAGTTCGTGATCGGCACGCCGGTCGACCGGGCCGTCAACGACGTTAAAAACGCGGTCGACCAGATTCGCAGCGACCTGCCCGACGGCATTTTGGAACCGCAGGTCACCCGCATCGACATTGATGGCGGGCCGATCGCCTATTTCAGTGCCGAAGCGACCGACATGACGCTGGAGGAATTGTCCTGGTATGTCGACAATACCGTGGCCAAGCGGTTGCGGTCGATCAGCGGCATGGCGGGGGTCAATCGCGGCGGCGGCGTCAGCCGGGAAATCCGCGTCATTCTGGACCCCGCCAAATTGCAGGCGTTCGGCATCACCGCCGCGCAGGTCAACCAGCAGTTGCAGCAGGTCAACATCAACGCGGCGGGCGGGCGCACCGAAATTGCCGGGGCCGAACAGTCGATCCGCGTGCTGGGCAACGCTGCCAATGCGCGTGATCTGGGCGCGACCCAGATCGCCATCAGCGGCGGCCGCACGGTCAAGCTGGCCGACATTGCCGACGTGCGCGACATGTATGCCGAACAGCGCAACCTGTCGTTGATGAACGGGCGTCAGGTCACCAGTTTCAGCATGGAAAAGGCCAAGGGCGCGTCCGACGTCACCGTCTATGACGAGGCGATGAAGGAACTGGACAAGCTGCGCAAGGAAAACCCCAAGGTCACCTACAAGCAGCTTTACACCAGCGTCGATTATACCAAGGAGCAGTATCACAGCGCGATGGCCGCGATGATCGAGGGCGCGGTGCTGGCTGTCGTTGTCGTGTTCCTGTTCCTGCGCGACTGGCGTGCAACAACGATTTCGGCGCTGGCGATCCCGCTGTCAGCCATCCCGTCCTTCTGGTTCATGGACATGATGGGCTTTACGCTGAATGGTATTTCGCTGCTCGCGCTCAGCCTCGTGGCTGGCGTGCTGGTCGATGATGCGATTGTGGAGATTGAGAATATCGTGCGCCACATGCGCATGGGCAAGAGCGCCTATCAGGCGTCGATCGACGCGGCGGACGAAATTGGCCTGGCCGTGCTGGCGACGACGATGGCGATCGTCGCGGTGTTCCTGCCCGTCGCCTTGATGCCGGGGATTTCGGGGCAGTTCTTCATCCAGTTCGGCATGACCGTGGTGGTGTCCGTGCTCATGAGCCTGGCCGTCGCGCGGCTGATCACACCAATGATCGCGGCCTATTTCCTGAAAGCCCATGGTGCCGAAAGCCATGGTGAAGGCTGGCTGATGGACCGTTATATGGACGTGTTGCGCTGGTCGCTCGATGAGCGCAAGGCGATTGCCCATCGCGCGCGGGGCGGGTGGCGGCGTTTTACCGCGATCTTTCTGGATCACCGGATGTGGACGGTCGGTTTTGGCTTTCTGGCCTTTGTCGCGACGATCATCGCTTTTGCCACATTGCCGATGACGTTCCAGCCGACCACCAATACGGATTTCAGCCAGGTGAAGATCGAAACCGTGCCGGGCAGCACACTTGCCCAGACGACGGCGATCACGCGCAAGGTGGCCGATATGCTTTCGGCTGATACCGACGTGGTCGAAGCCGCCTTTGCCGACATCGAAACCACCAGTGCCGACATTTTCCTGACGCTCAAAAAGGATCGACCCATTTCTTCGGTCGATTGGGAGCGCAAGGTCGCACCGAAATTCCAGACAATTGCCGATGCGCGGGTCAATTTCCAGTCGCAGTCGGGTGGCGGCTTTGGTCGTGACATCATCCTGATGTTCGGGTCTGACGATCCCGAAAAGTTGGATGCAGTGGCCAACCAGCTGGTTGCCGAAATGGCCAAGGTTCGCGAGTTGCGGGCACCCCGTGTGCAGGGCGACATGCAGCGACCTGAAATCATCATCAAGCCCCGCCTGGACCTGGCCGCCAGCATGGGAGTGACCACCGCAGCGCTCAGCCAGACCATCCGTATCGCGACGATCGGCGAGATTGACCAGAATAGTGCGAAATTTTCGCTCTCCGACCGGCAGATCCCGATCCGCGTGTCGATCGCTGAGGATAGCCGCAAGGATATCGGTACGATCGAAAATATGCCGGTGCCCACGATCAACGGCGGATCGGTGCCCTTGAAGGTGGTCGCCGACATCAGCTTTGGGGCCGGGCCGACGCAGATCCGTCGCTATAACCAGATCCGTCGCATCGTCGTGGGCACCGATCTGGCACCGGGCGTCGTGACGAGCGAAGGCATGGCCAAGCTCAACGCGCTGCCGTTGATGAAGGCGATCAACGAAGGCCGCGTCCAGGGCGTGCAGAAGATCAATGCGGGCGACGCCAAATGGCAGCTGGAGATGCTCCAGAATTTTGCCATCGCCGTTGTGTCGGGCATCCTGCTGGTGCTGGCGGTGCTGGTCCTGCTCTACAAGCGGATCATGCCGCCCTTCGTGAATCTGGGATCGTTGCTCCTCGCGCCATTGGGCGGCGCGCTGGCGCTGCATGTCGCGGGGCAGCCACTGTCGATGCCGGTGTTCATCGGCCTGCTGATGCTGCTGGGCATCGTCGCCAAAAACTCGATCCTCGTCATCGACTTCGCCCTGGAGGAGATGGAGAAGGGCGTGCCCAAGTTCGAGGCGATCATGGATGCGGGGCACAAGCGTGCCCAGCCGATCGTCATGACCACGGTGGCGATGGTCGCGGGCATGGTGCCGACCGCCCTGTCACTGTCGGGCGATGGTGCCTGGCGCGCGCCGATGGGCATCACCGTGATCGGTGGCCTGATCCTGTCCACCGTGCTGACGCTGGTGATCGTGCCGGCAACCTTCAGCCTTGCCATCGCGATCGAAAGCTGGGTCGGGCCGCGTTTGGGCCGGGGTCTGCTGACCTACAAGCCGGGCGATGACAAGGATGCGCCGGGGCATGTGCAACCGGCGGAGTGAGGCGGACGGCAAAACAACGCTTTGCCTGAACGAAAGGGCGGCGTAACCGTTGGGGAGCCATGAAGTTGCTCCGCGTCCCCCGGTCGATCGGCGAAAGCCAGCCCAATCCTGCGCGACGGATGCGGTTGCTGGCGACGGGCATGTTGCTGGCGATGGCGGCGCTGTTCGTCGCTGCGCGCAGCACCGCGCATCTGCACCCGGCCATCGGCTTCGTGCAGGCCTTTGCCGAGGCGGCGATGGTCGGTGGGCTGGCTGACTGGTTCGCTGTCACCGCTTTGTTCCGCCATCCGCTGGGCCTGCCTATCCCACATACCGCGATCATCCCGCGCAACAAGGATCGGATCGGCGAGACGCTGGCCATCTTCCTGCGCGACAATTTCCTGACGCCTGCCGTCGTCGCCCGGCGGATGCGCGGCATGGATGTCGCCGCCGCTGCGGGTCGTTTCCTCGCCAGTCCGTCGGCGGGCGACGGACGGTTGCGTGAGGGCGCGTCGCGGCTGATCGCCGATATGCTGGAGGCGCTGGACCAGGAACGGCTGGGCGGCATGGTGAAGGGCGCGATCGGCCAGCGGCTGCGCGGCATCAACATCGGCCCGCTGGTGGGGCAGGCGATCGAAGCAGCGATGCGCGACGGGCGCCATGCCCCGGTGATGGACGGCATCATCCACTGGGCCGACCACACGCTGGAGGCGAATGATCATCTCATTCGCCAGATGGTGCATGACAAGGCGGGCAAGGTGCTGCGCTGGACGGGTCTGGACGAAAATCTGGCCAATGCGATCATCGACGGGCTGCGCAAGATGCTGGCGGAAATGGCCGCCGATCCGGGTCACAGCCTGCGGCTGAAGGCCGAGGAGGGGATGGCGAAGCTGGCCTTCGATCTCCAGTTCGACATTGAGATGCAGGCGAAGGCAGCCCAAATCCGCGACGAGATTCTCGACAATCCGGCGATGCAGCGCTGGATCGACGGATTGTGGGAACAGGCTCGCAGCGGGTTGCTGCGCGCGGTGCGCGATCCGGGCAAGGCGATGGCCGGGCGACTGGGCGAGGCGCTGCGCCAGCTGGGTGGCACGTTGCAGGAGGACGCGCGGCTGCGCCATGTCATCAACCGCTTCGTGCGGCGCGCGGCGGTGGGGGCGACCGCCACCTATGGCGATGCGATCGTCCGGCTGGTCAGCGACACGGTGCGCGGCTGGGACGCGGGCACCATCACCAATCGGCTTGAGGGCGCGGTTGGCCGCGACCTGCAATATATCCGCATCAATGGCACGCTGGTCGGCGGGTTGGTGGGGCTGATCATCCATGCCATCGACACGCTGTTCTGAGCAGCGAAAGCATAGCATCTACGCGACCTGAAAAATGATGTTGCAACATATCATAGAAATATGATGTAACATGTCATGCACCGTCCAACAGCGGACGGGCAGGAGAGGAGTCGGGCAATGCGGATGAGCATGATGCAGGCAGCGATCGGGCATGGGAGAATAGCAGGTGCAGGCGAGAGGCCAGTGCCGTCGGGCTATCGCAGCGGCAACGGATCACCGGTCGGCATTGGTGGGGCCATCGCCGTCCATGCGCTGGTGATCGGGGCGTGGCTGTTGATCCCCAAAGAGGTGATCGACACGGTTTTCACACCACCGCCGTTTGAAACCTATCCGGTGGAAGCCGACAAGACACCCCCGCCTGAACCTGTCGAGCCGACCATCGAGAAACCGATCAAGACTCGCCCGACCGAGCAGCGACCCACTGCTACGGACCCGATTGTGCCGGGCGCGCAGGGCGATCCCGTCCTGACCGGTGGCACCGGGGCGGGGGACGGGATTGATCCTGGCCCCACCATCATCCAGCCGCCTGCCGATCCGCCCCGCACGCCAGTGTTGGTTGATGCCGGTATCGATCCGCGCGCGTTGTTGCAGTTTCAGCCCGATTATCCCGGCGCGATGATCCGTCAGGGACTGGAAGGGGCGGTGACGGTACGGGTGACGATCAACGCGGAAGGGCGCGTCACCGACATTGCAAGAATTTCGGCGACCGACGAGAGTTTCTGGATCGCCACCCAGCGCCACGCCCTGCGCAAATGGCGCTTCCGCCCCGCCACGCGCGATGGCGTACCAGTGGCGACGACGAAACCGCTGACGGTGCGCTTTACACTGACGGACCGGTGACGCCATTCCTCCCCTTTAAGGGGAGGGGGACCGTTCGCGAAGCGAATGGTGGAGGGGTGTCACCCTATCGATAGGGTGACACCCCTCCGTCAGGGCTGCGCCCTGCTACCTCCCCTGCAAGGGGAGGATAGTTCACGCGCATCACCCCTTTTGCATCCGGCCGCGGCCTGCACTATATGGGCGACATGGCGATTTTTCCCCGTCCCGTTTCCCCCAAGAGCGCGCTTGGCGATCTGTGGGGCTATTTCCGCCAGCCGCGCCAGCATAAATGGCCGCTGCTGGGGGTTTCCATGGCGTTCACCTGGGTGATCGTGTGGACCTTCATCACCGACGCCAACACGAACACCATGCCGACGCGCAACAAGATCATCTATTTCCAGAGCTGGGACGCGAATCGCAGCGATGCGGCGATCATCCTGCAACAGAAGATGGATCTGGCCCGGCGCGACGCCATATTGCAAAAAAATCAGGTGGAGATGCAGAAGATCGCCGATGCGTTCGGCATCGACTGGCGCAAGGATGAGGCGCGCAATACCGCCCGGCGCAAGGAAGCGGTCAAGCAGATCAACGCCATGCTCGACCAGCGGCTGGTGAAGGCGGAGGCTGAGAGCAAGCCGGTCGCGCAACCGGAAGTCGCCAAGCCCTGAGCCAGGCGTCGACGCTTGCCGCCGACCGGCGTTTCATGGCTGCGGCCATCGCGCTGTCGGGGCGCGGGCGCGGGCTTTCTACCCCCAATCCCAATGTCGGCTGCCTGATCGTCAAGGACGGCCATGTCGTCGGGAGTGGCTGGACGCAGAAGGGTGGCCGCCCCCATGCCGAGGCGCAGGCGCTGGGGCAGGCGATGGAGCAGGCCCGTGGGGCGACGGCCTATGTGACGCTGGAGCCCTGCTTTCATCTGTCGCCGCGTGGGCCGCGCTGTGCCGACCTGATGGCGCGCGCCGGGGTGGCGCGGGTGGTGATCGCGTTGCGCGATCCTGATCCGCGCACCGACGGGCAGGGCGCGGCCTGGCTGCGCGAACGCGGCATCACGGTCGAGATGGGACTGCTGGCCGACGAAGCCGCGCGCGCCATGGCGGGCTTCGTGCTGCGCCAGACGCGCGGGCGGCCGCATGTGACGCTGAAACTCGGCCTCTCGCTTGATGGACGGATTGCGCTGGCGGACGGCTCTAGCCGCTGGATCACCGGGCCGGATGCGCGCGCCCATGCCCATGTCGAACGCGCGCGGCATGACGCGATACTGGTGGGCGGCGGTACGCTGCGCGCCGATGCGCCGGGGCTGGACGTGCGACTGGCTGGGCTGGAGGATCGCTCGCCGCGCCGGATATTGCTCAGCCGGAGCGATGCGCCCGCCGGCTGGGAACGGATCGGCGCGCCCGACGAGATTGCCGCGCTCGACCGGGTCGATCATCTGCTGGTGGAGGGGGGCGCGGAAACGGCAGCCGCCTTCCTGCGCGCGGGGCTGGTCGACCGATTGCTGCTTTATCGCGCGCCGATCATCATCGGCGCGGGGCTGGCGGGGATCGGCGACATTGGTCTCATGGATCTGGCTCATGCGCATGACCGCTGGCGGTTGACCGACGAGCGACGGCTGGGGGTCGATCGTCTGGAGGTTTACGAGGCGGTGCCGAGCGCTTAGAGGAACGACCAACTCATCCCGTTCGGGCTGAGCGAAGTCGAAGCCCTCGCCTGAGCGCAAGCGAAGGCACCTCACTGCGTTCGGCGCAGCCCTTCGACTTCGCTCAGGGCGAACGGACAATTGGATTTCGACCTATGTTCACTGGCATCATCACCGACATCGGCACCATCCGCCAGGCGGAGCAGCGCGGCGACCTGCGGCTGGTGATCGGCAGCGCCTATGACATGGCGTCGGTCGCGATCGGCGCGTCGATCGCCTGTTCGGGGGCGTGCCTGACCGTGGTGGAAAAGGGCGCGGACTGGTTTGCGGTCGATCTGTCGGCGGAAACCGTCGCGCGCACCGCGCCGGGCCTGTGGGCGCAGGGCGGCCGGCTCAATCTGGAACGCGCGCTCAAGGTCGGCGATGAGCTGGGCGGGCATATTGTCACCGGTCATGTCGATGGCGTCGGCCATCTGGTGTCCGCCACGCCGCAAGGCGATTCGACCCGGCTGGTCATTGCCGCGCCTGCCGCGCTGGCCGCAGCGCTTGCGGCCAAAGGGTCGATCACGCTGGACGGGATTTCGCTGACCGTGAACAGCGTCGAGGATCAGCCCGATGGCAGCGTATATTTCGGCCTGAACATCATCCCGCACACTGCCGCGGAAACGACGCTGGACGCGCTGCCGCAGGGGCGGGCTTTCAATCTGGAGATTGATGTGCTGGCGCGCTATCTCGATCGGATGATGAGTGTTCGTGCCCACACAATGTGATTATCTCTTGAAATAATCACATTGTAGTGTGATACATGACCCATCCCGGCGATCGGGAAGGAGTCGTTCGTCATGTCCTCTGCCCTTGTTGATACCGTCCGCAGCCTCGTCACCGATGGCGGCATGTCGCGATCCGGCCTTGCCCGTGCGGCGGGTCTGCACGCCAATTCGCTGCGCAAGCTGGGAGAGGGCGACTGGAACCCGACCGCCGACACGCTGGGCAAGCTGGAAGCCTATCTGCTCAAGCGCGAGGGCGGCACGGCGCTCGCCTCTCCCGAAGAAATCATCAACGAAGCCCGCAACGGCCGCATGTTCATCCTGGTCGATGATGAAGATCGCGAGAATGAGGGCGATTTGGTGATCCCGGCGCAGATGGCGACCCCCGATGCGATCAATTTCATGGCCACCCATGGCCGCGGCCTGATCTGCCTGGCGCTGACCAAGGACCGGGTCGATGAACTGGGCCTCAGCCTCATGAGCCGCAACAATGGCACCCGGCATGAAACCGCCTTCACCGTGTCGATCGAGGCGCGCGAGGGCGTGACCACCGGGATCAGCGCGGCTGACCGCGCCCGCACCATCTCCGTCGCGATCGACGGGTCTAAGGGCAAGGCGGATATCGTGACGCCCGGCCATGTCTTTCCGCTGGTGGCCAAGGATGGCGGCGTGCTGGTGCGCACCGGCCATACCGAAGCGGCAGTGGACGTCGCGCGACTGGCGGGGCTCAACCCGTCGGGCGTCATCTGTGAAGTCATGAAAGATGATGGCACGATGGCGCGGCTCGATGACCTCATCCCCTTTGCTGCCAAGCACAAGATGAAGATCGGCACGATCCGCGACCTGATCGCCTATCGCCGCCGCCACGACCATATCGTCCAACGCCGCGCCGAAACCGTGTTTCAGAGCCAGTGGGGTGGGGACTGGAAGGCGATAAGCTTTTACAACAAGGCGACCCAGACCGAGCAGTTGGTTATGCAAAAGGGTAATGTCGATCCCGACAAGCCGACACTGGTGCGGATGCATCAGTTCGCGCCGCTGAGCGACACGTTCGGCAAACAGGGGCCGCGCGCCGGTATGCTCGCGCGATGCATGGAAATGATCGGTGAGGAGGGCGCGGGCATCCTTGTCGTCCTGCGCGGCGACGAACCCGATATGCTGACCCGGATGCTGCAACATCATGCCGGGATTGAGCAGGGCGACATGGACGAACTGCGCAATTATGGCGCGGGCGCACAGATATTGTCGGAACTCGGCGTGCATGACATGGTGCTGCTGACCAACAGCCATCACAGCCTGATCGCGCTTGACGGTTATGACCTGGCCGTGGTTGGGCAGCGTCCGATCGAGCTGTAAAGGATTTATCATGGCCAAGTTCCTGATCGTCGAAGCGCGTTTCTACGACCATCTCAACGACCTGCTGATCGAGGGCGCGAAAGCCGCGCTCGATGACGCCGGGCATAAATATGAGGTGGTGACCGTGCCGGGCGCACTGGAAATCCCTGGCGCGATCGCGCTGGCGGCGGAAAGCGGCCGCTATGACGGTTTCATCGCCATCGGCGTGGTGATCCGCGGCGAAACCTATCATTTCGAAGTCGTGTCGAACGAAAGCGCGCGCGGCCTGATGGCGCTCAGCATGGATGCGATCGCGATCGGTAACGGCATTTTGACGGTCGAAAATGAAGCGCAGGCGCTGACCCGCGCGAAGCGCACCGAAAAAGACAAGGGCGGCGAAGCGGCCAAAGCGGCCATCGCCATGCTGGCCCTGCGTGAACGGTTCGGGGCGTAAAAAAGAGAATTCCCCCCTGCAAGGGGAGGATTGTAAGTAGAGCGCCGGAAAATTCGTAAAGCACCCGTCATTCCCGCGCAGGCGGGAACCCATGTTTCGTTACGCAGCTGGATTGGCGGCGGCTCATTGGATCCCCGCTTTCGCGGGGATGACGGGTAATGTGGTTACGCCGTGGCGCTTTGTTCGGCCAGCGCCGGATAGTCAGTATAACCCAACTCACCCGGACTATACCAGGTCTCCATGCCCTTGATCGGGTTGAGCGGCGCATCGCTGCTCAGTCGTTGCACCAGGTCGGGATTGGCCATGAAGGGGCGGCCAAAACTGATCGCATCGGCCAGCCCACTGTCCAGGTCGGCCTGCGCCCGGTCCTTGTCATAGTCGCTGTTCAGGATCAGCGGACCCTTGAAATGCTGGCGGATCAGTGGCGATTGGCGCGGCACGTCGGTTTTGCCGAACGAGCCGTCCGGTCCCGGGTTGCGCAGTTCGAGCGAGGCGATGCCGATCGCGTTCAGCACTTCCGCCGCATGGGCAAACAGCGGCCCAGGGTTGCTGTCATTCACGCCCTGCGCATCGCCATTGGGCGACAGGCGCACCGACACCTTGTCCGCGCCGATCGCATCGGCCACCGCCTGTGTGACTTCAGCCAACAACCGCACACGGTTTTCGATGCTGCCGCCATATTGGTCGGTGCGGAAATTGGCATTGTCGCGCAGGAACTGGTCGATCAGATAGCCATTGGCAGCGTGGATTTGCACCCCGTCAAACCCGGCGCGGATCGCATTGCGCGCGGCGGTGACATAGGTCTCGATCAGGCCGGGAATTTCGTCCGTCGCCAACGGACGCGCCGTTTCAAACGGTTTCTTGCCCTCATAAGTGTGCGCGTCGCCTGCGGTTGCTGTTGCGCTGGACGATACCGGCTGCTCGCCGGTCACGCTCGAATGGACCTGTCGCCCCATATGCCACAGCTGGACGATGATCCGCCCGCCTGCCTCATGCACGGCCTGCGTCACCGGCGTCCAGGCAGCGACCTGCTCGTCCGACCAGATGCCAGGCGCATAGGGCCAGCCCAGCCCCTGGCGCGAAATGCCTGTGGCTTCGGTGATGATCAGGCCCGCGCCCGCGCGTTGGCGATAATAATCCGCCATGATCGGGGTCGGCACATGATCGCGTGTGGCACGGCCACGTGTCAGCGGTGCCATGATGACACGGTTGGAGGCGGTGATGGTGCCGATCTGGAGAGGGTCGAACAGCTTGGACATGGGATCTACCTTGATAAACATTGCGAAATGCAACGGGACTTGGCGAAAAAAGCCAGCTAGGGAGCCGCCATGGCGAGTTCAACCCCGATTGCCCGTGCGGATATGCCCAAATTGGCATTTCCTGCCCTCATATTGGCAAATCTCATCCTGCCGGTTGGCCCGGTGCTGGTGCGGCTGGCCGATGTCGGGCCGGTCGCAGCGGCCTTCTGGCGACTGACGCTGGCCCTGCCTTTCCTCATCCTGCTGGCGCTGCCGGGGCTGCGCCGCACCGCGCCGACGATCCGCGAATGGGGCGCGCTGGTCTGGTCCGGGCTGTTTTTCGCGGGGGATCTGGCCGCCTGGCATATCGGTATCCTCTACACTAAAGTCACCAACGCCACCATATTCGGCAATATGAGCGGGCTGATGCTGCCGATCTGGGGGCTGGTCGTGCTGCGCCAGCGTCCCAAGCGGATGCAGGCGATCGCGCTCACTCTGGCGGCGGCGGGCGCGGCGGTGATGATGGGGGGCAGCTATAACCTATCGCCCCGCTACCTTCACGGCGACCTGCTCTGCCTGCTCGCGGGTGCCCTCTACACCGGCTATCTCTTGATCGTGCAGGGAGTGCGCGGCCGGCTCGACAGCTGGTCGGTGCTGGCGATCTCCAGCGTCGTCAGCGCGCCGCCGCTGCTGCTCTGCGCGCTGTGGCTGGGTGAGCGGATCATGCCGGGCGACTGGACCCCGCTGGTGCTGCTGGCGCTGACCAGCCAGTTGATCGGGCAGGGGCTGCTCACCTATGCGATCGGTTGGTTCACCCCGCTGGTGCTGGGGTTGAGCCTGCTCCTGCAACCCGCTGTCTCGGCCGTGCTGGGCTGGATGCTGTTTGGCGAATGGTTGAGCGTCACCGACATGATAGGGACGATGGCGGTTGCCGCCGCGCTGGTGCTTGTGCGGCTGCCCTCGCGTGCCTAGATTGGTGCCATGAGCGACATTGCCGACATGACCCTCGACGAAATCCGCGCCCTGCTGGCACCCGTGATGGCGCGCCATGCCGCCTTTGATGGCTGGCGCAAGGAAGCCGTCGCGATGGCGGCGGCGGAAAAGGGTGTCGATCCCGACATAGCCGCGCTCGCCTTTGCCGATGGGCCGGTCGACATGATCGACGCCTGGTTTGCCAGCATCGATGCGCGGATGCGGGACGTTCTGCCGACCGAAACGCTCGATACGCTGTCGATCCGGCGCAGGATCATCGCGCTGGTGGAGGCGCGGCTCGACCTGCTAGCGCCCGACCGCGAAGCGCTGCGCCGCGCCATCGCCATCCTCGCCATGCCGACCAATGCGGCTCGCGCGACCCGGTTGGGCTGGCGCGCGGCCGATGTCATGTGGCGTGCGGCAGGCGACAATGCCACCGACCTTGCCCATTATACCAAGCGGATGACGCTGGCCGGTGTCTATGCCGCGACCCTGCTGGTGTTCGTGGACGACGAGAGTGAGGTCCATGCGGACAGCCGCGCCTTTCTCGCCCGGCGGATCGAAGGCGTCATGCGGTTCGAGAAGCTCAAGGCGCAGGTCAAGGGCGTCGGCGGCGGCGAACGGCTCAGCCTGGCGCGTTTCATCGGGCGGCTGCGCTACCCGGCGATATGATCTGCCGTGCCGGACGCTATTTCCTTCTGGTCTTTCCTAATCGGTATTGATAGTCACTCGCAGCGATTGCCCTGTGAGTATCTGTCCCCGTGCGCCTGACCGAATTGCCCCTGCGCCAGCCTGCCTTTGTTGACCTGATCGACTGGTCCGTCCTGTCCCCGTCGGAAGGGCAGCGGCTGCGCGAATTTGGCCTGTGCGAAGGGGCGAGTGTCGAGGCGCTGCACCATGGTGGCCTGTGGGGCAAGGGGCCGATCGCCTGCAAGGTGGGCCGCATGACCATCGCCATGCGCCGCAATCACGCCGCCGCCGTGACCGTCCGCACCGGACCGGACGCCGCGCCATGAGCGTGCTGCCGCTTGTCGCGCTGGTCGGCAATCCCAATGCTGGCAAGAGCGCGCTGTTCAACGCGCTGACCGGCGCACGGCAGAAGCTGGGCAATTATCCTGGCGTCACGGTGGAGCGCAAGGCGGGGCGGCTGGCGCTGGCCGACGGTCGCCCGGTCGAACTGGTCGATCTGCCCGGCACCTACAGCCTCAACGCCGCCAGCCCCGATGAACTGGTGACGCGCGACGTCGTGATGGGCAGGCAGGCGGGCGAAAGACGGCCCGATGCGTTGGTGATCGTCGTCGATGCCTCCAATCTCGACAATCATCTGCGATTCGCGCTGGAACTGATCGCGCTCGGCCTGCCGACGATCGTGGCGCTCAACATGGTCGACCTTGCTACCCGCGACGGGCTGGAACTTGACGCCGCCGTGCTGGCGCGCGAACTGGGCGTGCCGGTGATCGCAACGGTGGCGGTGCGCAAGCGCGGGCTTGACCATCTGCGCGAAGAATTGGGCGGCCTGTTGGGCAGCGCCGCGCCGGAGGCCAAAGCCCTGCCGCCGGAACGCGATTTCGATGTGGTGCGCGGGGAAGCGCGGCGTATTGCCCGCGCCGCGATCGTGCGCGAAACCCCTTCGCGCCGCCTGACCGCCGCCGTCGATCGGGTGGCGTTGCATCCCGTGTTCGGGTTGCTGCTGCTGCTTGGCTTGCTGTTCGTCATGTTTCAGGCGGTCTATGCCTGGTCCGAAGCGCCGATCGCCATGATCGAGGGGCTGGCCGAAGCCGCCGCTACCGCTACTCGCGATGCGCTGCCCGACGGGATGCTGCGATCCTTCCTGGTCGATGGCGTCATCAATGGCGTGGGGTCAGTGGTGGTGTTCCTGCCGCAAATCCTCATCCTCTTCTTCTTCATCCTGATGCTGGAGGCGACCGGCTATATGGTCCGCGCCGCCTTCCTGATGGATGGCATCATGGCGAAGGTCGGCCTGTCGGGCCGCGCCTTCATTCCTTTGCTCTCCTCCTTCGCCTGCGCCATTCCCGGCATCATGGCGACGCGCACGATCGCCGATCCTAAGGACCGGCTGACCACCATCCTCATCGCGCCGCTGATGACCTGTTCGGCGCGGCTGCCGGTCTATGCCGTCATCATTGGCGCCTTCATCCCGGCGCGCGATGTGCTGCCGGGCGTGGGGTTGCAGGGCTTCGTCCTCTTCTGCCTCTATGTCGCGGGTATCATCGGCGCGATGCTGGTGGCGCTGATCCTGCGCATGACCGTGACCAAGGGCGCAAGTGGCGGTTTCCTGATGGAAATGCCCAAATATCAATGGCCCCGGCCGCAGGACATATTGCTTGGCCTGTGGCAGCGCGCGATCATTTTCCTCAAGCGCGCCGGTACGATCATCTTCACCTCCACCGTGATCCTGTGGGTGCTGCTGTCCTATCCCAAGCCACCGGAAGGCAGCGCCATCAGCCAGGTCGATTATTCGATTGCGGGGCGGATAGCGGGTGGTCTCAACGTCATATTGGAGCCGATCGGCTTCAACCGCGATATTTCGCTGGCGTTGATCCCGGCGATGGCGGCGCGCGAAGTCGCCGTGTCGGCGCTGGCCACCGTCTATTCGATCGACGCTGGCGATGACGAGGCGCTGCTGGAACGCAGCCTTGGCGACCGGTTGAAAGACCAGTGGCCGCTGCCCACCGCGCTGGCCTTCCTCGCCTGGTTCATCTTCGCGCCCCAGTGCATCTCGACCATCGCGGTGACGCGGCGCGAAACCAATGGCTGGAAATGGCCCTTGTTCATGCTCGGCTATCTGTTCGTGCTGGCCTATGTCGCGGCGGGCATAACTTTCTGGACCGCGACGGCATTGGGTCTTAGCTGAATTTGCGGCGGATCAAGGTAGGCGCTGCCATGACCGACTAAGCCGGCCGGATAGTCCTTCCTTGGAAACCGGATATGGCCACCGCGCCCTTTCTCATTGCGATCTGGGCCTTGCTGCTGACGCCCGGCCCGACCAATACGCTGATGGCGCTGGCCGGGGCGCAAGGCGGGTGGCGGTCCACACTGCGGCTGGTCCCGGCGGAACTGGCAGCCTATCTGCTGATGGGGCTGCCGGCCGCGTTGATCGGTGCCGATGCCATGGCCCAGTGGCCCGACCTGGCGCGCATCCTGAAATTCGGCGCGGCCTTGTGGATATTCTATCTCGCCATCATCCTGTGGCGGATGCCATCCGGCCGGGTCGCGGCGCAGCCGGTCGGCATCGCCCGACTGTTCATCACGACCCTGCTCAATCCCAAGGGGCTTGTGGTCGGGCTGGTCCTGTTGCCATCGCCGCGTGACCCGCAGTTTGGCCCGCATCTGATGCTGTTCGGCGCATCGGTGATTCTGGCCGCGAGCCTATGGGCAGGGTTGGGCGCGCGGGCGGGGCGGGGCGAAAGTGGTGGTGATGCACGCTGGCTGCGCCATATCGCCGGGTCATGGCTGGCGCTGTTATCGGGCGGTCTGCTACTGGGAGCCATGACGCATTGAGCCGTTCCCCATGTCGCCGCTGGATTTGCCGCCGCGCGTCGCTATAAAGGCCCGCTAATCTCTCGGAGGAATCATGGCAGGCTCGGTCAACAAGGTCATTCTGGTCGGCAATCTGGGGGCCGACCCGGAGGTCAAGAGCTTCCAGAACGGCGGCAAAATCTGCAATTTGCGCATCGCCACGTCCGAAAGCTGGAAGGATCGCAATACGGGCGAAAAGAAGGAGCGCACCGAATGGCACACGGTTGTCATCGGCGGCGAAGGGCTGGTCGGTGTTGCCGAGCGTTTCCTGCGCAAAGGCTCCAAAATCTATATCGAAGGTCAGCTGCGCACCCGCAAATGGCAGGACCAGAGCGGCAATGACCGCTATTCGACCGAAGTCATGGTGCAGGGTCCAGGCGCGGTCCTGACCATGCTGGACGGCGCGCCCGGTGGCGGTGGTCAGGGCGGCGGTCGCTCGCAGCAGGGCGTCAGCGACTGGGGCGCATCGTCGGGCGGCTATGATGATTTTGGCGGCGGCAATAGCGGCGGCGGCTTTGGCGGCGGCCGTTCATCGGGCGGCGGCGCATCGAGCGGCGGCCGCGGCAGCGCAGGCAGCCCCAATTTCGATAATGATCTGGATGACGAAGTGCCGTTCTGATCGGCATGATGCGTTCTAAAAAAGGGGCGGTGGAAACCGCCCCTTTTTTTATCAGCCGCGCGCCAGTTCTTCCATCACAAACGCCCGGATATGGTCGCGCAGGTCGTCCCGCTCCAGCGCCAGCGCCAGATTGGCTTCGACATAGCCGGCCTTTGACCCGCAATCGAACCGGCGGCCATCGAAGGTGACGCCGTGGAAAGGCTGCTTCCCGATCAATGCGGCCATAGCATCCGTCAGCTGGATTTCGCCGCCTGCACCTTTTTCTTGGCGCTCCAATATCTTCATGACCTCAGGCTGGAGGATATAGCGCCCCGGCAGGATCAGGTTGGACGGCGCGGTCCCGGCGGCGGGCTTTTCGACCAGCCCCTTCACCTCCGTCAACACGCCATTGCGGACGCCCGGATCGATCACGCCATAGCTTGGCGTCTGCTCCATCGGGATTTCCAGCGCGCACACCAGATTCCCGCCGACCTTCTCATAGGCGTCGACCATCTGCTTCATGCAGCCATGGCCCGGCGCGCCCTTCAAAAACTCGTCGGGCAGCAGGATCGCAAACGGTTCGTCGCCGATAATGTCGCGCGCGCACCAGATCGCATGGCCCAGGCCCAGCGATTCCTGTTGGCGCAGGAATACCGCATCGCCCGGTGCCAGCCTTGTGCCTTCCAGCGCCGACAGATCCTTGCCGCGGTAGCGCTGCAACGTCTCGCATTCAAAGGCGATGTCGAAATAATCCTCGATCGCGCCCTTGCCGCGCCCGGTGACGAAGATCATCTGCTCGATGCCCGCCTCGCGCGCTTCATCCACCGCATATTGGATCAGCGGGCGGTCGACGATGGGCAGCAATTCCTTGGGCACCGCCTTGGTCGCGGGCAGAAAACGAGTGCCCAGGCCCGCGACGGGAAAAATAGCTTTGCGAATCGGCTTGGTCAAATCGGCGTCCCTTTACCCCTGTTGCCGCAATCCCGAACGGTTTGGCGGCGCAATGAAAAAGGTCAAGCGCGTCGAACGATGGGATGTTCCGGCAGATGACTATACCGCAAGCAGACGGTTTGCGACCGTTTCCAGATCGCCTATTTCGCTGTTCAGTTGCTCAAATGTGACAAATTGATGGATATTGCGTTGATCGCGGCAAATAAATCCGCCCGGCTGGGGCTGATGAAAGCCCTGGATGATCAGCGCGCGAAAGCGGTCGATCCGCTGGATGTCGCGTTCGATCGCCGCGATTTCGGTCAGCGCGCTGGCGTTGCGTCGGTCGCGCATCGCCACCATCGTGCGCAATTCGGTCATCAGCTTGGCCATGGACGGCCGGGTGCGCGCGCCAACGGTGCGAATATCGCCCATCTTCTCGCGCATCAGCCCGATCTTGGTTTCCAGGCTCTGTTCCAGCATTGTCCAGGCACACACCAGCCGCCCGACCGCGCACAGCAACGCCGCATCCTCCGGCGCATAATCCGACACCGTTTTTATACTCATATCCGCAACCAGATGTACGCCCACGCCCCATTCTCCTTATTGCCCCCTGTCCTGCGCAGGCGGGGACGGATAGGCCAGAGCGGCGCGCACCATCGCTCGCGGCGGTGGCACGGCATATCGGAAAACGTGCAATATAGGCGGCGAGCCGAAAGCGTTACCTCTCAGAAATCAATCGCTAAACCCTTGCGCTCCCAATCGCCGTAGCGAACCGGGCTGAGCTCTTCCAAAGACTGCGGCGGGCTGTCGATCGGGTCCGGTTGCGGCACGGGCGGGCTTTTGGAAAGATGAGCGGGCGGCTGCACATGCGCGGGGCGCTTGCCATTATAATGTCCCATAAAGCCGCCTTTCGATTGCGGAGCGCCGCAGCGACGCCCCTGTCCTCAAGCCGCCATTTGGGCGGCAACAGCCCCAAGCGCAAGGGTATGTAGGGGCGGCACGCTTTCTTATCCCTGCAAAATGGCCTAGGCGCGGGCGCATGGCTCAATCTCCCCGCCCCGCTGACGTCCCCGGCCTGCCTGCGCGTCGTTCCGCCCTCAAATTGCTCGACGCCGTGCTGCGGCGTGGCGATCCGCTTGAAATCGCGCTGCATGGTGCCTGTCAGGGTCTGGCCGATCGCGCCGATCGGGCGCTGGTCCATGCCATCGCCGCCGAAGTGCTGCGCCATTTGCCCGATCTCGATGCGCTGATTGACGGCGCGACCCGGCTGCCGCTGCCCGACGATGCCAAGGCGCGCATGGTGCTGCGCATCGCGCTGGTGCAGGTGCTGGTGCTGGGCACCGCGCCCCACGCCGCCATCGCCACTGCGCTGCCGCTGGTCGATGGCGGGCCGCGCAAGCTGGTCCATGGCGTGTTCGGCACGGTGACGCGCAGCGCGCCGGTGCTGCCCGTGCCGCCGACTTTGCCCGCCGCCGTCGCCGACCGCTGGACCGCCCAATGGGGGGCAACGATGGTAGAGGCCGCCGCGCGCGCCTATGCCATCCGCCCGCCCGTGGACGTCAGCCTGCGCGATCCTGCCGCCACCGCTGACTGGGCGACACAGTTGGGCGGCGTCAGCCTGGCACCGGGCCATGTCCGCCTGCCCGATGGCGCGAATATCCCAGATCTGCCGGGCTTTGCCGATGGCGCGTGGTGGGTGCAGGATGTCGCCGCATCCTGCCCCGCGCGCCTGCTGGGGGCAGGGGAGGGCCGCCATGTGCTCGACCTGTGCGCCGCGCCTGGTGGCAAGACGATGCAACTGGCCGCCGCCGGATGGCGCGTCACCGCGATCGACCAGTCGAAAAAGAGGCTGGAGCGGCTGACCGAAAATCTGACCCGCACCGGCCTGCCCGCGGACGTCGTGCAGGCGGACCTGCGCCAGTGGCAACCGGACGAGCCCGTCGATGCGATCCTGCTCGACGCGCCCTGCACCGCGACCGGCATTTATCGCCGCCATCCCGACGTGCTGCACCGCATCGGCCCGCGCCAGATTGCCGAGCTGGCGGAGCTGCAAGGCGAATTGCTCGCCCGTGCTGCCGACTGGCTGAAACCGGGCGGCGTGCTGCTCTACGCCACCTGTTCGCTGGAACAGGCCGAGGGCGAGGACCAGATCGCCCGCTTCCTTAGCCAGCGCACGGACTTCGCGCTTGTCCCGGCGCAGGTCGATGAATTACCCGACGGCATGGCCCCCACGCCGCGGGGCTGGCTGCGCACCCTGCCCGACACATTGGCGGACCAGGGCGGCGCGGACGGATTTTTCATCGCGCGTCTTGCCAAGGCAGCAAACTAAGCCTTAACCATGAAGCACTTAGGATGACCATTCCTCGTCAGGAAAGTGCGCCGTGCGTCCGATCGAACCTTTGCCCCTGCACCATAGCTGGCCGCTCTACGACCTGCGCGAACATCTCGCCCCGGTGATGCTGGACCCGTCGCTGGCGCGCAACGATGCGGCGCTGGCGGAGCGGGGGCTGGGCCTGTGGCATTGCGACCTGACCGATGAAAGCCTGACCTGGACCGCGGGCGTCTATGATATTTTCGGGCTGGAGCGGCATATATCGGTGCCGCGCGCTTTGTCCGTATCGCTTTATGCCCCGGACTCGCGCGAAGCGATGGAGCGCCTGCGTAGCTATGCCATCCGCCACAAGCGTGGCTTCACCCTGGACGTCGATATTCATCAGGCAGACGGCATGGGCCAGTGCGCCATGCGGCTGATCACCGCGCCCGTGCTGAACGATGCGCAAGAGGTGATCGGCCTGCACGGCGTCAAGCAGATGCTCCCCCATGGCGCGGCCCCTTCCCACCGGCTCGATCCAACGATTTTCGTGATGTTATAGCGGTCTGGGTGCGTTCCCTACCCCACCCCCAAATCACCCGTTGCCCTTGGACGGAGGCATAGCTAAGGCGAACGGTTAATGACACCCTCGATCCTCATCTCGCCCTCCATCCTCTCCGCCGACTTCGCCCGTCTGGGTGAGGAGGTGCGCGCCATTGACGAAGCGGGCTGCGACTGGATCCATATCGACGTGATGGACGGCCATTTCGTGCCGAACATCACCATCGGCCCGGCGGTGGTCAAGGCGTTGCGCCCGCACACGAAAAAGACGTTCGACGTCCATCTGATGATCTCGCCGGTCGATCAATATCTCGACGCCTTTGCGCAGGCGGGCGCGGACATATTGACCGTCCATCCCGAAGCAGGACCGCACATCCACCGCTCGATCCAATATATCAAGTCGCTGGGCGTGCAGGCCGGCGTGGTGCTGAATCCCGGCACCCCGGCCAAGATGCTCGATTATCTGATCGACGACGTGGACCTCATCCTGGTCATGAGCGTCAACCCCGGTTTCGGTGGGCAGAGCTTCATCGGGAATCAGCTGCGGAAGATTGAAGCCATCCGCAAGATGATCGACAAGAGCGGCCGCGACATCCGGCTGCAGGTCGATGGCGGCATTGATTTCACCACCGCGCCCAAGGCGATTGCCGCCGGGGCCGACGTGCTCGTTGCAGGCACCGCAACTTTCCGCGGTGGACCATCGGCCTATGCCGATAATATCCGGAAGCTGCGGGGCGGGTGAACGAGGTCCGGCGCATGTCCGCCCGCAAGACGCCCGAACCCACCGCGCCGGAAGGCAGCGATGACGGCATCGAACAGGGCAAGCGTCTCATCCGCGTCGCGGATGACAAGGGGCTGTCGCTGGCGCAGAAGATCGCCAATCATTTCTATCTGCTCAGCTGGAAAACGCCGATCCACGGCCGCAAGCTGCGCGGCAAATATCCGCTCAAGCTGCTCGCGGTCCCCGATGACGAATTGCCCGGTGACACGCGCGCGGGGCAGGCGATCCGCGCGGGCTATTTCCTGTTTCGCGGCAAGAAGCAGATTATCGACACACTCGATTTCGCCCGGATCGACCTCGACCCCGCCTTTGCCGACTATCTGCACAGCTTTCGCTGGCTGCGCGATCTGGCGAGCGCCGCCAGCCGCGAACAGGCGGCGCCGATCGCTGAAAATGTCATGCGCAAATGGCTTGTCGCTCATGCCGAAACCCCCAGCGAACCGGCCTGGCGCGCGGACAATGCGGGCTGGCGGCTGTTCTTCTGGACTGCCCATGCGCCGCTGATCCTCTCGTCGAGCGATCTGGTCTATCGCTCGCTGGTCCTCAATTGCATCGCCCGCACCGCGCGGCATTTGGATCGTATAGCTGACAAGGCACCGATGGGCCTGCCGCGCCTTGTCGGCTGGAGCGCGATCGTCGCGGCCTCGATGCTGATGCCCGGCGGCGCGGCACGCAAATTGTTCGGCGAAGCGGGTCTTAAGCGCGCGATCGACAGCAGCTTCTACCCCGATGGCGGCATCGTCTCCCGATCCCCGCTGGCGCAGGTGGAGGCGGTGATGGCGCTGTCCATGCTGCGCGCCGTCTATGACGTGAGACGCGAAACCGCGCCTGCTTTCCTCAATGACGGGCTGACCCGGATCGTCCCGGCGCTGCTGGGCCTGATCCATGGCGATGGCGGGCTGGGTAGCTGGCAGGGTGCGGGCGCGATCGACCCCCTGATCGTCAATGCCGTGGTCGCGGCCAGCCGGGTGCGTGCCCGGCCGCTGCGGCAGGCGCGCGACTGGGGCTATCAGCGGATCGCGGCAGGCGGGACCGTGGTGCAGATCGACGCCGCCCCGCCACCGGTCGCGCGCCTCGCCGACGCAGGCTGCGCCTCGACGGGTGCGATCGAGATCAGCGATGGCCCCCATCGCCTGATCGTCAATTGCGGCGGCGCAGGGCTGGAGGGGGCATGGATACCGCGCGATCTGGCGCAGGGGCTGCGCACCACTGCCGCGCACAGCACGCTGGTGCTGGACGATTGCAACAGCACCGCGCTGATGCCCGACGGTACGCTGGGGCGCGGCGTTACCGAAGTGGAGCTGAACCGGCAGGAACTGGACAATGGCAGTCGGGTGGACCTGTCCCATGACGGCTATGTCCGCCGCATAGGCTATGTCCACCGCCGCCTGCTGCTGGTCAGCGGCGACGGCAAGGAAATCCGTGGCGAAGATATGCTGACCCCCGCGCAGCGCCGTCGCAAGCCCGCCAAACGCCCGGTCCTGCTGCGCTTCCACCTCGCCCCCGGCGTCGAACCGACGCTGACCGCCGACAATCAGGGCGCGCTGCTGCGTATCGACATGGGCGCGCTCTGGCAATTCCGCACCGGCACCGGCGTGCTGACCGTCGAGGACAGCCTCTGGGTCGACGGCGACGGCAGGCCACATCCGACCAGGCAGTTGGTCGTAACCAGCGAAGCGCTGCCCGGCGGATCGAGCATTGGGTGGCTGTTCAAGCGGGTGGGGTGAGGCGAGGTTTCGACTTCGATTGTGATCGGTTGGGCGCTTTGATAGCGTTGTGAAGTCTAATCAACCTTACCAGTCATTCTGCTATATAATTTCTCAGCTTCGCTCAATGCCGGCGGTAAAAATCCATCGGCATGTCTTTCGACTGTAGATCTGAATACGCCCTTCGCAACGCTGTTGACAATGAACACCATTCCAGAAAGCATTGAAATAATGAAAGCTGCTACCACAGGAGCCGTCGCTTTGAGCAAGGGGCTTTGCCAATGAAAAATTGCTAGAAATAACAGTATCGATATGATGCCAATCACTCCAAGCGCAACGCCACCTACGACGTAGCGTGCTTTGTTAAAAAATTTCTGTTCATCTCTTAAGTCCGAGATGTAATTTGTCAGTGCAGTGCTTAGAGCGGAGTTCGCTTGAGCTTGCTCAAGCAGTGGCTCGATATCAGCTAATCGCTGCTCGATTTTATCTAGGCGCGAATCTGAAGGCGATCTGTTATTTTCCTCATCCATTGCAGCAGCGGCTGCTGCTGCAATGGAATCAAGCTGCGGTGGTGTTTTTGACAAGCCGCGTCTCTTTTAGACTCTCAAAGTGATCTCGCATGTCTTGATCATTTATCGGCGTGTATAGCCCTTTGTCGTACGCCTTGCTCCAAGGAGTGTTTGGTTGATGGGTAAGATTGGATAGAGCGTATGCGGATAGCTTGCCATAAGAAGCTACGACCTCTCGCATTAAATTCTCTTCATCGCTTCCCATTTCTTCCGTTATGGGAACGGATGTTCCTTTTACGTATGCCCGCGTATCCACGGGTCGAGAGCCGATGCCACTGAAAGCCCGATATACGGTCGGATAAACTGGACCATATTGCCAAGCCTGAGGCACTTCTCTCGAAAGCGGTCGACCAAGCAAAGTCAATGCCCAGCCATCGGAAATGTATATTAGTTTTATAAGTTGCATTATCGTCAAAGGCTGACCTGCCTCTGAACGGATATCTAAAATTTTGTTAGCAAGCGCCCGTGGATCATGGGCGTTTTCACGACTCATCGGATTGCCCTTCCTTTATAGAGTGCTGTTAGCGACAACTTAGGTTGTCAATCACAAAATGTCCAGTTTCTTCATTGATAATGATAATCTTTTTCAAACTAATTTCACCAACGCTTGAGTGCTTGAAGATGCAGAGTTGATAGAAGCATCGAGGCTGTATTTTTGCGCTGTCAGCCCTTAAGGGACCGGCGCAAAGTCGTCCTGCAACCAGAAAGCCTTGTCTCATGACCGCCACTCCCGCTGACTATCCCATCAAGCGCGCCCTCTTGTCCGTGTCGGACAAGGCTGGCCTTATCGAACTGGGGCAGGCGCTGGGGAAGCATGGCGTCGAGCTGGTGTCGACCGGCGGCACGGCGAAGGCGCTGCGCGACGCGGGCCTCACCGTCATGGATATTTCCGACCTCACCGGCTTTCCTGAAATGATGGACGGCCGGGTCAAGACGCTGCATCCCAAGGTGCATGGCGGCCTGCTGGCGGTGCGCAGTAACCCGGCGCATGTGGCGTCGATGGACGAACATGCCATCGGCGCGATCGACCTGGTGGTGGTCAATCTCTATCCCTTCGCCGCGACTGTCGCCAAGGGGGCCGAGCGCGCGGAGATTATCGAGAATATCGATATTGGCGGGCCGTCGATGGTGCGCTCTGCCGCCAAGAATCATGAGAGCGTGGCGATCGTCACCGATCCGGCTGACTATGCCCGGCTGATCGCGGAAATGGACGAGAAGGGTGGGGCGACCAGCTACGACTTCCGCCGGATGCTGGCGGCCAAGGCTTATGCCGCGACTGCTGCCTATGATTCGATGATCGCCAGCTGGTTCGCCTTCGCCGATCAGGGCGTGATGTTCCCCGAAACGCTCGCTGTCGCCAGTACGCTGTCGACCACGCTGCGCTATGGCGAAAACCCGCACCAGTCCGCCGCCCTCTACCTGCCGACCGGCCCGTCCGCCAATGGCATCGCGCAGGCGAAACAGATTCAGGGCAAGGAACTGTCCTATAATAATTACAACGATGCCGATGCCGCGCTGGAGTTGGTCAGCGAGTTTCGCGACGGCCCGCCCACCGTCGTCATCGTCAAGCACGCAAACCCCTGCGGCGTGGCGACCGGCGCGACCCTGATCGAGGCCTATGAAGCCGCGCTTGCCTGCGACAGCGTATCGGCATTCGGCGGCATCATCGCGGTCAACCGCCCGCTCGACGGCCCGACCGCCGAAGCGATCAGCGGGATATTCACCGAGGTCGTCGCCGCACCCGACGCCGATGATGCGGCGCGCGCCATCTTTGCCAAGAAGAAGAATCTCCGCCTGCTGCTGACCGGCGACCTGCCCGATCCAGCCCGCCCCGGCCTCCAGCTCAAGACGATCGCTGGCGGCGTGCTGGTGCAGAGCCGTGACAATGGCCAGATCGACCGTGATGCGCTGAAAGTCGTGACCAAAAGGGAGCCGACGGAGCAGGAACTGGCCGACTGCCTCTTTGCCTGGACCGTCGCCAAGCATGTGAAGTCCAACGCTATCGTCTATGCCAAGGGCGGCAGTACCGCGGGCGTCGGCGCAGGCCAGATGAACCGCCTCGAATCCGCGCGCATTGCGGCATGGAAGGCGAAGGACGCCGCGGAAAAAGCTGGCTGGAGTGAACCGCGCACCATCGGTTCGGCGGTCGCTTCCGACGCCTTCTTCCCCTTCGCCGACGGCTTGCTGGCTGCGGTTGAGGCGGGGGCTACCGCTGTCATCCAGCCGGGCGGCTCGATCCGCGACGATGAAGTCATTGCTGCCGCTGACGAAGCGGGTCTCGCCATGATGTTCACCGGGATGCGCCACTTCCGGCATTAATCCTCCGCGGGTGCGAAGTAAAAGCCTTCGCATCCGCAAAATAACGGTTTTCTGCCACTTTTTATCAACTGGCCTCTTTTCAACAACGGCCTGTGCGCTTATTTAGAGCATGACCCTACTTCCACGTCAGACGTGGGGCGGACAATTAGAAAAGCATGTTCGACAGGAGAAACAGGATGACTGCAAAGACGCTGGTGGCACTGGCCGCCGCTATGGCTCTTGCGCTGCCCGGCGTGGCAAGTGCGGGCAATGACAATATGGACGTGATCGTCGATGGCCGTTCGGGTACGGAAACCCGTTCGATCGCCGTATCGGTCGCCGACCTCAACCTTGCCAGCACCGCCGGTTTGCGCCGCGCCGACTATCGCGTCACCCGCGCGGCCAAGCAGGTCTGCGGTTTCGTCAACGGTTCGATCATCCCGGTCAGCGACGATTATCGCAATTGCTTTGGTGAAGCGCTCAACGGCGCGCGCACCGACCTCAACGCCATGGCCCAGCGCCAGGGCTAAGCGTCTGCCCGGTTCCCCTCACGAAGGGGACTGCAGGGGGCCGTTTCGCACCGCGCGGGACGGCCCTTTGTCATGCGGCTCGTTTCGTGTGCGATCCTTACCGCGCGTTAACCAGTCCTTAGAATATTTCCTTCACTCCCATGGCGACGAAAGACCATCCGGGGGAATTGCCTGTCATGCCGCGTATCGACCAAAGCGTGGACGTCGCCATCATCGGCGCAGGCCCGGCGGGCCTGACCGCCGCCTATCTGCTGACCAGGCAGGGCTATAGCGTCACGGTGATCGAAAAAGACCCGGTCTATGTCGGCGGCATCAGCCGGACGGTGGAACTGGACGGCTTCCGCTTCGACATTGGCGGGCATCGCTTCTTTTCTAAATCGCAGCAGGTCGTGGACCTGTGGAATGAAATCCTGCCCGATGACTTCATCCAGCGTCCCCGGATGAGCCGCATCTATTATGAGGGCAAATTCTACTCCTACCCCCTCCGCGCGTTCGAGGCGCTGTGGAATCTGGGCGTCTGGCGCTCGACGCTGTGCATGGCCAGCTTTGCCAAGGCGAAGCTGCTGCCCAACCGCAATGTCCGTTCCTTTCAGGACTGGACCGTCAACGCCTTTGGCCACAAGCTTTTCTCCATCTTCTTCAAAACCTACACCGAGAAAGTGTGGGGGATGCCGTGCGATGAAATGTCGGCCGACTGGGCGGCGCAGCGGATCAAGGGCCTGTCGCTCTGGGGCGCAGTCACTGACGGGCTGAAACGCTCGCTTGGCCTCAACAAGAAACCCAATGACGGCATGGCGACCAAGACGCTGCTCGAAACCTTCCGCTATCCTCGCCTTGGCCCCGGCATGATGTGGGAAAAGGCGCGCGACCATGTGGTCGATGGCGGCAATCAGGTGCTGATGGCGCACAGTTTCAAACGGCTGGAGCAGGATCAGGGGACGAACCGCTGGCGGCTGGTGGCGCAGGGGCCGGAAGGTGAGGTCGTCATCAACGCCGCTCATGTCATTTCGTCCGCTCCCATGCGCGAACTGGCCGGCCGCATCCATCCGCTGCCCGCGACCCTGCCCGAAGCGATGGATCTTAAATATCGCGACTTCCTGACCGTCGCGCTGATGGTGAAGGGGGAGGATATTTTCCCCGACAACTGGATCTATATCCACGACAGCAAGGTGCAGGTCGGCCGCATCCAGAATTTCCGCAGCTGGTCGCCCGAAATGGTGCCGGACCCGACGCTTGCCTGTGTGGGGCTGGAATATTTTTGCTTCGAAGGCGATGGCCTCTGGGCCTCGTCCGACGCGGATCTGGTCGCGCTGGCGACGAAGGAAATGGCGCTGCTGGGCCTCTGCAACCCCGACGATGTCGTTGGCGGCGCGGTGGTGCGGCAGGAAAAGGCCTATCCGGTCTATGATGACGCCTATGCCGCCAATGTGCTGGCGATGCGCACCGAACTGGAGGCGCGCTATCCGACGCTGCACATGGTCGGGCGCAACGGGATGCACCGCTATAATAATCAGGACCATGCGATGATGACGGCGATGCTGACCGTCCGCAATATCGTCGCGGGCGCGCGCGTCCATGACGTCTGGTCGGTCAATGAAGATGCCGAATATCATGAGGCCGGCGAAGAAGGCCAGGATGCCGATGCGCAGACAGCGCTGGCCAGCACCCGCGCCGTGCCGTCCCGCCTGAAGGCCGCCTGATCCCGTGCGCGTATTGATGGTGCTGGTCGCACGACTGATGTTCGCCCGCTATCTGCTGGCCAGCATCTGTGCGCTGTCCAGCGACATGGCGCTTTTCCTGATGCTCGACCATGTCGGCGCGGCCCCGATGCTGGCGGCGTTCGGCGGCTATGCCATCGGCCTCGTCGTCCACTGGACGATCAGCATCCGCTTCGTATTCGATACCGGCACCGGCCCGACCCATGCGCAGCGCGCCGGGTTCGTGGCCAGCGCCCTGCTGGGCATGGGCATTACCCTTGCCATGGTTGGCGGACTGAGCCTGGTCGGCTTTACGCCGACCTTCGCCAAATTGCTGTCCGTGCCGGTCAGCTTCCTCACCGTCTATGCGATCCGCAAATATGGCGTCTTTGCCCGCGCCTGATGGCAGGCGGGTGGCGCTGCTGGCGCTCCTCGCCTGGCTGCTATGCAGCGCGGCGATGCTGTGGCTGTTCCATGGTGATTTCGCCACGCTCGGCTTTCGCGATCCCGATGACGCGATGCGGCTGGCGCAGGTGCGTGACTGGATCGGCGGACAGGCCTTTTGGGACGTCAGCCAGCATAGGGTGAACCCGCCCATCGGCGGCCCGATGCACTGGTCGCGGATCGTCGACATGCCCATCGCAGCGCTGATCCTGCTACTGAGCCCGCTGACAGGCATGGCGACGGCGGAATTGCTGGCCTGCGTGATCGTACCACTCCTGTTGCTGGGCGGGCTGACGAGCGCCTTGTTCATCGCGGCGAAACGGATTGCAGGGGCGGGGATTGCGCTACTGGCGGTCGCATTGCTGCTGACTGCACCCTCAATCCTCGTCCAGTTCACGCCGTTGCGGATCGACCATCATGGCTGGCAGATCATTGCGGCGGCGCTGGCGCTGTGCGGCGCGACGGACGCCCGCGCGGCGCGCGGCGGCATCGTTGGGGGGCTGGCGCTGGCACTCTGGCTCCAGATTTCGAGCGAAGGCCTGCCCTATGCCGCGCTGTTTGCCGCAGTCTTTGCCCTGCGCCACTGGATCGACCGGGCAGAAACGCCGCGCTATGTCGGTTTCACTGTCGCCATTGGCGGTGCCGCGCTGATACCGCTGATGCTGCTGCGTGGTCCCTCTGCGGTTTTGGCGCGCCACTGCGATGCGCTCTCCTTCGTTTATGTCTGGCCCTTGGTAGCGCTGGCCGTTGCAACGCTTCTGGCTGCGCGCCTGATTGGCCCGTCCACCCCGCTGCGCCGCTTCCTTGTCGCCGCAATCGGCGGCGGTGCGGCGCTGGTGACTTTCGCGCTGACTGGCGGGCCTTGCCTGTCGGGCGATCCCTTCGCGGCGCTGGGTCCGCTGGCCTACAAGCTCTGGTATTTGCAGGTCATGGAAGGGCGACCGATCTGGGAACAGAGCTGGTCGATGGCAGGCGTTATCCTGCTGCCGTCTTTGCTCGGCCTGATCGCCACATTGCTGGCAGCGCGCAGTGCAAGCGGCCCGGCGCGGATGCGCTGGCTGACACTCGCGTTATTGCTGACCGGGGCGATGCTGGTGGCGATCATGGTGATGCGCGCCGTATCGGTGGCGCATCTGCTGGCGCTGCCCGGCACCGCCTGGCTGCTGATCGCGCTGTTCAGCCGGGTGCAGGCATCGGCCAGCGCAATCGTGCGGATATTCGGGTCGGTCGCGCTGGTGCTGCTGACCCCGGCGGGCCTGTGCGCGCTCTGGGTCGCGATCGCCGCCACGCCCGAACCGGCGAAGAAGGCCAGCGCAAACTGTCGGGCGGCCAGCGTGCTGGCCCCATTGCGCACCCTGCCGCCCACCACCCTGTTCGCACCGATTGATCTTGGCCCCGACATCCTCGTCCAGACCCGCCACAGCGTTATCGGCACAGCCCATCATCGCAATGCGGCGGGGATTACGGCGGTGATCGAGGGTTTTGCCGATGCGCCCGATCGGTCCCGCGCGGTCATCGGCGCAACCAGCGCGCGCTATGTCGTGATCTGCGACGGCCTCAACGAATATCGCCTCTATGGGCAAGCTAACCGTAAGGGTCTGGCCGCCCAACTGGCGCGCGGCGCGACGCCAAACTGGCTGGAACCACTGCCGACCAAAGGCCCGCTCAAAATCTACCGGATCAGGCCGCCACGAAGCTGAGCGCCACACCGTTCATGCAATAGCGCAGCCCGGTGGGCTTGGGGCCGTCATCGAAAACATGGCCCAAATGCCCGCCGCAGCGCGCGCAATGGACTTCGGTGCGGGGATAGCCCAGGTCGAAGTCGCGGTTGGTGCCGACCGCCTTGGGTAGCGACGCATAGAAGCTCGGCCAGCCAGTGCCGCTGTCAAATTTGGTTTTGGAACTGAGCAGCTTTTGCCCGCATCCGGCACAGGCGAAAATCCCGGCCCGATGCTCTTTGTTGAGCGGACTGGTGAAGGGATGTTCGGTCGCCTGCTTGCGTAGCACATTATAGGCGAGCGGGGAGAGCCGCTTGCGCCACTCCGCATCGCTCAAGGCAAAAGGATAGGCGGCCTCCGCTCGATCAAGGCCCAGCCGCCACCAGCCCAGCGCTACCGCGCCGGTCGTCACGCCACCCAGGAAAAGTCGCCGGTTCATGATGTCCTTGAACACCCCTCAGCCTGTCGTGTTCCTGAACAGATTTTTCCACCAGCGCCCGCCCGACTGCATGACATGACGGCGGAACAGCAGCACGCCCACGCGGATGATCAGCGCCACGAACGCCGCCTGCCAGACCAGCGCCAGCAGATGCGGCCACAGCGCATCATCCTGCGCTGCCCGCGCGATCATCGCGAAGGGCGAACTGAACGGGAATATCGTCGCGGCCACCTCCGCGGGCGATCCCATATGGTCGACGGCGTAGCTCGCAAAGAAGAAGATCAGCATCTGCCCCATGGTCACCGGCATGTTGAGCGTCTGCACCTCCCGCACCGTAGCCGCCTGCGCGCCGATCCCCAGGAACAAAGACCCCAGCAGCGTGTAGGCCATGGCGAAATACAGCACGGCGAGGATCAGGAAGATCGGCCAGCCGACCGCGGGCGCTGGTAGGCCCGAAGCGGACCCATGCAACGCCAGGAAGATCGCAAAGGCCGTCCCGCCCCAAAAGGCGATGCCGACAAAGCTCATCGCCAGCATCGCCATCAGTTTCCCTAGGAAAATCGCGTCGATCGGCACGGCGGCAGCCAATATCTCGATGATCTTGTTGGTCTTTTCCTCGACCAGATTGGACAGGATCATACCCGCCAGCAGGATCGTCAGGAAGAACATGACGACCTGCGCCACCCGGCCGATCAGCAGCCGCGCCTGCGCCTGTGCGCCAAGGCTGGTCGCGACTTCCTGCCGCTCTACCCGCACCAGCCGCAGCGTATGTTCGGCCTGCGCCGCGCTGGCGATCAGGCTGAGATCGCCCTGCATCTTGTCGAGATCGTCGGGCTTGCCGGTCAAGATCGGGTGCGCCACCGAGCCCGAAAGGATCGCCACCACCGCCGAATCGGGCCGTGCCAGTTGCTCGCGCGGTGCCGGGGTCAGCGGCACCCGCCGCACCCGGACCAGCGCCTGATCCCCCATACGTTCGGTCAGGCGCTGGTGCGCGCGTTCCAGCCGTGCCGCCTCGCTCGCGGGCATGGCGATGCCGACCATCGGGCGCAGGTCGGTGCTGGTGATTTTCTCGCCTAAGCCCGCAAACACCATGCCGATCAGGATCGGCAGCAAGGGTCCCAGCAGAAACAGGATGAAGGTGCGCGACAGCACCACCGCGGTGAAATCCCGCCGGGCGATGACCAGAGCGGCGCGTATCATCTCTCTCATGCGTCCTGCTCCCGCGCCTGCGCCTCTTCCATCTGGCGCGCGGTTGCTTCGCCGGCGATGGCGACGAAGGCGTCGTGGAGCCCTGGCCGTTCGATCGAAAGGCTCTCAATCCCCGCCTGCCCGTCCAGCAATGCGCGCAGCAGCGGCTCGATCCCGTCGTCGGGCAGGGCGAAATGCCATGCGCCATCCTCCACCACCGTATCGGCGGGCAAAGCGCGCCGCCACGCCCCGTCGCTTGCCTTGGTACGCAGCCGCACCTGCGGGCGCAGCCGGTCGCGCGCGTCGGCCACCGTCCCCTCGAATCGTATGCGCCCGCCCGCCACGATGGCGATCCGCTCGCATAGGCGTTCGGCATGGGCGATGACATGGGTGGAAAAGAGGATGGTGACGCCCCGCCGCGCCTGTTCGCGGATCAGCGCCTCCAGCTTCTCCTGATTAATCGCGTCCAGCCCGGAAAAGGGTTCGTCCAGCACGATCAGCCGGGGTTCGTGGATGATCGTCCCGAACAATTGCACCGTCTGCGCCATACCCTTGGACAGCTGGCGGATCGGCTTGTCGATCGCGCCGCCCATGCCATGCCCCTCCAGCATCGCCCGCGCCCGTTCGCGCCCTATTTTCAGCGGCAATCCGCGCAGCGCGCCCATGAAGGCAATCGCTTCAAACGCCTTCATCGACGGATACAGCCCGCGTTCCTCCGGCAGATAGCCCACCTGCCGCGCCATCCGCAGCGGCGCAGTGTCGCCCAGCAGCGACCGCACCCCCTCGTCCGGGTCGATAATGCCCAGCAGTGTGCGCAGCAGCGTGGTCTTGCCCGCGCCATTGGGTCCCAGCACGCCATAGATCGACCCGGCAGGCACGGCGATGTCGACGCCGTCGACCGCGCGGAAGCTGCCGAATGTCTTGACAAGGCCATGGCCTTCGAGCGCATAGCGGAGGGGCGGGGCCGGAGTGTCGCCGTTCATCCGCTCCTGATAGTGTTCCCCCATGCCAACGCAAATGGAAAGCTTGGAAACCCGCCTGAAGGTGCAGGCCGCGTCGCTGGGCTTCGCCGCCTGCGCCATTGCGCCCGCCGACGTGGCACCACAGGCCGGGCAGCGTCTGGGCGAATGGCTTGATGCCGGGCATCATGGCGACATGTTGTGGATGGCCGAACGCGCGGGACAACGCGGATCACCGCACGGCCTGTGGCCCGACGTGCGCAGCGTGGTGATGCTGGGGATGAGCTATGCGCCGGGGCGCGATCCGCTGGCACTGGCGGACGTGGGCGACCGGGCGCGCATCTCGGTCTATGCGCAGGGCAGGGACTATCATGATGTCGTCAAAAAGGGGTTGAAGGCGCTGGCCCGCTGGCTGGTGGAGCAGCAGCCCGGCGCGCTCAAGGTGTTCGTCGATACAGCGCCGGTCATGGAAAAGCCGCTGGCGCAGGGGGCCGGGCTGGGCTGGCAGGGCAAGCATAGCAATCTGGTCAGCCGCCAGCATGGCAGCTGGCTGTTCCTGGGCGCGATCTACACCGAAATCGCGCTGCAACCCGACCCGCCGGAGGTCGACCATTGCGGCAGCTGCACCGCCTGCCAGACGGCCTGCCCGACCGACGCTTTCCCGTCGCCCTATGTCGTGGACGCACGGCGCTGCATTTCCTATCTGACGATCGAGCATAAGGGGCCGATCCCGCACGAATTGCGGGAGGGCATCGGCAATCGCATCTATGGCTGCGACGATTGTCTGGCGGTCTGTCCCTGGAATAAATTTGCCGAGGCGGCCGCGGCTAACAAGGCCTTCCTGGGCCGCGCCGAACTCGCCGCCCCAGCCATCGCCGACCTGCTGGCGCTCGACGACGCCGCGTTTCGCGAGATTTTCTCCGGCTCCCCGATCAAACGCATCGGTCGCAATCGGATGGTGCGGAACGCAGCCATTGCAGCGGGGAATAGCGGCGACGGGCGGTTACTGGGACGATTGCAGACGCTGGCGGGCGATGATGATCCGGTGGTGGCCGAAGCGGCGGTGTGGGCGATCGGGCGATTGTCGGCCTAACGCGCCCGCAACGCCGTCGCGCAGGCCGCCGGATCGACGTCGCTGCCAGCGGGCGAGCGCGCATCCACATGGGTCACCACCGGCTCCTTGCCGCGCGCCGGGGCGTAGAGATAGGTGTCGAGGACGCAGCGGCCATTGGCAAATTGCAGCTTGCGCACCGTGGTTTCGCGAATGTCGAGCCGGGGCGTGCCGAACATCTGGGTCAGCGCGCGCGCGTCCGCGCCCATCAGCGGGCCGGGCTTGCCAAAGGCGCTGGCCGGGGGACCGGCGGGCGGCGGCGCGATCCCGGTTTGCGGCACCACGCCGCCCGCACCACAGGCGGCAAGCGGCAGCGCCAGCAGCGCGATCAGGGCAAGGCGGGGGGCGTTCATACAGGCTTCCTTCTGACGCCGTGCAGCATGTGGACCGCCATAGCCGCGCTCCAGATCGGCGCAAGCAGGTTGACCAGCGGGATGAGGAACAGAAGCGCCGAAGCGAGCCCCAGAAGCCACCGGTTGACACGCGGGATCGGCGGATGGTCCGGATGGCGCGGCTCGACCATGTCGGCCAGATCGCGGCCCAGCAGATAGGCGTTGAGCGCCAGAAAAAGCCCGATCGTTCCCACCCCCGTCACCAGCAGCGCGATGTAGGCGGGCAACGCGAGCACGTTCCAGCCGATCGTTCGCGCAACCGACGCCAGCGCACAGCGGATGCTGCGTGCCAGCCCGACCGGGCGCGCGTCCGCCGCTGCATCCGGGTATCGATCCGTTTCTACTGCTGCGATAATGTCGTCGGCGAACAGGCCCATCACTGCCATTGCGGTCGCGCGGAACAGCAGCCAGCCTGCTGCGATAACGATCAGCGCGGTCGCCGCCGCTTCCGCCATGCCGCCGCCGCCCCAGCCATAATGCAGCCGCAGCGCATGGACCCCCGCCCACAGCCCCACCGCCAGCAGGGCAAAGACCAAAAGTGTCAGCAGCAATGTCTTGACCAGCAACCGCCGGGCGGCAGCGTGGAAGATCAGCGGGAAGGCGCGCAGCGCGGCGGTCAGGACCATCGGGTCATTATCCGGCCTGCCGCGACGCCCGTCAATCGCGCGCTGTTGCATGGGCGCACGCGCGCCGATAGAGACGGCAGCCTGACATTCCCCGTACCATAAGGATTTTGCGTGACCGCTTCCGCTCCAGTTTCGGCCCCGACGCTTGACGTCGTCGCCATCGGCAATGCCATTGTCGATGTTCTCGCGCGCAGCGATGACGCCTTCCTTGCCGAACATGCGCTGACCAAGGGCGGGATGCAGTTGATCGACGCCGACATGGCGGAAAGCCTCTATGCCGACATGGGACAGGCCAAGGAAATCAGCGGCGGGTCGGCCGCCAACACGCTGGCGGGCCTCGCCGCGCTGGGCAAGACATGCGGCTTTATCGGCCAGGTGAATGACGATCAGCTGGGCGCGGTGTTCAGCCATGACGTGCGTGCGATCGGCATCCGTTTCGACACGCCCGCCATGACCGGCGATGTGCCGACCGCCCGCTGCCTGATCCTCGTCACGCCAGATGCGCAGCGGACGATGAACACGTTTCTGGGTGCCTCGCAATTTCTGCCGGAGGCCGCGCTGGACCTGGATATGATCCGCTCGGCCGGCATCCTCTATCTCGAAGGCTATTTGTGGGACCCGGAGCAGCCGCGTGCGGCCATGCGGGCGGCGATCGATGCGGCGCGGGGGGCCGGGCGCAAGGTCGCCTTCACCCTGTCCGACAATTTCGTGATCGACCGCCACCGCGCCGACTTCATCGACCTTATCGACCATGGCCAGATCGACATCCTCTTTTCCAATGAGGGCGAAATCCAGTCGCTGGCGCAGATCGACGATTTCGACAAGGCCGTGGCGGCGATTGCGGCCAAGGTGCCGGTGCTGGTCTCGACCCGCAGCGAAAAGGGTGCGGTCGCGATCGTTGATGGCGTGCGTTGCGAAGCGCCTGCTGCGCCGGTCGCGCAAATCATCGACACGACCGGCGCTGGCGACCTGTTCGCCGCCGGCTTCCTCGCTGCCCATATTGACGGGCGCAGCGTGGCCGATTGCCTGGCATTGGGCGCAGCGGCGGCGGCCGAGGTGATTTCGCACTGGGGCGCACGACCGGAGGATGATCTGGGCGTGATCCGCGACAGACTGTTCGCCTGATCAGTCTGCCTTCTGCTTGCGGAACAGGGTGCGGTCATCGGGGCCAAAGCCCCAGCGCCAGATGACCACGCCATAAGCGCCCAATATCGCCCAGACGCCGACGACCAGTTCGACCCATTCGAGGCTGGGCGGCAGGGCAACGAAAGCGGCACCGACGATGCAGGCGACACCTGCCGCGCTCAGCAGGGGCCAGCGCCAGGCGTTGATCGGCGCATCGAGCAGCCGTGCCAGCAGCTTGGCCTTGACGATGGCACCGACCGCTAGCGCCAGGCACAGCGCCAGCGCCGGGGCGGCGGCAACCGCCATGACCGGCAGGTCGAGCCGGCGCGCGAGCAGGATCAGCGCGAAGCTGAATGCGGCCTGGCAGCCGATCATGCCGAGCGAGATCATCAGGTTGCGGTGGCGGGCGATATAGACCAGCGCCGATTCGCTGACGACCGCGGTCGCAGCGATCACTTCGGCCATCAGCAGGAAGGCGAGCGCGCCGGTGCCGCTGACGAAATGCGGGCCGACCAGCCCCATCACCGCTTCGCCCGGTATCCCCAGCGCCAGCGCTATCCCCGCCTGCGCCGCGATGATCCAGAAGCCGACCTGGCTGACCTGCCGCGCAATCGCGGCCATATTCCCCTCCGCCAGATTGCGGGTGATGACCGGACCCAATATCGGGTCGAAGCTGGTCTTGAGTTTCTGCGGCAGCGATGCGACCTGCTGCGCGATATAATAGATGCCGATCACCGCCGGGCTGACGAACAGGCCCAATATCGCCATGTCCAGCCGCCGCGATCCCCATTCCACCCCGTCGGCAGCGGCGAGAGGCAGGTTGCGCCGCGCCAGCCGCCACAGCCGCCCGGCATCGGGCCGCCAGCCGACCGGCAGGCCATAATGGCGCGCCATCGGGATGATCGAGGCGATGAAGGCGGCGATCATCGATACGGCATAGGACAGGATCAGTCCGTCGCGGGTCGAATAAAAGGCAAAGGCAAAGGCACCGATGCTGATCGCCCAGGGTTCGATGATCGACCGCGCCCGCACGGTCGCGCCGACATCGAATTTATAGGCGCAGGCGGCCAGCGCTACGTCCGACCCGGCAACCGCAATGACGATCAGCGCCAGCAGCCGGTCGAGGCCGTTAATGCCGCTATTGGGAAACATCGCCTGGGGAAAGGCGACCAGCAGGCCTGCGCCCAGCAGCGCGGCGATCATCGTCACCAGCATCGCGTCCGTGACGACATGGGCGTGGGGCCGTTCGGTCTGGCTGAGCGCACCCGCCAGCCCGCGTTTCAGGCCGAGCGTCGCCAATTGCGCGACAAATTCGACCACCAGCACGGCGTATGCGAAGCGGCCCAGCGTTTCGGCTCCATAGACCCGGCCTGCGATGAACAGGAAGGGCAGCCGTGCCGCCAGGCGAAGGAGGAAACCGAACACATTGGTCCGCCCGCCCTTGGCCAGGGCGGCGATGTCATCCTCGTCCTTCGACGCAGGAAGCTGTGCGGTCAATCGACTCCCCTCTGTCGTCCCGTCTGATGACTGGAATGTAGCCATGATGGTGCGGGTGCGCGACGGCTTATTCGGGCCGCAACGGACGCGCGAGCAGCGCGTCGATCACGGTGCCGAGCGGCGCGGCATCGGCCAGCAAGGCGCAGACGGCTTCGACCACCGGCATTTCTACCCCCGCTGCCCGCGCGGCATCGCGCAGCACCGGGGCGGTAAACGCGCCTTCGGCCACGGTGCGGCGGTTGGACAGCAGGTCAGCGGCGCTGCGGCCTTCGCCCAGACCCTGGCCCAGCGAGAAGTTGCGCGAATTGGTGGACGAACAGGTCAACACCAGATCGCCCAACCCCGACAGCCCGGCCAGCGTTTCCGCCCTTGCGCCGCGTGCCAGGCCAAAGCGCGTCATTTCGGCAAAGCCCCGGCTGATCAGCGCCGCGCGGGCATTAAGGCCCAGCCCCGCGCCGTCCGCTACGCCGCACGCGATCGCCAGCACATTCTTGACCGCGCCACCAATTTCCGCGCCGGTTACATCGTCGGACAGATAGGGGCGGAAAGCCGGGCGGGCGATCCGCGCTGCCAGTTGTGCGCCCAGCACGGCATTGTCGCACGCCAATGTGATCGCGGTCGGCAATCCTTTGGCCACTTCATGGGCGAAGGTCGGGCCGGACAGGACGGCGATGGGCGATGTCGGCTGCGCTGCACGGGCCACTTCCCCCATCAGCAGGCCGGTGCCCGCCTCTATTCCCTTGGAACAGAGGATCAGCGGCACGCCGGCGGGTGCCTGGGCCACGACGCTCCGCAAATGCTGGGCCGGGCTGACCACCAGCAGCATGTCGCAGTCGCCAAGGTCGGCCATCGCGCTGGTCGCACGGATGGACGGGGCCAGTGTGATGCCGGGCAGATAGAGCGGATTTTCCCGCGCGCCGTTGATCGCATCGACCACATCGGTCTCCAGCGCCCACAGCGTCACGGCCTGCCCGTCGGCGGCCAGCAATTGCGCCAGCGCCGTGCCCCATGCGCCCGCCCCGATGACTCCAGCCTTCATGCTTTCACCCCGGCGCCGCGCGCCTTTTCTGCCGCCGGATCGAGCGGCCAGCGCGGCCGGGCGGGAACGGTCAGGTCGTCGATCAGTCCCACGGCAAAGCGCTCCGCTCCCGCCCAAGCGATCATGGCAGCATTATCGGTGCAGAGCCATAACGGCGGCGCGACAAAGGGCAGGCCATGGTCTGCCGCCAGCTTTTCCAGCGCCCTACGGATCGCCTGATTGGCTGCGACGCCACCGGCCACGACCAGCGCGGTGATGCCGTCCGCCTGCCCAAGCGCACGGCGGGTGCGGTCGATCAGGCAGTCGATGACCGCCTGCTGGAAACTGGCCGCGATGTCGGGGGTCGAATGATGGCCGGACTGGACCGCGCGCATGACCGCGCTTTTGAGGCCTGCAAAGGAGAAATGCGGTTCCGCCGTGCCGAGCAGCGGGCGGGGCAGGGGAACGGCTTTGGGATCGCCCTGCGTCGCGGCCTTCTCCACCTGCGGGCCGCCGGGATAGCCCAGCCCCAGCAGTTTCGCGGTCTTGTCGAACGCCTCGCCCGCCGCATCGTCTATGGTGGTGGCCAGCCGCGCATAGTCGCCGGGGCCGCGGACCAGCAAAATCTGGCAATGGCCGCCCGACACCAGCAGCAGCATATAGGGAAATTGCAGCGTCCGGTCGGACAGGCGCGGCGAGAGGGCGTGGCCCTCCAGATGGTTGACCGCGATCAGCGGCTTGCCCGCCGCATGGGCCAGCGCCTTGGCGGTCACCAGCCCGACCATGACCCCGCCGATCAGGCCCGGCCCCGCGGTCGCGGCGATCACATCGACCTGATCGAGCGTCATCTCCGCATCCGCCAGCGCGGCTTCGATCAGGGGGCTGAGCGCCTCGACATGGGCGCGGGCGGCGATTTCGGGGACGACGCCGCCATAGGGGCGATGCGCCTCCTCCTGCGTGGCGAGGCGATGCGCAAGAATCCGCCCGTCGGCCGTCACCAGCGCCGCTGCGGTTTCATCGCAGCTCGATTCCAGGCCGAGGATGATTGTCATTGTCGCTTCCATCTAATGCCCGTGGTCATTAGAGCAAGCCGCATATGATTTTGTCCGAACGACCGTTGCGCCTCGGCACCAGGGGTTCGCCCCTTGCGCTGGCCCAGGCCCGCATGACCGCCCGCGCCTTGTGCGATGCCCATGGCTGGCCCGATGGCGCCGTGGCGATCGTCACCGTGCAGACCAGTGGCGACCGGATACAGGACCGGGCGCTCGCCGAAATTGGCGGCAAGGCGCTATGGACCAAGGAACTGGACCGGGCGCTGGTCGAGCGCGAGATAGATTTTGCGGTCCACAGCATGAAGGATGTGGAGACGCTGCGCCCCTCCGCGATCCGTATCGCCGCGATGCTGCCGCGCGCCGATGTGCGTGACCGGCTGGTGGGGGCCGACAGTTTCGACGCGTTGCCCGCCAATCCGGTCGTCGGGACCAGCTCGCCGCGCCGCGCCGCGCAGGTGACGCGGCTACGCCCTGACGCCACCATCACGCTGTTCCGGGGCAATGTCGCGACGCGGCTGGCCAAGCTGGCGGCGGGGGATGTCCATGCGACCCTGTTGGCGGCGGCCGGGCTGGACCGGCTGGGGCAGGGCGATGTCGGTGTGACCATCCCGATCGATATGATGCTGCCGGCGCCATCACAAGGAGCCGTGGGGATAGAGGCGCTGGCGGACAATGACGCGGTGCTGGCGGTGCTGGCGGCGATCAGTGATCGTGACACGTTCGATTGCGTCATGGCCGAGCGTAACCTGCTGATGGGGCTGGGCGGCACCTGCCATTCGCCGATCGCGGCGCTGGCGCTGGTGGATGGCGATCGGTTGCACCTGCGCGCGGAGATTATCAGTCCGAACGGGCAGGAAACGGTGAGCGAGGACGCCCGCATCGACCCGCAGGACCGGGATGCCGCGCAGGCGATGGGTCGCCGCCTGCTCGACCGGGCCAGTCCGGCGCTGCGATCCCTGTTCGAGGCGTGAGGCGGGTTCTGATCCTGCGGCCCGAACCGGGGGCGGGCAGGACGGCGCAGGCCATGGCGCGGCTGGGGCTGGAGGCGGTGGTGCATCCGCTGTTCGCGCCGCAGGCATTGGAGTGGAAAGCGCCGCTGGCCGGGAACTTCGACGCGCTGCTGATGACCAGCGCCCATGCGGCGCGGCTGGCGGGGCCAGCGCTGGCGGCGTATCGCGGGTTGCCCGCTTATGCCGTCGGCAGCGCGACGGCGACGGCTTTGCAGGCGCAGGGATTTGATCGCGTGGTCGCGGGCGATGGCGACGCCAGCGCCATCGCGGCACAGATCGCAACTGACGGTCATCGCGCCGTGCTGCATCTGGCAGGCACGACGGTTGCGCCGATGGAGACGGGACAGCTGCATGTCACGCGGATCGCCGTGTATAGCATGACCAGCCTGCCGCCTGACCCGGCCTTGTTGTGTGACGCGGTGCCGGGAACGGTGCTGCTGGTCCATTCGCCGCGTGCGGGGGAGCGGCTGGCGGCGCAAGTCCCGATGGCTGCGCGGGCCGGATTGCATATCGTCGCCATCAGTCCGACGGCTCTGGCGGCGTGCGGCGCGGGCTGGGCCAGCGGGACTGCGCCGGCCCAGCCACGCGATGACGACATGCTGGCCCTTGTCGTTCGTTTGTGCGAAGGATCGGGGCTATGAACGGCGAAAGGGGCAGCATGAGCGACGAGGACGGCCTTGGCAGCATGACCCCGACCCCGCCTCCCGCGCGGCGGCGCAGCATGGTGCCGCTGCTGATCCTGATCCTTCTGGCCTTTGCCGTGGGGGTTGCCGTCACCGTCTGGGCATGGCCGCAGATCCAGCGCCGCTGGGGCGATCCGCAGCCGCAGGCGGCCAGTGTTGCGCCGCTGCTGGGAAGTATCGCGCCCACTCTGGCGCAGCGTCCGCTCAGCGCTGACGCGGCGCAGATGCTCGACGCGCGGGTGGTACAGCTGGAAGAGCGGCTGACCCGCATCACCGTGGAGGCGCAGGCGGCATCGGGCAATGCCGCGCGGGCTGAAGGGCTGCTGGTCGCCTTTGCTGCGCGCCGGGCGCTCGATAGCGGCGCGCCGCTCGGCTATGTCGAGGGGCAGTTGCGGCTGCGCTTTGGCCAGGCCCAGCCGCGCGCGGTTGCGACCATCATCAATGCCGCGCGGGAGCCGGTGACGCTGGCCGACCTGCGCTCCGGGCTGATCGACATTGGCGACCGGGCAACGACCCCGCCTGCCGATGCGAGCTGGTGGACCGCGATTGAGCATGAAGCGCGCGAATTGGTAACGATCCGCCGGGCCTCGACCCCTTCGCCGCGCCCGCAGGAGGGATTTGACCGGGCGATTCATTATCTCGACGGCGGGCGGGTCAATGCCGCGTTGGCGGAGGTGGAGCGGCTGCCGGGCCGTGCGGTCGCGGATCGCTGGATCCAGTTGGCCCGCCGTTATCTGGAGGCGCGCCGTGCGCTTGACCTGATCGAGACGGCGGCCATATTGGAGCCGCGCGTGTTGCGCAGCGCCGAAGGCGCACCGGTCGCGCAGACGTCGCCGCTGGCACCCTGATCCAATATTGCGATAAACAGTTTCTCTGCCGCGATGAAACCGATGGACGCGGACCGCGTTTGTCACGACATTGTCATCTTTGCCTTCGGGTCAAAGGGATTTTGTCGTCGTGCCACCTTATGCTGCCGTCACCACTTTCTGGAAGGATCGCCTCGCGTCTGGCCCGCGTGCTGTCGCCCGGCCATCGGTCCAGCATCTGGTCGGCAATATGGCACTCCCCTTTGATCTGGCACGCACGCGGGCGCAGGCCGATGCGCTGGCGCAGAATATCCGGGGTGATGGTCGCGCGGTACTGCTGATCCCCGGCCTGCTGGCGTCGGACGCGCGGATGGAGCCGATGCGCGCGATCCTGAACAGGGCCGGGTTTGACGCCCATCACTGGGGTCAGGGCCGCAATTACGGGCCGAAGGCGGATAGTCTGGAGGCCATCGACCGCCGGGTAGACGAGATTCGGCGATCGACGGGCAGGCCGGTGACACTGGTCGGCTGGAGTCTGGGCGGGCTTTATGCGCGCGAATATGCCAAATTGTCGGCGGCCAAGGTTGGCGGCGTGGTGACGATGGGCACGCCCTTTTCCGGCGACCCGCGCGCCAACCATGCCTGGCGGCTCTATCAGCTGGTGTCGGGCATGCCGGTCGACCGCCCGCCCTTTCCCTGTACGCGCGAAGCCAAGCCACCCGTGCCGACGGTCGCGCTCTGGTCGCGGCGCGATGGGGTGATCCTGCCCGAATGCGCCAAGGGCCGCAGCGGGGAGCGGGACAGCGCGATCGAGGTCGATTGCACCCATATGGGTTTTGCCGCCGCGCCCGAAGGCATTGCCGCCGTGGGTAAAGCGCTGGAGTCGATGCGCGGCTGAGACGGTCGCGCCGTCCTTAGCCCTGAAGGCGGGCTAGGGCTTCGTCCCGGCCGATCAGCGGGAGCAATTGTCCCATGTCCGGGCCATGATCCAGTCCGGTGAGTGCGCGGCGCAGGGGGAGGAACAGCGTCTTGCCCTTGCGGCCGGTTTCGTCCTTCAGCGCTGATGTCAGGGTGCGCCAGATGTCGGCGTCGAACGGGGCGTCGGTCAGGATGCGGTGGGCGCTGGCGAGGAAGTCGCGATCTTCTGCTTCGGGTGCAGGCGCATCCACGGGGCCGGTGACGATCCGCCACCAGTCGGCGGCACCGGCGACCGTCTCCAGATTGGGGCGGATGGCGTCCCAGGCCGGAGCGTCCATGCCCTCGGGCAGGCGGGTGGCGACCGCCTCATAAGGCAATAGGTGGACGATCTTCTGGTTGAGGGTCGCAAGTTCGCCTTCATCGAAGCGGGCGGGCGCGCGGCCGAAATGAGCAAAGTCGAAACTGTCGATCAGGGGCTGCATGTCCGCAAATGGCTCGATCGGCTGACTGCTCCCCAGCCGCGCCAGCAGCGAGGCGATGGCGGCTGGCTCCAGCCCGATTTCGCGGAAATGGGCGACGCCGAGCGATCCCAGCCGCTTGGACAGCTTGCCCTCGCTGCCCGTCAGCAGCGCTTCATGCGCAAAGGCGGGGAGTGCCGCGCCGAGCGCTGTAAACATCTGGATCTGGGTCGCGGTGTTGGAGACATGATCCTCCCCGCGCAGGACGTGGGTGACGCCCATGTCGACATCATCGATGACCGAGGGGAGCATGTAGAGCCAGCTGCCATCGGCGCGGCGGATGACCGGGTCGGACAGCAATTTGGGGTCGAAACGCTGGTCGCCGCGGATGAGGTCGGTCCAGACGATCGGCTGGTCATGGTCCAGCTTGAATCGCCAGTGGGGCGCGCGGCCTTCGGCCTCGTAAGTGGCGATCTGGTCCGGGGTCAGCGTCAGCGCGGCGCGATCATAGACGGGCGGCAGGCCGCGCCCCAGCAAGACCTTGCGGCGGAGGTCGAGTTCCTGGCTCGTCTCGTAAGCGGGATAGACGTGGCCCGACGCCCTGAGCGCTTCAAACCGGGCTTCGTAGAGGGCGAAGCGGTCTGACTGTTTGGTTTCGGCGTCCCAGTGGAGGCCGAGCCATTGCAGGTCGGCGCGGATCGCATCGGCATATTCGGGGCGCGAGCGTTCAAGATCGGTATCGTCGAGCCGCAGCAGGAACTGCCCGCCGCTCTTTTGCGCCCACAGCCAGTTATGCAGCGCGGCGCGGATATTGCCGACATGGAGGTGGCCAGTGGGTGAGGGGGCGAAGCGGGTGATGACGGTCATGGGTTAATCCTAAATCCGTTCGGGCTGAGCGAAGTCGAAGCCATCCACTGAGCGGAGCGAAGTGGCTTCGCTACGCTCAGCTTGACCCTTCGACTTCGCTCAGGGCGAACGGGGAAATCATAATGTTCTAAACGCATTGGTGATCGGATACCGGCGGTCGCGGCCGAAGTTGCGGCTGCCCAGTTTTACGCCGGGGGGCGACTGGCGGCGTTTATATTCCGCGACATAGAGCAGCCGCTCGATCCGCGCGACCGTCTCGCGCTCGAACCCGCGCGCGACCAGCTGGTCGACCGACAATTCTTCCTCGACCAGGCCGTAGAGGATCGGGTCCAGCACCTCATAGGGTGGCAGGCTGTCATCGTCGCGCTGATCGGGGCGTAGTTCGGCGCTCGGCGGCTTGGTGATGACCCGTTCGGGCATGACCGGGCCGGTGGGGCCAAAGCCTTCGCCCAGCGACGGGACATTCTCGTTACGCCAGCGCGACAGGTCAAACACGGTGGTCTTATAGGCGTCCTTCAGCACCGAATAGCCGCCCGCCATGTCGCCATAGATGGTGGCATAGCCGACCGACATCTCGCTCTTGTTGCCGGTGGTCAGCAGCATGTGGCCGAATTTGTTGGACAGCGCCATCAGCGTCACGCCGCGGATACGCGACTGGATATTCTCCTCGGTCAGGTCGCGCTGCCGCTCCGCAAATACGCTTGCCAGCATCGTGTCGAACGCGCCGACCGCCGGTTCGATGGGGATGGTGTCGTAACGCACACCCAGGAGGCGCGCGCATTCGACCGCATCGTCAAGGCTCTCCTGACTGGTGAAGCGCGACGGCATCATCACGCACCATACCCGGTCTGCGCCCAATGCATCGACCGCGACGGCGGCGGACAGCGCCGAATCGATCCCGCCGGACAGGCCCAGCACCACGCCGGGAAAGCGGTTGCGGTTCACATAGTCGCGCAGGCCCAGGACCATCGCGTTATAGATATCGGCGGGCCGTTCGTCGGGGATATGGCAGTCGCCGGGCAGGCACACCCACTGGCCGTCCCATTTTTCCCACTGGGTCAGCACCAGCGCCTCTTCCCAGTCCGGCAACTGCTGGGCGATGCCGAAATCGGCGTTCATGACGAAGGACGCGCCATCGAACACCAATTCGTCCTGCCCGCCGACGCGGTTGAGATAGACCAGAGGCAGGCCGGTTTCGCGCACCCGCGTGCCGGCCACCATGGTTTGGCGACGATCATCCTTATCAACCTCATAGGGGCTGCCATTGGGGCTGATCAATATTTCCGCGCCCTCGCTTTTCAGATGCGCGGTGACGAAGGGGAACCAGATATCCTCGCAGATCGGCACGCCGATCTTCACGCCGCGAAAGTCGATCGGTGCTGGCAGCGGGCCGGGGGCGAACAGGCGTTTTTCGTCGAACGTGCCGTAATTGGGCAATTCGCGCTTCTGCCGGATCTGCGTCACCGCGCCGTCCTCTAGCAGGGCGACGACGTTGAACAGGACTCCATGCGCGGCAACCACGGTGCCGACCAGCATTGCGGGGCCACCATCGGCGGTCGCCTGCGCCAGCCGGTCCAGTTCCTGATTCGCGCGCTCGACCAAAGCGGGTTTCAGCACCAGATCTTCGGGCGGATAGCCGATCAGCTGCAATTCGGGATAGACGATCAGGTCCGCGCCAACGGCCCTGTCCCGCCATGCCAGCATCGCGTCGGCATTGGCGGCAAGGTCGCCCACCGATTGGGTCATCTGGGCGAGGGCGATCACAAGTTTGTCGGTCATGACCGGGGCCGTTAGAGCATTTTGCCGCCACGCGCAAAAGCGCCTTTCCAGCAGGAACGGACGCGGCTAAAGGGGCGGCGTTTTCACGCAGCGTCATCAATTCGTCACGCCGCCAAATAGCAGGGGGACTTGGCCATGAAGCTCATGACCGGCAATTCCAACAAGCCGCTCGCGGCCGCCATCGCCGACTATATCGAAATCCCCCTGACTGACGCCAGCGTCCGCCGCTTCGCTGATGAGGAAGTGTTCGTGGAAATCCACGAAAATGTCCGGGGCGAAGATGTGTTCGTGATCCAGTCCACCAGCTATCCGACCAACGACAATCTGATGGAATTGCTGATCATGATCGATGCGCTGAAACGCGCATCGGCCAAGCGGATCACCGCCGTCGTCCCCTATTTCGGCTATGCCCGGCAGGACCGCAAGCCCGGCCCGCGCACGCCCATCAGTGCCAAGCTGGTCGCGAACCTGATCACCAAGGCGGGCGCCGACCGCGTCCTGTCGGTCGATCTGCACGCCGGGCAGATCCAGGGTTTCTTCGACATTCCGACCGACAATCTGTTCGGTGCGCCGGTCATGTCGGCGGACATTCAGGCGCGCTTTGGCGATCGCAATATCATGGTCGTGTCGCCCGACGTCGGCGGCGTCGTGCGCGCGCGGGCGCTTGCCAAGCGGCTGGATAATGCGCCGCTCGCCATCGTCGACAAGCGCCGCGAGCGCGCTGGCGAATCGGAAGTAATGAACATCATCGGTGACGTGAAGGGCCGCTTCTGCGTGCTGATCGACGATATCGTCGATTCGGCGGGCACGCTGTGCAACGCGGCGAGTGCGCTGAAGGCCGCCGGTGCCGAGGAAGTGGTCGCCTATGTCAGCCATGGCGTGCTGTCGGGTGGCGCGGTCGCGCGGGTCGAGGCGTCGGACCTGCTGGAACTGGTGATCACCGATTCGATCCAGGGCACCGACGCGGTCAACAATGCCGCACATATCCGCCATTTGCCGATCGCGCCTTTGCTGGGCGAGGCGATAAAGCGGATTGCGGACGAGAGTTCGGTGTCGAGCCTGTTTGATTGACTTTGTTGGCGACTGACGTGGGTTCCGCCGTACCTCATCCTCCCCTTTAAGAGGAGGTGGCAGCACGAAGTGCTGACGGAGGGGTGTCGAGCTATCGTTAGGACGACACCCCTCCGTCTGGCCTGCGGCCCGACACCTCCCCTGCAAGGGGAGGATCAAGAAATGCTAACCCGCTGGCAGCAGCACCAGCGGCACGGACAGGATCATGATCAGCGCGGCCACGACACGCTGGCCGCGCGATATGCCGAGCGGCTTGTCCTGCCAGACCATCGGACAGGCCAGCACCGCCAGCGCGATCAGCAGATTGGACAGGGTGACAGCGCCGCCGACCGGCATGTCCTGCCGCAGCGCAAGGCCCGAAAACAGGGCGACAAAACTCAGGAACCAGCCAATTAGCGCCATGGGCAACCCCCTTGTTCGCGAGTCTTAGCGTGACGGGGTTGCCGAAGGCTTAAACCCAGGGATCGTAGCTGCCAAAACTCCAGACATTGCCTTCCGGGTCGAGCGCGCTGTAGCCGCGGCCCGGATAGCCGTCATTGTCGCGCGGCTCATCGACCACGACCGCGCCTTCATTACGGGCGTGGAGGCAATGGGCATCGACATCGGGCACCACCACATAGACGCATCCGGTGATCCCGCCCAAATCGCGCGCAGTGGACCAGGTGTAGAGCGATTCGGCGGCCATATCCTGCACGCTGCCCAGCATGATCATGCCAGCGCCGAGCACCAGTTGGGCATGATGGATGATGGTCGGGTCGGCATCATCGGCATAGATGGCGTGTCGCACGAAACCGAAGGCGTCGCACAAAAAGTCGATCGCGGCAGGGGCGTCGGCATAGCGCAGGCATGGGATTACAGGCGAACCGGGCATTTTTCCCTCCTTCTCCATTGGCACGCAGTCTAGCGTAAAGGCCGCGCAGCCGCTAGGCGAAGGGGATGACCACCCGCGATGACCTGGCCCTTGCCAACCGCCTTGCCGACGCCGCTGGCGCGGCGATCCGCCCTTTTTTCCGCGCCCGCTATGACATGGAATATAAGGCGGACAAATCGCCGGTGACGGAAGCCGATCGCGCGGCGGAGGCCGCGATCCGCGCGATATTGGAAAAAGAGCGTCCGGGCGACGGCATCATTGGCGAGGAATATGGGTCGGTGCGCGAGGATGCCGAACGGGTGTGGATCCTCGATCCGATCGACGGCACCCGCAGCTTCATTGCCGGTCGGCCGATCTTCGGCACGCTGATCGCGCTGACTCAAGGGGGGTGGCCGACCATCGGTATCATCGACCAGCCGATCGGCAAAGAACGGTGGGCCGGGATGGCGGGGCAGCCGACGACCTTCAATGGCCAGCCGATCCGTACCCGCGCCTGCCGTGCGATCGAGGGTGCAGGCATTGCGACGACCAGCCCGCACCTCTTCGATGATGGCGACGTGCCGCCCTACATGGCGCTGGTCGCGGCGGTCTCCGGCGGATCGCCGCGGCAGGGACCGGTCTATGGCGGGGATTGCTACAATTACGGCCTGGTTGCGTCGGGCTTCCTCGACATCGTGATCGAATCGGGGCTGCAATCCTATGATTTCGCCGCTTTGGTGCCGGTGGTCGAGGGCGCTGGCGGGCTGATGTGCGACTGGCACGGCGAACCGCTGACCGCGGACAGCGACGGCCATGTGCTGGCGCTGGGCGATCCGGCGCGGCTGGAAGATGTGCTGGAGGCGATGGCGAACGCCGCGCATGGCCACAGCCACTAAGTTATAGGGGGAGGGTGGTCAGAAAATCCCCAGAAATTTCTTGTCCTGGCGTTTTTGCTCGCTTTTGCTGCCCTTGCCCTTCTCATCCTTTGCCGTCGTACCCTGGCCGACATCGTCTCGTGGATTGCCGCGCTTGGTGCGCTGGGCGATCGCATTGGCACCGGACAGGATCGGTCCGCACGCCGCGCCCTTCGCGTCGCCCACATCGGCGAAGGCAATGACGGCTGCCAGTGGCGTCCCCACGACCGCCAGTCCCGCGGCAACGCCACTGCGTGCCAGCAGTTCAGGACTGATGACCGACATGCCGGGCCGCGCGAAATAGCCATTGATGCCGATCGGCGACTGGCCGGAAAAGAGGCTGATCTTCTTGCTGTCGGCGCGGAAAGCGATGTCGAGGCTTTCGTTGCGGAAGGAAAAGCCGCCCCGGCCGATCATCACATTCTTCCTCGTGTCGATCAGGATCGGGTCGGCGGCTGCCACGCCATTGCGCACGGTGAAGGCGATAAGGCCGCAATTGATCTGCACGGGATCCTTGAGCTTGCCCGCAAACATCTTGGTAGCGAAGGTGCCGATGTCGAGTTCCGACAGTTGGACGTTGCGCGCCCACATGGTGCCTGCTGGCAGGATCACGGCGATACGGCCATTGGCGGTCGCCAGTGAATCATGCAGCGTGTCGCCCATCCCCGTCATCTGCACCCGGCCCTTGATCGTGCCGGTCGTGCCGGACTGTTCGACACCCCAGCGTGCCAGCAACGTGCCCATGGGCGTGGGGGCAAGGCGAATGTCGTAGCTGGTCCTGACCGGCGTGCCACGCGCGTTGATCTCTATGTCCGACGCGACATGGCCGCCCGACATGTCGAAGGTCAGAGGTGAGAGGGTGAGCAGGCTGCGGTCGAGTTTCAGGGTCAGGGCGATGTCGGAAATGGGGACGCGCTCGGCCCGGACGCGCTTGACGCTGTAGGTTACGTCGGCGTCGAAATTACGGATCGCCTCGACCCGCAGCGGCGTGTCAGGCAGCAGGCGCGGCGTGCCCTGCACCGTCTCGATCACGCCAGCCGCGCCCTGCTGTTCGATCTTTTCAGGATCATAGCCAAAGAAGGGCGCGGCATCGATGATGTCGAGCGTTTGGGTCGCCAGGTCGGCTTTGAGCAACAGGCGGCCATCGGGAAGCGACGCGGTGAAGCCGCCGACCAGGTCGCTGGCGCCAAAGCGTCCCTGCAATTTGGTGAAGCGCCATTCGTCGCCGACCTTGGCCAGGGCCGAAGTGAACCGATAGGCGCGCGTGTCGGGAATGGCTGCACCCAAAAAATCGAACAATAGGCTGAGGTTAGGACCGCGGGTGACAAGGCGCAGGTCGCTGCCTTCCAACTGCGTCGCGCCGGGCAGTGTGCCGGTGACGTCCACGACCGTCGCACCAGCCTGCGCGCGCAGTTGCAGGCTGTTCTTGCCGCGCGAGACCGTGGCGTTCGGGGACAGCAGGCTGCCTTTGAGCGAGAACGGCTTGTTTCGCATAGTGCCGGTGCCGGACAGGCGTATATCGCTGATAAAGCGCGTATCCTTCGCCCGGACCGTCTCGAACCCGATGTCGGCATTCAGTTGTAGGCGCGGATCGCGGTAGCGCAGCGTGGTGCCTGCCAGCCTGGCCTGGGTTATCAGGGGGAACACCATCGGCTTGCCGTCCGCCTTGGGATCACCCAGCGTCCAGGTGTTATGCTTATGGTCGCGCGACCATTCCAGATCGACCGCGCCATTGCGCAACTCCAGCCATGGCAGGCGGACCTTGTCGCCGAAAATCAGGCTGAGCGGCGCGACCCGCGCGTCGATCAGGTCGGCGCGGAACAGGTCGGGCTGGCTCGCCCAGGGCAGATTGGCGATGCGCGCCTTCTCAGCCCGGAACTTGATGCTGATCGGCGCGAAATAGAGCTGGAAATCGCCGCCGACGCTGACTTCGCGCTGGAGCCGGTTGCCCAATATCTGTTCGAAAGGGCTTTTGAGGAAGCGCCCCTTGGTGATGAACAGGATCAGCCAGATCGCGAAGAGAAAGCCGACAATGCCCAGAAGGAGGCGCACGGGCCATGGCAATCTGCGCCACCATTCGCGTAGCGCGGTCGCATGGGCGCGATAGCCTGCGCGGGGCGCGTGGGCCGGGTTTTCCGAAATCTGCGCATCACCATCGACCATGGCGGCCTCAACGCCCCGGCAGGCCAAATGGCTCCGACACGCGCCATGTGCGAATCGCTTGCCTTTCCTTGCCCACCCGCCTATGCGCGCCCTTCGCGATATTCAGTGGGACCGCCCGGCTAACTAGGGCTGCCGGGGCTGTCTGTAATCGTCGCGCTACGCAAAGGAGACGAAAATGCCCAAGCTCAAGACCAAGAGCGGTGTGAAGAAGCGCTTCAAATTCACCGCTTCCGGCAAGGTCAAGCACGGCGTCGCTGGCAAGCGTCACCGTCTGATCAGCCACAACGCCAAATATATTCGCCAGAACCGTGGTACTTCTGTGCTGTCCGATGCCGACGTGGCTCACGTCCGCCTCTGGGCGCCCTACGGCCTCAAGTAAGGAGTAAGGGACAATGGCACGCGTCAAACGGGGTGTTACCACCCGCGCCAAGCATAAGCGGCTTCTGGTACAGGCGAAGGGCTATTATGGCCGTCGCAAGAATACCATCCGCGTCGCCCGTCAGGCGGTCGAAAAGGCTGGCCAGTACGCTTATCGCGATCGCAAGGTCAAGAAGCGCAGCTTCCGTGGCCTGTGGATCCAGCGCATCAACGCGGGTGTCCGCGCTGAAGGCCTGACCTATTCGCAATTCATGCATGGCCTCAAGCTCGCCGGTGTGCAGTTGGATCGCAAGGTTCTGGCCGACATTGCGATGCACGAAGGCGAGGCGTTTAGCGCCATCATCGCCCAGGCCAAGGCTGCGCTGCCCGCAGCATAAGGCCGTCGGTCGCAAGATCGTCAAAAGGGCGCCGGGGCAGATGCTTCCGGCGCCCTTTTTGTTTTCTGGCCACACTAATCCCCGTTCGGGCTGTTCTGACAAGTCACTTGCCTCGTCAGAATGTCGAAGCCCCGCACTTTCTTGAAGGAAAGAACGGCCCTTCGACAGGCTCAGGGCGAACGGATTTTATGATGAGCCGCCATCATGAGGACCAATCCCATGTCGCTGCATCTCTGGTGGCTTTATGTGACCGCCGTGTTCCTGATCTCCGCCACGCCGGGGCCGAACATGCTGCATGTGATGACGCAGAGCATCACCCATGGCCCGCGCCGCGCGCTGGCGACGATGGCTGGGTTGATGAGCGCAGTGCTGCTGTGCCTGATCGCGTCGGCGCTGGGGCTGGGGGCGTTGCTCAAGGCATCGCCGCGTCTGTTTGATGTGCTGCGCTATGCTGGCGTCGCCTATCTGGTCTGGCTGGGGATCAAGGCTTGGCGCGCGCCGGTTGGCAGCGCCGCAGCCGCCGCTCCAGCGCGTTCGCATCATGCGCTTTATGCGACCGGACTGCTGACCGGCCTGTCCAACCCCAAGCTGATCATCTTCGCCGCCGCGCTGTTTCCGCAGTTCATTGACCCTGACCGTCCATTCGGGATGCAGCTGGCGATCCTGGTGATCAGTTTCGTGGTGATCGAGCTCGGCTGGCAGGCTGCTTATGCACTGGGCGGGATCAAGCTGGCCCGTTGGCTGGCACCGGTGAACCGCCAGCGCCTGTTCAACCGCGCGACCGGCGTGATGTTCATCGGCTTTGGCGGCGCTTTGCTGGGCGCGCGGGCGTAAGCTGGAGCTGAAAAACACCTCGTTATGCTGAACTTGTTTCAGCATCCATTGACGCGACGGCTGTTTTCCATTCCTAGGCTGAGCCAATGGATCCTGACTTTCGTCAGGATGAAGTGAATAGTAATCGCCGCGCAGGACAGATGAAATGACAGACATTAGCGCATTGAAAGCCGGGCTGATTGCCGACATTGCTGCCGCCGACACGCTGGACGCAGTCGAAGCGTTGCGCGTTGGCGCGTTGGGCAAGAGCGGGGTCATTACCGGCCTGCTCAAGACGCTGGGCGGCATGTCGCCGGACGAGCGACTGGAAAAAGGCCCGCCCATCCAGGATCTGCGCGAATCCGTGACTGCCGCGATCGCCGCGAAGAAGGCGGCGCTGGAGCAGGCGGCGCTCGACGCGCGGCTGGCGTCTGAGAAGATCGACATGACGCTGCCCGCCGATCTGGGGCCGCAGGGGAGCGTTCACCCGGTTAGCCAGGTGATGGACGAATTGGCGGAAATCTTCGCCGATCTGGGCTTCTCGGTCGCGACCGGACCGGAGATTGAGGACGACTGGCATAATTTCACCGCGCTCAATATTCCTGAAACACACCCGGCGCGCGCGATGCACGACACCTTCTACTTCCCCGACGAGGAGGGGCAGAAGCGGATGCTGCTTCGCACCCATACATCGCCGGTGCAGATTCGCACGATGATGACGACGCCGCCGCCGATCCGCATCATCGCGCCGGGCCGTGTCTATCGCAGCGATAGCGACGCAACCCACACGCCGATGTTCCACCAGATTGAGGGGCTGGTGATCGACAAGGGGATCACGTTGGGGCATCTGAAATGGACGCTGGAGACCTTCCTCAAGGCCTTTTTCGAGCGCGAGGATATCGTCCTGCGGCTGCGCCCCAGCTACTTCCCCTTCACCGAACCCTCTGTCGAGGTTGATGTCGGTTACACGCTGGTGAATGGCCAGCGGGTCATTGGCGGGGACGGCGATGCGGCGGACGGCGGCTGGCTGGAAGTGCTGGGCAGCGGCATGGTCAACCGGCGGGTGATCGAGGCGTGCGGGCTGGACCCGGACGAGTGGCAGGGCTTTGCCTTTGGCACCGGGGTCGACCGGCTCGCCATGCTCAAATATGGGATGAACGACTTGCGGGCCTTCTTCGACGGCGATCTGCGCTGGCTCAAACATTATGGTTTTTCGGCGCTAGACGTGCCGACGCTGAGCGGGGGAGTGGGCGCATGAAGTTCACCCTGAGCTGGCTCAAGACGCATCTCAAGACCGAGGCGGACTTGCCCACGATCCTCAAGACGCTCAACGCCATCGGGCTGGAGGTCGAGGGTGTCGAAAATCCGGCGGAGAAGCTGGGTGGCTTCAAGATCGCGAAGGTGCTGACCGCCGAGCGTCACCCGCAGGCGGACAAGTTGCAGGTGCTGACCGTCGACCATGGCGACGGCACGCCGTTGCAGGTCGTGTGCGGCGCGCCCAATGCGCGTGCGGGGCTGGTCGGCGTATTCGGGACCGAGGGCGCGGTTGTGCCCGCCAACGGCATGGTGCTGAAAAAGACCGCGATCCGCGGTGTCGAATCCAACGGCATGATGTGTTCGACGCGCGAGCTGGAACTGGGCGATGATCATGACGGCATCATCGAACTGGATGCAGGCGCGCCGGTGGGGAAGGTCTATGCCGACTGGGCGGGCCTCAATGATCCGGTCATCGACGTGTCGATCACGCCCAACCGGCAGGATTGCATGGGCGTGCGCGGCATCGCGCGCGATCTGGCAGCGGCGGGGCTGGGGACGCTGAACGCGATCATCGTGCCGGAGATAGCGGGCGTGGGTCCGGGACCGGACGTGCGGACGCAGGATGCGGAAGGCTGTCCGGCCTTCTTCGCGCGGACCGTGCGCGGCGTGACCAATGGCCAGTCACCTGAATGGATGGCCAAGCGCCTGAAGGCGATCGGGCAGAAGCCGATCAGCACTTTGGTCGACATCACCAACTATATCATGATCGACTTGGGCCGGCCGCTGCACGTCTATGACATGGCGAGCCTGAAGGGCGGGCTGGTGGCGCGCAAGGGCAAGCCGGGCGAGCAGGTGCTGGCGCTCAATGGCAAGACCTACACCGTCGATGAGACGATGACCGTCATCGCCGACGATGAAGCGGTCCACGACATTGGCGGCATCATGGGGGGCGAACATTCGGGCGCGCAGGACGGCACGACCGACGTGCTGATCGAATGCGCCTATTTCACGCCCGAACGGATCGCGATGACGGGGCAGAAGCTGACCCTGACCTCGGATGCGCGCGGGCGGTTCGAGCGTGGGGTCGATCCGGCCTTTCTGGACAATGGCCTGTCGATTGCGACCAGCCTGGTGACGCATCTGTGCGGCGGCACGCCCAGCGAGGCGACCCGCGCGGGCGCGCCGCCGGTGACGCCCAAGATCGTAGCCTATACCCCCGACCAGTGCCTGACGCTGGCGGGCGTCTATGTGGCGGCGGATGAGCAGAAGCGCATCCTCGAAAGTCTGGGCTTTGTCGTGGGCGGGCAGGAAAACCGCACCGATTATGAGGATGGCGTGCCGGTGATCGTGCCGGGCACCTGGTCGATCACCGTGCCAAGCTGGCGGCGCGACGTCGATGGTTGGCCCGACATTGTCGAGGAAGTCGTGCGCATCGTCGGGCTGGAGCATGTGCCGTCCACCCCGCTGCCGCGTATGCCGGGCGTTGCCCGTCCGACCGCCACGCCTGAGCAACTGGTCGAGCGCCGGGTGCGTCGGACGGCGGCGGCGCGCGGCCTTGCCGAGGCGATCAACTGGTCCTTCCTGTCGGAAAAGGAGGCCGCTTCCGTGGGCGGGGGGCAATGGACGCTGGCCAATCCGATTTCGGAGGATCTGAAGGTCATGCGGCCTTCGCTGCTGCCCGGCCTGCTGTCGGCCAGCCGTCGCAATATGGATCGCGGCGCGGCATCTGTGCGGCTGTTCGAACTGGGGCGGCGCTATTTCAAACAGGGCGAGCGGGCTACCGTTGGTTTCGTGCTGGCGGGCGAGAAGCAACCGCGCAGCTGGCAGGATGGTAAGGCGCAGCCCTTCACCGCCTATGATGCCAAGGCCGACATCACGGCGCTGCTGGCGGCGGCAGGCGCGCCGGTCGCCAATCTCCAGAGTTTCGGCGAGGCGTCAGCTGCCTATCATCCCGGCCAGTCTGGCACGTTGCGGTTGGGGCCGAAGGTCGTGCTGGCTGAATATGGCGTGCTGCATCCGGGTCTTGCCAAGCAGTTCGGGCTGAGCGGCACGGTGGTGGCGGGCGAAATCTTCCTCGACGCGATACCGGGCAAGCGCAAGGCGGGCTTCATGCGCGCGCCCTATGCGCCGCCCGCCTTGCAGGCGGTGAAGCGCGATTTCGCCTTTGTCGTGGCTGACGCCGTTGAGGCTGATGCGCTGGTCCGGGCGGTCAAGGGCGCGGACAAGAAGGCGATCGTGGACGCGCGCCTGTTCGATGTCTTTACCGGGCCGGGCGTGGACGAAGGCAGCAAATCGCTGGCGATCGAAGTCACGCTCCAGCCGGGCGAGAAGAGCTTTACGCAGGAAGAGCTGGACGCGATCAGCGCGGCGATCGTGAAGGCGGCGCAGAAGCTGGGCGGCGTGTTGCGGGGCTGAACCGACGCGCGGGCGGGGGAATTTACCCCGCCTTCGCCCGCAGCGCGATGGCCATGCCTGCGATCGCCAGCAAGGCGCCACCGGCGGCAAGGCCGGTCCAGCGATAGCCCTCCACCAGCGTGGAAATGAGCATCGCGATGATCGGGATGAGGACGCTGGTGTAAGCCGCGCGGCCCGCGCCCATGCGCTGGATCAGGCGGAAATAGAGGGGGAAGGTGACGACCGACCCGGCCAGCCCCAGCCAGGCGACGCCCAGCCAATAACCCGCGCGCCATTCGGCCACCGGCGGGCCGACCGTGGCAAGCGCATAGGCCGCGTCCACCGCTGCGCCGATCAGCATTGCCCAGGCCAGCACCGCGATCATCGGCAGGCGGCGGGCAATCTCCATCCCCTGCATGACATTGGCGGCAGACGCGCTCAATAATCCGGCGACAGCGAAGCCGACACCCACCAGCACGTCACCCGGCGCGATGCCGGCGGCGCGATATTCATGGGTCAGCATCAACGCAATGCCGGTCATCGCGACCGCCGACCCGGCGATGAAGGCGCGGCCGACCGGCTGGCGGAAGATCAGGAAGGACAGGATGGAGTTGGGGATCAGCAGCATGGCGTAGATCACCGCGACGACGCCCGATGTCAGGGTCAGTTCGGCCCGATAGACGAAGTTGAAATTGAGGACGAATTGCGCCGTCCCCAGCAAGGCGGCAAAGACCAGTCCCGCGCCGCCGATCCGCAAAGACACGCCGCGCATCCGGCAAAAGACGGCCATGGCGACCCCCGCCAGCGCGAAGCGATAGCAGACCGACCAGCTGGCGGGCACGCTGCCAATCTGGTCGCGAATGACGATCCAGGTCGAACTCCAGATCAGCGTGACGAGGATGAAGGGGAAGAGGATGCCGCCCTTGGCTGCGGGTTCAGCCATGGTCGAGCGCCCGCAGAGCGGCGGCGAGCGGCGCGACGCTCGCGGCATCCTGCGACCAGTTGGTGACCAGCCGCGCGGCCCCTTCGCCCCAGTCGTAGAAATCGAAGCTTTGCCCGCGCAGCGTTGCGGCTTCGGCAGCGGTAAGGCGGATGAACAGTTCATTCGCTTCGACCCGGTGGAGCAGGCGATCCGGCGCGGCCTGCGCCAGCGCCTGCGCGGCGGCATTGGCGGCGCGGGCGTTCGTGAGCCACAGATCATCCTCGACCATCGCCAATATCTGCGCGGCGAGATAGCGGCCCTTGGAGAAGAGATGCCCCGACCGCTTGCGCCAGCGGGCGGCCTCAGTGGCGCGCGCATCCGCTTCCGGTCCGAAGAACAGCAAGGCTTCGCCGATCATGCCGCCATTTTTGACGCAGCCAAAGCTGAGCGCATCGACCCCGGCGCGCCAGGTCAGATCGGCAGGCGCGCAACCCAGATGCGCCACCGCATTGGCGAAGCGTGCGCCGTCCATGTGGAAGCCAAGGCCATGGGTGCGGGCGATGTTGCCCAGTGCGGCGACTTCATCGGGGGCATAGACGCGGCCATATTCGGTGGCGTTGGTGATGCTGATCACGCGGGCCGGCACCTGATGCACGTCGGGGCGGATTGTCGCCAGTCGCGCGCTGACCGCTTCGGGGGTGAGTTTCGCGCCGTCGCCCGGCAGCGTCATCAGGCTGGCGCCATGGGTGAAGAATCCGGGCGCGCCACATTCGTCGACGACGATATGCGCTTCGTCATGGCAGATCACCCCGCCATAGGGCGGGCAGAGCGTGGCCAGCGCGATGCTGTTGGCCGCCGTGCCGGTCGCGATCCACAGCGCCCGGACTTGCGTGTCGAACAGGGCGGAGAAGGCGGAGTCCAGCCGGGCGCTCCACTGGTCGCCATCATAACCATGGTCGGCTTGGTCGGCCGCTGCCATGGCCGCCATCACCTGCGGGCAAACCGGGGTCGCATTGTCGGAAAAAAAGTGCATGGGCGAGCGATAGCGGGCGGACAGGGGAGCGCCAAGAGGCCAGCATCGGTCCAATGGCCTGATGGGTCAGTATAGTTGACGTTGTTTCATCCGCCTATTTGTGACATAGGCACGCCGTCCAACCCAAGGAGACAGACTATGGACGTCGAGCAGACATCGCGCTTTACCGTCACCCCAAGCCCCAGGGCTGTGTCGGCGGACGAGCGTGCCGTATTGCTGGCGGACCCCGGTTTCGGGCGGATTTTCACCGATCATATGGTGACGATCCGCTATACCGAGGGGCAGGGCTGGCACAGCCATGCGGTCGGCCCGCGTGAGCCGTTCCAGATCGACCCGGCCTGCGCGGTGCTGCATTATGCGCAGGAAATCTTTGAGGGGATGAAAGCCTATCGGCTGGAAGATGGAAGTATCGCCATGTTCCGCCCGGAGGAAAATGCCCGCCGTTTCGCCGAATCGGCCGAACGCATGGCGATGCCCGCGCTGCCGCAGGACATATTTCTGGAGGCGGTCGAGGCGCTGGTGCAGATCGACGCTGACTGGATTCCGGGCGGGGAGGGCAGCCTCTATTTGCGCCCCTTCCTGTTCGCGAGCGAGAATTTCCTCGGCGTGCGCCCCTCCAACGACTATATTTTCTGCGTCATTGCCTCGCCTGCCGGTGCTTATTTCAAGGGTGGCAAGAAGGCGGTGACTTTGTGGGTGTCGGAACATTTCACCCGCGCGGCGCGCGGCGGCACGGGCGCTGCCAAATGCGGCGGCAATTATGCCGCGTCGCTCGTCGCGCAGAAGGAAGCGACCGGCCATGGCTGCGATCAGGTCGTGTTTCTGGACGCGGCGGAGAATAAATGGGTCGAGGAACTGGGCGGCATGAACGTCTTTTTCGTCATGGACGACGGGTCGATCGTCACGCCGCCGCTGGGGGGCACCATCCTGCCTGGCATCACCCGCGATTCGATCATCACCCTGGCCCGCGCCAAGGGGCATGATGTGCGCGAAGAGCCGTACAGCTTTGCCCAGTGGCGCGCGGATGCGGCCAGCGGCAAGCTGCGCGAGGCGTTCGCCTGCGGCACCGCGGCGGTCGTCACCGCGATCGGCACGGTCAAGAGCGTGGATGGCGACTTTACCATCGGCAATGGCGATGGGGGCATCGTCACTGAAACGCTGCGCGCCGAACTGACTGGCATCCAGCGTGGCACGGTGGCCGATCCAGCGGGATGGGTGCGGAAGGTTTGAGATTTGGGCGCTGCGTGCTCCCGCGTAGGCGGGAGCCCAGTCGATAGGTTTCAACTGGACTCCCGCCTTCGCGGGAGCGCAATGGTATTTGGTTCAGGTCGCTTCCCAATCGCACCCCAAGCGCCTAGATAATGCCCATGGAACGCTTCGACGTCGTGATATTGGGTGGTGGCCTTGTCGGCCTGACCCTTGGCATCGCCCTTTCCGGCCATGGCGTGCGCTGTGCCGTGATTGACCCCGCCGATCCGGTGGATACCACTGCCAGCGGCTTTGATGGCCGCGTGTCGGCGATCAGCTCGACCAGTTTCGCGATGCTCTCGGCGATCGGGGTCGCGCCCTTTCTGGAAGGGAAGGGCTGCCCGATCGATCGCATCTGGGTCAGCGACGGGCTGGAGCCGGGGGCGCTCGATTTCGTGCCGGACGCCGACGATGGCGTGATGGGGACGATGATCCCCAATCGCGACCTGCGCATCGCGCTGGCGCAGGCGGCAGAGGGGCCGAGCAATCTCACCCGTTTCCAGCCTGATCATGCCGTCCATGTCGATCGCAACGCCGATGGCGTGACGCTGACGCTGGCGAGCGGCGCGACGATCCGGGGCGCGCTGCTGGTCGCGGCGGAGGGGCGCAACAGCCCCACGCGCGAGGCCGCTGGCATCCGCACCACGCGCTGGCAATATAAGCATACCGCCATGGTCAGCGCGATCGACCATGAGGTGCCGCACGCCAACACCGCCTATGAGATTTTCTATGTCGGCGGCCCGTTCGCACTGCTGCCGATGCTGCCCGGCACGCGATCGGCGATCGTGTGGACGATGCCGACGGAACAGGCACCCGCGATGCTCAAATTGTCCGAGCGCGCCTGGCTGGCCGAAGCGCAGAAGCGGATCGGTGGTTTTCTGGGCGAGATCAGTCTGGCCGGGCCGCGATCCTCGTACCCCTTGGGCTTTCACCATGCCGCGCGGATCACCGATACGCGGTTGGCGCTGGTCGGCGACAGCGCCCATGCGATCCACCCGATTGCGGGGCAAGGCTTGAACCTGGGCTTCCGCGATGTCGCCGCGCTGGTCGAAGTGCTGGTCGAGGGAAAGCGGCTGGGTCTCGATCCGGGCGATGCGCAACTGCTCGCGCGCTATCAGCGCTGGCGGAGCCTCGATTCGTTGTCGGTCAGCGTGGCGATGGACGGGCTGGTGCGGCTTTTCGACGTGCCGGGGCGCTTGCCCGCGCTGGCGCGGCGCGCGGGGCTGGCGGCGGTGCAGCGCACGTCGCTGCTGAAAGGGCGCTTCATGGCAGAGGCGCGCGGGCAGTCAGGGGCGCTGCCACGGTTGCTGACGGGCGAGATGGTTTAGGGGCTGGTTGCGAGCAGTATTGACCTTATTCCCCCTCCCGCTGGCGGGAGGGGGTTAGGGGGTGGGCAGGCGCAACGTAGCGCAGGCCCACCCCGCTGCGACTAAATTCGCTCCGCTCATTAAGTCTCGCTGCCCCTCCCGCCTGCGGTAGGGGCATCAAAACGAACTGCCGGTTCACCACCAATATCAGTCACATCATCCGCTGCAGCACATTGTCCTTCAGCATGATATGATGGCGTAGCGCAGCAGCGATGTGGAGGATGATCAGCGCGGCCCAGGCGAAGCCCATGAGTTCATGCCCCTCGCCGGAGATATCGACGAGGATATCGCCCTTGGCCACCGCGAATTTAGGCACATCGAACAGGAAAAACCAGTTGAGCGGGCGCGTACCTGCCGATGTCATGATCCAGCCGGTCAGCGGCATCAGGATCATGAAGGCGTAAAAGACGAAATGGGTGGCGTGCGCAGCCGCTTTCTCCCAACCGGGCATGGGGGCCGGAAGCGGCGGCGGGCGGTGGCCCAGCCGCCAGGCCAGTCGCACCAGCGTGAGCGCCAGCACGGTCAGGCCGATCGACTTGTGGACCGGCATCACCGCCCAGTCCTTGGGCAAGGCATCATGGCCGATACCAAGCACCAGATTGACGATGATCAGGACCGCCATGATCCAGTGCAGGGCGCGGGCGACGGAAGTATAGCGGTCCATCATGGCAACTCCTTGGGCTTATGCGTCAACCCTGCCGGTTCGCGACCAGATTGTCGACGACGGAGGGATCGGCCAGCGTACTGGTATCCCCTAACGCCTGCGCCGACACTTCGCCCTCCGCAATTTTACGGAGGATGCGGCGCATGATCTTGCCCGACCGGGTCTTGGGCAGGCCCGGTGCGAACTGGATGGCGTCCGGGGTGGCGATCGGCCCGATTTCGGTGCGGACCCATTTGACCAGCGTCTTGCGCAGTTCGTCCGTAGGTTCTTCATGCGCGTTCAAGGTCACATAGGCGTAGATGCCCTGGCCCTTGATGTCGTGGGGGAAGCCGACGACGGCGGCTTCGGCGACGCTTTCATGCAATACCAGCGCGCTTTCGACTTCCGCCGTGCCCATGCGGTGGCCCGACACGTTGATGACGTCATCAACGCGCCCGGTAATCCAGTAATAGCCCTCGGCGTCGCGCCGCGCGCCGTCGCCGGTGGTATATTTACCGGGGAAGGTGGTGAAATAGGTCTGGAAGAAGCGATCATGATCGCCCCAGACGGTGCGCATCTGACCCGGCCAGCTTTGGGCAATGACGAGATTGCCCTCGGTCGCGCCGTCCAGCACCTGGCCTTCGCTGTCCACGATCTGCGGCACGACGCCCGGCATCGGCAGGGTGGCGGAACCGGGCTTGAGGTCGGTCGCGCCCGGTGTCGGCGCGATCATCGCCGCGCCGGTTTCGGTCTGCCACCATGTATCGATGATCGGGCAGCGGCCTTCGCCCACGACGCTGTGATACCAGCGCCAGGCTTCCGGGTTGATCGGTTCGCCTACGGTGCCGAGCAGGCGGAGCGACTTGCGGCTGGTTGCATGGACGAATTCATCGCCCTCCTTCATCAGTGCGCGCAGCACCGTGGGGGCGGTGAAGATGGTCTGGACCTGATGCCGGTCGACCACTTCCCAGATGCGGGCGGGCGTCGGGTAATTGGGGACGCCTTCATACATCAAAGTCGTCGCGCCGTTCGCCAGCGGGCCATAGACGATATAGCTGTGGCCGGTGACCCAGCCAATGTCGGCGGCGCACCAGTAGATGTCGCCAGGTCGATAGTCGAAGCAGAGTTCGTGGGTCAGCGACGCCCAGAGCAGATAGCCGCCGGTCGTATGCAGCACGCCCTTGGGCTTGCCGGTCGATCCCGACGTGTAGAGAATGAACAGCGGATCCTCCGCATTCATCGGTTCGGGCGGGCAATCGGGGGAGAGTTTGGCCGCTTCCTCGTGCAGCCACAGGTCGCGACCCGGTGCCATGGTCACCGCGCCGCCGGTCGCCTGCACGACGATAACCGTCTTGACGCTGGGGCAATCCTTCAGCGCGGCGTCGACATTGGCCTTGAGCGGCACCGCCTTGCCCGCGCGACGGCCTTCGTCGGCGGTCACCACCAGCGTGGAATCGCAGTCGATGATGCGGCCAGCGAGCGCTTCGGGGGAAAAGCCGCCGAACACGACGCTGTGGACCGCGCCGATCCGCGCGCAGGCTAGCAGGGCGAAGGCGGCCTCCGGGATCATTGGCAGATAGAGGGTGATGCGGTCGCCTTTGCGCGCGCCTGCAGCTTTCAGCACATTGGCGAAGCGGCACACTTGCTCATGCACCTGCGCGTAGCTGTAGCGGCGTGGCTCGGCATCGGGCGAATCGGGTTCCCAGATGATCGCGGCCTGGTCCCCGCGTGTCGCCAGATGGCGGTCGATGCAGTTGGCGCTGACGTTCAGCACGCCGTCGGCAAACCATTTGACGCCAAAATCCGCCTCGACAAAGCTGCTCTCGTTCGCGCGGGTGGGGGGCGTGATCCAGTCGAGCCGCTGCGCCCGTTCCAGCCAATAGGCGTCGGCATCGTCGATCGATCGGGCATAGTCGGCGGCGCGGGCCGCCTTGTCCATCAGCGCATTTTTGGCCCAATCCTCCGGCACCGGGAAAAAATCGTCAGACATCGGGCATCCTTTCCGAAACAAAACCGTTGGTTTGGATGGCCTTCTAACGTCCCGATGCCGCGACCGGAAGCGCTGTCCATGCCGTTATCATCATCCTTTTGGTCGATATGACCGATCTTATCGATCCGCCCATCTGCATTTTGCCGCTTTCCCCCGCGCGCAGGCACGCCTAACAGGAATCGCCTATGTGGCTTCTCTATCAATTTCCGCTCTGCCCTTTCTCTCGCAAGGTCCGCCTGCTGCTGGGGGAGAAGGGCGTCGGCTATGATCTGGTGCGCGAATCGCCCTGGTTGATGCGCGATGAATTTCTCGATCTGAACCCGGCTGGCACCACGCCGGTCATGGTGGAGGAGGAGAAAGGCATCACGTTGATCGACAGCCAGGCGATCTGCGAATATTTCGAGGAGACGGTGGAGAAATTCCCGCTCATTTCCGGCACGGCGGCGGGCCGGGCGGAAGTGCGGCGGCTGACCGCCTTTTTCGACCAAAATTTCTTTGGCGACGTGGTCGGCCCGCTGCTGCACGAGCGGATGAAGAAACGCCTGATCGAGCGCGCGCCGCCTGACGCTCGCATCCTGCGCGAGGCGATGAAGCGGGCGAACGTCCATATGGATTATATGGACTATCTGCTCGACCATCGCAGCTGGATGGCGGGCGGTACGCTCAGCCTCGCCGATATTGCCGCGGCAGCACATCTGTCAGTGGCGGATTATCTGGGTGGCATCGACTGGCAGGGGCATGAGCCGGTGCGGCGCTGGTATGCCGGTTTCAAGTCGCGTCCGTCCTTCCGGCCGCTCCTGTCGGAACGGATGGAGGTCATCACCCCGCCGCCTCATTATGAAAAACCGGATTTTTAAGCGACGCTAAAGCGCCTCCCGTTTCAATCAATTTCCGCCGCCAGATAGACGCGGTTGCGGCCATGTTCCTTGGCCAGGTAGAGCGCGCGGTCGGCGGCCTTGAGGGCGCTGCGCGGATCGTCATAGGCCAGCACATTGGCGACGCCCGCGGAAAAGCTCACGCGCTCCATCCGTTCGCCATTGGTGCGGTTGACGAGGCTGCGGGTGGCCAGATCCTCGCGCACGGCATCCACAGCTTCGCACGCTTCGGCGGCGGTCTTGCCCCGGAACAGCATGACGAATTCCTCGCCGCCATGGCGGGCAACATGGCAATGGTCGTTCGATGCCTTGGCCAGCAGCCCGGCGACGAACTTCAACACCCGGTCACCCGTGTCATGGCCATGGGTGTCGTTGACATGCTTGAAATGGTCGATGTCGCAAAAGGCGACTGACAGCGTCTCGCCATTATCCTGTGCCAGCTTCACTTCTTCCCGCAGCACGCCTTCAAAAGCGCGGCGGTTGGGCAGGCCGGTCAGATGGTCATGCTCGGCAGCGCGGCGGGCATTTTCCAGGCTGGATTTGAGCGCCTGCGTCTGCTTCTGATTGTCGCGCAACTGGGTTTCGACCAGCCGGGTCTTTTCGACCATCGACCGGGTCAGGCCGACAAGGCGCGCCAGCACGGGTTCGGCATCGCTGCCCTCGGCCAGTCCCTTGGCCTGTTCCTGCAATGCTGCGCCATAATCTTTCGCCGAATTGCGCGATTCGTGCATCAGGCCGGTGAACTGGGTCAGATTTTCCTCGACCTTGTCCAGCATAGTGGCAAGCGAATCGGGCGTGACTTCATCGGTGCGCTGATCGGCAGCGACCGATTCGATCCAGCCATTGGTGATTTTGCCGCGCTCCATCAGCACTGCCTTGATCGCCTTTTCCACGCCGATATTCGCGCCGGTCAGATAGTCGAGTGCGACGCTGAAATTGATGGGCGTCAGGTCCAGATCATGGGCGAACAGAAAGTCGCCAATCTCCTCATAGAGGCGGCGGCGGCGCGTTACTTCGCGGCTGGCGACGGAGCCTGCGCGGGGGCGCTGATCTTCTGTGCTACCCTCGTCATCGGGCTTGCCCGACAGGCCCTTCGCCCATCGTGCCAAACGGTCGGTCAGCCCATGTTGCGGGCTAGCGGAAGGTGAAGTGGCCCCGGTCATGATGGCTATAACGGCGGTCGCGAAACAAGGTTAAGAGCCAGGACAGAGAAAATCTGTGAGGGCCGGTGCGGCACGTATGGGCAAAGCCCATTCTCAAATATCAGCCGTTACCAGCCAGTCGCGGAAGATGCGCACGGCGCGGGTCTGGAGCGCGCGGGGGCGGCAGACGAAATAATAGCGATAGGGGCTTTCAACCCGGATCGGAAACAGGCGGACCAGCCGGCTATCGGCCGCTTCCTTGAAATGGCTGGCGTGCATGAAGGCGACACCCAACCCCTGGGCGGCGGCTTCCAGCATCAGCTGGCCCGAATCATAATTGTCGATCGCCAGCGGTTGCAGTTCGGGCAGTCCGACCGCTTCCTTCCAAGCGTCAAACGCGAGCGCCATGTCGCGGTGGAGCAGCACGGTATGTTGGGCCAGTTCCCCCGGTGACGTCAGCGCATGGGGCTGTTCCAGCAGGGAGCGCGCGCCGATGACATAGATTTCGTCATGGTCCAGCTCATGCGCATAGAGCGCTGCGTCGATATCCTTCGCCAGCACGATCGCGGCGTCCAGCCCTTCGCCCAGCCGCGCGACGGCATAGGGAGTGGTTTCGATGTCGATGTGCAGTTGCGGGTGCAACGTGCGCAGCGCGCCAAGATGGGGGAAGAGCCGCTGCGTCGCGAACAGCGGCATGACCGCCAGCCGCAGGCGCAGCTGGTTGCCGCCGCTCTGGATATTTTCCAGCGCCTGGGCGAGGGAATCAAGGGCAGGAGCTATATCGTCGAGCAGCCTCTGCCCCTCGGCATTGATTTCCAGCGCCTGATGCTTCCGATCGAACAGCGGGCGACCGATGAAGCGTTCGAGCGCCTGAACACGGCGGCTGAGCGCGGGAGTCGAGAGCGCGAGTTCTTCCGCCGCCGCCTTGACCGAGCCAAGGCGCGCTACCTGAACAAAGGCCTCCAGGGCCGTAAGTGGCGGCAATCTGCGCATCTCTATTCACTAATCCGAAGCCGGTGCGCTGCGTCGCATCATGTCTTTTTGTCGATCGCAGAGCCAGCCGGTCCCAAGCATCCTGACCGCACTGAGCAGGAAAATCTCCAAAATGGCAAGATGCATTTTCTGCAACTCCTATTTTCTTTTCGCACTTGCAATAATTTCTGCCGCGCTGCACATAGGGGGTGCCTTTCAGGCATCCTCTCCTAAAACTTTACGGGCTGGCCTTTGGGCCGGCCCTTTTTTTGTGCCATTCGTTTCGGGCCTGCCCCCTTTTTCTGGCTCTAGCGTTTCCTATCTCGTTACGGAAGCGACAAGGACAGGACAGCATCATGGCGCAAGAGGACAGCACGGGACGGCGGATTCAGGTCGCCAATGCGCGGCCGGAAGATGCTGGGCGCGGGCTGGCGCGGCTACCCTTGGCGGTCATGGCGGAGTTGAACCTAGCCGAAGGCGATGTGATCGAGATCGTCGGCAAGCGATCGACCGCCGCGCGGGTAGTGCGCCCCTATAAGGAAGATGAAGGACTGGACGTGTTGCGCCTGGACGGGTTGCAGCGCGCCAATGCCGGGGTCGGCTCCGGCGACTTCGTCCACATCGACAAACTGGAATCGCGGGCGGCGCAGCGGGTCGTGTTCGCACCTGCACAAAATAATTTGCGGCTTCAGGGCCATCCCGAAGCCTTGAAGCGCGTATTCTTTCAGCGGCCATTGACCGCAGGGGATGTCGTTGCGACCGCGGGCCAGCAGCAGGTGCCCCCCGGCGACATGCCGCCCCAGTTGCGCCAGATGCTGGCCGCACCCGCTTATGCCTTGCAGGAAATCCGGCTGGTGGTGGTGTCGACCATCCCCAAAGGGATCGTCCATATCGACGCCGAGACCGAGGTTGAGCTGCGCCCCGAATATGAGGAGCCGAAGGAGGCCCGCCGTGCGGACGTGACCTATGACGATGTCGGCGGGATGGCCGACACGATCGACCAGTTGCGCGAGATGGTCGAGCTGCCTTTGCGTTACCCCGAACTATTCCAGCGGCTGGGCGTCGATCCGCCACGCGGCGTGATGCTCCATGGCCCGCCGGGGACAGGCAAGACCCGGCTGGCGCGCGCCGTTGCCAATGAATCGGAAGCCGAATTCTTCCTGATCAACGGGCCGGAAATTGTCGGGTCGGCCTATGGCGAATCCGAAAAGCAGCTGCGCGAGATTTTCGAGGCAGCGGCCAAGGCTGCGCCGTCGATCCTGTTCATCGACGAGATCGATTCGATCGCGCCGAAACGGGGGCAGGTGACAGGCGAGACCGAGAAGCGGCTCGTTGCGCAGTTGCTGACGCTCATGGACGGGCTGGAGCCACGCACCAATCTGGTCGTAATTGCCGCCACGAACCGGCCTGAAGCGATTGACGAGGCGCTGCGGCGTCCCGGCCGCTTCGACCGGGAGATTGTGGTCGGCGTCCCCGACGAGCGGGGGCGGCGCGAGATATTGGGCATCCATACGCGCGGGATGCCGCTGGGCGACACGGTCGACCTGTCGGAACTGGCGCGCATGACCTATGGCTTTGTCGGCGCTGACCTCGCCGCCCTCACCCGCGAGGCTGCGATCGAGACGGTGCGCCGCTTCATGCCGCGCCTCAATCTGGAGGATGGCACGATTCCGCCGGACGTGCTGGAGGAATTGTCGGTCACGCGCGACGATTTCATGGCGGCGATCAAGCGGGTCCAGCCGTCGGCAATGCGCGAAGTGATGGTGCAGGCACCCAATATCGGCTGGTCTGACATTGGCGGTCTGGACGAAGCGCAGATGCGGCTGAAGGAAGGGGTCGAGCTGCCGCTGAAAGACCCCGACGCCTTCCGTCGCATTGGCATCCGCCCGGCCAAGGGCTTCCTGCTCTACGGCCCGCCCGGCACCGGCAAGACCTTGCTGGCCAAGGCGGTCGCGCGGGAGGCGCAGGCCAATTTCATCGCGACCAAATCAAGCGACCTACTGTCCAAATGGTATGGCGAGAGCGAGCAGCAGATTGCCCGGCTGTTCGCCCGTGCGCGGCAGGTGGCGCCGACCGTCATCTTCATCGACGAACTGGACAGCCTGGTCCCCGCGCGCGGCAACGGCATGGGTGAACCGCAGGTGACCGAGCGGGTGGTGAACACGATCTTGGCCGAGATGGACGGGCTGGAGGAACTGCAGTCGGTGGTCGTCATCGGCGCGACCAACCGGCCCACTTTGGTCGATCCAGCCTTGCTGCGGCCGGGGCGGTTCGATGAGCTGATCTATGTGCCAGTCCCCGATCAGGCGGGGCGTCATCGCATCCTGTCGATCCATACGGCCAAGATGCCGCTGGCCGAGAACGTTGATCTGGCATCGCTGGCGGAGCGCACGGAGCGCTTTACCGGCGCGGATCTGGAGGATCTCGCGCGGCGGGCGGGCCTCTTCGCGCTGCGCCAGTCGTTGTCGGTGGACAAGGTGACGATGGCGCATTTCGAGGCGGCGCTGGAGGAAACCCGCGCGTCGGTGACGCCGGAAATGGAGCATGAATATGAAAAGATCCAGGCTACGCTGAAACAGAAGGCGATGCAGGTCGATCCGATCGGCTTTGTCGCGCCGGGCATGTTGCGCGGGCGGGAGCGGGATTAACGGAACGCGCCGGCGGCAGGGAAACCATCTGCCGCCTGCGCGTTCCTTGTCATACGTACGCAAAGCGGCTTGCCAGTCGCGCCGATATTTGCGACGCCCGACCACGACCACAGACAGACGGATAGTGATGGCCTCCATACCCTTGAAAAAGAAAAACATAACTGGCGGCAAGGCAGGCGCAGCCCGGTTCTTCCAGCAATGGGGCATGTTTTTCCGCCAGTTCGTCAAGCATCCCGGCATGATCGGTTCGGTCATCCCCTCGTCCGCCGCACTGGTGAACCGGATGCTGGATCAGGTCGATTGGCAGAACACCCGCCTGTTTGTTGAATATGGTCCGGGTGTGGGCACCTTCACCCAGGCGATCCTTGATCGGCTGCATCCCGACGCGACCCTGCTGGCGATTGATTTGAACCTGGATTTCGTGGCCTATCTGGAGGCGCAGTTCGATGATCCCCGGCTCAAGGTCGTGCACGGATCGGCTGCCGATGTTCGCCGATTTGTTCGCGAAGCGGGTCATGCCCAGGCCGACTATATATTGTCCGGCATCCCCTTTTCGACGTTACCCGATGGCGTGGGTGCCGCGATCTGCGCCGAGACACGCGCTGCGTTGCGGCCGGGCGGGGCGTTTCTGGTCTATCAATATTCGCGCTATGTCCGCCGCTTGCTCGACCCTATATTCGGGCGGGTCAGCGATGAACTGGAATGGCGTAATATTCCCCCCTGCCGGATGTTCTGCGCTGTGCGGGAAGAGGCGCTGGCGCAGGCGGCCTGATCTGGATTAATCCAGATCAACATCGTCAAGAATTATAAGATATTATTCTCGCCGTTTATTTGACTTCACTGGCATATTGCGCAACGGATACCCACCGGACTGTGGGGGTTTTGGGGATGGCGTCATACGCCGTGGATGGGGATAAATGGGCAGACTTGTTTCTGTCCGCCGCGCTTGATTCGCAAAATTGGGACGGGGCGATCAAGGCCATGGCCAACGCGACCGGCTCGCGTCATGGCCAGTTGATCGGCTTTGGTCCCGGTGCCAGCGGCTTCAACTGGATCAGCGACATTGATGACAGCATCATCGCCAAGACCGCCGAGATCGACCAGTCCCGGCCCGACCTGAATTTCCGCGTCGCCGCTGATGGGATGGCGGATAATCCCCCGATCGTTCACGAAACCCATTATGACGTCGCCCGCCAGTCGCTGCGATCGGACGACTATCTCGACCTGTGCGCCGATTTCGACATTTTCGACGGCTGCCAGACCCGCCTTCTGGCCGGACGGGAAGGGATGATCGGGCTGGCGCTGCTGCGGGACAGCAAGGACGGACGCACGACGCAGGAGCAACGCGACCTGTTCGGCGAGATTGCGGGCCACGCCCGCACCGCCGTGCGGCTCCAGCGTGCGATCGAGCAGCAGGGGTTTTCGCTGCTGTCGGGTACGTTCGAGGCGATGGACCGGGCCTGCTGGTTGCTCGACGCGACTGGCCGGGTGGGGGGTATGACCCCGCGTGCCGAAGCGGTGCTGGCGACCAGCCGCATCCGGGTGAGCGACGGTTGGTTAGAGAGCGAACGGGCCGACGAAAGCCGCGCCATCACGCGCGCCGTCCGCACTGTGATCGACCCGCCCGGCCGCGCGGCTGATCCGGTCGCGCTGGGCGACGACGCCGGGGGCGTTGGGATCATGCTTGAAATTTATCCACTGCCCAGCCGCCCATGGTCCCTGCCCTTCGCGCCGCGCGCCATCGTGATCGCACGGGTCGGTGCGCCAAGCGACCGTCATGTCCAGCTGCTGATGCGGACATTCAGCCTGACCCCGGCCGAAGCGGACATCGCCATCCGATTAGCGGCGGGCCAGTCCCGCGCTGATATTGCAACGGCACGATCCGTGTCGGCGGAGACATTGAAGGTGCAGTTGCGCAGCATCTACGACAAAACCGGGTGCCGCCGGGAATCGCAACTGGTGCGCATCGTCGGCCTGATCAGCCACTAGCGTTCACACTGCCCGCGCCAGTCATATCCTGCACCGGATATGGCCTCTTTCCGTTTGCAAAGACGATGGAAAAAAAAGAGAGGGGCGTCGAGGGGATCGCCATGAAAATTATCGTCCTGCCCGCCTTGCTCTTGTCCATTCCAACGGCCGCGCTGGCACAGGCGCCGGACGATGCGGGTGATACGCCGTCCATCATCGTCACTGGCGCAGGCCTGTCGCTGCCGCCCGGCACACCGGCCTATGGATCGGTCGTGATCGAGCGCGCCCGGTTGCAGGACAGCGCGTCGGGTCGGATCGAAAGCGTGCTGGGCGATGTTGCGGGTTTCCAGCAGTTCCGCCGCTCCGACAGCCGATCCGCCAACCCTTCAGCGCAAGGGGCGACCCTGCGCGCGCTGGGCGGCAATGCGTCGAGCCGGACGCTTGTGCTGCTCGACGGCGTGCCGATGGCAGATCCCTTTTTCGGCTATATTCCGTTCAGCGCGCTGGTGCCCGATCGGCTGTCGGTCGTCCGGGTGACGCGCGGCGGCGGAATCGGCGCGTTCGGCGCGGGGGCGGTGGCTGGCACCATCGAGCTGGCCAGCGCGACGCGCGACCAGTTGCCGACCTTTGGTGCGAGCGGCTTTTACGGCAGCCGCAATTCGACCGAATTATCCGCCAGCCTGACCCCCGACCTTGGCAGCGGCTATGTGTCACTGTCCGGCCGATGGGACCGGGGCGACGGGTTCCAGACCACGCCCAAGAACCAGCGCGTCGCTGCGACCGTGCCAGCCGCCTATGATGGCTGGTCCACCAATTTGCGCGCGGTCGCGCCCATTTCCGCCACTGCCGAACTGCAATTTCGTGCGACCCTGTTTCAGGATAACCGCACGCTGCGCTTCGCGGGCGCGGACAGTATGAGCCAGGGGCAGGACGCCAGCATCCGCTATATCAATCGCGGACGCTGGCAGGTCGATGCGCTGGCCTATGTCCAGGCGCGCAACTTCTCCAACATCGTCATGTCGGCCTCGACCTTCCGCAAGTCGCTCGATCAGCGCAACACGCCTTCGACCGGGCTTGGCGGCAAGATCGAACTGCGCCCGCCGGTTGGCGGCAACCATCTGCTGCGGGTCGGCATCGATACCCGCTTTGCCACCGGCGATATGTTCGAGGATGCGTTTAACGCCAATATCGCCAGCAACCCGGCGACCTTCCGCCGCCATGCCGGGGGCGAAGAGCTGACCAGCGGCGTCTTTGTCGAGGATGACTGGACGATTGGTGACTTGGTCCTGACCGGCGGGATAAGGGCCGATCGCTGGTCGATCCGCAATGGCTTCTATCGGGAGGTCAGTGCAACAAGCGGCGTGGCAACGGGAAGAGCCTTTGCCGACCGGTCGGATTGGGAGGTGTCGGGCCGGGTCGGCGCGCTCTATCGGGCGAGCGAAGCCATTGCCGTGCGTGGCGCAGCCTATAGCGGCTTCCGCCTGCCGACGCTCAACGAACTTTATCGACCGTTCGTGGTATTCCCCATCCGAACGGAAGCCAATGATGCGCTGACCCCGGAAAAGCTCAAAGGCGCGGAGGGTGGCATCGACCTGACCCCCGCACCGGGTGTCACCCTGTCCGCCACCGCCTTCTACAACCGGTTGGACGATGCGATCGCCAATGTGACAAATCCTTTGGCCGCCAACACGCGCAAGCGGCAGAATGTCGATCGCATCGTCGCCAAGGGGATCGAACTGACCGCAGCGGCAGCGCTGGGCGATCTGCGGCTGTCGGCCTCCTACGCCTATAGTCACAGCCGCGTCCACGCTCCCGGCGAGGCGTTCAACGGCCTGACCCCGGCGCAAAGCCCGCGCCATGCCGCCAGCGCGACGATCGCCTACAGCCCGGCGCAGGGACCGACCCTGTCCACCACGTTGCGCTATGTCGCCAAACAATATGAGGATGATCTGCAAAGCGATGTCCTGCCCGATGCACTGACGGTCGATGCGATCGCGCGGCTGCCGGTCGGCCATGGCGTGACATTGGTGGCGCGCGGCGAAAATCTCTTCGACAAGGCGGTCGTCACCCGCAACGCGGGCGGGTCGATGGACCTGGGCACGCCGCGTACCCTGTGGATCGGCATCAGCTTCGCGAACTGAAGGTGCAGCGGCAATATTGTCCTTTTTGTCAGGACAGACAAATTTCCCAGCCTGACAGGTGATAGCGCCCGTTTCGCGCTACCAATGGCGCGGGACGGGAAGGCGTGTCATGTTTGCGTGGTTACTCAATGGCGATCATCTGCTGTCGATCTGGCTGGGGCTGTTCGTCGCCAGCGGCGTCGCCGCGGGCGTGGTCAGCGGCTATTTCAAGGCACGCAAGATCCAGCCCAAGGGGTTCAAATGGACGATCTTTCGCAACGAAGCGCTGTTTGCGGTCATCAATCTCGCCATTACCGGCTTTCTGCTTGGCACGCTTCGCAACGGGCTGGAGGCGGCGGGCGCGATCAGCTTTGCCACGGGACCAGCGCTGTGGTGGCGCGTGGGGCTGGAATATGCCCTCTATTTCTTCCTGTTCGACACCTATTTCTACTGGCTGCACCGCTGGATGCACGAGGAACCGGTCTATAGCTGGGTCCACAAGCTGCATCACCGCTCGACATCGCCCAACCTGCTGACTACCCTGTCGGTCAGTCCGCTGAAATCGCTGATCAACGGCGGGTTCGTGCCGCTGTTCCTGGCGGTCTTTACCGTCCATGATGCGACCGTCGCGCTGATCGTGCCGACCAACATCATCATGGGTCTCTATGTCCATTCGGGCTATGAGTTTCTGCCGCGCTGGTGGAACCGCAGCTGGGCGACCAAATGGTTCATATCGACCACCTTCCACGACCAGCATCATCGCTATTTCACCGGCAATTTCGGCGGCTACACCACGATCTGGGACCGGTTGTGCGGTACGATGCGCCCCAAGTTCGAGGCGGATTTCGACAAGATAAAGGAACGGTCGCGCCGTGCGCCGGCGGAAGCCGTGCAAGAGGGCGTATAAAGACAGGCTGATCCCGCCGCCGGCCTGACCTTGCCTGCATCGGCAGACAGGCTATGGCTGCTGCATGACGAAGCAGGGGAATTGGGCGATCGGCGCCGATGTCACGATTGCGGATGTGGCTGCACGGGCGCATGTTTCCATTCGCACCGTGTCCCGTGTCATCAACGGATCGCCCAAGGTCAATGCGGAGACGCGCGCGACGATCCTGAGCGTGATCGAAGCGCTGGGTTTCCGACCCAGCGCGCGGGCGCGGGGGCTGGCGACCGGGCGGTCCTATCTGATTGGCATGATCCATAATGACAGGAATGTGCTGGTGCTGGGCGAGGTGCAGCGCGGCCTGGCGAGCGAAGCGACCGCGCAGGGCTATGAGGTCATCGCCCATGCAACGCCTACGGGCGAGGATGGGTCGATCGAGGATGTGCTGGATTTCGTCCGGCGCTCCCGCGTCGATGGTATCATCATCCTGGCCCCGGTATCGGGCGTGCCGGGGCTGGCCGACGCCCTTCAGGATGTCGGCATCCCGGCTGTGGCGCTCTCGTCCGTCAGCCTTGCCGGATTCGACGCCATGCTGGTGTCCGACGAGCGCGGTGCGGCCGCGCGGGTGGCCGAATATATCGTCGCTCTGGGCCACAGGCGCGTCGGCCATGTGTCAGGCCCGCCGGCCATGCTGTCGGCGCAGGAGCGGCGTGCAGGCTTCCTGTCCGCTTTGACCGCTGCGGGCGGAACGCTGGTGGGTGAGGCGGCTGGCGATTACAGTTTTGAATCGGGCGTCGCAGCGGCGGAACGGCTGCTATCGGGCGATCCGATGCCGACCGCGATCTTTGCGGCCAATGACATCATGGCCGCCGGTGTCATCAAGGTGGCCGCCTCGCGCGGCCTGCTCGTTCCCCGCGACCTGACCGTCATAGGGTTTGATGGCAGCCTGTTGGCCAGGATGATCGTCCCGGCGCTGACGACGGTGCAGCGACCGATGGGGGAGATGGCGCAGATGGCCGCGCGCTGCCTGTTCGACATCATCGCCAAACGGCCCACCGGTACGCTGTTGCAGGTCGATCTGCCGCTGCTGATCGCGGAATCGAGCGCGCCGCCGCCCGCCTGACGGCGTACATGGCCCCGTAGGGCGGGTACATTCGCGAATATGCGGGGGGAGAAATGGTGCTGCCGGTGAGGATTGAACTCACGACCTCAGCCTTACCAAGGATGCGCTCTACCACTGAGCTACGGCAGCACTATTTCATGTCCACGGGCCAGTTCGGCCTGCGGAGCCGGGCCTATGGCTGCGCGCGCCGCCCTTGTCAAGGCGGGTTGCAGCGGATGCCACATTTTGCTTAAGGCCATGCCATGACAAGCGAACAGGATGATCGCAAGGCGCGGCTCGCGCAGGCGCTGCGCAACAATCTGCGCCGCCGCAAGGCGCAGGCGCGCGAAGTCGTGCCGCCCGCGCCTGCGCCGGATAGTCCCAAGGATTAAAGCGGCGCGCAGGCGCTTTCCAGCCACGCCTTTGTGTCGCCATCCAACTGCGCACCCACGACTGACAGTACCTTGGCATGGTAGGCGTCGACCCATGCCCGCTCGTCGGCGCTCAGCAGATCGAGCGCGATCAGATGGCGGTCGATCGGAGCGAAGGTCAGCGTTTCAAAGCCCAGCATCGGCTTTTCCGCGCCTGGCACGGCGCGTTCCTCCACCAGCACCAGATTTTCGATGCGGATGCCATATTCGCCGGTCTTGTAATAGCCCGGCTCGTTGGACAGGATCATGCCTGCCTGCAACGGCTCGTCGCCGCCGCCGAAGGTCGCGATCCGCTGCGGCCCTTCATGCACCGACAGGAAGCTGCCGACGCCATGGCCGGTGCCATGGGCATAATCCAGCCCCTGTGCCCAGAGGAACTGCCGAGCCAATATATCAAGCTGGCCACCGCGCGTCCCGACCGGGAACACCGCGCGCGCCAGTGCGATATGGCCCTTCAGCACCAGCGTGAACCGCTCCTGCATCTCACGGGTGGGAGTGCCGATGGCCAGCGTGCGGGTCACGTCGGTGGTGCCGTCGCGATACTGGCCACCCGAATCGACCAGATAGAGGGTGCCGGTCTCGATCGGGCGGTTGGTCTTTTCCTCGACCCGGTAATGCACCACCGCGCCGTTCGGCCCGGCGCCGCTGATCGTGTCGAAGGACAGATCCTCCAGCAGGCCGGTATCCTCGCGGAACGCCTCCAGCCGGGCGGCGGCGGTCATTTCGGTCTGGCCGCCCTTGGGCGCTTCGACCGATACCCAGTGCAGGAAGCGGCTCAATGCCGCGCCGTCGCGGGCCTGTGCCGATTTATGACCGGCAATCTCGACCGGATTCTTGATCGCCTTGGGCAGGATCGCCGGATCACGCAGCGGCAGCACGGTCGCGCCGCCATTTTCGAGCGCCTCGAAAATCGCGGCTACCGCCCGTTCGGGATCGGCCACCACATTCTTGCCCGCAAAAGCGGCCAGCGCATCGGCAAAGGCAGCGCGATCATGCACGCGCACGGCGTTGCCCAGATGCTTGGCGACCGCCTCGTCCATCTTTTCGGGCGCGACATAGAGATCAGCGGTCGCGTCGGCATGGACGATGGCATAGGCCAGCGCCACCGGCGTCCGGTCCACATCCTTACCACGAATATTGAAGGTCCAGGCGATCGAATCCAGTGCGGACAGCACGGCAGCATCGGCCTTTTTCTCGACCAGCCAATCGGCCATCGCCTGCCGCTTTTCCGCCGCGCTCTGCCCGGCAAAGCGATCGTCATGCACGACCAGCCGGGCGTCGCTGGGGGCAGGGCGGTCTGGCCAGACCAGGTCGATGGGGTTGGTGTCCACAGCGACCAACTCTGCGCCCTTTTCCGCCAGCGCGGCGCTGGCCTGTTCGACCCACGCGCGGGTATGCAGCCACGGGTCATAGCCGATCCGCCCGCCCGCCGGGGCATGGGCTTTCAGCCAGGCCGCAATGGAGGTTTGCGGCACGCTTTCATATTGCCACAATGCGCCATCGACCTGCTCGCGCACCTGCAACGTATAGCGGCCATCAACAAAGATCGCCGCCTGTTCCGGCAGCACCACAGCGCTGCCCGCAGACCCCTGAAATCCGGTCAGCCAGGCGAGGCGCTGGGCATAGGCGCCGACATATTCGCTCATATGTTCGTCGGTCAAAGGCACGACGAAACCGTCCAGCCGGTCGCGCACCAATTGCGCGCGCAGGGCGTTGAGACGGTCTTGATAGGTGGACATTCATACTTCCTTGCGTATCGGCCCCCTTGCGCAGGCCATAAGGACAACAACATAAGCAGGCTGTGGCACATATGCCAGCGCCCGCCTTGCTCCCTTGCAGATGGATAGTGAATGACCGTAAACACCACGCCGCCCGTTGTCGCTCCAGTCGCGCTGGCCAGGCCGCACAGCATCACCCATCATGGCATTACCGTCAGCGATGATTATGCCTGGTTGCGCGATCCGGGCTACCCGGACGTCAGGGACGCGGATGTGCTGGACTATCTGGGCCAGGAAAACGCATTTTTCGAGGCCGCCATGGCCCCGCACAAGGGGCTGACCGACTTGCTGTTTGCCGAGATGAAGGGACGCATCAAGGAGGATGACAGCTCCGTTCCGCAAAAGGATGGCGACTATATCTACTGGCGCGCGTTCGAGACCGGGGCGCAATATCGCAAATGGTATCGCAGGCCCGTGGTCGGCGGCCCGGACCAGCTGATCCTGGACGAACCGGCACTGGCGGAGGGCCATGATTATTTCCGGCTGGGCGCGATGTCGGTCAGCCCCGATGGCCGCTACCTTGCCTATGCGATAGACAATGACGGGTCTGAACGGTTCGAGGCGCGGATCAAGGACCTGTTCACCGGCGAGCTATTGCCGGAATCGATCCCCGACACATTGTCCTCGCTGGTGTGGACGTCCGACAGCAAGGGGCTGCTCTATGGCCTGGCCAATGAAAATTGGCGCACCGACAATGCGCGGCTGCACTGGCTGGGACAGAGCGTCGAGTCCGACGTCGAGCTGTTCCATGAGGATGATGAGGGGTTCCGCGTCTCGATCGGCCTCACTTCATCGGAAAAATGGATCGTCATCGCGACCGGCGATCATGTGACGACCGAAGCCTGGCTGATCCCCGCCGAAAATCCCACTGCGCCGCCGCTGTTGGTGGCTGCGCGGCAGGCGGGGCGCGAATATGATGTCGATGAGCATGATGGCACGCTCTATATCAAGACCAACGACACCCATCCCAATTTCCGGTTAGTGAAGGCGACGCTGGATGCGCCCGACCGGTGGGAGGAAGTCATTGCGCCCGACGCCCATTTCTACCTGACCGATTTCACCCTGTTCAAACATTTCTACGTCACCGAAGGGCGGCTGGATGGCCTCGACCAGATCGAGCTTCGCGATTATGCGACCCACACGCCAAAACGCCTGCCCTTCCCGGAGGCAAGCTATTCCGCGTCGCTGGACGATAATCCCGAATATGATGTGACGGTGCTGCGCATCGGCTATGAATCGATGGTCACGCCCGACACCATCTTCGACTATCATATCGCGCAAGAACGATTCGAGCTGCTCAAGGTGCAGGAGATACCGTCGGGCTATGATGCGAGCCGCTACGCCACCGAGCGGCTGATGATCCCGGCGCGCGACGGCACGCAGATTCCGGTGTCGATCGTCTATCCCGCCGACCTGCCCCGCGACGGCAGCGCGCCGCTGCACCTTTATGGCTATGGTGCCTATGGCATGGCGATGGAGCCGGGCTTTTCGACCGGGCGGCTGTCACTGCTGGATCGCGGCTTTGCCTTCGCCATCGCCCATATTCGCGGCGGCGACGATCTGGGCCAGCAATGGTATCTCGACGGTAAGCTGGACAAGCGCAACAATACCTTCACCGACTTTGTCGATGTGGCCAGGGGGCTGATCGATCTGGGCTATACCAGCAAGGGGCGCATCAGCATTTCGGGCGGATCGGCCGGGGGCGAACTGATGGGAGCGGTGATCAATAGCGATCCCGACCTCTGGGGAGCGGTGGTGGCGCATGTGCCGTTCGTCGATGTGCTGAACACCATGCTGGACGAGACGCTGCCGCTGACGCCGGGCGAATGGCCCGAATGGGGCAACCCGATCGAGGACAAGGCCGCGTTCGAGACGATCCTGGCCTATGACCCTTATGCCAATGTGAAGGCGCAGGATTATCCGCCGCTGATGGTCACGGCAGGGCTGAACGACCCGCGCGTGACCTATTGGGAGCCGGCCAAATGGGTTGCCAAGCTGCGCGCAACCAAGACCGACGACAATGTCCTGCTGCTCAAGACCAATATGGGCGCAGGCCATGGCGGCAAGTCCGGGCGGTTCGAGAGTCTGCACGAAAGCGCGGAGGAATTTGCCTTCATCCTGTGGCAGATGGGGATGGCTGGGGCGTGAGCGGGATAAACCCCCTTCCGTTCGCCCTGAGCCTGTCGAAGGGCCAAGCTGAGCGTAGCGAAGCCACTTCGCTACGCTCAGCAGAAGGCTTCGACTTCGCTCAGCCCGAACGGAGGTAGAGAAGAATGCCCGCCACTTACACCACGCACATCACCGCCCAGCCTGCGGACATCGACATACTCGGCCACGTCAACAACGCGGTCTGGGTCCAGTGGATGGAGCAGGTCGCGACCGAGCATTGGACCCATGATGCAGACCCGGCCCATGTCGATGCCTATGTCTGGGTCGTGACCCGTCACGAAATCGACTATCGCGGCAATGTTGCGGAGGGCGAGACGGTAACGGCGCGCACCTGGATACCCGATGGCCCACGCGGCGCGCGCTTCGACCGGCTGATTGAGTTTACCGGACCCGACGGCAAGGTGAAGGTCACGGCCAGATCGACCTGGGCGATCGTGGACAAGGGCACGGGCCGCATATTGCGCGTGCCGCCGGAGGTGGCGGCGAATTTTGTGGATTGAGGGCGGGCGACCAACGAACGAAAAATGGTTTATTCCCGCACCACCGCAAACACGTCGCTTATCCCCGGCTCGACCGGCATATCCTCCCGCTCGGCGGCCTGCCGGTTCCACATCACGGCATAGAGCCCGTCAGCCCGCACCAAATCGGCGTGGCGGCCGCGTTCGACGATGCGGCCCTGGTCCAGCACGATGATCTCGTCGGCATCGACCACGGTGGACAGGCGGTGCGCGACGATCAGGGTGGTCCGCTTGCGCGCAATGTTGCGCAGCACATCCTGAATCTCATTCTCGGTGCGGCTGTCGAGCGCGCTGGTCGCTTCGTCCAGCACCAGCACCGGCGGGTCTTTCAGCAGCGTGCGGGCAATCGCCACCCGCTGCTTTTCCCCGCCCGACAGTTTTAGACCCCGTTCGCCCACGCGCGTCTCATACCCCTTGGGCAGGCTCAGGATGAAATCGTGGATCGACGCGGCCTTGGCGGCGGCTTCGATCTCCGCCTGGCTCGCACCTTCGCGGCCATAGCCGATATTATAGCCGACCGTGTCGTTGAACAGCACCATGTCCTGCGGCACGATGCCGATCGCCGCGCGCAGCGATGCCTGCGTCACGCTGGCGATATTCTGCCCGTCGATGCTGACCTGGCCCCCCTGAATATCGTAGAAGCGGAACAGGATGCGCGCGATGGTGGACTTGCCCGCGCCGGACGGCCCGACGATCGCCAGAGTCCGCCCTGCCGGCACGGTGAAGCTGACATCGTGCAAAATCTCCCGTTCGGGATCATAGCCAAAGCGCACATGATCGAACCGCACTTCGCCGCCCGACGGGACCAGGGCAGGCGCGCCGTCCGCGTCGGCAATCTCCTGCGGCGTGTCCATCAGCTTGTACATCGCTTCCATGTCGATCAGCCCCTGCCGGATCGTGCGATAGACCATGCCTAGCAGGTCCAATGGCCGGAACAGCTGGGCCAGCAGCGTATTGACCAGCACCACGTCGCCGGTGGTGAACTGCCCCCGGCTCCATCCCCACACGGTATAGCCCATCGCCCCCGCCATCATCAGGTTGGTGATCAGCGACTGGCCGATATTGAGCCAGGCCAAGCTATTCTCGCTCTTGACCGCCGCCTGCGCGTAACGCCGCATCGATGTGCCATAGCGTTTCGCCTCGCGCTTTTCCGCGCCGAAATATTTGACCGTCTCGAAGTTCAGCAGGCTGTCGACCGCATGGGCGACGGCGTTGGTGTCCATATCCACCATGTCGCGGCGCAGCTGGTTGCGCCATTCGGTGACGGTGCGGGTGAACCAGATATAGAGCGCGACCATCGCCAGCGTGACGATGACCAGCCACGCGCCGAACTTCACGAAGAAGATGGCGCAGACCGCGACCAGCTCCAGCACGGTAGGGGCGATGTTGAACAGCAGGAAATAGAGCATCGTGTCGATGCTCTTGGTCCCGCGCTCGACAATCTTGGTGACGGCGCCGGTGCGCCGGTCGAGATGGAAGCGCAGCGACAGGCGGTGGAGATGGACGAACACATCATCGGCCAGCCGCCGCCCGGCTTCCTGCCCGACCTGCTCGAACACCGCATTGCGCAGATTGTCGAATAACACGCTGCCAAAGCGCGCGCCCGCATAGACCGCGACCAGCGCGATGGCGAGGCTGGCGGCGGGTTCCATCCCCGGCACCATCCGGTCGATCGCGGCCTTATAGGCAAAGGGCATGGCCAGGCTGATGGCCTTGGCTGCCAGCACGCACAGCATGGCGACAACCACCCGCCGCCGCAGCGCCGGGGCGTCCGCCGGCCACAAATAGGGCAGGAACCGCCGAAGCGTGGCCCAGACAGGGGGCAAGGGCGCGGATGTGGGCATGTCAGGCGGCATAGGCGCTATGTAGAGCGCGGCGCGGGATTATCCAGCGGTGGTTTTGGGGTGCGATAACACACCACATCCGTTCGTTTCGAGCGAAGTCGAGAAACCGATGCACAGCGTTTCTCGACTTCGCTCGAAACGAACGGCCAAAGTAGAAGCGGCCTTCTTACCGCCCAAATTTCTTCTGCGTTTTGCCGTAGCGCAACTTCCGCGTCCCCGGCTTGCCCTCGGTTGCGCGGCCCCTGGGCGCTGCCACCTGCTGCTCGTGCGGCAACCCCAGTTCCTCGGCCTCCAGCTTGCGGATTTCGTCGCGGATACGGCCCGCTTCCTCAAACTCCAGGTCGGCGGCGGCGGCGCGCATTTTCTTTTCGAGATCCTCGATATAGGCGCGCAGATTGTGGCCGACCATGTGGGGCCGGTCGGCATCGCCGGTTTCGATGAGCACGCTGTCCTTGTTGGACACATGGGCGATGATGTCGCCAATGTTGCGCTTGATCGTGGTCGGCGTGATGCCATGTTCGCGGTTATAGGCTTCCTGTTTCTCGCGCCTGCGCCCGGTTTCGTTGAGCGCGCGCTCCATCGAGCCGGTGATCCGGTCGGCATAGAGGATGACGCGGCCATCGACGTTCCGCGCCGCGCGGCCGATCGTCTGGATCAGGGAGGTTTCGGAACGCAAAAAGCCCTCCTTGTCCGCGTCGAGGATCGCCACCAGCCCGCATTCGGGAATGTCCAGCCCCTCGCGCAAGAGGTTGATGCCGATCAGCACGTCATAGACACCAAGCCGCAAGTCGCGGATCAGCTCGATGCGCTCCAGCGTCTCGACGTCGCTGTGCATGTAGCGGACCTTGATCCCCGCCTCATGCATGAACTCGGTCAGATCCTCCGCCATCCGCTTGGTCAGCGTGGTGACGAGCGTGCGATAGCCGTTGGCCGTGACCTTGCGACATTCGTTGATCAGGTCATCCACCTGATCCTCGACCGGCTTGATCTCGACAGGCGGGTCAATGAGGCCGGTGGGGCGGATCACCTGTTCGCTGAATACGCCGCCGGTCTGCTCCATTTCCCATTTGCCGGGCGTGGCGGAGACGCTGACCGTTTGCGGTCGCATCGCGTCCCATTCGTTGAAGCGCAACGGGCGGTTGTCGATGCAGCTGGGCAGGCGGAAACCATATTCGGCCAGCGTGATCTTGCGCCGGTGATCGCCCCGCGCCATCGCGCCGATCTGCGGCACGGTCTGATGGCTTTCATCGACGAACAGCAGCGCATTTTCGGGCAGATATTCAAACAGGGTCGGCGGCGGCTCTCCCGGCAGGCGGCCGGTCAGGAAGCGGCTGTAATTTTCGATTCCCGCGCAGCTGCCAGTCGCAGCGATCATCTCCAGGTCGAAATTGGTCCGCTGCTCCAGCCGCTGCGCCTCCAGCAGCTTGCCCTCCGCCTCCAGCTCCTTCAGGCGCTCAGTCAGTTCAAAGCGGATCGCCTCCATCGCCTGTTTGAGCGTCGGGCCGGGGGTGACATGGTGGCTGTTGGGGAAGACCTTCACATAGTCGAGGCTGGCGACCTTCTTGCCCGACAGCGGGTCGAACTCGACAATCGCCTCAATCTCATTACCAAAAAAGCTGACGCGCCAGGCGGTATCCTCATAATGGGACGGGAAAATCTCCAGATTATCGCCCTTCACCCGGAAATTGCCGCGCGCAAAGCCTGCATCGTTGCGCTTATATTGGAGCGCGACCAGCTTGCGGATGATCTCGCGCTGATCCTCTATCCCGCCCTTCTTCATAGAGAAGGTCATGGCCGAATAGGTTTCGACCGAGCCGATGCCATAGAGGCAGGAGACCGACGCGACGATGATGCAGTCGTCCCATTCCAGCAGCGATCGGGTGGCCGAATGGCGCATCCGGTCGATGCTCTCGTTTACGCTGCTTTCCTTCTCGATATAGGTGTCCGACCGCGCAACATAGGCTTCGGGCTGGTAATAATCATAATAGCTGACGAAATATTCGACCGCATTGTCAGGAAAGAAGCTCTTGAATTCGCCATAGAGCTGCGCCGCGAGAATCTTGTTGGGGGCCAGGATCAGCGCCGGGCGCTGCAACGCCTCGATCACCTTGGCCATGGTGAAGGTCTTGCCCGATCCGGTGACGCCCAGCAGCACCTGATCGCGCTCTCCCGCCAGCGCCTGTTCCACCAGTTCTGGGATCGCGGTGCGCTGGTCCCCCGACGGCTCATAATCGCTCACCAGCGTGAAGGGCCGCCCCCCCTCGCTCTTGTCCGGCCGCGCAGGCCGGTGCGGCACGAAGCTGGCGTCGGTATCGGGCTCGTCGAGCGTGGTGCGGATCTGGATGGCCATGGGGGTAATATGGGGTCTTTGCGTCAGGGCGCAATTGACGTCAGGGCTTCAACTCGAATGCGCCTTTGGGCATGGGTGGATAGACAACCGGCTTATCGCCGAAACGAGCGCGCAGGGCGGCTTCGCGGCGCGCTGAATCGACGACATCGACATTGACCTCTTCGGGATATTTGAAAGTCGCGTCGAATTTTCCATCATTTATAACATATTCCATGACCGACCACCGCATGTTCGGTCCTTCGGGTTCGGCATACCACGCTTCAAACAGAAGGTCTGAAAGAACCTCACTGTCGGAATCATGATAGCGAACCACATCCCCCTCATCCTTGAATATGCTTGGCCCAACCCACATGTCTCCGATCTCGACGTAAAGAAATACGCCATTTGGCTCTCCCCCGACGATTGCAATTAATTCCTGTCCGATCTCGTCCATGAGTGGACCCAAGATGTCGAATTTATCTTTCGCCATTGGATCGACCTTTCGCTTGGTTGGGGAAATTGTGAAAACTCTTCTGTCCATCGACGTACCAGATGACGTGGACGCTGTTTGGCCGTTTTGAGGTTCCAGCATATTTTGGGGTGATCTCCACAAGCACATTTCGTCCCGCCTGCAAATCCCTTGCCCAGCTATCTTCCATGGCACGATAGGCACCACGGTTGAAGTTGGCATCTTGGGCGAAATGGTTGAAGCTATCGCTGGGACCGTTGAAGCGAGCGGCGATAAAATGGCCGCCATCGTCGCTTGCAAGGCGATCAGGTTTGCCCGCGCTTGCCTGGTTGCGGCGCGATCGGGATGCTTTTGGACCATTTGAAAGCTTGGCGAAGATTTTCCTCGGTCGCGCAATGACATCGATATGGAAATCATAGCCATTTTTCGTCTCCTTGCGCCAGTTCGTGTCGAGGATCTGGCTTTCCAGCGACGGTGGATTGGCCGGGTCGGGTGGCAATTTCCCGCCATGCGTGTCCATATAATGTGCCAGGGCCAGAAACTTGTTCTTGGCCGCACGTCCGGCATCCAGATAGGCCTGATGCGGCAGTTTGATCCGCTGGCCGATGCGGAGCGGCCGGTCGAGCGGATGCTGGTTCAGCCATGCCAGATCGCGCGCGGTCAGTCCCTTGCGCCGCGCCGCAATGGCCGACAGCGTATCGCCCGGCTGCACGATATGGGTCGAATGGTTGCCCGGATGATCGGCGCGCAGATGGCGGCGATCCGGCACGCCATCGCTATCCGGCCGGGCTGGTCTCCGCACCTGTCCGCTAGCCCCGGCTCCACCTGCCTGCGCGCGATTGCCACCGCCGCGCGGAAAGTAACGGCCTTGCCCTGCAAAGGTGAACCGTCCGTCTTTTTCATCATGCCACGGGTTGAATTTCACTTCGACCTGCACGGGCGGGACCATGGCGGTTCGCCTGCCCGTGCGCAGATAAAGGTTGAAGGCTGTAAGTTCTGGCTGTCGGCTCGACTCATTCCCCGGCATTTGCGCATCCCCCGATTTGCGGGAAGTGACGTACCATAACGATTAGAACAAAACAAGAACAAAATGCTCAATCCCATCCATTTCGGCGACAATTTTGCAATGTCGCACCGGCTTGATATGCTCCGCTATCCACGGCCCAGCCCATGCCGACGCGATGAGGGGATAAGCGATGATCAGAGCTGTATTTGCCGCCGCCACCATGACCCTGCTGCTCGCTGCCTGCGGCGATAAGCCCGGCGACGCGCCGGCCAACGGCTCGATGAGCAAGGCGGAGGTCAAGGCCGCGGTCGACAAGGTGCAGTTGAAGCCGGGCCAGTGGGAGGGGCGCTTCACCGTGCAGGATATCGACCTGTCCAATATGCCGGGCGCGCCTGCTGGCATGAAGGACCAGATGAAGAGCATGATGAGCCAGACTTCGCTCAAATATTGCGTCACCCCCGAAGAAGCGGCCAATCCCAGCGGCGAGATGTTTTCCGGTCAGGAGAATAAGGATTGCACCTATCAGGGCTTTGCCGTCAGCGGCGGCAGCGTGAAGGGGCAAGTGTCGTGCAAGGCGGAGGGCGGCACGATGACGGCCGCCATGTCCGGCACTTATGGCGGGGAAGCCTATGCGATGGATATGGACATGAAGATGGCAGGCGGCCCTAACGGCGCGGCCATGGCGATGAAGGCGCGGTCCGAAGGCAAGTGGATCGGGCCGACCTGCACCACGGCGGAATAAGTCCCGCGCATTTCCGCTTGCGCTTTGGCCGCGACGGGTAGAGCCTTGCCCCCGTTCCGATTGAGAGAACGGGGGAGAGGATATGCAAAAGACCGTGCTGGCGGCGATCCCGCTTGCGATGATGCCGCTTGTAACGATTTTGGCCCTTGGCGGCTGTAGCGAACCGGCCCCCGCGCCGCAGGCGGAGGAGGCGCCGATCCTGATGCAGGCGGGCGAGTGGGTGCTGACCCGCAAGACCACCGGTTACAACACCCCCACCGTCACCCCGGCGCAATATCAGGCGGCGCTCAAACAGGTGAGCGAGGACAAGATCTGCCTCACCGTCGATGCCGAAGGAATGCCGGACGCCGCGGCCCTGGCGGGCAAGGATGGTACGGCCTGCGCCTATAAGGACAAGATGGCGCGCAAGGGCCGCCTGATCGCGACGCTGGCCTGCACGGCGGGCAAGGGCACGTCGGAAATCGCGGTGGAGGGCAATTATACCGCCGATACGCTCACGCTGGGCGAAACCATGACGCAATCGGAAGGCGGCGGCGCAGTGCTGCGCGCAACCTATGACCTCTCTGGCAAGCGGGTGGGGGATTGTCCCAAGGGGTGATGCGGGCGTGCGCTACTCCAGCGCCCTGATCGCGCGCCGGTCACATCGTCCCTTGCCCCGCGGCACGGCGGAATAGCCCGGCACCAGCAGCGACTGGCCGATCCGCAGCGGGGCGAAGCGCTGGCGGTCGATGCCCTCGCACGCCAGGAACAGGTCGAGCATCCGGGGCGGCGTATCCCATTGTTCGTAGGACAGGCGGAACGTCCCCCAGTGGATCGGGATCGCGGTCGATGCGCCCAGCCGTTTGAACACGTCCACGGCCTGTTGCGGGCCGATATGCGCGTCCGACGCCATCTGCCCCTTCCAGAAGCGAAAAGCGCCGATCGGGATCAGCGCCAGCCGGATCGGGCCAAAGCGCGTGGCCTCATAGGGCCAGCCCATGTCGCCCGCGCCAGTGTCGCCGGCAAAGAAGATATTGCCCGCGCGCGTCTCGATCAAAAAGCTCGACCAGAGCGCCCGGTTGCGATCCGCGCCCCAACGGCTGCCCCAATGATGGTTGCGGGTCACATGGACGCGATAGTCGGGGCAATGTTCGTAATTGCCGCACTGGATCACCGCTTGCGGGGCAAGGCCATTGAGCGCCGCACCGCTGACCGACTGGCCCCAGTCGAGCGCGGTCGACGGAATGCCATGCGCCTGCAATATCGTGTCATTGCCCAGGCTGGTGACGATCCTGGGCCGGTCGCGGTCCCATAATTTTTTCAGCGTCGGCAGGTCCATATGGTCGTAATGATTGTGGCTCAGCACGACCAGGTCGATCTTGGGCAGATCGTCGAAGCGGATGCCCGGCTGCGCGACCCGTTTGGGGCCGAAGGGGGGCAGGGGGCTGGCATGGTCCGACCAGATCGGGTCGGTCAAGATATTGATGCCCGCAGCCTGCACCAGCACCGTGGCATGGCCCACCCATGTCGCCACCATCCCGCGCGGCGCGGCGAAGGGGGCGGGGCGGGCTGGCTTGACCGCGATCGCGTCGGGCCATGGCGGCCGGTCGTCATTGCCCAGCAGCCAGCGGGCGATAAAGCCCTGTCGGCTCGTCCCCGGCGGGGCCGGCACATCGATCACGCCATCGGGATTGAAGAAATGCGCGCCATCATAATGGCGGCTTTCCGGTCCTTCATAATAGATGCGATCGAGGAAGGGCGGCACGATCGTCACAGCGAGGCACAGGGCGACCATTGCAAACAGCAAGGCTATTCCCGTGGCTTTGGCGATGCTGATGAGGCGGCCCATGCCTGCTCCTGTTCCGACTATGTCCCAGCGACATAGCGCAGGCTGACGGCGGGGCAAGGGGGAGCGGGTGTCTGGCCTCGTATCACATCGACAAAAGAATTTTCTAGCCCGATGGATAGGCGGTTTCCCGCCTATCCCCGGTTCGAATTTTAGGTAAAGGCTAGGTCAGAGCGGATTAGATATGTTGCATTATCTAAATCATACTGAGCTTCATGCTTTTGCATGAATGAACGTTCCGATCTTAGATATACTCCATTTCTATCCAATACTTCCCAAGTCCATAGACCAATCCGATCCTTATAAATGCGGCCGATGCGCATGTGGCGAATCCTTTATGGTATTGCCACCTACAAATTATCGGGATCGTCGCATATGTAACATCAAAAATCTGGCGGCATTATTAGCCTCTATCCGTCAGAAAGAGGGGTTAAGGAATTGAGCGATCCGGGTTTTTCGGTGGCATTTGAACGGATTTGGATGTTTCATCGCTACGTCATGTCATTCTCCCATTTTTGAAATTAGAAATCACTCCGCCGCGATGCCCGCCGCCTTGAACATGTCGGGGTCGGTGACGTCGTCTGCATTGGCCGGTGCCGCGCGGGTCTTGCGGCGGTCGAAGGCGTCCCAGACTTCGTTCCACTGGCCCCGCGTCGCGCCCTTTGAATATTCGGTCGCGCGGGTTTCGAAGAAATTGGCATGTTCGACACCGTTCAGCATCGGGGCGAGCCAGGGCAGCGGATGCTCATCGATCATGTAGATGGGCTTCAAACCCAGCTGGCCCAGCCGCCAGTCTGCAATGTAGCGGACATATTTTTTGATGTCCTTGGGCGTCATGCCGGGGACCGGACCCATTTCGAACACCAGATCGACGAACGCATCCTCGATGCGGACGGTTTTCTGACACATGTCCATGATGTCGTCCTTGACCGCGGGGGTCAGGCACTGGCGTTCGGCGCAGAAGGCGTGGAACAGCTTGATGATGCCCTCGCAATGCAGCGTCTCGTCGCGGATCGACCAGGTGACGATCTGCCCCATGCCCTTCATCTTGTTGAAGCGCGGGAAGTTCATCAGCATCGCGAAGGACGCGAACAATTGCAGCCCTTCGGTAAAGCCGCCGAACATGGCGAGGGTGCGGGCGATATCCTCGTCCGTGTCGACGCCGAACTGTTGCAGATAGTCGTGCTTGTCCTTCATCTCCTTATATTGGAGGAAGGCCGAATATTCGCTTTCAGGCATCCCGATCGTGTCGAGCAGGTGGCTGTAGGCCGCGATATGGACGGTTTCCATGTTGCTGAACGCGGTCAGCATCATCTTGACCTCGGTCGGCTTGAACACGCGGCCATATTTTTCGTGGTAGCAATCCTGCACTTCCACGTCGGCCTGGGTGAAGAAGCGGAAAATCTGCGTCAGCAGGTTGCGCTCATGATCGGACAGCTTCTGCGCCCAGTCGCGGCAATCCTCGCCCAAAGGCACTTCTTCGGGCAGCCAGTGCAGCTGCTGCTGGCGCTTCCAATATTCATAGGCCCATGGATATTCGAACGGCTTGTAGACTTTGGAGGCTTGGAGAAGGGACATAGGGGTTACTCCTGCGGCAATGACCGCAAATTAAAAAACGGTATGATCGACCAGAACGCGCCTGGGCGCATCAACCGGCCGATCACAATATGTCACTGGCAGGCCAGACACTCGTCATAATCGGTGCTGCCGCCGGCCAGTTCGAATTTGGGCGCGTCGATCGTGTTGTCGGCTTCCACGCCGCCAGCGAAACCGGCGCGCTGCACGCTCTTGGACCGCAGATAGTAAAGCGACTTGATGCCCAGTTCCCATGCGCGGAAGTGAAGCATGAGCAGGTCCCATTTTTCCACATCGGCGGGGATGAACAGATTGAGCGACTGCGCCTGGTCGATATAGGGGGTGCGGTCCGCGGCCAGCTCGAGCAGCCAGCGCTGATCGATCTCGAAACTGGTCTTGAACGTGTCCTTTTCTTCCTGGCTCAGAAAGTCGAGATGCTGGACCGAGCCGCCATGCTCCAGGATCGAGTTCCAGACATTGGTCGAATCCTTGGCCTTTTCGACCAGCAGCTTTTCCAGATAGGGATTCTTGATCGAAAAGCTGCCCGATAGCGTCTTGTGGGTGTAGATGTTCGCCGGGATCGGCTCGATGCAGGCCGACGTGCCGCCGCAAATAATAGAAATCGACGCGGTCGGCGCGATCGCCATCTTGCAGGAGAAACGCTCCATCACGCCCTGATCGGCAGCATCGGGGCAGGGGCCGCGCTCGATCGCGAGTTGCATGGAGGCTTCGTCCACCTGGCTCTTGATATGCTTGAACATGCGCAGGTTCCACGACTTGGCCATGGCTCCTTCGAACGGGATGCCGCGGGCCTGGAGGAAGCTGTGGAAGCCCATGACGCCAAGCCCGACCGAGCGTTCGCGCATCGCACTATATTTGGCGCGCGCCATTTCGGGCGGGGCGCGGTCGATATAGTCCTGCAATACATTGTCGAGGAAACGCATGATATCCTCGGCAAACAGCTTTTCATCCTTCCACTCGTCCCAGGTTTCCAGGTTCATCGAGGAAAGGCAGCACACGGCGGTGCGGTCATTGCCGAGATGGTCGCGACCCGTCGGCAGGGTGATTTCGGAGCAGAGGTTGGAGGTCGAGACTTTCAGTCCCAGATCGCGATGATGCTTGGGCATCATGCGGTTCACCGTGTCGTTGAACACGATATAGGGCTCACCGGTGGCCAGGCGGGTTTCGACCAGCTTCTGGAACAGGGCGCGGGCGTTGACGGTGCCGCGGATCGACTGATCCTTGGGGCTGCGCAGGTGGAAGTCAGCACCGTCGCGCACCGCTTCCATAAACTCGTCGGTCAGCAGCACGCCATGATGCAGGTTGAGCGCCTTGCGGTTGAAGTCGCCGCTGGGCTTGCGGATTTCGAGGAATTCTTCGATTTCCGGGTGCGACACGTCGAGATAGCAGGCGGCAGAGCCACGGCGCAGGCTGCCCTGGCTGATGGCCAGGGTGAGCGAATCCATGACGCGCACGAACGGAATGATGCCTGAGGTCTTGCCGTTCAGGCCGACCGGCTCACCAATGCCGCGCACGCTGCCCCAATAGGTGCCGATGCCGCCGCCGCGCGAAGCCAGCCAGACATTCTCGTTCCAGGTGTTGACGATGCCTTCCAGGCTGTCGTCCACGCTGTTCAGATAGCAGCTGATCGGCAGGCCGCGTCCGGTGCCGCCATTGGACAGCACCGGGGTGGCGGGCATGAACCAGAGGCGCGAAATATAGTCATAGACGCGCTGGGCGTGGCCCTGATCATCGGCATAGGCCGCCGCGACGCGGGCGAACAGATCCTGATAGCTTTCGCCGGGCAACAGATAGCGGTCGTTGAGCGTATCCTTGCCAAACTCGGTCAGCAGTGCGTCGCGCGACCGGTCGGTCACGACGTCGAAGCGCCGTTCCAGCACCGCGGACGAGGATAAAGGCTCGGCCTTGGTCGGCGCGGCAGGCTGTTCGCTCACCCGGTCCATCACATCATCCATCACAGTCGCCACGTCGTTTGTTCCACCCTGTCCGCTATCACGAAAATCCATATGCGCCCCCGAATGTTCCTGTTCCGTTCGATTCGGTCAAGCTGGTTCGGCAGGTGCCGACACCTTAGCAGATACCGTATCGCGACGGGGCGGAAATGGGACCAACTGACACGATTGCAGGGACAAAAGCCCCCTGGCGCTGAAAACCGGTCCAGCGACACAATCACAATCTGTTGGGTGACCCCCGTTTACCCGATACCACAGATAGTGCCATAGCCTGTTTTACGCGCAAGAGGGTAAATGACGGTTTAGGGACTCAGCTCGTCGCTGTTCCGATTCCTTTCGTCGCTGTTTTTGCCCATTGCAACGCAGCGACGCACGGACTTTCCTCGCTCCCCGGAAAGACAAGAGGGAAAAGCGGCATAAAAAATAATTTTGCCTTGCCACGCAAATGCGTTGGCGCGCGCAAAAGGCGCTATGACGGTGCCTCCAGCAGACCGCCGCCCGCCCCGTTCACCCGACGCAAAGGCCGACCGATGATTCTCTATTATCACCCGCTCTCTTCCTATTGCTGGAAGGTGCTGATCGCCTTTTACGAAAATGGCACGCCCTTCACGCCGCGGATGATGGAGGAGGAGGGGGTCGCGCAGGAATGGCTGGCGCTGTGGCCGATCGGCAAGTTCCCGCTGCTGCGCGATTCGACCCGCGACACGATCGTTGCCGAAGCCAGCATCATCATCGAATATCTGATGAACCATGAACCGGGCACGTTCCGGCCGATTCCGCTCAACCCCGACGCGGCGTTGCAGGTGCGGATGATGGACCGGCTGTTCGACAATTATGTCATGACCCCGATGCAGGCGATCGTCGCCGACCGGCTGCGCCCAGCCGACTCGCGCGACCCTTATGGCGTAGAACAGGCCTGCGCGCTGATCGCGAAAGCCTATGCCCTGCTGGAAACACGGATCGGGACTCATGGCTGGGCGGTGGGGGAAAATTTCACCCTGGCCGATTGTGCGGCGGCCCCCGCGCTCTTCTATGCCGACAAGATCGTGCCGATCGGCAGCGATTATCCGCGCCTTGCGGCCTATCTCGCCCGACTGGTGGCGCGGCCCAGCTTTGCGCGGGTGCTGGCAGAGAAGGAACCGTGGTGGCCGATGTTCCCCTTTGCGGGTGGGTAAGAGATGCGCCAACGGCGCATTTCTACACAAACTCCAAACTGCGCCTCTCTGGACAGGCGGGCGATTCCTGACTAGCCGCTGCCCGTGCAGGAACCCGCCGTGCAGGGCCGGGCCGCAGACATAAGGGATCTGGGTAAGATGACGCTCATCAAGACCGCCGACCTGATAGAGAGCGTCGCCGACGCGCTTCAGTTCATCAGCTATTATCACCCGATGGATTACATCCGCGCGCTGGGCAAAGCCTATGAGGCGGAGCAAAGCCCGGCGGCCAAGGACGCCATCGCCCAGATACTGACCAACAGCCGCATGTGCGCGGAGGGGCATCGCCCGATCTGCCAGGATACCGGCATCGTCAATGTGTTCGTCAAATGGGGCATGGAGTGCCGGCTGGATGACAATAGCCGCTCCATGCAGGACGTCATCGACGAAGGCGTGCGCCGCGCCTACCTCAACCCCGAAAACCGCCTGCGCGCGTCCATCCTGCGCGATCCCGCGTTCAGCCGTCAGAATACCAAGGACAATACCCCTTGCGTCCTGTCGGTCGAGATGGTGCCGGGCAACAAGGTCGTCATCGACGTCGCGGCCAAGGGCGGCGGCAGCGAGAACAAGACCAAGTTCAAGATGATGAACCCCAGCGATTCGATCGTCGACTGGGTGCTGGAGATGATCCCGCAAATGGGCGCTGGCTGGTGCCCGCCTGGCATGTTGGGCATCGGCATTGGCGGCACTGCGGAAAAGGCGGTGGCGTTGGCCAAGGAAAGCCTGATGGACGCGATCGACATGGGCGAACTCAAGGCACGCGGGCCGCAGACCGAGATTGAGAAGATGCGGGTCGAGATTTTCGACAAGGTCAACGCGCTGGGCATCGGCGCGCAGGGTCTGGGTGGCCTCTCCACCATCCTTGATGTCAAGATTTACGACTATCCCTGCCATGCGGCGGGCAAGCCCGTGGCGATGATCCCCAATTGCGCCGCCACCCGCCACGCCCATTTCACGCTGGATGGCTCCGGCCCCGCCTATCTGGAAGCGCCCAAGCTGTCCGAATGGCCCGACGTCAACTGGACGCCGAGCAAGGAGGCGATCCGGGTCGACCTCAACACGCTGACGCCGGACATCGTCCAGAGCTGGAAGCATGGCGACCGGCTGCTCTTGAACGGCAAGATGCTGACCGGGCGCGACGCCGCGCACAAGCGGATCAAGGACATGCTGAGCCGGGGCGAGAGCCTGCCGGTCGATTTCAAGGGCCGCGTCATCTATTATGTCGGCCCGGTCGATCCGGTCGGCGACGAAGTGGTTGGCCCCGCTGGTCCCACTACCGCGACGCGCATGGACAGCTTCATGGACATGATGCTGGAGCAGGGCCTGCTGGGCTGCGTCGGCAAGGCTGAACGCGGCGTGGCGGCGACCAAAGCCATCGCCAAGCATAAGAGTGCTTATCTGATGGCGGTCGGCGGCGCGGCCTATCTGGTCGCCCGCGCGATCAAGGGGGCCAAGGTCGTGGGCTTTGAGGATCTGGGCATGGAAGCCATTTACGAATTCGACGTGCAGGACATGCCCGTGACCGTAGCGGTCGATAGCGAAGGCCAGAATGTCCACCACCTCGCCCCGCTGGTCTGGCAGGAGAAGATCAAGCGCGAAGGGCTGCTGGAGGGCGTGTGAGTTTTCGATCCTCCCCAAGCTTGCTTGGGGAGGGGGACCGCTCGCGAAGCGAGTGGTGGAGGGGAGATGCGCAAATGCCTCCGAATAGAAAAACCGTCGAGAAAGCGCGCAAGTTCAGACGCGCCCTGACACCACCCGAAGTCATATTATGGCAATGGATGCGCGGCCGACCGCAAGGACTAAAGTTTCGGCGGCAGCATCCCCTTGGCTTTTATGTGCTGGATTTCTATTATGCCGCCGCGCGGATCGCGATCGAGGTTGACGGCGCTGTGCATGACGACCCCCGCCAGATGGCGCATGATGCGCAACGCGATGCATGGATCGCGGCGCAGGGCGTAAGGATCATACGGATCAGGGCGGCCGATGTGCTGGCTGATCTGGACGCGGTTGCGCGGCATATACTCGACCGTTGCGCATTTCCCCTCCACCAGCCTTCGGCTGGTCCCCCTCCCCATGCTGCGCATGGGGAGGAGTTATAATCGCACCAACCTGCATCAAGCCCCCGGAACCCTGGCCTCTACTTGGCATTGTCTCCCTATTCTTATCCCGGAGCCAGTCCCATGTCCTTCACCCAACTCGACCCACCCCTGCCTGTTCATGTTGAGGGCAAGGGGAAGGGCTATGCCCTGGCCGTCATCGATTATGGGCAGGAACATAATCTGATCTGGGTGACGGGCCTGTCCGACAGCGGCGAAATCTGGTGCGCGCCCAATCCGCTGGTGCGGCTGGAGGCGAACTGGACGATGGGGCGGGACTGGTCGCGCCATGGACTGCCCGGCGTCAAGCCCAGCTAAGAGTTTGTTTCGAAATGCGCCTTTGGCGCATCCGCACCGGCCCACACCCCCACCCGACCTCCCATTCAGGATACACTCTGTGGGCGGTCGGTTGGGGGTGTGGGCCGGTGCGGCAACCGAAATGCGCTCTTTCGCGCATTTCGCGACAGACTCTCAGCGCAAACAACCGTCTGGCAAGCGTCATACACCGCTGTTATCCTGTTCCCCATGACGGGGGAAATAGACGCGGCGGGGGACGCTATCACCGGAGGCATGATCGCGCGCGCGGTCGAGCCAGGGCATGGCGAGTCAGAGCATGAAGGCCATGGCGCCTGCCTCAATTGCGGCGCGACGCTCACCGGTGCCTATTGCGCGCAATGCGGGCAGGCGACGCATGTTCACCGCAGTTTCAGCGCAATCGGGCATGATCTGGCCCATGGCGTGCTGCATTTTGAGGGCAAGATATTCAGGACATTGCCCGAATTGGCGCTGCGGCCGGGCAAGCTGACGCGGCGCTACATCCATGGCGAGCGGGCGAAATTCGTGTCGCCCTTCGCCCTGTTCCTGTTCAGCGCTTTCCTGATGTACGCCATCTTCTCGCTGACCAGCGGCCATGGCGCCAGCGCGGGCAAGATGGTGCAGATGGACGATGGCGCGATCGCTGAATTGCGCGCCGAAGAGGCGAAGGCCGACGCGCAGATTGCGAAGATCGAGGCACGGCTGAAAGCACCCGGTCTGACCCCGGCGCAGCGCGCGACGCTGAACGAGGATCTGGGCGAGGCGCGCGAGGAGCGAAAGGGCATCTCGCTCGCCGCCAATATGACTGAAAGTCTGCGCGGTGAAGGCATGAATGGCGGAGTCGCCGCGACAGTGGGCGAAGTCGTCAGCGCCGCTGCGAAAGACCCGGAACTGGCCTATTACAAGCTCAAGGCCAATGCCTATAAATTCTCCTGGGCGCTGATCCTGTTTTCCATGCCGTTCGTGTGGCTGCTCTTCCCGTTCAGCCGCCGCTTCAAAATATATGATCATGCGATCTATGTGACCTATTCGATCGCCTTCATGTCCTTGCTCTTTTCGCTGTCGATGCTGCTGTCGGCGCTGCATGTCACCGCCGGTCTGGTGACGACCGCACTGTTGCTCTATGCCGCCTGGCACATGTACCGGCAGATGAAGGACGCCTACAGCCTGTCACGCCTTGGCGCGCTGTGGCGGCTGCCTTTGCTCTATATGTTCGCCTGCCTCGCGCTGGTACTGTTCTTCACCATGCTGGTGATGATGGGATGACGCAGGGCGCCGAGCAGTTATAGCAACGCGATGATCAGTTCCCCGATCTGGCTGCCCGCAACGCTGATGGCAGGTGGGGTGCAGGCATGGCGCACTGCCGTCCAGCGGCGGCTGAGCCAGAGCCTGTCGCTCAATGCGGCTGGGCTGGTACGCTATCTCTACGGCCTGCCCTTCGCGCTGCTTCTGCTGGGCGGATATTGGCTGGCCTTTCCCGTGCCTGTCCCCTCCCTTGGTCCGCTCTTCCCGCTCTTCTGCATCGGCGGCGGGCTGGCGCAGATCATCGCGACCAACCTGCTCATCCTGGCGTTCGGGCATCGTAATTTCGTCGTCGGCACCGCTTACTCAAAGACAGAGGCAGTGCAGGGCGCGCTCCTGTCCTTCCTGCTCATGGGCGAGCGCTTGTCGCCGCTCGCCTGGGCCGGGATCGGCTGCGGCGTGGCGGGGGTAATGCTGCTTTCGACCGGTGGCAGGCGCATGGGGCCAATGGATTTCATCCGCGCGCTGGGCCAGCCTGCCGCGTTATGCGGCATCGCGTCGGGCTTGTTTTTCGCGCTGACCGCGATCGGCATCCGCCGCGCGACGCAGCAGGTGGAAACGGGCGATCCGATTCTGGCAGCGCTGGTCGTGCTGGCGGTGACGGTCGCGCTCCAGACGATGATGCAGGGGGGCTGGTTGCTGGCACGCGAACCGGGCGAGATGCGGCGGGTGTTCGCCACCTGGCGGGTGTCGGGACAGGTCGGAATGCTCTCGGCGCTGGGGTCGGCCTGCTGGTTCACCGGCTTTGCCACCGCGCCGGTCGCGCTGGTGCGGATCGTCGGGCAGGTCGAGGTCGCCTTCACCATGGGCTTTGCCCATTTTTACCTCAAGGAACAGATGCAGCGCAGCGAGGCTATCGGGCTGCTGCTGGTCGTGACGGGCGTGGTGCTGGCGCTCGCGGGATCGCTCTGACGCCCCGCTAATCTTTCCTTTACCATGTTGGATTAGCCCTCAATCCGTGGGTAGCGAAGCGAAATCCGAAACCGTTGCAAGAGCGGTGATGAAGGTGGCCAAATTGTCGGGCGACCTGGGGATACGCACGCTCGATTTACAGGCCGATATCAGCGAACTGGCCGACCGGGTGACGCATCAGGCGCGCACGATCGAGGCGATCAGCGGCGCGGCAACGCAATTGTCGCACGATGGCGAAAGCGTGGCATATGCCGGGCAGGACGCGCGCGCCAAGGCGATTGCCGCCCGTTCCATCATCGACGATTCGGGCCGGCAATTGTCCGCCGCCAACCATGTGTTTGTCGACCTGATCGATCAGGTCAGCCGCATCCATGAGCGGCTGGACGGCTTTGGCGAAGCGCTCAAGACCGTCGCCCATGTCACCAATGTGATCAGCGGCATTGCCAGCCAGACCAATTTGCTGGCGCTCAACGCCACGATCGAGGCGGCGCGCGCGGGGGATGCCGGGCGCGGCTTTGCCGTTGTGGCTGCTGAAGTGAAGAAGCTGGCGCAGGAAACGGGGGCAGCGACCCACACGATCGAACAGTCGATCGCGGCGCTGACCGGCGAAGCAGGCGGGATGCTCGACAGTATCAACCGCGGCGCGCAGACCGCGCGCACCGCGCAATCGGACACGCGCAACATAGAGGCGCTGGTCGAACGGCTTGGCTCCTTGATGGTCGACCTGTCGAGCAACAGCGAGGGCGTCGCCGAACGGATCGCGTCGATCGTGGGATCGGCGGGTGAAATCCGCTCCGGCCTGGCTGCGCTCGCCAGCACATCGGCGGACAATGCGGGCGGGCTGCAACGGCTGTCGGGGCGCGTATCGACCGCCAGCGACGATACCAACATGCTGCTGCAATATCTGGCCGAAAGCGGGGTCGCCATCCCCGATTCGCCCTATATCGGTTTCAGCCTGGAATCAGCCGAGATCGTCAGTCGCGCGATGGAACAGGCGATCGACAGCGGACAGATCAGCGAAGCCGCACTGTTCAGCGACTATCCCACGCCCATCCCCGGCACCAATCCGCAACAATATAGCCATCCTGTGCAGGATGTGATGCTGCCCGCCGCGCGTGTGCAGCAGGACAAGGCCCGCGCCTTCACCGGCCTGTTCGGCATGACCTTTACCGACCGCAACGCCTTTGGTGCGATCGCCATGCCCGAACGCGCCCATCCCCAGCGGTCGGGCGATGACCCATGGAATGCGGAATATTCGCGCCAGGGGCTGATCTTCGATTTCCCCGATACGCGCGAACAATGTCGCACGACCCAGCCCTTTTGTATCAAGGCCTATCGCCGCCTGACCGCGACCGGCGACGTCATCCTGCTGAAACAGGTGATCGCGTCGATCCATGTGAAGGGGCGGCACTGGGGCATACTCCAGATGGCCTATCAGGATCAGGGCTGACGGGCCGACCATGGGGTTGTGCTGGTGCATCACCCAATTTCATCAAACAGCTTTGGTTTGCGTCGATCCTGTCGCCATCCCGTTCCCCGCTCATCCTGCTCCACGATGAACGGACGGTTTTATATCGTTCATGCAACATCCTCTATTGTCGGTGGTTCTGACATTCAAGACTGCACCCACGCGAAGGACCCCGCCCATGACATTCTCTTTCAGACAGGCCATTGCCGCGCTGTCGCTCGGCGCGATGACGCTGACCGGGCTTGCGGCCACGCCCGCCTTTGCCCAGCCGGGCCACGACAAGCATGAACGGCGCGATGATCGCCAGGACCGCAGGGCGGACCGTCGGGATGACCGCCAGGACCGACGCGCAGACCGCCGCGACGACCGGCAGGAGCGTCGCGCCGACCGCCGTTATGATCGCCGCGACTGGCGCCAGGACCGCCGGGACGACCGCCGCGTCACATACCGTCAGCCTGGCCGCCCGGTGTACAGCTATGACTGGAACCGCCCTGATCCGCGCTACGGCCGCAGCTATCGGCCCGACCGCTATTATCGCACCGGCTATCAACCGATCCGTGTCGATCGCCGCACCCGCATCTATCGCGGCTATGACGACCGCTATTATTGCCGCCGTTCGGACGGCACGACCGGCCTGATCATCGGCGCGGCGCTCGGCGGCCTGCTCGGCAGCCAGATCGACCGTGGCCAGTCCAATGTCGCGGGCATTTTGATCGGCGGCGGCGCAGGCGCGCTGCTGGGCCGTGAAATCGACCGTGGCAGCCTGAACTGCCGCTAAGTTGAACGAAGGGGCGGGCGCTGCGCGTCCGCCTTTTTCAGCACCAGTCCCGTCGCGCCCCGTCCCATTCGCGCGCCAATCCTTCGGCCACCAGCATCCCGCCGATCGATTCGCCCCCGCGCGTCACGACCCTAAGCGCCCGACCATAGCGGTCGGTATCCCGATCGCCGCTTTCCAGCGAAAAGGCGCCTTCATTCATCAGCGCCTGCAACCGCTCCGTCGCCCGTGCGCCCAATGCGCCCTCGGCAGCACAGCGCGGTCCATGGGTTTCGGGCGTGTCGATATCCGCGATCCGGTATTTTTCGCCGCTGAACCAGAATGTGTCGCCATCCACCACGCAATTGACCCCGCCGCCGCTATGGCAAAAGCCAAATTGAGCGGACAGGCTATCGGTCGGGACGCTCTGCCGGGGCACTTCCAGCGGCGGCCACGCGCCGCGCTCCATCCATACCGGCCCGTACCAGCCAACCAGCAGCCCCAGGCACAGCGCGTAGATGATCGCCGGACCGCTAAAGCCCGCGCTGCGCCGTTGCGTTCGTCCATATCTCTGTCTCGCCATGCCGCCAGGATAGGCGGCCATTGGCAAAGAGGGCGTTAAAGCCGGTCCATCCTCTCGCCGATCCGGTGAGGATCGGATTTGACGCGGATCAATGACGCGCGCTTCCCATGCGTCATGCTGGCTCCTCCTTCATCCGAAATGGAGCCAGTCGATGAACGCCGCCGCACCGCCCAGCCCTTATGTCCGCATCGGCGGCGAACCGGTGGTCGCGGCGATCGTCAACCGCTTCTACGACCTCATTGAACAGGACAGCCTCTATGCTGACCTGCGCGCGCTCCATGCCGCGGACCTGGGACCAGTGCGCCATGGCCTGACCCGTTTTCTGTCGGGCTGGCTGGGTGGTCCGCGCGACTGGTTCGGGCGCGGCCAGTGCGTCATGTCGCTCCACCGCGCCTTCCCGATCACCCCCGCACTGGCCGACGACTGGGCGCTGGCGATGACCTGCGCCATAGCGGGTCAGCAGGATATGGACCCCGCCATTGGCGATGCGATGGCGCAGGCGCTGGGACATATGGCGCGCGGCATGATCAATTTCGCGCTGGACGGCGGCAGCGCCGCCGCCTGATCGAAGGCTTCAGTCCTCGTCGCTTTCCACCCCGTCCTCGTCATCCATTGCCGGTTCCCCGGCATAAGCGTCCATGTCGATCCGGCCTGACCGGTTCATGGCATTCATCGTGTCGACCAGGTCCGGCACGTCATCGGGGATGATCTGCGCCGGATTGCTGTGTCCGCCGCGTTCGCTATCCTCACTCAGGTCGGTAGCCCGCGTCCGTGCGGACTCCGCCACATCCTGCGCCTGCGTTCCCGCCTCGCTCTGTTCGGCATTATCGTCGATATCATTGTCGGGGATAGGGTGGGCCATGGACGCTCTCCTGTAACAGGTTCAATCCCTCTCCAACGGTCCGCATCGCCCGCCGTTCCGCTTGGGCGTAGCTGAATCCACTGGACAGCATCGGGCCAAGGGGGCAAGGGCGGCCGCGATCCTTTCGCACTGCAGCAGGAATCCGTCATGTCCCGCCAGCTTATTTCGTCCGGCTCGCCCTTTGAGGCGCAGGTCGGCTATTCCCGTGCCGTCGTCCAGGGCGACTGGTGCTTCGTCGCCGGCACCACCGGCACCGATCCCGAAACCAAGACCATGCCCGACAGCGTCGCCGATCAGGCCGCCAACGCGCTCAAGGTCATTGGCGCGGCACTGGACGAAGCGGGCTTTGCCTTTGCCGACGTGGTGCGCGTCACATATTATATCACCGACCCCGCTTATTGGGACGAACTGGGTCAGGCGACCGCGCCGGTGTTCGGCACCATCCGCCCCGCCGCCAGCTGCGTCGTGGCCGGGCTGATCAAGCCGAACATGAAAATCGAAATCGAAGTCACCGCATTCAAAGGGTAAGTCGCCATGATCACGATGTACGGCATCAAAAATTGCGACACGATCAAGAAGGCGCGCAATTTCCTCGACAATGAACGCGTCTCCTACAGCTTCCACGACTATAAAGTGTCGGGCGTGGACAAGGCGAAGCTGGAGGAATGGGTGATGGAGCATGGCTGGGAAACCATCCTCAATCGTTCCGGCACCACCTTCAAGGCGCTGGACGCCGGGGACAAGGCGCATATCGACGCGGACAAGGCTATCCTGCTGATGATGACCAACCCTTCGATGATCAAGCGGCCGATCCTGGACACGGGCAAGCAGACCATCGTCGGTTTCAAGGCCACGACCTACGAGAATGCGTTGGCAGGTGCCATAGCATGATCGGGCGGCGCCTGATCCGCGCCTGCCTGACGCTCCTGTTCTTCCTTTTGCCGGTAGAGATCGCCATGGCCGAACCCTTGTTGATCGCCCATCGCGGGGCCAGCGGCGAACGGCCCGAACATACGCTCGCGTCCTATGAGCGGGCGATTGACGAAGGCGCGGACTTTATCGAGCCGGATCTGGTCCTGACGAAGGACGGCGTGCTGGTCGCCCGGCATGAAAATGAAATCAGCGGCACGACCGACGTCGCTGATCATCCCGAATTTGCCGATCGCAAGGCGACCAAGACGATCGACGGCGCGGCGGTCACCGGCTGGTTCACCGAAGATTTCACCCTCGCTGAACTGCGCACCCTGCGCGCGCGCGAACGGCTGCCCTTGCTGCGCCCCGCCAACACCCGCTTCAACGACCTTTATCTCATCCCGACGTTCGAGGAGATATTGAAGCTCGTCCGCGCCAAGGAGGCGGAAATAGGCCGCCGCATCGGCCTCTATCCCGAAACCAAGCATCCCAGCTATTTCGCCGGTGTCGGCCTGCCGCATCAGGCGCCGATGCTCGCGCTGCTGGAACAATATGGCTATCTGACAGAGGCCGACCCGGTTTTTATCCAGTCGTTCGAGGTCGGCAATCTCCAGGCTCTGCGCGCGGTCACCCGGCTGCGGCTGATCCAGTTGATTGACAGCAGTGGCGGGCCGGCCGACCGGCCTGACCTGACCTATGACGCAATGATGAGCGTGGAAGGGTTACGGGCCATCGCGGACTATGCCGATGGCATCGGCCCCTCGACCAGCCGGGTGTTGGCCGATAACGGCGCAACCGCACTGGTAGGGCAGGCGCATGATGCCGGGCTACAGGTCCATATCTGGACGCTGCGGATGGAAAATTTCTTCCTGCCCGCCCAATATCAGCGCCCTGACGACGCGCAGGGCCGGGGCGATTTTGCCGGCTATGTCCGCGCGGTGGCGGCGACCGGCGTGGACGCGGTCTTTACCGATTTCCCCGCCCAGACTCGCGCCACGCTGGAGAAAGCCGCGCCTTGACTTGTCAAACGCATCGCCTGAGCGAATAACGCCAATATGCTGTCCCAAAAGACCCGTTATGCCATCCGCGCGCTCCAGCATCTTGCCGACCGCTATCGTCAGGGACCGGTGCCATTGAACGAGATCGCCACGCGCCAGAATATTCCGGGCAAATTCCTGACGGTCATCCTGTCCGAACTGTCGCGCGAAGGGCTGGTGGCGACGCAGCGGGGCAGGGACGGGGGCTATTGGCTCGCGCTCGCCCCGGTCGATATCAGCTATGGCGATATTGTCCGCCTGACCCGCGGCTCGCTCGCGCTCACCCCCTGCGCCAGCCGCTTCGCCCATGAAAGCTGCACCAACTGCCTGCCCGAATCGGAATGTCGCCTGCATCGTGTGATGCTGCGGGTGCGCGACGAAACCGCGCGGGTGCTGGACAGCATCAGCCTGGCGGAGCCGTTTGCTGCGCTGGACGAGGCATAGGTCTTGCGTCCGTCCCGCCGCTTCGCCACATCGGGCGGATGACGACATCCCTCCAAGACCGCCCACTCAGGGCCACGCTGATCCCGGTCACCCCGCTCCAGCAGAACTGCACCCTCTTCTGGTGTACCGCCACCATGCGCGGGGCGTTTGTCGATCCGGGCGGCGATCTGCCGATGTTGAAACAGGCAGCGTCGCAGCATGGCGTGACCATCGAAAAGCTGCTCGTCACCCATGGCCATATCGACCATTGCGGCCAGGCAGGCGTTCTGGCCCGCGACCTGGGCGTACCGATCGAGGGGCCGCATGAGGATGACCGTTTCTGGATCGACAAGCTGGCGGAGGATGGCAAGCGCTGGGGCGTGCCGGGCGAAAGTTTTGAGCCGGATCGCTGGCTGGTCGATGGCGATCAGGTAACGGTCGGCAACCTCACCCTCGACGTCCTCCACTGCCCCGGCCACACGCCCGGCCATGTCGTGTTCCACCACGCCCCCAGCAAGCTCGCCATCGTCGGCGACGTGCTGTTCCAGGGGTCGATCGGCCGCACCGACTTTCCGCGCGGCAATCACCAGCAATTGATTGACGCGATCACCGGCAAGCTCTGGCCACTGGGTGGCGATACCGCCTTCGTCCCCGGCCATGGCCAGATGAGCAATTTCGCCCACGAACGCCGCACCAACCCCTTCGTCGCCGATTCGGTGCTGGGGTGAGTTTGTTTGCTTAAGGCCGCACCGGCCCGCACCCCCACCCGACCACCCACAGTATATCCTGAACGGGTGGTCGGGTGGGGGTGCGGGCCGGTGCGGCATGATGTGCGAACGCACATCATCAAAAGACTCTTCACACCTGCGCCGACAGCGCCGGTGGCGCAGGCACCTCGCGCGTGGCGGTATAGGCGATCGTCAGCGCCGTTATCGCCATGGCGACCATCACCAGCCATGTCAGCAGCGCCCCGCCGCCGCGCCACACCGTGGGCGCATCTGCATCCATGCCGAACGCATGGGCGACCCGCGCGACGATATAGACCAGCGCCCCGATCCACAGCCATAGCGATGCGCCGATCGCCAGTTCGACCACCAGGAACAGGATCAGCACGATCGGCGTATATTCGACATAATTGGCGTGCGCCCGCATCCGACGCGCCAGCAGCGCATTGCCCGCATCCCCATGTATCACCTTGTCCGAAATGCGAATCCGAGCGCACCGCGTCGCGATCCACAGGTTGAGCAGTGCGCAGGCGGCAGCGAAGGTCAGTGTGATCGGCAGCAGCATCGGTATTCCCCTCATTTCTATGGCGTGCACCCTAACCGCCCTGGCCGGGCGGGCAAGGAAGGACTTGCACCCCGATCAAAAAGCGCTATAGGCGCAGGGCTTCGCGATCACCCAGGGCCGCATGGGTCTGCGGCGCCTGTGGCGTCAGCTTTCATGTTGGATCTGGCCGTTCGCACAACCTGATAGATTTACGGAACAAGGTGCCGACATGGCTGTCCCCAAAAGGAAAACGTCCCCCTCCAAGCGCGGTATGCGCCGCAGCCACGATTCGCTGCGCGTCGAAGCATTCCAGGAATGCTCCAACTGCGGTGAACTCAAGCGTCCTCACAATCTGTGCGGCGCCTGTGGCCATTATAACGGCCGCGAAATCGTCGCCGTCGGGGCGTAACGACTTTTCGATCTCCGCAAAGGGGTGATCTAGGGTGTCCAGCCAACCGCGAATCGCCATAGACGCGATGGGCGGGGATGAAGGCGTGCGCGTGATGATGGCGGGTGTGGCGCTCGCCCGTCACCGCCACGAAGGGCTGCGCTTCACCCTGTTCGGCGACGAAACCCGCATCAAGGCGGCGCTCGACAGCCATCCCAATTTGCGCGCGGCGTCGGACGTCGTCCATGCCGACACCGTCGTCGATGGTGCCGACAAGCCCAGCGTCGCGATTCGCAAGAAAAGCAGCTCGATGAGCATGGCCATAGCGGCCGTCAAATCGGGTCAAGCGGGGGCTGCGGTTTCGGCCGGCAATACTGGTGCGCTGATGGCCATGGCCAAGCTGGCGCTCCGTACCATGCCCGGCATTGATCGGCCCGCGCTGGCCGCGCTGTTGCCTACGCTCGGCAACAATGATGTGGTCATGCTCGATCTGGGCGCGAACACGGAATGTGACGCCCGCAATCTCGTCCAGTTCGCGGTGATGGGGGCAGCCTATGCCCGCATCGCGTTCGACCTGGAACGGCCCCGCGTGCGCCTGCTCAACATCGGCACCGAAGAACTCAAGGGTACGGATGAAATCCGCGACGCCGCGGCCATCCTGCGCGCCGCGCACGCCCTGCCGATGAGCTTTGACGGTTTTACCGAAGGCGACAAGATCAGCCGGGGCGATACCGATGTCATCGTGTGCGATGGCTTTTCCGGCAATGTCGCGCTCAAAACGATCGAGGGCACGGCCCGCTTCGTCACCGACGTGCTGCGCAACGCCTTCACCAGCTCGATCCGCTCGAAGATCGGCTTCCTGATCTCCAAGCCTGCGATGCACCTGCTCAAGCATCACCTCGATCCCAACAACCATAATGGCGCGGTGTTCCTGGGTCTCAACGGCGTGGTCGTCAAAAGCCATGGCAGCGCCGACGCCAAGGGCATTGCCAATGCGGTCCATGTCGCCGCGCGCCTGCTGGAAGAAGATATCACCCGCCGCATCGCCGCCGACATGGCCGCTGTGCAGGCGCTCACCGCCTCGTCGAAGCAGGAGCAGCCCGTCAAGTGATCCGTCGTGCGATTCTCCTGGGGACCGGATCGGCCCTGCCTGTCCGCGCGGTCAGCAACGCTGAACTGGCGCAGACGGTCGACACCAGCGACGAATGGATTGTCGAGCGCACCGGTATTCGCAATCGCTATATTGCGGGCGACCATGAAACCACCGCCTCGCTGGCCACCGACGCCGCCCGTGCTGCGCTCGACGCCGCCGGTATCGTCGCGCAGGACATCGACCTCATCATCCTGGCAACGGCAACCCCGGACCAGACCTTCCCGGCGTCCGCCACCAAAGTGCAGGCAGCGCTTGGCATCAATGATTGCGTCGCGTTCGACGTGGCTGCCGTCTGTTCGGGCTTCCTCTACGCCATCACCGTCGCCGACAGCATGATCCGCTCCGGCGCGGCGCAGCGCGCGCTGGTGATCGGATCGGAAACCTTCAGCCGCATCCTCGACTGGGAGGATCGCACCACCTGCGTCCTGTTCGGCGATGGCGCGGGCGCCGTCGTGCTGGGCGCAGAAGAGAGCGCCGACGGCGCGCGCGGCATCCTGGCCAGCAAGCTCCACGCCGATGGCCGCCACAACGGCCTTCTCTATGTCGATGGCGGGCCGTCCACGACGCAGACCGTGGGCAAGTTGCGGATGAAGGGTCAGGAAGTGTTCCGCCACGCGGTGGTCAACCTTGCCTCGGTCCTGAACGAAGTCATGGGCATGGCAGGTCTGTCCAACAGCGACATTGACTGGCTGGTCCCGCACCAGGCCAATGCCCGCATCCTGGACGCCACGGCGCGCAAGCTCAAACTCTCGCCCGACCGGGTGATCGTGATGGTCGATCAACACGCCAACACTTCGGCGGCCTCGGTTCCGCTGGCGCTCGATTGCGCCGTGCGCGACGGCCGGATCAAGCCAGGCGACCTCATCGTGCTGGAAGCGATGGGCGGTGGCTTCACCTGGGGCGCTTGCGTCCTGCGGGTCTGATCCCGTACTATCAGTCAACCTTGCCAACGCCCTGCAAATCCCGCACATTCCTGTGGAGGCCATCTGACCGCGATGGTTCATGGGGTGGAAATGGGGAATCTGATGACGGGGACAGGCACTTTAACGCGGGCAGACCTTGCTGAAAGCGTCAACCGCCATGTCGGCCTGTCGCGGGCGGAGGCGGCAGCGCTGATCGAATCGATCCTGGATCATATGTCCGACGCGCTCGGACGTGGTGAAAATGTGAAGATTTCCAGCTTTGGCACGTTCGTCCTGCGGGACAAGACCCAGCGCATGGGCCGCAATCCCAAGACCGGGGTCGAAGTGCCGATCGAACCGCGCCGCGTCCTGACGTTCCGTGCCAGCCAGACGATGCGGGATCGCGTCGCAGGCGACTGATCGGGGACTATTGGCGAATCGTGCCGAATGCCGCGACGATCGCCCGCGCCGCGCGGGTCACATCGTCCCATGTCTGTGCAAATCCGGCCTCGTCGCCATAATAGGGATCGGTCACGCCGCGCCCCTCGCACCCCGGCACCATGTCCATCAGCAGCGCCAGCCTGGCCGTCCCGTCGGCAGGGCGGATGCGGCGCAGATTTTTGAGATTCTCGCCATCCAGCGCAAAGATGTGGGTGAAGCGATGAAAATCGGCGGCGCTCACCTGCCGTCCGCGATAGGTCGATATGTCGATGCCATGGCGCTGCGCCTGCCGGATCGCGCGCGCGTCGGGCGGGCAATCGACATGCCAGTCGCTCGTCCCCGCCGAATCGACCAGCACATCCAGCCCGGCCCGCTCTGCCTCCGCCCGCAACGCCGCTTCGGCCAGCGGCGACCGGCAGATATTGCCCAGGCACACGAAAAGGATAGCAGGCGTCATCCCTCCGCCACCGCCGTCGACAGGCCCAGCCCCGGCACGCCGATGGAGCGCTTGCCCGAAAAATCGGTCCGCGCGACGATGACGCCCAATTTCTCCATATAGTCGATCAGCCGCCGCACCCGGCCGGGCGAGCTGGTGCCATAGGCCCGCGCCAGCGCCGCGTCGTCAGGGCAGGGGTGGCCCTGCATTGCGGCGCGCGCGATCAGCAGGAATGGGGCCAGCATATCTTCCGGCAACGGCTCTGCCGCGCGCATCGCCGGTTCCCAGCGGACATCGGCGGCGTCCATCATCCCCGCCTGCGCCATGGCAAAGCGCTTGCGGAAGGCGGGCAGGTCGAGCGGCGGGGTGCGCAGCCCCTTCATCCGGCAACGCACGCCAAAATCCTGATAGAGGGTCGATATGCTGGGCGCGGCATCGCCCAGATCGGCGACGATCTCCTCCAGCACCGCCATCACCACCGGCTCATTCTGGCCGAAATCCAATTCCGGCGCGGCGGGCTTGGCTTGGGGCGAATCGGCCAGCGCGCGGATGATATCCTCGGCAGCGCGGGGTGGGGGGTCGGCGCGCGGCGGTGCGACCGGCGCTGCATCCGTTGCTTCCGGCGCGAACAGCAATTCCTGAAAATCCTCGCCGCTCGTCACCGGCGGGGCCATCAGCTTGTGCGTGCCGCCGCGCGTGCTGGTCTTGACCGCGCCGATCTTCACCGCGACCGGACGGCGGCAGATCGCCGGACCCAGCGCCAGAAAACGCCCGCGCTCCAGATCGCGAATCTGCTCCGCCTGCCGCCGCTCCATCCCCAGCAGGTCGGCGGCGCGCGCCATGTCGATGTCCAGAAAGGTGCGCCCCATCAGGAAGTTGGAGGCTTCCGCCGCGACATTCTTGGCCAGCTTCGCCAGCCGCTGCGTCGCGATGACGCCTGCCAACCCGCGCTTGCGCCCCCGGCACATCAAATTGGTCATTGCCGCCAGCGATACCCGGCGCGCCTCGTCGGACACGTCGCCAGCAGCGGCGGGCGCGAACATCTGCGCCTCGTCCACCACCACGAGGGCGGGATACCAATGGTCGCGCGGCGCATCGAACAGGGCGTTCAGGAAAGACGCGGCGCATTTCATCTGCGCGTCAATCTCCAGCGCCTCCAGGCTCAGCACCACTGACGCGCGATGTTCGCGAATCCGCGTCGCCATCTTGACGATCTCGCGCTCATTATAGTCGCCAGCATCAATCACCACATGGCCGTAATTATCGGCCAGCGTGACGAAATCCCCCTCCGGGTCGATCACCACCTGCTGCACCAGCGGGGCGCTTTCCTCCAGCAGGCGGCGCAGCAGATGCGACTTGCCCGACCCCGAATTGCCCTGGACGAGCAGCCGGGTGGCAAGCAATTCCTCCACGTCGACCAGCACGTCCTTGCCGTGGCTGTCGGTTCCTATGCTGATGCTGGCGGTCACGCTCGTCCTTTGGCCCAGTGAGCCGGGTTGGCGCAAGAAGAAGCTTGCTCACCAATTTTCAACCAGTCTGCGTTAACCGTGAGAAGATGGTAAAGAAGTCCCTCATCTTTCAGCTCCGACACATGATGCGCAGGCGCGCGCTGCTGGCGGGCAACAACAATCTGGGGGACACGATGGTGCCGCTTGGCGGCGTCATCCTGTTGGCCATCATCGGCACCGCCATCCTCCTTGGCCTGCTCAGCGCGCAGATCGAACGCAATGCCGACGCCTACCTCCATCGCGTCGTCAATGGCGCATTGCTGCGTGAGCGCGCTGCACTGGCCGATGCCGTCATGGCGTCGGCACGCTGGGACGATGCGGTCGACCATGTTTATGGCGGCTTCGACAGGGAATGGGCCGAAAGCAACCTGGCCACGGAATCGGCTGATGCCTATGTGCTTGATGTCCGTGGGCGCACCGTCTGGGCGGCGGCGGGCAGCGAATTGCCTCGCCGCACGCCCCGCCTGCCGCTGGACCAGGCGCTGGCCCTGCCTGTCTTGCATGATGTGATGGCGGCGCTGCCGCGCAGCCATCGCGCCGCGCTGGACGAGCGCCAGGCGGTCGTGCGTTTTGCCCGGTTGCAGGGGCAGGCGGTGATCCTGGCCGTCCGCGCGATCACGCCATGGAAAGATGTCGCCCGCCTGCCGTCCGGGGATTTGCGCTATCTGGTTTTGACCAAGCCGATCGATGCGAGCCTTCTGGCGGATATGAGCCGCACCAATCAATTGTCGCTGAAATGGAATGTCGGCACCACCGGGGACAGCGAAAACGGGATTCGGGTCAAGGATATTACCGGCCAGGTGCTGGGGCAGGTGGAATGGCGCCGATCATCGGCTGGGGCCAAGGCGCTGCGCCAGATCATCCCTGCTATGGCCTCCATCATCCTGACATTCCTCGCCATGTCGGGCTGGCTGGCGTGGCGGCTGGTGGCGGCGCATGGTGCCCTGCGCAAGCAGGTGCAGCACTCGCGCGATGCCGAAAGTGAAGCGCGCAGCGCCGCCGAACGGGCCAACGATGCGCTGGTGCAGGCAGAAGCTGCCCGGCGGGCATTGGCCGCCAGCGCCGATCAGGTCGCGACCGAGGAGCGGCGGCATCAGGAAGAATTGCGGCGGAACGGGCGCGGGATAGCGGAGGCGCTGGAGCGGTCCATGGCCGTGTTGGTGACCCGATTGTTCGAAACCGCCGCCGCGTTGGAACATAGCGCCGACGATACGATGCGCACGATCGACGAGCAGCAGCGTCATGTCGATACCGTAACCGCGCGTGCGCGCGATACCGCCGGATCGGCGCAGGCGATTACCGCGACCATCGACGAACTGACCGCATTGATCGGTGCTTTCACCGGCACCGCCTATGACATTCGCGAATCGGCCGCGACCGCCAGCGGCCAATCGGCCGCCGCGCACCACGCCAATGATAATTTGCGCCGCCATGTCGGCAGCGTCAACGAAGCCACGAAGCTGATCGCGGAGATTACCGGCCAGACCAATCTTCTCGCGCTCAATGCGACGATCGAGGCGGCCCGCGCCGGGGAAGCGGGACGAGGCTTCGTGATCGTCGCCAATGAAGTCAAGGCGCTGGCCGCCCAGACGGCCCAGACCACACGGGAAATTCAGGCGCGCGCGGACGGGATCGAACAGGCAGCGGAGCAGACGTTCGCGCTGGTCGGCTCGGTTGATACCGTCCTCGCCAGTCTGGTCGAGGCGATCGGGATGGCCGCATCCTCTGCCCAGCAACAGCTTGCCTCGGTCGAGGATATTCAGCGGGTTTCCCGTTCGGTCGCGCTGGATGCCGGCGCGACCAATCAGGCGGTCGATGCGATTTCCGATGCACTGCGTCATTCGGCGCAGGCCGCCGCCACGACCCGTGCGCAGGGCGCAGCCGTGCGACAGGGGGTCGAACAGGTGCAGGCTGAGTTCGGACGGCTGATCGAGGCGCTCAAGGCGGCCTGAACCCGGCTGTATAGCGATGGGAACTGCTTGACCCATTCCCTGTTGCAATGCAGCATCGTTACCATGGCGACTCTCTCCTCCACACCGTCCGCTCCTGCGATCACGCAGAACCCCGACATCCGCTATCTGGGTCGCCTGCTGGGCGACGTGATCCGGGCCTATGGCGGGGAAAGCCTCTATCGCCAGACCGAATATATCCGCTCCGCCTCGGTCGACCGGGCGCGGGGGATTCAGGGCGCGGACTTTGTCGACACCGGGCTGGATGCGCTCAGCCTCGACGACACGCTCAATTTCGTGCGCGGCTTCATGCTTTTTTCGATGCTCGCGAATCTGGCCGAGGACCGGCAGGGGATCGCCGCCGAACCGGGGGCCGATGTCGCGTCAGCCATCGCCCGGCTGGACTCGCACGGCATTGATCGCGACGCCGTGCTGGGTCTGTTGTCGCACTCGCTGATCGTCCCCGTCCTTACCGCCCACCCGACCGAGGTGCGGCGCAAGAGCATGATCGACCACAAGAACCGCATCGCCGACCTGATGCTGCTCAAGGATGCAGGCCGCGAAGAAACGGACGATGGCGAAAATCTGGATGAGGCGATCTTCCGCCAGATCGCCCTGCTGTGGCAGACCCGTCCGTTGCGCCGGGAAAAATTGTTCGTCGCGGATGAGATCGACAATGTCCTCGCCTATTTCCGCGACACCTTCCTGCCGGTGCTGCCCGCCCTCTATGCGCGGTGGGAGCGGGTGCTGGGCGCGCGCCCGCAAAGTTTCCTGCGTGTGGGCAGCTGGATCGGCGGCGACCGCGACGGCAATCCCTTCGTGCAGGCGCCCCAGCTCCAGTTCGCGCTGAAACGCGGCGCGCAGGCGGCGCTGGCTTATTATCTCGATGCGCTCCATGCGCTGGGCGCGGAGCTGTCGCTCTCGACCGAACTCGCCCATGTGCCGCAGGCGGTGCTGGATATTGCCGACGCCAGCGGCGACACGTCGCCCAGTCGGCAGGACGAACCCTATCGCCGCGCCCTGTCGGGCATTTACGCTCGATTGGCCGCGACCTATGCGACGCTGACCGGTGGCCAGCCGCCACGCCCCTCCAGCCTCAAAGGGGCGGCCTATGCCAGCCCCGCCGATTTCCGCCGCGATCTCGTCACCGTGGCGCAGGGTCTGGCGAGCGAGGGCAATGGCGCGCTGGCAAGCGGCGGCGCGCTTGGTCGCCTGATCCGCGCGGTCGAGACATTCGGCTTCCATCTCGCCACGCTCGACATGCGCCAGAATAGCGATGTGCATCAGCGCGTCGTCGCCGAACTGCTGAAAGTCGCCGGGGTCGAGCCGGACTATGCCGCGCTGGACGAATATGCCCGCATCGCGCTGCTGCGCCGGGAATTGGCGAATAACCGCCCGCTGGGATCGCGCTTTGCCGATTATTCGGAGGAAACCGCGTCCGAACTGGCAATCGTCCATGCCGCCGCCGAAGCGCACCGCATCTACGGCCCCGCCTGCATCACCCATTATATCATTTCCAAGGCGGAAAGCGTGTCGGACCTGCTGGAGGTCAATATCCTGCTCAAGGAAGCGGGGCTGTGGCGCGCCGGTGTCGATGGCGCGCCGCCACAGGCGTCGATCATGTCGATCCCGCTGTTCGAAACCATCGCCGACTTGGAAGCCGCGCCGCAAATCATGTCCGCCTATTTCGGCCTGCCCGAAATTGCCGGGGTGGTGAAGCAGCGCGGCCATCAGGAAGTGATGATCGGCTATTCGGACAGTAACAAGGATGGCGGCTACATCACATCGACCTGGAGCCTGTTCAAGGCAAGCAAGGCGCTGGAGCCGGTCTTTGCCGATGCGGGCGCGGCGATGCAGCTGTTTCATGGGCGCGGCGGCGCGGTCGGGCGGGGCGGCGGATCCGCCTTCGCCGCGATCCAGGCGCAGCCGCGTGGCACGGTGCAGGGGCGCATCCGCATCACCGAACAGGGAGAGATGATCGCGGCGAAATTCGGATCGCGCGATGTCGCCATGACCAATTTGGAGGCAATGACGAGCGCCACCCTGCTCGCCAGTCTGGAGCCGGAAGGCATTTCGGACAAGGACGCCGCGCGCTTTGCAGGCGCGATGGACGAGCTGTCCAAAAGCGCCTTCAACGCCTATCGCGACCTGGTTTACGGGACGGAGGAGTTCAAGGAATTTTTCCGCCAGCTGACCCCGATCCAGGAAATCTCCGGCCTCAAGATCGGGTCGCGGCCCGCCAGCCGCACCAAGAGCACGGCAATCGAGGATCTGCGGGCGATCCCGTGGGTGTTCAGCTGGGCGCAGGCGCGGGTGATGCTGCCGGGCTGGTACGGCGTGGGTCATGCGATCGCCACGTTTGAGGACAAGGCGCTACTGGCCGATATGGCGCAAAGCTGGTCGTTCCTGAAATCCGCGATGGGCAATCTGGAAATGGTGCTGGCCAAGTCGGACTTGGGCATCGCCGCCCATTATCTGCCGCTGGTGGAGGATCAGGCCCTTGCCGAGCGCTTGTTCGGCCGCATTCGCGAGGGCTGGGCGCAGACCCATGACGGGCTGCTGGCCGCAACTGGCCAGAGCCGTTTGCTGGAAAAGAATCCGACGCTGGAAACCTCGATCCGGCTGCGCCTGCCCTATATCGAGCCGCTCAATCTGCTCCAGGTCGAACTTTTGAAGCGCCACCGCGCGGGTGAGGATGATCCGCGGATCAAGGAAGGCATCGAACTGTCGATCAATGCCATCGCAACGGCGCTGCGGAACAGCGGCTAGGGGCACGGCAGGATATCAGGCCAAGGCACGCGCCCTTTTCCATTGCACAATATGGCGGATGACGCCGAAATTCGGTCGGGTAAACAGATAAGCGGCAGCAAATGTCGGCAGGATGCCCCAGGCGACCGGCCATCCCGCCATGGTCACGGTCATGCAGATCGGGGTGTGTAATGCGTAGACCGGAAAGGACATGGCCCCGCCCCATGTCATCGCGCGTGCCGTTGGTTCATGCGCTGGTCCTGACCAGCGCAGGCCCCCTGCCAGCATGAGTGGACAGGCCACTAGGATGAACAGAAATCCGCTTTGCCACGAATCGACATCGAACCACGTCGCCACGCTGAAAAATAAGGGCATGATCAAAAAGGCGAGAGCAGGCGGGACCGCTATGCTTGGCCGGTCGCGCCACCAGCGCCAAAGGATGATCCCGATCATATAGGAAAAGGTCACACGCATCAAAGCTGGCAAAAAGGCTGCGGTCATCGCGCCTATGTCGAATGAAATCCGGCTCACGGACATCGCCAACAGTGGCGCCATCGCTATCACAGTGATGACCAAAGTGGTTGTTGACAGGCGACGGAGCACCAGCGTGTGAAGCAAATTGGCGAACAGTTCCAGCAGGATCGACCATGCAGGACTGTTCAGGGGATAGAGACGAACAAATTGGAATGTGGGGATGAGCAGCAGATTGAGTGCCGCAATGCCCCATTGATCGACGCCAAAGCTGACAAGGAACCAGGGCAGTCCGATCAGGCCAGCCACGAACAGGGTCGGCCAGAAGCGGCAAAACCTGCCATAAAGAAAGGTCGCGGGCGAAAGGGACGTCGCCAGCTTATCCTCATACGTGCGGGCCATGACATAGCCACTGAGCATGAAAAAGAAATCGACGGCCAGATAGGCGTTGCCGCGCTGGGCGCCGCTTTGCCACGCCAACGCATGAAACAGGATGACGCTCAGCGCGGCGATCGCGCGCAATCCGTCAAGTCCAGTCAGGCGTTGTCCGTGCATGACGTTCTGTTGGCACGAAAAACTTAAGAAACAGACCGGTTGAGGCTCGGCTCCGTTTTAAGGCGAATCCGGGACGGCGGCAGTCCAATGCGCCGTCCCGGACCCCAGTCCCTGATCAGGGCGGACCCTGAGCGGGGATTGGCCGGTGGGGCGGGCCGCTACAGCCCGCCGAACCTTTTAAAACTTCGCGACGACACCAGCCATCGGGCGGATCGATCGGAAATTGCCCATCGTATCGGCCTGCACCCGGAAACGGATGTTGCTGCTGGCGGCTGAACCGCCCATGTCTGCGGCCGACAATTCGACGCCCGCGCCATAGGTGGTGCCATGATAGTCCGGGCTATCGGGGCCAAGCGCGTCGAAATTGACCCACTTGTAACCGACCTTGCCGAAGATCAGGCTGTCCTTGCCCGCCTTCACGCCGACCCGGCCCGCGGCATTATATTCCCAGTCGATATCGCCCGACACGCCCTTGGACGCGCCACCTTCGACGCCGACGACCAGCGGGCCGGCGACATTATAGTTCACGCCTGCGACGCCTTCGACCATGCGGCCCTTATAGCCGACCGGCGGGATGCCTTCCTTGCCGGTTTCGCTGTCGAAATTATGCACGCCGCCCATCACGCCGACATAAGGCTCGATGCGACTGGTAGAGCCAGCCTGATCCTGCGCCATGGCGGCAGGAACGAAGGACGCGGCAGCAACTGCCGTCAAAAGCAGTGTCTTCATGGGTATGACCCTTTTTCTGTTGTGGATTTGTGCGACGGTGTGGACCCGCCGGGTCGCACGAACGAGCGCTGCAAGCGGCTCAGGCGACGGGTGATAAATGACCGGCCCCGTCCGAAGGTTTCCTGAACGGATCACAAAAATCGGGCAAAGGGCGATTATGTGACGGAAACAACACGCTTTCTGTCGCCCAGATGAACAAGACCCGGCTTGTCTGAACCTGCGATAAACGCTGGACGCGGCGCCCCAAATCCATTCACAACCAATTCAACCGCCGGGCGTTACGCCAGTATCAGATGGAGAAGAGGAGAAAGACGATGACGGGCTTCCGACATCGGATTGTGGCCATGATGGGACTGGCAGGCGCGCTGGCACTGGGCGGCTGCGCCTATGATGATGGCTATGGCTATGGCGGCGTGAGCGTCGGCACCGGTTATTATGGCGGTGGTGGCTATTATGGCGACGGCTATTATGGCCCGACCGGCTATTATCAGCCCGGCCTCTATAATGGCTGGTATGATAATGTTTATTATCCCGGCACCGGCTACTATGTGTACGACCGCGCCGGACGCCGACAGCGCTGGAATGATGGTCAGCGCCGCTATTGGGAAGGCCGCCGGGCAGAGCGTCGCGATGATCGACGGGACGACCGGAACTATGGCCAGTGGCGCGGCCGCGATCGTGACGGTCGCGATGGCCGGGGTGATCGAGATGGGCGCTGGCAGGGCCGCGATGGCCAGCCCGGCAATGGCCAGAACTGGACCAATCGCCCCCGCCCGCCGCAGGGGACGGACGGGCCACGCGGTCGCGGCAACTGGCGCGGCAATGACGCGGTGCGCCCGACGCCCCAGCCGGGCCTGCGGCAACCCCAGGGCAACCGCCCGCAAATGAACCAGCCTCGCCCGCAGCGCGACTGGAGCGCCCGCCCGGCCCCGTCGGAACGTGCCGTCCGCTCGCGCGCGCCCGGTGCCTCGCGGCAGGAACGCCCTGACTGATGCGGGGACCGCTCACGGCTACCGCCTTGCTCTCCCTCCTGCTGGTCGCGGCCTGCGACGGGCGGGAGGAGAGCGCGATCGACAATCTCGCCAATGGCGCCAATGCGGTGCAGGTGGAAAATAACGTCCGCGCCGAAGCGATGGCGGTCATGGAACCACTCACCCCGCCAGCCCCCGGCACGCCCGGCGGCCTGCCCGATGACCGCACCCCGCTGGCGGAAGGCACGATCGACCCCGACAGCGCACAGGGCGCGGCGCAGGTGGTGCAGGGCTATTATGGCCTGCTGGAGGAAAAAAGGTTCGAGGACGCGCAGGATCTGTGGAACCCGACCGGCGCGATCGGCCAGCAGGATGACGCCCATTTCGCCGCGCGCTTCCGGGGCTTCAGCGAAATCCACGCCAATATCGGCGGACCCAGCGAGCCGGAGGGGGCGGCAGGGTCGCTCTATGTCAGCGTGCCGGTGCAGATTTACGGACGTCTGGCCGCCAACGGCAAGCCTTGGTACGCGCTGCGGCAGGTGATATTGCGCCGGGTGAACGACGTCCCCGGCTCAACCGCCGAACAGCGCCGCTGGCATATCGAGAGGATCGGGCCATACACCGCGCCGGTTGTCGAGGCGGCGGACAATGGGACGGAAGCGGAACAGGCTGTTTCAGCGACCGATGGGCTGGCGGGCAGGCGCTAATTTGCGATGACGTGATGTCACCAGCCTCCGTTCGTGCTGAGTAGAGACTGAGCCTGTCGAAGGCTTGTATCGAAGCATGTGGCGCTTGTCCTTCGATATGCCGCTTCGACTTCGCTCAGCGGCTACTCAGAGCCTGCCCCCGCGAAGGCGGGGGACGAACGGTGATAGCTAATGTCATCGCCCAAACAAAAAGGCCCGCCTCCATGCTCTGGAGGCGGGCCTTTTTGTGCAGCCTTTCAGCCAATCAGGCGACGGTCGCCTTGACGATCTTGCCCGGCGTGCGCGGCGGCTCGCCCTTTGGCAGGGCGTCGACATGCTCCATGCCCGACGTCACTTCGCCCCAGACGGTATATTGGCCGTCCAGGAAGGTGGCGTCGTCGAAGCAGATGAAGAACTGGCTGTTGGCGCTGTTCGGGTTGGACGAACGCGCCATCGAGCAGACGCCGCGGATATGCTTTTCGCGGCTGAATTCGGCCTTGATGTCGGGCAGCTTGGACCCGCCCATGCCGGTGCCGGTCGGGTCGCCGCCCTGCGCCATGAAGCCGGGGATGACGCGGTGGAACACGACGCCGTCGTAGAAACCGTCCTTCGCCAGCGTGGTGATGCGCTCGACATGGCCGGGGGCCAGGTCGGGCCGCAGCTTGATGACGACGTCGCCGCCACTGTCGAGGCTAAGGGTCAGGGTATCGTCAGCCATGAAAAATCCTCTCATTGGGGGATGGGGTAGTGCTGGCACCCATATAGAGGCTGCAAGTCACGATGGAAGCCCGTGTTTTGGGCTTCCGGTCCCTCTGCGCCATTGCAATTATATTGTGCATGGGCGAAAGGATCGCAATGCAACAGGAACCGGACAGTAGGGGGCGCCATGAGCGAGCGCGGCGACACAGCCCAGCCCCTGTTGGACGGGGATGACGCAGACGAAGCGATCGCTGCCGCGGCAGAATCGCGCCATGATGAGGATGACCGGCTAAAGCCCGCCTTCGTCTCCGCCGTGCTGGACGCGGTGGAGGAGGGTGACGCCGAACGTGCGCGCGAACTCGTCTCGCCGTTGCACCCCGCCGACATTGCCGACCTTCTGGAACTGACGCCTGCCGACAGGCGTGGCGAAGTCGCGGCGGCGCTGGGCGATCTGGTCGGCGCGGAAGTGCTGTCCGAGCTTAATGACTATGTCCGCGACGACCTGATCGGCGATCTCGCGCCCGAACAGGTCGCCGAATTCGCGTCCGAACTCGATACCGACGACGCCGTCGCCATGATCGAGGATATGGACGATGCCGACCAGCAGGCCGTCCTCGACGCGCTCGACCCGGAAGATCGCGCCGCGATCGAAAGCGCCTTGTCCTACCCGGAAGAATCCGCCGGTCGCCTGATGCAGCGCGATCTGGTCGCGGTGCCCGAACATATGACCGTGGGTCAGGTGATCGACTATCTGCGCGACCATGGCGACCTGACCACCGATTTCTGGGAAATCTACGTCGTCGATGCCAAGCATCGGCCGATCGGCTATTGCCAGCTCAGCTGGATACTCACTTGCCCGCGCAGCGTCGCCATGGCCGACCTGATGAAGCGCGAACAGACGCTGATCCCGGTCGACATGGATCAGGAAGAAGTCGCGCTGCGCTTCCAGAAATATGCGCTCATCTCCGCTGCCGTGGTCGATGGCAGCGGGCGACTGGTCGGCATGATCACCGTCGATGACGTCGTCCACATCATTTCCGAAGAAGCAGGCGAGGATATTCTCCGCCTGTCCGGCGCGGGTGAGGGCGACATTAACGAACCGATCCTGATGACGGTGCGTGCGCGCCTGACCTGGCTGGTCGTGAACCTTGGCACTGCGATGCTTGCCGCCTCGGTCGTCGGCCTGTTTGAAGGGACGATCGAGCGGTTTGCGATGCTGGCCGCTTTGATGGGCATCGTGTCGGGCATGGGTGGCAATGCGGGGACGCAGACGCTGGCCGTCGTCGTGCGCGCGCTCGCCACCAATCAACTGACCAGTTCCAACACTGCGCGGATGATCGGCCGCGAATTCCGCATCGCCGCCACCAATGGGGCGACTCTCGGCACGCTGATCGGCATCGGCTCCTATGTGATTTACGGGCGGATGGACCTGTCGCTGGTGTTCGGCACGGCGATCCTGACCAATAATCTGGTCGCGGGGCTGGCGGGTGTGCTGGTGCCGATCACGCTGGAACGCAATAATGTCGATCCCGCCGTGTCCTCCGCCGTATTCGTGACGATGATGACCGATTCATTGGGCTTTTTCAGCTTCCTGGGGCTGGCCACCCTGTTCCTGCGTTGAACCGCGACGCGCGCGTCCCCAGATCGCCGCCATGCCGCTGCACATGACCAAGATCGCCTTCCAGAGCGAAAGCCCCGCCACCTTAAAAGCCTGGCTGGAAAGCCATGCCGGTGAAGCGCGGCTGACCACCCGCTATCTGCCCAAGCGGGTCGAGGAAATGGCAGGCGGATCGCTCTACTGGATCCACGGCCACCGCATCGTCGGCCGCAGCCCGATCCTGGGCTTCGCCGAAACCGGGCAGGGCCGCCACTGGATCCGCCTCGCGCCGACGCTGATTCCCGTCCACCCGATGCCAAAGCGCGCCCATCAGGGCTGGCGCTATCTGGCGGCGGAGGACGCCCCGCTCGATCTGGGCGAGGGGGAAGAGGATGCCACCGCCGCCATGCCCGCCGCGATGCTGGGGGAATTGGCAAAGCTGGGCTTGGTGTAGGCGGTTACACGCGACCTTCTCCCCGTCGGGAAGAAGGATATGAAGCCTTGCCGCACGCAGTGCGGTTAGGCGCAGTTGGAAGAGGGGGAGCGTCCGCTACGACCATTGGCTGACCTTATTCCCCCTCCCGCTGGCGGGAGGGGGTTAGGGGGTGGGCCAGCGCGAGGTGGCGCAGGCCCACCCCGCTGCGACTAAGAGTCTGCTTCGCAGCCTCAAGTCTCGCTGCCCCTCCCGCAAGCGGGAGGGGAATAGAAAGCCGTCTTTCCGCATCCACCCCATGCAACCCTTTCACCCCAACCCCCGCACCCTCTCCCCGACCACGCGCAACTCCTCTACAAACCGCGCCCGCTCCACCGCCGCTTTCGTCGCGTCGGGCAGCCGCAGCAAATAGCTCGGATGCACCGTGACCCAGGCTTCCGCGCCGTCCGCCAGCGGGATCGCCGCGCCGCGAACCTTGCCGATCGCCACCGCCTTGCCCAGCAGGGCGCGCGCGGCGGTTGCGCCCAGCGCGACAATCACGCGCGGGCGCACCAGCGCCAGTTCCTGTTCCAGCCACCATCGGCACGCCTGCACCTCGCCCGCCTGCGGGGTCTGGTGGATACGGCGCTTGCCGCGCGGCTCATATTTGAAATGTTTGACTGCATTGGTGACATAGGCCCGCGCCCGATCCACCCCGGCTTCGGCCAGCGCAGCGTCGAACAATTGTCCCGCCGGGCCGACAAAGGGCCGCCCGGCCAGATCCTCCTGTTCGCCGGGCTGCTCGCCGATGAACAGCAGGGGCGCATTGACTGGCCCTTCGCCAAACACCGTTTGGGTCGCGGGGCCGTGGAGCGGGCAGCGGGTGCAGCCGCGCGCCTCCTCGCGCAGCGCGGTCCAGGCGGCCATCGCATTGCCGGTCCGTTTGGTGGGGGCAGGGGCGGTGGCGATCATCGCCGCCTCGCGCGCCTGCGCCCCTGCGACCAGGCCGGGAATGAGCGCCGCTTCGGGCAGGTTGCGCCAATATTTTTTCGGCATTTCGGACAGCATCGCGCCCACTTTCAGCCGCGCGGGGTTGAAGATGGCGGCATAATAGCCCTTCCATATCTCCTCGACCGGATCGTCCCCCGGCGCGTCGCTGCGCGCTGCGCCCGGCCCCTGCGTCAACGTCTCGCCATCCCAATGGATGCTCGCCTCCGGCGTCAGGATCGACCAGCGCATCGTCGCAAAGCGCCGGACGAAAAAGTCAGCATTGGCGCGCACGATATGCTGTTCCGGCTCGAACCAGGCGACAAAGCGCGTGCCGTCCGCATCCTCCAGCGCGCGGAACCGGACGAAGGCGCGCATCTTGTGGATGTCGCGCCGCACCGCCTTGGCCAGCCCCTCGATCCGGCGCAGCAACGGATCGGCCTTGTCCTCCATCGTGCCGGGCCGATCGCGCAGCTGCACCAGCAGCGCATAGAGCAGCGAAAAACGCTGCGGATCGCGATGCAGGATCGCGCTTTGGGCCAGATCGACAAAGGCGCGCGGCACCGCAAACGCCGCTTCTGGTGCGACCGGCGGTGGGGCATCGCTGGCGAACAGGTCGCCGCCTTCGTCCCCGACCTGCCACACGATATCGGCCGGATCGATCCCCGCCAACGCCAACCCACGCGCCGCCGCCCGCCAGCCGTCAAAATCATCCGGGACGGCCAGCGACGCGCGATACATGGAGGTTATACCGATATGCAATGAATGTGCCTCATCTCCCCTCCCCGGCGGGGAGGGGTCGGGGGAGCGAGGCGAAGCTGAGCGTCTGCGCTGGCGGCAGCGCACCCCCACCCAACCTCCCCCTCAAGGGGGAGGAGAATTATGGATCAAGATTATCGCACTTTGATATTAGCTGTCGGCCTCGGCACGCGCCAGTTCGGCGGGCTTGCGCTTGGCGAAGGTGGCGGCGAGTTTCTTTTCCTCATCCGCCGTCAATTCCTTGGCGGCGTCGGGGAACATCTCTTCCTCTTCCTCCTCGATATGGTGGAGGTAGCGCTTCTTCATCTCGGCAAATTTCTTGCGCCACGCTTCGCCGTCGAATTTCAACTCGTCCAGCTCTTCGAGATAATCGTCGATTTCCTTATGCTCGGACACGCTATGCTGCGCATCCTCGCGCAGGTCCGGGCGCGCCAGCATGGTGGCGTAGAGGGTCTCTTCCTCAGCGGCGGCATGAGCCGACACTTCGATCTTGAATTGGTCGAACAGCTTTTTCAGTTGATCCGTATCATCTTTGGCATCCGCCATTTTCGCGAACATGTCGCGATGGACGTCATGATCCTGTTTCAGACGGTCGAAAATCGTCGCGTTGGCCATGGCAATGTCTCCTCCAGATATGGGGAGGAGAACGATGGGACCGGCAATTAGGTCCGTGTCAGCCGAACAGGAAGCGGAAGATGATCGCGACCGGTATCCACAGCAATGCGCCAACCAGGCTGGCACCCCATAATTGCACGACATCGCGGCGGAACCGCAGCGCCAGTCCGCTGTGCGACAGGTCGCTCCGTTCCAGCAGCTGCCAGCGCCGTTCCAGCCCGCGCGCGGCGACGGCAAAGCCGCCGATCGCGACGATGATGCCCAGATGCAGCACCAGTGATCCGCCCATCTTGGCGACGATGAAGATCTGCAACAGGCAGAAGGTGACAAGCGCCGCCGCCAGATGCGTGCTGATACGCTTTGCGAAACCGACATTGCGGCTGCCAATGGCATGACTGTCGAACATTGCCGCCAAGACCCTGACCCCCTTGGATGACCTAGCCCTGAGAGTTTCACGAACCAGCCCCACGATCAACCGCAAAATGCGTCTTTTTCATGAAAAAAGATCGAGCTGGGCGGGGGCCAGGGTCATCTGGGCGCGCAGGTCCGCCTGGTCGGCGAGTTGCACCGGTCGCCAGTCGCTGGCGATCAGGAAGGGGCGCAGCTTCTTGATTGACGTCGTCAGCCGCGCCACATCGTCCAGCCGCAACCGGCGATGGCGGCGGCTGGCGAGGATGCGGTTGACCGCCTTCACCCCCAACCCCGGCACGCGCAGCAGCATTTCGCGCGGGGCGCGGTTCACATCGACCGGGAAAATCCCGCGATGCCGCAGCGCCCAGGCGAGCTTGGGGTCGATGTCGAGCGGCAAGCATCCCGTCACCGGATCGGTCGCGCTCGCCACCTCATCCGCGCCATAGCCGTAAAAGCGCATCATCCAGTCTGACTGATAAAGCCGATGTTCGCGCAGCAATGGCGGGCGCTTGAGCGGCAACACGGCGCTCGGCGACGGGATGGGTGAGAAAGCGCTGTAATAGACCCGCCGCAGCCGGTGCCGGTCATAAAGGCTGCTGGCGCGGGTGATGATCGCGCTGTCGCTGGCATCGTCCGCACCGACGATCATCTGGGTCGATTGGCCGGCAGGGGCAAAGCGCGGCGCATGGCGATATTTGCGCCGCGCCTCGCCCATATCCTCCATCGCGCTCCGCATGTCCGCCATCGCGCCCTCGATCCGCCCGCCATCCTTTTCCGGCGCCAGCCGTTCCAGCCCGGCCTGCGTCGGCAATTCGACATTGATCGACAGACGGTCGGCAAACAGCCCCGCCTGATGCGACAGTTCGGGGTCAGCGTCGGGAATGGTCTTGAGGTGGATATAGCCGCGAAAATCATGCTCCTCGCGCAGGCTGCGGGCCACCGCCACCATCTGCTCCATCGTATAGTCGGACGAAGCGATGATGCCCGACGAGAGGAACAGCCCCTCGATATAATTGCGGCGATAGAAGCTGAGCGTCAGGTCGACCACCTCCTGCACCGTGAAGCGCGCGCGCCGCACATCGCTCGACCGGCGGTTGATGCAATAATGGCAGTCGAAAATGCAGCTGTTGGTCAGCAGTATCTTGAGCAGCGATATGCAGCGCCCGTCCGGGGCATAGGCATGACAGATGCCCATCCCCTCGGTCGATCCGATCCCCTTGCCCCCGCGCGAATCCCGCTTGGCTGTGCCGGACGAGGCGCAGGACGCATCATATTTGGCCGCATCGGCGAGGATTTCGAGTTTCTGACGGGTGGAAAGGGCGACCATATCGTTCCTGATATGTTCTAAAACTCGCCCTGTCTACAACCTCGATCAGTGAGTGGGCCGATCAGCCCTCGCCATCCAGCACCTGCCGCACCTTGGTCGCCAGCTGGTCCAGCGTGAACGGCTTGGCCAGGAAGGAGACACCGGGGTCCAGCATCCCGTTATGGACGATGGCGTTGCGGGTATAGCCGGTGGTGTAGAGGACTTTCAGCCCCGGCCGCGCCTCCCGCGCCCGGTCGGCCAATATCCGACCGTTGATGCCCGGCATGACGATGTCGGTGAACAACATGTCGATGCGCGGCTGGATCGTCAGCATTTCCAGCGCCTGTTCGCCGTCCGATGCCTGCACCACGGTATAGCCCAGCTCGCGCAGCGAATCGACCGACATATGCCGCACCCGCTCCTCATCCTCGACCAGCAGGATGATTTCCTCACCCTGCGCGCGGGGCAGGCTGTCGGCGGCGGGGACGATATAGCTGCCCGTCGCATCCGGGCCATAATGGCGCGGCAGGTAGATTTTGATGATCGTCCCCTGGCCCGGCTCGGAATAGATTTTCACATGGCCATGCGATTGTTTGACGAAGCCGAATACCTGGCTGAGGCCAAGTCCCGTGCCCTTGCCCACGCCCTTGGTGGTGAAGAAGGGGTCGAACGCGCGCGCCACGACATCGGGCGGCATCCCGGTGCCGCTGTCGGCGACCGACACCATGATATATTGGCCCGGCGTCACTTCATCATGGGTCGTGGCATAGGCGTCGTCCAGATGGGCGTTACCCGTCTCGATCGTCAGCTTGCCGCCACCCGGCATCGCGTCGCGCGCATTGACGCACAGGTTGATGATCGCATTTTCCAGCTGGTTGGCGTCGATGCTCGCCCGCCACAGCCCGCCCGCCAGCACCGATTCCACCCGCACATCTTCACCGATCGTTCGGCGCAGCAGTTCGGACATGCCGCCGACCAGCTTGTTGACGTCGGTCGGCTGCGGGTCGAGCGGCTGCTGGCGCGAGAAAGCGAGCAGTCGCGCGGTCAGTTGCGCCGCGCGTTGCGCCCCTTCGGTTGCATTGTCGATGCCCTTGACCACGCGCGGGTCGCCATCCTCGCCCAGCCGCCGCCGCGCCATGTCCAGCGATCCGATGACGATGGCCAGCATATTATTGAAATCATGGGCAATGCCGCCGGTCAGCTGGCCGATGGATTCCATCTTGTGCATCTGGCGCAGCTGCGCTTCGGCCGCCTCGCGTTCCTGCGCTTCGGTGATCAGTTGCTCATTGGCTTGCTCCAGCGCCCGGCTGTGCGCGAGTGCTTCGACCATCCGCCGCTGCGCGGTGCGCAGCGCCATCAGGCCCAGCAGGATGACCAGCGCCGCACTGACCGCCAGCCCGCCCGACACCAACATGCTCAGCCACCCGTTGCGTGCCGTGCGATCGCGCAGCAATCGCTCCTCGCGGGCCTTCATCGTGGCGACCTGCGCCCGGATGGCGGTCATCAATATATGGCCAGGCGCAAAGATGGCGGAATCAATCGCCAGTCCCGCGCGCTTGCGCGCCACGCCCCGCTCCAGATAGGTGCCGCGCCTGGCGATCAGCCCGCCCAGCCGGTCAACCGCCTGCACCTGCGCAGGATTGTCGTTCACCTCTTGGCGCAAAGCCGCCAGGTCACCCTGCCACTGGCGGTCGAAGTCATTATAGGCGGCCAGGAAATCGGGTTGCCCGGTCAGCATATAGCCACGCTGGCTGCTTTCCGCCGCCTGCACCCGCGCCAGCATCACCGACAGCCGGTTTTCCACCCGCAACGTATGCTGAATCCAGTCCGCGCCGGCCTGCTGGCTGCGATACAGCCAGAATGTGCCGCTGACCGCCACCATGACGATCAGCAACGCGAGCAATAACAAAAGGATCGACCGTTCGGGGCGGGTGGCGGGCATGGCGCCCCTCATGGGAAAATGCAGCGCGCAGGGCAAGTCCCCTGCGACGAGTGTCGTCGCGCACGCCCTTGCCATAGCGCCGCGCTCCCGCCATCACCCCCGCCATGGACTGGCAATTCTGGATCGATCGCGGCGGCACCTTTACCGACGTGGTGGCGCGCGACCCCGACGGGCGGCTGCACACCGCCAAATTGCTGTCGAGCGACCCTGAACGCTATGCCGACGCGGCGGTGGAGGCGGTGCGGCGGCTGACCGGCGCAGCAGAGGGCATGATCCCGCCCTGTTCGTTGCGGATCGGCACCACCATCGCCACCAACGCCCTGCTGGAGCGCAAGGGCGAACCGACCCTGCTTGCGATCACGCGCGGTTTTCGCGACGCGCTGCGCATCGGCTATCAGGACCGGCCCGACCTGTTCGCGCGGCACATCATCCTGCCCGACCCACTATATACGCAGGTGGCGGAAATGGACGAACGGGTCATGGCCGATGGCTCGGTGCTGACACCACTGGACCAGGAGCCGGCCCGCTCCGCGCTGCAATCGGGCTATGACAGCGGCCTGCGCGCGATCGCCATCGTGCTGATGCACGGCTATCGCTATCCGGCCCATGAACGGGCGATCGCCGCGCTGGCCGCCGATATCGGCTTCACCCAGATTTCGACCAGCCATGATGTCGCCCCCCTCATCAAGCTGATCGGGCGCGGCGACACTTGCACTGCCGATGCCTATCTCTCCCCCGTGCTGCGCGCCTATGTCGATGGGCTGCGCGACGCGCTGGGCGATCAGGCGGACATGCTGTTCATGCAGTCGAACGGCGGCCTGATCGACGGCAGCCTGTTCCGGGGCAAGGATGCGATATTGTCCGGCCCGGCGGGCGGCATTGTCGGCCTTGCCCGGACGGCGGAACAGGCCGGTTTCCGGGAGGTGATCGGCTTCGACATGGGCGGCACATCGACCGATGTGTCGCATTATGCCGGAGCCTATGAGCGCGACAATGAGGCGCGGGTCGCGGGCGTCCGACTGCGCGCGCCGATGATGCGCATCCACACCATCGCGGCGGGCGGCGGCTCGATCTGCTCCTTCGTCGATGGCCGCTTCCGCGTCGGCCCGGAATCGGCAGGCGCGGTGCCGGGGCCGGCCTGCTACCGGCGCGGCGGGCCGCTCACCATCACCGACTGCAACCTGCTGCTCGGCAAGATTCAGCCCGATCATTTTCCCAGCCTGTTCGGCCCGAATGGCGACCAGCCGCTCGATCCCGCCGCGGCGCAGGCGCGCATCGCCACGATCTGCGCGCAGGTGCAGGCAGAGACCGGTCGGACCCTTACTGTCCGCGACGCAGCCCAGGGTTTCATCGCCGTCGCTGTCGCCAGCATGGCCAATGCGATCAAGCGCATCTCGGTCGCGCGCGGCCATGATGTGACACGCTATACGCTGGCCAGCTTCGGCGGGGCAGGCGGGCAACATGCCTGCCTGGTCGCCGACGCGCTCGGCATGGACCGGGTGATGATCCATCCACTGGGCGGGGTATTGTCTGCCTATGGCATGGGGCTGGCCGATCGTCGCGCGGTGCGGGAGCGCACGCTGGCGCTGCCGCTTGATGCGCAGGGGATGGCGCAACTCGATCAGGCGCTGGCGGCCCTTGCTGCCGACGCCCGCGCCGACCTGCCCCAGGCCGGCCGGATCGAAACCCTGCTGCGGCTGCGCTATGATGGCACCGACAGCCTGTTCGACGTGCCGCTGGCGGATATCGACGCGATGCGCGCCGATTTCCTGACCCAGCATAGCGCCCGCTTCGGTTTTGTCGGGCAGGGCCGCATCCTCATCGACATGGCGCGGGTCGAGGCGATTGCCGACACCAGCGAAGCGATGAGCGCGATCGCCACCATCGCCGCGCAACCCGCCGCCCCGCTGGCCCATATCGACTATGCAGGCGAAACCGCCCCGGTCCACGACCGCGCAGGCCTGGCCGCCACCAGCATCATCGACGGCCCAGCGCTGATCATCGACCCCGTCTCCACCACCGTCGTGGAACCCGGCTGGCGCGCGCGGCTGGACGCGATCGGCAATCTGATCCTCACCCGCCACAGCCCGCGCCCTGCGCCGCAGACCGGGGACGCCAGCGCGGTCGATCCCGTTCGGCTCGAAGTCATGGGTGGTCTCTTCATGGCCATTGCCGAGGAAATGGGGGCCGCGCTCCAGAACAGCGCGTCGTCGGTGAATATCCGCGAACGGCTCGATTTTTCCTGCGCTCTGTTCGACGCAGCGGGCAATCTGGTCGCCAACGCCCCGCATATGCCGGTGCATCTGGGCAGCATGGGCGACAGCATCCGCACGATCATGGCGCGGCGCGGGACCGGGCCGGACAGGCAGCCGATCGACGGGCGCGGGATGCAGCCGGGCGATGTCTATGCCCTCAACGCGCCCTATGATGGTGGCACCCATCTGCCCGACGTCACCGTCGTCATGCCGGTGTTCGTCGATCAGGACGCTGCGCCTGCCTATTATGTCGCGGCGCGCGGCCATCATGCCGATATTGGCGGCATCACCCCCGGCTCCATGCCGCCGGGCAGCGTTTCGGTTGAGGAAGAAGGGGCCATCCTCGATAATGTCCTGCTGGTTGATCGCGGGCGTTTTCTTGAAACCGATATGCGCGCATTGCTCGCATCGGGACCATGGCCTGCGCGCAATATCGATCAGAATGTCGCCGATCTCACCGCCCAGATCGCCGCCTGCGCGCGGGGCAGTCAGGAATTGTTACGGATAAGCAACGATTATGGCGCGGCCACCGTCGCCGCCTATATGTCCCATGTCCAGGACCAGGCCGAAGCCGCCGTCCGCCGCCTCATGACCCGCCTGTCCGACGGCAAATTCAGCTATGCGATGGATAATGGTGCTATTGTCCAGGTCACTGTCCGGCTTGACCATGCGAGCTGTTCCGCGACCGTCGATTTCGCCGGATCGTCGCCCCAGCTTCCTGGCAATTTCAACGCCCCCGTCTCGGTCGTCCGCGCCGCCGTCCTCTACGTCGTCCGCACCCTGATCGACGAGGCGGTGCCAATGAATGACGGCTGTTTGAAGCCCATCACCATCATCGTCCCCGAAGGCTCGATGCTCCGCCCCCGCCACCCCGCCGCCGTGGTCGCGGGCAATGTCGAAACCAGTCAAGTCGTCACCGACGCCCTATTCGGCGCGCTCGGCGTCATGGCAGGCGCGCAGGGGACGATGAATAACTTCACCTTCGGCAATGCCCGCCACCAATATTATGAAACGATCGCGGGCGGCTCCGGCGCTGGTCCGGACTTTGACGGCGCGCCGGTGGTGCAGACGCATATGACCAACAGCCGCCTGACCGATCCCGAAATCCTCGAAACCCGTTTCCCGGTGCTGCTCGAAGAATTTTCGATCCGTCCCGGCTCCGGCGGGCAGGGCGTTCATAAGGGCGGCGACGGCGCGTTGCGCCGCATCCGCTTTCTGGAAGATATGACTGCAGGCATCCTCTCCAACCGCCGTATCGTCCCGCCCTTCGGCCTGGCGGGCGGCGCACCCGGTAGCGCCGGCCGCAACATGATCGAACGCGCTGACGGCAATATCGAACAGCTCGGACCTACCGCCACCGTCGATATGCAGGCTGGCGATATGTTCGTCATCGAAACGCCGGGCGGTGGCGGCTTCGGCACCGCCGATCCCGCTTGACAAGACCCCCGCGCGGGTCTGTTGTGACCGGCAGGGGAGGGGTCGATGACGCCGGACGCAGCAACGCAGATCAGATGGGGCGTCGGGGCCGCGATCCTCGCCGTGGCGCTGGTTGGAATCGTGGCGCTGGTCCCCGATCCCTTCTTCCGCCAGCGGGTCATCGCCACCACGCTCGATGATGTCGAGGGTGTCTCGCCCGGCGTGCAAGTCTATTTTCGCGGCGCGCCCATTGGTCAGGTTCGCTCGGTCGAACTGGACGGGGCCAGCCGCACCTTTGCGGTCCATATGGGCGTGGCGAAGGACTGGCGGCCCTCCCCCTGCGCCTTCGCCACCGTCGCCGCCGCCAATCCGCTGACGGCCCCGCGCATCGAACTGGTCGCGCTGGAAACCGCAAGCGCGCAGTGCGCCACCGCCCGCCGCGCTTATGGTTGCGACACGATCGCCGGGCCACAGACGACCGACGCCATCGCCGGATGCCGCCGCCCCGCCGACCTGTTCGAGACCGCCTCGATCGCGATTGGTGAAGCCGCCGCCGTCGCCCGCACCGCCAACGCGATGGCGCAGCGGCTCGCCACCATGTTGCAGGGCGACGGATCGGGCAGCGCGGTCGACATGGCGCAGGTCGCCCGCAACGCAACCGAGACTCTTGCGGCGCTCAACTCGCTCAGCACCCAGCTCGACCGCAGCTTCACGCCGGGGCAGGGCGATATTGCGCTGACCCTCTCTCACGTCCGCAAGGCAACCGGTCGCGCGTCGGAAATCGACATTGCCGCGCTCAACGGCATATTGCGCGAAACCCAGGCGATGGTCGCGCAGAACCAGACCAGCATCGCCGGGCTGCTCGCCGAAGGAAAGGGCAGCGCCAGCGAAGCGCGGATGATCCTGGAGGGGGCGTCCGCCTCGCTGATCGCCACCAGCGCCAATCTGGAACGCACCAGCGCCAGCCTCGGCAATTTGAGCGAAAGGCTGGCGGGCGACCCGACCTTCGCGATCCGGGGCCAGCGCTACGCCGATCCGCCACCGCCGGGAGGGAAAAAATGATGCGCCTCGCCTCGATCCTCCTGCTCCTTGCGCTCCCGGCCTGCGCCGCGCTGAAGGGCGGCGACGTGCCCGTCACCATGCGCCTGTCGCCCCGCTTCACCCCCGGCCCAGTCCAGCCTGCGCCGACGCTGACGGTCGCCCCGGTGCAGGCGCGGGGATTGAGCGGTGGGCTGCGCTACGCCTATGTCGATGCCGCCACACCCGGCGAAATCCGGCAGGCCGCGACTCTCTTCTGGGAAGAACCGCCCGCCACCATGCTCGCCCGCGCTCTGGTCGCCGGGCTGCGCACCCGCTTTGCCGCCGTAACCGGGCCGGACCTGTCGCTGGTTGCCGACCGCCGGGTCGTGGCGACGCTCGGCCGGTTCGAGGAAGTGACCGGCGCTGGCAGCGCGCAAGCGGTCGTCGCCTTCGACGTGACCCAGGTGGCGCAGGGCAAGGCCATCTGGACCGGCCGCTATTGCGCCACCCAGCCGATCGCCGCGGCGGCCGGCACGGCACGGGCTGCGGCATTTCAGGGCGCGATCGAACAGGCGGTTGAGGCCTTCGTTCAGGACGCCGTATCGGGGAAAGTCAGCGCTGCTTCCTGTTGAAGCATCGAGATCCAAATACCCCCGTTCGCTCAGCCGGAACGGAGGTAGGCTACACCAACCGCCCAGCCTCCAGCCGATACACCCGCTCGCACAATCGCCCCGCCAGCGCCGCATCCTGCGTCAGCAGCAGCAGCGCCCGGCCATGCGGCACGATCCGCCGTCGCACCTGCTCCTCCAGCGCTGCGCTACGCGCATAGGCGCCCTCGAACGGCTCGTCCAGAATCAGCAGGTCAGGATCACGCATGAAGGCGCGCGCCAGTTCCGCCCGCCGCCGCTCACCGATGGAGAGCATGTCGGCGCGGATGCTCGCCGCCTGCTCCAGCCCATATTCCAGCAGCAGCCGGTCGATCCGCCGTCCCGCCTGCGCGTCACGCCCGCCCATGCGCCCCAGCGCCAGCCGCATATTCTCCTCGACGGTCAGGTCGCCCAGTAATGACCCGCCCTGCATCGCCAGCCCGCAACGTGCGCGCAGCAACCGGCGCGCGTCGGTATCGGCTTCGTCCAGCGCCACCCCCATCAGCCGCACCGTGCCGCTACCCGGCTCCGCCAGCCCGACCGCCAGCCGCAACAGCCAGCCCTTGCCCGATCCGCTCTCGCCCACAATCGCGACCCGCTCACCCGCCGCGATGGTCAGGTCGATCCGGTCCAGCAACCGCACCCCGCCCAGGATTAAACTGACGCCCTCAAAGGTCAGCAGATCGCTCATGCCAAGGCAGTCCAGATCGCCGCTGCCGTGAAAATCCCCAGCAGCCCGGCGGTAAAGGCGGTGGTCGCGCGGCGGCCAATGTCGGCGGGCGATCGCACCGGCTTGGCTCCCACAGCGCCGCCCACGCCAAAGGCGATCAGCGCATAGACCAGCACCTTGCCCATGCCGGTCAGCATCGCCCCCGCCGCCTCGTGCGAAAAGGCAAAGCCCGCCCATTGCGCCCAGTCGATATTGGCCATCAACCCCAGCGGCAGGGCGCAGCCGACCAGCGCGGCCAACCCTGCCAGCATCATATGGATCGGCACTGACAGCAGCACCGCGACCAGTGCCGGACCCAAAGCATGGCCGACCGGGTCGCGCCCCAACGCCTCCAGCGCGTCAATCTCCCGGTTGAGCGACATCGCCCCCAGCCGCGATGATAGCGCCACGGACACGCTGCCCGACGCGAACAGCCCCACCAGCAACGGCACGATGTCGCGCAACAGCGTTTCCGCCAGCGCCGCCTGAACCGGAATCTGCGCATTATACAATGCCAGCAGCCGCGCCGCGCCGATCCCGGCGATCATTCCCGCCAGCGCCGCCAGCGGCAGCAACGTGCGCAAGGGTCGCCAGACATGCAGCGGCAGGCCATCGGCCAATTGCCGCTGCGCCAGCCGATCGCCTGCCACCAACCGCCGCGCCATGCCGCGCGTCGCGCGCCCGATCAGCCACAGCCCGGCCCCCAGCGCGGCAAGGATTTTGCGGCTGCCCTTCAGCGCGCCCATGGCGCCCGGACAATCGCGCCGTCGCTGCCCAGTTGCACGGCGCGGGCGTCGTCGACCGGACCCGGCGTCAGGACCAGTTGTGCATCAGGCAGGACCGCCGGATCGGCCATGGCGCAAATGCCGTCCGCCGCCCGCACCAACTCCGCCGCCATCCGCGCGTCGCCGCCATGCAGCCTGTCGATGATTGCCTGGACATGGCTCACCAGCACCAGTTGAATCAACCGCCCCCGCTGATGCAGCGCCGCCATCATCGCCCGCGACCAGCCATCGGCAAGATCGCCCGCAAACAGCGGCACCCGGTCGGGATAATGCGCGTCCAGCGCCCCCAGCAGCGCCCCCGGATCGGGCGGCGCGGCTTGCCCACCCGACAGGATCGCCACGGTCAGCACCCGGAGCGCCCGCCGCCCAGACGCGCCCAGCAACCGCGCCATGATCCGCACCTGCTCCCGGTCCAGATCTTTGATCGCTTCGCTCAAATCATCATAGGGGATGATGTCGGGGTGCAGCCGCTTGGCGTCATCGCGCACCACGCCGAACGTCCATCCCTGCACCAGCTTCGCCGCCATCCAGCGGTCATGCTCGGCGCGCGACAATTCCTCCAGTTCATCGGGCGTCAGCAGCAGCGACGGTCCGCTGCCCTCCACCAGCCGCGCGCCAATGTCGCGCAGTTTCAACTGATAGCAGTCGGCGACCAGCCGGTTATCGTCGCGGAAGCTTTCGGGCAGATTTTCCCATTCCTGCATCGACGCCCGCACGCCGATTCGCTCCCCTTCTGCAAAGCGCCCCTCCAGATAGAAATCATGGATCGACCGGGCCAGCGCATCATGCCGGTCCTGCAACAGCATGTCGGGATCGGCCAGATCGGCGAGCGCCCCGAATGGCAAAATCCCCGCGCCCAGCCGCGTATCATGCCCGCCATCCATCCGCACATGGATCGGCGGCGCGACTAGCGCGGCAGCGCGATAGCGCGCATCGACCGCCAGCGCGATCGCCAGCGCCCTGTCATCTTCGCCCGCGTCGATCAGGATTGCGACCGGCTCACCCTGTGCCGCGACATGCAGGTCGATTAGCGCGCCGATCCCCGCAGGGTCAGGCCGCGCTTCGACAAAGCGCACAGGCGACAGGCTGTCTGCCCCCGGATTGCGCGCCCGGAAACCTGCCTCAGCCGTTGCCGCATCGGCCAGATGAATGAAAAAGGACGGCTTGCCCCCGTCGCGATAATGGCCGCCCGCCAATGTCCGCAGCACATAGCGCTCGACCAGCGGGGTAAAGCCGATCACCAGCACGCCGCGCCCCGCCTGTCCCGTGCGACTGAAACCGTCGATCGGCCGGGCCAGCGCCAGCTGCCGCGCGGCAATGTCGGGCAGCGCCGCCAGCCGCACCCGCGCGGTCTTGCGGTCGCCCTGCTCGAACCGCTGCTCGACGCTGCGCCGCAGGTCGAGGTCATCGACGCGCAGGATGACGTCCAGCGGATCGCCAGCGGCACGCACCTGCGCCGCCTGCCCCATAACGGCGGAGGCGAGGGCAATATTGGTCCGCGCCTCGCGGCTCAGCAGCAGCACGGCCCGCGCCTTGTCCAGCGCCAGTGCCTGCACGCTGTCGTCTGTTTCCGCCTGCTCGACCTCCGCCGCCCCGGCCTCGATCGCGTCTGCGACCCAGACGGTGCGCCGGTCCCCCGGCCACAGCAGCACCCGCCGCCCGTCATCCAGCGCGCCGCGCGCCGCCTGCGCCGCCAGCCCGCTATCGGCATCGCCCGCAATCACCAGATGGTCGCCCCGCGCCCGGATCACCGCCAGCCGCCAGGGATTGCGTAATTGCTCCCACGCCAGCGCGACGGTGGACCAGAAGGTCAGCAACGGCAGCGCCCAGCGTGCGATATGCAGCGCGATCGGCAAATCGCGCCCCTCCAGCGCCTGCGGAAAATTGCCGACGATCAGCCGCAGCGACCGGAACGCATCCTGCGCCAGGGTGGAGGCGATTCCCGCCTGACCATAGGCTTGGCTAAAGCCCCATGTGCCAAGCAGGAAAGCGACCCCCATCGCCCCGAACCGCACGATCGGCGCGACCGGCGGCAGCCTTAGTCCCTTGCCCCGCTTGCCCCCGGTCATCGCGGGGGTCAGTTGCTGGTGTGCAGGCGGACGAAGGCGGCGGACACGCCGTCACCGGGATGGCCGACCAGCTTGGCGCGCAGCCGCGTCAGAAATTGCCGTTCAGTGCCATTGACCACCTCATCATCACCAAACAGCGGCTTGTCGGACGCCAGCGCGACGATCAGTTCCGGGCCGAAGGGCGGGGCGACGGCATAGCGTTGCGCGGTCTTGGACAGGCCGATCATCACCTGCCGCACCCCCTTGCGATCGGGTTCGGGATGGCCGCGATGCAGTTCCACCGCGCTGCCATCGGCCTGCAGATAGATGATGCTGAGATAGGGCCGCGCCGCCGTGGTGGTCGCGCTGACGCCGAAAATCTCATTCTCCTTCATCGTCACCGGATCGCCCTCACGCGGAGCGCCTGCCTCGGTCAGCGCCGCGATCCGCGTCCCCGCCCGTGCCATCGGGCCGGCCAGCGTCAGCGCCGCCTCGCATTGCGGCCAGGGCAGATGACGCACCTCGAACTTCGTTTTGGGGTCGGCCTTCAGCGCGGCCTCGCGCAAGGCGGCAATTGCGTTCAGGTCGCCGGAAAAGCCCGATACCGCGCCGCCCTTCACGCTGACGGCACCGCAGGGCATGGCGGCGGCCTGTTCGCTCACCATCTGCGCCGCGCTCTTGGGCGCTGGCGGCGAGGCGCCGGGCGCGGCCGGAACCACCGGCGCTTCAAGCGAATAGGCTTCCCCGGTCAACAGCCGGAAGGTCGCATAGTCGATCCAGGCATAGCCCTTGTCGCCCCAGATCGGACCCCAGCTGTTCATGATGCGCAGCGCCTGCCGCTCCTCATCATAGCCCACGATCGCCATGGCGTGATAATTGGCCTTGGCCGGGACTTCGCCGCGGCGGTAAACGCCATCGCCGCGATGCGCCTTGAAATCGGCAGGGACAGGCATGGCGAAGATCACCGGCGCGCCACGCGCCAGCGCACCCTTTACGTCATCCAGGATGATCGGTGTGCGCCAGTCATCCTTCACCTCGCGGTCGACCGCGCGCCAGTCCAGCAGGCGATAATTGCCCGCCTTGGCTTTCAGCGCTTCGGGCGCGGGGATCGCGCATTTGGTCATGTCGTCGGGGAAGTCGGCCAGGCTGACCGTCCCCTCATTCTTGAGCAAGGTCAGCGCCTCGACGATGCTGATCGTCCCGCTGCACGGCGTGCCGGCAGGGCGCAGCCGGTTATAGACATAGGCCGGGCTCATCTGGTCGGCAGGCGCGGCGGGCTGCACATCCTTGTCACGAAAGTTCAGGAAAGTGCGTGCCGCATAAGTGGTGGCCCAGGCGACGCAATTGGGTTGCGGTCCCTGCGATCCGGGCGGCGGATAGGCGTTGGACAGATCCACTCGCTTGGGCAGATAGGCGCGAAACCGCCCCTGTTTGGGCAGTTTCGCATAATCTTCGGGAGAAACGGGTTCCGCACCTGTCATGAATTGCGGATCGTCCGCCTCCTGCGCGGATAACGCCGAAAGGCCGACCCCTGACAGCGCCAGCAATGCCGGGATGCCCCAGCTTATGGCCCGATGCGTCATCGCCCGTTCCTCCCCTTGGATGTGCCGTTCTTAGAAGCGATAGCCGATGGTCAGCGTCAGCGCGTCATAATCGAAATCATGCGAAAAGCTGTTGGTGCCATGGGTGTAGATCAGCCCGATGCGCAACTGTTCGGCCTTGCTCTTCTGTTCCGCCTCGCGGGTGCGGATGCCGATGCTCAGCGCCGCTTCATGCACATCCTCATAGGATTGCGGATCGTCGGTCAGCTTGGTCCAGGTGTAACTGGCGCGCAGCGACCCCTGCCGTCCGCCGAACATCCGCCCCTTGAACGGCAGCTGATAGGCCACGCCATTGCGGAAGGTGAAGACATTTTCCTTCACATAGAAAGCCGGATCGCGCCCCAGACCCCAATTGGTGGTTGTGGACCAGCCGATCATGTTGCCAATGGTCAGGTCGCCGCGCCCGACCTGGGCGATCTTGTAGCGGCTGCTCGCCGACAGAGTGATGAGGTCGCTGCTGGTCGAACCGAAAAAGGCTCCTGCGTCAGTGACGCCATAGGCGATGCGCGGGGTGATCAGCCAGTTGGGCTGGACCGGTATCTCGATCCCGGTGGACAGCGTCCCCATTGTTGCGGTCGCGCCGTTATTGACGTGCAGGACGTTGAGCACCGGGTCGATCAGCACGCGGGCGCGGCTGCCCTCGAACGGACGCAGCGCCTTTTGATAGCGCAGCTCGTAGCGCTGGCCCTCCACGCCTGCCGATCCCCAATAGCTGATCGCCGCGCCGATCGTGTCGGCATCGCCTTCCATGTCGAATCCGGGCGTGTCCGGGTCATCGTCATAGTCCAGGTCGTTAAGGTTCAGCGCCGTAGTCACCGCGCCATGTTGCAGACTGTTGGGACTGCCCACCGTCGCCAGATAGGCCGAAGCCTGCGCCGTACCCGGCACACATGCCATCAGTGCCGCCGTTGCCAGATATTTTTTCATTGTCTCACCCCTGTTGCGGAACCGGCTTCCCTCTCCGGTTCCTGATCCTCATTGAAAATAGTCAGGACGCGCCGAGTATCTCGTCGGGGTCCAGATCCCGCACCACCCGCAGGCCGGCATCCTGCCGCCGTTTGGTCGGCGCGACCGTTAACCGGTTGGCCGATCGCAGCGCGCCGGGTGCACTCTCGAACGATCCGCCACGGATCACCCGCGTCCGGCACGACTGGTCGGTGCAGCCCGCCGTCCATTCCCACACATTGCCCTGCATCTGGTTAAGACCAAAGGCATTGGCAGGATAGGCGTTCACATTTTCGGGATAGCCGCGATAGGGGGCGGTGTCCGATCCGCGATAGCGCGCGGTATGATCATAATTGGCCTGGCTCGGCCCGATATCGTCGCCCCATGGAAAGGCACTCGGCGTGCCGCCCCGGCTGGCATATTCCCACTCCGCCTCGGTCGGCAGGCGATAGGTGCGCCCGGACTTGACCGTCAGCCAGGCCAGGAACGCCTGTGCATCCTCATAACTGATGTCGGTCGCCGGGATTAGCGGGTTGGGATTTTCCTTCGCCCAATTGCCCAGCTTCGTACAGGCATTGTCGCGCACGCAGCCATTCCATTCCGCGATCGTCACTTCATAGACGCCGATCGCAAAGGGCCGCTCGATCCGTACATTGGCCTGCACCGGCTCATCGCTGCCGCGTCCCGGCTCCGATGGGGGCGACCCGAACGGGGTAGTGCCGGCGGGGATGGCCCGCATCCATGGGCAGTTGGCGCAATCATAAAAACGGTCGTTGGCTGCCCGGTCGCAGGAAATGAAGCAGGGCGGCGCGCCTTGCAGGCCATAGTCGAACGTCGGCTTCTGGAAATTCTTGCCTGCCGAAAGCGCGACACGATCCGATACGCGCTTCAAGGCATCGGCGATATTCTGTTGCGGGCGGCGGATTTCCTCGGCCAGCACCTTGGAGAAGATACCATCATCGAACGCGAACTGGTCGGCACTGGTGGAAAAGGCGACCAGATAGCCCTGATCGGGCCGGATCGCGGCAGCGGGCGCGCGCACCATGCGGCGCAGCCCCTTGCTCCCGGCCAGCTCGCCCACGGCGCTGGTTTCCACCCCGGTTTCGTCCGCAATCATCTGCGTCAGCGATGGCGGCGGCGCGGCCAGCACGTTGCGGCACATGTCCAGCACGATCAGCATGGTTTTCGCGCCAGACCCCAGCAGATTGCGGGTCAGCGCCGCACGGGTCAGCGTCGCCGTCTCCGCCGTCACATCGCGCCCGGCATCGACCGGCAGCAGCATGACATCGCCATAGCTGCCCAGCGCCGCGCCATGGCCGGAAAAATAGAGCATCCCGAACGCCTTGGGTCCGGCGGCGGCCAGTTTCGCGCGAAAATCAGCAATTGCGGTCAGCATCGCGTCACGCGACAGGTCACGGCGCACCTGCACTGGTCCCTCGCCGCTCGCATCGACAAAGCCGGTGGCGTTGAGCGCGGTGGTGATCTTGTCGCCATCGGCATAGGTGGACGCAAGCTTGTCGAACGACTGATAGGCACCGTTAACGATCACCAGCGCCAGCCGGGGTTCGTCGGCGGCGTGCGCCGCGCCGCCGCCAGCCAGCAGCGCGACCAGCAGGCCCAGCGCGGCCATGGCGCGGAACAGGGGCGCCAGCGACAAAGCAGCGCGCGTGATCATTTCGTGGCCTTGCGCGGCGCGAATTCCACTTGAGTGACGATCTGGTCGACCGCATCGACATGCAGCACCGCGTCATAGGTCCGCGCGGCCTTGTACGGCTCGGCCGGACCGCCGCCGAACAGCTTGGCGAAGAAGCCGCCAAAGCCGCGCCCCTTCTGGCAATAGGGGCTGACCGTGACCATGCCGCCGCTTTTTTCAATTTCGTTCAGCCAGGCACCCAGCGGGGCGGGCGCTTCATTGGCGACCGGATAGGGCGAGTCGATATCGACCACCACTGTCCGTCCCCGCCGCAGCTTGCCTTTGAGCGCGCGGTCGAACCGTGCGGGGTCGGCGAAGCGAAGCGTTGGTTTGGCGACCGGCCGATCACAGGCTTTCAGTACCGCCGGGGCCGCAGCCGGGGTGGCAACGGGCGCTGGTCGCGTGCCGACAGGTTCGGCCGGGCGCAGCTTCACCGGCGCGATGGCATTAGCTGCGGGCGCGCTGGTAGCGGGCAGGGGTGTCGCATTCGGAGCGGCTTGTTGCCCATTCGCAACAACATTGGCGGGCGGTGCTTCCGGCGCGATGATGCGCACGCCCCGTCCTGCGGCACCATCGGTCGTGTCGCCTGGCTGGCTTTGCGGCGGGGTTGCGGGGACGGGGGCCTGCGCCAGCCCGGTGGACGCCATGCCCAGCGAAAGTCCCGCAGAAGCAATGGCTAAGATACCTCTCACTATTATCATCGTTCTACCCTGAGTCATGATATAGTTATTGCTCCCCCAACCATTATGAGATTATGGGGTTATGACTGATCAGGCAACAAAAAAGCGCGGGAGATTCCAAGTGGCGAAGGGGCGTCGTGGACTCTGGGCAACAGTATTAACGACTTTTGTCACAATATTGGCATCCCCGTCGGCTGTCCATGCCGAAACCCGCGCCCTGCTGGTCGGTGCCTGGCAGTTCCGCTCCTCCCTGATCATGGATCTGGCTGGTCCCGAAAATGATCTTCAAGCCATGGAGACAGTGATTCGCGGTCAGGGTGCCAGCGATGTCACAGTGTTGCGTAATGACGGTGTCAGTCGCACCACGGTCGAAACCGCGCTCCATGCTCTGGGGCTTCGCTCCAAACCGGGCGACTGGATCTTCCTTTATTATACCGGCCATGGCGCGCTGGCCGAAGCCAGCCTAAAGGGGACGCGCGACGGCGATACCGACCAGTTCCTGCCGCTGCCCGGTTTCGATCCCGACAGCAAGGACGCTGAACGCTTCATCGTCGACAAGGATTTCTACACCTGGCTCGCCCTGTACATCCCGCGCGGGGTGCAGGTGCTGATGATGGCCGACACCTGTCATTCCGGCACGCTACACCGCTCAGTCGATCCGCGCGCCATGGGCATGACCCCGCGCCTGACGCTGGGCGGGCGTAATGTCGAGCTGGGGTCGCGTCCCGCGCCGCGCTTCGCCAGCACGCTGGCTTCCGTCGAGGGCGCGGCGCTTACCGCCACGCGGGAGGATCTGCCCAACCTCTTCTATATCAGCGCCGCGCGCGACGATCAGGTCGCCTGGGAAAATGCCTTGCCGGTCGAGGGTGCACCGACGCGCGGTTTCCTTACCTGGTCGTTCGAGCAGGGGCTGACCACGCCGCGCGCCGATGGCAAAGGCATGGCGGCGGATCAGGACGGCGATGGCAAGCTGACCATCGGCGAACTGGGCACTTACCTGAATGTCCAGGTCCGCATGTTGAGCGGCCAGCGGCAGGAAAGCAGCAGTATCATTCCGCCGGGCCGCGAAGGGCAGGGGCTGTTCGCCACCGTGCCGCCGCCCCCCGCGCCCCCGGTCGCCCCGCCGCTGCCGGGCCTCTATGTCGCAGACGTGAAGGCGCGCGCCAGCGTCACCGGCGACCATCCCTGGCGCATCCTGACCGATGGCAAGGGCGCAGATTTCGTCTGGGACACTGTCCGTCAGGTCATGCTCCGCCGCACCGGCGACATGGTCGCGCAAAATGTCAAAACCATGCCGCAGTTGCGCGGCGTCATCGACAAATGGGCCGCGGTCGAGGCGCTGCGCCCGCTCCTGTCCGAACAGCGCACCCGGCTGATGATCGGCCCGCTCGAAAATGGCGCGCGCTACCCCACGGGTGCGCCGGTCACGCTGGCGCTGGCGCAGCAGGGCGCGGATCAACTTGGCACCGCCCCTCAATATGCGACAGTGTTCAACATAGCGTCGGACGGAACGGTCCAGCGCCTCTTCCCGGCCGCGCCCTCGGATGGCGACGGTCGCCTGGCACCCGGCCAGTCGCTCCCCGTCCTCGAAAGCCAGGTCATTGCCCCCTATGGCACGGACCATGTCGTGGCCCTAGTGACACCCCAGCCGCCGGAAACCTTCCGCTTGCTGTTGCGCACGGTTGAAAATCAGCGTGCCGCCGCCCGGCTGGTCGCGCCGATCCGCGACCTGCTGGCCAAGGCGCAGGGGCAGGCCAGCCTGTCGATCGGCGAACTTTATACCGGCAATTGACGATGCCGGTGTTAATTACCCTTTTGGCGAAATGCGCGAAAGAGCGCATTTCGGTTGCCGCACCGGCCCACCCCCCCACCCGACCGCCCACAGAGTGTATCCTGAATGGGAGGTCGGGTAGGGGTGTGGGCCGGTGCGGATGCGCCAGTAGCGCCTCAATTACTCAAAATCACCGTCCGGCTCTTGGCTGCGCTCTTGTTACCGATGTCGATGCGATATTGCCCCGACGCGCGCGGCGTTACGGCACAGACCGGCGCATAATCGGCATTATCGTCCAGGCACAATTGCCTGCCCGACGCATCGAGCAGGCGGATATACATGTTCGTGCCAATGTCGCCGATAGCGCCGATCCGCAGCGGCTCGCCCCCCTTGGCCGTCACGGTGAAGCGATAGGCGTTGCGCGCGCCGACATCCTGCACCCGCCGCACCAGCCCCTTGCCGAAAGCCGAAGCGGTCACGCCGCGCCCCGATGCCGACTGGGCCAGCCGAATCTGCAACAGCAAGGCCTGATCGTCACGCGCCAGCGCCTTGGCCTCGGCAAACAGGGCGTCGGGCGAAAAGGCAGCGTCGCCTTCCGCCGGAGTCGCGCCATCGGTCATCGGCACTTGCTTCAGCATCCTTGCGGCGGTCAGCATCGCATGGGGGTCACCCTCGCGCCGGGCAAAGTCGGCAACCTGCCGCGCGGCGATCGCCTGCGCGAACGGGTCGGCGGGCTTGATCGGTGCCGGCTTGGCGACAGGCGCGGTGTCCTGCGCCATCACCCCGCTGGCCGCCAATATCATCGCCCCGCTTGCGATTAGGATTTTGCGCTTCATGTCCAACCCTTTCAGCAAGATCATCTCCATACCCGTGGATACTGCTGCCATGGTCGGAAAGCCAGTGCTGAGCGGTGGCGCGGACCTGGCCAAGCAATTGACCGCGCTGGTCGGCGGGGCGGGGGCAGGGCGCTATGCCGCCTTCATCAGCTACAGCCATGCCGATATGAAGGTCGCCCGCTGGCTGCACCGCGCGATCGAAAATTATCGCGTGCCCAAGGGGCTGGTCGGCACACCGGGCGATCGCGGGCCGATCCCCGCCCGGCTGCGGCCGATTTTCCGCGACGAGGATGAACTGGCCGGGGCCGCCGAACTCGGCCCCAAATTGCAGGGCGCGCTCGCCCGGTCCGACGCGCTGATCGTCATCTGCTCACCCAGCGCCGCCCGATCGGTCTGGGTCGACAAGGAAATTCGCAGCTTCAAGACGATCAACCCGGACGCCCCGGTATTCGCGCTGATCGCGGCGGGCAAGCCCGGCGATCCCGACACGGACTGTTTCCCCGCGCCCCTGCTGTTTGCGCTGGATGCGGACGGCGAACTGGACCGCAGCCAGCCGCTCGAACCGCTCGCGCCCGATCTCCAGAAGAACGACCGCAATATCGTCAAGCTCAAGCTGATCGCCGGACTGCTCGGCACGCCCTATGCCAGTCTCTACCGCCGCGACCAGCGCCGCAGCCGCCGCATCGCCGCCGCGCTGGGGGCCTTCGCCTTCCTGCTGATCGTCGTGCTGAGCGGCCTCTCGATCGCCGCCTTCACCTATGCCCGCATGGCAGTGCAGCAGCGCAACGAGGCGCAGGCTGCGCGCAAACTGGCGGAGGAAAATGCCGACAAGGCCGAACGCCGCGCCTGGCTCGCCCAGGTCGCCGCGCAGGAGGTGCGACGGCTGGCGGATGAGGGGGCGAGCTGTCCTCCGCCGTTATGAAACCCCACTCCGTTCGGGCTGAGCCTGTCGAAGCCTTGTCCTTCACTTCAAGAAGGACGGCCCTTCGACAAGCTCAGGGCGAACGGAGGAGGGGGCTAATCCCGCCAGCTCTGGTCCACCCGGTCGATCAGCCGCACCATCGCCTGAAAATCCGGCACCCCCGGCCCGACCGGCAATGTGACGCCCGCCAGATCGCGCTGATGCACCGCGATCACCGCCTCGCTCAGTTCCACCGGCGTCCCCGCCGCGCCCGCTGCCACCTGAATCTCGCAGGCGCGCTGGAGCATCCATTGCTTGAGGAACGCTTCGGGCAAAGTCTCCGCCATCACCAGCGTGCCATGGTTGCGCAGCATCATCACCCGCCTGTCGCCCAGATTGGCGATCAGCCGTTCGCCTTCCTCGCCGCGAATCGTGACGCCTTCAAAATCATGATAGGCGATTCGCCCGGCAAAGGCGGCGGCGTAGAAGCTGATCGGGCGCAGTCCCTCGGCGCAGGCACTCACCGCCATCCCCGCCGTCGTATGGGTGTGGATGATGCAATGGGCGTCGGGCAGATGGCGGTGGAACACGCTATGCTGGACAAAGCCCGCACGGTTGACCGGATAGGGGCTGCCGTCCAGCACCGTGCCATCAATGTCGATCTTGACCAGATTGGACGCGGTCACCTCATGATAACCAAGCCCGAACGGGTTGATCAGGAAGGCGCTGTCCTCCCCCGGCACGCGCACGGTGATATGGTTATAGATGAGTTCGGACCAGCCCAGATGGTCGAAGATGCGGTAGCAGGCGGCCAGTTGCTGGCGCGCCTCCCATTCGGCGGGGGATATGTCGGGGTGTTTTGCGGCGCTGGCCATGGGCGATCCTCTCTTATATAGTGGCAAACATCATCTACTTTCCGCGCACGTAAGTCTAGAGCGCGGGCTTTAGGGTTGAATTGCCGCGACTCTGCTGGTAGGGCGCGCCCCACACGGCGTAGGGTGACCTGCGACGACTCACAGGCTTTGCTATTGCGACGGGCTGTCGGGACGGATTGGAAAATCCCGGCAAAACGCTCGTTTTCGATTGGAGATTGACGGACTTATGCAGATCATCGTTCGCGACAACAATGTCGACCAGGCCCTCCGCGCGCTCAAGAAGAAGCTGCAGCGTGAAGGCGTGTATCGCGAAATGAAGCTGCGTCGTCACTACGAGAAGCCCTCGGAAAAGCGCGCCCGTGAAAAGGCCGCTGCCGTGCGCCGCGCCCGCAAGATGGACCGCAAGCGCGCCGAGCGCGACGGCGCGAAGTAAGCGCCGCCGGGGCGGCCTGCGCCGTCCCGCTATCCTGCTGCCTGCCCGCTCATAATTGCGAGAAGCTTCGCCATGTCCACAACGGCCGTTCCCCTTCGTCCTATCGCCAGGGGGTCTTTGACGCGCCTCTGGATTGGTGTCGCCGCGCTTGCGCTCGCGGCTGGCGGTCTGGCCTGGGCCGGGCAGCAGGGCATCGAAGCCTCGCCGTCCACCTTCATGGCGCAGAATGCCGACGTTGACGGCGTGATCACCACGCCATCGGGTCTGCAATATCAGGTGCTGACTGAAGGCACCGGACCCAGCCCGACCACCGCCGACGTGGCGCTGGTGGGGTATAAGGGTACGCTGCTCGACGGCACCGTGTTCGACGAAAATCCGCAGGCGCCGATGCCGATCGACGGCGTCGTGCCCGGCTTCTCCGAAGGCCTGCAAAAGATGAAGAAGGGCGGCAAATACCGCCTCTGGATCCCGCCGCAGCTTGGCTATGGCGATCAGGCCGCAGGGCCAATCCCCGCCGGCTCTATCCTGATCTTCGACGTCACCCTCCACGACTTCAAATCCCGCGCCGAAATCATGCAGATGCAGCAGATGATGCAGCAACAGCAAGGCGCAGCAGGGGCACAGCCGCCCCGCTAAGCGCGCGCAAAGCCGGATGAGACAAAAGGGGCCGCCCAGTCGGCCCCTTTGTGCGCTGGATAGGATGACGGCGAGAAGCAACACGCCCTTCTCCCTTGGGGGGAGAAGGATACGAAGCCTTGGCGACGAAGTCGTCTAGGCGGAGTTGGATGAGGGGGTTCGACGCTGATGGCGCGCGCTCGCGTGAGGCCGTGACACCCTCACCCAGCTACGACTAAGGCTGCAAGCTGCCAAGTCTGCGCACCCCCTCTCCCTTTAAGGAGACCTTTGCGTAAGCGGCGATTTGGCCGGGCGGGTTGGTTATGGTTGTTGGTTGCGCGCGGCTATGCGGTGATTGAGCCATCATGGGCAGGG
>NZ_QVRA01000011.1 GCF_003591655.1 Sphingobium terrigena
CCCTACCAGAAGATCGACGGTGGCCACCCTTCTCAGGAAAACCTTCCTACACCACCCCGTGGGACACGACCTCTTTTGGTCCGCTAGGCGTGAAGGTTATTCCGCGGCGGATGTGATTTCGGGCCGTGTTTAGGCTCGTCCCGAACCGCATCTTCTCTTCCGCCAAACCGCACTTTCTCTTTTCAACTAAGTCCGCTTTTAGGGCGAGATTACGTAGTCACCTACGGCCATAAAAGGCGCATGCCAGACACCCTAAATCTCCCACCAAAAAAGGGCGCCCGGTTGCCCGGACGCCCTTCTTCGTTTCGTAAGGAAAGGGGATGCCTTACGCTTTATAGACCTTGTCGACTGCCGCGCGGAATTTGGCCATGTCGTCGGCGGAGCCGACGGTGACGCGGGAGACGGTGGGCCAGATGGCCCAGCTGCGGCCGATCTGCACCTTTTCCGGGGCGGCCAGCAGCGCGGCCTGCATGTCCTTGGCGGGCTTTTTCCAGTTCACCATGAACATATTGGCCTGGCTGCCGGGGTGGACCTCGATGCCCTTCTTGGTGAGCCAGGCGATGGTTTCCTCGCGATTGGCGATCATCTCGTTCCGGCGCGCCTTGATGAGGGCGGCTTCGGTATAGACCGCATTGCCGCAGTGCATCGCGGTGATCGCGAGGCCCCCGGCCGCCGGGCCGAACAGCATGATGCGCTTTTGCACTTCGGGATCGGCGAAGGTGAGGCCGAGGCGCACGCCGGCCATGCCGAACAGTTTGGAGAAGGTCCGCATGACGATGATGTCCTTGCGGGTGCCGATCAGCGTGGCGGCGCTGGGGCTTTCCGAGAAGTGGAGATAGGCTTCGTCCACCAGCAGCATGGAATCGGCAGGCTTGTTGTCGAGCAGCCACTGGATGTCGGCCAGCGGCGTGATCGTGCCGGTCGGGTTGTTGGGCGTGCAGATATAATAGAGGCCCGCATTGGGGTTGGCGGCCAGCATTGCCTTCACGTCATGGCCCTTGCCGATGGCCTGGGGTGCCTTGGCGATGGGAGCCTTCATATAGTCGGCGGTGCGCCAGGCGGATTCGAAGGTCGGGTCGGCGGTCACCAGACCCTTGGTCGGCGAGCAATAGGCCGCCACGATGCTGACCAGCGGGCCGCCCGAACCGGGCCAGGGCATGACATGGCTTTCGGGGATACCCTCGACCGTGGCGACCGTCTTGACCAGATCGCCGCGATAATTGTCGGGGTCATACCAGTTGCCGAACGATGCGGCTTCGGCAGCGGCGGCGACGCCGGACGGGAAGGGGCCGGTCCAGCATTCGTTCGCGCCGATGCGCACCGCGCCCTTGATGCCGCGCCCGGCCTGCTGCTGCGCCATCGCAGCGCCACCCAGCATCGAGCTGGCGGCCACGCCGGCGCCCAGCAGCGCGGCCACTTCGGCCAGCTGGCGGCGGGAATAGCCGCGTTCGATCAGATCGTCTCTGGCATCCTTGTCGAGCATCATGGTCATGTCGTCTGTCCCTTTGTCCAGCCATCCGGGCGTTCGTTCCGGGGGTTCATGGGGATAAACGAAGCGGCGGCGCATTTCCGCAATGCGCCGCCGCCGGAGTCTGTAAATTTTATGGTGGTAAAGGGTCTGTTGCGAAATGCGCGAAAGAGCGCATTTCGGTTACCGCACCGGCCCACACCCCCACCCGACCTCCCATCCAGGATACACTCTGTGGGCGGTCGGGTGGGGGTGCGGGCCGGTGCGGCCTCCAAAAGGGGCCTGCCGTTACGCTTTCCACACCTTGTCCACGGCGGCGCAGAACGCGTCCATTTCCGCCGCCGACCCCACCGATACGCGCGACACATTGGGCCAGATCGGCCAGCTGCGGCCAATTTGCACATTTTCCGCCAGCAGCGCGTCGGCCATCGGCTTGGCGGGCTTGCCCCAATCGATCATGAACATATTGGCATGGCTGCCGGGGATGACCTTGATCTTCTTCTTGGTCAGGAAGGCAATCGCCTTGTCGCGATTGGCGTTCATCTCCGCGCGGCGCGCCTTGATGAGGTCCGCCTGCGCGACCGATACCGTGCCGCACGCCACGGCGGTCATCGGCAACATGCCGGTCACTTGCCCGCCATCATAACGCATCATCTTTTCCATCAGCGCGGGCGCGGCGAAGGTCAGGCCCAGCCGCATCCCCGCCATGCCGAACAGCTTGGAGAAGGTGCGCAGCACGATCACGTCATCACGGGTCGCGGCCATGCTGGCGGCGGTGCCGGTCTCGGTCCAGTGGATATAGGCTTCGTCCACCACCAGGATCGCGTCCTTGGGCTTGTTGTCGGCCAGCCACTGGATGTCCGCGATCGGCGTCACCGTGCCGGTCGGGTTGTTGGGCGAACAGACATAATAGAGCCCGGCTTTGGGATCAGCCGCCAGCATCGCCTTGACGTCATGCGCATAATCCTTGGTCAGCGGCACTTTGGTCACTTTCGCGCCCAGCCAGTCGCCGGTCCGCCAGATCGCCTCATAGGTCGGGTTGGCGGTGACGATGCCGCGCGTGGGCGAGGCGAAGGCGATCGCGACGCGGCTCAGCGGATCGGACGATCCGGGCCAGGCGACGATGCGATCGGCGGGAACGCCCTCGACCGCGGCCACCGCATCGAACAGTTTCTGATGCTCATTGTCGGGTTCATAGCGATTGCCCTCGGTCACCAGCTTGAACGCGGCTTCGGCGGCAATCGGGAAAGGGCCGGTCCAGCATTCATTCGCGCCGATTCGGACAGCGCCAGCGACGGGCTTCGCCGCCTGCTGCGCTACAGCGCTTGTCGCACGGATCGCCGCTGCGCCAGCGCCCAGCAGCGCGGTCGCCTTGGCCAGTTGCCGCCGCGAATAACCCCGGTCCAGAAGATCGCGTTCAAACGCCGTTTCACCTGATGTCGCCATGGTCCCATTCTCCCTGAAAGCCGACTTTGTCCTCTTAGACGATTGTACAGAATGTTTCCGCCATGCAAATGACCTCTGCTTAACTATCGCGCTGCATGAATCGCCTTGGAAAGCAGGCCGCCGATCTGATAGCGCTGGCGCCATGCCCAGCACACCCGCCGCCGCCGCCCGCCAGATCCTCACCCGCCTTCAGGAAGTGATGGCGTCGCGCACCAGCGCGCAGGCCAAATTGAACAAGGTGGTGGAGATTATCGGCCAGTCGCTGTCGAGCGAGGTCTGCTCCATCTATCTGGTGCGCGAGGGCGTGCTGGAACTGTTCGCGACCCGTGGCCTGAAGCAGGAGGCGGTCCATGTCACCCGCATGGCGATGGGGGAGGGGCTGGTCGGCCTGATCGCCACCAATGTCGAAACGCTGAACCTGGATGAGGCCGCGTCGCACCCGGACTATAGCTATCGCCCCGAAACCGGCGAGGAACTGTTCCACAGCTTTGCCGGCGTGCCGATCGTGCGGCGCGAAAGGGCGATCGGCGTCCTGTGCGTGCAACATGCCGAACCGCGCAAATATGAGGAAGTGGAGATAGAGGCGCTTCAGACCGTCGCTATGGTGATGGCGGAACTGATCGCCAACGCCGAACTGGCCGATGACGGGCCAAGCGACCAGCGCGTCACCGACACTGGCACGACAATGCTGCACGGGCTGCAACTGGTGATGGGCATGGCGCGCGGCCATGCGGTGTTCCACCAGCCGCGCGTCCATATCGAACATACGGTCGCGGAGGATACCGAGGCCGAGCGGCAGCGCGTCATTTCCGCCTTTGCCAAGATGCGAGAACAGATTGACCGGATGACCGGCGCTGCTGAATTCGGCATGGAGGGCGAGCATCAGGAGGTTTTGGAAACCTACAAGATGTTCGCCTATGACGAAGGCTGGACCCGCCGGATCAATGAGGCGATCGACAGCGGCCTGACTGCCGAAGCGGCGATCGAACGGGTGCAGCAGCGCACCCGGATGCGGATGCGGCAGATTGACGATCCGCTGCTGTCCGACCGGATGCATGATCTGGAGGATCTGGCCAACCGGCTGCTGCGGATCGTGTCGGGGCAGCTGGGCACGGCGGCGCAGATGGGCCTGCGGCAGGATGCGATCCTGATCGCGCGCAACCTGGGTCCGGCCGAACTGCTTGAATATGATCGCCGTCGCCTCAAGGGTGTGATTCTGGAAGAAGGGTCGCTCACCGCCCATGTCACCATCGTTGCGCGCGCCATGGGCGTGCCGGTGCTGGGCCGCGTGCGCGACATCCGCCATCTGGTGAATGAGGGCGACCTCATCCAGATGGACGTCAACGCCAATGCGCTGCTGATCCGCCCGACCGCCGATATGGAGGAGGCGTTCGATAACAAGCTGCATGTGACGCAAAAGCGCCGCGCCGAATTTGTCGCGATGCGCGATCTGCCATCGGTCACCGCCGACGGGCAGCGGGTGGAGCTGATGGTCAATGCCGGCCTGCGCGAGGATGCGCAGGCGCTCGACATGGTGGGCGCAGACGGCATCGGCCTGTTCCGTACCGAGTTCCAGTTTCTGGTATCCGCCACCCTGCCGCAGCGCGAAAAACAGCAGCGGCTGTACAAGGATGTGCTGGACGCGGCGGGCGATCGCCCGGTCATCTTCCGTACCGTCGATATCGGCGGCGACAAGGCGCTGCCCTATATGCAGCGTGAAGATGAGGAGCTGGAGGATAATCCGGCGATGGGCTGGCGCGCGCTGCGGCTGGCGCTCGACCGCGACGGGCTGATGAAGGCGCAGGCGCGCGCCCTGCTGGAGGCGGCGGCTGGCAAGGTGCTGCACGTCATGTTCCCGATGGTGTCGGAACCCTGGGAATATGAGGAGGCGCGCGCGCTGGTCGAGCATCAGCGCATATGGTTGCAGGAGCGCAAGAAGAAGCTGCCGATCGCGGTCAAATATGGCGCGATGCTGGAGGTGCCTGCGCTCGCCGAAGTGCTCGACATATTGCTGCCCCGGCTCGATTTCCTGTCGATCGGCACCAACGACCTGACCCAATTCCTGTTCGCGGCCGACCGCGCCCACCCGCGCCTGGCCGAGCGCTATGACTGGCTGAGTATCGCGATCCTCCGCTTCCTCGACCGGGTGGTGCGGACCTGCCGCGACTATCAGGTGCCGGTCGGCGTCTGCGGCGAAATGGGCGGGCGCACGCTTGAAGCGATGGCGCTGGTTGGCCTTGGTATCCGCCGCCTGTCGATCACCCCGGCATCGGTCGGGCCGGTCAAGGCGATGATCCGCGCGATCGACGCTGCGGAATTGCAGGCGCTGATGCGCGAACTGCTGGACGGCGGCGCGCGCGACATTCGGGCGCGGCTGACGCAATGGGCGGTTGAACGGAACATCGAACTGGGTTGAGATGAGCTGTGCAGGGTTGACGCGGCGTTGACAATCCCCGACGCTCAATGAGACAAGACCGACCATATAAGGTCGCGGAGCAGCATGGCAGACGAAACAGAAGTGGACACCGGTGCGGACAGCGCGCCGGAAATGCAGCCCGACACGCCCGGCGCGAAACTGCGTGCCGCGCGGGAGGCGTTGGGTCTGTCGCTGGCAGAGGTCGCCACCCGCACGCGCATTGCGCTGCGGCAGTTGGAAGCGATTGAGCGCGACGATTATGCCGCCCTGCCGGGCATTCCCTATGCGGTCGGCTTCGCCCGTGCCTATGCCCGCACCGTTGATGTGGACGAGGTCGCAATCGCTGCGGAAGTGCGCCAGGCGGTGCATAGCAGCGACATGGGTGCCAATCGCTACGAAGCGTTCGAGCCGGTCGATCCCGCCCGCGTGCCGTCGCGCACGCTGGCCTGGACCGCGGCCATCATCGTCCTCATCCTGATCGCCGGTTATACGCTCTGGCGCTCGCAATCGCTGACGCCGCCGACCGGCGAGGAAATCGCCCAGGAACAGGCAAATGCCACAGCCCCCGCCGCCGCCAGCGCTGCGCGGGTAGCGCCAGCCGCACAGCCCGTCGTCTTTACCGCCATCGACGACGTCTGGCTGCGTATCTATGACGAAACGGGCGAACGGCTGAAGGACGGCCTGCTCAAAAAAGGCGAAGCATTCACCCTGCCTGTAGGCGCGCGCAACCCGATGATCCTGACGGGTCGGCCGCAATCGCTCAGCGTCACTGTGGGTGGAAAGGTCGTGCCGCCGCTGGGCGCACCGGACCGGACCATCGCCGACGTGCCGGTCAGTGCCGAGGCGCTGCTGGCGCGCGGAACGGCTGCTGCTGCCGCACCGACAGCGACCACAGCGCTCCCGCCGCCACGCCCCACGCAGCGCCGCTCCGCACCGCGTGAAGCCACATCCCAGCCGACTGGCGAAACGACACCCGCCGCTGCGCCAGGCACAGCGCCAGCACCGACCCCCGCTGCGCCCGATCCTGCTTCGGCACCATCGGGGAGCGACGCTACCGGGGGCTGAGCATCGTTTCCGGCCTTGGGCAGGGCGAAAGTCGCGCTTTACCGCGCGAAATAACGCCTTATGGTTAAGGCTAGTAAGTTAGTCGGGGAATATCATGCGTCACGCCTTCTTCGCGACCTCCTGCCTGGCATGGAGTGCGCCGCTCCTGCTGGCGATCGCGCCGCCAGCCCTCGCCCAAACGGCATCGGTCGATGCGCGGGTCGGTCGGCTGGAAAAGGAAATGAAGGCTGTCCAGCGCAAGGTTTTCCCGGCAGGCGCGCCGATCGAGGCGGAGATTGTCCGGTCCGCTGCACCCAGCATTTCGCCCGGCTCGCCATCCTCCTCGCCGATATCGGACCTGACCGCGCGCGTCGGCGCGCTGGAATCGCAGCTGGCGTCGATTACCGGCCAGGTCGAGGAAAACAGTTTCAAGCTCAAGCAGCTGGAAGACTCGTTCAACAAATATAAGGCCGAAATCGAAGGCCGCCTGCTCCAGCCTGAAACGCCCCCCGCCGTGAAGCCGACGGCGGCTGCATCCGTGGCTGGCGATACCGCGCCGGTCGCGGCCAAGCCTGCGGCACCCAAGCCTGCGCCTGCACCCGCCACCCCGGTCGTGAGCGAGGCCCGCAAGGCGGCGGTCGCCGCAATCGAGCGGCCCGATACGGGTGATGCGCCGATGGACGCCTACAGCTATGGCTATCGCCTGTGGGATGCGAAATATTATCCTGAGGCGCAGGCGCAGCTGAAAGCCACGGTCGACAAATATGGCACATCGCCGGTCGCCAGCCGGGCGCAGAATCTGCTGGGCCGCGCCTATCTGGACGAAGGCAAGCCTGCTTTGGCCTCGGTCGCCTTCTACGAAAATTATCAGAAGCGCCCACGCGGCGATCGCGCGCCCGACAGCCTTGCCTATCTCGGCGAAGCGCTGATCCAGCTCAAAAAGCCCGCCGACGCCTGCAAAGTCTATGCGGAACTGGAGCAGGTCTATGGGACGAGCCTGTCCGCCAGCCTGCGCGGCATGATGGACAAGGGCCGCACCAGGGCGAAGTGCAGCTGACGAGTGACCGCGCTGGCCTGCAAGCCCGGCTGATCGCGGCGACACAGGCGCTGGTGGGGGATGACCCGGCGGCGCGCTTTGGCGTTGCGGTGTCGGGCGGGCCGGACAGCATGGCGCTGCTCTATCTGGCGGCTCAGGCCTTTGCCGGGCGGGTGGCGGCGGTGACGATCGACCATGGCCTGCGCCCGGCTTCCGCCGACGAAGCGGCCATGGTCGCGCGCTGGTGCGCGGGGCAGGGCATCACCCACCATGTCGCAACGCCCGATACGCCGCCCGCTGGCAATATTCAGGCCTGGGCGCGGACGCAGCGTTATGCGCTGATCGAACAATGGCGCGCCGCGCAGGGCATCGACTGGATCATGACGGCGCATCATGCCGACGATCAGCTGGAAACATTGCTGATGCGGCTGAACCGAGGGTCGGGGGTCGGTGGTCTGGCGGGGGTGCGCGGGCGGTCCGGCACGGTCATCCGCCCGCTGCTGGGTGTGCGCAAGGCCGTGCTGCAGCAACTGGTGGATGATGAAGCGCTGCCGCATGTCCATGACCCCTCCAATGTGGATCCACGGTTCGACCGGGCGGCATTGCGTGCGGCGCTTGCCGGGGCGGACTGGCTGAACCCGGAAGCTGCAGCCCGCAGCGCAGCGGCGCTGGCGGAGGCGGAGGCTGCGCTGGACTGGAGCGTTGCTGAATTGGCTGCGCGTCATGTCGAACGGGACGGGGTGCAGTGGCGGCTCGATCGCACCGACCTGCCGCGCGAATATCTGCGCCGTCTGATCCTTCACATGCTGCACACTGCCGCGCCCGATACACCAGCGCCAAGGGGCGATGCGCTGGATCGCGCGATCGGCGCGGCGCAGGCCGGAGGGCAAGCGAATCTGGGGGACTGGCTGCTGCGGGGCGGGTCGGTCTGGACGCTACGTCCCGCGCCGCCGCGCGCTGATCCCAAAAAAGTTCCGCAACCCGACGCATGAACCCAACGGCCTGCCGTTTTTGTGCGCCGCAACAGTCTTTCCTTAACGCCGCCCATGCGTCATTCTGCGCGGAAATAAGCGGAGATTTGCAGCGATGGTGGAATTTGCGGCCCTGACCTACGGCCTGTTGGCCAGTGTCATTCTTTCGGCAGCGCAACGTAACCACAAGCTGGCCCGGCCACACCCGCCGCTGCTGCTCTATCTGGGCTATCTTCTCTGCGGCCTGTCAGCGGGGCTGGCGCTGGTGCTGGCCTATCTCGTGATTGTCCAACTCACCGTCGGTTAATCCTCTCCAGATAGGGTTTGCCCCACGCTTGCGCTTTGCAGGACGCGCCCTATCTTGGCGGGTGAAAGAGAGTGATGATGAACGACGAGAAAGACCCGCAGGGCAATCCCTGGATCAAGAGCGCGATGATTTGGGCAGGGGTGATTGTCGCCCTGTTGCTGTTCGTGTCCATGTTCGACAGCCGTTCCGCCTCCACCGCCGGGACCGGCATCGCCTATTCCGAATTCCGCTCGAAAGTGCAGGAAGGGCAGGTCAAGGACGTCGCCATCGCGCCCAACAAGATTTCAGGCACGCTGGCCAGCGGCCAGAAGTTCAACACCATTCCGGTCAGCGATCCTGGCCTCACGACCCTGCTGGACGATAATGGCGTCAAATATTCGGGCCAGGCCGAAGAGCAGCCCAGCTTCTGGATGATCCTCATCTACCAGTCGCTCCCCTTCCTGCTGATCCTTGGCATCGCCTTCTTCGTGCTGCGCCAGATGCAGAAGGGCGGCGGCGCGGGCGGCGCGATGGGCTTTGGCAAATCGAAGGCCAAGCTGCTGACCGAAAAGCATGGCAAGGTCACGTTCGATGACGTCGCGGGCATCGACGAGGCGCGCGAGGAATTGCAGGAGATCGTCGAGTTCCTCAAGAACCCGACCAAATTCGCCCGTCTGGGCGGCAAGATCCCCAAGGGCGCGCTGCTGGTCGGTTCGCCCGGCACCGGCAAGACGCTGCTGGCCCGCGCGATCGCGGGCGAGGCGGGCGTGCCTTTCTTCACCATTTCCGGCTCCGACTTTGTCGAAATGTTCGTGGGCGTCGGTGCCAGCCGCGTGCGCGACATGTTCGAGCAGGCGAAGAAGAACGCGCCCTGCATCGTATTCATCGATGAAATCGACGCGGTCGGCCGCCATCGCGGCGCGGGCCTTGGCAATGGCAATGACGAGCGCGAACAGACGCTGAACCAGTTGCTGGTTGAGATGGACGGCTTTGAAGCCAATGAAGGCATCATCATCGTTGCGGCCACCAACCGTCCCGACGTGCTGGACCCTGCGCTGCTGCGTCCCGGCCGCTTCGACCGGCAGGTCGTGGTGCCGCGTCCCGACATTGAAGGTCGCGAGAAAATCCTGGCCGTCCATATGAAGAAGGTGCCGCTGGCCCCTGACGTCGAACCGCGCACCATCGCGCGCGGCACGCCCGGCTTTTCCGGCGCGGACCTCGCCAATCTTGTCAACGAAGCGGCGCTGATGGCGGCGCGGCGCGGCAAGCGGCTGGTTGCGATGGACGAATTTGAAGCGGCCAAGGACAAGGTGATGATGGGCGCGGAACGCCGCTCCATGGTCATGACCGACGATGAAAAGAAGATGACCGCCTATCATGAGGCTGGCCACGCCATCGTCTCGGTCCATGAGGCGGCGTCCGACCCTATCCACAAGGCAACGATCATTCCGCGCGGTCGTGCGCTGGGCATGGTCATGCGCCTGCCCGAACGGGACAGCTACAGCTATCACCGGGACAAGATGCACGCGAACATGGCGGTCGCCATGGGTGGTCGCGTCGCTGAAGAGATTATCTTCGGCTATGACAAGGTGTCGAGCGGCGCTTCGGGCGATATCCAGTACGCGACCAAGCTGGCGCGCGACATGGTCACCCAATGGGGCATGTCCGACAAGCTGGGTCCGCTGCAATATGAAGAGCAGCAGGGCGAAACATTCCTGGGTTATTCGCAGAGCGCCCGCGTCCATATGTCGGACGAGACTGCCAAGCTGATCGACAAGGAAATCCGCGGGCTGGTGGAGCAGGGCTATAACCGGGCCAAGGAATTGCTGACCGGTCATGAGGATCAGTTGCACCTGCTGGCCAACGCCATGCTGGAATATGAAACGCTGAGCGGCGACGAGATCAAGGCGCTGCTGGAAAAGGGTGAGATCACCCGCGACGATGGCACGACGATCAAGCCGTCGGTCATTCCGGCAGCCGGTTCCTCCATCCCCCGCGCGGGCAAGCGCAAGGGACCGTTTGGCAACCCGTCGCCCGCCGGAGCCTGATCCCGCAAACGTGAATTAGGGCGCGCGACCGCAGGGTTGCGCGCCCTTTTTCACGCCCCTGCCGCCAGCGCAATAAAATGCCCCAAAGGGACTGGCCGTCCGCCGCCATAGTGGTTACATGGGCCGCCACAAATCCCCCGGAACCAACCAGAGGTTCCGCATCAGAAAGTGGCATTTTCCATGGATATCCGCCTCGGCCTCACCTTTGACGACGTGCTGTTGCAGCCCGGCGAATCCGACGTGCTGCCCAGTCAGGCGGACACGTCGACCTACGTCACGCGCGAGATAAAGCTGAACATCCCGATCCTGTCGTCGGCGATGGATACGGTGACGGAGGCCGACATGGCGATCGTCATGGCGCAGTTGGGCGGCATCGGCGTGCTGCACCGGAATATGACGGTGGAGGAACAGGCCGACGCGGTGCGCGCGGTCAAGCGGTTTGAAAGCGGCATGGTCGTCAACCCCATCACCATCCTGCCCAGCGCGACGCTGGCCGACGCGCAGATGCTGATGCAGAAGCATCGGATCAGCGGTATTCCGGTGGTTGAAGAGTCCGGCAAGCTGGTCGGCATATTGACCCATCGCGACACCCGCTTTGCCGAGAATCCTGCCCAGCCGGTCAGCGAACTGATGACCAGCGAAAATCTGGCCGTTGTCCCCGCCGGCGTCAGCCAGGACGAAGCCAAGCGGTTGCTGCACCAGCGCCGGATCGAAAAGCTGCTGGTGGTGGATGACGCCTATCGCTGCGTCGGCCTGATCACGGTCAAGGACATGGAAAAGGCGGTCACTTATCCGCAGGCGACCAAGGACGGCACCGGCCGCCTGCGCGTGGCGGCGGCGACCACGGTGGGCGACAAGGGGCTGGAGCGCAGCGAGGCGCTGATCGACGCGGAATGCGACCTGATCGTCATCGACACCGCCCATGGCCATAGCAAACAGGTTTCCGCCGCCGTCGAAGCGGTCAAGCGCCTGTCCAACCATGTTCAGGTGGTTGCCGGTAATGTCGCCACTGCCGAGGCGACCCGCGCGCTGATCGGCGCAGGGGCGGATTGCGTGAAGGTCGGCATCGGGCCGGGATCGATCTGCACCACCCGCGTCGTGGCAGGCGTCGGCGTGCCACAGCTGACCGCGATCATGGATTCCGCCGAAGCCGCCGCGAAGCTGGGCGTGCCGGTGATTGCCGATGGTGGCCTGCGCACGAGCGGTGACGTGGCCAAGGCGCTGGCGGCGGGCGCAGGCTGCGTCATGGTCGGATCGCTGCTGGCAGGCACCGCCGAAGCGCCCGGCGAAACCTTCCTCTATCAGGGCCGCGCCTATAAGAGCTATCGCGGCATGGGCAGCGTCGGCGCGATGGCGCGCGGCAGCGCCGATCGCTATTTCCAGGCGGACATCAAGGACCAGATGAAGCTGGTCCCCGAAGGCATTGAGGGCCAGGTGCCGTTCAAGGGGCCGGCCAAGGATGTGATCCACCAGCTGGTCGGCGGCGTGAAGGCCGCGATGGGCTATACCGGCAGCCGCACCATCCCCGACCTGCAGGAACGCGCCCGTTTCGTGCAGATCACCAATGCCGGGCTGTCCGAAAGCCATGTCCATGACGTCACCATCACGCGGGAAGCGCCCAATTATCCGACGCGCTGAGTCCTCCCCGGTACGGGGAGGGGGACCGCTGGCGAAGCCAGTGGTGGAGGGGGGGCGCCGTTGGGCGCTACCTCTCCTGTCGTTGCGCTTGCCTCCCGCCCCCTCCACCAGCCTTCGGCCGGTCCCCCTCCCCGTGCCGGGGAGGATATGACCCCCGCCGCCCGCCTTCAAGCTGCGATAGAGCTGCTCGACGCTATCATCGCGTCGGCGCGGGACGGTGGGCCTGCTGCCGACACGCTGATCGCGCGTTATTTCAAGGAGCGGCGCTACGCCGGGTCGCGCGACCGGCGGGCGGTGCGCGACCATGTCTATGACGCGATCCGGCGCGCGGGGGAGCGGCCCGATACCGGGCGCGAAGCCATGATCGGGCTGGCGCAGGAGCGGCCCGATCTGGCCGCGTTGTTCGACGGGTCGGCCCATGCGCCGATGCCGATCGAGCCGGGCGAGGCCGGGGCCAGCGCCGGGGCGGTGCCGGCATGGCTTGCGCCGCTGCTGGCCGCGCCGGTCGAGCAGGACGCCCTGCTGGGTCGCGCGCCAGTCGATCTGCGGGTCAATCGGCTGAAGGCCACGCCTGCCGCCGTCGCGCCGCACCTGCCCGACGCTCAGCCGATCGCCGGATTGCCCGATGGCCTGCGCCTGCCCGAAGGCTTCCCGGTCGAACAGGCCGATCCATGGAAGCAGGGGCTGGTCGAGGTGCAGGATGGCGGCAGCCAGATGATCGCGCTCGCCTGCGGCGTAGCGCCCGGCATGACGGTCGTGGATCTGTGCGCCGGAGCGGGCGGCAAGACGCTGGCGCTGGCCGCGGCGATGGCGGGGCAGGGGACGCTGATTGCCGCCGATACGATCCGCGCGCGACTGGCGCGGCTCAGCCCGCGGGCCGAACGGGCGGGCGCGACCTTCATCGAAACGCTGCTGATCGATCAGGGGCATGAGGGGCGGGGACTGGACAGCCTGAAGGCGGAGGCCGATGTCGTGCTGGTCGATGCGCCCTGTTCAGGCACCGGCACCTGGCGCCGCAACCCGGAGGCGCGCTGGCGGCTGACGCAGGCGCGGCTCGATCGGCTGGTCGCGGAACAGGCGCGTATTCTGGATTTTGCCGCGCCCTTGCTGGCCCCCGGCGGGGCGCTGGTCTATGCTACCTGCGCGCTGACGGATCAGGAGGGACGCGATCAGGTGGACGGCTTTCTGACCCGGCATGACGGATGGACGGCGGAGGCGCTGGATATGCCGCTGGGCCGCGCCCATGGCGCTGGCTGGCTGCTGACGCCGGGCCATGATGGCACTGACGGTTTCTTCTTTGCGCGGCTGCGCCGGTCGGCATGAAAGCGGCGGCGTGAAACAGGCCATGGACAAGCGCCCGCAAAATGGCGACACTTGGACCACATCAATGCCTGAAACATGGCTGGAGACACTCATGCGTTTTACCCCCGCCTCGATCGCGCTCGCCGCTGTCCTGACCACCGTGTCCAGCGTCGGCCTGACCCAGCGCCCCGACGCACAGATCGAGCCGCGCTCGATCGAATGGCAGAAAGCCGGTGCTGCGGCCTTTGCGGCGGGCAATCTGAACGGTGCGACCGATGCGCTGGAAAGCGCGCTGGCGGTCGATCCGCGCAACCGGGCCGCCTATGTCGATCTGGCCCAGGTCGCCCGCGCACAGGGGCTTCAGGGCAAGGCGATCCGGCTTTACAAGGAAGCGCTGCTGCTCGACCCGACTGACGTGACCGCGTTGGCGGGGCAGGGTGAGGCGATGGTGGAGAAGGGCGCGCTGGCCAAGGCCAAGGAGGTGCTGGCCAAGGCGCAGAGCCTGTGCAAGGCCGATTGCGCGCCCGTTGGCAAGCTTGCCGCGGCGATCCAGAAAGGGCCGCCCGCCGTGGCGCTGACCGCCAAGGATGCCGTCCCGACCGCCCCCAAGACGGTGCCGACCGAGACGCCGTAAATAGGATTTGCTGGGCTTAACTTCGCATATTTCCCGGTAAATGCGACATTTTATTATCGGATTGCGATAGATTATTATGCGGGCCGTTTTGGGTGTCGACGGTGAGAAAGAGCCTGTGGGCGCAATGTAACATGGCTGGCGGCGTGTAGGACAGAGGTCGTCCCGTGCGTCTGGTGTGCGACGTTTCTCGACTTCGCTCGAAACGAACGGATCACAGTGAAGTCAGCGCGCTATAGGGCGCAAGTCGGGTCTACCGCCCCAGCACCCGCGCCACTGCGACAAACTCCTCGACGCTCACCGTTTCCGCGCGGCGTTGCGGGTCGATGCCGATTTCGGCCAGCGCATCGAGCGCGCCGGGCAGGCCTTTCAAACTTTGCCGGAGCATCTTGCGGCGCTGGCCGAAGGCGGCGGCGGTCAGGCGTTCGAGATGTTTGAGTTGCACCCCGTCCGGCGCGGCCTTGGGCGTCAGGTGAACGACGGCGGACATGACCTTGGGCGGGGGAGTGAAGGCGCTGCGGTGGACCTTCATCGCGATGCGCGCGTCGCTGCGCCATTGGGACAGGATGGCAAGGCGGCCATAATGGTCGGTGCCGGGCTGGGCGACGATCCGTTCGGCGACCTCCATCTGGAACATCAGCGTCAGGGTCGACCACCAGGGCAGCGGTTCCCAAGGCGCTGACAGCCAGCCGATCAGCAGCGCGGTGCCGACATTATAAGGCAGGTTGGCGATGATATGCGCGCCATCGCCCGCTTCGGCGCGGGCGTCGATTGCCATCGCGTCACCCGACAGGACACGCAACTGCCCCGGAAAGGCGGCGTCCAGTTCAGCCAGCGCGGGCAGGCAACGCCGGTCACGCTCGACCGCGACCAGTTTTGCACCTGCGCGCAGGATGGCGCGGGTCAGGCCGCCGGGACCGGGGCCGACCTCGAACGCGGGCTGGCCGTCGATCGCGCCGGGGACAGCGGCGATCCGGTCGAGCAATTGTTCGTCGAGCAGGAAATTCTGCCCCAGCGCCTTGCTGGCCTGAAGCCCGTGCGTGGCGATCACCTCCCGCAGTGGCGGGAGCTTCACCTTGCCCTCAGCAGACATAGGCGGCACGCGCGCGGGCGGCGTCGGCGGCCATGCGCAGCGCGGCGATCATAGCGCCCGGATTGGCGCTGTCGGTGCCTGCAATGCCAAAGGCGGTGCCATGGTCGGGCGATGTGCGGATGATCGGCAGGCCCAGCGTGATATTGACGCCATCGTCGAAATTCAGCGTCTTGATCGGGATTAGCGCCTGATCATGATACATGCACAGCGCCGCATCATAGGCTTCGCGGGCGCGGGCATGGAACATGCCGTCGGCGGCCAGCGGTCCGACTATGTCATAGCCTTCGTCGCGCAGCGATTCGACCGCCGGGCGGATGATGTCGATTTCCTCCCGCCCCAGCGCGCCGCCTTCGCCAGCATGGGGGTTCAGCCCCGCGACGGCGAGGCGGGGGCGGGCAATGCCGAAATTCTTTTGCAGTCCCTTGGCCGTGGTGATCGCGCGGGCGCGGATCAGGTCGATGGTCAGCGCGGACGGTACTTCGCTCAATGGAATATGGATCGTGACCGGCACGACCTTGAGCGATGGTCCGGCCAGCATCATCACCGCATTATGGGCCGACACGCCGCAGCGTTCGGCGACGAACTCGGTCTGGCCGGGGTGGGTGAAGCCCACGCCGTACAGCTGTTCCTTGCCCACCGGCGCGGTGACGATGCCCGCCGCCGATCCCGACCGGGCGAGGCCGACCGAGGCTTCGAGCGATTCAAACGCGGTGCGCGCGCCGTCGACGCTGGGGGTGCCGGGGATGATCTCGCCCGCCTGTCCGACCTGAAGGCAGGGCAGGGCCGATCCGAAGGCGGCGGCGGCTTCCTCCGGCGCGCTGATCATCGCGATCGGGCCGAGCCAGACCGCGCGCAGGGCCGCGACGTCGCCCACCGCAAAGAAGGGCGGCAGGCCGCGTGCGTCGCGCATCACCCAGCTTTTGGCGACGATTTCCGGCCCGATCCCGGCAGGATCGCCGAGCGAGACCGCAAAGGGCAGCGGCGGCTGGCCGACCGGGGGGGTGGCGTCAGTTATATTCGATGATCGCATCACGACGCAGATCGCGCAGATAGATGCGCGCACGCTTGTTGACCCGTTCTTCTTCCAGCTGCGCCATAATCTGTTCGGGATTGGGCGCATTGGCCGATGCGGGATCATCACGGCCACAGACGATCAACACGCGAACGCCGTCGGTGATGGAGCCGAAGGGCGGCGTGGCCTGACCGACCTGGAGGTTGAGCAGGATTTCCTGCAACTGGGGCGGCAGGTCGCGCAGCTTCACATTGTCATTGTCGACCACGTCCGCGCCAATCTTTGCGCCCACCTCATTGGCCTGGCCGCAGCCCTTGATCTCCTTGATCGCGGCGGCGAAACCTGCGGCCTTGGCGCTCGCCTGTTCCTTGGTCGTATCCTTGGGGAAGAGCACGGACAGCTGTTTCAGGCTGAGCAGCGAATCGCGTGGATCGGCGGTCAGCACCTTGCGCTTGTCCATCACATAGATCAGCGACACGCCGCCTGCGACCTCGATCGGCCCGGCGATCTGGCCGACCTGCATGTCGGCGGCGGCGGTCGCCAGTTCGGGCGGCAACTGCACCGGGCGGACCCAGCCCAGATCGCCGCCGACCGCTGCGGTCGATGCTTCGGAAAATTGCCGGGCATAGGCGGCAAAGCTGCCGCCCTGCTGGATCTGCTGGATGATGTTGCGCGCGTTGGCGACAATCTGATCGCGATTTTCCGGGGTCGCCGACAGATAGATTTCGCCGATGCGCAGCTCGTCGCTGCCCTTGGCCGCGTTCAGCCGGTCGACCACCGACTTCACTTCATCTTCGGACACATTGACGAAGGGCTGAATATTGCGCCGTTGCAGGCGGCTCCAGGCGAGTTCGCCCTCAATCTGGCGCTTGATGCTGGCGGCCGAGCTGCCCTGGCTGCGCAGATAGGCGTCGAACTGGGTTGGCGACTGGCGGAAATTGGCCGCGACCCGCTCATAGCTTTGCTGGATTTCGGCCGGATCGACCTTGATGTCGTTGGCGGCGGCTTCCTGAATCTGGAGCGTTTCGTCGATCAGGTTGCGCAGCACCTGCACCCGCAGACGCTCCTTTTCTTCCGCTTCCACCTTGCCGCCATTGGCGGTGATGATCAGCGCGAGGCGCTGGTCGATGTCGGTGCCGGTGATGATGCGGCCGTTGACGATGGCGGTTGCCTTGCGGACATTGGGGTCGCTCTTGCCAAAGACTGTGACGTCCCTGGGCAGGTTGAGCTGCTGGCTGGCGACGTCGCCGCCGTCATCGACCGTCTGCGCGGCAACGCCCTGCACCCCGACGCCAAGCAGCGCTGAGGACAGGAACAGGGTGCGCAGGGCCGAACGAACGGCGGGAAACATGCGGGTGGGCGTGGAAACGACAGGCAGCATCGTCGGCAAATATCTCCAATACGGTCCGGCACGGATGCGCCAGTCCGCCTGAACCAGCCCTGACAGGGTAGCGGGAAGGGTGATCCTTATATGCCAATATTGCGGAAAGCTAGCCGAAGCTGGAAAGCATTGCCTTTTCGCGCGTCGCCATTGGCCTGATAGTCGCGCCGCCAGGTGAGGCCGAGCGTCAGACAATCATCCTCATAGGCGATGCCCAGCCGATGGCGAACCGGCTCATAACCATCGGCAATGCTGAGCGGATCTTCCTTGCCATCGGTCAGATCGATCACGGTAGAGCCGAACACCGACCAGAAGCGCGCGAACTGGATACGCCCGCCCAGCCGCAATTCCTCCCGGTCCTGCAAATCCTCCAGCGCGGCCAAAGCATCGCGGTTGAGCCGCAGATAGCCGACCATGGCATAGGTATTCCTGCTGCCCACGGTCGCGTCCAGCTCATTGCGGCGGACGGCCAGATGGTCCTTGTCCAGTCGGAACCGGTGGGTGAAGCTGATGAAATCCTTGTAACGCACAGTCGTGCGGCCAACGATGTCGGACGTGCGATCCGACAGGCCGGTGCCGTCGGGCAGGATGCTGGTGCGGCTGTTCAGGCGATAGCTTTGCCCCACGATGGTCTGGAGCGAGAAGTCGGGCAGGGACAGGCTATATTCGATGCCGTAGGTGACCCGCGTCGAATCCTCGAACCGGTCATAGCCGGCGAAGCGGTTGAGCGCGAAGAGGTTGCTGTCCTCCAGATCGACGGCGCGGGCATCCTCATTGGGTAGCGACAGGTTGGCGAGTTTCGGCGCGGCGACGATCTGGACGCGCGGGGCGATCCGTTGCACCCCGCCAAAGGCTTCGCCGATGAAGGGCCAGCGCATGTCCACTGCGGCGGCGGCGATGCCGCGCGCCTGCCAGCCCGGATCGCCAGCATAGCTGGCGGTCGTCGTCAGCGCATTGTCGCTGCTGTGATAGGCGTCGCCGCGCAGATAGCCGGTGAAGGTCACTTCCTGCCCCATGCCGGTCAGCGTGCGCAGATTCCATTCGGCAGCGGCAAAGGCGCGTTGCGTATCCTGGCCATGGGTGCGGGTGATCGCCAGCGTATTGGCCTGCAATTGCAGGACGCCGCCCAGCAGCGGGTCTTTCAGCCGCAGCCGATAGTCGATGACCGGCAGCGCGATCGGCGTCTGCCCCTGCGAATCGCCTGCGCGCAGCGTCTGCACCGCCCAGCCGCGCAGCGAGAAATAGCTGTTCTGGCCGATTCGCTGCGCGCCGAGGGTCGAGCGCAGCCGGTCATCGCGGCTGATGTCGTAGCGGCGCAGGAAGGTGCGGTCGCTGGCGAAGCGGATCGATCCATCGACGCTCCATTCCGGCGTCAGCTGCAATCCGCCGCTGGCGTCGAGATAGAAGCGCGGATCCTTTTCGGATGCGGCGGGCGTCGTGCTGCTGCTGTCTCCGGTGGCGACGCGGCTGCCATAGGTGGCATAGCCGGTGATCTGATAGGCACCACGATCATAAAGATGGCGGAAACCGGCCTCCAGCATCGGCAGGCTGTTGCTATAGACATGCGGCGTGACCGTCAGGTCGCGATTGGGCGCCAGCTTGAAATAGTAAGGCAGCGCGACTTCAAAGCCGTTGTTCCGGTCATAGCGCAGATTGGGCACCATCAGGCCGCTGCCGCCGCCTTCGCCCACCGGATGGGACAGGCCGGGCAACGGGATCAGCGGCAGGCCGAACAGCTCGATATTGGCGTTGGTGTAGGTCACCCGCTCGCGCGTCGGGTCATAGACGACCTTGACCGCGTTGATCTGCCAGGTCGGTTCCTTGGGGCAGCCGTCGCTATCCTCGACCGCGCAGCCGGTATAGGCGGCGCGGTTGAGCGTATAGATGCCGTTGGTGCGGGTGCCGGTGGCCGCTGCCAGCCGACCGCCCGACTGGAGGACCAGCAGCATATTGTCGACCACGCCGTCCTTCAGCGTATCGGTGACGTCGAACCGGTCGCCATAGGCGATATTGCCGTCGGGATCGGTGACCGAGACATTGCCGATCGCCTCCACCTTGCCACTGGTGCGGTTCCACACGACCTTGTCGGCGCGCAGGCGATTGCCATCGCGCAGCAGCTGCACCGCGCCGCTGGCGGTGACGATTTCGCTATTGCTGTCATATTGCAGCGCGTCGGCGGAAAAGCCGATCTGGTCGTCGCTCGCCGGAACGGGGGCGTCGGGCGCGCTGATCGGCACCTGCGGTTCGTTGAGCTGCTGCGCCATGGCCGGGGCGGTGACCGCAAGGCACGACAAAGCGCAGCCGATCAGCAGGGCGGGGCGCAAAGACATGAACTTTGAAGGGGGGGACATAGGGGAGGTAGCCAAACGGTCAGGCCTCATGAAGGGGCGGTATCAGCGCCTGCCTATCGCACTGCTTGGCGCGCGCCGCAATCGCTGCGCTACGCTCTTTTCCGGCAAAATCGGTCGAACGCCTTTGCCAGACGGGGCAAGCCGCACTATTTGGCAAGGATTACGTCTCAAAGCCCGAACAAGAAAAGGTCCCTTGATGGATATCGCGATCAGCCCGACCCGTCCCGATGCCGACACTCTGGTGCTGGCCCTGCCCAAGGGCGCGCCGGACAGCCTGCCGGTCGCTGCATCCGCGACGCTGGTGGCGGGCGCTGCGGCGGCGCGCTTTACAGGCGAAGCGGGCGCGACGTTCGAGAGCTTCGCGGATGAGGGCGGCAAGGTGCGGCGCATCGTCCTGCTGGGCACCGGCACGGGCAGCGACGCGGACCTGGAGCGGGCGGGTGGCGCGCTGACCGCACGGCTGTTGACCAGTGGCGCGACCCATGCAGCGGTCGAATTTGTCGGCGGCGCGAGTGGCGAGGGCGCGGCGCGGCTGGCGCTGGGCGCGCTGCTGCGCGGCTGGCGGATCGATACCTACCGCACCCGCCAGCCGGAAAAGGCCAAGCCCACGCTGGCGACGGTCACGATCGTGTCGGCGGACGCTGGCGCGGCATGGGACAGGCACGCAGCGGTCGCGGCGGGCGTGGCCCTGACCCGTGAACTCGTGTCGGAACCCGCCAATATCATCTACCCCGAAAGCTTCGTTGCACGCTGCCAGCACCTCGCTGAGCTGGGCGTCAAGATCACGGTGCTGGACCGCCCGGCGATGGAAGCACTGGGCATGGGCGCGCTGCTCGGCGTGGCGCAGGGGTCGGTGCGCGATGCGCGGATGTTGGCGCTGGAATGGGACGGCACGAATGGCGCGGCCGAAAAGCCGCTCGTGTTCGTCGGCAAGGGCGTGACCTTCGATACGGGCGGCATTTCGATCAAGCCCGCCGCCGGCATGGAGGACATGAAGTGGGACATGGGCGGCGCGGGCGCGGTCGCTGGCGCGATCAAGGCGCTGGCCGGGCGCAAGGCCAAGGCGCATGTCGTGGGCATTTGCGGCCTGGTTGAAAATATGCCCGACGGCAATGCCCAGCGTCCCGGCGACATTGTGACCTCCATGTCCGGCCAGACGATCGAGGTGATCAACACCGATGCCGAAGGGCGACTGGTGCTGTGCGATGCGCTGACCTGGGCGCAGAAAACCTACGCGCCCGATACGGTGGTTGATCTGGCGACGCTGACCGGCGCGATCCTGGTGTCGCTGGGCGATCAATATGCCGGGCTTTTCTCCAACGACGATGGCCTGTCGGACGATCTGACCGCAGCGGGCAAGGCGAGCGGCGAACCGCTGTGGCGCTTCCCGCTGTCCGACGCCTATAACAAGCTGATCGACAGTCCGATTGCCGACATGAAGAATATCGGCGGCCGCTATGCCGGGTCGATCACCGCCGCGCAGTTCATCAAGCGTTTCATCGACGATGGCGTCAAATGGGCGCATCTCGACATTGCGGGGATGGTGTGGGCCGACAAGCCCGGCGCAACCTTCGACAAGGGCGCGACCGGCTATGGCGTGCGTTTGCTCGACCAGTTTGTGGCGGACAAGTTCGAGAACTGATGCAGGTCGATTTCTATCAGCTGAGCCGCGATCCCGTCGATCAGGTGCTGCCCGCCATTGCGGCGCGCATCCTGGCGATGGGCGCGCGCCTGCTGGTGGTGGCGGACGAAGCGGACCGGCTGGAGCGGATTTCCGCCGGGCTGTGGAATGGTCCGCCCGACAGTTTTCTGGCCCATGGCCGCGCGGGCGAGGCGGGGGAGGGGCATCAGCCGATCCTGCTGGGCGCATCCTGCGATGCGGCGAATGGCGCGCGCCATGTCGCGCTGGCCGATGGGCTGTGGCGCGACGAGGCGCTGGATTTCGATCGGGTATTCCACTTCTTCGACGATTCAACGATCGAGGCGGCGCGGGCGAGTTGGCGGGCATTGGCCAAGCGCGACGGGATCGAATCCCGCTACTTCAAGCAAGACGGCCGCAAGTGGCTGCAAATGGCATAGAAGGGGCGAAGGTGAAGCCCCTTGCGGCCCGGCCCAGCCCCGTCTAAAGGCGCGCCCAGCATTTCCAACCATTCGGAGTATCGAGGGCCATGGCCGTCACGCGCACTTTTTCGATCATCAAGCCCGACGCGACCCGTCGCAACCTGACCGGCGCTGTCACCAAGATGCTGGAGGAAGCCGGTCTGCGCGTCGTCGCATCCAAGCGCATCCGCATGAGCCGCGAACAGGCCGAAGGCTTTTACGGCGTCCACAAGGAACGCCCCTTCTTCGCTGACCTCGTCGCCTTCATGATTTCCGGCCCGGTCGTCGTTCAGGTGCTGGAAGGCGAAAACGCCGTGCAGCGCAACCGCGACATCATGGGCGCGACCAACCCCGCCAATGCGGACGCCGGCACGATCCGCAAGGAACTGGCCGAATCGATCGAAGCCAATTCGGTCCATGGTTCGGACAGCGAAGACAATGCCGCGACCGAAATCGCCTTCTTCTTCAAGCCGGAAGAAATTGTCGGCTGATCCACGCTGCGGCGTGAGAGCGAATAGGGGCCGGGGAGCGCGTGCTTCCCGGCCCTTTTTCTTTGTTCCCCTGGTCAATCGATCGGCCGCTCGACTGGCTCCCAAGCACCGTCATATTGAACATGCTTCAAAATCCATGGCGCAACCGTCGTTTAACAAGATAAGCGGAGAGCGAATGGATCCTGACTTTCGTCAGGATGACGGCAGGTGCATTTGGCGCCGCCAATAGCGCCCCATTTTGCCGTCCGGTCCCTTCAAGCCACCTGTGGCGGGACTTCGAACCGGTCGATCACCCAGTCCTCGGCCTGCGCGCCGCCGATCCATTCCTGCATCCACGGATGGGCGATGATGGCGTGCATATAGGCTTCGGCAAAGCGGGCCACGGGCAATTGATAGGTGATGAGCCGCGTCACCACCGGTGCGAACATCACGTCGGCGGCGCCAAACGGGCCAAACAGGAAATCGCCCTGCCCGCCATGGCGGGCGCGGGCCTGCGCCCATAGCTGCATCAGGCGCGCCAGATCCTGCTTGACCGCTTCGGACGGTGGCACCGCATCGTAAATCTGGCGGATATTCATGCTATGCTCGCGGCGCAGCGCGGCGAAGCTGGAGTGCATTTCCGCGGCCATCGATCGGGCCATGGCGCGCGCGGCGGGATCGGTCGGCCAGAATTTCTCGTTCCCGGTCTTTTCATTGAGATATTCGACGATGGCCAGACTGTCCCACACGACAATATCGTCGCCGTCCCACAGGATCGGCACCTTGCCGGACGATGGCGCAAACTCGTCGCCCTCGCGCCGCTTTTCCCATGCCTCGTCATAGAGGGGGACGACCGCCTCTTCAAAGGGCAGGCCGGACAGCTTGCACGCCAGCCAGCCGCGCAGCGACCAGCTCGAATAGGCTTTGTTACCGATAAACAGCTTCATCATGGCGCTGCTTTAGCCACAGCGGCGCGCATAAGTCGAGAGCGGGAAACCGGGTGGCGGACCAGCTTGCCAATCTGGGCATGGAGGCGGTCCATCCCGACGCGGGCAGAGGGTTAAGGCCGACCGACATTCCGCTTCGGGTGCGAAACATGTTCGATCGGGAGGATGGCGGATGCCCATGTCCCCATCGTCGCGATGCAGCACCAGATCTGCACTATCGACGTGCAGTTCATCGTCGATGCCGACCAACATGACACCGCCGTTCGTGTGCTGCGCCGAGCGCTGGAGCGAGCCGGGCGGGGTAGGATGGCGATCGGCAGCGGGCGGATCGGCTGGACCGGCCATTGTACCATATTCTACGGGCACTTTTTCAATTGCCTCGCTGCATTCATGCGTTCTGCCGGTCATTACGCGTTGCTAAATTGTGAGATTATGTTGCAACGCAGCGAGGGTCCTTGCGTTGCAAAGGGGCGTGCATATACGTCGCACAAATCACGTCCATGAGGTTTAGATTGGCTGGAGAGCGTCTGGGTCTGCGGAATGCCGCCGCATGGCTCTCGGAGATTGTGGGGCCTGACAAGAGCTATGTGAACGTGGGCATTGTCTACACGTTGGCGATCACCCTTTTGTCGTTGGCGACGCCCATTTCGGTCCAGCTGCTGATCAACTCAGTCGCCCGCACGGCTCTGCCTGCGCCGCTCTGGATATTGTCGGGCGTTCTGCTTGCCCTGCTGTTAGTCGTCGCCGGCCTCAGCGCCCTACGCATCTATCTGCTGGCGATGTTCGAGCGCCGCATCTTCGCCCGGGTGGTTGCGGAGGTTACGGTGCGCGCAGTCCATGCGCAGAACCCCTTTTTCGCGGATGAAAGCCGTGGCAGCCTGTTCAACCGCTATTTCGACATGGTGGTGGTCCAAAAATCGGTCCCCAGCCTGGTGATCGGGTGCTTCACGATCATCCTGCAGGGCGTCGTCGGCCTGATCGTGACGAGTTTCTACCACCCGTTCTTCCTGGCGTTTAACGTCATTCTGGTGGCGACATGCCTGCTGATCTGGCTGGTCTGGCGGGGCGGCGCGATCACGGGTGCCGTCGGCGTTTCGCACGCCAAGCATGAAGCGGCGCACTGGCTGGAAAGCGTGGGCGCGTCGAACGGCTTCTACAAATCCGCGCGCCATCTCGATTTCGCGATGGATCGGTCCGAGGCGGTCACCGCCAACTATATCCGGGCGCATCGTCGCTATTTCCGCTACAGCTTTGCGCAGGCTTTGGGGTATTTCCTGGTCTATGCGCTCGCTGCCGCCGCGTTGCTGGCGATGGGCGGCAACCTCATTCTGGCGGGACAGCTTTCCATCGGCCAGCTGGTTGCGGCCGAGCTTATCCTCTCTGGCGTTTTCTACGGCATCTCTCAGCTGGGATGGTATCTCGACACCTTCTACGATCTGGTGGCGAGTTCGGAGGAACTGTCGCAGATTTTCGCGATACCGCAGGAAGCGGCGGGGCTGAACGGACAGTCGCCGCCCGATGGCTCGGTACGGTTTCGCGACGTGGAACTGACCGGATCGCGCTTCGATTTCGCGATCGGCAGCGGCGAACAGGCTGTCATAGTGGCAGAGCCAGGCGTCGAGAGTCAGGTGGCGCTTCTGCTCAAGCGTCATGCAAGTCCCGAGCGAGGGCTGTTGTCGATCGGGGGCAGCGAGTTTGGCAGCCTGGACATGTATCTGCTGCGATCCGCCGTCATGGTGCTAAACCGGCCCACGATCGTCGATGTCACCATTCGCGAATATCTGAACCTGGCGGCAGGCCGCAATGCGGATGGTGCGTTGATCCTGCGCACGCTCGACAGGGTCGGCCTGGCCGCGCGCATTGCCAGCCTGCCGGACGGACTTGACACGCAACTGGCCAGTTCGGGGTCGCCCCTGTCGATTGTCGAGGTGATGCAGTTGAAGCTGGCGATGGCATTGCTTAGCCGGCCCAAGCTACTGCTGCTGTCGCAGCTCTACGACATGATGCCTGTCGAACCACTATACGCAACGCTGGGGACGCTGCGAGAGCATGGGACGACCGTCCTTCTGTTCACGGGCCGGCCCCAGGCGATGGCGCTCGACAGCTATTTCTGGCTGGGGGTGCGCGCGCAACGCCGTTTTGCCACCCAGGCGGAACTGGCGCGTTTCCTTGCCGCAAGGGAGCCGGCGGCATGACGATCGGGCCTGCGCAGTTGACGCATTTCCGGTCGCTTGCCAGCCTGAAGCCGCCACGCGCGGCGGTGGTGGTGGCCTGGCTCCTGCTGCTGGGAATCGGTCTGGCGGTCGCCATCCTGTTCGTGCCGTGGCGGCAGACCGCGCAAGGGGGCGGGCAGGTGATCGCGCTCGACCCCGACGACAGGCCGCAGCAGATGTCGTCGCTGGTCGATGGCCGCGTTGCGCGCTTCTTCGTGCAGGACGGTCAATGGGTGAAGGCCGGCGACCCCATCGTTCAGGTCGTTGATGTCGATCCGAATTTCCTCGATCGGCTGGCCGCCGAGAAGGCGGAAGTCGTGGCGCAGATCGCCGCCATCGAACAATCGCGCGCCGTTGCATCAATCGATGTAGGGCGCACGGGGCAGCTTTTGGCCGAGGGGCTGGCCGCGCGGCGGGATTATGAACAGACGCAGATCAAGGTCGCCGATGCCAACGCCAAGCTGGCCGAGGCGCGGGCGAAGCTGCAGCAGATCGAGGTGCGGCAAAGGCGGCAGTCTGCGCAGATCGTCACCGCGCCGCGCGACGGACGTGTCCAGAACCTCAACGCCGCAGCCGGCGGTGCGCTGATCTCTGCCGGCACGGTCCTGGCGTTCATCGCACCGGAGAAAATCGAGCGCGCGGTCGAGCTGTATGTTGACGGCCGCGACATTCCACTGGTCGATCAGGGCCGCCCCGTGCGCCTGGAGTTTGAAGGTTTTCCAGCCTTTCAATTCAGCGGCTGGCCAGCCTTTGCGGTCGGCATCTATGATGGTCAGGTGCGCTCGGTCGATCCCACACCGCGCGCCGATGGGCTGTTTCGCGTGCTGGTCGAACCCCGGCCCGGCAGTCTCGCCTGGCCGGACCGGCGGTTCGTGCGCCAGGGCAGCAAGGTGATCGGCTGGATACAAGGCGATAATGTCACAGTCGGTTATGAACTGTGGCGCCAGCTTAACGACTTCCCGCTCAATTTCGGTCAGGATCAGGTGGCGCAGAAGCAGGAAGGCAAGGACGAAAAAAGCTCGATCGAAAAGAAGAAGAAGTGATGATCCGCATCATCCTCTGCATGGGAGCGCTCTTCATCGCGACGGCAGCATCGGCGGCGCACGCGCAGGGTGGCGTGGGACCGTCAACGGCGCGTCCGGGCAACCCCCTCTTGCTGGAAGAAGTTTTGCGATCCTCCGCCCGTTCCGCCCCGGATATCATTGCCGCGCTGGCGCGCAATCGCCAGGCCGACGCCCGCACGCTGACGGCGCAGGGTGCGTTCGACACCGTCTTCGCAGCGGAAGGACGTAGCCGGGTTGCTGGCTATTATGACGGAACGGAGCTTGCTGGAAAGGCAGAGCAGCCCTTCATGGATAATGGCGGCTATGTGTACGGGCAATATCGTGTCTCGCGCGGGGACTTCCCGATTTACGAAGACAAGGCCTTCACCAATCGGCTGGGAGAGGTGAAGGTCGGCGCCCTCTTTTCCCTGCTGCGCGACCGCCTGATCGATGAGCGCCGGTCGACGTTTAGCCTGGCCGCCAACGATATGGACATCGCGCGTTTCGAGACGAAGGCAACCAGCATCGGGGTTCAGGCGCGCGCGATCGAAGCCTATCAGAAGTGGGTGGCGGCGGGGCTGAAACTGAAAGCCTATCAGGCGCTGCTGGCGCTGGCGCAGGATCGGACCCAGGGCATCCGGCGTCAGGTCACGCTGGGGGCCAAGCCGGACATATTGTTGATCGAGAATGAGGCGAACCTGGTCAGGCGGCAGGCCTTTGTCGTCGATGCGCGGCAGGACTTTCGTGCGGCGGCGGTGAAGCTGTCGCTCTACTATCGCGACGATCAGGGCTTGCCGGTCGTGGTCGATGACGCGCGACTGCCGGACGAGGCAAAGGCGTTCGATGGCCTGGGGACGGACCCGACCTTGAACCTCGAACGTCAGCCCGGCTTCGCCATCCTGCTGAAGGAAATCGACAAGGCGATGGTCAAGCTGGCCGTAGCGCGCAACGACATGAAGCCGCGGCTGGACCTGACCGGCGAGGTCGCCAAGGATATGGGCCAAGCAGGGCTAGGCGGAAGCAGTCGGACGCCGCTGGAGACGATCGTTGGCGTGACCTTCAAGATACCGCTCCAGAATCGCAAGGCGAGGGGCAAGATCGCCGAAACCCAGGCAAAGATCGACGAACTGACGGTCAAGCAGCGCTATCTGACGGAAAAAATCCGCGCCGAAATCATGGCGATCGGCATGGAGGTGGAAACGGCCGGCCAGTTGGTGGCGACGAGCGAGCGGGAACGCGCGCTGGCCCAGCAGTTGGCGGGGGCAGAACGCCGCCGCTTCGATCTTGGATCCAGCGACTTCTTCCTGGTCAACCAACGCGAGGAAAGTGCCGCCAACGCAGAAGTGAAGCTGATCGAAGCGCGCGCACGCATTGCCGCCGCACAGGGCGAACTGGCGGCAGCGACCGCAGACGAGGACGCGCTGGGTCTCAACCTTCGGTCAGGGTTCGATTGAGCGCAACCTCTTCCATCGAGCACGCGGCCGGCGGAATGGCCACGTCTGGGGAGCGCGCTTTTCCCGATATTGATCGCGCGCATAGCGGTATCGGTTAGCGCCATTGGGGCCTCGATTCTGCCAGGGCAAAGTGAGGCTCCCATCATCCGCAATTGCAGGCAAACAAGGGCATCCACTCACAATCAGCGAATGCCCATAAACTACCGGAAATTATGGATTTTTCAACTGTTGGCAGACGTCGCCAGACCGAGCCGGAATCCAATCCACAATAATTCTGGTTTAATTTTCAGATATGTAATGAAAATGAGATGAGCGGTAAGGCCCCCAGAAAGGCCCCAGTTCGTTCTTGCTGGAATCGGGAATCCTATTGTTTTCCCAATTACTTATAGCACAATAGCAGATACAAGGGAACGGACCATGAATTAAACTGGGTAGGCGGATCAAACAGGGTGGCTGCCAGTATCCATGGCGGGCTTGCTCACCGGCTGACGATCCCACTCTGTCTTTTCGTCGGGTTTTGCTAATGGCCGATAAGCGAACGTCGCTTTGGAGCGAGGGGCGGCGGATAGCTGCCGTTCGCGTTGCGTCGCTTCCGGTAGCAGTCGACCAGGTACGGACAGCCATCGGCCAGTTCGTGTACGGTTTATTTTGACAGGACCTGCCACTTCTGGATCACCAGACAAAGCGCAGGCGGCCATCGCTCGGCCTGTCGATCAGCGGATGGCCTAATGCGTTGAAAATCGGGCAAATATGGGGGATATGATGTAACGGACCGCGGTGGACGGGCGGCGCCGGGCACAAGCAGGGCGATCCCCGTCTGCGCCTGCTCAACGATGTTGCGAAAACTGTCGACACGGCGGTTGCCGGGCCGATCGGCAAACCATAGCCGGTCGCCGTCGAGCATGGCCATGCAACCGGCGGGGTCGCCCTTCGGACTGAGATCCGCTTGGCCGCCCGCGCTAACCGTGGCCAGCGCCAGAAACCGGCTCGCTGCTACAAAGGCGGCAAGGTCCGTCGGTACGTCGCCGGGCTGCGCCACCCACAGATCCGAGCGGATGACGGCCTTCGCGCAATGGCCGTAGCATTCCTCCACGACGACATGCAGATGGTCGGAATCCACCGCCTCCACCCGGCTATTAATGCGCAATGCCTCCCGGATACCGGGGATCAGGAACAGCGATCCGAACGACGCACCGACCGCCAGGGGCTCGGCATTGTCCAGCGATGCCAGCGGGATGCGCAACCGCCGGGCGTCGCCCGATACAAAGCCCGGTGCACCACCGCCGATGGTCGCGATGACGCCGGCCTTAGCGGCGCGCAGATCGGAACCCAGACCGACGAACGCCAGTGGCGATTGGGCGAGCCATTGCAACGCGCCCTCGTCCAGATGGTCGATGACCTTGAGATGCATGGCGGGCGGCGTGCAGCCCGTCACTGCCTCGAGCATGGCTACGCTGTCGATCATGTCGGTGCCGGCACGTCCGTGGTCATCGCGAGCGGGCTGGCACCGGCGGCACGACAGCACCGCGCGCTAGCCACAACAGCACGCCGCCGCACGCCATCAGCCCGACATCGACCGACCAGATGACCGGATCGGTGGGCCAGAAGCGCAGCACATGGGCCGGCGCCGTGGCGATCAGCAGCACGCCAGCAGCACGCTTGAGCCATAGCGACAAGGCCGTCGCCTCTACCCGCAGGGCGGAGAAGAGGATGATCAGCGTCACGGCCGCCCATATCATGATCAGCGCCTGCTTACTGACGCCGCCAAGCGCCGCCGCCGTTGCGAGCGCCGTGGCGGCAAGGGCGACCGGCTGGCTCCAGACGGTTGCGGCCCATAGCCGTTCAAGGCCAGGCGCTGGATTGCGCTTGTCGCCTCGCCGGGCGAGCCAGATAGTGACGCCGCCTGCCGCCAGATAGGTGAGACCAAGGCCTAGCAGCGCATAGGCGATCTTGACCGCAGCGCCGCCGAACCAGCCAAAATGCAGCTTGCCGATTGATCCCAATATGCGTTCACCGAGGTTATTCTCCGACGACCGGGCGTGGTGATACAGCTTGCCCGTGCGATCGAAGGCATAGGCGTCGTAGTTGGAAAGGCGCGTGTCCTCCCGCTGAACGTTGAACATCGCCGCTCCGCCCATTTCGGCGGGATGCTCCAGCAGGATGAGGTCGGTGCGACCGCCCGGCGCCGCGCGATCGACGGCCGGGAACATCGGGCGCAGGTCGATGATCGGCGCAGGGCGCGGATCGTCCTTGGGCGCCTGTGGGATGAACAGGGCATAGACTTTGGCTGTGTCCCCCTGAAACAGCGCCATGCCCAACACGCCGACGATGATGGTGGTGAGGCCCAGCAGCGCGCCCGTCAGCGATACGATGACATGGAAAGGCAGCGCCCAAATGCCGATGCGGTTGTGCAGGTCCGCCTCTTGTAACCGGCGCGAACCGCCCAGTCGCAGGTGGAAGGCGTCGCGGAAGATGCGGGGATGGGCGAGCAGCCCGGAAATGAGCGAGGACAACAGTGCAACGCCGGTCAGGCCGACGATGAAGATGCCCCAGCTGCCCGGGATGTGCAGGTTGATGTGCAGCCGTGTCAGGAATTCGCTGAACGGCGCATCGCCGGGCGCAACCAGATTGCCGGCGGCGTCGAATATCCAGCCATGCTGCACATGGTCCTTCTCGACGCTGATGCTGGCCTGCGGCAGATCGGGCGTGGGCAGATTGATATAGGCATGTTCCGCGCCGCCGCTGACCCGCGCAATCGCCGCCTCCAGCGCGTGCTGGACGGCATCGGGCGATATGCTGGTCAGGCGCGGCGCGCCGGCCGTTTCCCAGCGCTGAAATTCATGAGCGAACACGGCGATGCTGCCGGTCAGGCAGACCAGATAGATGATCGCGGCGAAGGCGAGGCCAAGCGAACTATGCCCCTTCAGCACCGCGCGTACGAAGTCGGCGGGCACGCGGGACAGGAGCGGCTTGCGTCTGGCAGTCGTGGTCACGCGAACCCCTTCAATATGGCCAGGCCGAAGCCAGTGAGCGCGGTGCCGACCAGAACCGCCGTCGCGCGAAGGATACGATTGTCTGCCAAGGTCCAGGCCATGGCGCCGCCCCAGGCGACTGGCACGATCAACGCGCCGATCAGCAGCCGCGTCTGCGCCTCGCCGGGCACCCAGACGGCATAGCATATGCCCACCGCCATGGCCGCGATCATGCCGATCGGGCCGGCCAGCAGCCAGCGCAATATGTTGCGCCAGCGGGTCGTCGGCCTGTCCGATGGTTCGGGCGCTAGGCTGTCCGATGCGCGCCCGGCGCGATCTGACCTCCGGGCCTTGGCCGGACGGACCGTCGCTCCACTCGCAACCACCGCCAGCGCGGCTACCGACATCATGGCCAGCGCTATGAACGGCCCGCGCATGTCGCCCAGCAGGACTGCCGGCCAGACCAGTGTCACGACGATAGCCACCCAGCCGAGCGCCCGGTAGCCCGCGCCCTTTTCAGCCGGAGATCGCCACGCCCGGCGCAGCGCCCAGGCGCCCAGTGCTCCACCGGCCAGCATGGGGAGACAGGCGGCGAGCGTCATCATTACCAGTTCGTCTCCAGAGATACGCCCAGCACGCGGGGATTACCCAGCACGCCGCGACCCAGCCCTTCGACGGTATATTGGAAATATTCTTCGTCGAAGAGGTTGGAGGCAAAGGCCGAAACCGTCCAGTGCTCTGCCTCATAGGCGATGCGTGCGTTCACCAGCGTGCGGGCGCTCAGCCGCGTTTCCGACTGCGGGATGCTGATTTCGGAGAATAGTGCGCTGCGATGGCTCGCGTTGACATTCAGGCTGACATGCTCGACCGGGCGCGCATTGATGCCTGCCGACAAGGTCCAGTGCGGCGCATGGGCAAATTCCAGCCCGGCATAGTCGGTCACGCTGCCCATCGTCGTCGAAAATTCGTCGAACTTGGTCTTGGTATAGCCGACGGAGGCATACCAGTCGAAGGCCGGACTGACGCGATGCGCCGTTTCCACCTCGAAGCCATAGAGATGCGACTTGCCGGCATTGATGACATTGGTGTCATAGACGTTGAGGCCGAAATTGGCCGACACCTGCTGATCCTTCCAGTCGACATAGAAGGCGTTGGCATTGAGCGTCAGGGCATCGTCCAGCCACGCAGAGCGGAAGGAAAGTTCGTAATTCCACGTGAATTCGGGATTATAGGCGAAGGTTGCCGACCGGGCCAAGTTGCTGCTCGATCCGCCCGAGCGATAACCACGCTGCGCGGTGAAGGCGGTCTTGATGTCCGGCGTCCATGCCATCTCGATCCCGGCCTTGGGCAGGAAAGCATTGAAGGTGCGGTTGATCGCAACAGCGCCGCCGGTCGCGTCGGACACGATCCCCTCAACCCCCGCATTGATGCCCATGACCGCAAACCAGAGAGGCGAGCCTGCCGGACCAAAGGCCAGCGGGTCAGGATAGGTGCCGGCAAAGGTCGTCTGCTGCGCCACGGCAATACTGTTGGTTTCACGATCGTAGCGGAAGCCGCCGAGCAACGAAAGCCGGTCGGTCAGCTTGAACCGGGCGTCACCGAACAGGGCGTAGGTTCGAACTTTGCCCGCGCCCTGCGACGCGAAATCGACGGGGATCTGGGGCAGGGCCGCGCCGTAGAGGCCGGCGACATATTGCGCGGTCGCCGCATCAAGGCCATTCGACTGGAGCAGCGCGGCGATCGTGCCGATCGGGGTCGGAACACCAGTCTCGCTGGTCGTATTGATGCTGTTCCTGCGGCTGTAATAGAAGGCGCCGAGCAGACCGCTCAGCCTTTCCCCCTCATAATTCAGCCGCAGTTCCTGGGAGAAGGTCTTGTAACGGTTGCGCTGGACATATTGCCCGCTGTCCGCCGCTGTCAGGTCATTGTCGTAATTGTTGATCTCGGCCACATCATTATAGGCTGTGATCGCCGTCAGGTTGAGGCCGCCGCCGAAATCATAACGCAGGTCGAGCGTGCCGATATCTGTATTGGAATCGCTGTCATTGCGGACATTGGAAAAATTGCGCCGATGGTCGAAGAAGTCAGGCGTGGTCGTATCGACATAGCTGAAGCTGTAACCGCCATAACGGTCATAATGCGTGTAGCCGGCGCGCGCTTCGAATCCCGGCAGATCGCTGGGCGTCCAGAGCAGCTTGGCGCGGACATTGGTGGAATCCAGCGGATTTTCATGCGCGCGGCGCGTCGGGTTCCAGGTGAAACCGTCCGCGTCACGCTTTTCGGCCGAAACGCGGAACGCAAGTTCGCCCGGAACGATCGGTCCACCGGCGGCCACGGCGAACTGCCGGTCGTCGCCGCTGCTATATTGAGAGCGGGCGCGCAGCGACCAGTTCATCGTCGGCTCGGTCGTGCGCAGGATGACCGCCCCTGCCAGCGCATTCAACCCTTGCAGCGTGGATTGAGGCCCGCGCAAAATCTCGACCTGCTCTACATCCCACATATCCGTGGGTGCCGCCTGGACGATGGCCGATGGTAGAGCAGCCCCATCGACGAAGATGGTGGCGAGCGCGGCTCCTTCGCCGCCTGTGATGCCACGGTTTGCGATGCCACGGATGGTAAAGCCGGAGACCCCATAGGTTTCGGTGACGTTGGCGGTCCGCTGGAACACATCCTGAATAGTGATGAGGTTTTCCTGCTCCATACGCTTTGGCGTCGTCACCGCGACGCTCGTCAACGTATCCTGAAGCGAGCGATTGGCCTTTTCACCGGTGACGATGATGGTGTCGGCATTCCCGTCGGCCTCGCCAGCAGGAGCCTGAGCGAAGGCCGGACTTGCGGCATGAATTGCAAACAGGCTGCAGGCAGCCAGATATAGAGCGCGCACGATGTTTCCCCCAATTTGCATGATCGTTAAAAGGGATAGTATTGCGAGTCAATATCAATTAGGATGTTGCATCTGGTGTGCTGTCGGCTAGGCTTGCGGCTCCCTCTCCGGAGATTTACATGCGCCGCTTTGCCATTTTTCTCCCCATCTTCTGGCCGTGCGCCGCAATCGCGCAATCGGGCGAGGAACAGCGCCCCCGGATCGTCGTGAATAGTGCTGCGACGGTCCCGAGCCCGCCCGACCGTGCCGTCGTTAGCTTCTCCGTTCATGGCGAAGGCGCGACCAGCGACGAGGCCGTGCGCGACATGGTGGCGAAACGGGACGCGATCGAGAAGGGACTGGCAGGCGTCTCTGCCCGACCCGATATACGTGCCGCTCAAGTCGGTATTGCCGAGGTGCGCGGGCGTGACTGCAATCGCAACACCTACGGCAATCCGCGCCTGTCGACCGGCGAATGCGCGATCATCGGCTATACCGCCGATCTTCAGGTGGAGTTCCGCACCGCGGCTGTGAACGAGGCCGGCACAATGGTGTCGCTTGCTGGCCGTCTCGGTGCGACCAACCCCCGCATCGACCGCTACTTCCTCGCCGAGGACAAGGAGATACGGCGGCGCGGGATCGCGGAGGCGGTGGCCGAAGCAAGACTTCAGGCTGAAGCCATCGCGCGCGCCTCCGGTGTCAGGCTCGGCGGCGTCCTAAACGTGTCCAACCTCAGCTTCAACGGCCCAGGCCCGTATGACGAGATCGTCGTCGCGGCAGCGCGGGTCAACTCGCCGCCACCGCCTCCACCCCCACCGCCGCCGGTTGCGATCGGACTGAAGCCCCGCGCGATCGAAACGCAAGTCCGCGTGCAGGTGATCTACGCAATTCAACCCTGATTATCAGGTGGCGTCGTCCCGGTCAGTGGGATCGAGGGGTGCAACGTCCGTGTCGGGCGCCACGGCCGGCCATCGCAACAGCGCCCTAGGCTCTAACCGGCCAACCGGAAGCTAAAGCGTCCGGTCTGAAACGTTTTCACGAGAGCGTTCAGTCTGCCGTCGACCAACTTACGTCATTGCGACGCGGGTGCGCGAACGACAGGTTATGTTAGCGGACATTCGCCGCTATTGAGATGGCGGTACCAAAGACTCGTGAGCAAGGACGATTCGCCAACCTTCAGCTCGCTTCCGCCATACCGATGTGATGACCAGTTTAAGGCGATCGACGCCATACGACGCTCGGACTGAACGCGTAGTCATGTTGGCATGAAACGCTCGCGGCGCCCTCGACAAAGCCCTCCAGCGTCTCGTCGCCACCGGCACGCTCCGCAGGATCGACAGAGGCCTATATGACAAGCCAGATTTCAACAGCCTCACCAAGGCGCCGAATCCGGCTGATCACCGCCAAGTGGTCGAGGCGATCACCCGTCGCGATCAGATTCGCGTCCTGGTCGACGGCATGACTGCCGCCAACGACCTTGGTCTCACCAACGCGGTCCCCGCCAAGATCGTCGTCCACCCCGATTCCCGACTGAAACCGGTCCATCTCGGCAATCTCGAAATCAGCTTCCGGCCCACGGCCGTCAGCAAGCTCTTCTGGGCCGGTCGCCCGGCCATGCGGATCGTCCAGGCACTCCACTGATTGCGCGACACTACGGCCGACGTCGAAGAGGCCCGCTCTATCCGCCATCGGCTCCTCTGGCGCGAGCCGGATGGCGTGCGGCTGCGCAAGGATCTGCATGACGGCATGTCGGCATTGCCGGCCTGGATGCAGGCCTATCTGAGAACCATCCTCACCGCCGAGCCCAAAGCCGCATGAACCCAAATTATGATGCGATCCTGTCCGCGGATCAGAATATCCGCGCGGGTCTCTTTACCGCGACCGCGCAGCGTCTCGGCACAACGCCGCAGAATGCCAAGAAGGAATTCTGGTCTGCTGGACGCTCGATGCGCTCTTCAACGGACTCCCCGAAGGCCCGAGGCTGCTCTTCAAGGGCGGCACTTCGCTGTCGAAGGGATTTGGCCTCATCCGCCGGCTCTCCGAGGACATCGACGCAACGGTCTCCCGCGACGATCTCGGCGAAGCAGCGAGCGTCGAGGAGCTTCAGGCGTTAAGCCGCAAGAAGCGCGATGCCGCGCTCGATGCGATCAAGGTGGCCTGCGAAGCCGATATCAACGGGCCGCTTCTGGAGCAGCTGTCCTCGATCGCCGCAGCGACCGCCCAGCGGACGGGACTGCCTGTCAACTGGCTCCGCATCACACCGCATGATGGCGACCGCCAGACGCTGCAGGTCCTCTATCCGACCGCCACACCTGCCGATGGCTATATCGACAACGCGGTGAAGATTGGGTCGGGTGCCAAATCCGCGCTCGCTCTCAACGCGGTCCATTCCATCCGAACCTACGTCCACGACGACGCCCCAGACTTTGATCTGACCGTGCCGAACGTCACCATCGATCGACGTTCCGCTCGAGCGCATTGGCCGGATCGAACGTAGCCCATGGTTACCTGATGCGGTCGCCGAAAGTCTGCAGGCTGTGCTTTCATCCATCGTCCGTGAGAACGGATTCCCACTGCAATGCTGATCCTAAAGATCATGGCGACGCTGCTAAACGCAAGGACGTGGATTGGACAAACTGTCCCGAAAGGTCGTTGCCTGTCCTCCTTGGCTGTTCCCGGCTGATCAGGATGGTGCAAGAAGCCCGACTCCAAGAATGAAAGTGGGGACGGGAATGCTTATCAACGGCAAAGTTGCGGCGGTTGTGACTGGCGGAGCGTCCGGACTGGGCGCAGCAACGGCAAAAGCGCTGGCGGCAGCGGGCGCCAAAGTGGCGATCTTCGATATGAATGAGGCTGTTGGTTCAGCACTCGCCACTGAAATCGGCGGAACATTCTGCAAGGTCGACGTGACATCCGATGAACAGGTCGATGCTGCCTTTGCCAAGGCGCGCGATGCTTTTGGGCAGGAGCGTATCTTGGTAAACTGCGCCGGTATCGCCAACGGTATCAAGACCGTCTCGCGAAACAAAGTAGACGGAAGCGCCGTTCGATTCCCGATGAGCGATTTTGCAAAGGTCGTTCAGATCAATCTTCTGGGCACATTTCGGTGCATCGCCGCTTCGGCGCAGGGCATGATTGATCTCGATCCGCTTGAGGACGGGGAACGTGGCGCCATCGTCTGCACTGCGAGCGTCGCCGCGCAAGATGGGCAGATGGGGCAAGCCGCCTACTCCGCGTCAAAAGCTGGTGTCCTTGGCATGACGCTGCCGATCGCACGCGACTTGATGGGGGAGGGTATCCGGATCAATACGATCTTGCCGGGCCTGTTCCTGACGCCCATGATGCGGGGTCTGCCTGAAAATGTGCAGATCGCTCTTGGCGCATCGGTTCCGTTTCCTAAGCGCCTTGGCGCCCCGGAGGAATATGCCGCCCTTGCGCTGCACATGATCAGCAACGGCTATTTGAACGGCGAGTCCGTTCGGCTCGACGGCGCCATCCGCCTTTCTCCGCGATAAGCAGGTGATTTCATGACAAATGCTTATATCTATGATGCTGTCCGCACGCCGCGCGGCAAGGGGCGGGCGGACGGATCGTTACACGAAATTACGGCGCTTTCGCTCGCTGCGCAGACGCTGCAGGCGATCCGGGACCGGAACGGGCTCGATACGGTACTGGTGGACGATGTCATTCTGGGCTGCGTGATGCCGGTAGGTGAGCAGGGCAGCGATATCGCCCGCATTGCGACATTGGTTGCAGGTTATGACGAGCAGGTGCCAGGCGTCCAGATCAACCGTTTCTGCGCTTCAGGGCTCGAGGCCTGCAACATGGCTGCGGCAAAGGTCGCATCTGGGGAAGCGCGCTTCGCGATCGGCGGCGGCGTGGAATCGATGTCGCGCGTGGCGCTCGCGGCGGACGGTGGCGCGATGATGGTCGATCCGACCTTTGCGTTCGATCACTATTATGCGCCGCAGGGAATAGGTGCCGACATGCTGGCAACGATCTACGGTTTTAGCCGGGACGATGTGGACGCATATGCGGTCGAGAGCCAGAGGCGCGCGGCCATGGCCTGGGCAGACGGGCGCTTCGTCCGATCCGTGGTTCCGGTGCTCGACCAGGCCGGCGTCGTTATTCTGGACCATGATGAACATATGCGGCCGCAGACCGATGCGCAGTCGCTTGGCAAGCTGAAACCGGCTTTCGCCAAAATGGGCGAGGCTGGCTACGATGCTGCCGCCCGGGCGCGTTACCCTCAAATGGGACCGATTACGCACGTACATCATGGTGGCAATTCGTCCGGAATCGTTGATGGCGCGTCGGCCGTTCTGATCGGATCGAAGGATGCGGGGGAAGCGGCAGGCCTGAAGCCTCGCGCCCGCATTCTGGGCACGGCCTCGATCGGATCGGAGCCCACGATCATGCTGACCGGCCCGGAATTCGTGACCCGCAAATTGCTGGCCCGGCTGGGAATGAGCGTTAGCGACATCGATCTGTACGAACTCAACGAAGCCTTCGCCGCTGTTGTTCTGCGCTACCAACAGGCGCTGGAGATTGATCCCGACAAGCTCAACGTCAACGGCGGGGCGATTGCCATGGGGCATCCGCTGGGCGCCACCGGTGGCATGATACTGGGCACGGCGCTCGACGAACTGGAGCGCACGGGCAAGGAGTCGGCTCTCGTAAACCTGTGCGTGGGTGCGGGCATGGGTACGGCCATGGCGATCGCGCGAGTCTGAGGGGAGGCATTAGCATGCAAAATATCACGATGGAGGTCGACGGGCACGGTGTCGCATTGGTCACGCTCGACGTGCCGGGCAAGCCGATTAACGTCATCAGCCAGTCGGTGCAGCAAGATTTGGATCTGTTCGTCGAGCGGCTCCGCACCGACCCTGAGATACGGGGCACAATCGTGCGATCGGGCAAGACCGGCGGGTTGTGCGCCGGCGCCGACCTTGGTGAGATGCTGGATGACATTGCCCGGTGGCGCGAAGCTGAGAGCCAGGATGACCTGCGCGCAGCAGTGGCGGAGGCGGGTGGCTACAGCCAGCGCATCCGGGCGATCGAAACCTGCGGCAAGCCCGTGGCGGTAATCGTCCATGGCCAGGCGCTGGGCGGCGGTCTCGAACTGGCGCTGGCCGGGCATTATCGGGTTGCCGTAGATGATGCGACTCTGCGTTTGGCGCTGCCGGAGGCGAGCATCGGGCTGATGCCGGGAGCCGGCGCCACCCAGCGTCTGATCCGGATGATCGGTATCAACGCCGCCTTGCCCTATCTTCTCGACGGCACCCCGCTAACGCTATCCGACGCACTGGCCGGGGGAGTCGTACATGCCGCAGCCACCGACGGCCCACAGGCGCTGAAAACGGCACGCCAATGGATTTTGACCAGCGGTGATCCCGTCGCGCCGTGGGACGTCAAAGGTTTCAAACTGCCCGGCGGCGGGTCGCATTCTCCGGCCGCCTATCAATTTTTTGGCCCGGCCATGGCGGCACGACTCGCCGAAGCCGATCAGTCGCCCGGCATCGGCAATATACTCAAGGCCGTGTATGAAGGCGCACAAGTGCCGATCGATGCAGGCTTAAGGATCGAAACCCGCTATTTCTTCAACACCGCCCGCTCGCCAGATGCGAAAGCAAAGATCGACGCATTCTTCGCCAGGCGCTCCACGCGGAATAAGGCGACAGCCTAGTCGTCAGGACTTCGCGCGCGATAGGCAAGTCCGATCCCAGCGACACCTGCAATCATCTGCAATTATCGCCACAGAGATTGCGCGCCGCGCAGTGCGGACGGACGGCCACCGCCGCGCTGACGCGGCAGCCGCTCCCGGCGGCTCCGTATAGGCGGCGCGCATGCATAGAGACGGGGTTGCCTCACAATCACCGATCTGCCGAGCAGGAGATGGGCTGACATCTCTGCCGAGAAAAGACCGGGCCGCAGCCGAGTCGACCGGCCGCGGCTTTCCCTCCCTGAATATTTGCCTTTCGCGACGGGCGCCTGCATTATGGCCGCGCCAGGAATATCTGGATGTAGGGGAGAGACCAGGCGTGCAGACCGGCCTGTCGGCTTGGATATTAGCGATTGTCAAGGCGCTGGAGGATGTTGGCGTCGATCCGCCCGCGCTGATGCAGGGCATCGGCATGGATGCCAGCCGTGTCGGCGACCTGTCCTATCGCTATTCGCAGGATCAGGTGACCAGCCTTTGGATCGCCGCTGTCGACGCTACAGGCGACCCCAATTTCGGCTTGAAGGTCGCGCGTCATATCCGGCCTTCGACCTTCCATGTCGTCGGATATGCCATGTCGTGCAGCGCAACGCTGCGCCGCGCAGCCGAGCGCTTCTCCCACTCCGCCCGCCTGATCTCTGATTCCGCGGCGGTATCCTTTGGCCGTGAGGGCGGGGGCTACCGGCTGACGGTCGACCTCAACACCGGTGGCCGGCAGCCGATCTACCAGACCATCGACACGATGCTCGCCGGCTTCTTCCTGCTGTGCGAATGGATATTGTCCGCGCCGATCACCCCGATCGAGGTGACGTTCCGCCATCGCAGGCCGGCCGACGACCAGGCCTACCGCGACGTCTTTCGCTGCCCCATCCGCTACAACCAGCCGATCAACAGCATCCTCTTCCCCGCCGAAATCCTGGAGTGCCCCGTCCCCTCCGCGAATGAGGAACTGGCGACGATGCTCGACGAGATGGCCGCCAAATATCTCGCCTTCCGCTTTTCCAGCCGGTTTTCCCGCAAGGTGCGCGACGCGCTGATCGGTCAGCTGCCCAATGGCGAGCCGAGCAAGCAGGAAACCGCCCAGTTGCTCGCCATGACCGAACGCACATTGCTGCGTCGCCTGCGCGAGGAGAACACCACCTTCCAGGAAGTGCTCGACCGGCTGCGCGAGGAACTGGCCTATGATTATCTGCGCCGGCCGGATCTGACGGTGGAGAGCATCGCCTTCCTTCTTGGCTTTTCGAGTAGCAGCACCTTCTCGCGCGCCTTCATGCGCTGGAACGGGCAGCGGCCGAGCGTGTGGCGCGAAGGGCGGTCGGTGCTTGACCGCAGCTAGATCGAGGACTGATCGACGGCAAGATTGGCACGATAAGCCTGCTTCGCGCGTCCGCGGTCATCGACCTGCGGTGCCATGCGCCTAACCTGGCGGAAACCGGCATGCTGACCGGCGGACAGGAGCGGGGTACATCATGGCATCCAATGCACGCAGCGCATCGATCGATCTGCTCCCGAACGTCGATGCCTGGCCTCAGGCGCAGATCGCACCGCCCAATCCGTTTCGCTACGTCCGGTTCTGCCTGTGGATGGGACCGGCGCTTCTCATCCTCCTGATCCTCTTCTTCGCCATATTGGGCCATAATCTGCCGCCCTATTCGGCAGCGCTCAGCGCCGACGGCATCGCGCAGCATTTCCGCCAGCACACTACGTCGGCGCGGATCGGCATGATAGGCATGATGGTGTCGGGCGTTCTCTATCTCGTCTGGGGTATGGGCATCACCAAAGTGATGGAGGCGGCCGAGCGGGACAATGACGTGCTATCGCGGCTGCAGACCTGGGGGGCGGGCTTCACCACGCTGGTGCTGGTGTTTCCACCTGCCTTCTGGCTGACCGCCGCCTTCCGGCCGGAGGCCGACGCCGCGATCCTGATGACGCTCTACGACACAGGCTGGATCATGTTCGACATGGTCTTTTCGCTGACGATGCTGCAGGTCACGGCCTTCGCCATCTGTTTCCTCCACGACGAACGCGCCGTCCCGCTGGTGCCAAAGCCCGTCTCCTGGTTCGCGATCTGGGTCGCGGTTGCCTTCATGGGTTTCTGCTTCCTGCCTTTCTTCCGCGACGGGCCCTTCTCGCGCAGCGGCTTCTTCAACTATTGGGTCGAATTTTCGCTCTTCTTCTGGGCGATGCTGATCCTGTCGATCTTCACCCTGCGCGCCCTGACACGACTGCAAAAGGAGCATGCCGCCCATGGGTGATGCCGCGTCGCATCGCCACAGACCCGTCCCCGGCATCCTGACCTTCATCGCAGCGGACACCGCGAATTTCATCCTGTTCTTCGGCTATTTCATGGTCGAGCGGCTGCATCAGCCGGCGCTGTTCGCCCGGTCCGCGGCACAGCTCCATATCCAGCTGGGACTGCTCAACACGGTGATCCTGATCACCAGCGGCTGGCTGGTGGCGCTGGCGGTCGAAGCGGCGCGAGCGGCGGAGATGGCGCAGGTGCGCCGCCGGCTGCTCGGGGCGATCGGCCTGGGTCTGTGCTTCGCCATCGTCAAGGCCATCGAATATGGCGTCAAGATCGCAGACGGACTGACCCCGCAGACCGACGCCTTCTTCACCTTTTACTATGTCTTCACCGGCGTGCATCTGCTGCACTATGCCATCGGCATGGCGCTTCTGGTAGCGACGGCGGTGATGGCGCGCACTGGCCGGACCGATACCGGCTTCACCGGCTGGATCGAATCCTGCGCGCTGTTCTGGCACATGGTCGACCTGCTCTGGGTCTTTCTTTTCGCGATGCTTTATCTGCAGGGCGCACGATGAAGGCCCTGCGCGGCCCGACGGCGATCTGGGCGCTCCTGATGCTGGCGACGGTGGCGGGGTTCGGCACTGCGCGGGCAGGCGGCTGGGGCTTTGCCGTGGTCATCCTGGCCGCGACGTTCAAGGCGCATCTGATCGTGCGCCACTATATGGAGTTGCGGTTTGCGCCGCCGGCCTGGCGGCTGGTGTTCGACGGACTGGTGGGTTTGAGCGGAGCGATCATATTGGGCCTGCATGTTCTGGCGTGACGCATCGAGCGCCAGACCTGTCCTACACGCACGGAGAGTGATAGGCGGAATCAGGTTCTTTTTCTCGTCCGTCTCCCCAATCGATTCATGTAATTATATTTCCAACTCTTGTTCTTGTTCGAAAGAGTCGAAACTTACGGGACATGTGTGAAGTTAGGCGCAGGACCGCCGTCAGTCCGTCGTCGACAGCGCCAGTTCGATCCCCTTGATCGACGTGCCTGTGCTCCATCCGCCATCGACCAGCAGGGTCTGCCCGGTGACATAGCTTGCATCGTCGCTCGCCATGAAATGCACCGCCGCGGCCAGTTCCTCCGGTCGCCCGATCCGGCCCAGCAGAGTGAAGACATTGGCGTTGCGTGCAACCATGTCGGGCGCTTCGTCCATCGCCATCGGCGTGTCGATGATCCCGGGCGCGATGCAGTTCACCCGAATGCCGAGCGGCCCATATTCCACCGCCGCCGTCTGGGTCAGCGAGATGATGCCCGCCTTGGTCGCGGCATATTCGCCCCAGTGCAGGAAGCCCCGCATCGCCGTGATCGACGATATGTTGACGATCGCGCCGCCCGCCGTCATCCGCGCCGCCGCTTCCTTGATCCCCGTCTGCACGCCCAATATGTGGACGCGCCAGAAGCGCTGCGATCGCGCCTCGTCCGCGTCCGCGATCGGCGACGCGGCGGCGATGCCGGCATTGTTGACCAATATGTCGAGTTTGCCGAAGCGCGTGACCGCCTCCTCGCACAGCGCCGCCATCTCGGCGGGATGCCCGACATCGGTGCGGCGGAAGGCGCAGCCCCAATCGGCGGCGAGCGTCTCCGCCTGCGGGCTGATGTCTGCTACCAGCACATCGGCCCCGGCCGCGCGGAACCGCTGCGCGATCGCCGCACCGATGCCCGACCCGCCGCCGGTGACGATGGTGGCCTTGCCTGTCAGATCGAACATCATGCGAACTCCAGCTCGACGGGCGCCTGCAACCCCAATTGCCGCATTAGCGCGGCAGTGTCCCACAGGCTGCGCTCCAGCACGATCTTGCCGTCCTTGAACGCGTGGATGGTCATGCCCTGGACCATCGTGGTCTTGCCGGTTGCGGGGAGGCCAAGGAAATCGGAGCTGTGGTGGATCTCCCATGTCCATTCCAGGCAGCCGCCACGCTCGTCGCCATGATAGCGGGTGGCGTTGAAATAATGTTTCGACTTGTCGGGATCGGCATTTTCGAAGGTGGTGAACCAGCGCCGCAGCTTTTCCCGGTCATTGTCGATCCGGACGCCGAAATTCAGGTCCTCATATTCGAATTCTTCCGGATAGTTCGCCATCAGCTCTTCCAGCCGGTTGTCGAACTGTTCCAGCCAGTCCTGTTCCCATTCCAGGTTCATGCATGCCTCGAAAAAAAAGTCAGGCCCGGCATGACGCCGGGCCTGGAGGGGGAGGATCAGAAATCGACGCGGGCTTCCAGGCCGTAGCTGCGGGTCGGCCCGCGATAATTGACGGTGAAGACCGACAGCAGCGGCACGACCTCCTGGAAATATTTCCGGTTGGTCAGGTTGTCGCCATAGGCGGAGATTTCCCAGCCATTGGCGCTCTTGAGCGAGAGCCGCGCCTTCAGCAGCGTCAGCGGGTTGCGCTTGGTGCCGGCGAAATTGTCGACGTCCCACCAGATCGAACCATAACGGTTCACTTCGACCCGCGGCACCAGCGTCAGCTTGTCGGTCAGGTCGATAACCTGGCTGGCGCCCAGGTTCAGCGTATATTTGAACGCGCCGGGCGCCACATTACCGTTCGCCAGCGGATTACCGGCAAATTCGGCGACCCGGCCATGCGTATATCCGTACCCGCCGAACAGGTGCAGCCCCATCGGCAGCTGCGCGTCGAAATCGATGTCGAAGCCCTTGAGCTTCACCTTGTCGATGCTGATCGTCGTCTGCAGTCCCGCGGACGGCTGGAACTGGAACTGCTGCGCGCCGGAAATGTCGGTCTTGAACACGGCAGCGTTGATCGAAAGGCGACGGTTGAAGAAGCGCGCCTTCGCGCCGATTTCATAGGAGGTCGAAACCTCCTTGTTGTAGCCGTCCTGCACATAGATGTTGGCCGCATTGCCGCCCGCCGCGTCGATCAACGCCTGGCGCGAACCGATCGGATTGAACCCGCCCGACTTGAATCCCTTGCCGTAGCTCGCATAGACGCTGGCCGTCGGCGCGATATCGTAGGACAGGCTGGCCTTGGGTTCGAACTGCTTGAAGGTGCGTGACAATTTGCAGTCGGCGATGGCCGTCCCCTGCGCCACGCAATTATTATAGCTGACGCCGGTAAGCGGATTGATCGCGGGCGATGCGACTTCCCGGATCGACCGCTTTTCCGTGTCATAACGTCCGGCCAAGTTGATGTGGAACTGGTCGGTCACATCGAACTGGACGCTGGCGAACGGCGCGTAGCTGGTCGTACGGTAGATAGGGTTGCTGTAGGAAAGCGTCGTGGCGGGATCAATCATGTTGCGGTCAGCGGGCAGCGACCCGTTGGTGTCCAGGCCGATCTTGCTGGTCTGGTCTCGTTCGAACCGCAGGATGTAGAAGCCAACCTGCCACCGGAAGCGATTGGCGCTATCGGACGTCAGGCGTATTTCCTGTGAATAGTTGGTGTCGTCATAGGTATATTGCTGCACCGTGCCGCCCCCGGCCGGGCCCGTGTCGAAAGGAATATAGGGCGGCGAATCACTACCGAAATATTGCTTCAGATGATTGTAGCTGGAGATCGACGTGATCTTGGCCCAGCCCATGTCATATTCGGCTTTCAACGTCGCATCGATGAACTTCTCGTCGAACGCGCCTGTCACGTTGGAGATGAAAGGCATGTCAGTATTGTTGGCGTCCAGCGCCGTCCCGGGAAATCCGCCGATCGGCAGGCCAACGAACTGCGCGTTATAGGCGCTGCCGCCTCCCTTTGACCGGTGCGCCGTCAGCTTCAAGTCGGCCGAAAATGGCCCGTCATTCTCGTAGACCAGGCGCGCACGGCCGGCACTGTTCTGGAAACGCTGGACTTTCTCGCCCGTCGTAATGTTGGTGAAAGGGCCGTTGGTATCGCGGAAGGATCCTGCGATGCTGAAGCCGAGCCCCGGTGCGAGCGGCCCGCTGACCGATGCGCTAGCGCGCGCGGTGTTGAAGTTGCCATAGGCGGCAACGACATTCCCCTCGAAAGTCTCGCCCGGCTTCTTGGTCGTGACGACGATCGCGCCGGCCGCCGCGTTACGGCCATAGAGCGCGCTCTGCGGACCCTTAAGCACTTCGATCTGCTGGATGCCGAACAGATCCTGGTTGAACGGCTTGACGCTCGACAGGGTGACGCCGTCGATGACGATCGCGACGTTCGGATCGGAATTGCGCACCGACGTCTGGCCGCGAATGTTGATATAGGCCTCGCCCGCATTGTCCTCGACAAAAGTGACGTTAGGGGTTGAACCAAGGAAGTCCGATGGGCGCGTAATCCCGCGTTCGGCAATGGCCGCTTCGGTAACGACGCTGACGGAAATGGGAACTTTCACCAGATTTTCGTTGCGCTTGGTCGCGGTGACGACGATTTCGTCGATTGCGTTGCCGGCGCGCTGTTCCCCTTGGGGCGCAGCGTCCTGGCCCATCGCCGGCATGGCCAGGCCCGCCGATATGATGAGGCCGACAAGCGGTAGATTCGTGATGGCTTTCAAAGCGTCTCTCCTTCCCTATGGCATGGCGTCGGTTGACCCGGCGCTCGCAAACGTGGTTCTTCAGGTGAACTGTTGAAGACAGCGATATTGCGTCGGAGAAAATGCCCAAGCGTGACAGGGGATGACCTAGCGGGACAATAGATCATCCACATAGATGGGAGTTTTCCGCCATTTTGCGCTGCAGCAAAGCAATGACTAGTAGAAAAACCCCCTCATTTTGGCACGAAAAGCAAATTGGTCGTGCGTTGGGCCATGGCCCACTTTCCAGTCAAGCCTATCAGTTGGATATCGACGTGCGCCATGGCATTCATGACGTGCCAAATTATCACAGGCGTGCATGCAGACGCGCTGCGAGGAGAGAGCGATGAACAAGGATTGGGCGCAATATTGGATCGGCCTATTTGCCGATGGCACAGACGAGCTGATGACGCTCTATAATCCGCAGTTCCAGTTCGAAGATGTCAATTTCGACCTCCGCATCAACAATGATCTCCCTGCGCTACGCAAATTCTTCGAAGGCTTCATCATCAAGGACCCGACGCAGAGCTACAACAAGTTCGACGTGTTCGACTATGTCGGCGACAACCGTCTCGGCTCTTTCCAGTGGACCTGGGAAACCAAGCATGCCGGCGATTTCCTGGGCGTGCCTGCAGCCGGCAAGGTGACCAAGACGCGCGGTGTTACCGTCATGGGCTGGGACGAGGACGGCAAGATCGTCCTGGAACGCAGCATCTGGGATGCGATCCCGGTCTTCCAGCAGTTGGGCGTCGTCCCTGCCTTCGACGCCGTCGGTGCCTGACCCCCGATGAGCTACAACCCCCTGGACCCGGCGGTCACCGCCAACCCCTATCCCCATTACGCGAAACTGCGATCCGACGAGCCGGTCAAGTGGCTGGAGATGATGCAGGGCTTCGCGGTCGCCCGCTGGGACGATGTCGAGGAAGTGCTGAGCGATGGCAAGACCTTCTCGTCGGCGCTGTTCTGGCCGGCGCTGCTCGGAGAATATGACCCTGTGCCCGAAGTCCAGCCGATGATTTCGCTCGACCCGCCGGGCCATGTCCGCATCCGCAAGCTCGCCAACAAGGCGTTCGTGCCGAGCCGCGTCGGTGCGCTCAGCGACCGCATCCGCAGCGTGACGCACGAACTGATCGACGACATCTTCGCCAAGCATGGCAGGGAAGGCGAGTTCGACTTCGTCTGGGAGTTTTCCGGCCTCTTCCCCGTAAGCGTCATCGCCGAAGTGCTGGGCGTCGACATCGCCCGCCGGGTCGATTTCAAGAACTGGGTCGATGACCTGCTCGCCGCGGGCAACCGCGCGGCCTATGGGCCCGAGCGACTCGCGGAGATCGACAGGAGTTCGCGGGCGATCCGCGCCTATTTCGAACAGGTCTATGACGAACGGTCCGCCAATCCGGGTCCCGACCTCATCAGCGGCTTCATCCTGGCGGAAGTGAATGGCGAACGCCTGACCCGCAGCGAAGTGCTCAACATGGCGATCCTGCTGCTGATCGGCGGGGTGGAAACGACCACCAATCTGCTCGGCATCACTTTCGCGCATCTAAAGACCCATCCCGATATCGCCGCGGCGATCTGGGCCGATCCCGGCCAGATTCCGGCGCTGCTGGAGGAGATGCTGCGGTTCGACGGGCCAGTGCAGATGCTGTTCCGGCATACGACCTGCGACACGGAACTGGCGGGCGTCGCGATCCCGAAAGGCTCGCTGGTGCTGCCGCTGCTAGGCTCTGCCAATCATGACGAACGCAAGTTCGACCGGTCAGAAGAGCTGGTGTTGGAGCGCAATCCCAAGGAACTCATGTCCTTCGGCCAGGGACCGCATTTCTGCCTCGGCTCGTACCTCTCCCGCATGGAAGCCAAGAGCGCGCTGGAGATACTGGTCGCCCGCTTCGAAAGTATCGAGGTGATCGGGGATACGGTCAAATGGTCCGATTCCTATTTCGCGCGGGGTCCCAAGACCCTGCCAGTCAGGTTCAAGGCCCGGTGAGCGCCTCTCCAGCGGCGGCGCATATGCCCCCATCCGCATTGATCGACGAGTTCCGCGCCATAGTGGGGGAAGGCGGCGTGCTGACCGGCGACGACGTCACCGGCCGCTATCCGGGCTATTTCATGCAACGGGTTGAGGCGGACATACTCGTGCGGCCCGAGACCACGGAGCAGGTGTCGCAGATCATGGCGTTGTGCAACGCCGCCGGTCAGCCGGTGGTGATCCAGGGCGGCATGTCCGGCTGGGTCCGCGCGACCCAGACCCGGCAGGGCGAAGTCATCCTGTCGCTCGAACGGATGAACCGGATCGAGAGCATTGATCCCGCCAACCGTACCGCGATCGTGCAAGCGGGCGTGATATTGGAGCGTTTCCAGGACGATCTGGAACCCTACGGCCTCAGCTTTCCTCTCGACCTTGGTGGCCGCGGGTCCTGCCAGCTCGGCGGCAACGCGGCGACAAATGCGGGCGGCATGCGCGTCATCCGCTATGGCATGATGCGCGAGCAGGTGCTGGGCATGGAGGTAGTGCTGGCCGACGGCCGGGTGCTTTCGTCCATGAACCGGATGATCAAAAACAACACCGGCTATGACCTGAAGCAGCTGTTCATCGGCAGCGAGGGCACGCTGGGCGTCATCACGCGGCTTGTGCTGCGCCTGCGCGAACGGCCGGTCAGCAGCAATACGGCACTGGTCTGCTGTGACAGTTTCGACCGGATCGCGAAGCTGCTGCGCCATATGGATGGGGCGCTGGGCGGCCTTTTGAGCGCGTTCGAACTGGTCGACAACAGCTTCTACCGCACCAATACCGGGGAGGGACGCCACCCTGCGCCGCTGGGATCGGACAAGCCCTATTATGCGATGATTGAGGCGCTCGGCTCCGACCATGAGCGCGATCGCGACCTGTTCGAATCCGTCCTCGCCGACGCTGCGGAAAAAGGCCTGTTCGACGATGCCATCGTCGCCCGTTCGGAGAAGGATCGCGACGCCATCTGGGGCATCCGCGAAGATCTTGAACATATCGTCCACGACTTCCAGCCCTTCTATGCCTTCGACGTCAGCCTGCCGGTTGGCGACATGGAAGCCTATATGGGTGAGGTTACACGGCGGTTGAAAAGCATCTGGCCCGAAGGCGGCATCGCCTTCCTGGGCCATGTCGGCGACGGCAATCTCCACATCGCCATCGGCGCGGGCACCACTGAGGACCGCGAGCAGGTGGAGAGTTGCGTCTACGAACCGCTCCGCCCCTTCGGCGGATCGGTATCGGCCGAACATGGCATCGGGCTGGAAAAGAAGCCATGGCTCTCCATCACGCGCAACCCGCTCGAGCGGGGCCTGATGCGCGACATCAAGCAGATGTTCGACCCCAAGGGCATTCTCAATCCCGGCAAGATTTTCGCGGAGGAAGCGTCGTGAACGGGCCATTTCCCGCCGCGCATAGCGTCGCCGCCCGTTACCTTTTGCCTGGATATGGCGTCGATCGCCCTGCTGGAATGCGCCAGGATGGGATTGGACAGGATAGGGCCCCACAGCGCAGGGGGACGAAGGAGCGGATATGATGAAAGTGGGTGAAATGTCGGAGTTGACGGCAGACAAGCCGCTCCGCGCGTCGCTGGGATCGGAAAAGATCCTGATCTTCCTGGTGGAGGACGCGCCCGTCGCCACCGCCGCGCGCTGCCCCCATGCCCACGGGCCCCTGCATCAGGGCGAACTGTGCGGCACCGTCCTTACCTGCCCCTGGCACGGCTGGAGCTTCGACCTGATCACCGGCGAATGCGAGGAAGACCCGGACCTGCGGCTCAAGCGCTACGATGTGACGGTCGATGGCAACGACATCCTCGTGGCCTCGGTCACGGCATGACATGAGGGGATCCGATAGCGCCCCTGCGCCGCTGGTCCTCCACGGTCATCCGGTGAGCAACTATTTCAACGCCGCCCGCGCGGCGCTGATCGAGAAGGGCGCCGACTTCACTGTCGTCCCGACCCGGGCGGCACAGGAGGACGCGTTTCTCGCGCAAAGCGCGATGGGCAAGATACCCTATCTGCGCACGCCCCATGGCTGCATCGCCGAAACCGTCGCGATCCTGGAATATGTCGAGGACACAGTGCCCGGCGTTTCCCTCTATCCCGCGGGCGCTTTCGAGCGCGCCCGCGCACGCCAGGTCATCAACATTGTGCAGGTCTATGTCGAGGCATCCCTGCGCTCGCTCTATCCTGGCGTCTTCATGGGCGGCGCTAACGCGCCGGAGGCGATCGCAGCGGTCCGGCCAGTGGTCGATCGCGCGATGCGGGCGCTGTCGCATCTGGTGACGCCTGCGCCCTTCCTGATGGGCGGGCAACTGACCCATGCCGATCTGTTCACCTTCCACCATTTCGACCTGGGCGAGCGGGTGATGCAGTTCACCTACGGAACGTCACTGATCGACGCCGTGCCGGGCCTGCGCGACTGGCACGCCACCCTGGCGGCACGCCCGTCCATCCGCACCGTCCTCGCCGATTTCCACCCCGCCTTCGCCGCCTACCTCCGCGACAAAGGCGCCGCCTGGCACGAGCCGGAGCCGAAAGAACCAAGCTATGCGTGACGTGAAACTGGACGATAAATATACGGTCGACGACGGCCGTGTGATCATGAGCGGCACCCACGCGTTGATCCGCGTGCCGCTGTTGCAGAAGGAGATCGACCAGCGCAACGGGCTCGACACAGGCGGCTTCATCTCGGGCTATCGCGGATCGCCGCTGGGCAGCTACGACATGGAGTTGTGGCGGGCCAAGAAGCTTCTCGAAAGCCACGACATCCTGTTCCAGTCCGGCGTGAACGAGGATTTGGCGGCGACGGCAGTATGGGGCACGCAGATGCTGGCAACCACGCCCGGCGCCAATAAAGATGGCGTCTTCGCCATCTGGTACGGCAAAGGGCCGGGCGTCGACCGCTCGGGCGACCCCTTCAAGCATGGCAATATCGCGGGCACACACCCGAACGGCGGCGTATTGATCGTCGCGGGGGACGATCATTCGGGCAAATCCTCGACTGTCGCGCATCAGAGCGAGGTTGCGCTGATGCATGCCGGCATGCCGATACTGGCGCCCTCCAACGTGCAGGATGTCATCGACTTCGGCCTGTTGGGCTTTGCCATGTCGCGCTATACCGGCCTTTATACCGGCTTCAAGCTGACCAACGAGACGCTGGAACAGACCATGACGGTCGACATTCGCTCCGGCGACAATGGCCCCGTCACGCCCGATCGCGGCCCCGCGCCCGCTAACGGATTCCACAATTATCCGACCCATATCGATCGGGCTGCCTCGGAAATCGTGGTCAAGCGCTACCGCTGGCCGTTGGTCGAGAAATTCGTGCGCGCCAACCGCATCGACCGCGTGCTGATCGACGCGCCCGTGCGCAAACTGGGCATTGTCACCACCGGCAAGGCTGCGCAGGATGTGCGCCAGGCGCTCAAGCTGCTGGACCTTAGCGATGACGCCGCCGCCGCGCTTGGCCTTGGCGTCTATAAGCTGGGCTGCATGTATCCGGTCGAACGGCTGGGCCTCGCCGAATTCGCAGCCGACCAAGCCGAACTCCTCTTCATCGAGGAGAAGGACCCGCTGACCGAGAACCAGGCCAAAGCGATTCTCTACGGCCGCCCCGCCATGCCGCGCATCGTCGGCAAGCTGGACGAGGACGGCGTCTTCATGATCCCGTCCGACGATCAACTTGAACCCGTGCAGCTGGCGCTGGTGATCGCAGAGCGGCTCCGCCGGCTGGGCGTGGAGAATGCGGCGCTGGCCGAGCGCGCCGACCGCCTGTCGCGCCAGATGGCGACGGTGAAGGCGCTGAAGCCCGCCGACGCCGCGCGTTCGCCCTATTTCTGCTCGGGCTGTCCGCACAATACCGGCACCCGCTTTCCCGAAGGGTCGATCGCGGCGGGCGGCATCGGCTGTCACGCCATGGCCATGTATTCGGGCCCGGAAATGTTGCCCAATACCCAGATGGGGGGCGAGGGCGCGCACTGGTACAGCCAGGCCTACTTCTCCGACATGAACCATATCTTCCAGAATATGGGCGACGGCACCTATTATCATTCGGGCCTGCTGGCCGTGCGCGGCGCGGTCGCGGCAAAGGTCAACATCACCTTCAAGATCCTGTTCAACGATGCCGTCGCCATGACCGGCGGCCAGCCGGTCGACGGGCCGCTGACGCCCGGCGACATCACCCGGCAGGTGCTGGCCGAAGGGGCGGTGCGCTGCGTCGTCGTTACCGACCGGCCCGATCTCTATGGCGCGCATAGCGGGTTGGGGGAGGGGGTAACCGTCCATCACCGCGACACCTATGATACGGTTCAAAAGGAACTGCGCGACGTTCCCGGCGTGACCGTCATCGTCTACGAACAGACCTGCGCTGCGGAAAAGCGCCGTCGCCGCAAGCGCGGCAAGTTCCCCGATCCGGCCAAGCGCATGTTCATCAATGCGGCGGTGTGCGAGGGCTGCGGTGATTGCTCGGTCCAGTCCAACTGCGTCAGCGTCTGGCCCAAGGAGACCGAACTCGGCCGCAAGCGCCAGATCGACCAATCCAACTGCAACAAGGACTATAGCTGCGTGAAGGGCTTCTGCCCCAGCTTTGTCACCGTCCTCGACGCCGAACCGCGCAAGCCCAAGAAGGCGCAGCTGGATGGCGAGGCCGACATCGCGCTGCCTGATCCGATGATCGTCCCGCTGCACGACGGCGCGTACAACATCATGATCTCCGGCATCGGCGGCACCGGCGTCGTCACCATCGGCGCGCTGCTCGCCATGGCCGCGCATCTGGAGGGCAAGTCGACATCGGTGTTCGACATGACCGGCCTCAGCCAGAAGAACGGCGCGGTGTTCAGCCATCTGCGCATCGCCGCGCATAATAACGATCTCGGCGCGCAGAAGTTGGGCATTGCCGAGGCGGACCTGGCACTGGCCTTCGATGCCGTCGCCGGCCTCGCCAAGGAGCCGGCGATGACCCTGTCGACCGAGCGCACGAAGGTGGTGGTCAACGCCCGCGTCACGCCGACGCCGGCCTTCCAGCGCAATCCCGACCTGACGCTCGATCAGGGGCTGCTCGTTCGGCGATTGCAGAAGATGTCGGCGCAGCTGCACGGCGTCGACGCCACTGGCCTCGGCCTCGCGCTGCTGGGCGATACGATCGCCGCCAACCTCTTCATGCTCGGCTATGCCTGCCAGCTCGGCCTGCTGCCCGTCTCGCCCGACTCCATCGAACGCGCCGTCGAGATCAACGGTGTCGCCATTCCCTTCAACAAGGCCGCCTTCGCCTTGGGCCGACTGCAGGCGGTCGATCCGGCCCGCATCGAAAAGGCGGTGGTCAGCCACGTTCAGGAACTTGACTTCACCCCGCTGACTGCGCTGGCGGACATCGTCGCCCACCGCACGCAACTGCTGACCGACTATCAGAATGCCGCCTGGGCGCAGCGCTATCGCGATCTGGTCGATATCGTCGCCAAGGCCGAAGCGCTCGCCACCCCTGGCCAGGACAGCCTGTCGGTCATGGTGGCCCGCAATTTCGCCAAGCTCATGGCCTATAAGGACGAATATGAGGTCGCCCGACTGCATGCCGACCCGGCCTTCAAGCAGCAACTGAAGGACGCGTTCGAGGACGGCGCGAAGCTGCGCTACAATCTCGCTCCGCCGCTCTTTTCCAAGCGCGATGCCGACGGGCATCTGATCAAACGCGAGTTCGGCCCCTGGATGGGCAAGGCCTTCGCCTTCCTCACCCGCTTCAAGGGCCTGCGCGGCACCGCGTTCGACATTTTCGGCTACACCGAAGAACGCAAGATGGAACGCGATCTCATCGATCATTACGAAGCGCAGATGCGGATGATCGCCCAGAAGCTCAGCCCCGCCAATCACGCTGCGGCGGTCGAACTGGCCTCGCTGCCGGCCCAGATCCGCGGCTATGGCCATGTGAAGCATGCCAATGTCGAGAAAGTTCGCGCCCTCGAACCCATGATCGTCAAGAAATTCGAGGATGCCACCATCCTCACTACCGGGGCGCCCGCGCCACTGGCCCAGAACGCCTGACGCAAAAACAAAATATCGGAGAGTGAACATGGTCAAGATGCTGATCGACGGAGCGCTGGTCGATACCGCGCGCCATATGGACGTCATCGACCCGAGCGATGAAAGCGTGGTCGCGCAAGTACCCGATGCCGGCACCGCGGACGTCGATCAGGCGGTCGCCGCCGCGAAACACGCCTTTCTCGCCTGGCGGGATGCGACGCCCGAAGCGCGCGGCGCTGTGCTGACCGCGATGGCCCAGGTCGTCACCGACAATCTGGACGAACTGTGTCAGCTTCTCGTCCAGGAAACCGGCCGCCCGCTGGGCCTCGCCCAGTTCGAAATCGCGAATCTCGCGGCTGGCTATCTGAACTACTATGCTGGCCTGCGTATCGCGCCTGAAATCCTGGTCGAGGACGACACCCGCCGGGTCGAACAGCATCGCAAACCCCTGGGTGTCGTCGCGGCCGTCGTGCCGTGGAACGCGCCGGTCTACATTGCCTGCAACAAGATTGCCCCCGCACTGGCCGCCGGTAACACCATCGTTGTGAAAACCGCGCCGTCCACTCCGCTCACGACCCTTCGACTGGGCGAGCTATGGCAGGACGTCGTCCCCCGCGGTGTCATCAACATCCTATCCGGCGGCAATGAAGCAGGCGCGCATCTCGTCTCGCATTCCGATGTCGCCAAGGTCACGTTCACCGGATCGACCGCCACCGGCCGCAAGATCATGGAGGCGGCGTCCCCGACCTTGAAGCGTGTAACGTTGGAACTGGGCGGCAACGACGCCGCGATCATCTTGCCCGACGCCGACGTGAAAGCGATCGCGCCCGCCATCTTCGCCTTCGCCTTCTTCAACAGCGGCCAGGTCTGCGCGATCATCAAGCGGCTCTACGTCCATGACAGCCTGTACGACGCCATGTGCACGGAAATCGCCGCCTATGCGACCGGATCCAAGGTCGCGGGCGGCCGCGATCCCGAAGCACAGTTCGGCCCTGTCCAGAACAAGGCGCAATATGACAAGGTGCTCGATTATCTGGCCGGCGCGAAGGCCAGCGGCACCATCATCGCCGGCGGCGACCTTCCGGAAGGTCCCGGCTATTTCGTCCCCCTCACCGTCGTGCGCGACGTGAAGGAAGGCGACGTGATCGTCGATGAGGAGCCGTTCGGCCCGATCCTGCCGATCATCCGCTACACCGACATCGACGATGTCATCGCCCGCGCCAATGCGTCGCCCTATGCGCTGGGCGGATCGATCTGGTCGAGTGACCCGGAAGCCGCCGCCAAGATCGCGCTGCGCCTGGAAAGCGGCAGCGTCTGGGTGAACCAGCATTGCGCGCTAGACCCGGCCGTTCCCTTTCCGGCGAACAAACAGTCGGGCTCCGGCGTCGAAGGCGGTCTGGAAGGCCTCTACCCCTATACCGCGCTCCAGATCCTCAACATCGCCAAGCCGCAAGCGGCATGAGCATCCTCGAAACCCTTTTCTCCGTCGCGGGGAAGACCGCCGTGGTGACGGGCGGCGCCAAAGGCGTTGGGGCGATGATCAGCCGCACGCTGGTCGAAGCTGGCGCGGACGTGCTGATCGTCGGACGTGGCGAAGAGGCCGGCAGAACATTCGCCGCTGGTCTCGAGGGGCCCGGCAAGGCGACCTTCCTGGCCCACGATCTAGGGACGGTCGCAGGCGTCGAAGCCGCCACTGCCGACATCGCAGCACGCGTTCCCGCGCTCAACATCCTGGTCAACAATGCCGGGCTGTTCAGCGCCGGCGCGATCGAGGACGCCAGCGCCGACCAGTGGGACCGCGAACTCGGCCTCAACCTGCGTGCGCCCTTCTTCCTTGCGCAGGCGCTCCTCCCCCAACTCAAGGCAGCCTCAGCCCCCGGCGATCCTGCCCGCATCATCTCGATCGGCTCGATCGGCGCGCTGTGGGGCCGTAGTAGCAACGGCGCCTATGCCTATGGCGCCAGCAAGGCGGCGATCCACCAATTGACCCGCATGATGGCGTCGGATCTGACTGCGCAGGGCATCACCGTCAACGCCATTGCGCCCGGCTTCTTCCCTAGCGACATGACCGACGGGTTCTTCGCGGCAGTGCCAGGTCTAAAGGATCAGGTCGTCGCCAGCATTCCCGCAGGGCGTCTGGGTTCGGCGGAAGACGTGGGCGGCTCCGTCCTGTTCCTCGCCTCACGGGCGGGCGCCTATGTGTCGGGTACGGTCCTACCCGTGGAGGGCGCATTATGGCAGGCGTGACATTGGAACAGGCGGCATGGCGGTTCGAGATCATGGACGTCATCCACCGCTATTGCCATGCAGTGGACCGCCGCCGCTGGTCGTTGATGGACAGCGTGTTCCACGAGGACGCCACCTATAAATTCTTCTCGCTGGGTGGGACTTGGCGCGAATTCGTGGCGCAGGCCCAGGGTCTCATCGATCCGATCGGCCCGACCCATCATCAGGTCAGCAACATCACCGTCCGCTTCGATGGCGACATTGCCTGGACCGAAACCTATCTGCGCGCCTATCATCAGGTGCCTGCCGACTATCCGCCCTGGAATATCTTTGCCTTGCCCGGTGGCGGCGTCATCCTGATCGGCGGACGCTATATCGACCGTTTCGAGCGGCGCGACGGGGAATGGCGCATCGCGCATCGTCATGGCCTGCTCGACTGGCGGCAGGACCATGCGCTGGCCGATGGCGGCCTGAGCATAACGCCGCCCGAATGGCGTGGCCGCTATGGCGATGCCGATCCTTCCCGCCCGGTGATGGAAGGTTGGCTGTAGTGGGCGTACCCACCACCATCGCCTTGCTGGAACGCAAGCCGAGCATTTCCCGCGATCTGTTCTGCCGCTACTGGCGCGACGTGCATGGCGTGATGGCGGCGCGGATACCGGGTTTTGAAACCTATACCCAGCATCATGTGACCCCGCACGTCGCCATGGGTTCGCAGGTTGTCGAGTCGTTCGAGGGCATCGCTGTCGTCACATTCGCAGCGCTGGACGATCGCGAGGGGCTGATCAGCAGCGAGGTGACAAAGCATATTCACCGCGACGAGCAGAATGTTTTTCGTCGTGCGCTGCTCTACAATCTTGATGGTCCGGCAACCACGATCCTGGGCCATGCCGACCGGGCGGCACTCGAAAGCCATTTCCTGGTGCTGCCGCAGGGTCTGGACGGCGACGTCGTCGCGCAGCGCCTACTCAGTGCGGGGGCCGCCATGGTCGCGCTCCATGATCTTGCCGGCGCCGATCCTGCTGGCTGGAACGACACCGATGTCGATGAGGGTGGTGCGGGCCGGCTGTTTGGCGCCATCATCCAGTGCTGGTGGATTGATGGCGTGGCGGCCAACGCCGTCCTTGCCGACGTGGTGAGCGCGAGCGAGGGGCAGATCGCGTGCTATCGCACGGACGCGCGCTATCCGATGGTCGATCGAGGCCGCCCGACGCTTATCGGCCTGCGCGGCCTGGATGTGGTCCGCACCATCGATGAGGCACAGGCCGCCAATCAGCGCGAACTCGATGTGTTACGCGCCATTTACGGATCTATCGCAGGATGAAGCCGACGGAGAGAGAGGTGGCCTGGCAAAACTGAACATTGAGATAAGTGGATTTTCTGCCTGACGGTGGCCAGTATGGCTGCGAGACAGGAGCAGAGATGAGCCAACGACCCCGCCGGAACCACAGTCCGGCTTTCAAGGTGAAGGTGGCACTGGCTGCCGTGAAGGGCGAGAAGACGCTGGCCGAGTTGGCGCAGCAGTTTGACGTGCATCCGAACCAGATCACGACGTAGCGTAGGCAGTTGCTGGAGGGCGCAGCCGGTGTGTTTGGTTCGGACAAGGCATCGGAAATGGGCGAGCCGCCGGTTGACGTGAATACACTACATGCCAAGATCGGTGAGTTGACGCTGGCGAATGATCCCCGATCAGGTCGAGGACAAGCTTTTTGGCCGGCGCGCTCGGGAAGGCCGGTCTGTTGCCGAGCGCAAAGCGATGATCGATCGTTCGCACAGTCTGCCGCTGTCGCGGCAGGTGCGGGAACTGGGGATCAGCCGGGGCAGCGTCTATTATCTGCCCAGGCCGGTTTCGGTGGCTGATCTGGCGATCATGCGGCGCATCGACGAACTGCACCTGGAATTTCCGTTCGCGGGCAGTCGAATGCTGCGCGATCTGCTGCGGCAGGAAGGGATCGCGATCGGCCGCCAGCATGTGGCCACGCTGATGAAGAAGATGGCGATCGAGGCGATTTACCGTCGCTCGAACACATCGAAGGCTCTCCTGAGCTTGTCGAAGGGCCGACGCCAGGGCACAAGGTTTACCCCTATCTGCTGCGCAAACTGCCGATCGTGCGGCCCAACCAGGTCTGGGCGACTGACATCAGCTACATCCCGATGGCGAGGGGGTTCGTCTATCTCGTGGCCATCGTGGATTGGTTCAGCCGTAAGGTCCTGGCCTGGCGTGTGTCGATCACGATGGAGGCCGACTTCTGCGTCGAGGCGCTGGAGGAAGCCCTGGCGCGCTACAGCAAGCCCGAGATTTTCAATACGGATCAAGGCAGTCAATTCACCAGTCACGCCTTCACCAGCGTGCTGCACCGGGAGGAAATCGCCATCAGCATGGACGGCCGGGGCGCATGGCGCGACAATGTGGTGGTCGAGCGCCTGTGGCGCTCGGTGAAATATGAGGAGGTTTACCTCCGCGCCTACGCCGCGGTCAACGAAGCCCGGATATCGATCGGTCGTTATCTGAACTTTTACAACGCAAGGAGGCCGCATTCGAGCCTTGGTGCCCGGACCCCGGACCAGGCATATTTTGACAACCTGCCAATGGCGATGACAGCATGAATTTGGCCGCCGATATGGGGCGTCACTCCGGTCGGGCTTCGCCCTCCCTGCATGACGCCCCATATCGGCAGTTCGATGATGAAACCGGCAGATGATCCACTTATCGAATGCCGATCCGTGTTCAGACTACCCCGGCCACCTCTGAATAGCCCATGCGCCGCAATGCCGCGTTGATGGTGTTTTCGCTGATCGGCCTTGCTCGGGTGCGGATCGAAGGGAACACATAGCGCCCGGAGCCGGATAAGGATCGCATGGCTTGCAGTATCGCGAGAGCCTGCCGAGACAGAGGCACCGAATGGGGCTGGCGCATTTTCATCTTTGTTACCGGGATCGTCCAGACAGCTTTGTCGAAATTGACCTCAGCCCATTCCATCTGCCGCAGTTCGCCCGGACGCTGTAAGATATGAGGTGTCAGTTTAAGGGCGTACATGACGGCGGGATCACACTGATAATCCTCGATAGCGGGCAGGAGGGCGCCGGATCACGTTCGGCACGCGCCGTTGCGACTGCAAAGCGGAAAACACGGCTGGCAAAGGCGCGCAGGAGATTGGCGGTTTCCAAGCGGCCCCGTCGTTCATGCTTCTGCAGTTCATGAAGAAGTTCCTGAGGCGTGATATCGGTGACAGGCCGCTTTCCGAAGTCTGCCCCCATCAGTTTCACAAACCAGCGCATCTTCTCCAGCGTTGGCTCAGCCAACCCCTCACGCGCTTTCTTCTCTATCAATTCCTCGGCCACGCTAGCGAAGCTGTTGCTGGCCCGAATGCTCGCCTCGATGCGGGCTTGCCGCTTGGCTACATTGGGATCGACCGCGTGAGCCAGTTGCTTACGGGCTGCATCCCTGGCGGCGCGCGCCTCGGCCAGCGTAATCTCGGGATACGCCCGTAGCGACAGCTACCGCTCCACGCCGTCGATACGGCATTTGATTCGCCACAGCTTGCTGCCTCTTGGATTGACGAGCAAATATAAACCCTGGGAGTCAGTAACCTTGTAAGGCTTGTCTGCGGGCTTGGCATTGCGAATAGCGGTATCGGTTAGCGCCATTGGGGCCTCGATTCTGCTGGGGCCTTTTGAGGCCCCCAAATTAGGCCCCCATCATCCGCAGTTGCAGGCAAATAAGGGCATCCACTGATAATCAGCGAATGCCCATAAACATAGGGAAATCAGGGATTTTTCAACTGTTGGCAGACGTCGCCAGACAGGATTTTGGAGGCCCGAGCCGGAATCGAACCGGCGTGCAAGGATTTGCAGTCCTCTGCGTAACCACTCCGCCATCGGGCCATCCGTCGCGGTGGACGCCGCAAATGTGCGGCTTTGGTTGCAAAGTCAAGCGGCGGATCGGGCGGGGGCGTCAAGATTCTGATCGCCTGCCATGCAAAGCCGCTTGGCGTGGCCTGCGCGCTGATTTAGAGGTCCGTTGATCCCCTTGCTGTATTGCATTGCCAATACAGTTGTGCCAAGTCCAGTCGACCAAGCGAGAATGATCGTGACCGAGCAGAATTTTTCTTCGATGCGGACCGCCATGGTCGAAAGCCAGTTGCGTACCAGCGACGTGGATGATCCGCGCGTGATCGCCGCGATGGCCAGCGTGCCGCGTGAGGATTATGTCCCGGCCGAACGCCGCGCCATGACCTATATCGATCGCCCGATCCCGCTGAGCGGTGGCCGTGCGCTCAACCCGCCTTTGGTGGTTGGTCGCCTGCTGACCGAGGCGAAAGTTGCACCCGGTGACAAGGTGCTGCTGATCGGCGCGGCGACGGGCTATAGCGCCGCGCTGCTGACCGCGCTGGGCGCGCAGGTGACGGCGGTAGAGGAAGAGGGCGGGCCGGACATCGCTGGCGCAAGCCTGGTGCGCGGGCCGCTGAACGCCGGGGCGGCTTCTGGCGCGCCCTATGATCTTTTGTTCATCGACGGCGCAGTGGCGGAAGTGCCTGCCGCGCTCGTTGGGCAGCTTGTCGACGGGGCGCGGGTCGTCACGGGTGTGGTCGAACGCGGGGTCACCCGGTTGGCGAGCGGTCGGGTTGTTGCGGGCGTGCTGGGCCTGTCCAGCGTTGCCGATATCGAGATGGTGGTGCTGCCGGGCTTTGCCGCGCCGGAGCGATTCGTTTTTTGAGACGGGGATCATGACAGCAAAGCGACCTACTTTCCGGCGGACCACCGCTACAGCCTTGCTGTTGCTATCCTCTTGCCTGGCCGGTCCGGCCATGGCCGAAACGCTGCAAGGCGCGCTGGCGAAGGCCTATGCGTCCAACCCGACGCTGACCGGCGCGCGCGCGGGGCAGCGGGCGACCGATGAGAATGTGCCGATCCAGAAGGCGGGCGGGCGTCCCGCGGCGGATGTGAGCGCCAGCTTTTCGGAGAGCATCCTCAAACCCACGATCAGCTTTACGTCGCCCCAACGGACGGTGAATGCGCAGGCGCAGTTGAGCGTGCCCATCTATTCGGGCGGGTCGGTCCGCAACGGTGTAAAGGCCGCCAAGGTCCGGGTCGAGGCGGGGCAGGCCAATCTGCGCGGCACCGAAGCCAGCATTTTTTCGCAGGTCGTCGGTGCCTATATGGACGTGATCCGCGACAGCGCGATCGTCTCGCTCAATCAGGCCAATGTGAAGGTGCTGGAGGTCAATCTCCAGGCGACCAACGACCGGTTCGAGGTCGGCGACCTGACCCGCACCGACGTGGCCCAGTCGCAATCGCGGCTGGCGCTGGCGCAGGCCGATTTGCAGACGGTGCAGGCGAACCTGATCACCAGCCGCGAAAATTACATTGCGCTGGTGGGCGAGGCGCCCGACATGCTGGAGCCGCCGCCGGTCCTGCCGGGGCTGCCCGCCACGCCCGATCTGGCGGTGCAGGTGGCGCTGGCCGACAATCCCGACATTGCGTCGGCCAAGAAAGCGCGGGAAGCCGCTCGCTATGACGTGCGGGTGGCCAAGGCGGGCAATCTGCCCATCCTCTCGGCCTTCACCCAGGCAGGCTATACCAATTATCTCGATACGCTCGAAAATGGCACGGCCGGGGGCGGATCGCAGATCAACAAGCAGGCGCAGGCCGGGGTGCAGCTGAGCATCCCCCTTTATCAGGGTGGCCGCGTCGCCGCGCAGGTGCGCCAGCGCCAGGCGCAGGAATCGCAGGCGATCGAGCAGGAAATCCAGGTCGAACGCGGGGTCATCGCCCAGGCGCGCGCCGCCTATGCCAGCTGGCAGGCCTCGCTCCAGGCGATCGAGTCCAACCAGAAGGCGGTCGATGCGACCAGCCTGTCGCTGGAAGGCGTGCGGGCCGAAAATTCGGTGGGCAGCCGCACCATCCTCGACATCCTCAATGCCGAACAGGAAGCGCTCAACGCCCGCGTCCAGCTGGTGTCGGCGCGGCGCAACGCCTATGTAGCGGGGTTCAGCCTGCTCGCCGCGATGGGTCATGCCGAAGCGGACGATCTGGGTCTGGCCAGCGGCGCGCTCTATGATCCCATGGTCAATTATGATCGGGTGAAGGGCAAATGGTTCGACTGGGACTATGATGCCGCGCCCCGGCCGGTCGCCACGCGCACCGTTGACACGCTGCCGCAAAACGCCAATGTGAGTCCCGATACGGCACAACAGCCATAAGGGGCTGTTTTTGCGCGGCCGATAGTCAGGGGACGGCATGGGCGACATGAGCAAGGAACCCTCGATGGAAGAGATACTCTCGTCCATCAAGCGGATCATCGCCGAGGAAGGCGAGGATGCTGTGCAGGCGGTACCACGTCGTGGCCGCGCCGATGCTGCGCCCAAGGCGATGATCGAACCGGGTGAGCCGGAGCGCGCCCCCTTCGTGCCGCTGATCGACGAAGTGCTGGAACTGACCGAAGAGGTCGTGGTGGAGGATGTGATGCCCGCTCCCAAGCCTGCCGCCAAGGCGACGCCGGTGGCCAAGCCTGCCGCCGCAGCGGACGAGTCGATCCTGTCGGTCGAAAGCGAAGTCGCGGCGCGCCATTCGCTCTCCGCCCTCTCTTCCATGCTGGTCGCCGCCCCGGAAGGCGCGGACAATACGCTCGACGGGCTGGTCCGGTCGATGCTGAAACCCATGCTCAAGGAATGGCTCGACGCGCGCCTGCCTGCATTGGTCGAGGACATGGTGGCCAAGGAAATCGCGCGCATCACCGCGCGCTGAGCCGCACCCCTGCCGCTCCATTTTTTGATACGGGGCGTGGACTATATCATGATGGACATGCGCAGCCCGATGCCCGGATAGACAGACGGGTTTTCAGGGGATTGGTGATGATGTTGAGCAGACGCGGCCTGGTTCTTGGCGCAGTAGGCGCATCGCTCGCCGCGATGACGCCCTCCCTCCCGATGTGGAGCGCGGTGGCCCAGCAGGCGGGCGATGCCGCCGACATGGCCCGCTTCATCGCCGCGCTGCCCAAGGCGGAATATCATGTCCATCTGGAAGGCACGCTGGAAGCGGACATGAAGTTCGCGCTGGCGAAGCGCAACGGGCTGGACCTGCCCTTTGCCGATGTCGCCGCGATGAAGGCCAGCTATATTTATCATGACCTGCCCAGCTTTCTGGCCATCTATTATGACGGCATGAAGGTGTTGCGGACGGAGCAGGATTTTCACGATCTGGCCTATGCCTATCTGGCCAAGGCGGCATCGCAGAATATCCTCTATGCCGAAATGTTCTTCGACCCGCAGGAGCATCTGAAACGCGGCGTGCCGATGGCCGCGGTGATTGGCGGCATCACCAGCGCGCGGGTGGCGGCTGCGGCGCAACTGGGGATCGGGTCGCAACTCATCCTCTGCTTCGTGCGTGACCTGTCGGCGGAATCGGCCATGGCGGCGCTCGAAGCGGCGCTGCCGTTCCGCGAGCATCTGGTCGCGGTCGGGCTGGATTCGGACGAGAAAGACCATCCGCCGATCAAATTCGCCGCCCATTTCGCCAAGGCGCGGGCGGCGGGCCTGAAGGTCACGGCGCATTGCGACCTCAACCAGAAGGATATTTTGGAACATATCCGCCAGGCGATTGTCGACATTCGCGTCGACCGGATCGACCATGGCGGCAACATATTGGAATCGCCGGAGCTGATGGCGATGGCGAAGGCGCGGAACCTGTATTTCACCGTCTGCCCCAGCTTTTCCGGCACGGTGCGCGGGGATAAGCCGCCGATCGATGTGGTGCGCGGGATGCTGGACGCGGGCCTCAACGTCACCATCAATTCGGACGATCCGGCCTATATGGGCAGCGAATATCTCAATGAGGTGCTGGTGAAGGCGCAGGCGCGCAGTGCGCTGACCAAGGCGGAACTGGTGCAGTTGCAGCGCAACGCCTTCAACGCGGGATGGATGAGCGAGACGCAGCGCGCCGCCTGCCACGCGAAGCTGGACGCCTTTGCGAGGGCGCAGGGTGTGGCGGGCTGATAGTTTCGCTGGAATGGAAGGGGAAGGGCCATTAAGGGCGCTTCCATGACCGATCTGCCCAAGACATTCGACCCCGCCGATATCGAAGCCCGCTGGTACGCGCATTGGGAGGCGAACGGCCTGTTCCGTCCCGAACGGCCCGACGCGCAGCCCTATACCATCGTCAATCCGCCGCCCAATGTGACGGGCAGCCTGCATATCGGCCACGCGCTCGACAATACGTTGCAGGACATCATGATCCGCTACGAGCGGCTGCGTGGCAAGGATGCGCTGTGGGTCGTCGGCACCGACCATGCGGGCATCGCGACCCAGATGGTGGTCGAGCGGCAGATGGCAGCACAGGGCAAGTCGAAACACGACTTTGGCACCGACACACTCAGCCCACGGGATGGCTTCATCAAGAAGGTGTGGGAGTGGAAGGAAGAGAGCGGCGGCACCATCACCGGCCAGTTGCGGCGGCTGGGCTGTTCGATGGACTGGAGCCGCGAACAATTCACCATGGACCCGCATTTCAGCAAGGCCGTGGTCAAGGTGTTTGTGGAACTGCACCAGCGTGGCCTGCTCTATCGCGACAAAAGGCTGGTCAATTGGGACCCGCATTTCCGCTCCGCCATTTCCGATCTGGAGGTGGAGACGAAGGAGACGCAGGGCGGCTTCTGGCGGTTCCGCTATCCGCTGGCCGATGGCGTGACGTTGGCGGACGGCAGCGACCATATCGTCGTCGCGACGACGCGGCCGGAAACGATGCTGGCCGACATGGCGGTGGCGGTCCATCCCGACGATCCGCGCTATCAGAGCGTGATCGGCAAGGAGATTCTCCAGCCGATCACCGGACGGCGCTTGCGGATCGTGGGCGACGATTATGCCGACCCGGAACTGGGGTCCGGCGCGGTGAAGATCACGCCGGGGCATGATTTTAACGATTTCGAGGTCGGCAAGCGCGCGGGCATCGCGGCGGGCCAGATGCTCAATATGTTCGATGCGGATGCTAAGGTGGTGCAGACGGCGGATGGTCTGGTGCCGGAAGCCTATCTGGGGCTGGATCGGTTCGAGGCGCGCAAGGCGGTGGTCGAAGCGATGAAGCCAGATTTTTTGGTGCCGCACGTTACCAAGAATAAGGAGGGCGAGGAGGTCGCCGCCGACTTCGAGCCGCGGGTTATCCAGACGCCGTTTGGCGATCGGTCGGGCGTGGTCATCGAACCCTGGCTGACCGACCAATGGTATGTCGATGCCGCCAAGCTGGCCGTCGCGCCGATGCAGGCGGTGCGCGACGGGCGGATCGAGATAGTCCCCAAGACATGGGAAAAGACCTTCTTCAACTGGATGGAGAATATCCAGCCCTGGTGCGTGAGCCGCCAGCTGTGGTGGGGGCATCAGATTCCGGCTTGGTTTGGGCCGAAGCTGGAGAATGGTCGCACCACCACCGAGACTGAGTTCTTCGTCGCCGTTGACGAAGGTGAAGCGAAGGCGGTCGCTCAAGAGTATTATGGGGCAAATGCTTCTATATACTTTGTCGATTTTGAGCAGCGCCATTCGCCTCAGGGTATTGTTTCGGAAACCGACTGGCAGTCCGGTAATTTTGTCCTATTGCATCGCGATCCCGACGTCCTCGACACCTGGTTCTCCTCGGCGCTGTGGCCGTTCGGGACGCTGGGCTGGCCGGAAGAAACCCTCCCCTCTCCTTCAGGGGAGGGGCCGGGGGTGGGGGCCGTCGATCAGGCGCAGACTGTCGGGCACGCCCCCACCCCAACCCCTCCCCTGAAGGGGAGGGGCTTAGTGGAGCGCCACTACCCCAATGATCTCCTCATTTCCGGCTTCGATATCCTGTTCTTCTGGGACGCGCGGATGGCGATGCAGGGCATGGAGTTCATGGGCGATGTGCCGTGGCGCAAACTCTATCTCCACGGCCTCGTCCGTGCGGCGGACGGGCAGAAAATGTCCAAGTCTAAGGGCAATGTGGTTGATCCGCTGGGCCTGATCGACAAGTTCGGGGCCGATGCGCTGCGTTTCTTCATGAGTGCGATGGAGAGCCAGGGCCGCGACGTGAAGATGGATGAGAAGCGGGTCGAGGGCTATCGCAACTTCGCGACCAAGCTGTGGAACGCGGCGCGCTTTTTGCAGGCGAACGGCGTGACGGCCTCGAACAGCATCGACGCGCCTGCCGCCCACGCGCCAGTCAACCGCTGGATCATTGCCGAGACGGTGGCCACCGTGCAGGCGATCGACACGGCGCTGGCCGACTTGCGTTTCGATGCGGCGGCCAACGCCATCTATCATTTCGTCTGGGACCAGTTTTGCGACTGGTATATCGAACTGACCAAGGGCGCGATGGATGACGAGACGCGCGCCGTTGCGGGCTGGGCATTCGACCAGATTTTGGTGATGCTCCACCCGTTCATGCCCTTCATCACCGAAGAGTTGTGGCACCTGACCGGCGCACGCGCGAACGCGCTGATCGTCGCGCAATGGCCCAAGGCGCTGGCGGCGGTGGACAGCGAGGCTCAGGCGGAGATTGACTGGCTGATCCGCCTGGTCAGCGCGATCCGCGCCTCTCGAACCGAATTGAATGTGCCTCCATCAGCTAAGCTGAAACTTTCTGTGCAAGACGGTTCTTATCTGAGTCTGCCAGATCGGGTCGTGCGCAATAAGGATGCGATCCATCGCCTTGCTCGTGTTTCAGAGATCATGCACGCTCAGCCAATCGAAGTTTCTACGCGGACAGGGTCTGACAATTACGAAGCTCGGCTTATGGCTCAGCGCGGTGCTATTCAGATCGTGGTGGATGAGGCGACCTTCATCCTGCCGCTGGAAGGCGTGATCGACATTGCTGCCGAAAAAGCCCGTCTCGCCAAGGCGCTGGCTGCGGCGGAGAAGGAGCGGGATGGTCTGGGCGGGCGATTGTCCAACCCCAGTTTCGTTGAAAAGGCCAAGCCCGAAGCCGTGGCCAAGGCGCGCGAGGATCATGCCGAAAAAACCGCCGAGGCGGAAAGGCTGAAAGCGGCGCTGGACCGGCTGGGGTGAAGCTATAAGGACTATGGGTTCCCGCCTGCGCGGGAGCACCGGCACGAGGGGAGAGGCAGCAAGTGGCAGCAAGCACAGCAGGCGCAAAAGACCTGACGCAGGGGCCGATCGCGTCCACGCTGCTGCTGTTCGCCATTCCCACGCTGGCGTCGAACATTCTCCAGTCCCTCAATGGCTCGATCAACGCGATCTGGGTCGGGCGGTTTCTGGGGCCGCAGGCGCTGGCAGCGACGGCCAATGCCAATATCATCATGTTCCTCATGTTCTCGGTTGTGTTCGGCTTTGGCATGGCGTCGACCGTCATGATCGGCCAGTCGATGGGACGGCGCGATATCGACGCGGCGCGGCGCGCGTTCGGGTCGGCGGTCGGTTTCTGCATGGGGCTGGCGGTCGTGGTTTCGACGGCGGGCTGGCTGGGCGCGCCGGCGCTGCTGCGGATGCTGGCGACCCCGGCGGAAGCCTATGACATGGCGCTGGTCTATCTGCGCGTCATCTTCGTGGCGATGCCCGCCAGCCTGTTGTCGGTGATGATCATGATGGGCCTGCGCGGGGTGGGGGACGCGCGCACGCCGCTGATTTTCATGATCGTCAGCGTGGCCATGGACCTGATCCTCAATCCGGTGCTGATCCTGGGGCTGGGGCCGTTTCCCGCCATGGGCATCGCCGGATCGGCGACCGCGACCGCGGTGGCGGGCTTTGTCAGCCTGATCGGCATCATCGCCTACACCTATGCCAAGGATCTGCCGCTGCGGCTGCGCGGCGCGGAACTCGCCTATCTGCGCCCTGCGGCGGACCAGATGGGGGTGCTGCTGGGCAAGGGGCTGCCGATGGGCCTGCAGATGATCGTCATGTCCGCGTCGGGGCTGGTGATGATCGGCCTGGTCAATCGCGAAGGGCTGCTGGTGACGGCGGCCTATGGCGCGTCGCAGCAGCTATGGACCTATCTCCAGATGCCCGCCATGGCGATGGGCGCGGCGGTCAGCGCGATGGCGGCGCAGAATGTCGGCGCGGGCCGGTGGGACCGGATCAGCCGGATCACCGGGGTCGGCATCGGCTATCAGCTGCTGATCACCGGCACGATGGTAACTTTGATGCTGGTGTTCCACGAGCCGCTGCTGGGGTTGTTCCTGGGCGATAATGGCGCGGTGATCGCCGAAGCCTGGCACATGCAGTTGCGGGTCAGCTGGAGCTTCATCGCCTTTGGCTGCACCATGATCCTGTTCGGGGTGATGCGCGCCAATGGCGTGGTGGTGAAGCCGCTGATCATCCTGATCTTCACTCTGTTCGTGGTGCGGATCGGCTTCTATTATGTCGCCTATCCGCTGATCGGGGCGGATGCGCTGTGGCTCAGCTTCCCGGCAGGGTCGTTCGTGTCGCTGCTGCTGGCGTTCCTCGTCTATGCCCATGGCGGCTGGCGCACGGCCAAGCTGCTGATGCCGGTGCATGAGGAAGAATGTCGCGAGGCTGTGAACAGTGAGGCTGAGCCTGTCGGGCGGATTGCGCCGACGGGGTAATAACAATGCGCATTGATGGAAACCTACGAACTGTTGTTCCCCGGCAATGGCCGGGGAATTGCATATGAGTTTCCGTTATTCAGCAACGTCATGCTGAACTTGTTGCAGCATCCATCATGCCCCAAAAGCTGCCGCTCGGTACGAGGAATGGATCCTGAAACAAGTTCAGGATGACGAGGAGGGAGGGGGTAGTTTCATATGCGATAGCCCGGTCTTCGCCGGGGAACGCTATCACCTTTCCCATGCGTGACGATCAACGCCCCTGATTGCGCCAGCGGGTGATGGTGCGGTCGAGGATGGCGTCCTCGCCGCCCGACTGGCGCCATAGTTCGGTGAAGCTGGGGTCGCCCGATGCGGGGCGGCGATGTTCTTCCAGATTGTCGAGCGCGACGCGGATCGGCACCGCGACGCCTTCGCCGCAGATGATCGCTTCCCGGTTGCGCAGCGCGGGGATGGAATCGAGGAAGCCGCGCGCGCCTTCGGGCATGGCGGCCTTGACGAATGCCTGGTCGCGGTCGTTGTTCAGGCGCATCGAAATGATGGTGCCGCACTGCGACAGCACGCCTTCGGCCAGATCCGACGGACGCTGGGTGATGAGGCCAAGCGAGACGCCATATTTGCGGCCTTCCTTGGCGATCCGCTCCAATATCTTGCGCACCGCCTGCCCTGCGCCGGTGGTGCTGTTGGGGATGTAGCGATGGGCTTCCTCGCAGACCAGCAGGATCGGCCGCTGCGGCTCGTCGCGCGCCCAGATGGCATAGTCGAACACTAACCTGGACAATACCGACACGACGGTGGAGGTGATGTCGGACGGCATGGCCGACACGTCGATGATGGAGATCGGCTTGCCGTCCGATGGCAGGCGGAAAATCTTGGCGATGAAGGCCTGCATCGTGTCGGCGACCAGCATGCCGGAGAACATGAAGCTGTAGCGCGGATCGGCCTTGATCTCGTCAATCTTGGTCTTGAGCCGCATATAGGGCAGCGAGTTGGTGCCCTTGTCGAGCTTGCCCATCTCATTCTGGAGGATGGAGGTCAGGTCGGACAGCAGATAGGGGATGGGCGAATCGACGGTCAGGCGGCCAATCTGTTCGGCCAGGCGGTTCTTCGATCGCGCGGCGAGCAGACATTTGGCGAGAATGTCGCAATCGACGGTGCGTTCGGAGCCGGACGAGGTGACGAACACCTCGCAATGCTCCTCGAAATTCATCAGCCAGTAGGGCAGGGCCAGATTGTTGATGTCGAACACCGCACCGTTGTTGGCGAAGGCGGCGCCATATTCGCCGTGCGGGTCGATCATGACAATGTGCCCCTGGGGCGACAGGTCGCAGATGCGGTGCAGGATCAGCGCCGCACTGGTCGATTTGCCGGTGCCGGTGGAGCCGAGCAGCGCGAAATGCTTGCCCAGCATCGAATCGACATAGAGGGCGGCGCGCGTGTCATTGGTGGGATAGACGGTGCCGATTTCGACATTGGGGCGATCGTCTGCGGCGTAGATTTGCTGCATGTCGCGGCCCGACACCGGGAAGATATCGGTTCCGGGCGTGGGATAGCGGGTCACGCCGCGGCGGAAACGATAGATGCGGCCGGTCAGCTTTTCCTCATCGCCCTCACCCAGAAAGTCGATGTCGGCGATGATGCTCTTGCTCGCCTGATCCAGCGTCATCGCGCGCACGCTGGCGACCAGCCAGCATTGGCCGACGCGCATCTTCACCTGGCTGCCGACCTGTCCCGCCATCGCGGTGCAGGGATCGGGATCCTGCCCCAGCACGGCAAGGCGTGTGGCGTCGATCATCACCTTGGAACTGGACCCGGCAATCTGGAACACCATACCCATGGCCTGACCCAAAGCGGGGTGTGCGGACGATGCAGCATTAGTAAATTGTTGTGCGCCCGGCATCTGGGTCATGAGCCTTTGTCGTCCCTTCGACCGGAGCGGCTTCCGGCAAACAGGCACTTATCTAGGCGATAGAGGTAAAGATTGGCTTATAGCCGCACAGGGTTAACGCGCGGTAGGCACAGGTCCGAAACGGATCGACATGGGGCGGCGCGGAACAGCGGGCCAGTTGGCGCATTATTGCCGCGTAACAGTCAGGATCTTTGCTTGTCCGAAACGATAGTGGCCGATGGAGCGCGTCGCTCCGACGCGATCGCCATAGCCCGTGTCATCTGTATCCTTGGCGTTGTCTATGTCCACGCCTGGACCGGGCAGAATGGCGCAGCACTCGACGCGCTGCGCGGCACGGGGCAGGAGACTCTGCGCTGGGCGCTGATGGAGATATTCGGGCGCAGCGCGGTGCCGCTGCTGGGGCTGATTTCCGGCTGGCTGGTGGCGGGGTCGGAGAGCGCGCGGCACTGGCGGGGCCATGTCTGGCGCAAGGCACGGACGATCCTGCTGCCGATGATCCTGTGGAACGGGCTGGCGATCCTGCTGGTGTCGGGCGTGGCCTGGTTCGGGTCGCTGAGCGCGCCGGTGCCGACATCACTCTGGTGGGTGGTGCAGGAGGTGCTGATCGTCAGCCGCAATCCCGACATCAATGTCCAGATGCCGTTTTTGCGCGATCTGTTCCTGTGCATGGTTGTAGCGCCGCTGCTGGTGCGATCGCCGGGATGGACGCTGTGGATGGTGGTCATTGCGGCGGCGGCGGCGCATGTCGCAGGGCTGGGGCCGCCGGTGCTCATGCGGGCGTCGATCCTGTGCTTCTTCACGCTCGGCATCCTTGCCCGGCGTGGCGGGTGGGAGCGGCGGGCGATAGCGCTGCCGCTGGCGGGGGCAGTGCTGCCCTTTGCGCTGCTGATCAGCGTCCAGCTTTATGTGATGGTCGGGCTGGCGGAGTTGCCGCCCGTGCTGGTGCGCAATGCCATCGATCTGGCGGTGCGGATCGCGGCGGCGCTCGCTTTCTGGCGGCTGGCCTGGGCGCTGGCGGGGAGCGGTGTGCGTGGCGTATTGCTGCGGATCGAGCCGTTCGTCTTCTTCCTCTTCTGTGCGCACCTGATCCTGATCTGGCTGTTCGGCCCGTTGCTGGGCGAGCTGTTCGGGTCGCTCGGATCGCCGCTCTATCCGCTCTATCTGCTGATCCAGCCGCTGCTGGTGCTCGGCGCGGTCATGCTGATCGCCACGCTGCTGCGCCGGATCGCGCCCGGTGCGGCCACTATGCTGAGCGGCGGACGGATCAGGCCGGTTCGCGAGCGGTAAGCGCCTGTGCGGCGGCCATTGCAATGGCGAAGCTGCGTTTGCGCGCAGCCACATCATGGATCTGGCCGGTGAGGATCAGTTCGTCGACCTGGGTGCGGCGTAGAAAAGCGGCAATGTCGCGCTCGACATCGGCCTGGGTGCCGATGCTGGAGACGCTCAGCACGTCGGACAGCATCGCCTGCGCTTGCGGTGGCAGGCTGTCATAATAGCCCTCCACCGGCGGCTGGAGCTTGCCCGGCTGGCCGGTGCGCAGGCGGACGAACGCCTGCTGCATCGAACTGGCGAGCAGCTGCGCTTCGTCGGCGTTGTCGGCGGCAAAGACATTATAGCCCGCCATGACATAGGGAGTTTTGAGCTGCGCCGACGGGCGGAAGTCGCGGCGGTAGATGGCGATCGCCTCGTCCAGTGCGCCGGGTGCGAAATGGGAGGCGAAGGCATAGGGCAGGCCAAGCGCGGCGGCGAGTTGCGCGCCATAGAAGCTGGACCCCAATATCCATAGCGGCACATCCTCGCCCGCGCCCGGTGTCGCCTGAATGCCCAGCCGATCATCGCCCGCAAAATAGGCCTGCAACTCCATCACGTCGCGCGGGAACTGGTCCGCGCCGCCCGCCAGATTGCGGCGGATCGCCTGTGCCACCCGCTGGTCGGAACCGGGCGCGCGACCCAGCCCCAGATCGACCCGGCCGGGGAACAAGGCGGCGAGCGTGCCAAATTGTTCGGCGATCAGCAGCGGGGCATGGTTGGGCAGCATGATGCCACCTGCGCCGATACGGATGGTGGAGGTCGCATGGCCGATATGGGCCAGCACCACGGAGGTGGCGGCCGACGCGATGCCCGCCATGCCATGATGTTCGGCCACCCAGTAGCGATGATAGCCCAGCGCTTCGGCATGGGCGGCAAGATCGGCGGCATTGGCCAGCGCGGTGGCGACGCTGTCCCCTTCACGGACGGGGACGAGGTCGAGCATGGAAAAGCGTGTCATGCCTGCCATATGGGGGCATGATGGGTTTTATTTCAATACGGGAAAATCAGACGGCGCGACCAAAGCCCTGTGCCGGGGTGTCGGTGCGGCGACCAAATGTCACCGGACGACGCGCGACCAGCGGGTTGGCGTCGCGGTCCAGCAGCGCCATCGTCTCGGTAAAGCAGGGGCGCAGCGCGACGACGGTTTCGATCAATTCGTCCGGGCTTTCCCGCGTTTCCACGCAGCGGCGGGCGACCATTTCAATTTCTTCGGCCATGGCGCTCAGCCGATAGGCACCAAATTGCGCCGATTCGCCCTTGAGCGTATGGGCGGGCGTCACCAACGCGGCGGCATTGCGGGCGCGGAAAGCATCCTCGACCGCACCGATGGATTTGGCACCATCTTCCCGGAAATAGCCAAGGATGCGCAGAAATGCCGTACCCAGCTCACCGCGGGTGCGTGCAAAATCGCTCCAATTCACCAGATCGGTTTCTTGATGAGGCACCCGTGCCACTCCTTGCTCTAACAACGAGAAAATAGGCGGTGCATGTAAACAGAGCGTTAAAGCGTGGCGATCAGCAATGGATTAGTTGGTTCAATCCGGTGTTAATTGCGACAGCGCATAACGATGCGTGTCGAGGATCGCAAAGGACCAGCCATGTTGCCGGGCGAGCGCTTCCAGTTCGCGCCCGGCAATCGGGTCGTCCGCTTCGATCATAATAGCGTGCGCATCGCGCATGGCCCGTGCCGCGCGCAGGGCGGGCCAGGGACATTTCATGCCGCGCGCATGGACGATGACCGGATCGGCCATCGCGCCTATTTGCCGAACGGGTTTTTGGCGCTGCGCAGCGTCAATCGCACCGGCACCGCGCCAAAGCCCAGTTCCTTGCGGATGCCATTGACCAGATAGCGACGATAGCTTTCGGGCAGATCGTCAAGCCGCGTGCCGAACAGGATGAAGCCGGGGGGGCGGGTCTTGGCCTGGGTGATGTAGCGCAGCTTGATCCGCTTGCCGCCGGGCGCTGGCGGCGGATTGGCCTCCAGCGCGCTCTCAAACCAGCGGTTGAGGACGCCGGTGGACACGCGCTTCGACCAGGTGGTGCGGGTTTCGAACGCGACGCGGATCAGGTCGTCCAGCCCCTTGCCGGTCGCGGCCGACACGGTCATGATCGGCACGCCGCGCACCTGTGCGAGACCATCGAACAGTGCCTGCTTGATGCCCTGATAGAGGGCCGAACCATGTTCGACCGTATCCCATTTGTTGAGCGCAACGACGAGCGCGCGTCCTTCCTCCAGCACCTTGTCGGCGATGCGCAGATCCTGCGCCTCCAGCCCGCGGGTCGAATCGAGCAGCAGCACGACGACTTCGGCAAAGTTCACAGCGTTCAGACCATCGGTGACGGCCAGCTTTTCCAGCTTGTCCTGCACCTTGGCATGTTTGCGCATCCCGGCGGTGTCGATCAGGCGGACGGGGCGTTCTTGCCCTTCGTCGCTGATCCACATCCAGTCGACGGCGATGCTGTCGCGGGTGATGCCCGCTTCCGGGCCGGTCAGCAGACGGTTTTCGCCCAGCAGCCGGTTGATCAGCGTGGATTTGCCCGCATTGGGGCGGCCGACGATGGCGAGCTTGAGCGGGGCGCTCTCGTCATCCTCGTAAAATTCCTTTTCGTGCGGCTCGTCATCTTCTTTTTCCAGATACGGCAGCAGCGCCTGAAACAGGTCGGCCATGCCCTGACCATGTTCGGCGGAAAAGGGGATCGGTTCGCCCAGCCCCAGGCTGAAGGATTCCATCACGCCATCGTCGGCGGCCTTGCCCTCCGCCTTGTTGGCGACCAGCACGACCGGCGCATCATTGGCGCGCAGCCAGCGGGCGATTTCCTCGTCCAGCGGGGTGATGCCCGCGCGCGCGTCGATCATGAACAAAGCGAGGTCGCAATTTTCGACTGCCGCCTCGGTCTGCATCCGCATCCGGCCGGGCAGGCTGTTGGCGTCCTCATCTTCATAACCGGCAGTATCGACGATGATGAAGTCCAGGCCGAGCAGATGCGCTTCGCCCTCCCGCCGGTCGCGGGTGACGCCGGGCTGGTCATCGACCAACGCCAGCTTCTTGCCGACCAGGCGGTTGAAGAGGGTGGACTTGCCCACATTGGGCCGCCCGACAATGGCTACTGTGGGCAGCATGGAGGCCCGTTTCCTTCTGACAAATTCAAAATCGACAAATGCGGTGCTCCCGCGAAGGCGGGAGCCCAGTCCGTAAGGTGGAACTGGGCTCCCGCCTTCGCGGGAGCACATCTAGCATGATTGTTGCTCTTAGCGGAGTGCCGTCAATTTTCCATCATCGGCAAGCAGATAAAGCATGTTGTTGGCAACGATGGGCGAGAGCGACATGGAGCGATCCATGTCCACTTGCGCCTGCACGCTGCCATTGGTGGGATCGACATAGACCATCTGGCCGCGCGTGGACACGACGATCAGGCGATTGCCCGCCAGAACAGGACCGGTCCAGCGGATCGCCTTGTCCTTCTTCTTTTCCTTCTGCCAGCGGCGCAGTTGGCTGACCCAGCGGATCTTGCCGGTGGCGCGCGCGACGCAGAGCAGGCGGGCGTCGCTGGTGACGACGAACACCCATTCGCCGACCACCGACGGGGTGGAGATGCCCGCAATGTTGATTTCCCACAGGCGCTGGCCGCTGGTCAGTTCATAGGAGGCCATGCGGCCGCCCTGACCGATGGCGAATACCCGGCCCCGGTCGATCACCGGGTCGGCATCGATATCAGTCAGCGTGGCAACAGCGGTCGAAATGCTGGTACGCGAGAGCGCGTCGCCCCACAGGGTCCGGCCATTTTCGTAGCGATAGGCGGTCAGTTCGCCTGAGCTATAGCCCGCGATCACCGTGCCTTGGGCGGCGGCGGGGGCGGCGACGCCGAACACACCGGTCACCTGCAACGTGCCGCTGTCGGTCCACTGGGTTTCACCATCGGACTGGTTGAGCGCGAAAATCTGGTTGTCCTGACCCATCACATAGACATGGCCATTTTCCAGCGTCGGTGCGCCGCGCAGCGGCCCGGCCAGATGCTTCTTCCAGATGATCGCCCCGTCGGCCGCGTTGAGCGCGAATACGTCGCCCAGACCCGTGCTGGCGAACACCCGGTCGCCCAGGACGCTGACGCCGCCGCCGAAGAGCGAACGGCCATTGCCCTTGCCCTCGGCAGGCAGGCTGGTCTGCCACAATTTGCCGCCACTCGCCGCGTCGAACGCGATGACATGCGCGCCAGCGTCGGTCACGAACAGCTTGCCGCCTGACACGACCGGCGACGCGGCAAGGCGCGCCTGCGGCGAGCTGCCCTCGATCGAGGCGCTCCACACCTGCGTGGGTGATCCGCCCAGCGAGACATTGCCCATCGCCTTGGACGGGTCGCCACCCGGCTGCGCCCATTGATCGTTGACATAAGGGGCAGGCAGGGCGACCGGCACGTCGGCCAGCGCCGGTTCGACCTCGACACCCTGTTCATTGTTCAGGATGGACACGCGGTTGCCCAGCACAGGGGTCTTGGGCCCGCCCTTCTTGCCGCCGACGATGCCGCAGCCGGCCAGCAGCGCGATCATCAGGGTGAGCGTCACGGCGCGGCCAATGGGCGCTTTTGTCTTCATGCTGTCCATTCCCATGCGCTCATTCATCCCTGTGCCGGATCAGCGGGCAATTCAACCGCGTCGATCCCCAATAAACCTGCCATCTGTCGCGCGCGTGAACGGATCGACTGGGGGACATTGGCGTCCTTGGCGATTCCGGCGAACAGCGGCCCGGCGAGGTCATTCTTGCCCATCTTCATATAAGCGATGGCGACCAGTTCGCCCGCGCTGCCGAACCAGGGCGCACCCTCGATCGCCAGCGGTTTCAGGCGATCGACGATCTGCTGCGGCTTTAGCGTTTCAAATTGCAGCGCGGTCTGGCGGATCAGCGCCAGATCACGATAGGGCTGGTCCAGCCCGGTATCCGCGACCATCGCGCCATAAAGAGCGATTGCGCCCTTGGCGTCGCCCTTGCGCGAGGCTGTCCCGGCCTGCACCAGCAAAGCCGACGCGCGATAGCCCGGCTGGCTGGCCTTGGTCAGCGCGTCCAGCTGCTTGGCATCGGGCGTGCCGCCGCCGGTGGCGGTCGCCAGCACGGCGTCCATCTGTTCCGACACGGCTTCGGACTGGGTCTTGCTATGATGCTGCCAGTAGAGCCAGCCGCCAAAGGCCGCGAGTCCCGCCACGACCGCGACCAATATCCAGCGCCCATAGCGCTGCCACACGGTCAAAAGCTGGTCCTGACGGACTGCTTCATCGACTTCACGCATGAAGGCTTCGCTATTTTGCGGCGTCAGGGCCACGATATTCTCCGGGACATGGATCAGAAACAGATGGGCAGAAGGCGCGATCAATAGCGGCGCTTATGCCACAGGCAAATCACTTTTTCGGGCGATAGACCTGTTCTTCGGTCGGAAAGCTGCGCGCCCGCACATCGGCGGCATAACGCTCCGCTGCGCTGGTGATGGTTTGCGCGATATTGTCGAAGCGTTTGACGAAGCGCGGCACCCGTTCGAACATGCCCAGCATATCTTCGGTCACCAGCACCTGCCCGTCACAATGGGCCGATGCCCCAATGCCGATCACCGGCACATCGACGCTGTCGGTGATGGCGACGGCCAGTTCCTCCATCACCCCTTCCAGCACCAGGGCAAAGGCACCCGCCTGCGCGACGGCACGGGCGTCGGCCATGATCTTGGCATGTTCTTCCTGGCTCTTGCCGCGTGCGCCATAGCCGCCCAGCGCATTGACCGCCTGGGGGGTCAGGCCGACATGGGCCATGACCGGGATGCCGCGCTGGCTGAGGAAGGCGATCGTCTCCGCCATCACCTGCCCGCCTTCCAGCTTGACCGCCGCCGCGCCGGTTTCCGCCATGATGCGGCTGGCGCTGGCAAAGGCCTGTTGCGGCGAGGCTTCATAGCTGCCGAACGGCATGTCGACCACGACGACGCTATGATAGCTGCCGCGCACTACCGCCGCGCCATGGGCGCACATCATGTCGAGCGTGACCGCGAGGGTAGAGGGCAGGCCGTAAATCACCTGTCCCAGCGAATCGCCGACCAGCAGCATGTCGCAATGCGGGTCGAGCAATTGCGCCTGCCGCGCGGTGTAGGCGGTCAGCATTACCAGCGGCTCGGCTGTTTTCCCCTCAAATTTGCGCCGCTGGATGGCGGGCACGGTCAGGCGCTTCATCGGCGCAGGGGTGGGCGTAGCGCGGCTGGTCGACGTGTCGAGCGTGAAGGTCGTGGACATGGGGGCGCTCTACCGCACCGGGGCGCGGGGCGCAAATGCCGGAGGGGCGGGGGTGGTCTTACTGGCCCAGCAGGCGCTGGCTCAACAGTGCCTGCATGTCGCGACGGCCATCGGCAATCATGAGGATGAGGACGAACGCGCCAGTGAAATGATAGATGATGCGATAGGGCGGTTGAACGATCTGGCGATACGCATCCTCGCCCAGAACGGCCATTTCCTGCGGAACCGTGCCACGCAACGGGAAGTCGCGCAGTGCATTCATGCGTTCTACCAGACGGTCGATCAGAGCATCGGCATCGTCGGCGGAGCGGTGTGCTGCCATATAGGCATGGATACTCGCCAGATCATTCTCGGCGTCGCTGGTGACTTTGATCGGATATGGCGGTTCAGCCATTTTCGTCCTGACCACGATCCTTCAATCGAGCGACGACCTCCTCTAGGGGTTTGACGCGACCGGCTCGTAAATCTTCCATCCCCAGCGCCAATATCTTGAGCATCGCCAGTGTTTCCTGGGTCTTTTCATAATCGCGAATGTCCTGCACGATGGCCTTCGCTTCACCATTTTGGGTGAGGATCATCGGCTCGGCACCCTCGCTGAGGTCGGCGAGGATTTCGGCGGCATTTGCCTTGAAATAGCTGATCGGCTTGATCCGGGTGGAATAGCGCATGATAGTGATCCTCGATCAAATTCGGACCATATATAGTCTATTGCGCCCCGCAACGCAAACGGGGCGGCATTGCTGCCGCCCCGCCGGGGGTGAGCTGGATAATTTGCGGATCAGAAGCTGAATTTGATCGTGCCGCCCCAGGTTTGCGGATCGCCGGGCTGGCCGGCGATCAGGCCGGTGTTGCCGGGTGCGACCTGCAGGGTTTCGATATAATCGACGTCGAGCGCGTTGCGGACCCAGCCAAACACATCGAACCCTTCGCCCCGGAAACCGGCGCGGAAGTTGGTCAGCGCATAGCCCTTCACATTGGTGTAGATCGATGGCGAGGCATTGCTGTTCCAGTGCGAGCGGTAATTGCCGTCCACGCCGAAATAGACCTGACCTTCCTTCGCCAGCAGCGTCACCGGCTGGTTGATCTCCGCACCGTAGGAGAAGGCCCATTTGGATACGCCCGGCAGGTCGGCACCCGAAATGTCGCACTGGCGCGGGCTAAGCGCACCCGGCACGCCCGGCTGCGAATAGTCCGGTGTTGCATTGGCCGCCTGGAACGTGCCGCCCGACAATTCGGGCGGGCAGGGCGCGTCCACAAACTTCTTATATTTGGCGTCGGTATAGGCACCATTGGCATAGGCGGTGAAGCGATCGCTGGCGACGATCTTGAAGTCTGCCTCGATCCCCTGCGACCGGACCTTGCCCGCGTTGGCGAGGTAGCCGCGCACCGTGCCGAACTGGCCGCCATTCACCGTTGCCTGGAAATTCTTGATATCTGTGCGGAAGGCGGTGAGGTTGAAGGTGGCCCGGCGATCGAAGAACTGGGTTTTGAGGCCGATTTCATAATGGTTGACCGATTCCGGCTTCACCGTGCTGGCGTCGTAATTGACCGTATTGTCGGCGTTGAGCGGCAGGCCGTTCTGGTTGATCCCCAGCGTCTTGAAACTCTTGGCATAGGTTGCATAGGCCAGCACGTCGCGGGCGATCTTGTAATTGATGTTGAAGTCGTAGGTGAAATTCCATGCGCTGTCGGAGGGCGCGCTGACCTGTGGCTGATAGACGCCACATTGCTGGGTCGTACCCTTGATGGTCCCCGGTTCGGCGACAGTGGTGCAGCTGATGGCCTGACCCTGCGCATTGGTGACGACGCGCTGATAAAAGCCCGATTTCTTGTCATAGTTCAGGCGCAGGCCCGGCTGGATCGTCAGCGCGTCGGTCACTTTCCAGCTCAGCTGACCGAACAGCGCGGCACTGTCAGCCTTGAGATATTGGGTGTTGCTGGCGGTCAGACCGGCGAGTGTCGCGGGATTATTGGCCGGGTTGGCCGGATCGGTGGAAGGGGCAAGGCTCCATTGCGCGGCGTCGTCGCCCTGCTGTTCTGTGCCCTGGGTGTCGATCCGCTGCTTGAAGCCGAACAGGCCGACGACGAAATCGACATCCTGGCTTTCGTAATTATAGCGGAATTCCTGGCTATACTGGTCCTGCTGCGAGGGGTTTTGCGATCTCGAAACGATCGACAGGCCGGTAAAGTCGCGATCATTTTCCGGCTTCCAGTCCCAAAAGCGCCAGGCGGTGACCGACGTCAGCGTGCCGGGGCCGACATCCCATTTGATCTTGGCCGACACGCCGCCAATCTTGTTGCCAGCGTTCAGGTTGCTGTCCAGATCAGTCAGCCGGTCATAGGGATTGCGGCTGGGCACGACATAATTTTGCGCGGCGGCCAGCGCATCATATTGGCGGTTGAGCGGGCGCTGGGTCTTGCCAACGCGCACGAAGGTGGTGCCGCAGCATTCAGGGTCCTGCTTGCTGTAATCGCCCGACAGGGTGATGCTGAAATCCTCGCTGGGCTTGAACAGCAACTGACCGCGAAGGCCCAGATTGTCCTGCTCGTTGATCCAGCGCTGGCTCGTCACATTGTAGAGCGTGCCGCGACGGCTGGTCGATGCCATGGCGACGCGCACCGCGACCGTGTCCGACAGCGGGCCGGAGATAGCGGCCTTCGCCTGTTTGAGATTGAGGTTGCCGACGGTCAGTTCGGCGCGGCCCTCAAAATCGAAGGTCGGCTGGTTGGTCGTGATGTTGATCGCGCCTGCCGTGGTGTTCTTGCCATAGAGCGTGCCCTGCGGCCCGCGCAGCACTTCAACCTGATTGACGTCAAGGAAGTCGAAGGTCGCGGCGGCGACGCGGCTGTTATAAACGTCGTCGACATAGATGCCGACACCCTGTTCAAAGCCATCGCTGGTCAGGCCGAACGGCACGCCGAGGCCACGGATGTTGACCGACGTATTGCGCGGGTTGGTGGTATAGACCTGGAGCGTCGGGGCGAGTTGCTGCAGCTTCACGATGTTGAAATTGCCGGTCGCCTCGATGCTGTCGCCCTTCACCACGGAAATCGCCAGCGGCACTTCCTGCGCGGTTTCCTGACGGCGGCGGGCGGTCACGACGATGACGTCGCTGCGCGGATTCTGCGTTTCGACGGCCGGATCGACCGGCTGCGGCGTGGCGTCCTGCGCAAAGGCGGCAGGCGTGATGAGGGAGGCGCTTGCCACGCTGGCAAGCAACAGAAAACGCGCAATCATGATGGTCCCCTTTTTCCGGCGGTCCGGTGTTTATTTGATCGCGGCATTTCCGGTGGTCCGGTCAAAGCCTGGTATTTCGGGATGATGAAATGTGGCTCATCCCCAGCCAAATGGGTCGTGCGACCCGGTAACTCTGGTGCGCGCCAGCTCTGCTCAGCTGGTCAGGCGCGTCTTTTCGGTCACGTCGATCTGGACCACGCGGGCGTCATGGACGGTCAGCGTGATCGATCCGAACTTCAGTCCCGCCAGCACGCCGCGCACCTTGTCGATGCTGGTTATGATGTCGGACCGTTGCGTGTCGGCGCGGCCATTACGGAAGTCAGTTGGTTTGGTGTCTGTCATGTTTAACCTCTTTCCCGCTTATTATCTCAACTTTATTGATAGACAAAAAAGCAAATATAAGGGGCGCGCAAGTTTCTCTTGTCGCGCCCCTTGGGGTGAGGTCAGGGATGAGCGCGCAGGCCCACAGGAGCCTGCGTCTGTCGCGCCAGTGGCATGGCCGGACGGGACTGGCGCATCGCGGACGCCTGTTCCTGCGCATTGTCGATCAGCCGTTCGAGCAGCCCCTGCCCAAAACTCCATTCGCCAAGGCCCGAATCGGCGTTGATGTGGCCGACATGGCCCGCATCCACAAATTCGCTGCCCCAATATTTGCCGATGCTGTGAGCGCGCTCGAAGAAGATATAAGGGTCGTCCCGGCTGGCCACCAGGATGGACGGGAAAGGCAGCGGCGCGCGCGGGGTGGGGCCAAAGCCGCCGATCGTTTCGGGGGTTTCCATCCGGTCGCAATCGGGCGGCGCAACCAGCAGTGCGCCGGTTACTGGCCAGCCATAGGCCTGGCTCTGCAACGCGCCCCACCAGGCGACGGCCATGCAGCCCAGGCTGTGCGCGGCCAGGATGACGGGGCCGTTGGCGGCGCGGATTGCTGCGTCCAGCCGCGTGACCCAGGCATTGCGGTTGGGGCTGGCCCAGCTGCCCAGATCAACCCGCTCGCAATCGCCGCGTGTTTCCTCCCAAAGGCTTTGCCAGTGGCCCGGCCCGCTATTGTTCAGGCCAGGGATGGTCAGCACGACCGGCTGGCGCGTGTCACCCGAAAATCCGAATCGCTCCATGGTCTGGTCCTCATCCTGTCTATCCAGGCGATGGCGATAATTCTATTCTTATGGTAGACAATGGGCAAGCGACAAAATGTGTCGAAATCTGGGCGACCGGAAGGTGCGGGCGGGCAGGCGGCTTTGCTGCTGCCGTCTGTCCGCCCGCCAGCCCTTACCAGGGGTAGATCAGTCCATAATATTGATAGACGTTGCGGCCATAGCCATCGTCATAATCGGGGCGCTCATCGGCCATGTGGCGCGGCGCGTCCTCCAGCAGCTTGCGGTCGAGGTCGACCACATAGCCGCCCTGCTGCGTGTCGTAATTCAGCATGGACCAGGGCAGGGGATAATGGTCATGCCCCATGCCCAGAAAGCCGCCAAAGGACAGCACCGCATAACGGACCTGCCCCGACAGCTTGTCGACCATAAAGTTGGAGATTTTGCCGAGCTTCTCGCCCTGCCGGTTGTAGACGGCGGTGCCTTCGACCCGATCGGACGCGATCAGATCGCCATGATGTTCCAGTGTCGTGTCGGACATTGTCACTCTCCTGCACAAGAAGGATTATAAGGATGCAACTACGGGGGTGCTCGCGGGTTCCTTGTCGGCAAAAGCAGGAGAAAGAATTATGAAGATCAATCGCAGCGGGTCCGCGGTGTGGAGCGGCGGGCTGAAGGACGGCAAGGGTGCGATATCGACCCAGAGCGGCGCGCTGGATGCCTATCCCTATGGATTTGCTACCCGTTTTGAAGGCGTGCCGGGCAGCAACCCCGAAGAACTGATCGCCGCGGCCCACGCCTCCTGCTCACCATGGCGCTGTCGCTGATCCTGGGTGAAGCTGGGTTGACCGCAACCAAGATGGATACGAAGGCGGTCGTCACGCTGGAAAAGCTGGACGATGGTTTTGCCGTCACCGCCAGCCATCTGACGCTCAAGGCCAGCATCCCCGGCGTGGATGATGCGACATTTCAGGATCTGGCGGGCAAGGCGAAGGCCAATTGCCCCATTTCCAAATTGCTGAAGGCCGACATCAGTCTGGATGCAGAGTTGCTGTCGTAGGCACCGCCGCTTTGCCGCGGACATGTTCGCGCCAGGCAATATAGAGACCGCTGGCGATGATCAGGCTTGCCCCGATCCAGGTCGTCGCCAGCGGCCATGGTTCGCCGATCGCCAGGCCTAGCAGCGTCGTCCAGATGATCGCGCTATAGTCCATTGGCAGCACCACCGACACCGGCCCCCATCGCAGCGCGGCGGTCAGGCAAAGCTGCGCGATGCCGCCGAACAGGCCGATCAGCAGTAATAGCCCCCAAGTGACCGGATCATGCATCTGTGCGAAGAAGGGCATGGCGATGCCCAGCGGGATCATCGACAGCGTGGTGAACCAGAACACCACCACGCCTGCGCTTTCGGTCCGGCCCAGTTCGCGCAGCACCAGGCTGACGCTGGCCGTCACGAAGGCAGCGGCGATGGCGACCGCGACCCCCTGTAGCGGGAAATGGCCGGCATCGGGCCGGATCATCACCAGCACCCCGACAAAGCCGATCAACACGGCCCCCCAGCGATGGATGCCCGTCGCCTCCCGCAGGATCAGCGCCGACAGGATCGTGCCGAAAATCGGCATGGTAAAGCCGATCGTCGCCGCTTCGGCGGGCAATAGCAGGATATAGGAGAGGAAATTGAGCAACATGCTGCTCAGCCCCAGCATCATCCGGCTGGCATGGACGCGGATGCGGTTGGTGCGCACGGTGCGGAGGCCATCGGCCATCGCCACCCAGCCGAGCACGAAGGGCAGGGCGAGCGCCTGACGATAGAAAAGCGATTCGACGACATGCACGCCCCGTCCATCGACCACGCGCACGGTCACGAACATGATCGACAGGCAGATGACGGCCGTCAGCCGCAGCCCGATGGCAAAAAGAGGCCGGTGCGGTCGGGGTTGGGGCGGGGAGGGCGTCACCGCTCCGCCTTAGCCCGGTTGCGCCGTGGCGCAACCGGTTAGGGCCTATTGCAGCGGCTTGACGAATTTCAGCGTCATCCGGTCGCTTTCGCCGATCGCCAGATATTTGTCGCGATCGACATCCTTGTTGGTCAGCACCGGGGGCAGGGTCCAGACGCCCTTGGCCCAGTCCGCCGTATCCTTGGGATTGGCGTTCACTTCCGACGCGCCGACATAGGTGAAACCGGCGGCCTCCGCGATGCGGCGGATGGTGGAGACTTTGAGATAGCCGCTCGTCTTTTCCAGCGCGCTGTCGCGGGTTTCGGGCAGGCGATGATCGACCACGCCCAGCGTGCCGCCGGGCTTGAGCATGGCGAAGAAGGCGGCGAAGGTCGCCGCCTCCGTCCCGCCCATCACCAAATTATGGACATTGCGGAAGGTCAGCACCGTGTCCACGCTGTTGGCGGGGATCGTCGCGGTCGCTTCGGGGTGGGCGACCACCATCACCTTGTCATAGACATCAGGCTTGGCGGCCAGGAATGTCCTGTAGCCATCCAGATAGCGACCGGTGGGTTGCAGCGCGTAGAATTTGCCCTGATCGCGCAGCAACGGCGCCAATATTTCGGTGTACCAGCCACCGCTGGGGGAATATTCCACCACTGTCTGGGTCGGTGTGACACCGAAAAAGGCCAATGTTTCGGCCGGGTGGCGATATGTGTCGCGCAGGACATTGGTCGGTGTGCGGCTGGGCGCGGCGATGGCGGCGGCAATTGGGTCAGCCGCCTTGTGCGCGGCATGATCGCCATGGCCGGCATGTTGGGCCATCAGGGGCAAAGCGGGCAGGGCAAGGCCGGTCAGCAGCAGTCCGGCACGGGCGAGACGGTTCATCGGCAGTCCTCTCTCGATACGTCAGAAGAGGGGTGTGCCGGTCGTAGCGAGTGGAAGCAAGGGGGCTGGAGGGGAAATCCCCGCCAGCCATGATTCGTTACAGGCAGGCTTCCAGAAAAGGCTGATCGAAGCCGAACATGCGCGCCTTGTCCAGCGTGTAGGGACGCAGGCCCATCGACCGATATTCGCCGACGATTTTGCCGCTGTCATCCTCGTCATGATATTCGAATTTGAACAATTCCTGGGTGACGATGACGTCGCCTTCCATGCCGATCACCTCGGTCACGTTGGTGATGCGGCGCGAACCGTCGCGCAGGCGCTTGACCTGGATGATCAGATCCACCGAGTCGGCGATCTGCTTGGAAATGGCTTCCTTGGGGATTTTAATGTCCCCCATCAGGATCATATTTTCCATACGGCCCAGGCATTCACGGGGTGAGTTGGCGTGGAGCGTACACATGGAGCCGTCATGGCCCGTGTTCATCGCGGCAAGCAGATCGAAACATTCCGCGCCACGAATTTCGCCCAGGATGATCCGGTCCGGGCGCATACGCAGGGCGTTCTTGACCAGATCGCCAATGGTGATGGCGCCATTGCCCTCCAGATTGGCCGGGCGGGTTTCCAGCGGCAGCCAGTGCGGCTGTTGCAGCCGCAATTCGGCGGCGTCCTCGATCGTCAGCACGCGCTCGCCCGGATCGATCATCTTCGACAGGGCATTGAGCATCGTGGTCTTGCCCGAACCGGTGCCGCCCGAAATGACGATGTTGAAGCGGCAGGCCCCGGCGATCTTGAGCGCCGTCGCCATCTTGGGGCTCATCGCGCCCCATTGGGCCAGCATGTCGATGGTGATCGGCTTGGCCGAAAATTTACGAATCGAGATGGCGGTGCCGCGCAGGGACAGCGGCGGCACGATGACGTTGACGCGGCTGCCGTCGGGCAGGCGGGCGTCGGCCAGCGGGGTGGTCTGGTCGACGCGGCGGCCGACCTTGCTGACGATCCGCTGCGCGATCTGGAACAGATGCTCCTCGTCGCGAAACTTGATCGGGGCAATGATCAGCTTGCCCTTTTTTTCGATATAGGTTTGGTCCGGGCCGTTGACCATGATGTCGGTCACGTCCGGGTCGGACAGCAATTCTTCGAGCGGCCCCAGGCCCAGCAATTCATCGACCAGCACCTTTTCCAGCGCGAACTGTTCGCGCCGGTTGAGGGTCAGCTTCAGCTCCGCCAGCACTTCCATGATGATCGGGCGGAATTCCTCGGCCAGTTCATCCTTGGTCAGGGTGGCGGCAGCTTCAGGATCGACCCGCTCCAGCAGGCGGGGCAGCACCTGTTCCTTGATCTTGTGGACGCTGGCTTCAAAACCCTGCGGCCCGGCGTCAGCCACATGTTCGTGATTGGCGCGGTCGGACAGGCGCTGGATCGCATCGGCATTGCGCTGCATCTGGCTGGTCGGCGCGGTGAGCGGATCGAAGCTGGTTTCGCCCGGCAAGGCGGCGATGTCGAGCGGGGGGAATTGGTCACCGCCGCGCGGTTCGTCCTTGGGTGCGCCGCCACCCTGCATCGGCCGGGCGACGCCAAAGCCGGGCTTGATGCCAGCAGGTCCATTTTTCCGTCCAAAGGCGCTCATAGGTCTCCGCCAGTAATTCGCGATCGAAGCCGCCCGAAAGAAGGCCGATCAGATAGGGCTTGGGAAGGTGAATAAGATGGAAACTTTGACAAATGGCTAATGCGGCGGCGAAGGATCAGCAGCGCCAGCCCCAGCAGCGCGATCAGGCTGATCGTCGCGCCGACTTTTTCCTGCCACAGCCGCACCCGTTCGATGCGATAGGTGCCGGGTGTGGGCGCCACGAAATGCAGTATTGGCCCAGCGGACGGGATCGTTACCCCTTCGCGCTCAACCTGCCAGATCGGGAAGGCGGCGCGACCGACTGTGACAGGGCCGGGCCGCTTTACCGTCACGACATCGCTGCGTGGCAGACCTTGCCATTGGCGCAAATCCATCATCCGATCTGTTGTTCGGATGAGCTTGCCGTCAAAGCCGGTCGGCAGATATTCCGCCGCATCGGGCAGATCGCGCGCCAATGCCGGGAAATCCACCGGTCGGGAAAAGCTGTCCACTGTCCGTTGGGTCCAATGCCCATAGGCAAATACGGCAAGAATGGCGGCCAGTCGCGCGGCCCAAGGTTGGGGCCGGGCAGACATGAAGGCGGTTATGGCAGCAAACTCCACAATTGCCAGGAGACGCCAGGGAAATTGGACCTGGCCCAACAGCGGCAAGTCCCAGAGGAACGGGATCAGCCCAAGCGAGGCAAGGCCGGTCACCCATGTGATAAGCCGCCAGGGTTGCTGCGCCCTTGATGCAATGAGCATAGCGACGGGCGCGACAGCGAGGAACGCCGGGAACTGATAAATCAGGGAGTGCGGCGACAGTGCCGACCAGGACGAGGGTTGGTGATATGGTCCCCACAGCCACTGGGTTGATGCATAGCGCTGGAGCGTCAGGGCGGGAACGAGGTAGAAAGCCGCAAGCCCGAATGCCAGCGCGCCGGCCAGCGCAGCGGGCAGCAAGACAGTTCGATCAGTACGCAACCGCCAGACCAGCAACGGCAGGACCAGAAACAGGCCCGTTAGAAGCGCCATAGGAAGATGGGTGATGAGCAATCCGGCGAAGGACAGGCAGAGCAGGATGAATCCGTTGCGCCTGGGCAGGCGCGCAATACCCAGCGCGACCAGGGGTAGCAACGGAAAGGCCGCCGTTTCGGCCAGTGCGCCGCGGACATAAATGTCCATCAGATGATAGGGCGCGGCCATATAAAGCAATGCGCCGAGCATGGGGCGCGTGCCGCGATCTGCCAGCCAGGCGTGCATTGTCGCGCCTGACAGGGCGAGCAGGATCGTGAAGCTGGCGGTGATCGCCAACTGGGTGCTCAGCCCGATGGCCTTGAGGCCCCCTGCCAGCCAGTAGCTGGCGGGCGGGTAGAAATAAAAGGACGGGCTACCCAGACCTTGGAAGCTGTCGGGTAGCCAGCGCGGATAGAGGTTGCCCGCCGCCATCGCCTTGCCGAACTGTTCCGCCCAGACAAAGCTGTACCGCACATCGTCAGTATCGCCTGGTCCCCACAACAGATTGGGAAGCATGATGAGGATCGCCATTAGGCCGATCAACGCCAGACGGCCATATATGGAGTTCACGCACCGCTTCCTTCCGGTTGCTCTTGCGTAAAGTCATGACCAACAATGGTTAATAGACTTCTTATGGGCGGACGAGGGTAGAACATTATTAACCATTATGGCCGATAGCAGAGGCAGCTTTTCCGTGAGGATCATCGCGCCCATGCGCACCCTGTCGATCGTCATCCCCGTCTATAATGAGCAGGACAGCCTGTCGCTGTTTCTGGAGGCGGCGCGTCCGGCGGTGGGGCGTGCGCTGGCGCTGATCGGCGCGGATGCGCGGGCGGAATATCTGTTCGTCAATGACGGCAGCGGCGACCGCACCGGCGACATATTGGCGATATTGGCGCGGCTCAATCCCGACGTGCGCTGCGTCACTTTGTCGCGCAATTTCGGCAAGGAAGCGGCGCTTGCGGCGGGAATCGACCATGCCTGCGGCGACGCGGTGATCCCGATCGACGTCGATCTGCAAGACCCGCCGGAGGTGATCGTCGATATGGTCCGCCACTGGCTGGCGGGCGCGCAGGTGGTGAACGCCCGCCGCACAGACCGGTCCACCGACGGCTGGTTCAAACGGACGAGCGCAAGCACCTTCTACCGCCTGCTCAACCGCCTGTCCGATTATCCCATACCCGAAAATGTCGGCGACTTCCGCCTGCTCGACCGGCAGGCCGTGGACGTCATCAAGCAATTGGGCGAACAGGCACGGTTCAACAAGGGGCTGTTCAGCTGGATCGGCTTTCGCGTCGCCACGGTCGATTATGTGCGTGCCGCGCGCGGGACGGGGACGACCAAATGGCGGCTGGGCAAGCTCTGGTCGCTGGCGATCGACGGCATCACCGCATCGACCACCATGCCGCTGCGCATCTGGTCCTATATTGGCGGCGGCATTGCCTGCCTGGCCTTTGCCTATGCCGCCTTTCTGGTCGCGCATACGATCATCACCGGGGTCGATACGCCCGGCTATGCCTCCATCATGGTCGCGGTGCTGGGGCTGGGCGGGCTTAATCTGCTGAGCCTCGGCATCATCGGCGAATATCTCGGCCGTGTCGCGCGCGAAGTGCGGCAGCGGCCGCTCTATGTGGTCGCGGACCAGTCCGCTGCGCCGGTGGCCCCGGTCGCCACGCCAATCAGGGATGAACAGGAATGGACCGATCAGCCTATGCGAGCCTGAGCGCGCAGGAGGGGAGCCATTGGTGGTTCGTCGCCCGCCGCGCCATATTGGACGCGCTGATCCGCACCCGGATTGCGCCGCGCGCCGACGCGCGCATATTGGAGGCGGGCTGCGGCACCGGGGGCAATCTGGCGATGCTGGCGCGCCATGGCAGCGTCGATGCGCTGGAATATGATGATGACGCGCGACGCCACGCCAGCGAACGGGGTATCGCCCGGATCGAACCGGGAATGCTGCCCGGCCGGATCGGTTTTGACGGTGCCCGCTATGACCTGATTGCCCTGCTCGACGTGCTGGAGCATGTGGAGGAGGATCGCGCCTCGCTTGCCGCTTTGCGCGCGCGGCTGGCGGAGGGGGGGCGGATATTGCTGACCGTTCCGGCGGTGCCATGGCTCTGGTCCGACCATGATGTGCTGCACCATCACAAGCGCCGCTATACGCTGGCCGGGCTGCGCGCGGTGGCGCAGGAGGCGGGACTGAAGGTCGAGGCGATCGGCTATTTCAACAGCCTGCTCTTTCCCCTCGCGGTTGCGATCCGGACCGCGCATCGGCTGCTGGGGCGCAAGGGCGGGCTGGACGCGCAGCCATCGCCGCCGGTCAACGGCCTGTTGCGGCGGATATTCGGCTGGGAACAGCATCTGCTTGGTCGGATGCGCTTCCCCATCGGCCTGTCGCTCTACGCGATCTTGTCAGCCTGACGGATCGTCGGGATGGTGCCATGGCCCGTCCCAGCAGCGGGCGGGTTCGGCGGCACTGACCGGCGCGGGGTTGGCGGGCCGCACCAGCGACGGCATCTTGCCCAATGGCGCGACATAGGAGTCGATCGGAAAATCGCCGAAACTCTGGTCCCACGCCTTGAACAGGCTGCACCGGACCTGCGGCGCGGCGGTATGTGCCAGCGCCCGGCGGATTTCCACAATGCCAGTGACGGACCCGATTGCCAGCAGCACGACCAGCGGCAGGCGCGCGCGGGGCGCGTTGAGGAGGGCATCGGCGACCATGACGGCCAGTATCGTCAATGCGCAGATCGACCCGCGCATCATGAAATCGGTGGACGCGCCAATCTGGACGAAGGGAATGGCGATCAGCCACAATGTGAGTAGCGCCAGCGTATCGCGGCCAAAGCGGGGACGGTGGACCAAAAGTGCCAGCGGCGCGACATAGACCAGCACCTCCAGCAGCTCGAACAGGCCCCATTGCAGCGGCGACAGCGCCATCAGCCGCACGCCAACCCCATCGCCTGCCGCGCTGAGATAGAGCAGACCGGGAAGACACAGTAGTGTGGTGAGTGCGGGCAGGGCGATGTCAGCGGGGTGGATGCCGCGGGCGCGCAGGCTTCTTATGCCCGCCAGCGCCGCGAACGGCATTGCGCCCATCAGCCCCAGCGGCGACCAGAGCGCGGTCAAAGGCAGCAGCGCCAGATAGACGCCCAGCGGCAGCTTTTCCGCCCGCCACAGCAGGAAGCCCAGCGCGCCGATCCAGCCCGACAGCGCATGTTGCGGCACCCAGAAGGCCAGCGTGATGGTCGATGAATATTGGAGATAGGCCCAGTTTTCGAGATGATCCGACAGCCCGCCGCGAAACAGAATACGCCCCAGCGCGTCGAGGCCGCTGAACCCGATCACCACAGCAAGCGCGATCAGCCTGGCGCGTCGTGTCGCAAACAGGGTGGACCCCAAAGCCAGCAACGTGCTGATCAGCAGGCTGTTCTGCACCAGCAGCGCGATGTCGGCGGCGCGCCCGTCCAGCGCCTTGGCCGCCAGCGCAGGGATCAGGAACATGCCGATCGGCGCGCGCAGCAGGTCGGGTTCGCCGCGCGTGGTATAGACGAAGGGCCAGGGATTGACGCTCATGTCGCGCAGCACCGCGAACCGCACCTGCCAGTCGATATTGGCGTAGAAGAAGCGGCCTTCTCCCCCCAACGCCAGCAGCATCGTCGCTACGCCGACGCAAATGAGCCATGTCGCAGGCGTCGGCCCGGCAAAGCTGCGCGCCGAACGGACGATGGCGACACAGAGCGCCGCGATCAGCAGCGCGCCCAGTCCATAGGCCCAGAGCGGCATGACATCCAGAAAGCGCCACAGCAGCAGCTGATCGACGCCCAGCCAGCCGACCAGCAACGCGATCAGCCAGCCGCCGGGCAAAGGGCGCTGGAGCGCGGGGGAAGGGGGCGGGGCGATCATTGGGCTTGTTCATGACAAGGCGGGGCGAGTGCGGCAATCGGCGTTGCCCGCCCCATGCATAAAAAAGTTGCGGTAAGGATGCAGATTGCCAACATTGCCCCATAGGACAGCAGGGCTATCGCATATGACACCATGCCTATCTTACTCGTCACCCTGAACTTGTTTCAGGGTCCATTTCGCCAGCCCATGCCGTTGTCTGCGACGATAAATGGATGCTGAAATAAATTCAGCATGACGTTTGGGGGTGACGCAAAGTCATACGCGATAGCCCTGCATTGAGCAGGGAGACGGCGGATGCGGGTTATGGTGTTGGTGAAGGCGACTGGAGATAGCGAAACGGGTCAGTTCCCCGAACCCTGGACGAGCGAGATGATGGCGGCAATGGGTCGCTATAATGACGCTTTGCGCGACGCTGGAATATTGGTTGCCGCCGATGGCCTCACCCCTACATCGCAGGGCAAGCGTATCGCGTTCAACGGCGCGGATCGCACGGTGATCGATGGCCCGTTCACGCCCAGCGGCGATCAGGTCGCGGGCTTCTGGCTCTGGAATGTCAGGGACATGGACGAAGCGGTCGCCTGGGCCAAGCGCTGCCCCAACCCGATGCCTGGACCCAGCGAGATCGAAATCCGGCCGTTCTACGAGTGATCACCAATAAAAACGCAATTATGCAGTTTGCTAATCCGATATTGGCGTGTTGAACAAAGCCCATCCTCCCCTGCAAGGGGAGGTGGATGGCCGCAGGCCAGACGGAGGGGTGTCACCCTCTCGATAGGGCGACACCCCTCCACCACTGGCTACGCCAGCGGTCCCCTTCGGCAGAGTCACGTGCCTCTGCCGAACCTTGCAGGGGAGGATTTTGGTGTCGGTTTTGCAAATGATGTGAAACCCAACAAAAAGGGGCGCTGTCGAGCGCCCCTCTGGATGACCGCGCCACGTTTGGCCGGTTGTCAGGTGCCGTGATCAGCCGGCTTTTTCGGCCAGGACCGTCAGACCCTTTTCATTGACCTCGGCAAAACCGCCCTCGACCGGGATGATTTCCGGCGTGGAGCCTGCGGTCGCGTAGATCTGGATGCTGCCGTCGCGCACGGTCGACATGAAGGGCGCATGACCCTCCAGCACGCCGAAGTCGCCATCGGTGCCGGGCACCACGACCTGATAGACATCCTCCGACCGGAAGAGCTTTTCGGGGGTCACGAGTTCAAAATGCAGTGCCATTTTTCTTACTCCCCCCTCCCTTTAGGGAGGGGTCGGGGGAGGGGATGTTGGTCAGGGATAGCCCATGACAGGCCCTCCCCTAACCCCTCCCGCAAGCGGGAGGGGAATTTGGATTTACGCCGCTTCGGCAGCCAGCTTCTTGGCCTTTTCAATGGCCTCGTCGATGCCGCCGACCATGTAGAAGGCGTTTTCGGGCAGATGGTCATATTCGCCGTCGACCACAGCCTTGAACGACTTGACCGTGTCCTCGACCGCCACGAACTTGCCGCTGATGCCGGTAAAGACTTCGGCGACGTGGAAGGGCTGCGACAGGAATTTCTGGATCTTGCGCGCGCGGGCGACGGTCAGCTTATCCTCTTCGGACAGCTCGTCCATGCCCAGGATGGCGATGATGTCCTGCAGCGACTTGTATTTTTGCAGGATCGACTGGACCGCGCGGGCGGTGTCATAATGTTCCTGGCCCACGGTACGCGGCTCCAGCACGCGGCTGGTGGAGTCGAGCGGATCGACCGCCGGGTAGATGCCCAGTTCCGAAATGGCGCGGTTGAGAACGGTCGTCGCATCAAGATGCGCGAACGAGGTTGCCGGTGCCGGATCGGTCAAATCGTCCGCTGGAACATAGACGGCCTGCACCGAGGTGATCGACCCCTTGTTGGTGGAGGTGATGCGCTCCTGCAACTGGCCCATGTCGGTCGACAGGGTCGGCTGATAGCCCACGGCCGACGGAATACGGCCGAGCAGAGCGGACACTTCCGCGCCTGCCTGGGTGAAGCGGAAGATGTTGTCGACGAAGAACAGCACGTCCTGATTTTCGACGTCGCGGAAATATTCCGCGATCGTCAGACCCGACAGGGCGACGCGGGCGCGCGCGCCCGGCGGTTCGTTCATCTGACCGTAAACGAGGGCGACCTTGGAGCCTTCGGAGATGGCATTGCCATCAGCGTCCTTGGCGATGACGCCCGCGTCGAGGAATTCGTGATAGAGATCGTTGCCTTCACGGGTCCGCTCACCCACGCCTGCGAACACCGACGTGCCGCCATGGCCCTTGGCGATGTTGTTGATCAGTTCCTGGATGAGAACCGTCTTGCCGACGCCCGCGCCGCCGAACAGGCCGATCTTGCCGCCCTTGGCGTAAGGGGCGAGAAGGTCGATGACCTTGATGCCGGTGACCAGGATCGAGCTTTCGGTCGACTGATCGACGAACTCAGGCGCCTTGGCATGGATGGGCGAGCGCATTTCGGTCGCGACCGGGCCGCGCTCGTCAATGGGTTCGCCAACGACGTTGAGGATGCGGCCGAGCGTGGCGGGGCCGACGGGGACGCTGATCTGCGCGCCGGTGTCGGTCACTTCCTGGCCACGGGTCAGGCCTTCGGTCGAATCCATCGCGATGGTGCGGACGGTGTTTTCACCCAGATGCTGGGCGACTTCCAGCACCAGGCGCTGGCCGTTATTGCTGGTTTCCAGCGCCGAAAGAATGAACGGGAGCGCATCAGGGAAGGTCACGTCGACGACAGCGCCGATGACCTGCGAAATGCGGCCTACATTGTTGGTGGTTGCCATGACTGCTTCCTTGCGTGCGTGTGCTTAGAGGGCTTCAGCGCCCGAAATGATTTCAACGAGTTCGGTGGTGATCGCGGCCTGGCGGCTGCGGTTATACTGGATCGTCAGCTTGTTGATCAGGTCGCCTGCGTTGCGCGTGGCATTGTCCATCGCGGTCATCGACGCGCCCTGTTCGGATGCGTTATTTTCCAGCAGCGCCTTGAACAGCTGGATCGCGACGTTGCGCGGCAGCAGGTCGTCCAGGATCGCTTCCTCGCTCGGCTCATATTCAACCGTTGCGGCGATGGCGTTGCGGTCGGCGTCAGCGGGGATCTTGACCGGGATGATCTGCTGTTCGGTCGGGATCTGGGCGAGGGCCGACTTGAAGCGCGAATAGAAGAGATGCGCGACGTCGAACTTGCCGTTCAGATACATGTCGGTCAGCTCGCCCGCGATGGCGTGCGCCTGATCATAGCCGGGCTGCTTCGCGCCGGTCGTGTCATATTGGGCGACGATCTGGCCGGGATACATACGGTTGATCACCGGACGGCCCTTGCGACCGATCAGATAGAATTTGACCGTCTTGCCCTGCTCGATCAGCTCGTCCGCCTTGGCGCGCGCGGCCTTGACGATGTTGGCGTTGAACGCGCCAGCAAGGCCACGGTCGGAGTTGGCGACGACCAGCAGATGGACGTCATCCTTGCCGGTGCCAGCCAGCAGGGGCGATGCGCCTTCGCCCGAACCGCCCGCAATCTTCGAGGCAAGCGAGGCGACGACGGCTTCCAGACGGCTGCTATAGGGGCGCGCGGCTTCCGCTGCAGCCTGCGCCTTGCGCAGCTTCGCGGCGGCGACCATCTGCTTCGCCTTGGTGATCTTCTGGGTCGATTTGACCGACCCGATGCGGATCTTCAGTTCTTTGAGGCTAGCCATCTCAATCCCGTGTTTCCCTCTCCCTTGAGGAGGCGAGGCAAGTGAAACTTGGCGGCTTGCCGCCTAGTTGAACTTGGTGAGGGTGTTCTGCCTCAACGAGGCCGGGCCACCCTCACCCAACCCTCTCCCTCAAGGGAGAGGGCTTATGTTACGCGAACGTCTTGCCGAAGCTGTCGAGCGCGGCCTTGAGCTTGCCCTTGGCCTCGTCACCCAGATCCTTGGTGTCGCGGATCGTGGTCAGCACGTCGGCATGATCGTGGCGCAGATAGGCCAGCATCAGTTCTTCGTAGCGGGTCACGTCCTTGACAGCGACGCTGTCGAGATAGCCGTTGGTGCCAGCGAAGATCGACGCGGTCTGCTCTTCAAACGGCAGGGGCGAGAATTGCGCCTGCTTGAGCAGCTCGGTCAGGCGCGCACCGCGGTTCAGCAGCTTCTGGGTCGAAGCGTCGAGGTCCGAACCGAACTGGGCAAAGGCCGCCATTTCGCGATACTGGGCCAGCTCCAGCTTGATCGAGCCGGACACCTTCTTCATCGCCTTGGTCTGCGCAGCGGAACCGACGCGCGACACCGAGAGGCCCACGTTAATGGCCGGACGGATGCCCTGGTAGAAGAGGTTGGTTTCCAGGAAGATCTGGCCGTCGGTGATCGAGATCACGTTGGTCGGGATATAGGCCGACACGTCGCCCGCCTGGGTTTCGATGATCGGCAGTGCGGTCAGCGAACCGGAACCATTGTCGCTGTTCATCTTGGCCGCGCGCTCCAGCAGGCGGCTGTGCAGATAGAACACGTCGCCCGGATAGGCTTCACGGCCCGGAGGACGACGCAGCAGCAGCGACATCTGGCGATAGGCCACGGCCTGCTTGGACAGATCGTCATAGACGATGACCGCGTGCATACCATTGTCGCGGAAATATTCGCCCATGGTCACGCCGGTGTAGGGCGCGAGATACTGGAGCGGGGCGGGTTCCGAAGCGGTCGCGGCGACGACGATCGAATATTCCATCGCGCCATTTTCTTCGAGCTGCTTGACGATCTGCGCGACGGTCGACCGCTTCTGGCCGATCGCGACATAGATGCAATAGAGCTTCTTGCTCTCGTCATCGCCGGCGTTCGCGGCCTTCTGGTTGATGAACGTGTCGATCGCGACGGCGGTCTTGCCGGTCTGGCGATCGCCGATGATCAGTTCGCGCTGGCCTCGGCCAACCGGGACGAGCGTGTCGATGGCCTTGAGGCCGGTCTGCACGGGCTCATGGACCGAGGTGCGCGGGATGATGCCGGGCGCCTTGCGCTCGACGCGCATACGCTGGTCGGACACGATCGGCCCCTTGCCGTCGATGGGATTGCCCAGGCCGTCCACGACGCGGCCCAGCAGACCCTTGCCGACGGGAACGTCGACGATGGTGCCGGTGCGCTTGACGGTGTCGCCTTCCTTGATCTCGCTGTCGGACCCGAAAATCACGACGCCGACATTGTCGGCTTCCAGGTTCAGCGCCATGCCCTGAATCCCGTTGGCGAATTCGACCATTTCGCCCGCCTGGACGTTGTCGAGACCATGGACGCGGGCGATGCCGTCACCCACGGTCAGCACGGAACCGACTTCGCTAACCTGCGCTTCGGTGCCGAAATTGGCGATCTGGTCCTTGATGACCTTCGAAATTTCTGCGGCGTTGATATCCATGTTCAGCCTTTCATCGCCATAGCGAGACTATTCAAACGGGTACGAATGGAGCTGTCGATCATCTGGCTGCCGATCTTGACGACCAGCCCGCCCAGGATCGCGGGGTCAACCTTGGCATCGACGGCGACGGTGCGGCCGACACGGGCCTTGAGGCTTTTGGCCAGCGCTGTGATCTGCGTCTTGGTCAGCGGATGCGCGCTGGTGACTTCGGCGCGGGCCTCACCCTTATGATTCGACAGCAGGGTTTCATAGGCGCGGATGACGGCGGGAAGCTGGCCAAGCCGGCGGTTCCCGGCCAGCACGCCCAGAAATTTCGTGGTCAGGGGATCAATCCCCATGGAGGATGCGACCGCGCCGATCGTCTTGCCAGACGCATCGCGGCTCAGCACGGGGCTGTTGATAAGCGCTTTGAAATCAGGCGATTGGGCAATCGCCGCCTTCAACGCGGCCAGGCTTTCCGCCACGGTATCGAGCGATTGGCCGTCGCGTGCCAGATCGAACAGCGCAACCGCGTAGCGGCCGCTGAGGCTGGCCTGTATGCTGCCGGTAGTCTCCACGCGCTTGCCGTCCTCCGTCTCATGTGCCGGTCATGCAAAGAGGGGGGAGCAGTTACGCCCGTCCCCCTTGTTGAGGGGCCGGTTAGCAGCGCGATTATGACTATGCAAGTCATGCTGCGCGATTCCGTCAATAGTGCGAAATCGCTGGCATTTGACTGAGTTTTTCTGCGGCCGCGAATCGACTATTGTGCGGGATCGAGCGATTTCGGGTCAGCGGGGGCAAGCCGACCTTTCTGGCAATGATAGACGATCCGCTCATTGGGCTGGGCCGGGACCAAGGCCGCCATTTGCGATTGCAGCGCGGCGATCCGGGCCAGCGCCTCCGGGTTGCTGCCACAGGCGGGAATCGGTTTGTCGCCCACCAATGCGCGCGCCTTCGCCATCGTATCCCCATCGGGCAGCCAGCGATCGACGCGCAACACGCCATTGACCGGATCGAAGCGGCTGGAGGCCAGATAATGGCCGTCTGCCGGGATGGTGACCCGCTGCCATCCGGTGCCGCTGGCGACATATTGGGTGTCGCCATTGACGCAGCCGCCTTCGGCCCAGTTAAAGCCGATATCATTGGGTTGCGACAGGGTCAGGCGGCTGCGCGCTATATCCACCTTGCAGATATTGTCGCCCGCCCAGGCGAAGGCGGCATTGCTGACGACGCCCCCGTCCTGCGCCACGGCGACCTTCTCGTCGATGCTGGCGAAGCTGGGTTTGAAGAAGAACAGCCCCAGCGCGCCGAACAACAGCAATCCACCGGTCGCCAGCGCCCAGGTCGCATGTTTCTCACGCTTCTGGCTGTAGAACAGCCCGCCAGCGCCCAGGCCCAGCACGGCCAGCGCCAGCAGCATAGCGGCCCCGGCCATGGCGTTTTCGCGGGCGGAAATAACCTCCCGCTCGGCAGTATCGCGGGCGCGATCCATCGCTTGCTCACGCGCGCTGTCGCTGGCGCGCAGCTTCTGCTCGCTCATCGCCGATTCGCGCTGGAGGATGGCGGCTTCGGCCGAATCGGCGTCGGCAAAGGACCGGCACGGAACGATGGTATGGAGCGATGACACGCCCGCCTGTCGCAGGAAGGAGGCGATCTCGCGCCAGGATACGGCAAAGCCGAATTCCGCGTCGCTGCCGTCGGATACCGACCCGAAGCTGTTGACCCCCAGCACCCGGCCGCAATCATCGACCAGCGGTCCGCCGCTGTTTCCGGCAGCAAGCGGCGCGGTGTGCAGCAACGTGTCGAAGCTGCGGCTGGCGCGGCCCGCCGACACATTGCCGCTGGTTTTCACCGTCGCCACCGGCTCGACCATCTGCTTGAGGCCCAGCCCCTGCGCCCGATCGACCGTGCCGGGATAGCCGATCGCGGTGACATGCTGGCCATCGGTCACGGCCCCGGCATAGAAAGTGCTGACCGGCAGGCTGCCCTGTTCCAGCTGGATGAGCGCCAGGTCATTGCCCGGCGAAAAGGCGATGATCCGCCCGCCATAGGTTTTGGCCCCTTCGGACGGGATGACGCCGATGACGAGATTCTTTTCCTCGCGCGCCAGTTCCACGACATGGGCGTTGGTCAATATCTTGTCGGGCGCGACCGCCAGCCCGCTGCCATGGCCGACAAAATAGGCTTCGCTGCCATCGGTCGCGACCAGCACGACACGCACCACGCCGCGCGCGGCAGCGGCGATGTCCTGCTGTTCGGCATGGGAGGCAGCCGGCGCGGCAAGGGCGAGCGCCAGGAGGATGAAGCGGAAAAGAGCGACCATATGGGGCGCATACATATGCGAAGGCGGGCGTTGCGCAATCGGGAAAAGTGCGTGGTTTTTTTGAGCGCAAGGCACGGGAAGCATGGCCAGGGGTTTCGCTTTATCCCATAACGCCATGAACCAGATGACCCGCCTGTCCGCCGCCCCAATCGCTCCGGCGCCCTCCATGCCCGATCCCGACCAGTGCTGGGCGGCGGTGTTGCGCCGTGACCGGGCGATGGACGGGCGGTTCGTGGGCTGCGTCGCCACCACCGGCATCTATTGCAAGCCGAGCTGCGCCGCGCGCCACCCGAAGCGTGAGAATATGCGCTTCCTGCCTGATCCCGCAGCGGCGCGGGCTGCGGGCTTTCGCGCCTGCCTGCGCTGCCGCCCGGACGAAACGGCGCGGGACCAGCGGGCCGTGGCGGCTGCGATCGCCCTGATCGAGGCGGCGGAGGATACGCCCCGGCTCGACGCGATTGCCGCGCATGTCGGCTACGCCCCGCATCATTTCCATCGCCTGTTCAAGCGTGAGACCGGCCAGACCCCCGCCGCCTATGCACGGACGCTGCGGGCGGATCGGCTGAAGGTGGCGCTCGATGCGGGCGGCAGCGTGACCGCAGCCATTTATGAGGCAGGTTATGCCGCGCCCAGCCGCGCCTATGCCGATGCAGCGTCCCATCTGGGGATGACGCCCAGCGCCTGGCAGGCGGGCGGACGCGGCGTCACCATCCGCTGGCGCAGGGTCGACAGCAGCCTTGGCCCGATGCTGGTCGCCGCCACGGACAAGGGGCTGTGCCGCATCAGCTTTGACGAGGGCGAGGCGGCCTTGCGCGCCCGCTTCCCCCATGCCGATCTGCAACCCGCCGATGCCGCGCTGGACCGGCTCGCCGCTGCGGTCGTGGCGCTGGTGGATCATCCAAGCGCCGCGCCGGACCTGCCCGTCGATATCGGGGGCACCGCCTTCCAGCAGGCGGTCTGGTCCGCGCTACGCGCCATTCCCGCCGGGCAGACGCGCAGCTATGGCCAGATCGCCGCCGCCATCGGTCGCCCCGGCGCTGTGCGGGCCGCGGGGAGTGCCTGCGGCGACAATGCACTCGCCGTCCTCATCCCCTGCCACCGCGTCCTGCGCAGCGACGGCACGGCGGGCGGCTATGCCTGGGGCGTCGAGCGGAAGCGGGCGCTGCTGGCGCGGGAAAAGGGGAAATAGCGGATCAAATTGCGCTTTCCATTCCGTCCGGTCTCCGCCACTTTGGCCGCCGGAATTTGGGGTCACCGGTTTTTGGGGTGGAATGCGACGATGCGGATATGGGTGGCCCTTCTGCTAGGCATGGGATGGATGACGGCGCTGCCCGGCACGGCGCAGGCAGCGTGGTGGCAGGCGAAAAGCCGTCACTTTACCGTGTACAGCGAGGGCAATGACGAAAAGCTGCGCGGCTTTGCCGAACGGCTGGAGAAGTTCGATTTCCTGTTGCGGCGGCTGTACAATGTGACCGATCCTGAACAAGGCAGCCCGGTGCTGGTCTATCTCCTGTCCAACGACCGGAAAGTGCAGAAGCTCGCGGGCAATCCCAATATTGGTGGCTTTTACACCACGTCGGACCGCACCGCCTTTGCTGTGTTGGCGCGCGGTGACAAGACCGGCAAATTTGATTTCGGCGCGGAGGAAATCCTCTTCCACGAATATACCCACCATTTCATGCTGCACCACTTTCCGGCTGCCTATCCCGCCTGGTATGTCGAGGGATTTGCCGAGTTTTTCTCGGTCGTAAAATTCCCGAAAAGCGGCGCGATCGAGTTCGGCCATGTACCAATGGCGCGGTTGCCCGGACTGGTGCTGGGCCAGCCCTATCCGGTCAAACATCTGTTCGCCCGCGACACGGGCGATCTCAGCAGACGTGACGGTGACCGTTATTATGGCACCGCCTGGCTGCTCACCCACTTTTATCAGTATAACAAGACGGAGCGCCGCAAGGAAATCGCCAGCTATTTGGAGGATTTGGTGAGAGGCGTTCCAGACCGGTCGCCTGACAGCTATTTTGAAGGCGGGCTTGACGGTCTGGAAAAGGATCTCAAAGCCTATATGCGCCATCGCTTGTCGGCGTCATCGCTCAAATCCAATGAGATGAAAATTGGCGAGATCGTCGTCAGCCCGGTCGATCCGGCGCAAGGCGCGCTGGTAGAAGATGAGTTGCGGCTCATCAATCACCCGAAGGCTGACGAATTACCCGCTATCGCGATAGCCATCCGTGCCACCGCTGCCAAATTTCCTGATTCTGCCTATGCGGCTGCACTGCTGGCGGAAGCGGAATGGGCTTTGGAGGACAAGGATGCAGCCTTGGCCGACGCCGACCGCGCGGTCGCGCTAGATGCCCAATCATCGCGCGGCCATGCGGTCCGCGCGCAAGTCCTGCTGGAGCGCGCGCATGACAGCGACAAGGCGGAGGATTGGAAGGCGGCGCTGACCGCCATCGTCCGCGCCAACCGCGCCGATACGGAGGACCCGGTGCCGCTGGCGCTCTTCTACCGCTATCATGCGATGCGCGGGGGCAAGATGCCCGACCTTGGCTATGATGGCCTGTACAAGGCCTTCACATTGCTACCGCAAAGTTCGGACTATCGCTTCAATGTCGTCCACGCCATGGCGGCACGGGGCGATTATGCCACGGCCTCGCTGCTGCTCGATCCCATCGCCTATTCGCCCCACGCATCGGACATGCGTGAGGCGGCGATCAGGATGAAGGCGGAACTGGACGCCCAGGCGGCAGAGAAGGCGGCGAAGAAACCGGGAAATCCCGCACCCGCGCCATGACGGCGGCGCGCGCTTCGTCACCCATGCTGCGCCAATGGACGATCTCGTCGATCGTCCGCCCGCACCCGGTGCAGACACGCGCCGCGTCGAGCGTGCAGAGGTTACGGCAGGGCGTGTCCATCACATGAAACTATAGGGATCGACATCCACCGCCACGCGGGTGCTGGATTTCCACACGATATTGCCCAGCCATTCGCGGATCGCTGCCTGTATGTCGACCTGCCGCGTGGCGTGGATCAGCAGCCGGTGGCGATGCCGCCCGCGCAGGACGGAAAGCGGCGCAGGGGCGGGGCCATAGACCCGCATCCCGTCTATCACTGGCGCCGACTTGCCGATCAGCCGCGCCACCTGCGCGGCTTCATCTGCATCCTCGCTGGAAATGATGATCGCGGCGAAGCGGCCGAAGGGCGGGGCGTTGGCGCGGCGTCTATTCTCCGTCTCGACCGCGTAGAAGCGCTCGGTATCGCCCTCGATCAGCGTCTTGATGACTTCGCCTTCGGGCATCCGCGTCTGGATGAATACGCGCCCCGGCTTCTGCCCGCGCCCCGCGCGCCCGGCCACCTGCATGATCTGCTGGAAGGTGCGCTCAGACGCGCGCAGATCGCCGCCCTCCAGCCCCAGATCGGCGTCGATCACACCCACCAATGTCAGATTGGGGAAATGATAGCCCTTGGTCACCAATTGCGTGCCGACGATGATGTCAATGTCGCCCGCCTCCACCGACTTCACGAAATCGGCGACCTTGGCGGGCGAAAATAGCGTGTCGGAGGTGACGATGGCGGTGCGCGCCTGTGGCCATAGCGCCTTCACCTCATCGGCGATCCGTTCCACCCCCGGCCCGCAGGCGACCAGACTATCCTCCTCCTTGCACTCCGGGCAGAAGCGCGGCGCGGGGACGACATGGCCGCAATGATGGCAGGCCAGCCGGTGGGTCAGCCGATGCTCGACCATCCAGGCGGTGCAATTGGGGCATTGGAAGCGATAGCCGCAATGGCGGCACAGCGTCAGCGGCGCATAGCCGCGCCGGTTGAGGAAGAGCAGGCTCTGCTCGCCCTTGGCCATCACCTCGTCGATCGCCTTGACCAAAGGCGGCGCGATCCAGCGGCCGCGTTCGGGCGGATCGGTCAGCAGGTTGATCCCCTCGATCTGCGGCATCTCCGCCCCGCCATAGCGCGAGGGCAGCCTGATTTCGCGATAGCGGCCCAGCTCGACCTGATGCCGCGTTTCGATCGCCGGGGTGGCCGACGCGAGGATGACCGGGAATTTTTCGATCAGGCCGCGCATCACCGCCACGTCGCGGGCGTGATAATGGACGCCATCCTCCTGCTTGAAGCTCGCCTCATGCGCCTCATCGACGACGATCAGGCCGAGCTTCGGATAGGGCAGGAAGAGCGCCGACCGCGCGCCGACCACCACCTGCGCCTGTCCGCTGGCAATCGCCCGCCATGCCCGCCGCCGCTCGGTCTGGCGCAGGCCGCTATGCCAGTTGACCGGGATCGTGCCGAAGCGCGCCTCGAACCGCTCCAGAAACGGCTCGGTCAGCGCGATTTCGGGCAGCAGCACCAGCACTTGGGCGTTAGCGCGGATGGCGGCGGCAATCGCCTCGAAATAGACCTCGGTCTTGCCCGATCCGGTCACGCCATCGAGCAGAAAGGGCGCAAAATCATGCGCGCGCACGGCGTCCGCCATCGTCGTTGCCGCCTCCGCCTGCGCTGCCGACAAAGCGGGCGGGGCATGGTCGGGGTCGGGCGAGGGGAAGGGGGTATCGACGCTCACCTCTATGGCGTCGAATATATCCTGCTTGATGAGGCCGCGAATCACCGCGTCGCTGACCCCGCCGATCAGCGCCAGTTCGCGGATCAGCCCCTGCCGCTCCCCGATCCGCTCCAGCGCCTGCGCGCGCTGGTCGGTCATGCGATCGGGCTGGCGGCCATTGGCCTTATATTCGATGACGGTGCGCGTCCCCTCCAGCGCCGCCATCGATGCCAGCGCCATCCGCAGCACGGCGGCGGGGGGCGACAGATAATAGTCCGCCGTCCATTCGATCAGCCGCCGCAGCGTTTCGGGCAAAGGCGGCGCGTCGACCACCTCGATCAGGTTGCGCAGCCGATTGTCGCCCACGCTTTCGACGTCGGGGAAACTATCCTCCTCCCACACCACCCCGACCAGCTGGCGGGGCCCAAGCGGCGCGACGACGATGCTGCCGGGCTTGACGTTCATCCCGTGCGGCACGCGATAGTCGAGCGGCCCCAGGGCAGCGTTGAGCAGGAGGACACGGGCGCGGGACATGCCCTGTCCTTAGCGCCTGGCGCCCGGCAGGCAAATGCCGCCTGCCTACATTCGCACGCTCAGCGTCAGCCATGGGATATGCGCGACGACATCGGGCCGACCGTCGCGGAAATTCTGCTGCCGCATATAGAGCAATTGCGCGTCCACATGATCGCTGACCGGATGGCGCAGGCCGATCTGGTGCCGGATCGTCGCAAGCCCGGTCTTGTCGCTGGGCCGCGCACGGTTGAGGTGAAAGAACAGCTCGGTCGCGACGATCGCCGTCCACTGCTTCGCCCGGTCCAGCGGCACGCTGGCCTGCACCCGCTGGCGCAGCCGCCAGCTGGCGGTGTCGGCATTGTCGAAGAAACGCTGCTCCATCCGGGTCCGGGCCAGCCATATCCCCTTGCCGAGCGTCACCTGCTGGAACAGCCGCAATTCCTGATCCACCTGGCTTTTGAGATAGGCGATGCCGCCGCCAACCTGCACCAGCGGGGTCATGCGATGGTCGATCGCGATCCGCGCCAGAAACTGCTCGCCGCCGCTGCCTGCGTCCGACCGCGCCCGCTGGCTCGAATCGATGGTCACCAGATCGGCCTTGCTGGCCCGGATCGTCGCCATTTCCGTGATCCACATTTGCGATTCCTGGGTCGCGGCGGCGGCGGGCGAAATGATCGCCATGGCCGGCAGGACGCCCGCCAGCAGGCGGGAGCGCAATAAGCGGAGCATGTCTGGTCCTTTGGAAAGGTGCCCGCGCTGTAATCGCCCCGGCCCGCCGACACAATCGCCCTTCGCCGCGATGGCCAATCCGTCCGCCAGCCGCTAAAGGGACCGGATTCGCCTATCCCCGGAGCCGCATCCCATGAAATTCTTCGTCGACACCGCCGACACCGCCGAAATCCGTGACCTCGCCGCCACCGGCCTGCTCGACGGCGTCACCACCAACCCGTCGCTGATCCACAAGTCGGGCCGCAAGTTCCTGGAAGTGGTCGAGGAAATTTGCGGGCTGGTCGATGGTCCCGTTTCCGCCGAAGTCGTCGCGCTCGATCATGAGACGATGATGAAGGAAGCCGCCGTCCTGCGGAAGATCGCCCCCAATGTCTGCATCAAGGTGCCGTTGACGATCGACGGTCTCAAGACCTGCAAGGCACTGACCGACGATGGCGTGCTGGTCAATGTCACCCTGTGCTTCTCCGCCAATCAGGCGCTGCTCGCGGCCAAGGCGGGCGCCAGCTTCATCTCGCCCTTCGTCGGTCGCCACGACGATAACGGCTTTGACGGCATGGCCCTCATCCAGGACATCCGCCTGATCTACGACAATTACGGCTTCGACACCGAAATTCTGGTCGCGTCCGTCCGCCACCCCATCCATGTGCTGGAAAGCGCCCGCATCGGCGCCGACGTGATGACCGCCCCGCCCGCGGTCATCAAGGCGCTGTTCAACCATGTCCTGACCGACAAGGGCATTGCCGGCTTTCTGGCCGACTGGGAAAAGACCGGCCAGACGATCCTTTGATCCATGATCGCCGGGTGCGTGGAACCGCGCGCCCGGTCCCTGCTCTTGATCCATGGTGACCCCTATGGCCACCCAACAATCACATCAAGGCATTGCTTTACCTCAGTTTTTATTCCGACAAGCGCGTTATGCCATCATAAATGCCAACTGCCTATCGGGATTTCATGATAACGAACGAGATAGCGTTGGACAGGTTTAGGATGAAGCAAGCGCAGTTGTCAGCGTCGTAATTTCCGAGCGCCCATATTGTAGCTCGCTAAATTCCAATCTTCCATCAGCAGCCAGTTCGAACTGCACGGTAGGGGGGCGGCGTAACGCCGCTCGGTGACGCGTTCGTGTTCGAAGGCAGCCTGATCAACGAAGGCCTGCTGCGCTCCCTCCATGCCGGCTCGTTCCTCGCCGGTCGACGCAACATCGGCTGGTTGGTGGCACCGGGACCGGCAATGACAGCTGGCGTCTCAAGCACCGCAGCTAGACCCCCCCTCCCGGTTGTTGACCCGATGGGTCCAAAGGAACCTCCCACGCCCGTCACCGCCAGCGCTCGTGGCGGCGCGCTGCGACGGCCGCGGGTCCCTCCTATGGACTACCGGGACAACAGCCCAAGATCACGAAAAGGGGGCCCGGTTCGACGCCTATTTGCCGAAATCCAGCGCAATCTAAGTATCGAAACCTATGTCGTGACGGACGTTGCGCTTCTCATTGAATTCTTTACAACCTTTGCAAACCAGATCGAGGGATGAATTGCCCACGACCGGCTGTAACAGAGAACAATTGCATATTTTTTCTTTTAAACTCGAGGTGCTGATGACTGATATTGCCCTGCCCGCTGAACCTTACCTCCTCAGCCAGGAAGATTTCAGCAATCTTCGAGGTACCCAGTATATTGATTTTTTGAAATATATCGCTGATCACGTCAGTCCACAGTCCTATTTCGAAATCGGTACGGAAACGGGGCGATCCTGCAAACAGTTCACATGCCCTTCTGTTTGCGTCGATCCGCAGTTCCGATTGACCGAGGATATTATCAGCGGGAAAACGGAACTTCATCTTTTCCAGATGCCGTCCGATGTCTTTTTCCGCTCTCGCCGGCTCGGAAAGATTTTCGATGAAGGCATCGACATATGCTTCCTAGATGGCATGCACCGCTGCGAGTATCTCCTGCGCGATTTCATGAATGCTGAGAAGCATTGCCATTCGCGTTCGCTCGTTCTTCTCCACGACTGTATGCCACGCAATCAGCGGATGGCCCTTCGTACCCATGAGATCGGTACTGAAGAGGAAGGTGAAGACACCCGCTACGCCTGGACCGGCGATGTTTGGCGAGTGGTGCCGATCCTGATGAAATATCGTCCTGATCTCAAAATTTCGCTGATCGACTGTCCGCCCAGCGGCTTGGTAGCGATCAGCAACCTGGATCCTGAATCAACTGTGATCGAAAAGAATTACGCAAACATCGTGCGCGAGATGCACGCCCTGAGTTTCGCCGCCAGTCCGTTCGAGACCTATCCACATCAGCCGACACTGATTTCGTCGGCCGGGCTGATTGCGAAGCCAGAGGACTTCTCACTCCTGTTCAATATCTGGTGACCAATCGGCGAAACGCATGATTCGCGTTTCGCCGACACATTCTTGTCGGAAGACCGTCAGATCGGACGGTCTTCCGACTTGCCATGGGCAATATAATGGCCGAGAGGGTCAACTCCGCTGACCGCAACGTCGGAATTGTGGGCGAGATAGGATTGGCTATCGAACGCTCCCGCCCGTGCCAACAACTCCAATACCCGCTTCCGGCGAGGTTGCTCCGGCAGGAACCTCCACCAGGGAGGACAAGGCCTCAATATACCGTAGCTGTTCGACCTGCCCAGCGAACCGCTCGGCACGCATTGCCGCCATCGCGACATCTCTAGCCGGCCCAGCTTCAGCGCGGTCCCGGGCCTCCGTGGCTTCTGCAATTGGAGTTTCTGCCGTTTATCTTGCCTTTTCTTCCACGGCCAGCTGCCCTTCTCTGAATCGAAAGAAGTCGGTCAGACGGGCTATCTGGGCGTTACCTCCCGGTCGCGCCCGGTGGCGGCAATCTGTTCTTCCAACTGGTCAACGCGCGATATGAAAAAAGGCGCGATGATCCTAACCTCCATCCGCCAGTAGCGCCCACCATTGGGTGCCACACAGAGGAAAAGGCCATTGCTATCGATGAGTTTATAGGGCTTGGCTTTGCCCCTGGCGTTTTTGATCGCAGCGGCGGTCAGCGCCATGATGGTATCTCCTTTTCGAGGAGGGCCACGTTACCATCAGACATACCATCACGTTGATAGTATCCGGTGGTCCAAGACCGCTCCCTACGGGATAGCTATACCATGAAAAACCTCGGAAATCCGCCGTTCCCGGTACTTCCTGAAACCCTATGGGAGAGGATTTTGGTGACCCCGGCGTGACTCGAACACGCAACATCCCGCTTAGAAGGCGGGTGCTCTATCCAGTTGAGCTACGGGGCCTTGGGCTGGCTCGATAGCGGGCAGTGCGACCGCTTGCAATCACCGGGCTGTGCGATATGCACGGTTCCCATGAGCGATGGGACAGTTCACAAAATCGATGCAGGCGCGCTGGGTGGTCGCCCGCTGCGCTATTTCGACTTTGTCATGGCGGCCTTCGTCGTCATCCTGCTGCTTTCCAACCTGATCGGCGCGGCCAAGCTGTCGACGCTGGGCGGCGTCACCTTTGGTGCTGGCATCCTCTTCTTCCCGCTGGGCTATGTCATCGGCGACGTGCTGACCGAAGTCTATGGCTATGCCCGCGCGCGCCGCTGCGTCTGGGCGGGTTTTGTCGCGATGCTGTTCATGGCGCTGATGAGCTGGGTCGTGGTCGCGCTGCCGCCTGCGGCGGGCTGGCCGGGGCAGGCCGCTTATGAAGCGGTATTCGGCAGCACCTGGCGCATCGTATTCGCCTCGCTCGTCGCCTTCTGGGCCGGGGAATTTGCCAACAGCTTCGTCCTGGCGCGGATGAAAGTGCTGACGCAGGGCAAGCATCTGTGGATGCGCACGATCGGGTCGACCGTCGTGGGGCAGGGGGTGGACAGCCTGCTTTTCTACCCGCTCGCTTTCTATGGAGAGTGGAGCAATGCGCAGGTGCTGACCGTCATGGTCACCAACTGGGCGATGAAGGTTGGCTGGGAAGCGCTGCTGACGCCGGTCACCTATGGCGTGGTCAACATGCTCAAGCGGCGTGAGGGGCTGGACGTCTATGATCAGGGCACCGATTTTACCCCTTTCCGCGCCCGTCTCTGACTTTTTTATACGCTTGTGCGGTGCGGTAAAGTCTCTGTTTACCCTCCCTGCCCCATGCAGGCGGCATGAGCAGGCAGTCGCACCGGCAGTTCCACGAATCGAACCTGAAGAAGGACGGGCAGGATGCGCCCGTCGAAGCGACCGCGTTGCGCCGGTTCGAGGCGACTTTTCTTCACGCGCCGGTCGGCATCGCCCATGTCGGGTTGGACGGTGGCTTCCTGCTGGTCAATCCGCGCTTTTGCGAGATTAGCGGCCATGATGCCGACACGCTGATACGCACCGGCTTCCAGCAGATCACCCATCCCGATGATCTGGATACCGATCAGTTGTTGCTCGCGCGCCTGAACGCCGGAGACTTTCCCCGCTATACGCTGGAAAAGCGCTATATCCGCGCGGACCGGACGATCATCTGGATCAACCTGACCGTCGCGATGGTGCGTGATACGGCGGGCCAGCCCGAATTTTACGTCGCGGTGATCGAGGACCTGTCTGAACTGCGTCAGGCGAGTTTCGAGGCGGTGCATGATCCGCTGACCGGGCTGCTCAACCGGCGCGGTCTGGCCGTGCGCGCCAATGCCATATTGGCCGACGCCGCGCGCCTCAGCACGCCGGTCAGCCTGCTGTTCCTTGATCTCGACGGCTTCAAGCAACTCAACGACAGCCGGGGCCATGCGGCGGGCGACGCCTGTCTGGTCGAGGTGGCGGCGCTGCTATCGCATCATGCCGGGACCAGCGACGCGGTTGCGAGGGTGGGCGGCGATGAATTTCTGATGCTGATTCCCACGCTGGACGCAGGTTCCGCCGCAGAACGGGGCGAAACGATCCGTCTCGCACTGGGCGCGCAGAGCATCGGCGTCAGCGGATCGTTCGGGCTGGTCACGGCCAGCGGCACGACCGATCTCGACCGGCTGATCGACAGCGCCGATGGCGCGATGCTGGCGGCCAAACGCGCGGGCAAGAACCAGTTGCGGGCCGCGACGCTGGGCTAGGCCGGATAATCGGCCCGCACGAAATAGAGGCCATCGGGTGGCGCATTCAGCCCCAGCGCTGAGCGATCTGCCGCCGCGAGCGCATCGCGCAGATCATCCGCCGACCATCGCCCCATCCCCACATAGACCAGACAGCCCACCATCGATCGGACCTGATGATGCAGGAAGGATCGCGCGGCGGCATGGATCGCGATGCGGTCGCCCTCCCGCTCGACGCTAAGCCGGTCGAGCGTCTTGACCGGACTGGCCGACTGGCAATGGGCCGACCGGAAGGTGGTGAAATCGTGCAGCCCCACCAGCGCCTGCGCCGCCTCATGCATCGCGCCTGCATCAAGCGGCTGTTTCACCTGCCAGGCCAGCCCGGCCTCGAAGGTCAGCGCCGCGCGGCGGTTGACGATGCGATAGACATAGGATCGACCCATGCAGGAAAAGCGCGCGTGCCAGTCGTCCGCGACCTCTTCACACGCCAATATCGCCACAGGCTGTCGTCCCAGCCGCGCGTTGATCGCCTCCATCAGGCGAAACGGCGTAATTGCCTTGGCCACATCGGCATGGGCGCGCATCGCCAGCCCATGCACGCCCGTATCGGTGCGCCCGGCGGCATGGACCGCGACCCGCTCACCGGTGACGGCATGGATCGCATCCTCGATCGCCTGCTGCACGCTTGGCCCATGCGCCTGTCGTTGCCACCCCATATAGGGCCGCCCGTCAAATTCGACGGTGAAGGCAAAACGGGTCATCGCTTAAGGCTGTTCGTTTCGAGCATAGTCGAGACACCCGACGCGCGCCGTCTCACCCATCCACCCGGCTCCCCGCCGGCATGTCGAACCCGCGCAGCATCTCGTCGGGCGTCATCGCGGCCTTGCCTGCGCGCTGGATCAGGGTCGGGCGGATCGCGCCATGGCCGCAGCCGATCAGCAGTGCGTCGTCCAGCATTTCGCCAGGCAGGCCATCCTCATGCTCGATCTGCGCCGCCAATATGCGAAACCGCTCCCCGCCATATTCGAAAAAGGCGCCGGGAAAGGGATTGAAGCCGCGCACCTGCCGCTCGACCTGAATCGCGGGCCGGGTGAAGTCGATCCGCGCTTCGGCCTTGGCGATCTTGGCGGCATAGGTCACGCCCTCTTGCGGTTGCGCCATCGGCGGGTGTTGCGCAACATCGTCCAGCACCTCGACCATCAGCGTTGCGCCCGCCTGCGCCAGTTCCGCTGTCAGCGCGCCCGCCGTCTTGCCCTCTATCTTGGTCACATATTTGGCCCGCATCGGCCCGGTGTCCAGGCCCGCTTCCATGTCCATGATCGTGACGCCGGTGACATTGTCGCCCGACAATATCGCCCGCTGGATCGGCGCCGCCCCGCGCCAGCGCGGCAGCAAGGATGCATGGATGTTCATGCAGCCATGGCGTGGCGCGTCCAGCACGGCGCGCGGCAGGATCAGCCCATAGGCCGCGACCACCGCGACATCGGCATTGAGCGCCGCGAAGTCTGCCTGCACTTGGGCGTCCTTCAGCGACTCCGGCACCCGCACCTCGATCCCCATCGCCTCGGCCCGCTGATGGACCGGGGAGGGGGTCAGGCTCTTGCCGCGCCCCGCCGGACGGGGCGGCTGGCTATAGACGGCGACGATGTCATGCCCAGCTTTCGCCAGCGCGTCGAGCGCGGGAACCGCGAAATCGGGAGTGCCCATATAGATGATACGCATGGTGCCATCTCAAAGCCCTTGTCGGGACGGGTTGCAAGCCCTTATCTCATCACATGGCATCCACTGAAATCGAAGCGCTGACGCAAGCCCTGTCCCGCCTGCCTGGCCTTGGCCCGCGTTCGGCGCGGCGCGCGGTGCTGCACCTCATCAAGAAGCGCGAAGCCGCGATGGCCCCGCTGCTGCGCGCGCTGGAGGCCGTGAACGAGCGGCTGGTGACCTGCCAAGTCTGCGGCAATGTCGATACGGTCGATCCCTGCGGCATCTGCACCGACATGCGCCGCGATCCCCGTGCGCTGTGCGTGGTGGAGGATGTCGCCGACCTTTGGGCGCTCGACAAGTCCCGCCTCTTTCCGGGCCGCTTCCATGTGCTGGGCGGGCGCCTGTCCGCGCTGGAGGGTATCCGACCGGAGGATTTGACGATCGACGCGCTCGTCACCCGGCTGGAACAGGGGGGCGTCGATGAAGTGGTGCTGGCGATGAACGCCACGCTGGAGGGCCAGACCACCGCCCATTATCTTGCCGAACGCCTGGAACGCTTCCCGATCCGCCTGACGCAACTGGCCCATGGCGTTCCGGTCGGCGGCGAACTCGATTATCTGGACGAAGGCACGCTGGCGCAGGCGCTGCGGGCAAGAAGGCCGGTGGGGTAGGGCACCCTGCCAAAGCTGTTAGCTGACCCCGTCGCATCCCTCCGCTAGACCGGGCACGATAACCCACTGGAAGGATGCCCGATGATCGACCTTAGCCGCACCCATCATAAGGGCATTACCGTTCCCGACATCGACCGGGCGGTGGCCGATTATAGCGCGGCGCTGGGGCTGACCTTCGCGTCGATCCGCGATTTCAATCCTTTGCCCTTCTGGACGCCGGAGGAAGGCGCGCGGGAGATCAGCGTGCGCGCCACTTATTCGCTGGGCGGGCCGATCCATCTGGAACTGGTGCAGGGCAATAGCCGCTTTTACGATACCGCCAGCCCAGCTGGCGCGCGCCATATCGGTGTTTGGGTGGATGATCTGCCCGCCGAAGCGGACCGTCTGGTGGCGGCGGGCTGGACACCGCGCGCGGCCAACCTGCCGCCGGAACAGGGCTATGGCGCGATCGCCTATCTGACCTCGCCCGATGGCGGCTTGCTGGTCGAGCTGATTTCGACCATATTGAAACCCGCGATCGACGAATGGCTGGGTGAATAGCGCGATGCAGCGCATCGCTTGAAATCCTGCGTCTTTCCGCTATTTTAGAGCCATGGCCATTCTTCCCATCCTTGAGGCGCCGGACCCGCGCCTGCGCACCATTTCGACCCCCGTGGAGTCGATCGACGCCGATCTGCAACGGCTGATCGACGACATGTTCGAGACGATGTATGACGCGCCGGGCATCGGCCTGGCCGCGATCCAGGTCGGCGTGCCAAAACGGGTGCTGGTGATGGACCTTCAGGAGCCGGAATCGGACGCGGAGGATGCGCCCCCGGTCAGGAAGCCGATGGTGTTCATTAACCCCGAAATCCTCAAGGAATCGGAGGATCTGTCGGTCTATAATGAGGGCTGCCTCTCCGTTCCCGACCAATATGCCGAGGTGGAGCGCCCTGCAACGATCCGCGCCAGCTGGATGGACCGCGACGGCCGCATCCATGAAGAACAGCTTGAAGGGCTGCTCGCCACCTGCCTCCAGCATGAAATGGATCATCTGGAGGGCGTCCTCTTTATCGACCATCTCTCGCGCATGAAGCGCGACATGCTGATGAAGAAACTGACCAAGGCCCGCCGCGCCGCCTGACTGGCGCCCGTCATCCCGGCGAAAGCCGGGATTTCGCTCCTTCTGGCGCGACGCTGGAAAGACAAGGGAGATGCCAGCCTTCGCTGGCATGACGGGGTACTGTGTCAGCTCACCCCATCGGTATCCAGCGCATAGCCCGCCGATCGCACGGTGCGGATGATGTCCTGAAACTGGCCATCGCCGTTGATCGCCTTGCGCAGGCGGCGGATATGGACGTCGACGGTGCGCAGCTCGATGTCGCTGTCCTGTCCCCACACGCTGTCGAGCAGCCGCTCGCGCGAGAATACCCAGCCGGGATGCTCCAGAAAATGGCGCAGCAGGCGGAATTCGGTGGGACCAAGCGGGATCACCTGTCCGCCGCGCCGCACCTTGTGTCCCACTGTGTCCATCTCGACGTCGGCAAAGGTCAGCGTCTCCCCCGCCAGCGCCGGACGCACCCGCCGCAGTACCGCGCCGACCCGCGCCACCAGTTCGCGCGGGGAGAAGGGCTTGGTCACATAATCGTCCGCGCCCGTCTCCAGCCCGCGCACCCGATCCTCTTCTTCACCGCGTGCGGTCAGCATGATGATCGGCACATTGGCGGTGCCATTGGCGCGGCGCAGGCGGCGGCACACTTCGATCCCCGACAGGCTTTCCACCATCCAGTCGAGCAGCACGATGTCGGGCACATTTTCCTGCGCCATCAACAAGGCTTCCTCGCCATCGACCGTATGGGCGACCTCGAAATCCTCACGCTTGAAATGCCAGATCAGCAATTCGGCCAGCGCCGCGTCATCCTCGACCAGCAGCATTTTTGCACGGGCCATGGTCTTTATTCCTCCGCCGCCGCGCCGCCGCGGTCGCGGTCGGGCAGGGTCTGGCCCGTGGCCGCATAATAGACCATCTCTGCGACATTGGTCGCATGGTCGCCGATCCGTTCGATATTCTTGGCAATGAACAGCAGATGCGCACATTCGCTGATCGTCTTGGGATTTTCGACCATATAGGTCACCAGCGTGCGAAACACGCTGTTGTAGAAATCATCGACCACCGTGTCGCGCTCCACCACGGCCACGGCCAGATCGGCATCGCGCGCGGCAAAGGCGTTGAGCGCGTCATGCACCATTTCGCTCGCCACCTGTGCCATGGATGGCAGCAGCGACACCGGTTCCAGCGTGCGCTGGTTGGCGGTGATTTGCGGCACGCGCTTGGCGATATTCTTGGCATAGTCGCCGATGCGCTCGACCACGCCGACGATCTTGAGCGCGGCGATCACGTCGCGCAGATCGTTCGCCATCGGCGCGCGCAGGGCAATCACCTGAATGACCAGCTTCTCGACTTCCGCCTCGATCGCGTCGATGCGCTTGTCGTCGGCTACCACCTGCGCCGCCAGCACCAGATCCTGCCGTTGCAGCGCCGTCATCGCGCTTTCGATGGCCGCTTCGGCCCGCCCGCCCATTTCCGCGATCAGGCCGCGCAGCCTGTCGATATCCTCGTCGAACGCTTTGATCGTATGTTCAGCCATATTCGTCTCTCCCGCTATCAGCCCCAAAAATCAGCCATAGCGACCGGTGATATAATCCTTGGTCCGCTCCTGCGTCGGGTTCGTAAATATGTCGCTCGTCACGCCATATTCGACCAGATCGCCGAGGTGGAAGAAGGCGGTCCGTTGCGACACGCGCGCGGCCTGCTGCATATTGTGGGTCACGATGACGATCGCATAGCGGCCGCGCAGCTCGTGGATCAGCTCCTCGATCTTCGCCGTCGCAATCGGGTCCAGCGCGGAACAGGGTTCGTCCATCAGGATGACCTCCGGCTCCACCGCAATGGCGCGGCCAATGCACAGCCGTTGCTGCTGCCCGCCCGAAAGCGCGGTGCCGCTGTCATGCAGCCGATCCTTCACTTCCTCCCACAGGCCAGCGCGGCGCAGCGATTTTTCGACCACCACGTCCAGGTCCGCCTTGGCATGGGCCAGGCCATGGATGCGCGGCCCATAGGCGATATTTTCGTAGATCGACTTGGGGAAGGGATTGGGCTTCTGGAACACCATGCCGACCCGCGCGCGCAGCTGCACCACGTCCATCGACGGGGAATAGATATCCTCGCCATCCAGCGTGATCATGCCTTCTACCCGCGCGCTGGCGACGGTGTCGTTCATGCGGTTCAATGTCCGCAGGAAGGTCGACTTGCCGCAGCCCGACGGGCCGATGAAGGCGGTGACATGGTCCATGTCGACATCAATGGACACGCCCTTGATCGCCTGCTTCGCGCCGTAGAATACCTTGACGTCGCGGGCCGACATTTTTGGGTTGGCAATGGCCAGAGGATTTATTGCTTCGGTCATGGGTGCGTTTACCACCGTGTTTCAAACTTGTTGCGCAGATAGATGGCCAGACCATTCATCGCGAGGAGGAAGGCCAGCAGCACGATGATCGCGGCCGACGTCTTTTCGACAAAGCCCTTGGACACTTCATCGGACCACAGGAAAATCTGCACCGGCAACACCGTCGCCGGATCGCTGATCCCGCCCGGCGGGGTCGCGATGAAGGCGCGCATCCCGATCATCAGCAGCGGCGCGGTTTCGCCCAGCGCGCGCGCCATGCCGATGATCGTGCCAGTCAGAATGCCCGGCAGCGCCAGCGGCAGTACATGGTGGAACACCACCTGCACCGGCGACGCACCAATGCCGAGCGCCGCGTCGCGGATGCTGGGCGGCACCGACTTGATCGCGTTGCGCCCGGCAATGACGATGACCGGCATCGTCATCAGCGCCAGCGTCATGCCGCCGATCAGCGCCGCGGATCGCGGCAGGTGCAGGAAGTTGAGAAAGATCGACAGGCCCAGCAGGCCGAAGATGATGGAGGGGACAGCGGCCAGATTGTTGATCGATACTTCGATAATGTCGGTCCACCACGCCTTGGGCGCATATTCCTCCAGATAGAGGGCGGTCGCCACACCCACCGGGAAGCTGAGCGCCAGCGTCACCAGCATCGTCAGCAACGATCCCTTGAATGCGCCCCAGATGCCTACCTGGGTCGGATCGGTGCCGTCGCTTGCCGTCAGGAAGCTCCAGTTGAAACCGGTGGTCAGCAGGCCCGCCTTGCGCAGCCGTTCGACCGCCGCTTCCGCTTCTGGCGCGCCTTCATGCTTGGCGGCGAGGTCAATGGTGGTGGAGGCCGGGACGCGGATCGTCACCGTCCGCCCCAATATCGCCGGATCGGCCTTGATCGCGTCGCGGATGCTGATCCAGGCGGTCGATGACAGCAAGGCATCGGCGTCGGCACCCAATGCTTCCTTGGCGACCTGTCCCGTCACCATCGGCAGGTTGGCATTGGCCAGCGCCGCGTCGGTGATATTGGCCGGATCGAGCAGCAGCGGCGAGGCCGGGAAGTCGATCTGGAGCGCAATCTCGGTTCGGGTGAAGCCGCGCAGCCCGTTGCCCATCATCGTGAACAGCAGGAAGGCCAGGAAGGCGGCAGACAGCGCCACGGCAAACAGCCCGGCGAATTTGAACCGCCGCTCCGCCGCATAGCGCCGCGCAATGCGCTTGCGCATGTCGTCCGACTTCCAGTCGGTAGGGTTGCGAGTTGTCATGATATGCTTTCCCCGTTCGGGCTGAGCGAAGTCGAAGCCCTCTGTTGAGCGCAGCGAAGCACAGAGCCTTCGCTGCGCTCAGGTGAACCCTTCGACAGGCTCAGGGCGAACGGATGTTGGGTGTTGCGGCTCATTCGTAAGCCTCGCGATATTTCTTCACGACCCGCAGGGCCACGATGTTGAGCAGCAACGTGACGACGAACAGCACCAGTCCCAGCGCAAAGGCCGCCAGCGTCTTGGCACTGTCAAATTCCTGGTCGCCGGTCAGCAGCTGGACGATCTGGGTCGTCACCGTGGTCACGCTGGCAAAGGGATTGAGCGTCAGGTTGGCGGCCAGACCAGCGGCCATCACCACGATCATCGTCTCGCCGATGGCGCGGCTGACCGCCAGCAATACGCCGCCGACCACGCCGGGCAGGGCGGCGGGGATCAGCACCTTGCGGATCGTCTCGCTGGTGGTCGCGCCCATCGCCAGGCTGCCGTCGCGCATCGACTGCGGCACGGCGGCGATGCTGTCGTCGGCCATGGAGGAGACGAAGGGAATGATCATCACCCCCATCACCAGACCCGCCGCCAGCGCGCTTTCCGACGAAGCGCCATGGATGCCGATCATCACCGCAAAGTCGCGGAGGGCCGGCGCAATGGTGAGCGCCGCGAAATAGCCATAGACGACCGTCGGCACGCCGGCGAGCATCTCCAGCGTCGGCTTCATCCATTTGCGCACGACGGGCTTTGCATATTGGGTCAGGTAGATGGCGCTCATCAGGCCCAGCGGAATGGCGACGACCATGGCGATGATCGCGCCGATGAAGATGGTGCCCCAGAACAGCGGCACCGCGCCGAACGCATCTTCATTGCCATAGCCCATCGCGGCTGACTGCGGCGACCATTTGGTGCCGAACAGAAAGTCCAGCGGATTGACCATGGAGAAGAAGCGGAAACTTTCCCACAGCAGCGAGGCGACAATCCCCACCGTAGTCACGATCGCCAGCAGCGACGCGACCAGCAGCGTCGCCATCACCAGCCGCTCGACCCGTGTGCGCGCCCGGAAATCGGGGCGGACGCGGGTGAAGGCATAAGCGCCGCCGGCAAAGGCCAGCACGATCGCCAGCACCGCGCCCGCGACGCCATATTTGTTGATCGCAGCGCGATAGGGTTCGACCAGTCCCTGCGCCAGCGGGTTGAACGCCCCGGCCTGCGCGCCCGTCGCGATCGACCGCGCCTCGCCCAATATGGCGGAGCGCGAGAAATCGTCCATCGGCAGGCTCTGCGCCGCCGGATCGGCCAGCACCGCCTGCGTTACCAGACCGGGCGCGATATTGGCCCAGACGGTGAGGAACAGGATGGCCGGGGCCAGCGTCCACAAAGCCACATACCAGCCATGATAGCCCGGCAGCGAGTGAACGGCATCACGCCGCCCGGTTGCCCGCGCCACGGTCTGCAAACGCAGCGCGCGGGCGCGGGCGCTGACCCAGGCGATAGCGCCCAGGCCAGCGAGCAGCAGGAAAAGTGCGGGACCGGTCATTATGGCCCTTACTTCAGCTTGGAGCCGTCAAGCACGGTCAGCGCCTTGACCGTTTCGGCACTGGCCTTGCGCACATCTTCGGGTGCCGCGACCATGCCGCGCTTGGTCAGCGCGCCGTCGGGCGACCAGTTGGCGGCAAAGGCGTTGAGGAAGCCCTGCAAGCCCGGAATGGCCGCGATATGCGCCTTCTTCACATAGATATAGAGCGGACGCGCACCGGGATATTGGCCGGTCGATACCGTCTCATAGGTCGCCTCGACGCCGTTGATCGGCACGTCCTTGAGCGTATCCTTATTCTCTTCCAGGAAGCTGTAGCCGAACACGCCGACCGCATTGGGGTTTGCGCCCAGCTTTTGCACGATCAGATTGTCATTCTCGCCCGAATCGACATATTTGCCGTCCTCGCGGACGCGGGTGCAGGTCGCCTTATATTCGTCCTCGTTCTTTTCCTTCAATTCCTTCATCGCCGGGTCGGACTGGCATCCCTTTTCCAGGATCAGTTCGGCCAGCGAATCGCGCGTGCCGCTGGTGGACGGCGGGCCAAAGACGGAAATCGCGATGGCGGGCAGGGTGGGATCGACATCCTTCCACGTTTCCGCCTTGTTCGGGCCCTTGCCATAGGGGTTGGCGGCCAGCGCCTCATAGACGATCTTGGGGGTCAGCTTGTAGCCGGGGCCGTTCTTGGCTTCGGCAAAGGCCAGGCCGTCGACGCCGACCTGCACTTCGATGATGTCCTTGACGCCATTGGCCGCGCACATATCAAATTCGGACTTCTTCATCCGGCGCGATGCGTTGGCGATGTCGGGATGCTGCGCACCCACGCCCGCGCAAAACAGCTTCATGCCGCCACCGGTGCCGGTCGATTCGATGATCGGCGACTTCATGCCGGGATTGCCTTGAACGAACAGTTCGGCAACCGCCGTGGCGAAGGGATAGACAGTCGACGAACCGACCGCGCGGATCTGGTCGCGGGTCTGGCCTGCACCGCCGCTGCCGCTCTGGTCGCCACAGGCGGACAGGGAAACAACGCTCAATGCCGTTGCGGCGAACAAGGTGAATCTATTCACGGGAACCTCCATCATGCAAGGCCGCGATTCGCTGCTCGCCGCCCCCTTTGACCGGCGCTATAGGGCCGCTCCATCGCGGCATTGTGACATTCAGGTTGCAGTTTGATGACATAGCAAAAGGCGATGATGACAGGGCCGCCATTTTGGTCAAACCTGCCCGCCATCCGCCTCATGCATCAGCGGCAGCAATACGGTCACGGTCGTCCCCTTGCCAAGCACGCTCGCCACGTCCAGCCGTCCGCGATGCCGCTCGACAATATGTTTGACGATCGCCAGCCCCAGCCCGGTGCCGCCCATCGCCCGGCTGCGTCCCGAATCGACGCGATAGAAGCGTTCGGTCAGGCGCGGCAGATGATCCGGGCCAATGCCTTCGCCCTCGTCCGCGACGGACAGGCGGCACATGCGACTGCCTCCCTCGGTCAGCGTGACGCGGATCGGCGTGCCGGGGCGGCCATATTTCACCGAATTGCCGATCAGATTGTGGAGCAGTTGCGACAACTGTGCCCGGTCGCCCTGCACCGCCTGCCGCCCCGGCGCGACCTCCATCTCCACCTCGCGGCCCCGCTCGCCATGGCTGGAGCGGAATACATTGACCGCTTCGGCCACCAGTTCGCCCAGATCGACCGATGCGTCCGGCGCGCGATATTTTTCCGCCTCGATGCGCGAGAGGGAGATGAGATCGTCGACCAGCCGCTGCATCCGCCGCGCCTCGCCATCCATGATCTTGAGGAAACGCTGCCGCGTCTCGTCATCCTTGCCCAGTTCCGGGTCGGCCAGTGTCTCGATAAAGCCCAATATCCCGGCCAGCGGCGTGCGCAGTTCGTGGCTGGCATTGGCGACGAAATCGACACGCATCCGCTCGGCGGCATGGGTGCCGCTATGGTCGACCAGATGGACCAGGCGGCGCATGTCGGCCACTGCACCCACCGGCGCGACCCGCATCTGCCAGCGCTGATCGCGCGATCCCAGCCCCACCAGCTCGATCATGAACGGCTCGGCCAGCGGCGCGAGGCTCGCCAGCCGTTCGGCGGCGGCAGGGTGGCGGATGGCGATCCGCGCATCCTCCCCCTCGATATGCGCGCCCAGCAGGCGCAGCGCCGCCCGGTTCGCCCGCGCAATCCGCCCGCGTTCCACCAGCATCAGCGGATCGGAAATCCCCTCCAGCAGGCTGGCGAAATCGGGATGGTCGATCAGGTCCGGCTCGTCCATTGCGGCGTCCGGCACGTCGGGCGGTGGCGTTCCGGCATCCGCCGTAATGGCCAGGACGATCACCCCGGCCAACACCGGCAGTGCGATGGCAAAGGGGGATGCACCCATCATCAAGGCAGCGCCCGTACTCAGCAAGAGGACGGCGAAGGACGCGATGATCTGGGAAGGACTGAGTCGATTCATGGTTACCGCACTGGATTTGTCGCGTATTTGCTGCGATGTCAGGTCCAATAGCGTGCAATCATGACGCTTTGGCAAGCCCGATAGCGGATCAGGATCAGATGAGCGAGCCGATGACCGGACAGGATGATGACCAGCAGCCCGAATTGGCTGCGCCGGCCGATACGCCCGATCTGGCTGTGCCGTCGCGTCGCCAGCTGCTGATGGGGGGCGCAGCGGCGGCCTCCGCGATTGTGTCGATCCGCCCGGCGCTGGCCAATACCGCAGCTTCTGTCCTCAACTGCACCATTCCCGTCCCGGACGCCAGCCGGGCGGGCAATCTGATCGCCCCCAATGGCCAGCTGGTTCCCGTCGGGACGCCGGGTGCCTTTCCCGGCACTGGCCGCGCTTTCACTGGTGAGCAGGTCAAGCAGGCGCTGCGCGGCCGCCCGCTGCCCGGCACCAGCTATCAGCAGAACCAGGCCTATCTCAACTATATCCGCCGCCTCCAGTCCGGCACCAGCGGCTTCACCTGCTACGCCTCGCTCCAGATGCCACGTTAGGCACTTGGCTACCCCTCTGCGTTAGGGCAGGGCGGACGGTGCGAGGTGGCGATAGTGACAGCAACGAAACTCTATCGGCGGGACGGGGCGGACGCGGTGACCGCCTGCGCGCTCGACGATATCGTTTTGCTCTATCACCCCCGGTCGGGCCAGACCCATATGGTGATCAGCCCGGTCCCCGAAATTCTCGATCAACTGGCCGACTTCACCCCCGCCAGCGTGGCGCAGATCCATGACCGGCTGGCGCGCAGCTTCGACCTTGGCCCGGCGGACGACGCCATGCGCGAAATCGCCGCCCATCTCGACGCGCTGGTGGCGCTCGGTCTGGTGCGCCCGGCATGAGGCACCAACTGACCCTGCGCATTGGTCCTGCGACCTTCCGCATCGGCTCCGCGTGGCCCGCGCCGGTCAGCCAGTTGGCCAGCCTCTACGCCGCCTATCCGCAACCCGCCGACGCCATCGCAGACTTCACCGTCCGGCTCCAGCCGACCAGCCTGGCGCGCCGCTTCATCCGTCCGTCCATCTTCATCACTGGCGACCATGGCCTGGCCGACGCTGCGCCGATGAGCCTAGCCCATGGCCTGCTCGCGGCGGAAATGGGCATGAACCTGCAAATGGCGCTGGGCTGGCGGCGGCATTTGCTGCTTCACGCCTCCAGCGTGGAGAAGGATGGCCGCGTGCTGGTGATGACCGGCGAGTCCGGTTCCGGCAAATCGACCCTTGCCGCCTTGCTGGGGGAGCGCGGCTGGCGCTTCATGGGCGATGAATTTGCCCTGCTGGACCTGGACAGCGGCGCGATCCTGCCCTTTCCCCGCCTCGTCAGCCTCAAGAATCGCGCGATCGAGGTGGTGGCGGGCGAAGTCGGGGCGGGCCGCATGGGTCCGCTGCTCGCTGCCACGGCCAAGGGCGATATTCGCCACATGCTCCCCCGTAATGATGCGGTCGCGCGCATGGGGCAGGGGGCGATGCCCGCGCTGCTGCTCTTCCCCCGCTTCGGCCATGCCGCCGACATGCGTGCCGTCGGTCAGGCGGAAATCTTCATGCGCCTGACCCAAGCCTCGACCAATTATGTCGCGCTGGGCGAACCGGCTTTCACGGCACTGACCCGGTTCGTCCGCGATGTTCCCGCCCGCGCAATCGACTTCCCGACCGGCGAGGAGGCCATCGCCATGGTCGAACGGCTGTGGGAGGATATGGCATGAGCGCCGCGCTGCTGGTGCGGACGCTGCGCGATCCCGCGTCCGTCGCCGCGCTGGACGCATCCGGCTGGAACGGCCTGATCGCCGCCGCGCGTGCCGAACGGCTGATCGGGACGCTGGCCTTTCGGCTTGATGGGGTCACGGTGCCACCAGCCGTCACGCCGATCCTGTCCGACGCGCAGGCCGACGCCGCCCGCGAAGCGCGCCAAGCCTTGTGGGAAGCCGACCGCGCGGCGCAGGCGCTTGGGGCTTTGGGTGTCCGCGTCGTGCTGCTCAAAGGCACCGCCTATGCCGCTGCCGGGCTGAAGGCCGGGCAGGGCCGCTTCATCGGCGATCTCGATATTCTCGTTCCGATGGAGGCGATGGCGGCGGTCGAACAGGCGCTGATCGCGGCAGGCTGGGAATGGGTGAAGGATGATCCCTATGACGACGCCTATTATCGCCAGTGGATGCACGAACTCCCGCCGATGATCCACGCGACGCGCGACCGGATGATCGACGTGCATCATACGATATTGCCGCTGACCGCGCGCCAGACCCCGGACGCCGCCGCGATGATCGCCGATGCTGTGTCGCTGGCCGATGGCTTGTACATCCTCTCGCCCGAAAATCGCGTCGTCCATGCCGTCGCCCATATGCTGGCCGATGGCGATTTGCAGGGCGGCCTGCGCAACCTGTGGGACATATATCATCTGCTGGCCGACACTGACCCGAACATAGTGGCGACCCGCGCCGCCCATCACGGTTTGTTGCCCCATGTCCGGCAGGCGCAACGCCTCGCCGCCGCGCTCTACGGTCCCGGCGCGCGCCTGACGCTATGGGACCGCCTGATCCGCGCCCGCCTGCTGGCCCGCGACGGCTGGGGCCGCGAAACCCGCAAGGCGCTGGTGTTCGCCTTCTTCCTGCGCTCTCATTGGTTGCGGATGCCGCCGCTGATGCTGGCCCGGCACCTGTGGACCAAATGGCGCAAGGGGCATCGGCCGCAATAGGCGCACCTCACCCTTGTCAACAGGCGAGCGACGTCATATGTGTATAAATCCATAAATGGATACACATTATGCGCACCAATATCGTGATTGACGACGATCTGATGGCCCGTGCCATGCAGGCGACCGGGATCAAGACCAAGAAAGAAGCGGTAGAACAAGGGCTTCGTACCCTTGTTCGCCTGACCGAGCAGGCCGAATTGCGGTCGCTTCGTGGTGCCGTGTCGTGGGACGGTGATCTCGATGCCATGCGCCGCGATCCATGATCCTGGTCGATAGCAGCGTCTGGATCGACTATTTTCGCGGCATCCCGACGGCGCAGGCCGACCGGCTCGACGGGTTGCTGGGGCGCGAGCCTTTACTGGTCGGCGACATCATCCTGACCGAGATATTGCAGGGCATCGCTGCCGACCGCGAATTTGATCGCGTCCGGCGCCTGCTGCTGACCATGGACGTCATCGTCATTGGCGGCATTGGCGTGGCGATCGAGGCTGCCCGCCACTTCCGCCACCTGCGCGCGCTGGGCGTCACCGTCCGCAAGACCATCGACACGCTGATCGCCACCCGCTGCCTGCATGACGACCATGCACTGCTCTACAGCGACCGCGACTTCGATCCCTTCGTCACGCATCTGGGGCTGCGATCGGCGATGGATTGATCCCGTTGGCCAATATTGCATCGGATCATTGGTCGCGCATTTTCGGCATTCCTCCCCTGCAAGGGGATCATTGCGAAAATCACCATCCATAGAATTTCACGTCATCCCCGCGCAGGCGGGGATCCATCTCCTGACCTAAAATCAAGACGATAAGGTAGGAGATGGATTCCCGCCTTCGCGGGAATGACAAAGATTTGTAAGGCCAACCGAATTTCGCAACGATCCCCTTACAGGAGAGGATGTGGAGTCACTGAGTAAATCGACCCTCCTACCCCTTCTTCAATATATCCAGCGCCAGTACCGTCATCGCCTCGCTGGCCGACCCGATCACCTTGTCGGCTTGCGGCGCCCAGAAGGGGCTGTGGAGGGAGGGGAGGGTTGCCTGTCCGGCCTGCGCCGCCGCCATCTTGTCGGCAGGTACGCCGCCGACCCAGAAGATGAAGCTGTTGATGGCCTTGTCCGCGCGATAGAAGCGGCCGAAATCCTCGCCGCCCATCACCGCCGGGGTCTTGACCACCTGGCCTTGCGGGAAATGCCCCCGCAGCACGCCTGCCATCTGTTCGGCAAATTCGGGCGGGTTGTAGGTCGATGGCGTAAACTCATCCTTCACCGTCACCACCGGCATCCGGTCGTCCGGCACCCCCGCCGCAATCGCCTCACCGCGCGCAATCCGCTTGATCCCCTCGATCAGCTTGGCCCGCGTCTCGTCCGAATAGCTGCGGATCGTCAGCAGCAATTTCGCCTCGTCGGGGATGATGTTATGCTTGGCCCCGCCCTGAAAGCTGCCCACCGTCACGACCGCCGGGTCGGAAGGTTCCTGCTCGCGGCTCACCAAGGTCTGGAGCGCGCCCACGATCCGCGATCCCAGCACGATCGGGTCCTTGGTCGTCTGCGGATAGGCACCATGGCCGCCGACGCCCCGCACCAAAATGTCGACGCTGTCGACATTGGCCAGCGCATAGCCCGGCGTATAGCCGATCTTCCCCGCTTCCAGATTGGCCGCGTCGTGGAAGGCGATGGCGTGGGTCGGCTTGGGGAAGCGGGTATAAAGCCCATCCTCCAGCATCAGCCGCGCGCCGCGCCCGACCTCCTCGGCGGGCTGGAGGATCATCACCAGCGTGCCTTTCCAATCGTCCTTGGCCGCCGCCAGCAGCTTCGCGGTTTCGATGAAGGCGGTCATATGCGTGTCATGGCCGCAGGCGTGCATCACGCCGGTCTCCACGCCTTCGGGGGTCTTGGTCCGCACTTTCGATGCGAAGGGCAGGCCGGTCTGCTCCACCACCGGCAGGCCGTCCATATCGGCGCGGATCAGCAGCACCGGGCCGGACCCGTTCTTCATCACCGCCACGACACCGGTGCCACCGACCTTCTCGGTCACGTCAAACTTCATCGCTTTCAGGCGCTTGGCGAGCTTGGCGGCGGTATTTACCTCCTGCTCCGACAGTTCGGGATTGGCGTGAAGATCGCGGTAGAGCGTCATCAGCCCGTCCATATCCTTGGCGATCGTCGCGCCGATCGCGCTTTGCGGCGCGGCAATCGGTGCGGGGGCGGGGGCTGGAGCCGTCGGTTCGGTCTGGGCGGCGGCGATGGACGACAGGCTGGCGGCGGCCAATATGGCCGTGAGCGCATGGCGCATGGTGAAGTCTCCCTTGGTTGCCCGCAGCATAAGGGGATTTTACGCCTGTTAAAGGGGGCAGCGCGGCGGACAGCTAAAAAGCGGCTGCCCTTGTAAAGTCATGCAATCCAACCTATTTCACATGTGAAAGGAACGATCCGCCGCACTGCGCGGCCCCATGATCGTCCGCCCCCTTGCGACATGACTCATCTGCGCGTCCGATGAAGCGCCTCCTGTCGCCCTGCTATCCCGATTTTCCTCGTGCAAAGGAGCCTGCTCCATGGCCCAGACATCCGCCTTCTGCCTTGCCCAGCAGTCGATCCATCACGCCCGTTCTTTGTCCGAAACCCTGCCCAACGCTCGCCGCGTCGCGGTCGCCGCCGCCAACGCCTGGGGCCGCGAAGCCAAGCTCGCCGCCAGCGCCGAACGCCGCCGCGCGACGCGCACGGTGGAGACGGAGGATGAAGCGATCGCCGCAGAATTCCGTGCCGAGGATGATGCCGAAGCGGCGCTGCTCTCAGCGCATCAGCAGCCCACGTCCGCAAACTGAAAGACCCAGATCATGGCCAAAAGTCAGAAGAAATCGAGCCGCGAGACCCGCAAGCCCAAGGCGGAAAAGCCACCCAAGGCCAATGCGTCCAACCCATCGACCAAGCCCGGCCCGGTCGGCATCGTGACGCTGAAAAGCTGACAAGATGACGACCGATAGCCCCGTTCAGCCAGCGCCAGCCCCCAACCGCACACCGCCGGGCCGCCGCTTCGTTCCGCATAACGCCGTGCGCCTGTCCCCGGCGCAAGCCGAACGGCAGGGCCGAGTCACCCGCATCGCGATCGAGAAACTGGGCGCGCCTGCCGCGATCCTGTTCCTCAACAGCCAGCATGACGGCCTGCCCGATCGCCCGCTGCCGCTCGCGACGACGAGCGAGGACGGCCTGCAATCGGTCCTGCGCCTGCTGGAGCCGAATGCGGCCTGACTTTGTGCCAAGATGCGTTGAACGTGACCTACTCCAACCCCTCCCCCTTTAGGAGGAGGTTGGGTGGGGGTGCACCGCCGCCAGCGTGGACGCGCGGCTTCGCCTTGCTCCCCCGACCCCTCCCCGCCGGGGAGGGGAGATCAGTCACAATCAACGTTATTTGGTATTACACAGGACCGCGTTTCACTGCGCCGTCCATCCGCCGTCGATGCTCATATTCGCGCCGGTGATGTTGGCGGCGGCGTCGCTGCACAGGAACATCGCCATCGCCGCGACCTGTTCGACCGTCACGAACTGCTTGGTCGGCTGGCCTGCCAGCAGCACGTCGTTCATCACCTGCTCGCGTGTCATGCCGCGTGCCTTCATCGTGTCGGGGATCTGGTTTTCAACCAGCGGCGTCCAGACATAGCCGGGGGAGATGCAGTTGGCGGTAATGCCGAAGGTCGCGACTTCCAGCGCCACCGTCTTGGTGAAACCGGCCAGGCCATGCTTGGCGGTCACATAGGCGCTCTTGAACGGAGAGGCGGTCAGCGAATGGGCGCTGGCGGTCTGGATGATCCGGCCCCATTTCTTGCCCTTCATATAGGGCACCGCCAGCCGCGTCGTGTGGAATGCGCTGGTGAGGTTCAGCGCGATGATCAGGTTCCATTTGTCGACCGGAAAATCCTCGACCGGGGCGACATGCTGCATCCCGGCATTGTTGATCAATATATCGACCCCGCCAAAGGCCGTGGCGGCCTCAGCCATCATCGCCTCGATCTGGTCCTGCTTGGTCAGATCATGGCCGCTATAGAGCGCCTTCGCGCCGCTCAGCGCCTCCAGCCCCAGCCGCTCCTGCTCGATCGCATCCTTGTCGCCAAAGCCGTTGATGACGACATTCGCGCCTTCGCCCGCCAGCGCCTTGGCATAGGCCAGGCCAATGCCGGAGGTCGATCCGGTGATCAAAGCGGTCTTGCCCGTAAAAGCCTTGCTCATGCCTTTTTCTCCTTGAGATGATCGGGCGCGTCGAGGTCGAAGGTCGCGCTCTTGCCGTCCAATATGTTGCGGGCGATCAGGTCGCCCTTGTGCATCACTTCCTCCACTGCGTCGCGGCCCTGGCTCCAATGGTCCAGCATCGTGGCGCGGGAAAATTCAAAATCCTTCGCCCCGCTTTCCCAGTTGCGGCTGCGGTAGATGAGGTGGACGATGTTAACCGATCCGCCATCCAATATATCCCGCAATGTCTGCGCTTCCGGTTCGTTGCGCAGTTCGGGCGGCAGCTTTTCGAGCAAGGCCTTGATCGCGCCGTGCTCACGCCGCAGACGCAGATATTGGTCGGTCACCTGCCGGGTGCGGCTGGAAAACTGAATATCCTTGGCGCGCGAATAGACGTCGGTCATCTGGCGCGGCATCGGCCCTTCGGCGGGGAACAGGTCGACCTGAAACACCAGCATATCTTCGGTCTGATGGTCCAGCACATGGGCCAGCGGGGTGTTGGACACGATGCCGCCATCCCAATACCAGCGCCCGTCAATCTCGACCGGGGGCAGGCCCGGTGGCAGCGCGCCCGATGCCATGATGTGGCGCGCGTCGATCCGGGTGTTGCCGCCCGGCCCGCGCGTGTCCCAATAGGCGAAATTGCCGGTCTCGACATCGACCGCGCCGACCGACAGCCGCACCGGCCCGTCATTCAGCAAATCCCAGTCGATACAGGCGTCCAGCGTGTCTTTCAGCGGTGCGCTGTCGTAAAAGCTGATCGCGCCGGATGATCCTTCGGGCATCATCGTGGCTGGCCACAGGCGCGGGCGGAACATGCCGGGCACGCCGAAGGTCGCGACCGTGCCGGCGGCGGCCAGATGCGCAATCTCGCGAATATGGTCAATGTCGGGCAGCAGCACATTGGGCATCCCGCCCGACACGGTGTACCAGAATTTCTTGAGGCGGCTGATCCGCCGGTGCGGCGGGTTGCCCGCGATGATCGCGGCATTGACCGCGCCGATCGAAATACCCGCAACCCAGCTGACATCGACTCCCAGTTCGTCCAGCCGTTCATAGACGCCCGACTGGAAGGAACCGAGCGCGCCACCCCCCTGAAGCAGCAGCGCGACTTCGCGGGGGAGGGGCAAAGGCGTGCGGGCGCGGCGGAGGGGCTTGGGCTGATTATCCATGATGCGGTGCAATATAGTCTTTGCCGACCGCAATCCAACTTTATGTCGCCAGATAAAATTTGCTTTGTCCGCAACCCTCTGGCCATCCCGGCGGTTTGCAGCATTCCGTGAATCGGGTAGGCAATGGCCTAAACAGGGAGGGCGTCATGCGTCTCGACGACGAACAGGAAAGCAGCCATTTCGAGGTGCAGGACGGCCGGGGTGGCGGCGGTGGTGGCCTTGGCGGCGGGCTAGGAATGCTCCTGCCGCTGATCGGCAGCAAATTCGGCTGCGGTGGCATTGCCGTGGTGCTGGTGATTATGGTGGTGATGGGCATCAATCCGCTCAGCCTGATCGGCGGGGGTGGCGGCGGGCAGCCGGTCCAGACGCAGCGCCCTGCGACGACCGAACTGACCGACATTCAGCGCACGTCACTCAAAGTGCTGGGATCGACCGAGCGCCGCTGGGACGAGATATTCACGGCGTCAGGCGAGCAATATCCGCCGCCCACTTTGGTATTCTACAGCCAGAATGGCCAGTCGGGCTGCGGCGCGGCGCAGGCGGCGATGGGGCCGTTCTACTGCCCGGCCGATCAGCGCATTTATATCGACACCGATTTTTTCAACGAAATGGAAACACGCTTCAACGCGCCGGGCGATTTCCCGATCGGCTATATCATCGCCCATGAAGTGGGCCATCATATCCAGACGATCACGGGGCAAGCGGACCGGATTCGCAAGGCGCAGCAGAGCGCGTCGGAAGCCGAAGGCAATGCGTTGCAGGTGCAGATGGAATTGCAGGCGGACTGCTATGCCGGGGTTTGGGCGGCGCGCGACACCAATTTGATGGAAGCGGGCGACCTGGAAGAAGGGATGCGCGCAGCCGAGGCGATTGGCGACGATACGCTGCAAAAGGCGGCGGGGCGTCGGCCTGTGCCCGAAAGCTTCACCCATGGCAGCAGCGCCCAGCGCATGGCCTGGCTGCGCAAGGGGCTTTCGACCGGCGATCCGGCCCAATGCGATACGTTCAAGGGGGTGGTCTGACGCTTATTCCGCGTTGGGCGATCCGGCCGGGGCTGCGTCCGGGCTAAACATCTGGCCAGTGACGACCGTCGGCGCGACCGTTGTTTCAGGCAGGCCAGCGCCGGGGGCCAGCATGGGCTTTCCGGCTTCGGCCATAGGCTGACCAAAGGCGGGCGCGTCCACTCCTGCCGATGGCGGGGCGACGGGAATGATGACGGGCGGCGGCGGCGCATCGGCAATAATGGGCTGGGTCGGCGCAGGTTCGGGTGCCTTGGGCAACATGCTTTGCACGGCCAGCACGATCAGCGGTGCGGCGATCAGCGTGCAGATGGCGAAATTGCGATATATCATCAGGCGAACTCTTAGTGGCGACCGTCCATCAATTCCGTAAGGGAAATGGGTAAATAAAACCCTATCATCCATCAGTCCGATACTGAATTTCCCCGGTCCAGCCGCGCCAGCAGCGCCGCGATATCATCCGGCAGTCCATCGCGCTGCGGTGTATAGGTGGAGCGCAGGGCGTTACCCAAGCCCTCATAGGGCAGGGGAAGCGCGACGGTCACGATCCGCCCGTCGCCGCTTTTGCGACCCGGTGCCGATCGGCCGGAAGATTTGCGCTGCATTTCCATGTCAGTAAGAACGGACGGCGCGCACAAAAGTTTCTGGCGTTCGTCGCAAGCCCAAGCGATAGCGCCCCAAAGAACGCCCGCCGCGAGGGGAGAGACGATGGTGACGGATTGGCCCGAAACGCAGGCGCGGATACGCGGTCATTCGCCTTTCCTGACGCGCGCGCTCGACCGTTATCCAGAAGTTGCGGAGGCGCTGGCGACCGGTGACATGGACGCGGCGCTGGCCGTGGCGCAGGCGCTGGGCCAGCCAGAGGATGGCGTCGCCCGGTCGCTGCGGCGGCGGCGCACGGGGATCGCGCTGGTAACGGCGGCGGCTGACCTGTCGGGGGTCTGGGGGCTGGACCGGGTGACGCGCACCCTGTCCGACTTCGCCGATAGCGCGGTGGAGGAGGCGCTGGCCGCCGCCATGGCCGAACGCTATCCCGACGCCGAGCATAAGGGCTTTGCCGTGCTGGCGCTGGGCAAGCATGGCAGCCGGGAACTCAATTATTCGTCGGATATCGACCCGATCCTGCTCTATGATCCGGCCACCCTGCCGCATGGCCCGCGCGAAGATCCGGCCGATGCGGCGGTCCGAATCGGGCGGCGGATGAGCGAATTGCTGACTGCCCGTGATGCTGACGGCTATGTGTTCCGCGTCGACTTGCGCCTGCGCCCCTCGCCCGAAGCCACGCCGATCGCGCTGCCGGTGGAGGCGGCGATCGGCTATTATGAATCGACCGCGTTGGGCTGGGAGCAGGCCGCCTTCATCCGGTCGCGCGCGGCGGCGGGCGACATCGCGCTGGGCGATTATTTCCTGCGCCAGATTCGCCCCTTTGTCTGGCGGCGGCATCTGGATTTCAGCGCGATCGACGCGATCGTCGATATTTCACGCAGGATTCGCGACCATTATGCGCAGGGCCAGGCGTTCGGGCCGGGCTATGATCTGAAGCGCGGGCGCGGCGGCATTCGCGAGGTCGAATTTTTCGCGCAGGTTCATCAGCTGATCCATGGCGGGCGCGATCCGGCTCTGCGATCGGGCAATACGCGGCAGGCGCTGGCCGCGCTGGCGCAGGCGGGCGTGATCGAGCCTGATGTCGCGGCGCAGCTGGACGAGGCTTACATCCTGTTCCGCACGATCGAACATCGGCTCCAGATGGTCGAGGATTTGCAGACCCATGAACTGCCCAAATCGGCCGCCGCCATGGACAATGTCGCGCGGCTGCATAGCCTGGCCGATGGCGACGCGCTGCTCGACCTGTTGCGGCCCCAGGTCGAATGGGTGGGGCGCAATTATGACCGGCTCAGCCCGGAACAGGACGACGCCTCGCTGTCGCAGGATGAGGCGCTGCTGGCGGCGCAACTGGCCGAGATGGGCTTTGCCGATCCGCAAACCGCGCTGGCGCGGATCGCCCACTGGCGTGGCGGAAAGGTGCGGGCGCTGCGCAGCGGTCCCTCGCGCGAGGCGCTGGAGAGCCTGCTCCCCGGCCTGATGCGTGCGCTGGCGAGTGCGCCCGATCCGTCGCGTGCGCTCAACCGGCTGGACGACATGATCGGGCGGCTGCCCAGCGCGATCAACTTCTTCAAGCTGCTGGCTGCGCGGCCCGCTTTGGTCGCGTTGCTGGCGGAGATATTGAGCCATGCGCCGACGCTGGCCGATGCGCTGGCGCGGCGGGCGGAGCTGATCGACGGGCTGATCGACGCCACCGCCTTCGATCCGCCGCCGCCGGTCGATGTGCTTACGGCGCAATTGGCGGCGCTGGAGCCGGGCGAGGATTATCAGGCCTTGCTCGACCGGGTGCGCCAGCGGGTGGGCGATCGCCGCTTCGCGCTGGGCGCGCAGATCATCCGGGGCGGCGATCCGCTGGAGGCCGGACGCGGTTATGGCCGGGTGGCGGAGGCCGCGATCGAGGCGCTGGCGGCTGGGACGGTGGCCGAGTTTGAGGCAGTGCATGGCAAGGTGGCGGGTGGAGAGATCGTTATCCTCGCGCTGGGGCGGCTGGGCGGCGGGGTGCTGACCCATGCGTCGGACCTGGACGTCATCTTCCTGTTCACCGGCGATTTCCGCGCCGAATCCGATGGACCCAAGCCGCTGGGCGCGACCCAATATTTCAACCGGCTGGCGCAGCGCATCGTCAACGCGCTGTCGGTGCATACCGCGTCCGGCCCGCTCTATGAGGTCGATACGCGGCTGCGCCCGTCCGGTGCGCAGGGCTTGCTGGCGGTCAGCTTCGACAGTTTCGCCAAATATCAGCGTGAAGAAGCCTGGGCGTGGGAGCATCTGGCGCTGACGCGGGCGCGGCCGATATTCGGGTCGCCGCAAGCGCGCACGGCGCTGGCCGCCATTCTGACCGAAACGCTGGAAAAAGACCGTGATATCAATGATTTGGAGCAAGAAGCGGTCAAGATGCGCGGCGACATCGCCACCCACAAGCCGCCCGCCAGCGATCTGGACGTCAAGCTGGTGCCGGGCGGTCTGGTCGACCTGGAATTTTTGATCCACATCACCCAATTCCGCTACGGCATGGCCTTTGATCCCGACCTGGGCAAGGCGCTGGCCATGCTGGTCGCGGCGGGGCATCTGCCCGCTGACCTCATTGCTGCCCATGACCTCATCACACGCTATCTGATTGTGTCCAGGTTAGTGTCGCCTTCGTCGACCGAGCCGCCCGAAGCGACCCGCCCGCTGGTTGCGCGGGCTTGCGGGGCTGACCATTGGGACAGCCTGCTTGAAAGCTATGCCAAGGCGCGGCAAAGCGTGAGGAAAGCCTGGGCCGCGCTCGCCGCGCCCTATCAGGAGGACAAATGATGCTGGTACAAGGCGACAGCGCGCCCGACGTCGCGCTCAAGGATAGTGATGGCGCGGACTTCACCCTGGCCCGCTATCGCGGCAAGCCGGTGGTCGTCTATTTCTACCCCAAGGCCGATACGCCCGGTTGCACCAATGAGGCGAAGGATTTTTCCGAACTGGCCAGCGACTTTGCCGCGATCGGCGTGCCGGTCGTCGGCATATCGAAGGACAAGCCCGCCAAGCTCAGGAAATTCGCCGACAAATATGGCCTTACCGTCACTTTGGCGTCGGACGAGCCGGGCGACGCCTGCGAAGCGTTCGGCACCTGGGTCGAAAAGTCGCTCTATGGCCGCAAATATATGGGGATCGAGCGGGCAAGCTTCCTGATCGACGCGGACGGCACGATCGCGCGGGTCTGGCCCAAGGTGAAGGTCAAGGGCCATGCTGCCGAGGTGCTGGAGGCGGCGAGGGCGCTTTGATCCTGCCTGACAGCGTCGGCGCGGCGTGCCGCCATGTCCTGCTGACCGCCGATCCCCATGCCAAGGTCATGGCCGCGCGCGCCGTGGCGCGGGCGTGGCGGCTGGGTCGGCTGGCGCATCGGTTCGACGGGACGATGCCCGACCAGCCTGCGCGCCCGGACGCGCCGATATTGCTGCATCCGGGGCAAATGCCCCGGCGCGGCAAGATGGGGTCGGAACGGTCGCGCATCGCGATGCTCCATGCGCTCGCCCATATCGAATTTGTCGCGATCGACCTCGCCTTCGACCTGATCGGCCGCTTCGGCGATCAGTTCCCGGCGGCCTTCACGGATGAGTGGATGCAGGTCGGCGCGGAGGAGGCGATGCACTTCGCCCTGCTCGACCGGCGGCTGCGCCAGTGCGGCAGCCATTATGGCGCGCTTCCCGCGCATGACGGGCTGTGGCAGGCGGCGGAGGAGACCGCGCATGATGTCCTCGCCCGGCTGGCAATCGTGCCGATGGTGCTGGAAGCCCGCGCGCTCGACATCACGCCAGCGACCGTCGACCGGTTCGAGGCGGCAGGGGATTTTGCGTCTGCCAAATTTTTGCGCCGCATCATGGCGGATGAGATTCGCCACGTCGCCGCCGGGACGACATGGTTCCTCGCGGCGACGAACCGATTGGGCCTGTCCGCCCCAAATCATTATCAAATGCTTGTGAAAAGGCATTTTCGCGGTTCGGTTAAGCCGCCGTTCAACGACTCAGCGCGTCGACAGGCCGGTTTAACGCGCGAATTCTACGCCGCGCTTGCAACATGACCGCCGATTTGCAGTCTGCATGACTGCGGGGGCGATCCAGGTCGCCAAAAAGTAACACGGGAAGCGCCGAGGGGCATAAGCCTCCGGTGACACAGTCGGGGTCGGCATGTTTGAACTTGATATGATCAATACTCGTGGTGCGCGTTTGTTCCATTCTGCCGTCAAGGCAACACAGATTTTTGCAGGGCTGGGTATTGCAGGCGCGCTCTGCGCCGCTGCCCCGGCCCATGCAACCGAAACAGACGATCCCTATGGCGATGCGTCGGAAATCAACACCAGCGCCCTTGGGCCGCAGGACGTCGGTTTCTCCAACCTCTTCTCCAGCCTCCAGCGCCTGGATGGCAATGCCAAGACCGCAGCCTATATCCCGTCGGGCCGCCCGGTCGAAAAACTGTCGCTGACCTCCAATTTCGGCGTCCGGTCCGATCCCTTCAACGGCGGCGCACGGATGCACAAGGGGATCGATATTCCAGGTCCCATCGGCACCCCGATCCACGCCACCGCCGACGGCATCGTCAACCGCGCCGGCTGGGCCAGCGGCTATGGCAACCTCGTCCAGATCTCGCACGGCAGCGGCATGGAAACGCGCTACGGCCATATGTCCAAGCTGCTCGTGCCAGCCAACAGCTTCGTCAAGCGCGGCCAGATCATCGGCCTGATGGGTTCGACCGGCCGCTCGACCGGCAGCCACCTCCACTATGAAGTCCGTGTCGACGGCGCCGCGATCAACCCGCTCCCCTTCGTCGCCGGTCCCGATTATCTGGTGGCGATGAACAGCAAGCCCCCGATCGCCATGGGTGGCCCGACCAAGGCGCAGGAAAAGAGCGTCGACTGATCGCGCTTTTATCGACATTCGCAAAAGCCCCGGCACCCCATGGGTTGCCGGGGCTTTTGCGTGCGCCTATCTAGGGTGCCATGACCGATATTGATCTTACCCCATCTGCCGCTGCCCGTGTCGCCGCGATCGCCGCCAAGCAGGGCAAGCCTGCGATCCTGCGGCTGGCGGTGGAGGGTGGTGGCTGTTCGGGCTTCCAGTACCGTTTCGGCCTGGCGGATGCGATCGAGGCGGACGACCTGTCGGTCGAACGCGATGGCGTGACGCTGGTTGTGGATGACGTCAGCCTTGATCTCGTGCGCGGTTCGGCGGTGGATTTCGTCTCCGATCTGGGCGGCGCAGCGTTCAAGGTGACCAATCCCAACGCGACCGCCGGTTGCGGTTGCGGCACCAGCTTCTCGGTCTGATAGCCAAAAGCCGATCTTCCCATTAGGGACTTGGACGAGGAGAATCGTCCATGCGTATCGCCACCTTCAACATCAACGGCACCAAGGCGCGCCTGCCGCGCCTGCTGGAGTGGCTGGACGAAACGCGGCCCGACATTGCCTGCCTGCAGGAAATCAAGACATCCGACGAAACCTTCCCGGCCAAGGATATCGAGGACGCGGGCTATGGCGTCATCTGGCACGGACAGAAAGGCTTTAACGGCGTCGCCATCCTCGCGCGCGGCGAAACCCCCGTGGAACTGCGGCGCGGCCTGGATGGCGAGCCGGAGGATGAGCATAGCCGCTATCTGGAAGCGGACGTAAAGGGCGTGCGCGTCGCCAGCATCTATCTGCCCAACGGCAATCCGCAGCCCGGCCCCAAATTCGATTACAAGCTGCGCTGGATGAAACGACTGCGCGTCCGCGCGGCGGAAATCTGGGCGGAAGAAGTCCCCGCGATCCTGGCGGGCGACTATAATGTCATCCCGCGCGACGATGACGTCTATTCGGTCAAGGCGATGGCCAGTGACGCGCTGATGCAGCCCGAAAGCCGCGCCGCCTATCGCCGCCTGCTGGCCGACGGCTGGACCGACGCGCTGCGCAGCCGCCATCCGGCGGGCGGGGTGTGGACCTATTGGGACTATCAGATGAACGCCTGGCCCCGCGACGCGGGTTTCCGCATCGATCATCTGCTGCTCAGCCCCGCCGCCGCCGACCGGCTGGTCGATGCGCAGGTGGACAAGGAATTTCGCGGGAGAGAGAAGGCCAGCGACCATGCGCCGACCTGGGTGGAATTGCGGGGGTGAGGGGGAGGATTCTATTTTCCTATTCCCCTCCCGTAAACGGGAGGGGCAGCGAGACTTAATGACCCCGGCCTTGAGCCGGGGGAATTTAGTCGCAGCGGGGTGGGCCTGCGCTACGTAGCACAGGCCCACCCCCTAACCCCCTCCCACCTGCGGGAGGGGGAACAAGGTTAGTTCCCCCCGCGCCTATGCCGCCAGCCTCAAAAACGGCACTGGTTGGGTCGAACGCAGCACGATCGGCTTGCCCTCGGACGCCTCGAACAGTTCGCCGTCCAGAATGACGCTGCTATGGTTGCCCTCGATGCGGATGGTGTCGCCCTGTTCCAGGTGGATGCCCTGCATCTGGCTCTTGCCCACCCGCTTGAAGATGCTCGCGAAGATCAGGCGCAGCAGGGCGGGCAAATTCTGTTCGACTGCCATCAGTTTCATATTACCGCGGCGGCTGTCGCCCGGTTGCACGCCCAGCAGCAGCCGCTCCAGCGTGGTGACGATCAGCACGGAGAATCGCCCGGCCAACTGCCCGTCGCGGATCAGCGAGATGCTGACCGGCTTGCTCGACGGCGGCAGGAATTTCGCGCGGATGCCGAAGATCAGCGAGACCAGCACTGCCATCGCCGTCAGGAAATGGCTAAGGCCATTGGACAGGCCCAGCGGATAGATCTGGTTGCGGCAATAGAGCATATAATCGGCCAGCCCCGCGCCGCCCAGAAACATGCCCAGCACTGGCCGACTGCCGACCTTGCCGTCCGACAGGGCGATCAGTTCGCGTGCGACGACATGGTCGTCCACGCCTGCCTTGGCCAACGCGACGATCCGCTCCAACGCCTTGATCGGATCGCCATGGATGCCAAGGTCGAGCGCGATCAGGTTGGTCTTGCCGTTGGGCAGCACTGCGATCGGCGGCACCCGGCCTTTGAAATGTTCGCCCTGATACAGTTCGGTCAGCGCCGCCTGCACCGTGCCGTCGCCGCCATTGATGACGATGACGACGGGATCGACACGGGCGATCGTCTGGAGCGCCCGGCCGATCTGGTCGACATGCTCCACTTCATAATGGAAGATGTCCGGGTTGCTGGCGCAATAGCTGCGCACGCGCGGCAGGGTCTGGCGGTTGCCCGTGGATTTGGGATTGGACAGGAGCGCGACGCAGACCATGGCTTGGGATCACATATATTTGAGGGTGATGGTGATTTTCGTCACGCCGGGACCGGCATAGAAAGCGGCCTTTTCGACCGCAGGCTTGCCCAGGTTGAAGATGCTGATCGACGGATTGTTGGAAAAACCGCCGCCGTCGCGGCTGATGTCGGTCTTGCCATTGCCATCGCGATCGTGGCGCACGGCGATGCCATATTTTCCCGGCTGCGGCACCGGCACGCAAAAGCGCATCGCGCCATTGGCCGGGCGAACCGGCGTGTCGATCCGATTGAGCCATTCGCCCTTGGTCAGCCAGGCGGATTTGGTCGCCGGGTAGGACTGAACGCGCACCTTGCCTGTCGCGGCGGCAAAGCCGCGCACATCGACCAGCACGGCCGGACCATTCCCGCCGCTGGCGCAGCGTTCCAGATCGTTGGCGATTTCCTGGCCATGGGCCATTGCCGGGACGGCTGCGACCATCGCTGCCACCGACATCAGACCCACTGCAACTTTTACCATGACCATTAGACTCCTGGAAGCTATAGCCGCCCGACCGGGTCGGACGGACAGCCCCTGTTCGCCCCGCTACTTTCCCTGATTCCGATATGGGATGGGTTTGCGGCCAAAACATGGTGATGGGACGACGACTTAGAGAATGCTGACCGCCACCGACCGTTATCTCGCCCGCCTGATCGCGGTGCCCATGCTGGGCACATTGGTGATCGCCGCGATGCTGCTGGTGCTGGACAAGATGCTCAGCCTGTTCGATTTCGTCGCGGCGGAAGGCGGACCGGTCAGCGTCGTGTGGCGGATGCTGGCCAACATGCTGCCCGAATATCTCTCGCTTGGTATTCCGATCGGGCTGATGCTGGGCATATTGCTGGCCTTCCGCAAACTGGCGCTGTCGTCGGAGCTGGACGTGATGCGGGGCGTGGGCCTCTCCTACGGACGCCTGCTGCGCGTGCCCTATATGTATGCGATCGCGCTGGCGCTGCTCAATTTCGGGATTGTCGGTTTCGTCCAGCCGCTCTCCCGCCACGCCTATGAAGCGCTGCGATTCGAGCTGCGGTCGGGCGCGCTGGGCGCATCGATCAAGGTCGGCGAATTCACCAGCCTGGGCAAGCGGATGACGATGCGGATCGAACGCAGCCTGGATGAAGGGCGCAATCTGCAGGGGATTTTCGTGCGCGCCGTCAGCCGCGACGGGCAATCGGTCGCGGTCACCGCGGCACAGGGCATGTTTCTGGCGACGGACGATCCCGACACGATCATCTTCCGCCTGCGCGATGGCGTGCTGGTCAACGATGCGCCCAAATATAAGACGCCGCGAATCCTGTCTTTCTCCAGCCATGACCTGCCGATCGACCTGCCCCAGATCGAAAATTTCCGTGGGCGCGACGTGGACCGGGAAAAGACGATTCCCGAACTGATGGTCATCGGCCGCAACCCGGCGACCCCGGAAAAGCTGCGCGACGAAGTGCGCGCCAATTTCCATTTCCGCATGGTGGAGGTGGTGATGATGATGCTGTTGCCGCTGGCGGCACTGGCATTCGCGATCCCGCCGAAGCGATCGACATCGGCGCTGGGCGTGTTCCTCTCGATCATCTTCATCGTCACCTATCACAAGATCAACCAATATGGCGAAAGCGTCGGTGCGTTGGGCAAGGTCGACCCGATCATCGCGCTGTGGGGACCGTTCCTGCTGACGTCGGGCCTGATCTTCTGGATGTATCATGTCATTGCGCACCGCCCCGGCGGCCAGCCGATCGGCGCGCTGGAAGTCGCCTTCGCCAAACTGGGCAAGCAGATAGTGCGCCTGGTCAAGCTGGGCCGCCGACGCCCGCCCGTGGCGGAAGGAGCCGCCTGACCCATGCAATTTGCCTTCTTCCCCTCGCGCCAGATCAGCTGGTACATGGCGCGCCTGTTCCTCACCCGGACACTGGCGGTGCTGGCGCTGCTGGTGCTGGTGTTGCAGACGCTCGACCTGCTGGGCCAGTCGGGCGACGTCCTTGCCTATCCCGGCAATGGCGACGCGCAATTATGGCATTATGTTGGCCTGCGCTTGCCGCAGATCATCGCCCGCTTCCTGCCTTTCTCGGTGCTGCTCGGCACGCTGGTGATGCTGGCGACGCTCAACCAGAATAGCGAAATCATCTCGATGAAGGCGGCGGGCCTGTCCGCGCACCAGATATTGGCGCCGCTTGTCGTAGCGGCGCTGGGCGTCGCGGTGATCAGCTATGCCTTCAACGAACGCATCGTCGCGCGATCCACTGCGGCGCTCAGCGCTTGGCAGGCGGTCGATTATGGCCTGATCCCGCGCGACAGCGGGGTCAAGAGCAACCCGTGGGTACGCGACGGCAATAATCTGGTCAACGCCGCGATCGTCGCGGGGCGCGGCACGCAGGTGCAGTTGCGCAAGGTCGAGATTTTCAACCGCATCAACAACAGCCTGACGACCATCGTCCAGGCGCCGCGCGGCCATTATGACGCGGCGAATAAAAGCTGGGTGCTGGAAGATGCCCGCCAGTTCGACGTGGCGCGTGGCACGGTGGCCAATGTCGGCACGGTGCGCTTTGGCCGCGACATCCGCCCCGACCAGTTCACCCTGGCGAAGGTCGATCCCGACGCGCTGACCTTCAGCCAGCTTCAGGCGGCGATTTCCGACCTGCATGACGCCGGGCGACCCACAGCTGAGCTGGAGGCCAATTTGTGGCACAAGCTGTCGGGGCCGCTGTCGGCGCTGCTGATGCCGATATTGGGATCGGTCGCGGCCTTCGGGCTGGCGCGCTCTGGCCAGCTGTTCGTCCGCGCGGTCATGGGCATGGCGCTGGGCTTTGCCTATTTCGTCGCCGACAATTTCTCGCTCGCCATGGGCAGCCTTGGCGCTTACCCGCCATTCCTGGCGGCCTGGGCGCCCTTCTTCCTGTTCCTGCTGGTCGGTGAAACCGTGCTGTTCAGGACGGAGGAATAGCTCAGCGCGCCGCCATGGTGCTGCGCGCAATCTTGCCGACCAGCGGCATCATCCCGCGATAATTGCCGCGATGATAGGGCGATTGCGGGTCGAGCGTGGTGATCAGCTTGCGGTGCGCGGCGGCCAGATTGTGGTAAGGCACGCTGGGCAACAGGTGGTGCAAAGCATGATAGCGCAGGCCGACCGGCGCCCAGAGTGCAGGCAGGCTGCCGGGCGGCGGCACATTGACCGAATCGAGATATTGCGCGGTCACCGTCATCGGATCGCCCTCATTCTCCCACAGATGCGCGACCAGGGTGCGCAGCTGGTTGATGACGGTCATCGCCGAATGGATCGCCATATAGACCAGTAGGGGCTTCCATCCGAAGGCAAACACGCTGCCGACCAGCGCCAGCGCGAACAGGCACGCGCCTGCCTCCTGCCACGCCCACATCCGTGCAAACGGGCCTTCGGGCGGGCGGCGACGATAGGCCGGGTTGATCGACAGGGCCGACAATTCCGCCACCAGCTTGGCGCGCAGCGGCGGGATGATCAGCGACAGCGGCGTCAGCACGCCAAAGCGCAGGATCAGGCCGACCGGGGCCAGCGAGGCGACAAGGATGAACAGCGGCAGCGACCAGGGCTTCATCAGCGCCAGCGGCAGATATTCCGGGTCCTCCGCCGTGCCGTACCGGGTGCGGGCATGATGCTGGGTATGGACGCCTTCATAGAGGAAGGACGGGATCATCAGGGGCAAGCCAACGATCAGGTTCCAGCCCGCCCGGAAACCGGGCAACGCACCGGCGCGAATATGGGTGAGTTCGTGGATGAAGCTCGCCGCGCGATACAGCGCCAGCATCGCCACGATGCCGCAGGTGATGGCCAGCGGCACGGTGTCGACCAGCACCGCACCCGCCAGCGCACCCCAGCCGATCAGCGCCGACGCCAGCATATCGGGCCAGTAGATACGCGCATCGGCGGTGGACAGGTCGCGGGTCAGTTCGGCCGCCGCGCGCAGCATCGCCACGTCATCAGGAATGGTCGCCCGCGCGCGCTGCGCGGCGGCAAGTATGGGATCATGCACAGTCATGGCAGGCGTCCTAATCTCCAAATGCGCTGATATCGTGGCAGCACGATGACATTATCTACCCGATAGCGGGTTGGCGGCGGCCTGTGATTGACAATCCGCAAACAAGCGGCGAACTGCTCCCCCTGTTCTGGTGAAAGCGGCTGCCGTGGCACATGATGATCTGGTGATTACCCCCGTTTCGGGCAAGGGCGACCTCAAGGCCTTTATCGACCTGCCCTGGTCGATCTACGCCAAAGACCCCAATTGGGTGCCGCCGCTGAAGGCGGAAATGCGCGAGCTGCTGACGCCGGGCAAGAACCCGTTTTTCGAACATGCCAGGGCGCAATATTTCCTGGCCCGCCGCAATGGCCGCGTCGTTGGCCGCATTTCGGCCCATTATGACGAACTGGCGCTGGCGATGCCGCGCGAACAGGGGATGGGGCCTGGAACGGGCAATTTCGGCCTGTTCGAGGCGGAGGATGAGGCGGTCGGCGCGGCGCTGATCGCGCAAGCCGAACAATGGCTGCGCGAACAGGGCATGACCCGCGTGGTGGGACCGATTTCGCTGTCGATCTGGGAGGAGCCGGGGCTGCTCATTGCGGGGCATGATCATCCCCCCACGGTGATGATGGGGCATGACAGCCCGGCCTATCAGGCGATGGTCGAGGGCGCGGGCTATCAGCCGGTCAAGACGCTCAACTGCTTCGAGCTGGACATCACCCAAAGCTTCCCGCCGCTGATCCAGCGGATCGTCGCGTCCGGCCACAAAAATGACCGCATCCGCATCCGCAAGGTCGACAAGTCGAAATTCGACGCTGAAGCGGCGATCATCCTCAACATCCTCAACGATGCCTGGGGCCGCAACTGGGGCTTCGTGCCGATCACCGATTCGGAAATCGCCCATACCGGCAAGAAGCTGAAACCCATCGTGTTCGAGGATCTGATCATGATCGCGGAGGTCGATGGTGAACCGGTCGCCTTCATGATGACGCTGCCGGACCTGAATGAGGCGATCAAGCCGCTCAACGGCGCGCTGTTCCCGTTCGGCTGGGCCAAGCTGCTCTGGTGGCTGCGCAAGCCCAGGGTGCGGACGATGCGGGTGCCGTTGATGGGCGTGTTGCAACGGTTGCAGGCGTCGCGGCTGGCCAGCCAGCTGGCCTTCATGATGATCGAGACGATCCGGCTGGAGGCGCTGGCCCATTATGGCGCGACGCGCGGCGAGATCAGCTGGGTGCTGGACGACAATCAGGGCATGAACGCGATTGCCGAAGCGATCGGCAGCAAGATCAACAAAGTCTATCAGCTCTACGAAAAGCCGCTCTGATCAGCTCTCGGCCGGGACCGCCACCTCGATCGCGCCGGGCGCGATCCGCGCCACCACCGGGGTTTTCGCCAGAACTTCGCCGTCGATCGAGATGCGCTGGCGCGGGTGGGTGGTCAGGGTGAAGGCCTTGCCGTGAAATTCCTCCGTATGCGCGTCGCGGTCGCGCAGTTTGAAGAATTTGGCGTACCAGTCCCATGCCAGCCGCGGCTTGCTGCGCCCGACGACCGCCTGGATGACGATTTCGCCACTGTCGACATCGGCATGGTCGGACAGCTCGACCCCGCCATGATAGGGACCGTTGAGGATGCGCACTTCGGTTGACCAGAGCCGCCTTTCCTGCTGCCCGTCGTCGATGGTCAGGCGGAAGGCGCGGAACCCCACCGAACATTTGACCGCCCACAGCAGATAGCCGATCCGCCCCAGATAGCGTTTGAGCTTGTGCGGCACCGTCTGGCCGATCATCGGTGAGAGGCCGAGCGAGGCGGCGTTGACGAAATAATCCTTGTCGATCATGCCCAGATCGACGCGGCGGCGGCGTCCGCTGGCGATGGTCGCGACCGCACCATCCAGGTCGAGCGGCAGGCCCAGCGTCCGCGCGAAGCTGTTGGCGGTGCCGAGCGGCAGGACCGCGAACACGCAATCCTTGCCCACCAGCTGATCGACCGTGCCGGACATGGAGCCGTCACCACCGCCCACGATCACCATCGGCGCACCGTCGGCGATCGCCTTCGCCACGGTTGCTTCCATCAGTTCGGGGTTTTTGATCGCATGCGCGGCAAGCAACTCCATCCCCGCCTGCTCCAGTTTTGCCTTGGCCTCCGCAAACAGCGCCTCGCCTTTGCGGCTATGGGCGTTGACGATCAGCGCGGCCTGACGCGGCAGTGGACGGGTAGTTGGGCGGGTGGGGGATTTCGTTTCCATGGCACAACAACTCGCGAGGGAGGCTTCGGGTCCGGGGAAACCATATCGTTCTTGTTCGTTACGTGACCATGGCCCGTATTGCCCACCTGTCCGACATTCATTTCGGCGCGCATGATCCCCGCATCGTTGACGCCGCCACCGCCTGGCTGGAGCAGCACAGGCCCGACCTTGTCATCATCAGCGGCGACCTGACCCAGCGGGCGCGGGTCGAGCAGTTCCGCGCTGCGTCCGCCTGGCTCAACCGGCTGCGCGCGGCGGGGCTGAAGCTGCTGGTGATCCCTGGCAATCATGACATTCCGCTCTATGACGTAATGCGGCGCTTTGCCGCGCCGCTCGACCGCTACAAGCGCTATATCAGCCCGGACCTTTGCCCCTGGTATGAGGATGACGAGGTCGCGATCCTCGGCCTCAACACCGCCCGGTCGCTGACGATCAAGGACGGGCGGATCAACCATGACCAGATGGACATGCTGCGGCAGCGGTTTGCCCCCGTCGCCAGCGCCAAGACCCGCATATTGGTGACCCATCATCCCCTGTTCGCCATGCCGATCGGCCGGGGCGGGGAGCTAAGCGAGGCGGTGGGCCAGCATGACGATGCGGTGCAGGCAGCGTCCGAGGCCGGGGTGCATCTGGCGCTGGCAGGCCATTTCCACCGTACTTACGCGCAAGCCGCGCGCAAGATGGTGGAAAAGGCGGGCGGCGCGCTCATCATCCAGGCAGGCACCGCGACATCGACCCGGCTGCGCAACGCCGAACCGCAAAGCTTCAACTGGCTGCACGTCCGACGGCATGATGAGATGGAGATACAGGTGATCGTGTGGGACGGCGCGGGGTTTCAGCGGGCCAGCCATGTTGAGTATCGGCATGATGGGCAGGATTGGGCATCGCGGGATGTGGCGGATGGGCCGGTGGTGGGGGAAGTGGCTTAGGATAAAAGGGCGCGGCGTAAGGCTGACCCTGCTGCGAATAACCTGACCCTCGGCTCGCAAGTCTTGCTCTCCGCTTACTTGGGGGAACCCGTGCGAAATTCTGATGGCCTCACAAATCTTCGTCATCCCCGCGCAGGCGGGGATCCATCTCCTGACCTAAAATTGAGACGATAGGGTGGGAGATGGATTCCCGCCTGCGCGGGAATGACGAAAATTAGTTTTCAACGATCCCAGTTGGCAGGCGCGAGGTCGATTTGCTTACCCTTTAGCCTTCAACGCCGCCGCCAACGACACGGTCGCGCTGCCCCGCCGGGCCGGGGCGGCCTGGCTGGGGTCGGGCTTCCAGCCGGAGAGATAGACGATCGCGATCTGCTCCGCCGTGCGACCATCCGGGTCGGCGGCATCGGCAAAATGGGCGGCGGCACTGATCAGCGCGTCGCCGCGCAATGCGGGCGGGCGGGCCGTCAGCATGTTGCCCGCGCCCATGCCGCGCAGATCGTGCATCAGGCGCAGCAGGTCGCCATAGCGCACGCTCAGCGTCTCCCCGTCCGCGACCGGCATTGCAAAACCGGCGCGGCTCAATAGGTCGCCAGCCGATCGCACATCGACCTGCGGGTGGATATGCTGGCCGGGCCGATCGCCTTCGCCCGCCATCAGCGCGGCGCGGAGCCGGGGCAGGCTGCCAGCGCCGGTGAAGGCCGCGAGCATCAGCCCGTCAGGCCGCAACACCCGGCGCATCAGGATCAGCGCGCCGGGCAGGTCATTGACGCTGTCGAGCGTGCCGCAGGCGAGGATCAGATCGAAACTATTGTCGGCAAAGGGCAGGGCGTCCTCATCCCCCTGCACCCCGCCCCACTGGACCCCGCCATTTGCGCGGGCGGCGAGGAAGCCGGGATCGATACAGGCGACACGCTTGCCCATCGCTTCCAGCGCCGCCCTGGCGCTGCCGTCCGGGCAGCCGATCACCAGCGCTTCGGGCAGGTCGCGCTGCACGTCACCCAGCCGGTCGAGCAATTCGTCGAGCATGGCGCGATAGAGAAAGTCGTGGGCCGCGAAATCGGCCAGCATCCGGTCCCGCCGGATGCTGCGCAGGGATCGGTCGAAGATGTCGGGGCTGCTCATGCCGGGCCTTGTGCAACGGGCGGGAAGGGGGGACAAGGCAGATGATGCCTTTCCTGCCGCTTCTCAAGAGCGCGATCCGCCCCGCGCTCGATTATGCGTTGCCGCCGCGCTGCCCCGGTTGCGGGGCGATCGTGGGGGAGGATCATGGTTTCTGCCTGTCCTGCTGGGGCGGTATGGAATTTTTGGGCGAACCCTGCTGCGCGCGCTGCGGCATCCCCTTTCCGCATGACATGGGGGAAGGGTCGGCGTGCGGCGCGTGCCTGGCCGATCCGCCGCCCTTCGACAGCGCAAGGGCGGTGCTGGCCTATGGCGATGTCGCGCGCACGGTGGCGCTGCGGCTGAAATATGGGCGACGCATCGGCCTCGCCCGGCTGGTCGCGCGGCAGATGCTGCGCCATGTGCCGGTGGCGGGCGATGACCCGCCGCTGATCGTGCCGGTGCCGCTGCATCGCTGGCGATTATGGGGGCGGGGGTTCAACCAGTCGGCGCTGATCGCCGATCATCTGGGGCGGCTGACCGGGCTGACGGTCGAGAAACATGCGCTGTTGCGGGTCAAACGGACGGTGCCGTTGCGCGGGATGCATCCGGGCCAGCGGGCCAGGGCGGTGCGCGGGGCGTTTGCGCTGGCGGACGGGCATGGGTTGAAGGGACGGCGCATCCTGCTGATCGATGATGTGCACACCAGCGGGGCGACGGCGGCGGCCTGTACCCGCGCTTTGAAGCGCGGCGGGGCAGGCGAGGTGCGGCTGCTCTGCTGGGCGCGCGCCTTGCCCCGCGAAGGCGTTGATTGACAAAGCTGCGATAAGCCCCAATTTCGGGGGAACAAGGAGTGATGACGGACAGATGGCAAAGGTCGAAATCTACACCAAGGCATTTTGCGGCTATTGCGCGCGGGCAAAGGCGTTGCTGACCGACAAGGGCGTCGCGTTCGAGGAATATGACATCAGCATGGGCGGGCCGAAGCGCACCGAAATGCTGGAGCGCAGCCGGGGCGGCAGCACCGTGCCGCAGATTTTCATCGACGGCCAGCATATCGGCGGCAGCGACGATATGGCCGCGCTCAACCGGCAGGGCATGCTCGACCCGCTGCTGGGCCTGTGACCATCATGCGCGCCGCGCTGTTCCAGATGACCAGCGGCATCGACCCCGCCGCAAACGCTGCCGCCATTGTCGAGATGGCGGCACGGGCGAAGGGGGAGGGGGCGGAGATGCTCTTCACCCCGGAAATGGCGGGCTATCTGGACCGCGACCGGGCGCGCGCCGCCGCGACTTTGCGATCGCAGGCCGAGGATGGCGTGCTGGCGGCAGTGCGCGAGGCCGCGGCGAGACATGGCCTGTGGGTCCATATCGGATCGCTGCCGCTGAAGGACGAGCGGGCCGACGGACGCTGGGCCAATCGCAGCTTCCTGATCGATGACACCGGCGCGATACGGGCGTATTATGACAAGATCCACCTGTTCGACGTCGATCTGGCCACCGGCGAAAGCTGGCGCGAATCGTCGGTCTATGGGCCGGGGGAACAAGTGGTCGCGGCCGATACGCCTTGGGGACGGATGGGCTTTTCGATCTGCTACGACATGCGTTTCCCCGATCTCTATCGCGCGTTGACCAATGCCGGGGCGACGATCCTGCTGGCGCCAGCCGCCTTCACCGTGCCGACGGGACAGGCGCACTGGCATGTGCTGCTGCGCGCTCGCGCGATCGAGGCGGGCTGTTTCGTTATTGCGACCGCTCAAGTTGGCGCCCATGCGGACGGGCGCGTCACCTATGGCCATAGTGTGGTGATCGACCCATGGGGCGAAGTGCTGCTCGACATGGGCAAGAGCGCTGGCCTGGGGCTTGTCGATATCGACCTGACGCGGCTAGGGGATGTGCGGGCGCGGGTGCCAGCCATCGCCAACCGCCGTGTCATTCCGCAGGAAGTGCAAATTTCGTGATCGTGTTCGACCTGAAATGTGAAGCACAAGGCCATGTGTTCGAGGCCTGGTTCGGTTCCAGCGCGGACTATGCCGACCAGCAGGCGCGGGGCCTTCTGGCCTGCCCGATTTGCGGTGACGCACAGGTGGTCAAGGCGGTGATGGCCCCTGCCGTTGCGGCCAAGGGCAACAGCCGCGCGGTCGCGGTGCAGGATGCGCCCGCATCGGACGTTCCCGTCGCGATCAGCGCGGGCGACGCGGCCAAGATGCGCGCAATGGTCGATGCGCTGGCGCAGGCGCAGAAAAAGGCGCTGGAAGGCTCCACCTGGGTCGGTCGCGGCTTTGCCGAACAGGCGCGCGCCATGCATTATGGCGAGCAGGCCAATAGCAGTATCCATGGCGAGGTCGCCCCGGCGGAGGCCAAGGCACTGATGGAAGAAGGCGTCCCCGTCGCGCCGCTGCCTTTTCCCGTCATTCCGCCCGAAGCGAAGAATTGACCGCGTCGTCCCCGCATAATAGAGGCCAAGCCATGGGCACCCGTAGCTCAGCAGGATAGAGCATCAGATTCCTAATCTGAGGGCCATGGGTTCGAATCCCGTCGGGTGCACCATCTCCTCCCTTCCCCCCGACAAGTCGGATAAAAGTGTGAAGGGAGAAGATGTTAGGGCGGTTCTAAAACCGCTTTCGCGCAGATATTGCAGCCGCTCGGCAAAAGCCAATTTCAGCACGAGTCTCTTGTGACTGAAATCGCCGGAAACCCATATTTTATGCGGGTTTGCGAGGAAGGTCATCGCGGTTCTAAATGATTGCTCGAAATCCTTCGGAGTTCGTCCCGTTTTGGCGATGCGCTCTTTCAGTTCGGCCTTACGCGCCTCAAGCCCGTGAATGCGGTTCTCATAGGCTTTGATGAGCGTCGGGCTTTCCGCCTCCATCGCGCGGTCGATAAGCTGGGTAACGTTGCCCTCGATTTGGCGGACTTCGGATTCCCATTCCTTCTTGCGGTTCTTGATGCCCTCCGCGCGGGTCTGCCAGAGCTTGCTGAACACGCCATAGGCCAGCACGAACATATCATGCGATGGCCGCATATCCTTGAGGATGGTTTCGAACTGCCCTTCGATCTTCTCGCGGGGCACGGACTTGCCGTAGTCGGCGCATTCCTTGTTCGGGCAGTGATAATAGGCGTAGCGTTTGGCGCGGCCCTTCGCCCAATAGCTGGTCAGGCGGGTATCGCAGCATCCGCAAATGACGAAGCCGCGTAGCGCAAAATCCTCGCCGACATTCTTGCGCGCCGGAACCTTGGCGTTGCTGGTGAGCCGCTCTCGAATTTTCTGGAAGGTTTCGAAGCTGATCAGCCCTTGATGCTGGGCCGGACGTAACGAGACGTTCCATTTCTGCACCTCGATATGGCCAGCGTAGAGAACCTGATGGAGGATGTCGTAAACCCGCTGGCCGTGGACGCGGCCTTTATAGTTGCGCGGAAATTCCGGCTGATCCTCAAAATAGCGTTGCACCTCAGCCTGCGTCTGGAAGCGGCCAGTCGCGAAGCCTTCTAATGCTTCGCGCACGATGGAAGCCAGTGGCTCCTTGGGCACCAATACCTTGTTCTTGCCCCGTCCATCGACGATCTCGGCGAACTGATAGCCAACCGGAGGCTGAAACACCCAATAGCCATCGAGGCATCGCGCGCGCATCCGGTTGAGCGTCTGCTCGGCGTTCTTCTCTCGCTGATGCTGGTAGGAGCTTGCCAGGACATTCTCAACGAAGCGACCATCGCTGTCTTCGCGGAACTGATGCGATGGCGAAACCATGATCGCGCCCGCGCGCTTCACCGCTTCGCGCAACTGCTGGTGGGCGACCACATCGCGCGCAAGGCGCGACAGGTCGTCGATGATCACATAATAGGTCTGCTTCTGGCGGCGCAGGAAGGCGAGCATCTCCTTCATCGCCGGGCGCGTTGAATGCGCGCCGGTGAAATCGTCCTGAAAGACGCGGATCACGTCATAGCCATTGCGGCCCGCATATTCGCGGCAGATGGTTTCCTGACTTTCAAGGCCATGGCCATCGGTCTTTTGTTTGGGGTCGGACACACGGCAGTATATCACCGCCTTCTGCCCGCTGGTTGCGTTGCTCATGTCTCCTTCTTTCCTGCCATCTCGTCGGTGGCGGCAGCGTTGAAATCCAGTTGCGCGATATGGCCCCATTCTAAAGCAATCAGGTCCGTATCGGAATCGAGATCGACATCGGCCCCCAGATCTTTTCCCTCAAGGCCGTTGATGACGAAAGGGTCCAGCATCTGCTCGAAAATCTCAAGCTGGGCGCGGCCATCGGCCTCCGCGATGCCGCGCGCTTCAAAGAAGCTTCGGAAATCCTCATAGGATAGCAGCATGGCGCGGAACCTCACCCGCGCGGGGCCAAGCCCGCACGGCATAATATGTTGATCTGTTTGGAAGATTAGCCGCGCATCCTGCCCGTCCAGGGGGATAGGCACGAAAAAGCCCGCTCATGGCGGGCTGCATCAAGGTGCTATTGCGGCTATGTGGCGCGATTAGAACATAAATGGAACAAAAAGTCGAGACATTTCATGCGCGCTGCATTATATCAACGTTCAATGGTAATGGTGCTGGATGCTTACGGTATATCTCGACACATCGGACTATTCCCGTTTCGGCGACGTTTTGCGGGGAAAAGGCGATCCTCAAACTGAGGTGCTTTTCAATAAGCTTTTGACGCTCAAGGAGCAGGGATTTGCCAGATTTGGCTATTCCATGCCGCTTTTGGGCGAGTTACTTCAGTATGATGAAACTCATGCAGAGACCACAATCCATAAAGCTGAAGCGGTCGAAAAGCTTTGTGGCAAAAATGCATTCATTTGGCCGGGGCGATTGATTGCATGGGAACTAGCTATTGCCGCCGCAGCGAATGGTTTACTGGATGAGCCATATCTCAAATCGGCCTTTAGCGAAAATGCTTATTGGTTTCCTAACGTTGAAGATGCGTTAGATGATCTCAAAGGCGGATTTCAGCGAACACTGGATGAATCACTTGCGGAGATAACGCCGGTAAATCGAAAGCAGCGGCGAACGATTGAAGCCAATGTTCGTCGATTAAACGTGAGCACAATGGTCAATGCGTCCGCACCTGAACTGGCCGATAAATATGGCCTGAGAGTATCGGACGTGCAGCGATCTCTTGTTGCGGTGTTGGAGGATAAAATTTCTCCAGCCGAAGGCGCAACGAGACTGTTCTCGGCCATGGCTAAGCCTACGACGTTTATTCGGACATATTTTGTCGGATATGAAGGTGAAAAGGATTTTCCTTCATGGATTTCTGACATGGGGAGAAAGCTGCAAGCCAGTATGCTGGAAGGTCGCGAAAAGCTCAGCCGAATAGACACGTCCGTGCTCTCATCTGATTTCATGAGGACCGCTTTGGAGCAGATGGCTCCTGATTTTGGCAGGCAGATGCTGCGCCTCGCACAAACTGAGGCATCGGAATTTCGATTGGATGATCCGTTGATTGATCTTTTTGCGTCTCGGCGAGATTTGGCTGAACAAGTGCCGTGCTGGAGAAATTTCACGAGATACGTTCCAATCTTCATGCAATCCAATCTCGGTCTTCGCGGGGACGGATATAAGCCAGAGCGCAGCGCGGGCGGCGACATCATGCACTCATTTTATCTGCCGTATTGCGATCTATGGCGAGGTGATCGCCGGTTTGCACATATTTTGAAGGAAGCTTTACCGGAGCAATCCGGCAAGATTGTTGGCCGATTGTCCGAGTTGCCAGATCTGATTGAGAAAGCCGCCTATGCATCGACATAGCTTATGCGCGCATCGCAGTATTGCGGGAAATGCGCCAGTTCCGGCGGCACGTCAGCCGTTATCACGCGATACCATGACCCGCCGAACATGCCCGGCAGTTTCACGCGGTCGAGCGGTGGGTGATAGGGATTGGGCAACCACAGGCCATTGAGGCTCTTGGTCGTGTAGTAGGGATATTTGTTAGCGAGGATCGGCGGCACGTCGAGGCCGGAAATGAAGCTGATCATCTGGTTGTCGGACATACCGAGTATCTCGTCGGCGGTCATAAGCGCCCGTTGCATCTTGGTGCGTGATATCGCCGCCTCGCGGTAGTGCCTGTAGTCATAGGCCGCCTGCCGTGGGTCGTCGCCCTGAAAGAAGCGGCGCTTCGCGTCGCGCTGCATCCGCACTGCGTTCTGCTGCTGGAGCTTATCGTCAAATTCGAGCGTCTCATTGCCCAGCATGTGGGAGATAAGCTGCGCGGTCGGATAATCGCGAACTCCAAAGAAGCAGCGCCATTGCGCCGAACCGATAAATCCAGTGATAGCTTCGCGTCCGAAATTACGGGCGATCTGGTCGATGTCCTGAAACACCGCGATGGTGCGGACACCTTCGCCGCGCCCTATGGTGAAGGCGCTGAGCAATTCCTCGAAGCGCCCCAATTGCCCGGCCTCGTCGATCAGCATAGTGAGGCGGCGGGCCTGCGGCGCGCGCGCCTTGTAGAGCAGGGCGACGGTGAACATCAGCCGCAGCACGGGTGCCCATTGCGGAATGTTCCGGCGCGGCACCATCAGGAACAGACTGGTGAGTTGTTCCGATGTGAGATCGCGCAATGAGAAGTCGGGATTTTCCAACGACGCGCAAAGCGTCGGATCGTTCAGGAACGACAAGTGCGCTTTGATGGTCGAGTATATCAGCCCGAACTCATTGGATGTGGAATGGCGCTGCGCGGTCCAGATATCGACACCGGCGGCGGCCACATCGGCAAAGCGTGACTTCTCCATTGCGTCGAGCTGCTTGGCCCACACCTTTGCATCCGAACGGATCGCCTGAACCATGCGCCAGAGCATCGGCAGCGTAACATTGTCATTCTGCTCGACGAGCGATTTCAGCAACGCGGTAATCCATTCGCGCGCCTTCTTCTCGAAATGATGTCCATTGTTGCCGCCAGTGCCGACAAGCGGGATCATGCAGTTGGCGAGATCGGCGCAATCGCCGTGGAAATCGGGGCTGGAAAGCGTCAGCACGTCGAGGGGGTTGGTGGCGTGGCTGACCATGCCATGGAGTCTGGTGGGATTCCACAGATAGACGAACGCCTTCCAGCGAATGAAACTGGCGATGGTGACGGCGGCCAGTTCGCCCTTGGGATCGCAAACCAGCAGAGGGTGATTGCCCCCGCGAATAATTGTCTCGATCAACCAGTCACGGCCCTTGCCCGCGCCTGACCCCGCAATGACAATGCCGGGGCTGTCGGATTTCAGTGCAAGCTGGCGATTGCCCTTGTATCCGACGAACAAGCCGTCCTTGTCGAACAGCCCGCCGCGTTCAATTTCGGCATCGTTTGCCCAGCGCGCCACCCCATGGCGCAAATCCTCGCGGGATGGATCGATCATCGTCGCTGCTTTCATTGGGAAGAAAAAAAGGGCGGGAGTTTCCTCCCGCCCATGGCCGCGCCATTGTGCCGCCTGCCTTTACGAGCATGTCGAAAGCAGGATCAGCGCGAACAGTGCCAAAACCAGCCAGCCCCCAGAATTGCTATTCTTGTTCTTGCGGCGATAAATTCCGCCAACCAGTTCCCATTCGTCGTTATTGATGACCGTCATCGAAAGCCTCCATCGCTCAACGCCACCGCCTTGTTCGGCGGAATGGAGACTCGATAAGCGAAGTCGAAATGCGATCCGGGGAGATAGCGGATTTCGGAGGTGGTCAGCGCCGACTGCTATCAACCGGCCCTCATGCGGAAGTGGCGGATTCCCTTTCTGTGCCAAGTCGCACACCAGTCGCCGTCTGGCGTTAGATTGTGGTAGTATCTGGCCAGGTCAACCAGCGGCGATATGGGTCTATTTGATGAGTCTTCTGTCTAACGACACGATCACACAGCTTTCGTTTTCGATATATGAGAACAGGGGAGTTTTTGCCCTTCTACTTGGCTCTGGGCTATCGCGAGCTGCCGAAATCCCAACCGGCTGGGAAATTACGCTCGATTTGGTCCGGCGGATCGGCGAAGCACGCGGTGCAGAGGCTCAGAGTGATTGGGCGCAATGGTATCGTGAGGAGACTGGCGAGGAGCCGAACTATTCGACTCTACTGGAGGAATTGGCCTCGTCTCCAGAAGAACGACGCTCGATCCTTCACAGCTATATCGAGCCGACAGAGCAGGATCGAGAAGAGGGGCGGAAGATACCCACTGCGGCGCACCGCGCTATCGCGCAGTTGGTCCGCGCCGGACATTTGCGCGTCATCGTCACAACCAACTTTGATCGCCTGATGGAAAATGCCCTGCGCGAAGTCGGTGTTGAGCCAACTATCGTAGCGTCGGTTGATGCCTTGCAAGGTGCCGAGCCGATCACACACAGCACATGCTACATCCTTAAACTGCATGGCGATTACAAAGATGCTCGCATCCTCAACACAGACGAGGAACTGCGGGCTTATCCGACGCAATATGACACTTTGCTGGATCGGATTTTCGACGAGTTTGGCGTGGTTATTTGCGGCTGGTCTGGGGAGTGGGATCACGCCCTTCGCGCAGCGATGCTCCGCGCACCAAATAGGCGCTATTCGCTGTTCTGGGCCAGCCGTGGCAGGGTCGGCTCAGGTGCTCAGGAGTTGATCGATCATCGTCGGGCGCGGGTGATTGAGATCGGTGACGCGGATGCATTCTTCACCGCAGTAGCCCAGCGCGTCGAAACCCTCGAAAAATCACACCGCCAAAACCCGCGCAGCATCGAGCTTCTGGTGGGAACGACCAAGCGCTACCTAGCCAAGCCCGAATATCGCATCCAACTGGACGAATTGTTCGCGGACGAGTGCAAGCGCTTGATTGAAGTGCTCGATGCCGGTGATTTTTCTCCTCACGGATCAATCACATCTGCCGACATCGGAGCGCGTGTTCAGCGATATGAGGCGGCTACCGAAGCCTTGGCTCTGATGGCGGGTACACTCGGTCGGTGGGGCGACGGCACAGAACTGCCGCTCGTCCTTGACCTCTTGCAAACGACGAGGTCTCACGCCGGACAAGTAGGGAACGGTCTGACCGCTTGGATCGAGCTACGATCTTATCCAGCCGTATTGATTTTTACGAGCTACGGAATTGGCCTGACCCGCGCGTCGCGCTGGTCAGAGCTCCATAGACTTCTGACGGTATCATTACCGATGCCCTATCGGGACTCGGAGCCAGCGGTGAAAGTGTTGTTCCTTTCGGCTTGGTCCGGTGGCGAGAATAATTTCTGGCAGAAATTGGAGGGGCTTGATCGCCGAAAGACGGCGCTAAGCGATCATTTGCACGATGTTTTCGAGATTTGGTCGAAGAGCTTCGTTGGAATGGTGCCTGATTTCGAACTTTTGTTTGAGCGATTTGAAGTCCTTGCGTCCATCGCGTCTCTAGACACCATGGAAACCGCATCGCTCAAGGAAGCACTTGCCGATGTGTCGAGACGAGATTTCATCTGGATGCCGGTAGGTCGATCTGCGTGGCATACCGGAACGAGGGAGCGCCTGTTCAAGGAACTGGAAGCCGAGCCGATGAAGCAGGCGCTTCTTGAGGCCGGATTTGCGCGCGGTAGCTCTGAACACTACACTTCGGCGCTCACCAATTATAGCCGAATGGCGAGCCGAATTTCGTGGTGAAATTCCGGTGCCATCGCTCGATCCGTATATTCGTTCGGTCCATTCGGCCTACCGGAGCATAAACGACGCTACGCTTGGCCATTGGTCGATGGGGAAGGAACGCCGAGCGCGGTCCTTGCGGGGAGAACCGAAATCTCCCCGTTGGCGCTGATCCGGCCCTATCCATAAGGTCGCCTTTGCGCCGCTTGGACAGGGAACGGGAAGCGCCATGAGCCGGGAGGGATGCAACGGGAGGCGCGCAGCGGGCCTCCCTTGCCAAGATGCATGGTACTACCATGCACATCTTGCGATCTGCACTACAAGCAGCTCAATCCCCTGTGCACCTCTATTCCCTGACCCGCCAGAGATATGCACGTCCATCATCACAAGCCGTCATAACCGTCTTGTCGTCCTTCGAGAAATAGGCACTGTAAAGAGAATCCGGGTGCACCAATAGCGCCGCCAACTCACCGGACTCTACGTCCCAGATCGCTGCGTTTCGATCTTCCGATGCTGTAACCACTTGCTTCTGGTCATGCGAAAAACAGGCGGTCCACGTCGTATCGCCATGGACATTCGGCGCGCCGAACACCCTGATCAGTTCCCCGGTTTCAACGTCGAACAGGCCTGCCGTTCCGACCTCGCCCGATGCTGCAATCAGCTTCCCGTCCGGTGAAAAACTGGCATCGCATATGCCTTCCGACTCATATCCCTCAAACTTGCGGATTACGTTGCCCAAATCATCGACACTGACGATCATGACGCTGCCATCGGAGCAACCTATGACAAGGGACTTGGAGTCAGGAGAAAATTTTGCCGCATTCACGATATGAGTGCGAGGAAGTTTGATCTTGGTCCGGGAAACCGGGCTAAAGTCGCGTGTATGCCAAAGCTGGACCATGCTGTCCCAACCTGCCGTCACGATGAGTTTGCCGTCCGGCGAACAGTCCATGCTCGATATGTCGCGCCTGTGCGGGAGTGTCGCCAGTTCGATGGAGTGACCGCCTGTCTGCCAAACCACTGCCGCATGACCGGCAGCGACGATAATCTGCTGACTGTCGGTAGTGAACACCGCGCCGTAAATGTCCTCCTTGTGGTAAGCGATCACCTTGGGCTTGTAGCCGGAAGCAAGGGCATCGGCGGCCCACAGGAAACAATGAGATGCCCCCTGCATCTTCCCCTTCCCCGAAGTGATGATCCATTTTCCACATGGGGAATAGTCTGCTCGGCGGATACCAGCGCCATGGACAAGTCGAGCGGGCGTGAGTGCCGGAAAAATGCCATTGAGCGCCGCACGTCCATTCTCAAGGGTTGTGACTTCGGGCAGTTCGACGGACGTTTGCTGTTCTGGTCCGGCCAGACTGCCAGCGATGTATCCGCCGGGAACCGCCAGCCCATGCTGTTCCTGAAACGATTTGCCGTCAAAGATGCTACTGTCAATGAGCATGGCGGTAGACTGGCCGCGCCTTATTGTATGCAGGAAATAATAGGTCGCAATCGCCAGCGTCGAGCTTTTGCGCTTTCGCCAATTATCTACCAGATTTGAATAGGAATCACGACTCGTGCTGGCGAAACTTTCACCCGACGCCAGGCAGACATCACTGAAAAATCGGCTCAGGATTGTTTCGAGGTCATCGCCGTCGTCGCCATGCAAATCCTTCGCAATCGGCTTGATTCTCGCAGAGAGTTGCCCTGCAATTTCCATCCGGTCATTTTGGTCGATGTGATCGAGGAAGGCTTTGTAATTGTCGGTCAGCACGGCATCTTACCCCCTGTGAAAGGCGATGTGTGCTCACATTATTGCATCACATGCCCGGCGCAAGGTCGGGAGAAGGCGGGGCTGGATCGAAATTCTGCCCGTCGCGATAGTAAAGCGTCTGGGTTACTGCGCCACTCTGCGGATTCCGTATGATCAATGCCGGACCAGCATCCCGGTGCAAGGCACCGTTCACCCAATATTCCTCTTGCGTCACGATGCCGGTAACGGCGTCTTTGACCCAATATGCCGGTTTGTCGTCAGGGCGATGATTGTTGCCGTCAACGGCCCACGTTTCGGAGATGACTTCGCCTGACGAACGGTCCCGCCGAATTTCCGCTGGGCCGTCTATACGATGAAGAAGGTCATAGGCGCGATACACCTCGGATATGAGAACACCGGTATCCGAGTCCCATTTGCTCTCCGCAGGGCCGCCGACACGATGCCTGAACATATCCCAACGCCAATGCTCTGCGAGGCGGGTTCCGGCAGTGTCGTCAACAATGATCTCGACTTGATACTCTTTTTATGTCGTTCGGCATTCGTGATATAGTATATCATACGCCTCCCCGAAAAATCCATTCATCCAAATAGCTATTGTAGAACAATGCCTTGATGACGGTACCGGGCCGAACCTTCGCTTCCGGTACCTCGATGCTGTTACCTCGATGATCACTGATCAGGGCTTGGCGAAACCAAGCGCGGCCGCTCCCCACTCGCTGGAGAGCAACAATGGCAACGGTGAAAGTGTTAATGGATGAGCAGCTTCGCAGCCCGGCTTACATCCACCAACTGGCGGCCCGCATGAAGGACGAGGGCATCACCCGGATGAGCGGCTTTTTGTTTCTCATGGAAACGCTGTTCGATTTTCGTGACGATGGCGGCATGGTGCTGGATGGCGAAGGCCAAAGCATCGACCTTCACGACGACGTGATCGAGGATGCCTATGCATGGGAAGTCACCTTCTCATGGAACACCGATATGCAGGTCTTTGCTGAAAGGCTCCCACTGCGGCGCGTGAAATCATCCTTGATTGCACGATTGCGGCTCTGGGATGCCGCCTACAGGATCAGCGGCAGGCCAATCACTATCGAATGAACTGCAAGCTGGCGGGGCCGGTCTCCGGCCCCGCCTTTTTTGGTGATGACAAGCACGACACGGGCGCTACCTGTCTTCCCTCATCTTCCCGGCGACGCGCTTGGAAGAAGTGCGGAAATGGTCGGCGGACAATTCGATGCCGAGATAGTCGCGCCCTTGCCATTGCGCCGCAACGAGCGATGACCCGGAGCCGCAGAACGGGTCGAACACGATGCCGCCGGATGGGCAGAATGTTTCAACGAGCGGCGCAAGAATCTTCACGGGCTTCTGCGTAGGATGCCATCGGTTCCCGCTGGGTCTGGCGATATCAACCACGTCTGGGATGATTCCAGTCGATGATGCATTTGGCCGTCCCTTGGCGAGCAGATAGGCGCTTTCATGATGCCGGGCGAGATGCCCGCGCGACGATGCATAGGCCTTGTGGAACACGATATGCCCGACGATGCGAAAACCTGCTTTCGCCCACGCCGTCGAGAAGCGGTCGATGGCGGACCAGCCATAGAAGCTGATGGCGAAGCTATTGTGTTTCAACAGCCGGTACATCTCCGCGAAGGCTGGCTCGATCCAGTCGGTATTGTCGTCATTGAGAACCTGTCTGCCGCTACGGTCGCGATACCGCGTCACATAGGGCGGGTCGGTCAGGATGAAATCGACGCTGCGGCTGGGCAAGGTTGGCATCACTTTCAGGCAATCACCGTGGATAACGCTGTTGCGGGGCAAGGTTGAGGGGATCATGGCTGACCCCCGTTGCCTTCGCTGGTTTCGCTGGCGGCGCGCATGACGAGGCGGCCTGTCACCGGGATCGCATCGAGGCTGATCGAATAGCCCTTGCCATCCTGATGGGACCATGCGGCCCCGACCGGAATCCAGATGGCTTTTTCTCCCTCGCCGTTGACGATGTAGAGGCGGAATGCCGGTTTGCGATTGCTGGTGGTTTCTGTGGTCATGGTCTTCTCCTTCTGGTTCGATGCCGCACCATTGCGGCTTCATGGGGAGAGGATCAGGCGTAGTATTGAGGCGGACGGTCACACGCCGCGCCAGCGCCCGGCAGGGGCAAGCTGCACAAGTCATGCAATGCAATGACGCGGAAGCGCAGCGCGTTGACAGAGCGCCGGACTACGCCACGCTCCCCGAATGATTGCTGCTGATGGTGTTTGTTGGGATCGACCGGATAAGCTGACCTACAGAAAATCACCACATCCGTTCGGCAAATTCCCGTTCCTCAACGCCTACCGCGTCGAGGTAGATGGCCGTTGTCACTCCGCTGGCGTGGCCCAACCATTTCTGGATGAGATTGGGCGGCACTGATTTCCCTGCGGCGCAGATTCCGTAGCCGTGCCGAAGTCCTTTCGCGGTTGCCATCGGGCCGGAGATGTCGGCGGCAAGCATGACCTGTTTGACCTGTCGCCATGCCGTCGAGCGGTGCATGGAGAAAATGCGGCCATTGTCGTGTTGCGGCATTGCCGCCAGCATGATGATCAGCCTTCTTGGAATCGGCACCATGCGGAAGCGCAGCCTGCGGCGCTTGAGAGTCCGAATGACCAATGCCCCGCGCTCTTGGTCGATATGATCGCGCGTAAGGTTCAGCGCCTCGGAAATCCGGCAACCGGAATAGGCCAGCACATGACACAGCGCCCGCACCTCATTGCCCATCTGGTCGGCGGCGTGAAGGAAGCGTTTTCGCTCGGCTCCGTTGACATATTTTCGGCGACCAGCCTCGTCATAGGGCTGCCAATCGCCGAGTTGCATATGCGACATGAACCATCATCCCCGATTCGCAACAAAATCGGCAATAGGGTTGCAGAGATAAATTCTGGACGCCGGACTGGAATGGCTTCGTTTGCCTGGGATCGGCAGTGCGCGACGGATACCATGAGACAACCAAGAAACTTGAGCGCTGTTGTCCGGAAGGTTAGGGTGTGCGTTCTCCCAGCGTATTGGGATGGACGAGGAAATGGCACGATGGGGATCGAAGCACTCTTTCAAGCGATAGCGTCATCCCTGAATGTCGCAGGTTTTCTTGAGCGCGCCGATGGTAGCTTTAATTGGCAGCGTTTCTTTCGATTGATCGTAATTTTCTTCGTTATTGTTCTGCTTGTCCTGATACTTACCTTTGCGTGGAGAAATGTGGCTGAAACACCTCTCCCTACTCCAACTCCGGCCCTTACTCCGAGCCCTTCTCCGAGCGATAACGCAAGTGCTCCACCCGTTCAACGGGATGGAGAGAATGATACACGGCAGTTGCCGCCGATCCCCGACTCCGGCCGTAGAGATGGCGGTAAGGTTCAGCCCGACGCGGGGTCGGAAGCAGTGCCCGCCACGCCGAGCGCATCTTATGAGGGTGCAAGTCAGAAGACCGAAGGTAATTGCAGTCAAATCATTAACGGAAATGTCTCCGGCGGCATAAAATGCGACTTCTCCAGCGATTAGGCGCGCTCTGCGGGGCATTAATGGTTACTACGCAAGCTGGTGCGCAAGCTCCTGCTGGAACTTCCCGTATCAGCGAGCAGATCGAGATGCAGACGAGTGGTGCCTGCAGTCCAATTATCGCTCCCGGAGGAAGCATATCCGGAGGAATAAACTGCAGATTTTCGATCCGTGGTGAAATATTTCAGGAACTACTTCAAGAGCTACAAAACTCTTTGGAAATGAGGGAGTTTCTCAACAGCAACCACCGGCTGAATCGAGCACTGGAAAAAGGTCATTTTAAGAGGGCGGCCGAGCTCGCAATCGCAGCAAACGGCGGCCGAGAAAGGTACATTATAGTTATTTCCTGCTACTTGCTGGAAATGGAGTTCGAGAAGGCCGCCAACTACATAAGCGTCGCGCGCAGACTCTATCCAAGTGAACAATTCTTCTCGGAAATTCAAGAAGGTGCAATAAGATCCTGGGAGCTACAACGCGATACTCCACAAGTCATCGTCCATGTGGATGATGACCGGTCACCAACGGTCGGTGATCTCGCGCCAGAGCTACAAGACGCGACCGATTTCTTCAATGATTACACGATGAGGGCTGTCAGCGCGGCTAATCGCGCAAGTGCGATCGTGAGCCTCGAACTTCCAACGAATCAGGAGGTCGCGGAGTTCCGAGAGAGATGCGACACACTGACGGATGATTTGGGCGTACCTTCGGTCGTCGGACGGCCTTTATGGCCTGAACGTTCCGACCGATCGCCTCCAGTCAGAGTGCATATGGGAAGGCAAGGACCGAGCGATTGCCTCGTCAGCCTTCGGGAGGAGCGGGGCGAGCAAACTCGGTTAGCTTACTACGAAAATATACACGTCCGCGCGAAGAGTATAGCTGGTCGTATTGAAACGGGTGGCAGTTTGACGTCGATGTTGGCAAGATTCCACCTACTCATGTATTGTGCGACCTTCGCCAGACCTAGTACTGATGACACGTGCTTCGCCAGTGCAATTCGCGAACTCTATGAGATTACTGAAAGGTATGGTACTTCAAGATCCGTTTCTTTGACTCACTTATGGATGTTGTTTCTCAACGTTGCGGGCACGAACGGCCTACTCGGGGATTTTGTCAACCACACGCTTCCGCTTCGCGAACGGCTACTTGAAGGGGATGTTCGTCGCGGGATGGTGGCCCCAAAGGAAATGAATCAGATTGCGTTGAGTGAGTTTGATCTCTTCAGAATTCTAGTCGCCGAAATGAGCGTGAGATCGGCCAGCGTAATAAATCTCGGCTCGGTGCAAAACCCGCGTCCGGAAGAGGAAATTGCACAGGATAGTGAAAAATTAGAGAAAGCAAGAAATACATTAATGCAAACAATTCGAGACTCATCAAATATTAGAAAATTTCCTCAATCCAAGCTAGGGCGAATTTCAGAGTTAGCACTTCGCGTTGTCATTTTTGACATCACTGATGAATACGGACCCATGTCGGTTAATATAGATACAAGAAATATTATTCAAAAGTTGTGGAAGTCACTTTATAGAGACAGATGGATTATTCAAAATATGGGAGATGCTTTCTGTGATCGCGAAATCTTTCTCTCGGGCCTCGATTGCGCCAAATATAAGGATGTCGATTAGAATAAGGTGCCTGGGCAGTGTAATCAGCCTCTCGGCATATCCACTAATTGTCCTAATGACCTATAAACCGCAACTAGTAAGCCGACTATACCGTTGCATTTAATAGAATTAATTTGCAACACTTTTGCCGATAGTGTTGCACAGGATCATATTCTCCCCTCGGAAGGGAGAGCATGGTCATGCGTTCCATCGGGTTTCGTCGCACATTTGCGACCATCGGCATTCTGGCAGCGACGGGCATACCGTCGCAATCACTGACCGCGCAGCAGACGCACCCTGTTGCCGCTTCGAATATCGAAATTCCATTGAGCGACGCGCGGAAGATCGGTGCAAACTCTGTTCGCTTTTCCGCCGCGCAGTTGAGTAAGGAAGCTCCTACTATCGTCATATTCGGCGCGACGACGCCAAGCTGGCACAAGGGTATGCATCCGGTGAAATACGCAGATCAGGCCGCTTGGCGTTGATCGTCTGTGACGCGCCAGTTCCAGGGAAGCAGTTCGTGGAGCCGGCTCTGTGGGATGTCGGCGATGCGGCTGAGCACAT
>NZ_QVRA01000012.1 GCF_003591655.1 Sphingobium terrigena
CCTATCCGAAAACCGCGATGACCACCCGCGCTGCTGGCTGGCTGCCACAGCGCTATATCGAAAGCGCGCAGCCAGCCAGCAGCGCTACCGTCATAACCTACACCACGTCCGGGGACGCGACCCACCCTGCCCTCGGCTATGTCGATGCGCTGGTTATGTTTCGGGATTTGTGAGGGGCAGATGGCTCGTACAGATTGGTTTAGAAATACCGTGTGGAACGCTGATATCGAAGCCGCGTACCGAGAAAAATTGGCTCGATCGCGAAGCTCACGTCCACAATATTTGACGATTCAAGCGGGATATTTGACTAAAAAATACCCAAATGTCGCCCTATCATTAATAGATGAATATTTCGATACACACGACGATTTTCATATAGCCAGCGCGCTATGTATACGTGCCGTTAGCTACATTACACTTGGTCAGATATCCGAAGCGGTTATTACATATAAACAGGCGCTCGACTGGGAACTCAGCCATCCCGGTCGTACTACTACGGCTGGAATTGATCTTGCCAAATTGGTAGTCAATCAGCGCCTTTCAAACGAATATGATTACGTGCTGGAGATACTTACCACCCGTTTCAAACCATCGGACCTTCAATTCCCAAGCTTGCGGTACCGTTGGAACGGATGCAACGCGCTGATTGCAAATGATTTGGGGCATACGGCTGAGGCCATAGAATTTGCGGAACGCGCTTTGCAAGCCGCCGCCCAGACGGAAAGTCCATATCGCTATCATCGAGACGTAGGCGTGGTTCGGGATGCGTCCGACGAGTTCGCTCGCCGACTCAAACGCATTGCTCGACCGTCAAAGCTTCGCTCTTTGTTCCGGTTGATAATTCGCTGATGCAGTCGATCGGCATTTGCGTCATCCTGATGAAAGTCAGGATCCATTCTCTCCACCCTTCCCAAGATTTACGTCTGTTGCGCGAATGGATCCCGGATCAAGTCCGGGATGACGGTGGATGGAAGGGTGGCGCTTACCCCCTACCCCTGCCCGCGCTTCCCGAACCGCGCGAAGGCCGCGTCCGACAAGCGCACTTCGACGCGGGTTTCCTCGCCCTGGGCGTCGCTGGTCAGCACTTCGCCATGTTCGTGGAGCCAGGCCAGCGCCGCGCCATCGGCGGCTGCGATGCGCAGGCCGTAGACTTTAGCGCCCGCGGTCATTTTGGTGCTGATCGCGCGTTGCAGGTCGGGGACGCCCTCCCCTGTCAGGGCCGACAGGATCACGACATCGTCGCGGCGGGACGCGGTTTCCCTCGCCAAGCCTTCGGCTTGCGCGTCGAGCAGGTCGAGCTTGTTCCACGCCTCGATGATCGGCGGGGCTGCGGGTTCGCCTTCGGCGCGGTCGAGCGCCCCCTCTCCGGCCACGCCGAGTTCGCTCAGCACGTCCAGCACATCGTCGCGCTGGGCGTCGCTATCGGGATGGGCGATGTCGCGGACATGGACGATGAGGTCGGCGGACAGCACTTCCTCGAGCGTTGCGCGGAAGGCGGCGATGAGCTGGGTCGGCAGGTCGGAGACGAAGCCGACCGTGTCGGACAGGATCGCCTTGTCGAGGCCAGGCAGCGCAATCTGGCGCATGGTCGGGTCGAGCGTGGCGAAGAGCAGATCCTCCGCCATGACGTCAGCCCCGGTCAGCCGATTGAAAAGCGTCGATTTTCCGGCGTTGGTATAGCCGACCAGCGCGATCACCGGCCAGGGCGCGCGTTGCCGCCGGGCGCGGTGTAGGCCGCGGGTGCGGGTGACCTGATCCAGTTCCTTGCGGATTTTGGCCATGCGGTCGCGGATCATCCGCCTGTCCGCCTCGATCTGGGTTTCGCCGGGACCACCGAGGAAGCCGAAGCCGCCGCGTTGCCGCTCCAAATGGGTCCAGCTGCGCACCAGCCGCCCCGCCTGATAATCGAGATGGGCGAGTTCGACCTGAAGCCGGCCTTCGTTGGTGGCGGCGCGTTCGCCGAAGATTTCGAGGATCAGCCCGGTGCGGTCGATGACTTTCGCGCCGACGGCCTTTTCCAGATTGCTCTGCTGGACCGGCGACAGAGCATTGTCGACGATGACCAGTTCGGCCTCTTCCTGAACGACGAGTGTGGCGATCTGGTCGACCTGACCGCTACCGAACAGGGTGGCGGGCTTGCGGTCGCGGACGCGGAACGCCTGTCCCGCGCGCACGTCGATGCCGATGGCCAGCGCCAGCCCGCGCGCTTCCTCCAGCCTTGCGTCGCTGTCCCGGCGTTCCAGCCCGTGGGTTTCGGCATGGACGACCACGGCGCGGGCGCCACGGGCGACTTCATCTTCGGAATCGCGGTTGAATATGGCCATGGGGTTAGCCGGGACTCCCCGCAAGTCGGGCCTTCACCGCCTCGATCGCCGCCGCCGCCTTGTCCCCGTCCGGGCCGCCGCCCTGCGCCATGTCGGGACGGCCACCGCCACCCTTGCCGCCCAGCGCTTCGACGCCGACGCGGACGAGATCGACCGCGCTGATCGTGCCGGTCAGATCGTCGGTGACGCCCACGGCAATCGTCGCGCGGCCGTCGACCACGGCCACGATCGCCGACACGCCGCTGCCCAGCGTCTTTTTATTGCCGTCCACGATGCCGCGTAGTTCCTTGGGGTCGAGGCCGTCAATGACCTGCGCCATGAAGCTGACATTGCCGACCTGTTCAGGACCAGCCGGGGCCGCGCCCGATGCCCCGCCGCCCAGTGCCAGCGCTTTCTTGGCTTCGGCGAGTTCGCGTTCCAGCTTGCGGCTCTGTTCGACCAGTGCGGCGATACGCGCGGGCACATCTTCCGGCGACGTCTTGAGCGTGGCGGCGGACTGGCGGAGCTTGTCCTCGCGATCGACCAGCCAGAGGCGCGCGGCCTCCCCGGTCAGCGCCTCGATCCGGCGCACGCCACTGGAAACGGCGCTTTCCGACACGATCTTGAGCAAGGCGATGTCGCCGGTTGCGCGGACATGGGTGCCGCCGCACAGTTCGACCGAATAATGATTATCATCGCCCTTACCCATCGAAAGAACGCGCACTTCATCGCCATATTTTTCGCCGAACAGCGCCATCGCGCCTGCCGCAATCGCGTCGTCCGGCGTCATGAGGCGGGTCGTAACCTCCTCATTATGGCGGATCTGCGCGTTCACGTCCGCCTCGACCTTGGCGATCTGTGCGTGGGTCAGGGCTTCGGGGTGCGAGAAGTCGAAGCGCAGGCGATCGGCGGCGACCATGCTGCCCTTTTGCGTCACATGCGCGCCCAGTTCCTTGCGGAGGGCGGCGTGGAGCAAGTGGGTGGCGCTGTGGTTGGCGCGGATGCGATCGCGGCGATCGACATCGACGCTTAGCTGCACCGTGTCGCCGACCTTGACGCTGCCCGCGCTGATTACGGCCTGATGCGCGTGGAGGCGACCCAACGGCTTGGACGTGTCGGCAACGTCAGCGGACAGGCCGCCGAGCGAGGTGATCGTGCCAGCATCACCATTCTGGCCGCCGCTTTCGCCGTAGAAAGGCGTCTGGTTGGTGATGATCGCAACGCTGTCGCCGACGGTCGCGCTATCGACGCGCGCGCCGTCCTTGACGATGGCCAGCACTTCGCCCTCGCCTTTGGTCGAGGCGTAGCCGACAAATTCGGTGCTGCCGAGGGTTTCGGCAATATCGTACCAGATGTCGTCCGACGCCTTTTCGCCCGATCCCTTCCACGCGGCGCGGGCGGCGGCCTTTTGCTCTGCCATGGCCGCGTCGAAACCGGCGCGGTCGACGCCCAGACCTTGGGTGCGCAGCGCATCCTCGGTCAGGTCATAGGGGAAGCCGAATGTGTCATAGAGTTTGAACGCGGTTTCGCCGGGGAGCGTGCCGCCTTCGGCCATGCCGGTCGTCGCTTCATCGAGCAGGCGCAGGCCGTTTTCCAGCGTCTTGCGGAAACGGGTTTCCTCACGCAGCAGCGTTTCCTCGATCAGCGGCTGGGCGCGGACCAGTTCGGGATAGGCACCGCCCATTTCGGAGACGAGGCTGCCGACGAGGCGATAAATTAACGGGTCTTTGGCGCCGATGATGTGGGCGTGGCGCATGGCGCGGCGCATGATCCGGCGCAGCACATAGCCGCGTCCCTCATTGGCGGGCAGCACGCCGTCGGCGATCAGGAAGCTGGTCGAGCGCAGATGATCGGCGATGACGCGGTGGCTGGCCTGATGATCACCATCGGTCGCGGTGCGGGTGATCGCGCCGCTCTCGGCGATCAGCGCCTTGAACGTGTCGGTATCATAATTGTTGTGGACGCCCTGCATGACGGCGGCGATGCGCTCCAGACCCATGCCGGTGTCGATCGACGGCTTTGGCAGTTCGCTGACGATCTCATTGGCTTCCTGCTCATATTGCATGAACACCAGATTCCAGATCTCGACGAAGCGGTCGCCATCCTCCTCCGGGCTGCCGGGCGGGCCGCCCCAGATATGGTCGCCATGATCGTAGAAGATTTCCGAGCAAGGCCCACAAGGACCACTATCGCCCATCGCCCAGAAATTATCCTTGGTCGGGATGCGGATGATGCGGTGGTCTGGCAGGCCCGCAATCTTGCGCCACAGGTCGAACGCCTCATCATCAGTGTGATAGACGGTCGCGGTCAGCTTGTCGGCCGGAAGCCCCCATTCCTTGGTCAACAGGGTCCAGGCATGGTGGATCGCCTGTTCCTTGAAATAGTCGCCGAAGCTGAAATTGCCCAGCATTTCAAAGAAAGTATGGTGGCGCGCGGTATAGCCGACATTGTCGAGATCATTATGCTTGCCGCCCGCACGGACCGACTTCTGGCTCGACGTCGCGGTCTTGTAGGGGCGGGTTTCAAGGCCGGTAAAGACATTCTTGAACGGCACCATGCCCGCATTGACGAACATCAGGGTCGGGTCGTTGTGCGGCACCAGCGGCGCGGACGGGACGATGGTGTGGCCGTTGGCCCCGAAATAGTCGAGGAAGGAGCGGCGAATGTCGTTGGTCGATGTCATGGGGGCGATTTAGTGGGAAGCGGCCCGCCGCACAAGCGGGGCTTTTCGGCTTTTCCTCCCCGGTCCGGGGAGGTGGCGGGCCGAAGGCCTGACGGAGGGGGTCTGCCACCGGCGCAGCGCCACGACGCGCTCCCCCTCCACCACCCTGCGGGCGGTCCCCCTCCCCGTGCCGGGGAGGAATTTACCCGATCGGTTCCTCAATCGACATAGGCGGTTTGGAGAACCATGCCGGTCCCTGCGTGGTCATGTGGAAGCAGTCCTCCATCCGCACCCCCATCTTGCCCGGCAGATACAGGCCCGGTTCGTTAGAGAAGCACATACCGACGTCCAGCTCGGTGGTTTCGCCATGGACCAGGTTGACCGGCTCATGCCCCTCCATGCCGATGCCATGGCCGGTGCGGTGGGACAGGCCGGGGAGCGCGTAGCCGGGGCCGTAACCTTGCGTTTCATACCAGCTACGTACCGCGTCATCGACGGAGCCTGCGGGCGCGCCGAGCTCGGCAGCCTTGATCGCGATGCTCTGGCCGCGTGAAACGTTGTTCCACACCTTGCGCTGCTGCGCGGTGGGGGGTGCGCCATGGACGAAGGTGCGGCTGATGTCGGACTGATAGTCGCCGACGGTGCAGCCGCAATCCATCAGCACCACCTCCCCTGCCCGCACCACCTGCGGCTTGCCGGAGCCATGGGGATAGGCGGCGGCTTCGCCGAGCAGGACGAGATTGAATTCGGGCTTGCCACCGAGCTGTTTGGTCGCGGCGGTCATCAGCGCGCCGATGTCGGCGGGGGTCATGCCGGCCTTTACCTGCGGGTAGGTCCAGCGATAGGCGGCCATGGTGACGTCGGCCGCCGTCTGCATCAGCGCGATTTCGGCGGGTGTCTTGCGCATCCGCAGGGTGCGGGTGACGCTGTCGGGGATCAGCGTCGCGCCAGGTAGCGCGGCTTTCAGGCCATCGACAGCGAAATAGCGCACCGTTTCCTCTATGCCGATCCGACCGCGCGCCAGCCCCTTCTCCTTGAGGAAGGTCGCGATCAAGGCGTGGGGGCTTTCATGTTCCTGCCAGACGCGGACCTCCGCCGCGACCCCGAGCGATTCTTCGATCGAGGGCTTCTCGAAAAAGGGACAGATGATCAGCGGGGTGCCACTTGCAGGGATGATGGCGGCGGTCAGCCGCTCGCTGCGCCACCAGCGGACACCGGTGTAATAGACGAGGCTCGCGCCCGGCTCTATCAGTAGTGCGTCGATCCCCGCGCGCTGCATCATGGCTTGTGCGCGGGTCAGGCGATCGGCGCGTTCGGGGCGGCCTATCGGTGCGATCGTGCCGGTGCGTGACGTCAAGGCTTCCGCCGCCCGCTCCTGCGCGAACAGGCGCGGGGTGACAGCGCTGGCCGCCAGCCCTGCCATGGAGGCGAGCACAGTGCGGCGATCAGGCGTAAGCATAGGGACCGCCCGCTTCGAGGGCGGCCTGATAGGCCGGGCGCGCCTGCATCTCGCTGAGCCAGCGCAGGATGGCTGGCCGCGAGTCGTTCAGGCCACCGCGCGCGCGGGAGGCTTCGATCGGGAAGCTCATCATCATGTCGGCGGCGGTGAAATCATCCCCGGCAAAATAGGGACGCGAAGCCAATTCGCTTTCCAGCCAGTCGAGGTGATCGTCCAGCATCCGCTGCACCGTGGGCCGCGCGGGACGGCCAAGCAGGCCAAGCTTGCCGATGATCAGCAGCGCGAGGAGCGGCGGCATCATCGATCCTTCGGCATAATGCATATATTGGCGGTAGCGGATCGCCCCCGCCGCATCGGCGGGCGGGCCGAAGCGTCCGGCGCGGGCGACCAGATAGTCCATGATCGCGCCAGTTTCGATCAGGGCGTGACCGTCCACCTCCACCACCGGGGAGCGCCCCAGCGGATGGATGGCCCGCAGCGTGGCGGGCGCGCGCATGGTCTTCCGGTCGCGCTCGTAACGGACGACCTGATAAGGCTCGCCCAATTCCTCCAGCAGCCAGAGGATGCGTTGCGACCGGCTGTTGTTGAGGTGATGGACGATGATGGTCATTTGGGTTCCGGCGCTCCATTGCGGGAGAGTTGCAGCACGTCGGCAAAGGCCGCAACGCCAGCGCCCGGCCCTGCCGGATGGTTCCACACGGCGCTGCTGACCGCCAGAAAATCCGCGCCTGCGGCCACCAGCGGTGCGGCATTGTCCGCCGTCACGCCGCCGATGGCGACACAGGGCAGCTCGAATATGGTGGTCCACCAGCCCAGGATCGAGGGTTCGGCACGGTGCAGCACATCCTTGGTCGTGGTGGGGTAGAAAGCGCCGAACGCGACATAATCGGCCCCCGCCTCCCCCGCTTCCATCGCCAAATGGCGGCTGTCATGGCAGGTGACGCCGATCTGCACCTTTGGGCCGAGGATTTTGCGGGCCTCACGCGGATCGCCATCGCCCTGCCCCAGATGCACGCCGTCCGCACCCAGCCGCTGCGCCAGCGCGATGCTGTCGTTGATGATGAAGGCGACGTCGCGATCGGCGCACAGCGCCTGCAATGGCGCGGCCAGCGCGGCAATAGCGTCCTCATCCGGCCCTTTCAGGCGCAACTGGAACGCGGCGACATCGCCGCCGTCAAGCGCGGCAGCCAAGGCGTTCACGAAGGTCGCGTCGATGGTGGGCGGGGAGATCAGGTAAAGCTGGCAGGCGGGGCGGAAACCCTGTTCAAACTGATCGGCAAAATGCGGGTCGAGCGCCAGCTCTTCATCGGTAAAATCGGTCATGCCGGGGTGTTAGCCCAGCCAGCATCGTAACGAAAGCCTCTGGCTTTCCTTGCCTCCCCTGCAAGGTAGGGGAATTATAGATGGAACTGCCCCCGCCTCCACCGTCACCCTGAACTTGTTTCAGGGTCCATTTCTCCAGCTCAACCGGCGGTTTGTGACGAGAAATGGATGCTGAAATAAATTCAGCATGACGTTGTAGGGATAGCGGAAGCTTATGTGCGATATCTCCCCCTTAAAGGGGAAGATAAGGCTGTAGTCATAACGCAGGTTACGCCGCAACCGTCGTCTTGGCGACCGAAGCGCCGTGGATTTCGTCGATCGCTTCGCCCAGCGATGCGTTGAATTCATCGTCGCTCATCTGGTGACGCAGATCGTTGAGCAGCGCGCGGCTGAAGCTCGCGATGATGCCGCGATTCTTGGCCAGTTCGACACAGGCTTCGGGACGGGCAAAGCCGCCCGACAGTGCGACGACGCGCAGCACGCGGGGATGATCGACCAGCGGATCGAACAGGCCCGGCTGCACCGGCAGCGAGAGCTTCAGCATCACCTGCTGATCGGCGGGCAGCGCGTCGAGCGCCTTGAGCAGTTCGTCGAGCAGGATCGCGTCGGCTTCGGCGCGTTCGGGCGACTTGATGTTCACTTCGGGTTCGATGATCGGCATCAGGCCGGCGGCAAGCACCTGCTGGCCGATCTCGAACTGCTGCTTGACGACGGCAGCAATGCCTTCGCGGTTGGCGAGGTTGATGACCGAGCGTTCCTTGGTCCCGAACACGCCGAGCGCCTTGGCGCGGTGGAGCAGCACGTCCAGGTCGGGATTGGGCTTCATCACCTGAACGCCGTTCGCCTCATCTTCCAGACCCTTGTCGATCTTGATGAAGGGGACGACGCCGCGCTCGATCAGCGCCTGCGGGGTCGGCTTGCCATCGACGGTGCCGTCCATCGTGCGCTCGAACAGGATCGCGCCCAGCACCTTGTCGCCGGTGAACACGGGCGATGTGATGATGCGGCTGCGCATCGCGTGGATCAGGCCGAACATTTCCTCGTCAGAGCCCCAAGCACCCTCTTCGATGCCATAGCCCTTGAGCGCCTTGGGCGTTGAACCGCCGCTCTGGTCGAGTGCGGCGATAAAGCCTTCGCCTGTCGCAATCTTCTGCTTCTGAACCTGATCCAGCATCTGCACATACTCTCTCTTAATGGAGATGGCGCCGCCCTCTCCAAGGCGGTGCCACCGTTGACCGGTCGTCAGGCCATCAAAGCCTTTACGCCCGGCAAATCCTTGCCTTCCATCCATTCCAGGAACGCGCCGCCCGCCGTCGAGACGAAGGTGAAATCGGCTGCTGCCCCTGCATGGTTGAGGGCTGCCACAGTATCACCGCCACCGGCGACCGAGGTCAACTGGCCTTCCTTGGTCAGCGCAGCCGCGGTGCGGGCGAGCGCCACCGTTGCGGTGTCGAACGGGGGAATTTCGAACGCGCCCAATGGCCCGTTCCACACGAGCGTACGGCAGGTCTTGAGGACGTCAGCCAGCGCTTCAACGGCGGCGGGGCCGACGTCTAGGATCATTTCGTCCTCTGCAACTTCATGGACGTTGCAGGTGCGGACCGATGGCGGGTTGGCGGCAAATTCCTTCGCGACCACTACGTCATAGGGCAGATGGATGGTGCAACCGGCCGCTTCCGCCGCGTCGAAAATAGCCTCGGCCGTGTCAGCCAGATCCTTCTCGCACAGCGACTTGCCGATATCGACACCGCGCGCGTGGAGGAAGGTGTTGGCCATGCCGCCACCAATGATCAGATGATCGACCTTCGTAACCAGATGGTTCAGCACATCCAGCTTGGTCGAGACTTTTGCCCCGCCGACGACAGCGGCGACCGGCTTGACCGGAGTGCCGAGCGCGGCCTGCAACGCATCGAGTTCGCGCTCCATGGCGCGGCCAGCAAAGGACGGCAGCTTGTGCGCGATGCCTGCGGTCGAGGCATGGGCGCGGTGCGCGGCGGAGAAGGCGTCGTTGACATAAAGGTCGGCAATCGCCGCCATCGCATCGACCAGAGCGGGATCGTTCTTTTCCTCGCCCGCATGGAAACGGGTGTTTTCCAGGATCGCAATGTCGCCGGGACGCATCACCGCAATGCCATCGGTCGCGGCTTCACCCTGGCAATCAGGGATGAACTGCACTTCGCGACCCAGCACCTGGGATAGCGGTCGGGTGATCTTGGACAGTGAATATTCGGGGTTCTTCTGCCCCTTGGGACGACCGAAATGGGCCAGGATCAGCACTTTTGCGCCGCGATCGGCCAGTTCCAGCACGGTCGGCATGGCCGAACGCAAGCGGGTATCATCGCTGACCGAACCGTCCTGCATCGGCACGTTCAGATCCTCGCGCACCAGCACGGCTTTGCCGTGGATGTCGCCCATATCGTCGAGTGTCTTGAACGGCTTGGTCATGCTATGCCTCAATTTTCCATAACGTCATCCCAGCGCAAGCTGGGATCTCTCTTCTTGCGCATCATAGGACACAGAAGAAAGCGGGATCCCGGCTTTCGCCGGGATGACGAAAAAGGGGGCTGGTTTTAACCCAGCCCCCCAATGTTCACAGGAACTTCGCCACCACGCCGGTGGTGTCGATCATGCGGTTGGAGAAGCCCCATTCATTGTCGTACCAGCTGAGCACGCGAACCAGCTTGCCGTCGACAACGGCGGTTTCCAGGCTGTCGACGGTCGAGCTGCGCGGATCGCCATTATAGTCGATCGAGACCAGCGGCTCGTCCGAATAGCCCAGCACGCCCTTGAGCGGGCCGGATTCCGACGCGGCCTTGAGCAGGGCGTTGACCTCGTCCTTGGTGGTCGGGCGGCTCGGAATGAACTTCAGATCGACGACCGAGACGTTGGGGGTCGGCACGCGGATCGACGAACCGTCCAGCTTGCCTTTGAGTTCAGGCAGAACCTCACCCACTGCGCGGGCAGCGCCGGTCGAGGTCGGGATCTGCGACAGGGCGGCGGCGCGGGCGCGGCGCATGTCGCTGTGCAGCTGGTCCAGCGTGTTCTGGTCGTTGGTATAGCTGTGGATCGTCGTCATGAAGCCGCTTTCGATGCCGATGGCGTCGTTCAGCACCTTGGCGAGCGGGGCCAGGCAGTTGGTGGTGCAGCTGGCGTTGGAGATGACGATGTCATCGGCGGTCAGCGCGTCATGGTTGACGCCGAACACGACGGTGCGATCCACATTGGTGCCGGGCGCGGAAATGATCACGCGCTTGGCACCGGCGGTCAGATGCGCGCTTGCCTTGTCCTTGGTGGTGAAGATGCCGGTGCATTCCAGTGCGATCTCCACGCCCAGCGCCGCGTGCGGCAGGTTGGCGGGGTCGCGTTCGGCGGTCACCTTGATCTTCTTGCCATCGACGACCAGGAAATCGCCATCGACGCTGACGTCGCCCTTCCAGTTGCCATGGACCGAATCGCGCTTGAACAGCAGGGCGTTGGACTTGACGTCGCCCAGATCGTTGATGCTGACCAGTTCCAGATCATGGTCGGTGCGCGACAGGATGGCGCGCGCCACCAGGCGGCCGATACGTCCGAAACCGTTAATTGCTACCTTCGTTGCCACTGCACTAGCCTCCTGAAGTTGTTGTTCGGTCAGTTATTGAGAGCGGCCACGATCTGCGGCGCGATCTTCGCGGCGGTCAGGCCGAAATGGTCGTAAAGTGCTTCCGCCGGGGCCGACGCGCCGAAGCTGTCGATGCCAAAGCGCAGGCCCGCGATACCGGTATGGCGTTCCCAGCCAAAGGTCGTCCCCGCCTCAATCGACACGCGCAGCACATGGTGCGGCAGCAGGTCGTCCTTGTAGGATTGCGGTTGCGCCTCGAAATGCGCCCAGCTTGGCATGGACACGACATCGGCACCGATGCCCTGGGCTTCCAGCGCCTTGGCGGTATCGACCGCAATCTCGACTTCGGAGCCGGTGGCGATCAGCACGACCTTGCGATCCGCATTGGCGGCACGCAGACGATAGGCGCCCTTGGCCGACAGATTTTCAGCCTTTTCGGTGCGCAGCTGGGGCAGGTTCTGGCGGGTCAGCGCCAGTACCGACGGGCCGGTCGCGTCCTTCAGCGCCAGCTCCCAGCATTCCGCCGTCTCGACAATGTCGGCGGGGCGATAGACGTCCAGGTTCGGGATCATGCGCATCGACATGACATGCTCGATCGGCTGATGGGTCGGGCCATCTTCGCCAAGGCCAATGCTGTCATGTGTCAGGACGTGAATGACACGCTGCTGCTGGAGCGCGGCGAGGCGGATGCCCGCGCGCATATAGTCGGAAAAGACGAGGAAGGTGCCGCCATAGGGGATGACGCCGCCATGCAGCGCCATGCCGTTCATCGCGCAGGCCATGCCAAATTCGCGGATGCCATAATAGACATAGCGGCCCGAATAATCGTCCTTCGTCAGCGGGCCGGTCGACTTGGTTTTGGTATTGTTGGAGCCGGTGAGGTCCGCCGAACCGCCCAGCGTTTCGGGCAACAGGTCGTTGATCGCGCCCAGCGTCAATTCACTGGCCTTGCGGGTCGCGACCTTCTGCGGCGCGGCGATCAGGCTGTCGATATAGGCTTCTAGCGAGAAGTCGGCGGGCAGATCGCCAGCCATGCGGCGGGTAAATTCCGCGCCCTTCTCATTGCTTGCAAGCCGGGCTTCCCACGCAGTGCGAACATCGCCGCCCTTGGCGCCAATCGCCTTCCACGCTGCGGCAATATCGGCCGGAATGACGAAGGGCGCCGCGTCCCAGCCCAGAAATTCGCGCGCTGCGGCGACTTCGGCCTCGCCCAGCGCAGAGCCGTGGACGCCCGACGTGCCCGCCTTGTTGGGCGAACCATAGCCGATCTTGGTCGCGCAGGCGACGAGCGAGGGCCGCGGATCGGCGACCGCTTGCGCCAGCGCGCGGCGGACATCGGCCACGTCATGGCCATCGCACGACACGACATGCCAGCCGGTTGCTTCATAGCGGGCGTGGACATCTTCGCTGCTCGACAGGTCGACGGCACCGTCAATGGTGATCTTGTTATCGTCCCACAGCACGATCAGGCGGCCAAGGTTCAGGTGACCGGCAAGACCAATCGCTTCATGGTTGATGCCTTCCATCAGGCAGCCGTCCCCGGCAATCACCCAGGTGCGGTGATCGACCAGATCGTCACCAAATTGGGCGTTCAGGTGCCGCTCGGCAATCGCCATGCCGACGGCAGTGGCCAGGCCCGATCCCAGCGGACCCGTAGTCGCCTCAACGCCTGCCAGCTCGAAATTTTCAGGATGGCCAGCGCACGGGCTGTGCAGCTGGCGGAAATTGGCGATGTCCTCGATCGTCGGACGCGCATAGCCGGTCAGGTGCAGCAGGCTGTAGATCAGCATCGAGCCATGGCCCGCCGACAGGACGAAACGGTCGCGGTCGGCCCATTTGGGCTGGGTCGGATCGAATTTCAGATAATCGCTGAACAGTACCGTTGCGACGTCTGCCATGCCCATCGGCATCCCCGGATGGCCGCTATTGGCGGCCTGCACGGCATCCATGGAAAGCGCCCGGATGGCGTTGGCGAGCGACTTATCGGAAACGGTCATCGGCAGCGTGCGTCTTTCCTGAACAGGACTGACCTGCCCACAGGCTGTGCGGGCGAGTCGAGATCGGGCCTCCTTTGTCGCGTCAAGCCCCATGCGTCAACCGCAGCGGGGCGCAAAGCCGCTTCCAGTCGGCCCAATCATCGCTTTTGTGCTGCGCCAAGTTTCGCTATGCGTGGGGAATGGCAAGCGAGCGCATGATGCAGGCAATTGGCACGCTGGAACGTGCAGTGGGTCGGCTCGAACAGGATGTGGCCCGCCTTGCGGCCGTCACGCCCCCCTCTCCTCCCCAGAATAGCACGCCGGATATGGACGTGGACGGCGCCCGCGCGGCGCTGCGTTCGCTCGACGAGCTGATCGCGGATCTGAAAGGGCGGACCATTGGCTGAAACCACGTTGCACATAGCCGGACGCCATTATGACATCAGGTGCCGCGATGGCGAGGAAGCCCATCTCACCCATCTCGCCAGCCTGATCGAAGAGAAGGCGCAAGCTGCGCAGCAGGGCGCGCCGGGCATGACGGAGGTACGCAGCCTGCTGTTTGCTGCTTTATTCCTGGCCGATGAATTGAACGACATGCGCCGCGACACCGCCGCCCGCCAACAGAGGTTGGCGCTGGAGGCGGACGACGATCAGGCGGCACAGGCGATAGAGGTGCTGGCGGCGCGCATAGAAAAGCTGCGCGACGGGCTTGCCGCCCGCGCTGCGGACGCCTAGATTGGGGTGGACGGGTACTGCCTGGTACGAGCTTTAGCGAACATCCCTGAGGCGATAATCACATCCTAGGGGGCTGTCCCTGGGCGGGCTCCGGCCCGATCTATATGGTCCCCACCTGACGTTGAGGCGTCAGAGGATTTTCCAGCAAACGGCCAAGGCGGTCCCGTCACCCCTGCCTTTCTTTTCCGTCGAGCGGGTGTGAATGTTCCCGATGCATCCAACATGGCGCGTCCACACTAACCGATATCCTCCCTTGGCGGGCCGAGCTATCGAATATGGAACTGCCCCCACCTTCATCGTCATGCTGAACTTGTTTCAGCATCCATTTCTCGCATCCAGCAGCGGCTTTTGGGGCACGATGGATCCTGAAATAAATTCAGGATGACGTTGTAGAGATAACGAAAAGTCTTATGCGCTTCTTCTCTCCTCGCAGAGGAGAACTTCATTACGTCCCGCTAATGCCGAAAGACTCCCATGCGCGATAATGGCGACACCATCGACAAGACGAGCTTGCGCCAGATCGCCCGCGACCGCCGCCGTGCCTTTGTCTCGACGCTTGATCCGCTGGCGCACCGGCTGGCGTTCAAGGTGCTGCCATCGCCCCTCGCCCGCCGCATTGCCGACGCGCAGGTGGTGGCGCTCTATATGGGGCTGGACGATGAAGCGCCCGCGCAACGGCTGGCGCATCAGCTGAGCGCCATGGGCAAGACCGTGGCGTTGCCGCGCGTGCTGGATCGGCTGGGCAGCATGGACTTCCTGCGTTGGCAGCCTGACGACATACTGCTGCCCGGCCCGTTCCGCACCAGCCACCCGGAGCCCGGCGAGGGTCCGGTGACGCCCGACGTCATCATCGCCCCGCTGGTCGGGTTCGATCGCGCTCTCAATCGGCTGGGTCAGGGCGGCGGCTATTATGATCGTGCCTTTGCCCGCTTGCCCGACGCGCTGCGCATCGGCATTGCCTGGTCAGTGCAGGAGCAGGATGCCGTGCCTGCCGACCCTTGGGACTTGCCGCTGCATATGGTGCTGACCGAAGTCGAACTGATCGAAGGGCCACTGGCATGAGCATCGACCCGCGCCATTATCATCAGCCAAGCTGGCGCAAGCCGGTGGGGATGCTGGCGATCGTCGGTCTGATCGCGCTGTGGGCGGTGATGGTGGCCAGCCTGTCGGGCCTGATCGGCACGCTGCCGGTCTGGGCGCAGACGCCGCTCTATGTCGTGCTGGGGATCGTGTGGATCTGGGTTCTGCCGTTGCGCCGCCTCCTTGCCTGGATGGAGACCGGACGCTGGTAGCGTCGCTGATTTGCGATCGTGACAAGTGTGCGGTCCCCCTGTATCTATTCCGTTAAGGAAGCGTAACGGCCTGTCCCCGGTTCCGGAGACGCGCGCCGCTTCCTGACTGCGGAAGGGGGGCAAAGCCATGTCCATGCGCCAGTCGATACAGAAGGCGCGCTTATGGCGCGATCCTGCCCCATGCCCGTCACATCTGAACCACCGGGCGGCGGCCACCGCGCGCCGGGGGACGCACAGCCTGTCGGTGGCCCTTGCCAACCCCCACAGGAGGACGATGCGATGGTTCCCATGAGCAAAAGGCTGTTTGCAGAAGCGTTCGGCACATTCTGGCTGGTTTTCGGTGGCTGCGGCAGCGCGGTGCTGGCGGCGGCCTTCCCTGATGTCGGCATCGGCCTGCTGGGCGTCAGCCTGGCGTTCGGGCTGACGGTACTGACCATGGCCTATTCGATCGGCCATATTTCGGGCTGCCACCTCAATCCTGCCGTTACCGTGGGCCTGTGGGCAGGCGGGCGCTTTCCGGTACGCGACATCGCGCCCTATATCATCGCGCAACTGATCGGCGCGGTGATCGCGGCGCAGCTATTGCTGTTCATCGCCAGTGGCCAGCCCGATTTCGCCCTGACCGGCACCGGGCTGGCGGTCAATGGCTACGGGGCGCAGTCGCCCGGTGGCTATAGCATGGAAGCGGGCTTTGCGATCGAGGCGGTGCTGACGCTGGGCTTCCTGGTCGTCATCCTGGGATCGACCGACAGCCGCGCGCCGGCGGGCTTTGCGCCGATCGCAATCGGTCTGGCGCTGACGCTCATCCACCTCATCAGCATTCCGGTGACCAACACATCGGTCAACCCGGCGCGCAGCACCGGTCCGGCGCTGTTGGTCGGCGGGCTGGCGGTGCAGCAATTGTGGCTGTTCTGGCTGGCCCCGATGGTCGGCGCGCTGGCCGCAGGCGGCATCTATCGCTGGCTGGCCAACGAACCGCTTGCCCCCGCAATCACGGGCGACAATCTGTAAGCCAAGGACAGGCGGGCCGATACCATGCGTGTCGGCCCGTTCATCTGCGCTATTGCGCCATCCCCTGCATCGGCAGGAAATGGCGCGAGTGACGGGGCTCGAACCCGCGACCTCCGGCGTGACAGGCCGGCACTCTAACCAACTGAGCTACACCCGCGCAGGGTGACATCCGTTCGGGATTTTAGTCCCCAGACGATGCTGCCTGATCCACCTTATTCCCACCTTCCGGTCAAGGAAAGTGGCGCGAGTGACGGGGCTCGAACCCGCGACCTCCGGCGTGACAGGCCGGCACTCTAACCAACTGAGCTACACCCGCGTTCGGTGTGGAAGCGCCGTCTATGTGCGTCCGCCGGGACTGTCAACCGTCCGCATCGGCTGTTTTCGCATTCTCGTCACTTTCTTTGCGCGGCGCGACCGTCAGCGTCCCCTGCTCGAACAGGAAACCGGCGATATCGGGCGTGCCGGCGGCTGAAACGACGGTCTGGATGATGATCAGCAGCGGCACGCCCAGCAGCGCGCCCGGCGTCCCCCACACCCAGCCCCAGAAGGTGAGCGACACGAGAATCAGCAACGGGTTCATCGTCAGCCGCCGCCCCAGCACCGTGGGCGTGATCACATTGGCCTCGACCAGATGAAAGCCGACCTGCAAGGCCGCAGGCATCATCGCCACCCACACATCGTCAAACACCATCAACCCGCCCAGCGCCAGCAGCACCGCCGCCAGCATCGGGCCGAAATAAGGGATGAAGTTGAGCAGCGCGACGATACCGCCCCACATCAAGGGCGACGGCATCCCGATCAGCCACAGCGCCAGCGCGACCGCCAGACCCAGGCACAGGTTGATGACGGCGATGGTGATGACATAGGCGGACGTGGCATCGACCACATTCTGGATCACCCGCGCCACTGCCAGCGCGCCGTCGAAACTGTCGCGACTGTTGATCGTGCGCCGCCGCAGGCCGGTCCAGCCCGCCAGAAAGAAGTAGATGATGAGCAGCGCGAACACCATCTGGATGATCGCCGCCGGGGCGGACATGGCGGCAAACTGGAGCAGGGAGCGCGGCGTATCGACCGTCGCGGTCTGCGCCGCCGCGACCGGCCCCGTCGCCAGCATCTGCACTGTTTCATCGACGAAGCGCTGGAGGTTGGAATAGAAATCGATCAGCGGGGCGAGGTTCGCCTGAATCTGTGGCAATCGTTGCGGCAAGATGCGGAACCAGTCGGTCGCTGGCACGATGATCAGGACTAGCGCGCTATTGGCAACCACCAGGAATCCGATCACCGCCAGCAGCGCCGCCAGTCCGGACGGCAGGCGATGCCGCTCCATCCATTCGAGCAGCGGCACCAGCGCGATCGCGATCACCAGCGCAGCGGTCAGTGGCAGGAAAAACTCCGCCCCCGCGCGCAGCGCAAAGGGCAGCGCCAGCACCAACCCGATCCCCGCCGTCAGCGCGATCGACGCGAGCAGCCGGTCGCGCCTGCGGTTGATTTCCTGCTGTTCGGGCAGTTTCACGGTCGATTGATTCTCCGGTCGAAGGGCCAGTCCGATGTGCGCCCGCTGCCACCGGGCGTCAATTTGCAAAGCAGGGTCAGGCCCATGACCGGACGCAGGAAAACAGCGGCTTAACCAAATATTGGCCCAGCCGTTCTAGGGACGGACACGGGGACGTAAAACGGGAATGGGCATGAAGGCCGCCATATTGTCATGGATGATCGCGCTGACGGGCCTTGCGGTGCCGCAGGCGGCATGGGCGCAACCGGGCGTCCGGCTCGACACGCAGATGTTCGTCGAGCGGGTGACGACTGACGTCAACGGTCGATCCCGCCGCCTATTGGCCAGCGCTGACCGGGTTGCGCCCGGCGACCAGCTGATCGTCATCGTCCATTGGCGCAATGACGGCAGCGCGCCACTGCGCGATCAGGCTGTGGTGCGCCCACTGCCGCGTGGCGCGCAGATAGACCCGACCGATCCCACCATGCAGGTGTCGGTCGATGGCGGCGCGCATTGGGGCCGGATGGAGCAGCTATGGCTGCCCACGCCACTGGGCGGCACGCGCCGCGCCGTGGCGGCCGATGTCACCCATGTCCGCTGGTCGCTGCCGCAAGCGGTGCCGCCCGGCCATGCCGGACGGCTCAGCTATCGCGCGACGATGCGCTGAATTTTAATCGACAAACAGCAAGGCGGGACTTTCGAGCAATTTGCGGATCGCCTGCACATAGCTGGCCGCGTCCCAGCCATCGACAACGCGATGGTCGCAGCTGATCGACAGGTTCATTAGCTTCGCCGCGACAATCTCCTTGCCCCGGAACATCGGGCGCTCGATCACCCGGTTGGGACCGATGATCGCCACTTCCGGCCGGTTGATGACCGGGGTGGTCGCAATGCCGCCAAGCGGACCCAGCGACGTCAGCGTCAGGGTGGAGCCGGACAGTTCCTCCGACTTCGCCTTGCTCGACCGGGCAGCGTCGGCCAAGCGGCGGATTTCGCTCGCCAGCTGCCAGACGTTGCGGTCCTGCGCATCGCGGATCACCGGCACCATCAGCCCCGCATCGGTCTGCGTCGCCAGCCCCAGATGCACTGATCCATGGCGCGTCACCACGCCCGCCTCATCATCATAGCGGGCGTTGAGCATCGGAAAGTCGGGCAAAGTCTTGCAGATGGCGACGATCAGCAGCGGCAACATGGTGAGCTTTGGCTTGTCGCCCCGGCTGGCGTTGAGCTGTTCACGCAGCACTTCCAGCGCGGTGACGTCGATTTCCTCGACATAGGTGAAGTGCGGGATGTGGCGCTTGGAGGCGGCCATATTCTCGGCGATGCGGCGGCGCATCCCGATCACCTTGACCTGCTCGTCGGGACGACGCGCGGACGCACCCGCCGCGCGATAGCCCTGCCCCTGCCCGTAGAGCAGATAGGCGTCGAGATCGGCATGGCGGATATGGTCGCCAGCGGACTTTACCTGCGCGAGGTCTATGCCGAGGTCTTTGGCGCGGGCGCGGACGGCGGGGGAGGCGAGGATGGGGGCGCTGGCCTTCTCCCCCTCTCCTTCAGGGGAGGGGGTCGGGGGGTGGTGCGGTTCGGCCAGCGGCGTGCTATCCTCGATAGGCCCCACCCCAACCCCTCCCCTGAAGGGGAGGGGCTTTTCAGCTTCCGCAATTTCAGCTGCGCCAGCTGTTTCCGCCTCAATCACCTCGACCGGCGGCATTGGCGCGGCAACATCGTCGCCCTCGACCTCTATCTCGACCAGCATCGCGCCGATCGAGACCTGATCGCCTTCCTCGCCCGCGAGGCGCACGACTATGCCTGCGACCGGGCTTTCCATCTCGACCGTGGCCTTGTCGGTCATCATGTCGGCGATCGGCTGGTCCTCCTCGACCCGGTCGCCGACCTTGACGTGCCAGCCGACGATCTCGGCCTGCGCAATGCCCTCACCAATGTCGGGCAGCTTGAATGTAAAGAGGGCCATAAAAAAGCTCCGTTCGTGTCGAGCAAAGTCGAGACACATGACTTGAAACTGCGCTTCCGTTTCTCGACTTCGCTCGAAACGAACGGAAGGTGGTTGAAGGTCAATCCTTCATGATCTTGTTGATGGCTTCGCGGATACGGACGGGACCGGGGAAATAGGCCCATTCCAGACTATGCGGATAAGGCGTGTCGAACCCGGTCACCCGCTCGATCGGCGCTTCGAGGTGATGGAAACAGCGTTCCTGCACCTGCGCCAGCAGTTCCGCGCCAAAGCCGCTGGTGCGGGTCGCTTCATGCACGATCAGGCAGCGCCCGGTCTTTTTCACCGACGCCTCGATCGTTTCGATGTCGAGCGGCACCAGACTGCGCAGGTCGACAATCTCCGCGTCCAGACCCAGCATCGCGACCGTATGTTCCACGACATGGACCATCGTGCCATAGCAGAGGATGGTCAGCGCCCCGCCCGCCCGCGCGATCCGCGCCTTGCCCAGCGGGATGCGGTAATAGCCGGTCGGCACCTGGGCGTCAGCATGGCCGGCCCAGCTAGTCGCCGGCGTATCATATTCGCCGTCGAACGGGCCGTTATAGATGCGCTTGGGTTCAAAGAAGATGGTCGGATCATTATCCTCGATCGCCGCGATCAGCAGCCCCTTGGCATCATAGGGGGTGGACGGGATCACTGTCTTGATCCCCGAACAATGGGTGAAGATGCCTTCGGGCGACTGGCTGTGCGTCTGGCCGCCGAAGATGCCGCCGCCAAAGGGCGACCGCACCGTCATCGGCGCGATAAACTCGCCTGCCGAGCGGTAGCGCAAGCGTGCGGCTTCCGACACCAGCTGGTCCAGCGCGGGATAGATATAGTCGGCAAACTGAATTTCCGGCACCGGCCGCAACCCATAGGCGCCCATGCCCACCGCGACGCCAATGATGCCACATTCAGTGATCGGCGTGTCGAACACGCGGTTCTTGCCATATTTCTGTTGCAGCCCGGCGGTGGCGCGGAACACGCCGCCGAAAAAGCCGACATCCTCGCCCATCACCACGACCGTCGGGTCGCGCTCCATCATCACGTCCATGGCGCTGTTGATTGCCTGGATCATGTTCATGTGTATCGTGTCAGTCATGGCACCATCCTTCCCTCGCCCCGGCGGGGAGAGGGATGCGCAGACTTAGCAGCTTGCTGCCTAGTCGAAGCTGGGAGAGGGGGAATAGCGGTTGAGTAACGAGCGGGCATAGCCCCCTCTCCAACCTTCGCTAAGCAGCAAGCTGCTGAGCTGCGGTATCCTCTCCCCGCCGGGGAGAGGAGATGATGACGCGCCCTCACAGCCCCGCCGCCTTCCATTCGTCCAGCATCTGTTGCTGCTGTTCCTTCAGGTGCCAGGGCATGTCCTCGAACACATCCTCGAACATGCTTTCCATCGGATGGTGCAGACCGTGGCCAAGGATACCGTTCTTCTCCGCCTCACGCGCGGCGTCGCGGACCATCTCGGCCAGATCCTTGTCCATCGCGGCGTGGCGATCCTCGTCCCAGATGCCCAGGCCGATGCAATGCTGTTTCAACCGCGCGATCGGGTCGCCCAGCGGCCACAGGCTGCTTTCCTCGGCAGAGCGATAGGCGGTCGGATCGTCCGACGTGCTATGCCCTTCGACGCGATAGGTGAAATGTTCGATCAGCGTCGGCCCGGCATTGGCCCGCGCCCGGTCGGCGGCCCAGCGGGTCGCGGCATAGACCGCCAGCACATCATTGCCATCGACCCGCAGCCCGGCAATGCCATAGCCCACGGCGCGCGCGGCAAAGGTCGTCGCCTCGGCCCCGGCAAAGCCGGAAAAGCTGCTGATCGCCCATTGATTATTGACCACGTTCATAATCACCGGCGCGCGATAGACGCTGGCGAAGGTGCAGGCGCTATGGAAGTCACCCTCCGCAGTCGATCCCTCGCCGCACCAGGTCGCCGCGATCCGCGTGTCGCCGCGCGCCGCGCTCGCCATCGCCCAGCCGACGGCCTGGGGATATTGCGTCGTCAGGTTGCCGGAGATGGAGAAAAACCCAGCCTCCCGCGCCGAATACATGATCGGTAGCTGGCGGCCCTTCAGACGGTCGCCCTTGTTGGAATAAATCTGGTTCATCATGTCGATGATCGGCCAGTCGCGGGCGATGAGGATGCCCTGCTGGCGATAGCTAGGGAAGCACATGTCATCGCGATCCAACGCCAGCGCCGCGCCGATCGACACCGCCTCCTCGCCGGTCGACTTCATGTAGAAGCTGGTCTTGCCCTGCCGCTGCGCCCGGAACATGCGGGCGTCGAACGCGCGGGTCAGCGCCATCGCGCGCAGCATCCGCAACAAGGTTTCGGGCGGCAGATTGGGGTTCCATTGCCCCACCGCCGCACCCTCTTCGTCCAGCACTCGCACCAGCCCATAGGCCAGGTCGCGCATCGTCGCAGGCTGCGCCGTTTCGTCGGGCCGGGGCGCTGCGTCGGCAGCGGGAATGTCGAAATGGGTGAAGTCCGCGCTCTCGCCGGGGCGGGCGGGCGGCTCAGGGACGTGCAGGCGCAGCGGGGGCAGATTACGCCCGGCCTCACCCTGCAATCGCGCCGAATCGTGCGGATCGGTCATCCTGCCTCCTATGCTGCATCGCAATAATGTTACTTGCTGCTAACATTATATTACGTCACCGCGAAAGGCAAGTCTTCCTTACCTATTTTTCCTTTTTGCTATGTCCGGCTCACCGTCGGGTTAGACAGCGACCGGCGCGGAAATATGGGCCTGCGGCGCGTAGTTGATCACCTCGAAATCCTCGATGGCGTAGCTGAAAATGTCCGAAGGCCGCCGATTGATCCGCAGCCTGGGGGCGCCACTCGGAATTCTCTCCATCTGTTCCTCCACCAGCGCGGCATGGTTCAGATAGAGATGCACGTCTCCACCCTGCCAGACCACCTCGCCCGGCTCCAGATCGCATTGTTGCGCCAGCATCCGGGTGATCATCGACAGGCCGAATATGTTGAAGGCGAAGCCCAGCCCCAGGTCGCAACTGCGCTGGAACAGCAGGCCGTTGAGCTTGCCGTTCGACACCTGGAACTGATAGGTCATATGGCAGGGCGGCAGCGCCATATTGGCGACTTCCGCGACATTCCATCCGGTGAAAAGCAACCGCCGCGACCCCGGCGTTGCCCGGATCGCGGCGACCAGATCGGCAATCTGGTTATGCCCCTGGGCTGCCCGCCGGTAGAGGCCGTCGCCCGCCGCTTCATAGCGCGGCCAGTTGACCCACTGCGCGCCATAGACCGGACCCAGATCACCCCATTGCCGCGCAAACGCTTCATCCTCGATGATTCGCGCCTCGAAAGCATCGCGGTCGATCGTCTCGCCGGTTGCGCGGCGATAGGCGTCGAGCGGCCAGTCGGTCCAGATATGCACACCCTGCCGCACCAGTTCGCGGATATTGGTGTCGCCCGACAGAAACCACAGCATCTCCCGCGCCGCGACCTTCCAATAGACCCGTTTGGTCGTCAGCAGCGGCACGGCGTCGTCGGCCAGCGAAAAACGCATCGTCGCGCCCAGGATCGACCTTGTGCCGACCCCGGTGCGGTCGATCCGTTCGTCGCCATGCCGCCAGATATGGCGCATCAGGTCGAGATATTGCTGCTCATAATGGGGCGTCGTGTCGCGCAAGGGCGGGCATCCTGAACTGAAGGCTATGGATCACCGCCCGCTGTAGCCCAGCCATGGCCGCCCGCCAATGTCCCGTTCGTTCTGGACCATGTTGTCGGGCGTCCTTCACCATAATGGCGCGGCTTGCGCTGGCGACGCCAAACCGGCCTGGGTCACATTTCCTGCATGGCTGGACTGGACCTGCTCATCCTCGATCGCACCTGGCGTCCCCGCGACCGCGTGCCATTGGCGCACGACTGGCGTACCGTCATCGGCCAATTGCTGGCGCTGGAGGGGCGATGGCTGGCCATCCACCAACAGCGACCCGACGACACCCCCGCCCTGCCCCGCCCGGCCGACATCGCCCTGACCCGCGCCCTCACGCGGCGGCTGCGCCCGCTCGACATGCGGCTGGCCGACCATATGATAGAGGCCGGGGAAAGCCGGTTCAGCTTCCGCGCTGCCGGGCTTTTGTGAGGTGCAAAAAAAGCCGCTCTGGCCGCTTGCCAGCCTGAAAAGCCGTCTCTATAGGCTGCGGCCTGCCTTACGGGGTCGCCTCAAAGCGGCTTCGGCATCGGTCGGGGAATAGCTCAGCCTGGTAGAGCACTGTCTTCGGGAGGCAGGGGCCGGAGGTTCGAATCCTCTTTCCCCGACCAACTTTCTTTACAGCATCATGAACTGATCCACCCCTTCACGGGGAACGGCCATCCGCGCCGGATTTTGTTGCGTCCACGCAACGTCCGGCCTGTTCCGCGCTGGCCAGCAACTTTCGACAGATGTCATATGTCGAAAGCGCGCGGCCCCAAGTTGCGCAGTCGTAAAAGATGTTTGACCCGGCCCCGCCCTGCCGCGATGATCCCGCCCATCGGTACGGCCAACCGGCCGCATCCCAAGCACAATCCGACCCGCGTCGCGCGGGCATTTGCAGGTGGAGACGAACCTTGCACAGAAGAGATTTTCTGGCCTTTGGCACCATGGGCGTGGGCGGCCTGATCCTGCCGTCGATGTTCGGCAAGGTCATTGCGGCTGAGGAACTGAACAGCGTCATCGACGTCGCGGTCAAGAAGGCCTTGGCCGACGCAGCGATGAATGCCGCCAAGAGCGCCGGCGCAACCTATTGCGACGTGCGCGTCGGCCGCTACCTGCGCCAGTTCGTCATCACCCGCGAACGCAATGTGGAAAATATCGTCAACACCGAATCGACCGGCGTTGGCATCCGCGTGATCGCAGGCGGAGCCTGGGGCTTTGCCGCGACGAACGAGATGACCAAGGAAGCCGTGGCCAAGGCCGCGACCCAGGCGGTCGCCATTGCCAAGGCGAATGCACCGACCCAGTCTGCACCGGTGCAACTCGCCCCGGTCAAGGGCGCGGGCGAAGTCAGCTGGCGCACGCCGATCGTCAAGAACAGCATGACCGTGCCGATCAAGGACAAGGTCGACCTGCTGATGGGCGTCAACGCCGCCGCCATGGATGCAGGCGCGGACTTCATCCGCTCCATCCTGTTCCTGGTCAATGAGCAGAAATATTTTGCCAGCACCGATGGCAGCTATATCGACCAGGATGTCCACCGCATCTGGGCACCCATGGAGGTCACCGCCGTCGACAAGGCGACAGGCAAATTCCGCGTGCGCGAAGGCTTGTCCGCGCCGATGGGGCTGGGCTTTGAATATCTGGATGGCGCAGCGTCGGGCAAGACCGTGCTGCCCAACGGCGTCACCGTCTATGGCAACAGCTATGATATGAAGGAAGATGCGATCGCCGCCGCCAAACAGGCGCGTGCGAAGATCAAGGCACCGTCGGTCAAGCCGGGCAAATATGATCTGGTACTGGACCCGTCGCACACTTGGCTCACCATCCACGAATCGGTCGGCCATCCGCTCGAACTCGACCGGGTGCTGGGCTATGAAGCCAATTATGCTGGCACCAGCTTTGCCACGATGGACAAGCTGCAGGCCAATTTCCAATATGGCAGCGACAAGGTGAATATCGTCGCGGACAAGACCCAGCCCGGCAGCTTGGGCGCAGTCGCCTTCGATGATGAAGGCGTCAAGACCAAGAAGTGGGACCTGATCCGCAACGGCAAGCTGGTCGGCTATCAGGCGATCCGCGACCAGGCGCATATCGAGGGCAAGAGCGAGAGCGACGGCTGCTGCTATGCCGACAGCTGGTCCAACGTCCAGTTCCAGCGCATGGCCAATGTCAGCCTTGAACCCGGCAAGGCCAAGCAGAGCGTCGCCGACATGATCGCCAATGTCGAGGACGGCATCTACATCATCGGCGACGGCAGCTTCTCGATCGACCAGCAGCGCTACAACGCGCAATTTGGCGGACAGCTCTTCTACGAGATCAAGCAGGGCAAGATCACCCAACAGATCGAGGATGTGGCCTACCAGATCCGCACCCCGGAATTCTGGAACGCCTGCGCCAGGGTTTGCGACGCCAGCGACTATCGCCTGGGCGGCTCCTTCTTCGACGGCAAGGGCCAGCCTGCGCAGGTTTCTGCCGTGTCGCACGGCTCCAGCACTGCGCGCTTCAACGGCATCAACGTCATCAACACCGCCCGTTCGCTCGGTTGATCGGTCAGGGAGAGAAAATATGAGCATCCTTTCCGAAGCACAGGCCAAGGCGATCCTGACCAAGGTCGTGGGCTTTTCCAAGGCGGACGAATGTACCGCGCAACTGACCGGTTCGATCCGTGGCAATGTGCGCTTCGCCCGCAACGACGTGTCGACCGCAGGCATCACCGACAATATCGAACTGTCGGTGCAGGTCGCCTATGGCAAGCGGGTCGGCATCGCGACCATCAACCAGTTTGATGATGCCGCGCTGGAGCGCGTGGTGCGCCGGGCGGAGGAACTGGCGAAGCTGGCCCCGGAAAACCCGGAATTCATGCCCGCGGTCGAGAAGCAGACCTACAAGCCGACGCCCACATATAGCGCGGCTACCGCCGGCATCACCGCTGACTATCGCGCCAAGGTGGCGATCGATTCGATCGCGCCCTGCCGCGCCGAAAAGCTGATTGCGGCTGGCTATCTGGAGGATCAGGCCGGGTTCGTCGCCTTCATGAACAGCAAGGGCAATTACGGTTACCAGACCGGCACCAGTGCCGATTATACCTGCACCGTCCGCACCGAGGATGGCCGCGGGTCCGGCTGGGTCGGGCATAATGTGCAGGATGTCGCAACCTTCAACGCGGGTGAGGATATCCGCGTCGCCATGCGCAAGGCGAGTGCGTCAGCCGAAGCCAAGGCGCTGGAACCGGGTAAATATACCGTCATTCTGGAACCGGCGGCGGCCGCTGGCCTCATCCAGTTCATGTTCTTCTATTTCGATGCGCGATCGGCCGACGAAGGCCGCAGCTTCCTGTCGAAAAAGGGCGGCGGCAACAAGCTGGGCGAACAGGTGTTCGGGCCGCAGGTCAATTTCTTCGCCGACCCGGCCTATCCCGGAGCGGCTGTCTATCCGTGGGACGAAGAAGGCCTGCCGCGCGGAAAGATGCCGATCGTCGAAAATGGCAAGCTCGTGAACATGGAATATTCGCGCTACTGGTCGCAAAAGCAGGGCAAGCCCGCGATGGCGCAGCCGGGCAATCTGATCATGACCGGCGGCACCAAATCGACCGCCGATCTGGTCCGCACGACCGAGCGCGGCATATTGGTGTCACGCACCTGGTATATCCGCATGGTCGATCCGCAGACGGTGCTGCTGACCGGCCTGACCCGCGACGGCACTTTCTACATCGAAAATGGCCAGATCAAATATCCGATCAAGAATTTCCGCTTCAACGAATCCCCGGTCATCATGCTGAACAATGTCGAGGAACTGGGCAAACCCGTCCGGGTAAAGGGCGACGAGGCGGATGCGCCGATGGTCGTGCCGCCGATGAAGCTGCGCGACTTCACCTTCACGTCACTGTCGGACGCGGTGTAAGGCCTATGCGCGCGATATGACGCGAAGCGACTTTCTTCGGTTGATGGCGGGTGGTCTGGCCAGCGCAATGCTGGCCCGGCCGCTCGCCGCCGCCGGGGGCTATGATTTCTGGTTCACGCGGCTGCGCTACGACTCCGGCGACTGGGATGTCGACCAGCGGATGCCGTCCAACCTGATCACGTCGCTGATCGACTATACGACGTTGCGGGTGGACCCGAAGGAGCATGTCATTGCCCTGTCGGACCCCAAAATGCTGACTGCGCCCTTCTGTTATCTCGCGGGCCACAAGCTGGTCGAGTTTTCAGCCGCCGAGCGGCGCAATTTCGAGCGCTATGTCCGCAATGGCGGCTTCGTGCTGGTCGATGATTGCAACCACGATATTGACGGCCTGTTCGCCCGGTCGTTCGAGGCGCAGATGGGCAAGATTTTCGGGGCCAAGGCGCTGAAGCAACTGCCCAATGCCCACCCGCTCTACCGGTCCTTCTTCAAATTTGACGGCCCGCCCAATACCGGCCTGGAACTCAATGGCTGGGGCGACGATCTGGTTCATGACTATCTGAAAGGGATCGAGATCGAAGGGCGGCTGGGCGTGCTGTACAGCAACAAGGATTATGGCTGCGAATGGGACTATGACTGGCGCAACAAACGGTTCCTGGCCGAGGATAACACCAAATTCGGGGTCAATATCGTGATGTATGCGCTGTCGGTGTGATTTGTAGGCATTCGTCATCCCCGCGAAGGCGGGGTTCCATCTCCCACCCCATCCCGGCACGCAAAGTCAGGAGATGGATTCCCGCCTTCGCGGGAATGACGTTATTAATTGAGGTAACGGACTCGTTATGACCAGCATCACCGAAGCCGATATTCAGGGCCAGCTAGCCCGCCTTACCGAATTGCGGTCTGCAATCGGACAGGCGATCGTGGGACAGGGCGAGGTTGTCGAACAATTGCTGATCGGCCTGCTGGCGGGCGGCCATTGCCTGCTGGAGGGCGTGCCGGGGCTGGGCAAGACCTTGCTCGTCCGGTCGCTGGGTGAAGCGCTCAAGCTGGAGTTTCGCCGCGTCCAGTTCACGCCCGACCTGATGCCCAGCGACATTCTGGGCACCGAATTGCTGGAGGAGGACCATGGCACCGGCCATCGCAGCTTCCGTTTCCAGAAAGGGCCGGTATTCACCAATCTGCTGCTGGCCGACGAACTCAACCGTACCCCGCCCAAGACGCAGGCGGCGCTGCTGGAGGCGATGCAGGAAAAGACGGTCAGCTATGCGGGGGTGACGCACCAGCTGCCCGCCCCCTTCTTCGTGCTGGCGACGCAAAATCCGCTGGAGCAGGCGGGCACCTATCCCCTGCCCGAAGCGCAGCTCGACCGCTTCCTGCTCCACATCCGCGTCGATTATCCGACCGAGCAGGAGGAACAGGACATCCTTGCTCAGACGACGGGGGCGAAGGCAAACGTCGTCCCTGCCGTGATGCATGGCGAGGAGGTGCTGGCGTTGCAGGCCTGGGTGCGGCAGGTGCATTTCAGCGATGATCTGCTGCGCTGGGTCACGCACATGGTCCGCGCCAGCCGCCCCAGAGACAGCGCGCCAGACGAGATTCGCAAATATGTGAAATGGGGTGCGGGGCCGCGCGCCGGGCAGTCGCTGATCTTGGCGGCCAAGGCGCGCGCATTGCTGCACGGACGGCTGGCTGCCACGCGCAAGGATATCGTCGCGCTGGCCGCGCCGGTGATGCGCCACCGCCTGCTGCTGTCCTTCGCGGCGGAGGCGGAAGGACGCAGCGCCGACGATGTCGTGGCCGCCCTGCTCCGCGCCGTGCCGCTCAGCTGAGCTTGCGAGTGGTCGATCTCATTCCTCCGGACGTGCGCAGCAGGCTGAAAGGCCTGCGCCTCGTCACGCGCCGGGCGGTGGGGTCGCACGGCATTGGGCTGCACCAGAGCCACAGCCGGGGCGCGGGCCTGGAGTTCGCGCAATATCGCGCCTATGAGCGCGGCGACGAGCTGCGCCAGATCGACTGGAAGCTCTACGCCCGGTCGGACAAATTCTTCGTGCGGGAAGCCGAGCGGGAAAGTCCGGTTGCGGTGTGGATATTGATGGACGCCAGCGCCTCCATGACGCAGGCCGATGCTGCCCGCCCCGACTATCGCCGCTTCGACGCCGCCAAAGGGCTGGCCGCCTGCATCGCCGATCTGGCGATGCGGCAGGGCGACCGTTTTGGCTGGATGGCGCTAAGCGATCAGGGGCTGGCGCTGCTGCCGCCTGCCAGCGGCGCGCGCCAGCGGGACCGGCTGTTGCTGGACCTGATCGCGGTGGACGCGGTAGGCGGCTTTGCGCGGGAGGACCAGCTTGGCCCGCTGTGGGAGCGGATCGGCGCGCGCGATCTCGTCATCCTACTCAGCGACTGTTTCGATCCCGGCGCGGTCGAACTGGCAGAAAAACTGGCCGCAGCGGGGCGCGAAACGCTCGTGATCGAAATGCTGACCGTCGCCGAGCGCGATTTTCCATTCGATGGCGGCTATCGCTTCCGCGATCCTGAAACGGGCGAGGAGTTACTGGCGGACGGGGCCGCCTTGCGTAGCGAATTTCTGGCCCGTTTCGGCGCGGCGCGCGATGCGCTGCACAACCGGTTCGATGCTATGGGCATCCGTTACGCCACCCATGTGCTGGACCAGCCGATCGACCTGCCCCTGCGCCGCCTGTTCGGTGCGCATGAAGCGGCGGAATATTCATGACCCCAGCCCTGTTGCTGCCCGGCGCGCTGGCGGCGCTGCTGGCGCTCGTCATCCCGCTGGTCATCCATATCGCCCGGCGCAGCGAGCAGGTGCCGACCGATTTCGCCGCCTTGCGCTGGCTGCGGCAACGGCCCCGACCCCGATCGCGACTGCGCTTTGACGAACGGGTGTTGTTGTTGTTGCGCTTGGCGCTGCTTGCGCTGGTGGCCTTGTGGCTGGCGCATCCGGTGCTGTTCGGGGCGGGCGACCGCACGCCGGTCGTCGCGCTGGTGCCCGGTGTCGATCCGGCGCGCGCGCCGACTGGTGACGTCCGAACCGTCTGGCTGGCACCCAGCTTTCCAGCGATCGACCAGCCATCGCCGACCGGGGCGCTGCCGGTTGCCAGCCTGATCCGCCAGCTCGACGCTGACATTCCGGCAGGGGTTCCGCTGACCATCGTTACGCCGCAAGTGATTGAAGGCGCCGATGCCGACCGCCTGCGCCTCTCGCGCAAGCTGGATTGGCGCATCGTGCCGGGTGCCATGCCCGCGCCACGCAGCCAGCCTGTCGCCATGCCGTTGCTGTCAATCCGGCACGATGACCAGCATCGTGGCGGCGTCCGCTATCTGCGCGCCGCTGCGCTGGCATGGCAACCCGCCGGACGCGCGGCGGCTATCGACATTGGCGCGCTCGATGCGCCACTACCGGACCAGCGCCACCTCCTCATTTGGCTGGGCGGCGGTACGATGCCGGACGGTCTGACCCGGTGGATCGCGCAGGGTGGAACAGCGCTGGTCGCTTCGGACATGCTGGTCCCTGCGGACCAGCCGCGCGCCTCGATATGGCGTGATCCGCTTGGCGTGGCGTTGGTCGAGGCGATACCTTTGGGCCAAGGGCGGCTGTTGCGTTTCACCCGCCCATTGACCCCGGCGATGATGCCAGCCCTGTTGGAGGCGGACTTTCCGGCGCAGCTGCGCGCTGTGTTGGCACTCGCTCCGCCAGCGCCAGCGCGGGTTGCTGCCGTTGATTATGCTCCGCTGACCGGTGGTCGCGTCTATGACCAGCCGCCGCAGGATGTAAGCCCGTGGCTGGCCATGCTGATTGCGGCGCTGCTTATCGCCGAACGCTGGCTGGCGACCCGCCGCAACCGGGGGACCAGTCCATGAGCGCGGGGGATTTGCCCACGCGCTGGACGGCCCCTGCAAAACGCCGGGTGATGGCCGACAGTCTGGCGCTTGCCTTGCCGCTGATCATCGCCACTGCCGCGATCGGCTGGCGCTTGTTCGGCATTGTTGCTGCCGTCGTGATTGTCGTGATCGGTTCGGCGATCGCCCTGTTCTTCGCCCGCCATCGTGCAGCCCGCTACGATCAGCGCTGGCTGGTCCGTGCGCTGGATGCCATCCGGCCGGATTTGGAGGACAGCGCCGACCTGTTGTTCGCTGACCCGGCCATGCTCGGTCTACTCGAACGGCTCCAGCAGGCGCGTCTGGCGGACCGGATCGACGGCGACAGTCCGCAAAGCCTGCGCCCCGACTGGTCGCGCCGCCTGATCCTGATCCTGTGGATCGCCGGTTTGATCATGATCGGACTGGTGCTGTTCTGGCCTCGCCCCGGCCATGGTCCACCGACCCTGGCGCCCAGCACCGAAGCACTCCCCGCAACGCCCGGCATCCCGCGTCTGGTTGCCCAGAATCTGCGGATCATCCCGCCAGCCTATACCGGCCTGCCGCCGCGCGATTCAGCGTCGCTGGACGCCCGCGCGCCGGTGGGATCGCGGATCGAATGGACGTTGCGCTTCGATCCGCAGGCGACTGTCCCCGCGATCCAGCCGATCGGCGGCGCGCGGCTTGGCCTGCGCCGGGATGGCGCCAACTGGATTGCCAGCCGCACGCTCGACGCTTCCTTTCTCTATCGTGTCGATCCAGCCTCTGGCCGTGGCCCGACGCCGCCACTCCACCGGATCGACGCCATTGCCGATAGCCCGCCGCAGGTGAGAGCAATCAGCCCCGCCGCCAGCCTGACGATGGTAACGGCCGGTCAACGCAGCTGGACCCCGGTCTTTACCGCGACGGACGACTATGGCGTCGCCGCCACCGCCCGGCTGCGCATCACGCTGGCGCTGGGCGAAGGAGAAAATGTCACCTTCAGCGAGCGCGAGATCGCCCTGTCCGGCAGCGGTCCGGCGCGCGACCGGCGTTTTACCCCCCGGCTGGATTTCAGCGCTCTGGGCTTTGGCGCGGGCGGGGATATGGTGGTGCAGCTGATCGTACGGGACACGCGCCAGCCCGTCGCCAACGAAGTGCGCGGTCCCAGCCTGATCCTGCGCTGGCCATCGCCCAAACAGCCCGAAAGCAGCGGCCTTCAGGGCATGGTCAACACCACCCTGCCCGCCTATTTCCGCAGCCAGCGCCAGATCATTATCGACGCCGAAACGCTGATCAGGCAGAAGCGCGGCCTTGCCGCCGATCGCTATCTCACCCGTTCCGCCAGCATTGGCGGCGACCAGCAGATATTGCGCGGGCGCTACAGCCAGTTTCTGGGCGGCGAGGAGGAAGAAACGCCCGAATCGCCGACCGCAGATGGCGAGCAGCATAGCGATGATGACGGCCATGATCATGGCGGGCCGCCGCGCCAGAACGCACCCGGCTTTGGCGCGCCGGAGGATGTGCTGGCGGATTTCGGCCATCCGCATGACGATTCGCCCGCCTCCAGCCTCGATCCCGAAACCCGCGCGATCCTGAAACAGGCGGTCGATGAAATGTGGCAGTCCGAACTGCAATTGAAGCAGGGGCATCCCGATCTGGCGCTGCCCTTCGCCTATCGCGCGCTGCGCTTTATCAAGGAGGTGCAGCAGGCGACGCGGATATTCCTGTCGCGGGTCGGGCCGGAATTGCCGCCGATCGACGCCAGCCGCCGCATGACCGGCAAGCGGGAGGGGCTGTCGAGCCGGGTGCTGGCAATCGCGCCTGTCGAGGGACGCGATGGTCCCGCCGCCGCGGCCTGGCGGGCGCTGGGCGATGGGCCGGGTGCGATCCGGGGACCAATCGCGCTGGATGCGCTCGATCGCTGGCCGCGGGCGCAAGCCGCGCATTTGCCCGATCCGCTGGCGCTGTCCGGCGCGATCGACGCGGTGCGTCGCGACCCGGCCTGCCTGCCCTGTCGTGCGAAGCTGCGCGCCTTGCTGTGGACCGCCATGGCGCGGCCACCCGCCCACCTCGCCCGTCGCCGTCCGGCTGATGCTGGTGGTGCGCGCTATTTAGGCGCGATGGGAGGCGGTACGCCATGACCGCCGCATGGATCACCGCCATCCTGCTGGGCATGGCCGTGCTGCTGGCAAGCGTGCGGCTGGTCCTGTGGTATCGCAGCGCTGCCGCGCCATCGTTCAAGCGCCTGATCGCGCTGCTCTCGCTCCAGCCAATCTGTGCGGTGCTGCTGTTCCTGGCGCTATTCCCGCCTGCCGTGACGGTGGGTAACGCCACGCTGCGGATCGCGACCCAAGGAACGCCGCGCCTTGGCGCCATGGGTAGCCCACTCATCTTGCTGCCAGAAGCCCCGGACATTGGCGCTGGTGAGCATGTGCCGGACCTTGCGACCGCGTTGCGTCGGCATCCCGGCACCAGCGAGATCATCATATTGGGCAATGGCCTGACGCCCCGCGACATCGAAGCGGCCAAGACTGTTACCGTCCGCTTCGACCCGCCGCCGCAGCGTCCGGGGATCAGCCATATCGCTCCCCCTTCGATCGTTGCGCCGGGAAGCAGTTTCAGAGTTGGCGGCCAGCTAAGCGCCCTGCCCCGCGCCACCGTCGAGTTGCTGGACCCCGCGGGCCAGGTGACGGACAGCGTTCAGGCCGATGCCGATGGGCGCTTCGCGCTGACCGGCACGGCGCGCGCTGCCGGAGCCGTGCTGTTCACCCTGCGCGTGCGCGACGGGCGACGTACAGTCGAACAGGCCAGCGTGCCGGTACTGGTGGCCGACAGCCCCGCCCCCCGCCTGCTGATCCTCTCCGCCGCGCCCAATGCCGAAATCAAATATCTGCGCCGCTGGGCAAGTGATGCGGGCTTTGCCGTCACGACGCAGATGAGCGCGGGCGGCGGGATCGCGCTGGGTGATGCCCCGATCGCAATCGACGGCGCGACGCTGCGCCGGTTCGATGTCGCCATCATCGACGATCGGAGCTGGGCGGCGCGGCGCGGCGTGGTCATGGGCGCGGTGCGGGACGGGCTGGGCCTGATCCTGCGCGCCAGCGGGCCGATCGACGCGGCGACGCGCGGCCAGTGGCGGGCGCTGGGCTTTGGCTTGGCGGGCAAGGATGGTGTGGCACCGCTCGCTTTGCCCAAGGCTCTCCCACCCGCGATCGCCCGTACCCGTCAGGGCATCGGCAATGACGATGTGCCAGCCGACATTGCCCTGCCCGACGAGATGCTGCCGGAGATCAGCCGCCTTGGCCTGACGCCCGATGGCGGCGATGCCGTGCCGTTGCTGCGCGATGCGGGCGGCGCGACGCTGGCGGCGTGGCGGGCGGTTGGCACCGGGCGGGTTGCGCTGTTCACGGGGATCGACAGCTATGCGCTGACGTTGACGGGGTATCGGACGCTCTATGGCGACTGGTGGAGTGCGATGCTGGCGACTGTTGCGCGCCCCGCGCCCGGCATGACCCCGATCACCACCTCCGGCTGGGCAGACGAGCGCATGACCCCGTGCGGCTTGTCCGCTACGGCACAGGTCGAACGCCCGGATGGACGGCAGGCGAACCTGCTGCCCGTGGGCGGCTGCGGCGCTTTCTGGCCCGACAAGGCGGGTTGGCATCTGCTGCGCCAACCCGGAGATAGCCGGTCGACGCCTTTCTACGTACAGTCCGCTGATGCTCTGCCGGTCATGCGCGCAGCGCGAGATCGAGACGCCATGCTGATGCTGCGCCCGCCAGCACGGGACGACCGGGCGGCGACCGGCCAGCCAAGCCCCGGATCGTCCTGGCCCTTCGCGTTGGGCTGGCTGCTGGTCAGTGCGCTGCTGTGGTGGCTGGAGCGGGCGCGGATTGGGCGCGCAACTGTGCCTCAATCGGCGAAGTAGAAATCCCGCAGCGCCCGCGCATCATGCAGGGCGTTGTGCGGCACCCGGCTGTTGGCCGCCGCGCTAAAGCCCGCCGCGTTGATCAGTTCCAGCCGCAGACCGAAATCGACCCCGGCCATCAGCGCCGGTCCCTTGACCAGCAGGGCGCAGAAATGGGCCAGATCTTCCGGCCAGTCGGCGATGATCAGAGGATCGTCATCCCCCTCCAGATAGGCGGCGACATGATCGGCCGCATCCACCCGGTTGAGTTCCAGAAAAATGCCCGGCGGCACATGGCGCAGATAGGGGACGACATGCTGTGCCACCCATGGCTCGACATCGTCGGGCAGTGGGAGTGCCACATAAAATTCCTGGTCGCCATGTTCCGGCACCAGCGCGACGCTGATCAGCGCGCCGCCAAAGCCGTTAAATTCGGTGTCGAGAAAATAGCGCATGAAGAGAGGAACTGCCTGCCGTTCGATATGTCTGGCCATCGCGCGACGGCATCTGGCACATGCCTGTAGCATTTGCGCCGTGCTTGCCAAGCTGCCATGCGCGCCAGCGACGCATCATAAGGAAAGACGCCAGCATGACCCCGCGCGAATATCTTGGCTCTGCCGCCATTCCGGGCGGGGAGGAATTGAAGCTCTACCGCCGGGGTGGCGATTTCATGATCGTGCTGGATCGCAACGAATTGATGAGCAGCCGGATGAGCGGGTCGGAAAAGGCGCTGGCCGTCATGACGATCGAGCGGCTGGCGGGGCGCAAGGCACCGCATCTGCTGATCGGCGGCTATGGCATGGGCTTCACCCTGCGCGCGGCGCTGGCGATCTTGCCCGCGGACGCCCGAATCACGCTGGTCGAACTTGTGCCGGAGATCATCGCATGGGCGCGCGGGCCGATGGTCGAGCTGGCTGCCGGATGCCTGGACGATCCGCGGGTCGAACTGGTGATGGGTGATGTCGCGACGGCAATTGCGGACGGGCGTGGGAGTTATGACGCGATCCTGCTGGACGTGGATAATGGTCCCGACGGGCTGACCATGGCGGCCAATGACCGGCTCTATTCCGCGCAGGGTCTGGCGACGGCGCGCGATGCGCTGACCCCCGGCGGCATATTGGCGGTGTGGTCGGCGGGATCGGACGATGCCTTTACCCGCCGCCTGCGCAATGCCGCCTTTGCCGTCGATGAAGTGGTGGTCAAGGCGCGCGACAATGGCAAGGGGCCACGCCATGTCATATGGTTCGCGGCGAAACGCTGATCCTTAAATACCGTCCGGCACCACGGGCCAACCACCCTGTTCCAGCGCGGCACTGAGCGCTGCGACACACTGGTCTAGCGCACTGGCATCAGTCGAGCGCACCACGAAGTTGGCACCGGTGCGGCCTTCGCGGAAAAAGGGGTAGCTGCCGATCTGGCAGCCATCATGTGCACGTTCGGCGGCACCCAGCAGGTCTGCAATCTCGCTTTCCGCGACCCAGCAGCCGATGGTGGCGGAGAGGACTGGCAGCCCACCCTCCAGCGTTCCCGTAAGGCTATCGAGCATCCCGGCGGTGATGTGCGGCACGCCGGCCATGATGAAGATATTGCCATGGCGAATGCCCGGCGCGCCCGACATGCGGTTTTCGATCAGGCTGGCCCCGGCAGGCACCCGCGCCATGCGCAGTCGCGCGTCGGTCAGGCCACCGCGCGTTTCATAATAGCCCGCCAGCATTGCGCGTGCCTGTGGATGCACCTCCACCGCCACGCCCAGCGCCGCCGCGATCGCATCGACCGTGATGTCGTCATGGGTCGGACCAATGCCGCCGGTGGTGAACAGATAATCGTTGCGCGAGCGCAGGATGTTGACCGACTCGATGATCGCGTCACTGTCATCCGCCACCACACGCACTTCGCGCAGGCGGATGCCCTGGACGTTCAGCCAGGTCGCAATCTGGCTGACATTCTTGTCCTGGGTGCGACCAGAAAGGATTTCGTCGCCGATCACGATCAGCGCTGCGGTCCAGATGCGGGTGGGATCGGCCATGGCGCGTCCATAGCCTGCCCTGTCCGCCCTGCCTAGCCGCCCCTCTCGCATTATGGCGCATCTGCCCCTATAGTCATGCCATGACCGAATATATGACGATGACGGCCGATGCGCCGATTTCCCGTTCGTCCGCGATCAAACTGTATGACGCGGCCGGTTTTGAAGGTATGCGCCGCGCCGGTCGGCTGGCGGCGGAGATACTCGACGCGCTGGTGCCGCATGTCGTGCCGGGCGTGACGACGGGCGAACTGGACGACATTGTGCGGCGCATGACGCTGGATGGTGGCGGCGTGCCTGCGACCCTGGGCTATCGCGGCTATACCCATAGCTGCTGCACATCGATCAACAATGTCATCTGCCATGGCATTCCCGGCGACTATCGGCTGAAGGACGGCGACATCGTCAATATCGACGTCACCCCGCTGGTCGATGGCTGGCATGGCGATACCAGCCGGATGTTCATCGCGGGCGACGCGCCGATCAAGGCGCGGCGGCTGGTCGAGGTGACCTATGAGTGCCTGATGCTGGGCATCGAGCAGGCGAAACCGGGCAACCATCTGGGCGACATCGGTCATGTGATCCAGCGGCACGCCGAGAAGCACCGCTATGGTGTGGTCCGCGATTTTTGCGGCCATGGGCTGGGTCGGGTATTCCATGACAGCCCGGAGGTCGTGCATATCGGCCGCCCCGGCACTGGTCCCGAACTCAAGCCCGGCATGTTCTTCACGATCGAGCCGATGATCAATATCGGCAAGCCCGGCGTCAAGATGATGGACGATGGCTGGACCGCGGTAACGCGCGACCGCACCTTGTCCGCCCAGTTCGAACACAGCATCGGCATCACCGAAACCGGGTGCGAGATTTTCACCAAAAGCCCTGCCGGACTGGACGCGCCGCCCTATAGCTGAGCGCGCGCCATGCCCTGCTTAAAAAACGGGCAGTTTGGCACGGAAATGCCCTGAATCCGGGCAATATGGACAAAGATTGCTGCATCGCCGAAAGCATGTTCTAGCGATTCGCCATTTGGCACGGTAATTGGATATCAAGAGGGACGGCGCTTGGCCTTTGGGGGGACATGACGATCGTCACTTGAGGAGAGAGGGATGCGGGTCGCGCCCGCATTCTGTCGTGCGTCATGGGTTGGGATTACAAGTGATGAAAAAGATAGAAGCGATCATCAAGCCGTTCAAGCTGGACGAGGTGAAGGAAGCGCTCCACGAAGTGGGCGTGTCGGGCATTACCGTGACCGAGGCCAAGGGTTTTGGCCGGCAGAAGGGCCATACCGAACTCTATCGCGGCGCTGAATATGTCGTCGATTTCCTGCCCAAGGTGAAGCTGGAAGTCGTTGTTGATGATGCGCTGGCGGACCGTGTGGTCGAGGCGATCTGCGCTGCTGCGCAGACCGGGCGCATCGGCGACGGCAAGATCTTCATTTCCAACGTCGAGGGCGCCGTGCGGATTCGTACCGGCGAGCGGGACAGCGACGCGATCTGAACTCACGCAAATTCTCGTCACCCCGGCATCGGGGCGACGGAACAACGGGCATCCATCTACCCCTTCGGGGGGGTAACAACGAGAAGGGCAAGCGCACATGGCCAATACGCCAAAAGACATTCTCAAGATGATCGAAGAAAAGGAGATCGAGTGGGTCGATGTCCGTTTTACCGATCCCAAGGGCACCTGGCATCACCTGACGATGTGCGCGAACGTCATTGGCGAAGATGAACTGACCGACGGCCTGATGTTCGACGGCTCCTCGATCGAGGGCTGGAAGGAAATCAACGAATCGGACATGATTCTGAAGCCCGATCTGGACGCGGTGTTCTTCGACCCGTTCAGCGCGACGCCGATGATGATCCTGGTGTGCGACATTGTGGAACCCGAAGATGGTTCGCTTTATTCGCGCGATCCGCGTTCGACCGCCAAGCGCGCCGAAATGTTCCTCCAGTCGACCGGCCTTGGCGACACCGTCTATATCGGCCCGGAACCTGAATTCTTCATGTTCGACAGCGTCGAATTCGACAACACCTACAATGGCAGCTTCTACAAGCTGGATGATGTCGAGCTGCCGACCAACACCGGCACGAAATATGATGGCGGCAATATGGGCCATCGCCCGCGCGCCAAGGGCGGCTATTTCCCGGTCGGCCCGGTCGATGTGACCACGGACATCCGCGCCGAAATGGTGACCACGCTGATGGAAATGGGCCTGCCCATGGACAAGCATCACCATGAAGTCGCGGGCAGCCAGCACGAACTGGGCCTGACCTTTGGCAAGCTGGTCGAAACCTGCGACCGCATCCAGGTCTACAAATATGTCGTGAAGATGGTGGCCCAGGCCTATGGCAAGACCGCGACCTTCATGCCCAAGCCGATCAAGGCCGACAATGGTTCGGGTATGCACACGCATATTTCGATCTGGAGCAAGGGGCAGAACACGTTTGCCGGTGACGGCTATGCCGGTCTGTCCGACACCTGCCTCTATTTCATCGGCGGCGTGATCAAGCACGCCAAGGCGCTCAACGCCTTCACCAACCCGACCACCAACAGCTACAAGCGTCTGGTGCCGGGCTTTGAAGCCCCCGTGCTGCTCGCCTATTCGGCGCGCAACCGGTCGGCTTCGTGCCGTATCCCCTACGGTGCCGGCACCAAGGCGAAGCGCGTCGAATTCCGCTTCCCCGATCCGCTTGCCAACTCCTACCTTGCCACATCGGCACTGCTGATGGCAGGCATCGACGGGATCGAAAACAAGATTCATCCGGGCGAAGCCATGGACAAGAATCTGTACGACCTGCCGCCGGTGGAACTGGCCAAGGTGCCGACCGTGTGCGGATCGCTCCGCGAAGCGCTCGAAAGCCTGGAAAAGGATCAGGACTTCCTGCTCAAGGGCGGCGTGTTCACCAAGGACCAGATCGACGCATACATGGAACTGAAGTGGCCCGAAGTGTATCGTTGGGAAATGGCGCCTTCGCCGGTCGAATTCGACATGTATTATAGCGGCTGATCTTTTTCGGCTCTGTACAATCGAAAGGCCCGGTCGCTCCCAAGCGACCGGGCCTTTTCCGTTGCAGTCATGATCGGGCAAAATCTATTTACAGGCGCGAAATGTTAAGGGCTGGCGGCCTATGGTCCGGCGGGAACGAACCAGAAGCACAGGGCGGTAATGCGGAACGAGCGGATCGGGATGGCGCGGGCGACGGGGGGCGATATGCTGTTCGCCGCGCCATGGTCTGCGCTCGAACGGCTGCTGCTGGCGGCGATCTGCGTCGCGACGTTGTTCTTTGCGCTGGTGACGCCACCTTTTCAGGCGCCGGACGAAAACCAGCATTATATGAAGGCGCTGCTGCTGTCCGAAGGCGGCGTGCTGACAACGCAGCGGGGCGAGGCGATCGGGGCGCAATTGCCCCGCGCGGCGATCGACCTTCATGGCATCGATTTCCCGACCGATGTGCCTGCCACTGTGCGCCGGTTCGACACCGCAATGCTGGCGCACAGCTGGAAAGCGGATTCTTCGCGGCCCGGCACCGTCTTTGCCGAATTCCCCAATGTCGCCAGCTATGCGCCGACGCTTTATGCACCGGGCGCGGCGGGCCTGCTGATCGGCGATGCGCTGGGTCTGCCGCGGCTGGGCAGTTTCTATATCGGGCGGATCGTCAATGCGCTGGTCGCGCTGGCCCTGCTGATCGCGGCGCTGCGACTGCTGCCTTTTGGCCGGATGGCAATGCTGGGCGTCGCGCTGCTGCCGACCTTTGCCTATCAGATCGGCTCGCTCTCGCCCGATGCGGTGATCAACGGCATGGGCTTTCTGGGGCTGGCACTGGCGCTGCGCGTCGGCTTCATGGGGCAGGCTTCGGCGGGACTGTTCCTGGCCGCACCGTTGCTGGCGTTAGCCAAGGGCGTCTATCTGCCGTTGATGGCGGCGGGTCTGCGCTGGCCGCAGCATCGGCGCGATAGGCGACCGTGGCTGATCCTGGGTGCGATGGCGCTGGGTGCGGCGGTTTTCATAGGCTGGATGAAATTTTCGGGCGGCAGTCAGGCGCTCTACCATATCATGTCCCGTAAGACCGGCGAGAGCGTGTTGACCGCGCCGCTGGCCGACCAACTGGCGGTGATCCTGAACGATCCGGTGGGTTATGGCCACATCCTGACGTCCAGCGTGATCGAGCGGGCGCCGGTCTATGCGCTCCAGATCGTCGGGCGCTTTGGCTGGAACGCGATCCTGCTGCCGTTGGCTGCCTATCCGCTGGCAGCCGTGATGCTGGCAGCGGCAGTCCTGAGCGGAGCGGAAGCGCGCTTTGGTATGGCCCAGCGGCTCTGGTGGCTGGCGGTTGCGGGTGGGGTCGCGCTGCTGATCGAAACCGCCATGTATCTGACCGGCACGCCGCCGGGCGCGGATTTCATCCAGGGGACGCAGGGGCGCTATTTCCTGCCTGTCCTGCCGCTGGTGCTGCTGGCGCTCCCACCAGACCGGGCCGTGCGCGGCGCACGGACAGTGCTTGCCACCTCAGCGCTGCTCCTCCTGCTAATCGCGATGGCCAGCGCTTATGACAGTTTCTGGGTCCATGGCTTCATCACCAGCGACGGGATGCCGCCGCATGACAGCCTGACGCAGGCGTTGCTGCTACCCTCGCCGCGCTGGTAGCCAGACGCGGCACAAAGCAAGCCAACCCAGCCCTTCGATCCATCCGGCAGTGACATCGCTCGGCCAATGCACGCCCAGCCAGACACGGCTAATCCCGATCAGCGCGATCATCACGCCCGCCGCCCAATAGGCGCTGTGCCGTCCCGCCAGCATCGCCAGCGCGCCGAACATCATCATATTGCCCGCTGCATGACCGCTGGGAAAGCTGTAGCTGTGGACGATGTCGAGATGCGGCAGCAAGTCGGGGCGCGGCGCGGCGAATATCTGCTTGAGGATCAGGTTCAGCGCAGTCCCGCCTGCCATCATCAGCGCCAGCCAGAGCGCGTCGGCGCGGCGGTGCCACAACAGCAGCGCCGGCAGGACCAGCGCCAAAATCGCAAGTCTGCCGATCGTGTCGCCGATCGCCGTTGCCAGCCGCATCAGTAGCGTGAGTTGCTGGCCGATCCCGCTATCGCGCGCCGCCCCGGCCCAGCCCATCAGCCCGACATTCAGGCCATCCAACCACCCCGCCCGCTGCATCAGAGCAACGCCCAAGACGCAAAAAAGCGCGAGAGCCAAAGCCCCCGCGCCTTTCCATACTGTCCAGCGATCAGATATGGAGCGCACGGCCATAGGCCGCCAGCACGCTTTCATGCATCGATTCCGAAATGGTCGGATGCGGGAATACCGTGTGCATCAATTCCGCCTCGGTCGTCTCCAGCGTCTTGCCGATCGTATAGCCCTGGATCATTTCGGTCACTTCCGCGCCGATCATGTGTGCGCCCAGCAATTCGCCCGTCTTGGCGTCGAACACGGTCTTGGTGAAGCCTTCGGATTCGCCCAGCGCGATCGCCTTGCCATTGCCGATGAAGGGGAACATGCCGACCTTCACGTCGTAACCGGCTTCCTTCGCCTTGGCTTCGGTCAGGCCGACGCTGGCAATTTGCGGGTGGCAGTAAGTGCAGCCGGGAATGTTGCGCACGTCCATCGCGTGGGGATGGACATCCGTGTTGCCCAGCGCCTGCGCGATCGCCTCGGCGACGATGACGCCTTCATGGCTCGCCTTGTGGGCCAGCCATGGCGGCGCGGTGACGTCGCCGATCGCCCAGAAGCCGTCGACATTGGTGCGGCCATAGGCATCGGTCTTGATATGGTAGCGCTGGTCCGGCTCGATCCCAACATCTTCCAGACCCAGATTTTCGACATTGGGGACGATGCCGATGGCGACGATGACATGGCTATATTCAGCCTCGATCGCCTTGCCTGCCTTGTCCTTGATGGTCGCGGTCACGCCCTTGTCGCCGGTCGCGATCTTCTCGATCTTCGCGCCGGTCAGCACGGTCATGCCCTGCTTCTTGACCGCCTTTTCAAGGAAGGCGGACACGTCTGCATCCTCGACCGGGACGATGCGGTCCATCATCTCGACCACGGTCACGTCAGCGCCCATGTCATTATAGAAGCTGGCAAATTCGATGCCGATCGCGCCGGAGCCGATGACGAGCAGCTTGGTCGGCATTTCCGGCGGCGTCATCGCGTGGCGATAGGTCCACACCCGCTTGCCGTCAGCCTTGAGCTGCGGCAGGTCGCGCGCGCGCGCGCCGGTGGCGATGATAATATGCTTGGCGGTCAGTTCCTCGACCTTGCCGTCCTTGGTGACGGTCAGCTTGCCTTTGCCGGTCAGCTTGCCGTCGCCCATATGGACGCTGATCTTGTTCTTCTTCATCAGGCCGGTAACGCCCTGATTAAGCTGCTTGGCCACGCCGCGCGATCGTTTCACCACCGCTTCGATGTCAGCGGTGATATTGTCCGCCGCCAGGCCATAATCCTTGGCGTGCTGCATATAGTGGAAAATCTCGGCCGACCGCAGCAGCGCCTTGGTCGGGATGCAGCCCCAGTTGAGGCAGATGCCGCCCAGGTTTTCGCGCTCGACAATGGCAGTTTTCAAGCCAAGCTGCGCGGCGCGGATCGCGGCGACATAGCCGCCGGGGCCGGAGCCAAGGACGATGAGATCGTAGGTATCAGCCATGGGTCACACTCGCTTCTTATGATTAGGCTTCCGCAATCGGCGGAACGGAACGGGGCTGGCGATCCTCTCCGATCGCCACGAAGGTAAAGGTCGCCTGGGTCACGCGATAGGAACGGTCGTCATGACGGGCGCGTCGCCAGGCTTCGACCATGATCTTCATCGACGTGGAGCCGACCGACGCCAGGCTGGCGAACACCGACACTTCATCGCCGACAATGACCGGGCGCAGGAACGTCATCCCCTCGACCGCGATCGTCACCGCCCTGCCTTTTGAATGACGGGCGGCGACTGATCCAGCTGCCGAATCCATCAGGCTCATCAACCAGCCGCCGAAAATATCCCCATGGGGATTGGTATCGGCGGGCATGGCGATGACGCGCACCGCCGGACTATATTCCGGCGGCTGCTCGTCGATCAGCGCCATCAGGCCAGCATACCGATCGGGTTTTCGATCAGTTCCTTGAACGCCTTCATCAGCCGCGCGCCATCGGCACCGTCAATGGCGCGATGGTCGAAGCTGCCGGTCGCCGACATGACGGTGGCGATCTGGAGGCTGTCGTCGATGACATAGGGCCGCTTTTCGCCCGCACCGATCGCCATGATCATGGCCTGGGGCGGATTGATGACCGCCTCAAACTGCTTGATGCCGAACATGCCCATGTTGGAGAGCGACGCGGTGCCGCCCTGATATTCATTGGGCGACAATTTGCCCGCCTTGGCGCGATCGGCCAGATCCTTCATCTCGGTCGAGATGGCAGCGACGCCCTTGGCATCTGCGCCGGTCACGATCGGGGTGATCAGGCCGCCAGGGATCGACACCGCGACGCTGATGTCCGCGCGCTTGAATTGCAGCATCTGGTCGCCCGCAAACTGGACGTTGCATTCGGGGACTTCGATCAGCGCGACACCCAGCGCCTTGATCAGCAGGTCGTTGACCGAAAGCTTGACCTTGCGGCTGGCGAGACCCGCATTCAATTCGCTACGCAGCTTGAGCAACCTGTCGAGCTGAATGTCGACGGTCAGGTAGATGTGCGGCACCTGTTGCTTGGATTCGGTCAGGCGGCGCGCGATCGTCTTGCGCATACCGCTCAATTTGACGACGTCGTGCGGAATGCCGAAATCCTGCGCGCCGCTGGCGGCGGCGGGTGCCGGGGCTGCTGCGGGTGCCTTGGCAGCGGGAGCCGCGACAGGCGCAGGCGCAGGTGCTGCGGCTGGGGCGGCGACGCCTTCCTTTGCACCGTCCAGGTCGCCCTTGACGATGCGTCCGTTGGGACCGGTGCCGGAAACAGCGGCCAGATCAATGCCCTTGGCCTGCGCCAGACGGCGGGCGAGCGGGCTAGCCTTGACGCGGGCGTCGGTTGAGGCTGGCGCAGCAGGGACTGCGTCTGCCTTCGGCGCGGCAGCGGCGGGGGCTGCGGCCTCTGCCTTGGCGGGAACGGCGTCGGCCTTGGGCGCGGGCTTGCCGCCACTGGCGGCGGCGGTCGCAACATCTTCGCCCTCTTCAGCGATGATGGCGATGACGGTGCCGACCTTCACGCCTTCGGAGCCTTCGGACACCAATATCTTGGCGACGATGCCTTCATCGACCGCTTCAAATTCCATCGTCGCCTTGTCGGTTTCGATTTCCGCCAGCAGATCGCCGGACGATACCGTATCCCCTTCCTTGACCAGCCATTTGGCCAGCGTCCCTTCCTCCATGGTCGGGGACAAAGCGGGCATCTGGATCGTCTTGCTCATGCGTTCGGGGCCTCTTCTTATCTGTACGGCACGCGCCAATGGCTGCCCGTTTTCACCCATTCGCCGGATCGGTCAAGCGAGCGCTTGCGGAAGGGGCAAATATGGCCCACATTTCACCGCACTGGTTCGTTGGACCGGCAATGATGCCCGGCGGGGCCATCAAAGCGACGCGGGGGCGATGGAAAGTGCGGACATATCTGGTTGTCGTGGACGAATCGCCGGAAGCCGAAACCGCGCTGCGTTTTGCCGCCCGCCGGGCCGCCCAGACGGGCGGCGCGGTCCGCATCCTGGCCCTGATCCCGCCTGCCGAGTTCGTCCAGTGGGGCGGCGTGCAGGCGACCATGGAGGATGAGGCGTTGCAACGTGCCGAAGCGCTGGTGACCAGCGCGGCGGGTACGCTGACCGACGAGTCCGGCATCCGCCCCAGCATCACAGTGCGGCAGGGCGATGCAGTCACTGTGGTGCGTCGGACGCTGGACGAGATGGACGATGTCGCAGCTCTCGTGCTGGGCGCGGCGGCCAGCGGCCCGCCGGGCGCGCTGGTATCGCACTTTGCCGGGGCGGACGCTGGGCGGATGCCCTGCCCGATCATGATAATTCCGGGCGGGCTGGATGCTGAGGCGATTGATCGGCTGAGTTGATTCTACTGATTGATCCTCCCCTGCAAGGGGAGGTGGCGGGCGCAGCCCGACGGAGGGGGGTGGCGTATCAACGCCGTGCGGGTGGATGGCCCCCTCCACCACTTCGTGGTCCCCCTCCCCGTGCCGGGGAGGATCGCGGTTACCGCTTATGCTTGCCCCTTTTGCTACCCATGTGGCGGACATTGATCGGTCGTCCGCGATGACTGCCCGGTCGGGTGCGGTCGCGTTTGATCGGGCCGCCACGTGAGGGTGGCGCGTCGGGCAATTCGAAACGCAGCGCGCCGTTGATCGGGTCGGCTTCGGCCAGTCGCAATTCCAGCCGCTGGCCCACGGAGTAGCGATCGCCGCTTTCCACGCCTTCCAGCGCCCGGCCCGCTTCGTCGTAGAAGAAGCGTTCGCGGCCCATGGTCGATACCGGGACCAGCCCGTCGCCGCCCAGTTCCTCGACCGTGGCGAAAAAGCCGAAATTCTGGACCCCGGTGATCCGCGCCTTCACGATTTCACCGACATGGGCAGAGAGGAAGGCGGCGACGTAGCGATCGACCGTGTCGCGTTCCGCTTCCATGGCGCGGCGCTCGAACTGGCTGATCATTTCGCCGACGCGGCCCATATTCTCATAATCCTCGACACTGAGCGAGGATTTGGCGGGGATGGTGCCACCCTTGGGCGCGGGCAGTTCCAGGCCATGGGCGCCGACCAGCGCGCGATGGACCAGCAAGTCGGCATAGCGGCGGATGGGCGAAGTGAAATGGCCGTAGGAGCCGAGCGCCAGGCCGAAATGACCCATATTGACCGGGCTGTAATAGGCCTGGGTCTGGCTGCGCAAGATTTGCTCCATGATCAGCGGCTTTTCCTCCGCCTCCCCTACCCGCTTGATGAGCTGGTTGAAGGTTGCCGGACGGATCACCTGACCGAGAGCAAAGTCGATGTCGAAGGTCGCCAGATAATCCTTGAGCGCGACCAGCTTGTCGCGGCTGGGAGGTTCATGGACGCGGTACATGACAGGCGCCTTTTTCTGCTCCAGCGCCTTGGCCGCTGCCACATTGGCGGCGATCATATAATCTTCGATCAGCATATGGGCGTCGAGCCGTTCGCGCACCGCGACGCTGACGATCTTGCCCCATTCGTCCAGCACCACGCGCCGTTCGGGAAGGTCGAGCGCCAGCGGCTCGCGTTTCTCGCGCGCCTTGTGCAGCAGCGCCCAGCAGGCCCAGAGCGGCCTCAGCGCAATGTCGAGCATCGGGTGATCGGCCTTGCCGTCGATCGCCGCCTGCGCGTCCTCATAGGCCAGCACGGCCGCGACGCGGATGATGGCGCGGGAGAAGCGCCAGGATGTCACCTTGCCAGCTGCGTTGATGACGAGATGGCAGGCCATGGCAGCGCGGTCCTGCCCGGCGCGGAGCGAACACATGTCGGAGGAAAGCTGGTGCGGCAGCATCGGCACGACGAGGTCGGGGAAATAGACGCTGTTGCCGCGCTTGCGGGCTTCGCGGTCGAGCGCGCTGCCGGGGCGGACATAGTAGCTGACATCGGCGATGGCGACGATGGCGCGGAAGCCGCCAGGGTTGGCTTCATCCTCGTCCGGGGTCGCCCATACAGCGTCGTCATGGTCGCGGGCATCCACCGGGTCGATCGCGACGATCGGCAGATGGCGCAGATCCTCCCGCTTTTCGGCATGGAGCGGGAGGGCGGAAGCGGTGACGGCTTCCTCTTCCACCGCGTCGGGAAAGACGTGGGGGATGCCATGTTTGTGGATGGCGATCATGCTGAAGCTGCGCGGGGCGAAGGGGTCGCCGAGAATGTCGGTGACGCGGGCGGATATGCGCGGCGGGCGACCGGTCGGTTCGGCCAGCACCAGATCGCCCTTTTTAGCCGAGCCAAGATCGCTGATCGGCGTGTCCTTGCGGATGCGTTTGTCCACCGGGCGGAGCCATAGCTTGCCGTCGGCCATTTCCTCGACCACGCCGAGCAGCATTTCGGTCGCCTTGGGCAGCTTCTTCATCGGATGGGCGATCCAGCCCTTCCCGGCTTCCTCGGTGCGGGCGAGGATGCGGTCGCCGACGGTGAGGGCACCGCGTTTGCCGCGCTCGACGATGCGCAGGCGGGGGGCTGGCTGGCCTTCGGCTTCCCATCGTTCGGGGGTAGCGATCAGGGTGGTGTCGTCGACATCGATGATGCGCAGTACCGTGACCTTGGGCACGCCGCCCAGCTTGTGGAAGGCGCGGGCGGGGCCGAGGTCGATCAAGCCTTCGTCGGCCATATCCTTGAGCAGGGCCTTGAGCGCGATTTTTTCCTGGCCCTTGAGGCCGAACGCCTTGGCGATTTCGCGCTTGCCCGCTGGCTGGTCGGACGTGGTGATGAAATCCATGATTTCGTTGCGGGTCGGGAAACCGGCGGGGCGCACCTTATCGCGGGCGGGGCGCTTGGGGGCAGGCGCCTTTTTGTCGTTTGATGTCATGGGACAGCTATAGGGGGGCGGCTGAGCCTGCGCCAGAGGAATGGCGGAGCGGCGGAATGTTGGAAATGAGACGCTTAACTTCGCATATTTCCCGGCAATTGCGATATTTTCGGTCTGTAGTTGGTAATAATGTTACAAGGTGCGTTTGTGCGGATTTACGCGGGAAAGAGCCGGGTGGCGGTATAGCAGGATGGGAGCTTGTAGGACAGAGAACGGCCCGCCGTTTCCCCTCTTCCAACTTCGCCTAAACTCACTGCGTTCGTTAAGGCTTCATATCCTTCTCCCCCAAGGGGAGAAGGGTTAGGGGGCGAGTCTGCGGGCCCGATCGCGCCAGGCTTCGGCGAGGACGGGCGTGTTGGCGAGGGTGCGGACGGCGGACGGGTCGCTTTTGTGGCCGCCGCCGATCAGCATGTGAAAGACGCGGGCGATGCTCCAGTCAGGGAGCGGGCGGTCGATCAGGGTCATGGCGGTGCCAGCCTGCGCCTCCCCCTGCTGGATCACGCGAAAGTAGAGGCCGCTGCGCGCGGTCTTGACGATGGTCGCCATGACGTCACGCGCGCCAAAGCGATGATCGAGTTTCCAGCAGGGCTGGCGGCCATGGCTGACTTCGACGATCGCGCTGCCCAAAGTGAAGCGATCGCCCAGGCAAATCTGATCCTCTGTCATCCCGCGCGAGGCGATATTTTCGCCAAAGGCACCGGGCGCATCGAGCAAGGGCTGACCGGGCTTGCGGTCGCGCCACCAGTCATAATGGTCCTGCGGGTAGAGGTGGATCGCCTTGTCCCAGCCGCCATGGTGGATCGGGTCGGCGACCTGATTACCGACGAAGCCGTCCCATCTGATCTGCACAGGGCCGGTGACGGGCGTCTTGGCGATGGCGCTATAGTCGCCGTCGCGAAAGGGAACGGGCGTGCCGACGAGCAGCGCGTCTATGGTCATGAAGGGCGTGTCCATGCCCCCTCATGCCATGGCTGCATTGATGATGCGAGATGCCGGCTGCCAGACAGTGGTGTCAGGCGGTGTGGATTTCCGAACTGAGTTTCAGCACCTGCGCGCCATTGTCGGCGTGGATCAGATAGGCAGGGTTGGCGGGCGACCCGTTGCGGCGGACAGGCACGCCTTCGATATGGCGCTCGACGGGACGGTCGAACCGCTCCGCTATATGTCCCCGGCCGACGCCCTGCCCCCAATTCCATCTGACTCGCGCACCTTTACGGAATGTCTGCGACATCGGGGCATCCTCTCATCCTGTGGGCGCAACCGCGTCAGCCGGTGTCCCAATCCTAACGAAGGGCATAATTCCCAAAGGCTTACCCGGTTCCCTTGGGTTTTCACATTTCTTGGGCTAAGGGGCTGCGATGGATGTTAGCGGCCTTCGCATTGCCCTGTTCAGCGGCAATTATAATTATGTGCGCGATGGGGCCAATCAGGCGCTCAATCGCTTCGTTGGCTATTTGCTGCGGCAGGGCGCAGCGGTGCGGGTCTATTCGCCCACCACCGACACGCCGGCTTTCGCGCCCGCAGGCGATCTGATCAGCACGCCGTCGGTGCCGGTGCCGGGGCGCAAGGAATATCGGATTCCTTATGCCATGTCGGCCAGGGTTCGCCGCGATCTCAAGGCGTTCGCGCCCAATCTGATCCATCTGTCCAGTCCCGATCCGCTGGGCCATCGGGCGCTCAGCTGGGCGCGGCGGAATGGTTTGCCCACGGTCGCATCGGTGCATACGCGGTTCGAGACTTATCCGCGCTATTATGGCCTGGCCTTTCTGGAGCCGGTGATCGAAGGGATATTGCGCCGCTTCTACCGCCGCTGCGACGCGATCGTCGCGCCGTCCGAATCGATGGCGCAACTGCTGCGCGAACAGCGGATGAGCTATGACGTCGGCATCTGGACGCGCGGCATCGACCGGGAGATTTTCAATCCGGGTCGGCGCGATCTCGATTGGCGGCGTTCGATCGGCATTAGCGATGACATGCCCGCCATCGGCTTTATCGGTCGGCTGGTGATGGAAAAGGGGCTGGACGTGTTTTCCGACACGATCGACCAGCTTGCGACGCGCCAGGTCGCGCATAAGGTGCTGGTGGTGGGCGAAGGCCCGGCGCGCGAATGGTTCCAGAACCGCTTGCCCGGCGCCGTCTTTACAGGCTTTCAGCAGGGTCATGATCTGGGTCGCGCGGTCGCGAGCATGGACATGCTGTTCAACCCGTCCGTGACCGAGACGTTCGGCAATGTCACGCTGGAGGCGATGGCGTGCGGCCTGCCGACGGTGGCGGCGCGCGCGACGGGGAGCGAGAGCCTGCTGACCGACCGGGTGACCGGGCGACTGATCCGCCCCGGTGCGATCGGCGCCTTTGCCGACGCCTTGCAGGATTATTGCCTGGATGCGGACACGCGCGGACAGGCGGGTGCGGCGGCGCAGGTGCGGGCGGAGCGCAATGGCTGGGATCAGGTCAATCAGGCGCTGGTCGACACCTATTTGCGGATCATCCGCCAGCGCGAGCAGGGCATGATGCCGCGATCCAGCCCGGTTCCCTGAGCGCGCTTTCGTCCCTATATCAATAGGCATGGCCGATCTTTTCGCTTCCGATGACGCCCTGACCGGCACTGATGCCGTCAGCGAGACCGCGCCGCTTGCCGATCGCTTGCGTCCGCGCACGCTGGCGGAGGTAGTGGGGCAGGAGCATCTGACCGGGCCAGACGGCGCGATCGGGCGGATGGTTGCGGCGGGGCGACTGTCCTCGATCATATTGTGGGGACCGCCCGGCACCGGCAAGACCACGACCGCGCGGCTATTGGCCGATGCGGTGGGGATGCGATTTGAGCCGATATCGGCAGTATTTTCGGGCGTCGCGGACCTCAAAAAAGTCTTTGCCGCCGCGAAGGAGCATGGGCGGCGGGGCGACAAGACTCTCTTGTTCGTGGACGAGATTCACCGTTTCAACCGGGCGCAGCAGGACGGATTTCTGCCCTTCGTTGAAAATGGAACAGTAACGCTGGTGGGCGCGACCACCGAAAATCCGAGTTTCGAACTGAACGCGGCCCTGCTGTCGCGGGCGCAGGTGTTGATCCTGCGGCGGCTGGATGCGGCAGCGCTGGAGCAATTGCTGGATCGGGCCGAAGCCGTGACGGGGCGTCCCCTGCCGCTGGACGCGGACGCGCGCGAGGCGCTGGTGGCGAGCGCGGATGGCGACGGGCGCTTTTTGCTCAATCAGGTCGAGACGCTCTATGCGATCGACATAGCAGAGCCGCTCGATCCGGCTGGCCTGTCCGCCCTGCTCCACCGCCGGGTCGCGGTGTATGACAAGGATCGGGAGGGGCATTACAACCTCATCTCCGCACTGCATAAGTCGCTGCGCGGGTCGGACCCGCAGGCTGCGCTTTATTATATGGCGCGAATGCTGGTGGCGGGCGAGCAGCCGCTTTATGTGCTGCGGCGGCTGGTGCGCTTTGCCGCCGAGGATATCGGCCTGGCGGACCCGCAAGCGCTGGTCCAGTGTCTGGCGGCCAAGGAGGCTTACGACTTTCTGGGCAGTCCCGAAGGCGAAGTCGCGATCGTGCAGGCCTGCCTCTATTGCGCGACCGCGCCCAAATCCAACGCGGCCTATATGGCGATGAAGGCGTCGTTCAAATCGGCGCGCGACACCGGGTCGCTGATGCCGCCGCAGAACATCCTGAACGCGCCGACCAAGCTGATGAAGGATGTCGGCTATGGCAAAGGCTATCAATATGATCATGACGCGGCGGATGGCTTTTCCGGCGCGAATTACTGGCCCGATGAGATGACGCCGCAGACATTCTATGCGCCGACCGACCGGGGCTATGAGGCGCGGATTGCCGAGCGGATCGCCTATTGGCAGCGATTGCGGGCGGAGCGCGGCGCAGGGTGACGCCCGGCTTCACGCGCTTTGCCGCGATCGACTGGTCCGGGGCGAAGGGCACGCGGCATAAGGGGATTGCGGTCGCGCTGTGCGAGGCGGGGAGCGCGGTGCCTCGGCTGGTGGAGGCACCGGACGGGGTCTGGTCGCGGACGGGCGTGGCCGACTGGCTGGTGGGAATCGCGGGCGAGGCCCCTACCCTGTTCGGGTTCGATTTCAGCTTTGCGCCGCCCTTCGTGGCGCGCGGTGGCTATCTGCCGGGGGACGCCGTGCCGGACAATGGACCGGACTTCTGGGCCTATGTCGATGCGATATGCGAGGATGTTGATCTGGGCGCGGCGAGCCTGCTGGAGGTGGCGCACCGGCGACATTTCTATTTCGGCAAGGCGGACGGGGTGAAGGCCGACTATATGCATAATCGCGCGTGCGAGGCGCATTATCTCGCGGGTGGTGGGGGCAAGCCATCCACCGTCTATGACGCGATCGGCGCGGCGCAGGTGGCCAAGGCAAGCTTTGCCGGGATGCGATTGCTGCACCGGGTGCGGGGCGATGTGCCGGTGTGGCCGTTCGATCCCTTGCCTGCGCGCGGGTCGCTGATCGTGGAAATCTATACCAGCCTTGCAGCGTCGGCTGCCGGGCGGGCGAAGGGTCGGGCCAAGATGCGCGATTTGGCGGCGCTCAATGATGCGCTGGAGAGAATCGGGTCGCAGCGGCATGAGGGCGCCATGCCGGACGATCATGGCGCGGACGCGATCCTGACGGCGGCGTGGATGCGGGCGGTGGCGGGGCTGGATACGCTGTGGACGCCAGCCGCGCTCGATCGACAAATTGCTGCAACGGAGGGCTGGACGTTCGGCGTCATCTGATAGTAAGGGCGTGTCACCTGACTGGCGCGCCGGATTAGCACAGTGGTAGTGCAGCGGTTTTGTAAACCGAAGGTCGCGGGTTCAAATCCTGCATCCGGCACCAGTTGGCGTAGTTCCCCCCGATGCGTTCAGCGCCAGGCCCCAAACGCAAAATGGGGGCCGACATTGCTGTCGGTCCCCACTGCCGTCGGGTCATGCGATCCGCTTCTCTGGCGAGAGGCGATCATCGGCCCGGCGTTGTCCTGGCACCGGCCTGAAAGGCTGTTTGCCAAGGACTGCTCCAGATTGGGCCAAGGGCAGCCAATCCGGCTCTGGTCCGTCATATCCGAAGCCCGACGTTCACTTTCGCGCGTACCCGGCTACGGTCTTTTGGACCGATCCGTTGGCTGATGTCGCCCTTGCGAACGACGCCCTTCCTACGGACCATCAGGTCAGCATTAAATTCCTGTTTTACCAGGGATTTTTGGAAATGGATCACTCCGTTTCCTACTGTTCCGATAGAGGGATGGTCTCACCAAAAGCGAGTCGTGCAAAGCGGAATCGGCATCGGTCCGTATCAGGACTGTCATAAAGCTGTGGATAAGTTTTCGCGTCGCTGAGTTTCAGGGAGATCGGTCCAAGCCGATCGCGATCATCCCTGCGTGACGTCATCGCGACTGAAATTTTAACTGATTAAAAACAACAGCTTATCTCGTTGTGACAGGTTCATGCAACCTCAGCCAAAGTGCGGGGGTTCAAGCATCAAATCAACGCAAATGGAGGAGATACTCATGCGTAAAACCCTACTCGCCCTGGCCGCCGTCTCGCTGGCCGTTCCGCTGTCCATGGCCGTGCCGACCGATGGCGCACAGGCGCGCAAGGATCATCGCTACAAGGAATGGCGCGGTCGCGATGGCCGGACCTATTGCCGCAAGTCCAATGGCACGACCGGTCTGATCGTCGGTGCTGCCGGTGGCGCGCTGCTCGGCCGGGCGATCGATACGCGCGGCGAACGCACGACGGGGACGATCCTCGGCGCGGTTGGCGGCGGTCTGCTTGGCAAGGAAATCGACAGCAAGCGTCGCTGCCGCTGAGGCTTACCCGACAAAAAAGGCCGCTTCCCGTCGGAAGCGGCCTTTTTTAGTGGCTCAAGCGGCGTGACGCTCAGTTCGTGGCGGCACCACGGGCTTCGTCGACCTTGAAAGTGACCTGCTGGCCACCCGACACACCGGAAACCTTGCCGTTCTTGACGGACAGGTTGAAGGCGACGGCGTCGGGGAAACGACGGCCGGAAATGACCTTGCCCGACTTGGTATCCTTGACGTCATAGACGTAGGTATAGCCTTCGTGGGTGAAGCGCTGCTTGGCGGCTTCTTCAGCCTGGGCAGGCGCAACGAGGGCAACAAAAGCGCTAAGGGCGCTGGCGGCAACAAACTTGGACAGCATTCGCATGGGTAAACTCCTTGTGAATGCCGATCAAACACCTCTGAAATATTCTTATTCTGTTGAGGCGCTTCTATGTCGCAGCGCAGCAAAGCGACAATCGCAAAGAACGTCACCGCAATTGCGCAGAACGCAACCGGAACGATTCTGACGCCTTAAGCCTTTGATAGTGCGACAATATGATCGAACTCGGCCTTTGACACCGGTGACACGGACAGGCGCGATTGGCGCAGCATGACCATGCCGACCAGCGCCGGATCGGCCTTCATCGTCTTGAGCGTGACCGGTTTGGCGAGCTTTTCGCGCGCGTGAACATGGACCGCGATCCATTTGCCGCTCTCGTCCGTGCTGTCGGGCGCCGCTTCCTCGACAATTTCCATGATGCCCACGGCCTCTACCCCGATATTGCTGTGGTAGAAGAGCGCCAGGTCGCCCCGGCGCATCGCCTTCATATTGATCTGGGCGGTGTGATTGCGCACGCCGTCCCATTCCGCCTTCCCCTTGGCGACCAGGTCGTCATAGGAAAAAACGTCGGGTTCCGATTTCATCAGCCAATAGTTCATTTTGCCTCCTTGCATCACCGCTTCGCCGCGATCAAGGATGGGAATATCGGTGCGCGATCCTTATGTTGCGCGCCCTGCCCTCAATGTTTTCAGACCCAAATTTTCGGAGAAGTGCCAAGTGTCGCAATCGGTGCTGGATCAGGTGCCCGTCCTGTCGATGGCGGAGTTGAGCAAGGCGGATTTCGCGCAGGGGTTCGGCGAATCCTTCCAGCGATTCGGCTTCGCGATGGTGCGCGATCATGGCATGGACCCGGCGCTGATCGACGCGGGATGGACGCTGGCGCGCGACTTTTTCGCCCTGCCCGAAGCCGCCAAGCGCGCCTATGATGCCAAATTTAATGGCGGCCAGCGCGGCTATACCGCGTTCGGCACGGAAATCGCCAAGGGTGCCAGCGAGAACGACCTGAAGGAATTCTGGCATGTGGGGCGCGATCTGCCGCCGGGCGACCCGCTGGCCGAGACGATGCCGCCCAATGTCTGGCCCGATGAGCTGCCCGCTTTCCACCCGGTCTTTGCCAAACTCTATGCCGAGTTTGACCGGGTCGGCGCGGAATTGCTGTCGGCGATCGCGCTCTATCTGGGGCTGGAGGAACGCTGGTTCGACGGGCCGATCGACCGGGGCAATTCGATCCTGCGATTGCTCCATTATCCGCCGGTGTCGCCGGAAGCGCCGGGTATCCGCGCAGGCGCGCATGAGGATATCAACCTGATCACCCTGTTGCTGGGGGCCGAAGAAGGCGGGCTGGAACTCAAAGACCGCAACGGCAACTGGCTGCCAGTGGTGCCGCCGCCCGGCGCGCTGGCGATCAATGTCGGCGACATGCTCCAGCGGCTGACCAACCATAGGCTGCCATCGACCAGCCACCGCGTGGTCAATCCGCCACCGGAGCGGCGCGGCCATTCGCGCTATTCGATGCCCTTCTTCCTGCACCTGCGCCCCGACGTAATGATCGATGCGCTGCCGCAATGTGTGAGCGACGCCAATCCGCGCCGCGACCCGCCGATCAGCGCGCATGACTATCTGACCGAGCGGCTGATCGAGATCGGGCTGATCAAGAAAAGTTAGACAGCGTGCTCCCGCGCAGGCGGGAGTCCAGTTCTGGCGTTTCGACTGGCCTCCCGCCTGCGCGGGAGCAGGTCGCGTCTATTTTCGGCTACGGCCCAGGGTGATGCCGATCTCCTCGCCGCGTTCGGACAGGGCCAGCTTGACGATCTTCACTTCGACATGGGTCACATTGTCGCCCTGAAGGAAGATGGTGTCGATGATATGGTCGGCCACCGCCTCTATCAGCGTGAAATGGACGCCATCGGGTAGAGCGGTGGAGGCAGCATGTTTAAGGTCCATATAGTTTTTGGACTGCGTGAGCGGCGTCGCAGGATCATAATGATCCGCGATCGTCAGCCGCGCGCGGATGGAGATGCGCAGCGGCTGGGGGAGATGGGTCTCCTCCGAATAAATGCCGGTCAGCACATCGACATGGAGGTTGTTGACCTCCAGCGTCAGAAAATCGTCAAATCCAGTCTGCATGGCCCGCCATATCCGGCCCATTCCTGCTGTCAGGCGGGGCCAGTTTAGTCTTTCATTTTGCGATGCGGGCGGTAAAGCCCGCCGCTCCCGGCGCGGTCCATGCGCCATTGATGGCGGATCGGCAAGACGTGTCTATGATTGTCCCTCTTGAAAGCCAGCGGCCAGACGCGATCGAGCGGCTGCTCGACGATGCGTTCGGCATGGATAGGCATGGACGGACGGCCTATCTGATTCGCGGGGCGGTGGCGTGGATTCCCGCGCTATCCTTTGCTGTGGTGGATGATGACGGCACGCTGATCGGGTCGCTGCAAAGCTGGCCGGTCGCGCTGACCCAGCCCGATGGCACGCGCAGTCCTTATATCATGGTCGGTCCCGTGGCAGTCGATCCGGCGCATCAGGGCGGTGGCCATGGCCGGGCGATGATGGACGCGGTGGTCGCCGCTGCAAAGGCCCAAGGCACCGCGCCGCTGATGATGATCGGCGACCCGGAATATTATGGCCGCTTCTGGGGCTTTAGCGCCGAGGATACCAGCGGATGGTGCGCGCCCGGCCCGGTCGAGCAGCGTCGCCTGCTGGCGCTGTCAGTCGATGGTCGCGCGGTGGGTGGCACGGGGATGCTTGGTCCCGATATTCGCGTCACCGCCTGATTCCCCCTTTGCCATCGGGGCATAGCGATCCTATCTGCTAGGCCATGCCGATGGACCCATTACCCGACCTGGCCGACCTGTCGCTGAGCGACATTGCGCGTCTGCTTGCCGAAAAAAAACTGCCGCCGGTAGAGAAATGGAACCCGGCCCATTGCGGCGACAGTGAGATGCGGATCGCGCGCGACGGCACATGGTTTCATCAGGGGTCGCCGATCGGTCGCGAGGCGATGGTGCGGCTGTTTTCCACCATATTACGGCGCGAGGCGGACGGCAGCTATGTGCTGGTCACCCCGGTCGAGAAACTGAGCATCGCGGTCGAGGATGCGCCGTTCGTGGCGGTGGAACTCAAGAGTGAGGGCGAAGGGCGCGAACGGGCGCTGGCGTTTAGGCTGAATACCGGCGATTTGATCGCGGCGGGTCCGGACAATGCGCTGCTGATCCGGGAAACGGCGGACGGGCCGCATCCCTATCTGCATGTCCGCGCGGGGCTGGAGGCACTGGTCGTGCGCAGCGTCTATTATGAACTGATGAATCTGGCTCTGGATGAAGGGGCCGATCGGATCGGCCTGTGGAGCAATGGTGCTTTTTTCCCGCTGGACGGCGCGGCATGACCCTGGCGGAGCGGCTGCGCGCCGCGCTGGCCGAGGGGCATAGCCGCGATGGCGCGTTCCTGCCGTCTGACACGCGCGATCCGCGCATCGACGGGGATATTGCGCTGTCACCCGCCGCCGTGCTGGTGGCGATCACCGACCGGGCAGAACCGGGGCTGATCCTGACGCAGCGGTCTGAAAGGCTGCGCAAACATGCGGGACAGATCGCCTTTCCCGGCGGGCGGGTCGATGCCAGCGATGCCGATGAGATAGCCGGGGCACTGCGGGAAGCGGAGGAGGAGATTGGCCTGCCGCCGCATCTGGCGCAGGTAATCGGCACGTCCGATCGCTATCATACCTTTACCGGATTCGACATCGTGCCGGTGCTGGCGGTGATCCCGCCCGACCTGCCGCTGCGGCCGCAGGAAAGCGAAGTGGCGGACTGGTTCGAACTGCCGCTCGCCTATGCGCTCGACCCGGCCAACCGGACCCAACATGCCGTCGAATTTGAAGGGGCGGTGCGCCATTATTATGAGATCATGTGGCAGGAACGGCGGATATGGGGCATTACCGCCGCAATCCTGGCGAACCTGTCGCGCAGGCTGGGGGCGGCATGAGCCTGCTGTTGCCCGATGCGCCATGGCGGCATCGTCCGGGGCTTGATGACTTGCTGGTGGCGCTGGATGCGGCGGGTGGCAAGGCGCGCTTCGTCGGCGGCGCAGTGCGTGACGGGTTGCTGGGGCTGCCGGTCAATGATCTGGACATTGCGACGACGCTGGACCCGCATGAGGTGGTCGACCGGCTGAAGGCGGCGGGGATCAAGGCTGTGCCGACGGGCATCGAGCATGGCACGATTACTGCCGTGATTGCAGGCTGGCCGGTGGAGATTACGACGCTGCGCCGTGATGTCAGCACCGACGGGCGGCGCGCGATCATTGCCTATACCGATGACTGGCGCGAGGATGCGGCGCGGCGGGACTTTACGATCAACGCCCTCTATGCCGATCCGCTGAGCGGAGAGATTACCGACTTTTTTGGCGGAATAGCTGACCTGGAAGCGCGGCGGTTGCGCTTCATCGGCGATGCTGATGCGCGGATCGCCGAAGATCATCTGCGCATATTGCGCTATTTCCGCTTTCTGGCGCGCTATGGCGACGATGAGCTGGACAATGTTGCCTATGCCGCCTGCGTCGCCGCGGCCAACAGCCTGATGGCCCTGTCGCGCGAGCGGATTGCCGATGAGTTGATCAAGCTGCTTGGGGTCGCCTCCCCGATCCATGCGTTGCGGCTGATGGTCGATGGCGGGATATTGACGCCGGTTTTGCCCGAAGTGGATGGCGTGGGGATCGACCGGCTGGCGCGGTTGATGGCGCGCGAGGAAGCGGCGGGCGTCGCGCCATCGGCGCTGCGGCGGCTGGCGGCCTTGCTCCCGCCCGATGCGGCGCGGGCCGATCTGGTGGGCGCGCGGCTCAAATTGTCGAACAAGGCACGCAAGCGGCTGACGATCGCGCTGGAGGGCGGACTGGGCGATGCGCCTTTACGAGCGCTGGCGTGGCATATCGGGGTTGAGGGGGCGATCGACCGGTTGTTGCTGGATGGTGGTGCGGACCTGTCGAGCGTGGCTGCATTGGCCGACTGGACGCCGCCCAAGCTGCCGATCAGTGGTGGCGCGCTGATCGCACGGGGGCTGGCGCCTGGCCCCGATGTCGCCAAGGCGCTGAATGTCGTGCAGGATATGTGGGTAGCGGAGGGCTTCCCCGATGCCGCGCGGGTTGGCGCGATCGCCGATCAGACCGTTTCGAAATTCCAGCGGGCGCGCCAATAGTCGAAGGCGTCCTGTTCCGCCATCGGCTTGGCGAAATGATAGCCCTGCCCCTGCCAGCACCCCATTTGCTGGAGCGCGTGGGCGAGTTCCTGCGTCTCTATCCCTTCGGCCGTGACCTTGAGATTGAGCGATTCGGCGAGCGAGAGGATGGTGCGGACGATGACCGTCTTGTCGCGATCCTCCAGCATGGACGACACGAAGCTGCGGTCGATCTTCAATATGTCGATCGGCAGGCTGTGCAGGCTGGCAAGGTTGGAAAAGCCGGTGCCGAAATCGTCCATCGCGATCGACATATGCAAATCCTTGAGCGCGAACAGCAATTTGCGCGCCTTGTCGGGATCGGCGATGATCGCGCTTTCGGTGACTTCGGCGGTCAGGCGATGCCCGGCAATGCCCGAATAGCGCAGCGCTTCCTCAAACATGGACGCCACATCATCGCGCGCCATCTGGATCGGCGAGAGGTTGACGTTGACACCGACGGGCATGGGCTGGCCGAATTTGGCGTCCCAGCGCGATAGCGCCTGCGCCGCCTCATAGGCGGCCCAGCGGCCCAGCGGCGTGATGAGGCCGCTTTCCTCAGCCACGGCAATGAATTCGACCGGGGACACATGGCCCAGTTCCTCGTCATCCCAGCGGGCGAGCGCCTCGAACCCGGTAATCTCGCCGGTCTGGAGGTGGATGAGCGGTTGATAGGCGAGCGAGAGGCCACCCTGAGCCAGCGCGTCACGCAGCCGGCTTTCGATCGAAAAGCGGCGCTGCGCTTCCTTCAGGACGCCGTTGCGGTAGATTTCCACCTTGCCGCTGCGCTTGGCGATCTTGACTGCGGCCTGCGCCTTGCGAACAACATCGTCGGGATCATCGTTCGGGCTGGTCGACAGGGCGCAGCCGATCGCGCAGTCGACCCGGATTTGCAGATCACTGAGGCGAATCGGCGAACTGAGCGCTTCCTTGATGCGCTGGACGATATGCAGTGCGTCGGACAAGCCGTTGTTGAGGCGCGCAAATATCGCAAAATCATTGCCGCCGATCCGGGCCAGCACATCGCCCTGGCGCAGGCTGGACTTCAGCCGCTTGGCGACCGTGATCAGCAATTCGTCGCCCGCCATAGGGCCGAGCGATTCATTGACCCGGCTGAACCGGCTGAGGTCTATGGCGATGATGCCGAACTGGGCATTGTCGGGCCAGACCGTATTGGTAATGCGGTCGTCAATCTCTTCACCGAAACCGGTGCGGTTGGGCAGTGCAGTCAGCCCGTCGGACAGCAGCTCGCGGCGCAGATTCTTCTCGATCGTCCGTTCACTGGTGCGGTCGGTCGCGGTGAACAGATAGAGTTCGGGGTGATCCGCATCAGCCGGCAGTCGGCCGATGGTGCACATGAAATATTCCGGTCCCAGCTTCCCATCACGGCGAACTTCAAAACTGTCGCAGGTCCGATTCGACTGAGCGAAGCGACGGACCTGTTCGACCCATTCGATTCTGGCCGCCGGGCCGTTCTCGTTCGATTCCTGCACCGGACTGTAGGCAGCAGTAAAACGTGGATTGGTCTTTATGACGTTTATCTGATTATTTTCGAAAGATAAAATCGCAGCATATTGTGGCATGGCTGCGAGCCACTGGTTGACGTCGATGATCGGTGACAGATGTGCGTCCGCGTCCCCTGACAAGGGGGCGCTGCTCGTCTTGCCGACTGGCCAGTTGCGCACCGAAATGGATTCCATGCGTTGGCCATATCGGCAAGCGGTAAATTTTCAGGAAACGATCCAGCAATCGTTGTGAAAAACAGACATTAAAAACGATTGTCGCGCGGGAAGCCGGTGGGCGGCATCCGCCCGGCTGCCCCGCGTGCCACTTTCCACGGCGTCATGTCCGATTCGGTGCGGGTCCGTCCGGTTTCGCCACCCATGGTCCAGCTAAGCCCATCGGACAGGCGGAAGGCGATGGCGTCGGACAGGCCACCGTCGCGATAGCGCTGCATCTGCACCCCCTGCCCGCGTGCCATGCGGGGCATTTCATCGAGCGCAAAGACCAACAGTTTGCGATTCTCACCGATCACCGCGACGCTGTCCGCCCCCGGCGCGACCGGGCGGATGACAGCCAGCTTCGCGCCGGTGCGGATGTTGACAACCTGACGTCCTTTGCGAGTCTCGGCCATGATCTCCGCCACCGCCGCAATGAAGCCGCGTCCGTCGGAGGAGGCGAGCAACAGGTCCGTGCCGGTCCGTGCAGGCATGAAGGCGACGATCGTGCCTTCATTGTCCATGTCCACCAGCGACCGCACGGGATCACCAAAGCCACGTCCGCCCGGCAATTTGTCCGACCCCAGCGTGTAGATCCGGCCGGTGGAGGTGGCGAGCAGTAGCTTGTCGGTGGTGTAGGCGTGAAAGGCAAATTGCGGGCCGTCGCCTTCCTTGAATTTCAGCGTGTCGGCGGCGGCCAGATCGCGATGACCGCTCATCGCCCTGATCCAGCCGCGTTCGGACAGGATGACGGTGATCGGTTCGCGTTCGATCATCGCCTCCAGCGGGATTTCCCGCGCGGGTCCGGCTTCCTCCACCAATGTGCGGCGATGGCCCAGTAGCGTATCCGGGCCATAGCGCTTGCGCAGCGCGGCGATATCACGCTTCAGCTTGGCGCACTGGCGCTGCGGGTTTTCGACCAGCTTTTGCAGATCGTCCCGCTCCGCCACCAGATCGGCATGTTCGCGGCGCAACTCCATCTCTTCCAGCTTGCGCAGCGAACGCAGCCGCATGTTGAGAATGGCTTCGGCCTGCCGGTCTGTCAGGGCAAATTCGTCCATCATCACCAGCTTCGGCTCATCCTCGGTACGGATGATCTCGATCACCCGGTCGAGATTGAGATAGGCGATGATATAGCCGTCGAGCAGTTCGAGCCGGTCGGCGATCTTGGCGAGGCGATGCTGGGCGCGACGGACCAGCACGTCGATCTGATGCTTGAGCCATTCGACCAGCACGGCGCGCAGCCCCAGCACGCGCGGCGTATGGGTGGCGTCCAGGACGTTCAGATTGAGCGGGAAGCGGTTTTCCAGATCGGTCAGTCGGTAGAGACTGTCTTTGAGCACCTGCGGATCGACATTGCGCGTCTTGGGCGTGATGACGATGCGGATCGTCTCATCGCTTTCGTCGCGGACATCCTCCAGGATCGGCAGCTTCTTGTCGTTGATGATCCCGGCAATCTGCTCGATCAGCTTGCCCTTCTGCACCTGATAGGGGATTTCGCTGACAACCAGTTGCCAGGTGCCGCCGCCCAGCTTTTCGATACCGGTTGGTTCCCAGACGCCCTGATCATCCTTGCCGGTGGAAAAGCGCGCGCGGGTGCGAAACGCGCCGCGCCCGGTGGCATAGGCTTCGGCGATGATCGCCGGGCTATCCACCAGCACGCCACCAGTGGGAAAGTCCGGCCCCTTCACCACCGCCATCAGCGCGGCATGTGTCGTATCGGGATCGTCGATCAGCAAGGCTGCTGCATCAAGGATTTCGGTGACATTGTGTGGCGGGATGCTGGTCGCCATGCCGACCGCAATGCCGCTGGCCCCGTTGGCGAGGAGATTGGGGAAGAGGCCGGGGAAAATCTCCGGCTCTTCATCTTCGCCATTATAGGTGGGGCGGAAATCGACCGTGCCTTCGTCCAGCCCCGCCATCAGATCGGCGGCGGGCTGGGTCAGGCGCGCTTCGGTGTAACGCATGGCGGCCGCATTATCGCCATCGATATTGCCGAAATTGCCCTGCCCGTCGACCAATGGTGTGCGCAGGACGAAATCCTGCGCCAGCCGCACCATCGCGTCATAGACGCTGCTGTCGCCATGGGGATGATATTTGCCGATGACATCGCCCACGACGCGGGCGCATTTCTTGTAACTGGTGCCGTTGCGGGCGGGATTGGCGACCAGCACATCGGGCGACGCGCCGGACGGTTCCATCTTGAGCAGCCGCATCGCCCAGAGCAGGCGACGATGCACCGGTTTCAGCCCGTCGCGCAGATCCGGCAGCGATCGCGCCGTGATGGTGGACAGCGCATAGACGAGATAGCGTTGCGACAGCGCAGCGTCGAACGGATGGTCCTTGATACTGTCGAAGGGATCGCGAAAATCGGTCATTACAGGCGGGATAGCAGGCAGATGAAAGGAACGGAACGGGAATTTCGCAGGATCAGAAACCGGTCAAAAGTATGTCGAGTGCGCGCATAATGTCATCCTGACGGTGGTGCAGCATCGCAACGGGTTGTTTCAACAGTCGTGAATGGACAGCCCCGGCCAGATGCGTTGCCATCATCAGCCGCTCACGCTCTATATCGAAGCAGGGGTGCAGCGCCGGCAGGGCGGCTGGCATTTCATCGGGCGGCAATAGCGGAACGACCAGACGGGTTCCCAGATGATCGACATGATCGCTCTGGCAATCGAGGACCAGGCCCCGATCCGGGAGCCGGTACACGCCAAAGCGCGCCATCAGAACTGCCGATATTTGTCGAGCGGCAGCTCGTTATTCTCGGCCCAGAGGTTCCATGCTGCGATCGCCTCCTTATTCTCCTCCTGCCAGCGTCTTCCGCGTTCGGCGGCGATTTCCTTGCGCAGCGCATCTTCGCATGTGCGTGACAGATTGATCCCCAAATCTCGCGCATCCGTGACAAGCCCCGCGTCCAGCGACAGGTTGGTGGCCTTGCGCGTGGCGAAGCCTTCACGGTCGTGGCGGGTCATGGACAGAATCCTTCATGAATCATGCGCATGAACATACGCATCATGCGTCACGGGGCAAGTAGCGTCCCTCCGGGTCGTCAGCGATGGCGGCGGCAAATTCGGCGCTGATCCAGTCGCGAAACGCCTTCACCTTGGGCGTGTTGCGGGCGTGGGGCGGATAGACGATCCAGTAGCTGGCAAATTCGCGGACATAGGAGGGCATGGCCTCGACCAGCAGGCCCGCCTCCACCTCCGCCTTCCACAGAAACAGGTTGAGGATGGCGATCCCCTGCCCGCCAATCGCGGCGCGGCCTTCCATCACCTGACTGTCAAGCGCGATGCCGGGCGGCCCGTCAGCCGGGTCAGCCTCCACCCCCATGGCCGCGAACCATTCATGCCACCACATGTCATCGGGCGACAGGCGCGGCAGGGCGTGGAGCGCCCGCGCATCGGCGACGGGGCCGTTGCGTTCCAACCAGGCCGGGCTGCACATCGGCGCGAGGCGATTGTGGGTCAGCAGCCGTGCCTCCAGCCCCGGCCAGTCGCCCTTCCCGCCGCGGATCGCAAGGTCCGCCCCGGCACGGGCGAGATCGACCACGGCATCCTCCGCCTGAATCCGCACCGCCAGCCCCGGATGCCGCATCTGGAACGCACCGATCCGGGGCGCGAGCCAGAGATGGGCAAAGCTGTTGGTGCAACTGATGGTGAGGACGATCGAATGGTCCTGCGCCAATGCGGCGAAACCCTGCCGCATCTGATCGAAAGCGCGGATGATGACCGGCGCGATCTCCCGCCCCTTGTCGGTCAAAAGCACACGGCGACCGGCGCGCTGGAACAGGCTCAGCCCCAGCCGTTCCTCCAGCAATTTGATCTGATAGCTGACGGCAGCCTGGGTCATGCCCAGTTCGTTTGCGGCTGCCGTGAAATTTTCGAGCCGGGCGGCAGCCTCGAACACGCGGACGGCGGAGAGCGGGGGCAGGACGGACATGGCTTTGCATAAGGCAGGCTTATAATCGCTGTCCATGCTTTTGTTGGTGATCGCTACGGAAACGGCGCATTGGCGGTTGCGCAAAGCTGCACCATTTCAATCGAAAGGATCGCGACCATGCGCGACCAGTATGACGCCCAGTTGTGGACTGAAAATCATGTCGAAGCCAGCGCCGGGATCGACCGGCTGATCGCCCGGATCATGCAGGCTTTCCGCGTATTGCACTGCATAAACTGGTCGGCTCCCTGGTCCGACGAGGGCCGGTGCGGCGCGTAAAATCGAGAATGGGGGTTGCGGATCGCGGGCGAGACGCCACTTTGCGCCCGTGCTCGATCATCCCCTTCCCCCGCCCCCGCCCGCGCTGTTGACCGGTGCCGCGCTGTTTCTGGATTTTGACGGGACGCTGACGCCCATTAGCGCGACCCCAGACGGGGTGATCGTGGACGATGGCCTGGTGCCGTTGCTCCTGACGCTGCGGGAGCGGCTGGACGGGCGTCTGGCGATCGTCAGTGGACGGTCGGTTGAAACATTGCGCGCGCTGGGCTTTGGCGATTTCCTGCTGGCGGGAACGCATGGGCTGGAATTTGCGCGGCCCGGCGGCGCGGTCGAGGCGCCACCGCGCCCGGCGGCGATTGACGATGTCGAAGCCGCCTTCCATGCCTTTGCCGCCGATAAGCCTGGCGTGCTGGTCGAACGCAAGTCGATCAGCGTCGGGCTGCACTATCGCGGCGCGCCGGTCTGGCAGGATGCGGCCCATGCGCTGGCACGCCAGTGGGCGAATCATGATGGACTGGCGCTCCAGCAGGGCAAAATGCTCTATGAGCTGCGGCCCGATGGCGCCGACAAGGGCAGCGCGGTCCATGCGCTGATGGCGCAGGGGCCGATGGCGGGCGGCGTGCCTGTCTTTATCGGCGACGATGTGACCGATGAAGAAGGCTTTGCCGCCGCCGCCGATCTGGGCGGGGCCGGCATATTGGTCGGGCCGAAGCGGGCGACATACGCGGCATATAGTTTGGAACAGGTTGCGGCCGTCAGGCATTATCTGGCTGAAGGGGTCTCGCGGCTCGGCTGATCCGCGCCCCCTCCACCAGCCAGATATGCATGAGGGGCAGACCGATAAACAGCATCCACCACCCGATATTGGGCGGCGACGCCCGCACGTTGGACCTTTGGCCGATCGGCAATTGCCAGGCGTCGGCCTTGATCGACCGCGCCGGTCGCATGGTGTGGGCCTGCGTCCCGCGCGTCGATGGCGATCCGGTCTTTTCCGCGCTGCTGGACGATGTCGAATGGGAGGATGACGCGGCGCGCGGCTTCTGGGCGATCGAGCTGGAAAATTGCGTTGCGGTGGAGCAGCATTATCTGCGCAATACGCCGGTGCTGGTCACGCGGCAGAGCGATGCGCAGGGCAATGCGATCGAGATTTTCGATTTCTGCCCGCGCCACAAGCATAAGGGCCGTATGTATCGGCCGGTCGCCTTTGCGCGGATCGTGCGCCCGGTGGCCGGTTCGCCGCGCATCAGGGTGCGTTTGCGGCCCACGACGGCGTGGAATGCGGAAAGCGTGCCTATCAGCTATGGCTCCAACCATATCCGCATGGTGCTATCCTATATGGCGATGCGGGTGTCGACCGATGCGCCCATTGGCCTGATCGCGCAGGAAAGCTGGTTCCGGCTGGAACAGGATGCGCATTTCTTCATGGGACCGGACGAGGGTTTTTCCGATGCGCTGCGCCCGGCGATCGAGCGGATGCTGGACGACACGATCGAGGAGTGGCGGCTGTGGGTGCGGGGTCTTGCGATTCCGGCGGAATGGCAGGAGGCGGTCATCCGATCCGCCATCACGCTGAAATTGTGCCAGCATGAAGAGACTGGCGCGATCGTCGCGGCGCTGACGACCAGCATCCCCGAACATGCCGATTCGGGACGGAACTGGGACTATCGCTACTGCTGGGTGCGCGACGCTTATTATACGGTCGAGGCGCTCAACCGGCTGGGCGCGCTCGATGTGCTGGAATCCTATCTCGTCTATCTGCGCAACATCGTCGATGGCGCGAAGGGCGGTCATATTCAGCCGCTTTACGACGTGCGCGGCAAGGCGACGCTGACCGAATGGGAAGCCGACAAGCTGCCCGGCTATCGCGGCATGGGTCCGGTGCGGGTAGGCAATGCCGCCTATAGCCAGATCCAGCATGACGCCTATGGCCAGATCGTGCTGTCGTCGGTGCAGGGCTTTATCGACCAGCGGCTGCTGCGAATGGCGAGCCATGCCGATTTCGAGGCGCTGGAGGCGGTGGGCGAACGTGCCTGGACTGTCTATGATCAGCCCGACGCAGGCCTGTGGGAATTGCGGACCCGCGCGCATGTCCACAGCTATAGTGCGGTCATGTGCTGGGCGGCGTGCGACCGGCTGGCCCATGCGGCGCAGGCGCTCGACCTGCCGCTGCGAGCGGCGCACTGGCAGAACCGGGCCGATACGATGAAGACGCGGATCGTCGAGGCGGCGTGGCGGGCGGACAGTCAGGCGATATCGGCGAACTTCGAGGATGATTCGCGCGACGCATCGCTGCTGCAACTGCTCGACCTGCGCTTCCTGACGGCGGATGATCCGATGTTCATGGGCACGCTGGCAGCGCTGGAGGCGGACCTGCGGCGTGGCAATGACATGCTGCGTTACAGCACGCCCGATGATTTCGGCGAGCCGGTGACCGCGTTCAACGTCTGCACCTTCTGGCTGATCGAGGCGCTGCATCGCACGGGGCGCACCGAGGAAGCGCGCAGCCTGTTTGAGGAGATGCTGAGCCGCCGCACCGCCGCTGGATTATTGTCCGAGGACATCGATCCGGCGACCGGCGAATTGTGGGGCAATTATCCGCAAACCTATTCGCTCGTCGGCATCATCAACTGCGCCGTCCTGTTGAGCAAACCGTGGAGCGTGATGCGATGAGCCGCCTGATAGTCATTTCCAACCGGGTGTCGCGGCCCAACAAGTCGGGCAATCAGGGCGGGCTGGCGGTCGCGCTGGCGCAGGCCTTGCGCGAAAGCCGGGGGACGTGGATCGGCTGGTCCGGCGAGGTCACCGACACTTTCACCGGCCATATCGGCTTTTCCGAGGATGATGGCGTCAAGACGGCGACGATCGACCTGGAAGAGCAGGATGTCGACGAATATTATAATGGCTATGCCAACAAGACGCTGTGGCCGCTGTTCCATTTCCGCATCGATCTGGCCGAATATGCCCGCGATTTCGAGGGCGGCTATAACCGGGTCAACCAGCGCTTTGCCGACACCGCCGCGCCGCTGATCGAGCCGGAAGATGTCATCTGGGTCCATGATTATCACATGATCCCGCTGGGCCAGATGCTGCGCGACCGGGGCCATCGCAACAAGATGGGCTTTTTCCTGCACATTCCCTGGCCGCCGACACGGCTGCTGGTATCGCTGCCCCATCATAACAAGCTGGTCAGCACCCTGTTTGCCTATGATGTCGTGGGCTTCCATACCGAGGAATGGCTGGAATCCTTCCGCCATTATGTCGAGCGCGAGATGGGCGGCAGCGTGAACGGCGATTTCGTTACCGTGGGCGACCGGACGATCCAGGCGGTCGCCTGCCCGATCGGCATCAATGCGAAGGAATTTGCCGAGGCCGCCGACAGCGAAGCGGCGCGCGCGATGCTCGACCAGATACGCGCCTCGCTTCAGGACCGCGCGATGATCGTTGGCGTCGATCGGCTCGACTATAGCAAGGGGCTGGAGGAGCGATTCAACGGCTATGCCCGTTTCCTGAAGGACAATCCCGATCAGCATCGCAAGGTATTACTGACGCAGATTGCGCCGCCGTCGCGCGGCGAGGTGGAGAGTTATCAGCAGATCCGCGCAACGCTGGACTCGCTCGCCGGGCGGATCAACGGCGAATATAGCGATGTCGACTGGACGCCGATCCGTTACGTCAACCAAGGCTATCCGCGCGATAAGTTGGCAGGGATCTACCGCAGCGCACGCATCGGACTGGTGACGCCGCTCCGCGACGGCATGAACCTGGTCGCCAAGGAATATGTCGCGGCGCAGGACCCGGACGATCCGGGGGTGCTGATCCTGTCGCGCTTCGCCGGCGCGGCGATGCAGCTGAAAGACGCGCTGCTGATCAATCCCTACAGCCCGGAGGAGATGTCCGACGCGATTCTCCGCGCGCTCGCCATGCCGCTGGACGAGCGCAAGCGGCGTTGGCGCGCGATGATGGACAGTGTCGAGCAGCAGGATATCAGCTGGTGGCGGCAATCCTTCACCGAACGGTTGATGGCGGTCGATCGCGATACGGCGCGGGTTGAGCCGGAGACGATGGACGGCTAGCATCGCCGCATGATCGAGGATGATAACGAACCGCGCGGGCTGGCCGCGACCCTGCGCGCCCGGTCGGGCGTCATCATCGGTGCGGTGGGAATGGTGGCCTGGCTGGCGCTGATCTGGGCAATGTTCGGGGATGTGCTGTAGGCGGATTTTGGTTGGCGCATCGTTGAACATTGAGCAAATTTGTCGATGGGCCGCACCGGCCCGGAAAGGCGCTCATGTTCGATCGACGTTCCTTCCTTGGCGGCGCGGCGGCAGCGGGACTGGCCCAGCCGGTCGCCGCGCAGGCGCTGGCCACCATTCCCCTACCCACCGCCGATCTCCACGGCAGGAATGAGGACGCCTATTGGGCGGCGCTGCGCCAGCAATTCCTGATCCCGGCCGATGTCGTGAACCTGAATGTCGGCACCGTCGGCTCCTCCCCCCGTCCCGTGCTGAAAGCCATTTTCGACGGGTTCGAGACGAGCGAGCAGATGACGCAGGCGGGATCGGAGGATTATCCGATCTGGGGCTATGGCTCGTGGGGGGCGTATCGCAAGCCCTTTGCCGATTTCATGGGCGCGACCGTCGATCAGATGGCGATCCTGCGCAATTGCACCGAGGCGAACAGCTATGTCGCCAACGGGTTCGACATGAAGCTGGGCGACGAAGTGCTGATGTCGGACGAGGAACATGGGTCGGGCGAAATGCCCTGGATGCTGCGCCAGCGCCGCTATGGCGTGGTCGTCAAGAAATTCGCCATGCCCAAACCGCCAAAGGACGCGGCGGACATATTGAACCGCATCAATGATGCGATCACGCCCAGAACCCGGATCATCTTCGTCAGCCATATCAGCACGGCGACCGGCGTGGTTTTGCCCGCCAAAGACATTGCCGCGCTTGCCCGATCAAAGGGCATCCTGTCGGCCTTTGACGGCGCTCATGCTCCCGGCATGATCAAGGTCGACCTCAACGACATCGGCTGCGACATCTATACCGGGTCGATGCACAAATGGCTGTTCGCGACCAAGGGGACCGGCTTCCTCTATCTGCGCGACGAGGATGTGATGGACCGGGTGTGGAGTACCGTCGTGACCGGCGGCTATGACGATCCGACGCGCAAGGCGGACCGTTATATGCAGATCGGATCGTCCTGCATCCCGACGCTGATGGGCCTGAACGCCGCGACTGGCTTGGCCAACGCGATCGGGATGGACCGGATCGAGGCGCGCAACCGGATGCTGGCGGACTATATCCACGATCAGATGATGAAGCGCGGCGCGCAAAGCTGGACATCGCCCGACCCGGCGCTGCGCGGGGCGATCGCCACGGTCAATGTGCCGCCGGTGCAGCGGATGGAATTGCAGGACTGGCTGTGGACCAACCACAAGGTCCGCATCCGCGGCGGCGCACCCAGCAAGCTGCGCCTCGCAACGCCCTATTTCCTGAGCAAGGCGGACATTGACCGCTTCCTGGGGCTGTTCGACGAATTTCGGAAGATGAAGGGGATCAGTTGAATCCCTTCTCCCCTTGGGGGAGAAGGATATGAAGCCTTACGAGCGCAGCGAGTTAGGCGAAGTTGGAAGAGGGGGCGGGCGCTGTGCAATCCCCCGTCTCTCCAAGCGGAGAGGGAACAGGGTGCAATTGCACGTCCGCACGCTTTGCTCTATGGGCGAGGCCCAAGCAGCCCCGGCACCCGCTGATCCTTCTCGATTCGCGATTGTCGGGGCGCAGTATTTTTGACCAGACAGGAACGCGCATGGCCCGTCGCCGCCAGATTTACGAAGGCAAGGCAAAGATCCTTTATGAAGGCCCGGAACCGGGCACGATCATCCAATATTTCAAGGATGACGCAACCGCCTTCAACGCGCAGAAGAAGGGCACGATTTCCGGCAAGGGCGTGCTGAATAACCGGATTTCCGAGCATATCTTCACGCTGCTCGGCCAGATTGGCGTGCCGACCCACTTCATCCGTCGCCTGAACATGCGCGAGCAGCTGGTGCGTCAGGTGGAGATCGTGCCGATCGAAGTCGTGGTGCGTAACGTCGCCGCCGGATCGCTCAGCAAGAAGCTGGGGATCGAGGAAGGCACGCAGCTGCCCCGCACGCTGATCGAATATTGCTACAAGGACGATGCGCTGGGCGACCCGCTTATCTCCGAAGAGCATATCGCCTGCTTCGGCTGGGCGACGCAGGAAGAGATGCACGACATTGCCGACATGGCGATCCGCATCAACGACTTCATGTGCGGGCTTTTCGCTGGTATCGGCATCCGCCTGATTGACTTCAAGCTGGAGTTCGGGCGCCTGTATGACGGCGATTACAGCCGCATCATCCTGGCCGACGAAATCAGCCCCGATGGCTGCCGCCTATGGGACGCGGTGACCAACGAAAAGCTGGACAAGGACCGGTTCCGCCGCGATCTGGGCGGCGAAGTGGAAGCCTATCAGGAAGTGGCGCGCCGTCTGGGCCTGCTGCCCGAAGGGCTGGACACCACGGTGCTGGATCTCGACACCCATCGCAAGAAGCGCGAGAAGGAATAAGTCCTTCACTCCACCGTCATCCTGACGCAAGTCAGGATCCAGGGTCGGTCCAAAGCCGCTCTGGGTGCCGGATCAGGTCCGGCATGACGGTTTTGGATCACGCCAACAGCGCGTCAGCCATCAGCTTGATACCCAGCAGCACCATCAGCACATAGATGAGCGTATAGAAGCGCGCGGCGTCGACCCGGCGCACCAGCGCCACGCCCCCCAGTGTCGCGACCACCGCGACCGGCACCAGCATGGCGGTGGCGGTCAGATTGGCGCGGGTGAATTGGCCCAGCGCAGCATAAGCGGGCACCTTCATCCAGTTCATCGTGGCAAAGGCGACCGCCGTGGTCCCGACCAGCCTGTCGCGCGGCAGGCGCTTGGGCAGTACCCACATCTGAAACGGTGGCGATCCTGCATGGGCGATCTGGCTGGTAAAACCGCTGGCGACGCCGAACAACGTCCCCACCCAATCGGGCGAGGTGGACGGCAGGACGATCGCCCCGCCCCGCTCGACCCACAGCCGTTGCAGCCCGAACAGCATCGAAATCGCGCCAAGAGCGCCCAGCACCGTGGTCTCAGGCACTTGCGCGGCGAACAGATAGCCCAGCGCCACGCCGACCGCCATGCCAGGCAGCATCACCCGCAAGATATGGCCGTCCCAGCTTTTGCGGAATGCCCAGACGCTGACGGCGTCCTGCAGGATCAGGATCGGCAGCAGTATCGCCGCGCCGCGGACCGGATCGACCGCCAACGCCATGATCGGCATGGCCAGCGCGCCGACACCGGCAAAGCCGCCCTTGGCCAGGCCCGAAATGGCGACGGCGACAAAGGCGCAGGCGAGATAGACATAATCAGGCGTCATGCCGCTCGCCTAGCGCAAGGGGCAGGCAATTGGCATTGAAAAACGCTCAACGATTGGCGCGATAACCGATCATCAGACCGAAGCTGAAGGTGGCGAGCAGGGCAAGCTGCACCTTTCCATGCGGGTCGTCATAGCCCACAATCTGCTGCCCCCATGCGAACAGCCCGACAAACATCGCCAGCGCCAGCCCGGACATGCCCCAATGCTTCCCCCGAATTTCTACAGCGTGACAGTATCGCGACAGTCGCTAACAAAAGCATAATGGCTTGCCTCCCCGCCGTGTGGGGACTAGGGGAGCCGCAAAGTCGATACCCCCGCAACCGCATGGTTCGGTCCTGTCCTTGTCAAGGAGTTCGCCCCTCATGAAAGCCCGCATCTTCGTCACCCTCAAGGGCGGTGTCCTCGATCCGCAGGGCCGGGCGATCCACCATGCGCTGGAAGGCCTGGGCTTTGATGGCGTCAATGATGTGCGCGCAGGCAAGCTCATCGAGCTGGATTTGGCCGATGGCACCAGTGACGAGGATATCGACGCCATGTGCCGCAAGCTGCTGGCCAACACGGTGATCGAAAATTACCGCATCGAAAAGGTCGCCTGAGCCATGAAGAGCGCCGTCATCGTCTTTCCGGGCAGCAATTGCGACCGCGACCTGGCAGTGGCGTTCGAGGCCGCGACGGGTGCGAAGCCGACCATGGTGTGGCATCGCGACACGCAGCTGCCCGACGACATCGACCTGATCGGCGTGCCGGGCGGCTTTTCCTATGGCGACTATCTGCGGTCGGGTGCGATGGCCGCGCGGTCCCCGGTGATGCAGGCGGTGGCGCAGGCGGCCGATCGCGGCGTCTATGTGCTGGGCATCTGCAACGGTTTTCAGGTGCTGACCGAAAGCGGCCTGCTGCCCGGCGCGCTGCTGCGCAATGCCGGTGGGCATTTCGTGTGCCGTGACGTCGCGCTGACGGTGGAAAATGCGCAGAGCGCCTTCACCAGCCGCTATGCTGCTGGCGAAGCGATTTCCTATCCGGTCGCGCATCATGATGGCAATTATTTCGCTGACGACGCGACGCTCGACCGGCTGGAAGGCGAAGGCCGGGTCGCACTGCGCTATGCCGAAAGCGTCAATGGCTCGGCGCGCAATATTGCGGGCATTTTGAACGACAAGGGCAATGTGCTGGGCATGATGCCGCACCCCGAACGGGTGATCGAGGCCGCCCATGGCGCGACCGATGGCAAGCGTCTGTTCGACGGGCTGGTCGAAGGACTGCTGGCGCGGGCGTAATAACGCGCTTTAACCGCTCCCCTTTAGGGGAGGGGTGCTTTATGCCTCACCCGCCCCGGTGATAATCATATTCCATCGCCCGGCCCTGCTGCTTGGTCAGGATGGCGCCGATAATGGTGCCGCCCGCGCGGCGCAGGCGGTCCACGGCTGCGCGCAGGCCGCCATGATGGTTGCGGCCCCATTCGACCACGAGCAGGCTGGCCTGCACCTTGCCCGCCAGCAATAGCGCGTCAGTCCCGCCCAGGATCGGCGGCGCGTCGATCAGCACCGTGTCATAGTCCTCCCGCACCGCAAGCAGCAGCGCTTCGAGCGCCGGGGTCGCCAGCAGTTCCGCCGGGTTGGGCGGCACCGCGCCGCAGGGAAGCAGGGCGACACCCGCCGTGCCGGTGTCCATAATGACCTGATCCGCGCTCGCCTGCCCGGTCAATAATTCGCTGATGCCGCGCCCGGCGGGCAGGCGGAACAGGCTGTGCTGGACCGGGCGGCGCATATCGCCGTCGATCACCAGCACGCGCTTGCCCAACCCCGCCAGCGCCAAAGCAAGCGCGTGGAGAGTCAGCGACTTGCCCTCCCCCTCCTGCGCGCTGGTGACGAGGATGGAGCGGGGCAGCCCCCCCGCCGACGCCAGCAGCAGCGAAGAGGCAAGCGGCGAGAAGATGTCGACCGGCTGGGGTGCATCGCCGGTCACCGGCACTGCGCCCAGCAGCGGCAGCCCGACCCGCTCCGCCAGCGTATCGGCGGAGGTGACGGCGTCGTCAAACATATGCCGCGCCGCGACCAGCAGCAGGCCCAGCGCAATCCCGCCCAGCGACGCCAGCAACAGCGTCACGCCGATGCGGGGCGAGAAAGGCCGGGTCGGCACGGCGGCACGATCGAGCGGCTGGATGCGGCCTGCCTGAAACCCCGCCTGCGACGCCATGTCGCGATAGCGCTGGAGCAGGCTGTCATGCAGCATCCGGTATGTATCGACCGAGCGTTCCAATATGCCGGTCTGCACGTCGCGCCCGCGTTCGGCCTGCGCCTGCCGTTCCAGATCGGCGATTTCGGCGGCAATCTGGGTTTCGCCATGCACCGCGACCTCATATTGTTCGCGCAGCGATGCGCGGATGGTGTTGGCCATCACCTCCGCCTGATCGTCCAGCGCGGCGAGGCGCGCACGGGCCTCGCGCATGTCGGGATGGGCGTCCTTGCGGAACTGGCGTTCCTCGACAATAGCGGCGCGGGCTTCGGCGCGGCTGGCCATCAATGTCTGCATCGCGCCATTGCCCAGCACTTCGGGCAGAGTTTCGGCGCTCGCCCGGCGGGCGCCTTCCCAACGCTTCTGCGCCGCGATCCGATCGGCCAGCGCCTGCGCATGATAGGCGTTGAGTTGGACGAGGCGGGCCGAGATGGTGCCTTCCGGTGGGCGTTGCGTGTCGCTCTCTTCGTCCGTCGCCGTGCTGGTGCGGGCGGCATAGACCGCCAGATCGCGCTCCGCCCGTGCCAGATCGTTACGCGCGCCGTCCAGTTCGCCCAGCAGGAAACGGCGCGCTTGCACGCCCGATTCAAAGCCGCGCTTCAGGTCGGCGCGGATCAGGCTGTCGGCATAGCTGTTGGCGACTCGCGCCGACAGGACTGGGTCGGCGCTCACGAAGCTGATGCGCAACACGCGGGACTTGCCGGGCAGTTCGACTTCCAGATTGTCGCGCAGCAGACGAATGACCGCATCCTGTTCGACCTGCCGCTGGGTCAGGCTGCCTGCGCCCTCGGTCGGGCGCTGGCGGTCCATGCCGGCAAAGAAAGTGGGCGTACCGACCAGCGCCAGATCGCGTGCGACCTCTTCGGCCAGCGCACGGCTGCGCAGCACTTCCAACTCGGTCTGCATCAGCGATTCGATGTCGCCCGGCGCGACGCGCGGGGTGGCCTGCGCCCCTGCCCCGGCGGCGCCTGCGGGTATGTCCTGCACCTCGACCGAGGCGGTCGCGCGATAGTCGGGGGTGGACATGAGGATGAACAGCGCGCCCGCCAGCAGGCACAGTGCCATGGTGACGAACAGGATGACGCGATGGCGGCGCAACACGGCCCAGCCGTGGCGCGTGGTGGCGGCGAAGCGGGCGGCGCGGCCTTCATCCGATGCGATGATCTCAGAAGCGCTCATCAATTCTTCCCGTCAAGGGCGATGAACCCCGCTGCCAGCGCGGGCGCGGCCAGCAGGGAGCCGCCGAGAATCGCCTTCGCCCGCGACAGGCCGACGATGATCGTGTCACCGGGCAGGATTTCGGGATCGGCGGCCTGTCCCCGGCGGATCGCGGCAAGATCGAACATCGCCGCCTGCCGCTGCCCGTCAATCTGCCGCACAACGATGACCTGCGAGAGGCTGGCGAGGCGGGTCGGCCCCTTTGCCAGCGTCACCGCCTGGCTGAGCGTCAGCCGCCCGTCGAGCGGGAACAGGCCCGGCTCGCGCACTTCGCCGTCCACGGTGATGCGGCGACCGACGGCCTTTTTGACAAAGATCGTGACTTGCGGCGACACCAGATAGCGCTGGCCCAGCCGCGCGGCGATCAGGTCTGCTGCGTCGCCCGATGACAGGCCAGCGACCGGCACATCCCCGATCAGCGGCATCCGCACCATGCCTGCCGCGCTGACCTGCGCATCCTCCAGCGACAGGCCGGGTTCATGATAGACCTGGATGCGCAGCACATCGTCGGGGGAGAGGCGATAATCGGCACCGATGGCGAGCGCTGGCGGGATGAGCGCATAGGCGGCGTCACCGCGCGGTGCCTGCTCGACACTGGCGCAGGCGGACAGCAAGGCGCAGCCTGTCATCGCGGCATATATCTGCCTGATGGTCATCTGCACATCTGCCCCCTTATGGCCCACTTGAGGCCGGGGGGTAGCGGTGCGGCACGGCGATGGCAACCACAGGCGCGACGGGTCGCGCCCGATGGCCGATTGTCAGACGGCGACGCGCCCCGGCGCCGGTTCAGCGATGCGGCGCGGCTGGTCCGGCCAGATGCCGCGCGTGTCATAGACAGATTTGCCGACACGTTCATCGACGGGGACAGATTTGAACATGTCATGATCGACAAGAATGACGAACACGCCACATTGTTCCAGAGCCGTATCGAGATCGATCAGTTCCGCGCCGGTCCCGGCAAATTCCATCGGCAGGGCATGGGCATAGGGTTCGACCAGCTTGATCCGGCGACCATAGCGGCGGGCGAGGCGCGCGGCGACCTTGACCGCCGGGCTTTCGCGGAAATCGTCGATATTCGCCTTGAAGGCGAGGCCCAGGCAGGCGACATTTTCGTTCGCGAAGGCGTCGATCATGTCGGATGCCTTGGCCACGACATAGTCGGTCTTGCCGTCATTCACTTCGCGTGCGGTGCGGATGATGCGGGCATTTTCCGGGTCGCCATGGACGATGAACCACGGGTCGACCGCGATGCAATGGCCGCCGACGCCGGGACCGGGCGAGAGGATGTTGACGCGCGGATGGCGGTTCGCCAGCCGGATCACTTCCCACACGTCAATGTCCATATTCTCCGCGATCACCGAGAGTTCATTGGCGAAGGCGATGTTGACGTCGCGGAAGCTGTTTTCCACCAGCTTGACCATCTCCGCCGCGCGGGCCGTGGTGGTGATGCAGGCACCGCGCACGAACTGGCGATAGAAGCCCAGCGCCTTGCGCGCGCAACGCGGCGTGATGCCGCCGATGCAGCGGTCATTGTCGATCAGCTCGACCAGGATACGACCGGGCAAAACCCGCTCAGGGCAATAGGCGATGGCGATGTCGCCCTGCACGCCCTTGCCGGGCATTTTGAGGTCAGGGCGCATCGTGCCGATTACGTCGCGCATCGCTTCGGTCGTGCCGACCGGGGACGTGGATTCCAGGATCACCGTGTCGCCTGCCTTCAGCACCGGAGCGATGGTGCGGGCGGCTTTGAGAACATAGCTGATGTCGGGCGCGCGATCTTCCGATACCGGGGTCGGCACGGCGATGATGAACACGTCGCTTTCCTCGACCGTGAGGCTGGCGCGCAGATTGCCGCGCGCGACAACGCCCTGCACCAGCCCGTCCAGATCGACCTCCTCGATATGCACGCGGCCCGAATTGACGGTTTCCACGACATGGGCGGACACATCCACGCCCACCACCTGCGCGCCGCCACGGGCGATCAGGGCTGCGGTCGGCAGACCGATATAGCCAAGGCCGATGACGGAAACCTTCTGCTTGGTGTCGACGGGCATGGAGGGGCAGTCCTTATGAGGCTAAGATTTGCCCCTGTTTCTGCCCGGAAATGCTGAAGATTTCGGTAACGGTGGCACCAAGATCGATCTGCTCCCCTTGGGGGAGAAGGATATGGAGCCTTACCGCATCCGAAGGATCGGTTAGGCGCAGTTGGATGAGGGGGCTGTGCGCCAACGTCAGGGCGGACGCCCTCACCACTGCGACTAAGGCAGCAAGCTGCCAAGTCTCGTTGCCTCTCCCCTGAGGGAGAGGAGATTTGGACGCTCTATCCCGCGATAATCGCCGCAATCCGTTCCGCCGCATGACCATCGCCGAACGGATTATGCGCCCGCGCCATGGCGTCATAGGCCGCCTCATCGTCCAGCAGCGCCAGCACCTCCCGCACGATCAGCGCGCGGTCGGTGCCGACCAGTTTCGCCGTTCCAGCCTCCACCCCTTCGGGCCGTTCGGTGGTTTCGCGCATCACCAGCACCGGTTTGCCGAGCGAGGGCGCTTCTTCCTGCACGCCGCCGCTGTCGGTCAGGACGAGAGTGCAGAGATCGAGCAGGCGGACGAAATGGGGGTAATCCAGCGGCTCGATCATCGCCACATTGGGCAGGACGCCCAGCACGGCGTCCATGATCGGGCGGACATTGGGGTTGGGATGGACCGGGAAGATCACCGCGACATCGGGACGGGCAGCGATGTCGGCGATGGAGCGGGCGATCGCCTCCATGCCGCCGCCGAAATTTTCGCGCCTGTGGCTGGTGACGGCAATGATGCGCTTGCCCGCAAAGCGCGCGGCGAGATCATCTAGGCCGCTGGCAAGCGACGGGTCAGCCAGCACCCTGTCGCGAGTCGCGAGCAGCGCGTCGATCACGGTATTGCCGGTGATGTGAATGCCCGCCGCATCGCGGCTTTCGCGCAGCAGCGCGTCAGCGGCGGCTTGCGTGGGCGCGAAATTCATGTCGGCGATGCAGGCGACCACGCGACGGTTCACCTCTTCGGGCCAGGGATGGTGGATGTCACCGCTGCGCAGGCCCGCCTCGACATGGGCGACCGGGATCTTGCGATAATAGGCCGCAAGGCTCGCGACCATGGTGGTCAGCGTGTCGCCATGGACGACAATGCGATCGGGCCTTTCGGCGTCGAACGCCTTGCCCAGTTCGACGATCAGCTTGGCGGTCAGCCCGTCGAGCGTCTGGTTGGGGACCATGACGTCAAGATCGACGTCCGGCACGATTCCGGCAATCTCCAGCACCTGATCCAGCAGTCCGCGATGCTGGGCCGTCACGATGACGCGGGTTTCCACGCCGGGCCGTGCGCGCAAGGCGTGAATCACCGGGAACATCTTGATCGCTTCGGGGCGCGTGCCGAACACTATGGCGACCTTCATGGGGCAACCTTCATCATCAATCTTTCATGCTGCAAAGCGGTATCGCAGCCCGATGTGGCAGAGAAATGTAACCATCGCCTGAACACGGGGCCGCCCGCCCATGGTTTTGTGCCGTCCAGACGCTATGCTAGGGCATCCATATCTGAGCGGGTGATACGCATTTGATGAAATGTGCGATGATCGCGGCGGGCTTTACGTCCACGCGCTTTGGCAGTGTCGGCCATTGATGTGGCCGTGGGACGAAGAGGCGCACGACAGCGCCCTGCCCCGCTGGCGTCATTGGCTGCTGGCGGCGGCGATAGTGATCGTCCTTAGTGCCATCATGCCGATCCTCGCCGCCTTTTCCTGAGCGCTACGCCTTGATCTTCCAGCCCCGCTTTAAAAGCATGTAGCAAAGCGCGCCCAGCCCGATATTGAGCGCCAGCAAGACGCTGCTGCCCACGATGATATTGGTGTCCGCTGCCGCGACGAAGCCATAGCGGAAGCCCGAAATGATATAGAAAAAGGGATTGGCGTGGCTGATCGCCTGAAAGAAGGGCGGCAACCGGTCGATCGAGTAGAAGGTGCCGGACAGCAGCGCCAGCGGGCCGATGAGGAAATTGGTGACCGCAGCGTTATGATCGAACTTGTCGGCCCAGATGGAGGTCAGCACGCCCAGAAAGGCGATGAAGCTGGTGCCGATCAGCGCGAACCACAGCACCGCCCACAGATGCGCCGGGGTGACATGCACGCCGGGCCACAGCGCCATCGCCGCCCATAGCGCCGAACCGACGAACAAGGCGCGCGTGACCGAGGAGGCGACCAGTGCGCCCAATAATTCGCCGACCGAAATCGGCGGCATCAGATAATCGACCAATGTCCCCTGCACCTTGCCCACCATCAGCGGAAAACTCGCATTGGCGAAGCAGGCGTTGATCATGCCCATGATGATGAGGCCGGGCGCGACGAAATCGGCGAAGGGAACAGCCTGTCCGCGCAACATCACGGTGCGGCCGCTGCCGCCCAGGGCGACGATGAAGATGACCAGGAACAGCAGGGTCGTGATCGCAGGGCCCCACACCGTCTGAAGCTGCACCTTCATGAAGCGGCGCACTTCTTTCAGATAAAGCGCCCAGCTGCCCGCCCAGTTGATGTTGCGAATCACCGGCACCCCCGGTTCGGGGAATGGCGGCAGGGCTGGCGCGGTCGGGGCAATTTTGGGCTGGTCGTTCATGGATGGATCGACTATCGGCTGAGAGGATTTGCTGCAAGGGCGCTGTTCACACATTTGAACCTGCGCACCGGCTTCCCATATAGGGACGCAGCCAGATATTTTGAGGAGTGTTTCATTGTCCTGGACCGACGAGCGTATCGACCAGCTCAAGGGGATGTGGGAGCGCGGCCTGACCGCCAGCCAGATTGCCGAGGAACTGGGCGGCGTCAGCCGCAATGCGGTGATCGGCAAGGCCCATCGCCTTGGCCTGCAATCGCGGCCTTCGCCGGTCAAGGCCAATGACGCGCCCAAGAAAGCAGCGGTGCCACCGCGCAAGCCCGCCAGCGCCGCTCCGGCGACGGAGGTTGAGGCAGCGCAGCGTCCGGCCACCCCCGCGCCAGTGGCTGAAGCCCCGGCTCCGGTCCGCGCCTTCACCCCCGCCGCTGCGCCCGCCGCGCCTGCGCCCGTTACGGACGAGGCACCAGTCGTAGCCCCCAAGCCGCAGCCGCGCATCGTGTCGGTTGGTCCCGGCGGATTCCTGCGTCAGGGTCCGGGTGACCAGCAGGCGCCGATCCCGCCAGCACCACCGCGCCGTCTGGTTCCCGCCAAGCCGAGCGCCGAGATTGCTGGCAAGACATCGCTGCTCGATCTGACCGAGCGGATCTGCAAATGGCCGATGGGGCATCCGGGCGAGCCGGACTTCCATTTCTGCGGCGAAGCGGTCAATCCCGGCTTCCCCTATTGCGTCGAACATTGCGGTCGCGCCTATCAGGCGCAACTGCCGCGCGGCACCCGCCGTCCGCCCCCGCCGCTGCCTTTTGGTGGCCCGCGGGTTCGTTAAGCATCTAATCCAAACACGAAGAAGGGGCCGGTTCCTGCGCAGGAACCGGCCCCTTCTTTCATGCCATTGATCAGAAGCGGAAGCTGGTGGTTACCATCACGCTCTGCGTGTCGAACTTGTCGCCGCGATTGATGCTCGCGCCGCCCGACGGGGTGATGCGGAACGGGTTGGTCGCAGGGGCGCTACCCGCACCGACATCGACGCGATAATCGCCGACATTATAGCGGGTCCACAAATAGCGGGCGCCGATCGAGAAATTGTCGGACACTTTCGCTTCGATACCGCCGCCTGCGGTCCAGCCCCATGCATCCTCCTTGGCATCGACCTGCGTAAAGCTGTTCGCGCCATTGCTGGTGCCAAAGCTGTTCTTGACCTTCGCATAGGCCAGACCGCCGGTGATGTAGGGCATGATGCCGCCCGGCGTGGTGTAGCCCAGGCGCGCACGCAGATTGCCGTTCCAGTCGATCCGGCGCGTCATGGTGTAGAAAGCCGGCGTGGTCGAATATTCGCTCACGCTGTCGCTGATATAGGCCTTGCCCGCTTCGGCGACGACACCGGCGACAATGCCGCCAAACTGCATGTCATAGCCGACATGGCCCATCCAGCCGATCGCATCCTTGTCATCGTCGCAGCCCGCTGCCGGGGTGGCACCGCGCGCCGCGCCGCCGCAGGTGCCGGGCGAGAAAGCATTGGCACCAGTCGTCGTGCGGATAGTGTCGTCATAGGTGCCGTCCGCATTGGTGTCGAAACGCAGATGTTCGGCGCCGTCCTTCTTCTGGAAATTATAGCCGAACGACCCACCCACATAGGGACCGGTCCAGTCGACCGTGCCGCTATCCTGCGCCAGAACGGGCGACGCCGCCAGAACGAGCGCCAGGGTGGCGCCGAGCGGCGCGATACGGTTGAAATGCATTGAAAAATCTCCTCGCCTGATCGGGTGTCAAAACCCAACTGCGAACCGCTAACGGCTTGATAAGCGCTTTTGTTTCACTCGCAGATGTAACATTTCGTTGCTGTTGCCATTTCAGCACAGCGCTTGCGTGGATCGCTCGCCTGCCTATAGCTTGTCGGCATGTCCGATGACCTGTTCGCCGCCCAGCCCACATCCTCCCCCGGCTATGACGCCTCCGCCATTGAAGTGCTCGAAGGACTGGAACCAGTCCGCCGCCGCCCCGGCATGTATATTGGCGGCACGGACGAGCGCGCGCTGCACCATCTGGCGTCCGAAGTGCTGGACAATAGCATGGACGAGGCGGTCGCTGGCCATGCCACCCGGATCGAGGTGACGCTGGAGCCGGGCAACCGGCTGACCATCATCGACAATGGCCGCGGCATCCCGGTCGATCCGCACCCGAAATTCCCCGGCAAGTCGGCGCTGGAGGTCATCATGACCACGCTCCATTCGGGCGGCAAGTTCACCGACAAGGCCTATGCCACGTCGGGCGGCCTGCATGGCGTCGGCATCAGCGTGGTCAACGCGCTGTCGACCACCACCATGGTAGAGGTCGCCCGCAACAAGGAGCTGTTCCGTCAGAGCTTTTCGCAGGGTCACCCTACCAGCACGCTGGAAAAGGTGGGCGCGGCCCCCAACCGGCGCGGCACGTCGGTCAGCTTCGTTCCCGATACGGAGATTTTCGGCGAACAGAAATTCAAGCCTGCCCGGCTCCATCGCCTCGCCCGGTCCAAGGCCTATCTGTTCGCGGGCGTCGAGATACGCTGGAAATGCGCGCCGGAACTGATCAGCGACGATACGCCGACCGAGGCCGTGTTCCAGTTTCCCGGTGGCCTTGCCGATCATCTGAAAGAACAGGTTGGCGACCGCGAATGTGCGACCAGCGTGTTTTTTGCGGGCAATCAGGATTTCCCCGGCACCGCCGGGCGGGTCGAATGGGCGGTCGCCTGGCCGCTCTGGTCGGATGGCAGCTACAGCTGGTATTGCAACACCATCCCGACGCCCGATGGCGGCACCCATGAAGCGGGGCTGCGCACCGCTCTGGTCAAGGGCATCCGCGCCTTTGGCGACCTGATCGGCCAGAAAAAGGCCAAGGACATCACGGCCGACGACATCATGACGTCATCGGAAATCATGCTGTCCGTGTTCATTCGCGATCCGCAATTTCAAAGCCAGACCAAGGATCGGCTCACCAGCCCGGACGCGGCGCGGCTGGTGGAAAATGCGGTGCGGGACCATTTCGACCATTTCCTGACCGACCATATGGATCGCGGCAAGGCGCTGCTGGCCTATGTCATCGACCGGATGGACGAGCGGCTCAAGCGCAAGCAGGAAAAGGACGTCAAGCGCAAGACCGCGACCAGTGCGCGCAAGCTGCGCCTGCCCGGCAAGCTGACCGACTGTTCGACCGACAATCCCGAAGGCACCGAAATCTTCCTGGTCGAAGGCGATTCGGCCGGCGGCTCCGCCAAACAGGCGCGCGATCGCAAGACCCAGGCGATCCTGCCCCTGCGCGGCAAGATTTTGAACGTCGCGTCGGCCAATAATGCCAAGATTTTGGCCAATCAGGAAATTGCCGACATGATCCTGGCGCTGGGCTGCGGCACGCGCAAGGACTGCAACCCCGACAATCTGCGCTATGACCGCATCGTCATCATGACTGACGCCGACGTGGACGGCGCGCATATCGCGACGCTGCTGATGACCTTCTTCTTTCAGGAAATGCCGGAACTGGTGCGGCGCGGGCATCTCTATCTGGCGCAGCCGCCGCTCTATCGCATCGTGGCTGGCGGCAAGAGCCTCTATGCCAAGGATGATGCGCATCGCGAGGCGCTGATGCGCAAGGAATTCAAGGGCAAGAAGGTCGAAGTCAGCCGCTTCAAGGGGCTGGGCGAAATGAACCCGATGCAGCTGCGCGAAACCACCATGGACCCCAAAACCCGCAGCCTGATACGCATCACCCTGCCCGCCGATGTCGAGGAACGCGCCAGCGTGCGCGATCTGGTCGACCGGCTGATGGGCACCAACCCGGCGCACCGCTTCGCCTTCATTCAGGAAAATGCGGCAGCGGTCGACGAAGAAGCGATCGACGCATGAAATGCCGTCTAACCCGGATACGGATCTAGCGTGTGCGGCTCTGGTCGATCCTCATCACCCTGTTTGTGATTTTTCTGCCGACCGGCAGCCTTGCCCAACCCACTGTCGCCTATCAGCAACGGGCATCGCAGCTGCTCGACATGCTCAGCGCCCCTGGCGGCGAGGACGCCTATTTCTCCACCCTGTTCCTGGACGCCGTGCCGGTAGCGCAATGGCGCGCACTGGCCGCCGATCTGCGCAACCAGCATGGCAGGCCAGTGGCGCGCGGGGCGGTGCAGGTCGAAAGCCCCACCACGGGGGTGGTGGAAATTCGCTATGAGCGGGCAACGGTCGGCTTCACGCTGGTGGTCGCGCCGCAAGCGCCCCACCGCGTCATCGGCCTGCAACTGGTTGGCACGCGGCAAAGCGGTGACAGCATGGACCGGCTTCTGGCGGATATCGCCGGCCTGCCCGGTCGGGCGGCCCTGTCCATAGCCCGGCTGGACGAGGCTGGGCCGGTCTGGCTGCATGACCACAGGGCCGATGCGCTGATGGCCATCGGGTCATCGTTCAAACTCTATATAGTGGCAGAACTCGCCCGCGCCGTTGCGGCGGGGGAGCGGCGCTGGAGCGATGTGATTCCGCTTTCGCACAAGAGCTTTTCCGGGCGACTGCTCACCACGCCGGACGGTGCGCCGATGACGCTGCACAGTCTGGCGCTGGCGATGATCGCGGAGAGCGACAATAGTGCAGCTGATACGCTGTTGCTGGCGCTGGGGCGCACGAAGGTGGACGCGATGGTGGGGATAAGCGGCCATGCCCGCCCGGACGCGACGCTGCCGCTGCTGACCACGGCGGAGGCGTTCGCGCTCAAAATGCCCGCCAATGCCGACCTTGCGCGCCGCTATGTCGGCGCGACGCCCGACGCGCGCCGCGCGCTGATTGCGGCCGACGCCAAACGGCTGACAGCGGGCGCGGTGGATATCGGCACGGTCGCGGAAGTGCCGACCGCGATCGACAGCATCGAATGGTTTGCCACACCACGCGATATGGTTCACCTGCTCGACTGGCTGCGGCGCAATGGCGGCGATGCTCTGCCGATCATGGCGGTCAATCCCGGCATCGCGCCCGCCGACGCGAAACGCTGGCGCTATCTGGGCTATAAAGGCGGATCGGAGCCGGGCGTCATCGCCATGAATTTCCTGGCGCAGGCGCGCGATGGCCGCTGGTTCGCGATTGCGGCCAGCTGGAACGACAACACCGCCCGCGTCGATGAAGCGCGCTTCGTGGCGCTGCTGACCCGTGCGCTGAACCTGATCGCGGGGTAGCCTGAAATCAAACGGGAAACCGCCCTGTCCCGATCTCGTCCGTCAGATCAGATAGCCCACCTCATACAGGCCCCAACGCCGCCCTTCAAAAATCAGCGGCACGAACACGCTGCGCAGCGCGCGATAACGGCCCTCGCCCAGATCCTGCCGATAGGTGTACAGGAAGAAATCCCCCTCCCCGTCCAGCGCGCGGCGGGTCTGGCTGTCCATGAACATCTGGCGGTTGCGCGCATGTTCCATGTTCCAGCGCGGGTCGCCCGGCCGCTGGGGCTGGCTGCGCGTGCTGATATGGGTAGGCAGATAACCGTTCATGTCGATGAGGCAGCAGCCCACGATCGCACTGTCCTCGCTCGTACGCCGGTCGAGCGTCGGGCGCAGCAGCGCGTCGGCAAAGGCGGTGAAGCGGGTCTGATATTGCACCGGGTCCGAACCCTCGATCGCGCGATAATCACTGTCGAACAGGTCAGCGAGGCTCAGTTGATTATCCGCAATTCCCTGCTGGATCAGCGCCATCACCTCGTCCGCACCTTCCTCCGCCAGTGCGATATAGCGGCTGTTTCGGGTCCGCCCCGGCCCATGGGCGGCGGTATCGAGCATGGCGTTGGCCATTCCCTCCAACCCTTCCAACTGCCCGCGCGCCACCTCAACCCGTGTCGCGCTTTCGCTCGCCGACCGGCTGAACAGCGCCAGCCCCTGCCGCAACGCCGCGACATCGCCATCGGCTTCGTCGGTGCAGGTCACGATCGCGTCGGACCGTTCGGCAAATTGCGTCACCAACGACGCGATCTCCGCCATGCTCATCCGCAGCCGGTCGATATGCGTGCCAACATCGCGCCCGCGCACGATATTGGCCTCCACCCCGCCGATCAGCCGCCGCGCATCGCGATCCAGCTGGCCCAGCTTGTCGCCAACCGACGCCGCCGATTCGCCCGCCTGCCCCGCCAGCCGCCGGATTTCATCCGCCACCACGGCAAAGCCCTGCGTCGCTTCCCCGCCGCGCGCCGCCTCGATCGCGGCATTGATGCCGAGTAGCCGCGTTTGCCGCGCGATCGCGCCCAGCTCGTCGGAGATGTCGCCCACCGCCTCGATCACCGACAGGAACTGGCGCAAATGTCCCTCAAGCCCCGTGACATGCTCGACCAGGCCCGCCACTTCGCCCAGCGACAGGGTGACGACCTCATGCCCGTCGGCGATGATCCGCCCGGCCCGGCGCGCGGTCAGGCTCAATTCCTGCGCGGCAGCGACACTCTCATTCTGGCTGGTGGCCAGCGTATCCATATTCGCCTGCAAATCTGACAGGCGCGCCGAATCCTGCTGAATGCGACGGTTCAGCTCGCTCAGAAAGCCGGCCGTTTCGCTGCATTGCAACGCGATATCACCTGACCGTTCACCAAGGTCAGCCAGCAAGTCCCTGTTTTCCAAGCGTGCGCCCCAAATTTCTGGAAGAACGAATAGTGACGCATTAACCATGCACTGCAACACTTAATATTCCGACAAGCCATCAATCCGGCCGCTTGCATCGCGCGCCGCGCTGCCCGACAAGGGCGGACATGCTACTCAATTTTCTCGATGCGCTCCGGGCCGCTGGCATCCCCGCCAGCATCAAGGAGCATCTGCTGCTGCTGGAAGCGCTGGACCGCGACGTCATCGAACGGCGACCGGAGGATTTCTATTATCTCGCCCGCGCCACCTATGTGAAGGATGAAGGGCTGCTTGATCGCTTCGATCAGGTGTTCGGGCAGGTGTTCAAGGGCGTGCTGGGCAGTTCGGGCTTGGAGGCGGAGATACCGGAGGAATGGCTGCGGCTGGTCGCCGAAAAATATCTCAGCCCCGAAGAGATGGAGAAGATCAAGTCGCTGGGCGACTGGGACGAGATTATGGAGACGCTCAAGAAGCGGCTGGAGGAACAGCAGGGGCGGCATCAGGGCGGCAATAAATGGATCGGCACCGGCGGCACATCCCCCTTCGGCCATGGCGGCTATAATCCCGAAGGCATCCGCATCGGCGGGGAGAGCAAGCATAAGCGCGCGATCAAAGTGTGGGAAAAGCGCGACTTTGCCAATCTCGACAACACGAAGGAACTGGGCACCCGCAATATCAAGGTCGCGCTGCGCCGCCTGCGCCGTTTCGCGCGCGAAGGATCGGCAGAGGAACTGGACCTCGACGAAACCATCCGTGGCACCGCGCGACAGGGCTGGCTCGACATCCGCATGCGCCCGGAACGGCATAATGCGGTCAAGCTGCTGCTGTTTCTCGATGTCGGCGGATCAATGGACCCGTTCGTCAAGCTGTGTGAGGAACTCTTCTCCGCAGCCACCAGCGAATTCAAGAATATGGAATTTTTCTACTTCCATAACTGCCTTTATGAAGGGGTGTGGAAGGATAATCGCCGCCGCTTTGCCGAGCGCACCCCGACCTGGGACATCCTCCACAAATATGGTCATGACTATAAGGTGATCTTCGTCGGCGACGCGGCGATGAGTCCCTATGAGATCAGCCATCCGGGTGGCTCGGTCGAACATATGAATGAGGAAGCGGGCGGGGTGTGGCTGCAACGGGTCGCCCATACCTATCCCGCGACCGTGTGGCTCAACCCGACGCCCGAAGCGCATTGGGGCTATAGCCAGTCGACCCGCCTGATCCGCGAGGCAATGAACGACCGCATGTATCCGCTGACGATCGAGGGCATCGACGCGGCCATGCGGGAGTTGACCCGCAAGCGCTGATGCCGAGCGTGGCCGCAGAGGCGCTGGCGCTGCTCCAGCGCGGCGACAGCGCGTCGGCGCGTGGGCTGATTGATGCCGGTTGCGCACGCGGTGATGGCGACGCGCTGGCGATGCGGGCGCTGTGGCGGGTCGAGGGGCGGCTGGTGCTGCGCGACCTGCCTGCTGCGCGCGCTGATCTGGCCGCTGCCGACACGATCGGTGCCGCGCGGATTCTGGCCGGTTTCCTCGCCATCGGGATCGGTGGCACGCGCGACTGGGCCGGGGCGCTGGCGATGCTCGACGACTGGGCGGACCGCGATCCAATCGCCGCGCAGCAACGCGCCCTGATCGCCGCGATGGCGATCGACGCCAAAGGCGATCCGCTCGACCTGCCTATGCCCCAGTCGCTGTCCGACAACCCAATGATCGTTGCCTTGCCCGGCCTGCTCACCGCGCCGGAATGTGACCTGCTCGCCACCCTGTCCGACCGGCGGCTGCGTCCGGCGCTGATCTTTCACGAAGGGCAAAAGCGCTTCATCGCCGATCCGGTCCGCGATTCGGATGCGGCGGGCTTTCCCATCGTGTCCGAATGGCCCGCCGTCCACGCTATCAACCGCCGCCTGGCCGCCGCCAGCGGCACCGCCGTCGAACAGGGGGAGACGCTCCAAGTCCTGCGCTACCGCCCCGGCCAGCAATATCGCCCCCATCTCGACGCCGTGCCGGGCCTCACCAACCAGCGCAGCCTGACCCTGCTGATCTATCTGAACGATGCCTATGACGGCGGCGAAACCCATTTCACTCGCCTCCCCCTCACCCATCGCGGCCGCAAGGGCGACGGTCTGCTTTTCGCCAACACCCTGCCCGACAGCCGCCCCGACCCGATGAGCGAACATGCCGGGCTACCGGTGCAATCCGGCATCAAGCTGATCGCCAGCCGATGGATCAGGCAGCGACCGCCCGAAGTCCCGGACGGCTTTGGCCAGCATGAGGCGATGGCGTGAAACCTGCGCCGAGCGACCAGACCCGCTTTGCCCGCATACGCCTTGCGCTGGAGCAGACCGCCATTGCACCGGGGTGGCGCGGTCCTGTTTTCGAATTTCTGATGTTCGGTTTCAAACAGGGATGGGCCTGCCTGTTCGGCGGCTTGATCCTCGCGCTGCTGCTCGGCACGCATTTTTTCTACCCGGCCTCAGCACCACTACACCGTTACGACTTTCTAACCCTGTGTGCGCTGGCGATCCAGATCGGCATGATCGCCTTCCGGCTGGAAACATGGCGCGAAGTCGCGGTCATCGGCATATTCCATATCGTCGGCACAGTGATGGAATTGTTCAAGACGGCGGCGGGTTCCTGGGCCTATCCCGAAGCCAGTCTGCTGCATATTGGTGCTGTCCCGCTCTTTTCCGGTTTCATGTATGCGGCGGTCGGCAGCTATATCGCGCGCGTCTGGCGCATCTTCGATTTCCGTTTCAGTGCCTACCCGCCGCGCTGGACCAGCTTCGTCCTTGCCGCCGCCATCTATATCAATTTCTTCGCCCATCACTGGCTGCCCGATATTCGGCTGTTGCTGTTCGGGGTTACCGCTCTGCTGTTCGGACGCTGCCGCATCTGGTTCAGGGCGCTCCACCATCACAGGTCGATGCCACTGTTACTGGGCTGGTTCCTCGTCGCCCTCTTCATCTGGTTTGCCGAGAATATCGCTACCTTTGCCAATGCCTGGAACTATCCCGATCAGGCCGACGGATGGCGCATGGTATCGCCGATGAAAATGGCGGCCTGGTATCTGCTGATGATCATCAGCTTCGTTCTGGTGTCGCTGGTGTCGCCGATCAGACGGCCACCCGCTGCTTCTGCGAATAACGGTGCGATGACTTAACTTTGAGCCGTTCGTTTCGAGCGAAGTCGAGAAACCTGCGCGCGACGTTTCTCGACTTCGCTCGAAACGAACGGAGGTTGGGTGTTCAACCCAACGTCACCACATTTTAAGGGCGAAACAGCACCCCGCCCGCCATCGGCTCCGGCGCGCCCGTCGTCCCCGGAAAGCTGATCGGCAGCCCCTCCAGATGGCGCACCGCCATATAGGCAAAGCCCTGCGCCTCCAGCGCGTCGCCGTCCCATCCCAGCGCGTCCACAGCCCGAACCGCCACGCCGCAACGCGCAGCCAGCATCGCCATCAACGTCCCATTATGCCGCCCGCCACCAGCGACATGCAGGCATAGCGGCCGCTCGGTCAGATGGTCGATGCCCCGCGCCACCGCCGCAGCCGAAAAGGCGGTCAGCGTCGCCGCGCCATCTTCGAGGCTCAGCCCCTGCACCGCATGAATCGTGAACGCCTCCCGGTCGATGCTCTTGGGCGGCGGCACGGCAAACCAGGGGTCGGCCAGCATCGCCGCCAGGCGTGCCTCATCGACCGTCCCAAGCGCCGCACAAACCCCGCCCGCGTCATAGGCCGCATCCCCGTGCGCCTGCATCCAATTGTCGATCAGCCCGCTCGCCATGCCGGTGTCGAAAGCCGTCAGCGCCCCGTCCGATCCGATCGCAGTGACATTGGCGACCCCGCCCAGATTGAGGATCGCCACTGGCTTGTCCAGCCCGGCGGCCAGCGCGCGATGATAGACCGGCAGCAGCGGCGCGCCCTGACCACCCGCCGCCACATCCGCACTGCGCAGGTCGCCGACCACCGGAATCCCGAACGCCCCGGCCAGCGCCGCGCCATCGCCAATCTGCCAGGTCCAGCGCCGGTCGGGCCGGTGCGCCACGGTATGGCCATGAAAACCAATGACGCCAACATCCTCCGCCACATGGCCGCTGCGCCCCAGCAGGTCGGCCACCGCCTCGACATGCAATTCGGTGAGTTCCGCCTCGACCGACGCGATCAGCGGCTCGAACCCCGGTGCGTCCATCGTCATGGCGCGGCCGCAGGCTTCGGCCAGCCGCACGCGGAAGCCGTCATGATAGGGTTGCGCATGAAAGGCGACCGGCTTGACCAGCCCGTCCCCGTCAGTCTCGATCAGCGCCGCGTCGATCCCGTCGCGCGATGTCCCCGACATCAGGCCGATTGCCAGCATTTACGACTCTCCGCCTCTTTTACAGCCGCTCTCCCAATGCTACAGGCGCGCGCCATGAGCAACTATCAGTCCGACCTCCTGCGCCTGCTCGACACGCGCGGCTATATCCATGACGTCACCAATGCGGCGGGTCTCGACGCGCTGGCGCAAAAGGAGATCGTGCCGGGCTATATCGGTTTCGATCCGACCGCGCCCTCGCTCCATGTCGGCAGCCTGGTCCAGATCATGATGCTGCGGCGGATGCAGCAGGCGGGGCACAAGCCGATCGTCCTGATGGGTGGCGGCACCGGCAAGATCGGCGATCCCAGCTTCAAGGATGAAGCGCGCAAGCTGCTGACCGACGATCTCATCACGTCCAACGTCGCCAGCATCAAGCGGGTGTTCGAGAAGTTCCTGACCTTTGGCGATGGTCCGACCGACGCGGTCATGGTCGACAATGCCGACTGGCTCGACAAACTGGAATATATCCCCTTCCTGCGCGACATCGGCCAGCATTTCTCGGTCAACCGGATGCTTAGTTTCGACAGCGTCAAGATGCGGCTGGAGCGTGAGCAGTCGCTCAGCTTCCTCGAATTCAATTATATGATCCTGCAAGCCTATGACTTTCTGGAACTGTCGCGCCGCTCCGCCTGCCGGTTGCAGATGGGCGGATCGGACCAGTGGGGCAATATCGTCAACGGCATCGAACTGTCGCGCCGGGTCGATGGCACGCAGGTCTATGGGCTGACCAGCCCGCTGATCACCACGGCGGACGGCGGCAAGATGGGCAAGACGATGAACGGCGCGGTCTGGCTGAATGCCGACGCGCTGCCGCCCTATGATTATTGGCAATTCTGGCGCAACACCCAGGATGCCGATGTCGGTCGATTCATGCGGCTGTTCACCGACCTGCCGCTGGACGAGATCGCTCGGCTGGAAGCCTTGCAGGGCGCGGAGATCAACGAGGCCAAGAAGATATTGGCCGATGCCGCCACCGCCATGGCCCATGGCGCGGAAGCCGCGGCTGCGTCTGCTGAAACCGCCCGCAAGACTTTCGAGGAAGGCGCGTCCGACGCCAACCTGCCAACGGTCAGCATCGGTGCGGAGGGGCTGACCGTGGTGCAGGCCAATGTCGCGCTCGGCTTTGCCACGTCGAACAAGGAAGCGCGCCGGAAATTGTCGGAAAATGCGATCCGGGTGAATGGGGAAGTGGTGAACGATCCCGCCCTGACGCTCAAACCGGGCGACAAGGTCAGCTTCGGTGCCAAGAAGCATGGGATCGTGGTCGCCTGACGCAGAAAGAATGTTAGGGAGAAATTAACGTTCTCCCCTAGCAAAGCGTCCATCTTCGCCGCCCTAGGCTGCGGCCATGTCGTCGCTGTTCGCCAATCTCAATCATGTCATGCGTTCGCGCGATCCAGCGGTGGATCAGCGCCGCGCCGCGCGTGACCTGGTCGATATGGTCAGCCATGTCACGGCCCGCGGCCGCACCCATGGCGTGCGGATCATCAACATCTCCGCGCTCGGTGCCATGTGCCGCAGCGATGGCGAATTGCTGATGGGCGAACGGATGACCATCTGGCTGCCGATCCTGAAGGACCATCCTGCCGAAGTGCGCTGGGTCGAGGATGGGCGGCTGGGCATCGAGTTTCTGAAACCCATTGCCCCGCGAACCTATGATGCGCTGATGTCCCTCGTCCCGCCGCGCCGGACGGCCTGGTAGCAGGTCGCTACCCGCCCCGCAGCAACCCTACCGCCGCATCCCGTTCGAACAGATAGAGGCAGGTTCGCGCTGCCTGCCCGCGCGGGCTGTCGAGGCCGCCGTCACGGTCGATCAGCAGATGGGCGTCATCGCGCGCCGCGTCCAGCAAGGACGCCAGATGCTCCGGCGTGGCCAGCTTCAACTGCTGCTCGCCCGACTGGCGCGTCCCCAGCACTTCGCCCGCGCCGCGCAGCTTCAGATCCTCTTCGGCAATGCGGAAGCCATCGTTGGTTTCCCGCATCAATGCCAGCCGCGCCCGCGACGTTTCGCCCAGTGCGTTGCCGCGCAGCAGCAGGCAGACCGACGGCTTTTCACCGCGACCCACCCGTCCGCGCAACTGGTGCAATTGCGCCAGCCCGAACCGGTCCGCGCCCTCGATGATGATCAGGCTGGAGTTGGGCACATCGACGCCGACCTCGATCACCGTGGTCGCAACCAGTATCTGCGTCCGGTTGGCGGCGAAGGCCTCCATCGCTGCATCCTTGTCCGGTCCCTTCATCCGGCCATGGACCAGCCCCACCCGATCGCCAAAGCGCAGCTTCAACGATTCGGCCCGCGCTTCGGCTGCCGCCTGATCACTGGTCTCGCTCTCCTCGACCAGCGGGCAGACCCAATAGGCCTGCCCGCCGCCCTCGACATGGCGGGCCAGCGCATCGACCACTTCGTCCAGCCGGGTGGCGGCCATCACCACCGTCTGGATCGGCTTGCGACCTGGCGGCATCTCGTCCAGCTTGGACACCTCCATCTCGCCATAATATGTCAGGGTCAGTGTCCGGGGGATCGGCGTCGCCGTCATCACCAGCAGATGCGGCGCGCGCTCCGCCTTGTTCGCCAGCATCATCCGCTGGGCCACGCCGAAGCGATGCTGCTCGTCGATCACCGCCAGACCCAGATGCTTGTACTGCACCGCCTCCTGAAAGATCGCGTGGGTGCCGACGAGGATGTCGATGCTGCCATCGGCCAGCCCCATCAGCGTGGCTTCGCGTATCTTGCCCTTGTCGCGCCCGGTCAGGATGGCGATCTCCACCGGCAGGCCCGACGCCGTCTTGCGCAGCGTCTCATAATGTTGCCGCGCCAATATCTCGGTCGGGGCCAGCATCGCCCCCTGCATCCCGGCCTCGACCGCATTCAGCAAAGCCATCAACGCCACCAGCGTCTTGCCCGACCCGACATCGCCCTGGAGCAGCCGCAGCATCGGCGTGGCCTGCGCCATGTCGCCCTCAATCTCGCCGAACGCCCGGCGCTGCGCTCCGGTCGGCGCGAAGGGCAGCTTCAGCATCGCGCGCAGCCGCCCGTCGCCCGCGATCGGCACGCCCCGCCGCCGCCGCGACGATTGTCGCACCAGCATCAGCGCCAGTTGCCCGGCGAAAATCTCGTCATAGGCCAGGCGTTCGCGGGCCATGGCGTCAGACGGGTCGGCATGAATCCGCGCCAGCGCATCCCGCCATGCCGGCCAGTCCTTGCGGGCCAGCAGGCTGGGTTCGATCCATTCGGGCAGGTCCGGCGCACGGGCCAGCGCCTGTCCCACCAGATCGCGCATCCGGTTATTGGTCAGCCCTTCGGACAGACCATAGACCGGTTCGCGCGCGGGGATGGTCGCGGCCTCGTCGGGCAGCAGCACATGGTCGGGGTGGACGATCTGGAGATTGTCGCCATAGGCCTCCAGCTTGCCCGACACGAATTTGGGTTCACCCAGCGGCAACAGCTTGCGCGGCCAGGCGCTGTTCCTGCCGAAATAGGTCAGCGACACATAATTGCCATGCCTGTCGGTCGCATGGACGCGGAACGGCGCGCGGGCGCTGCCGCTGGCGCGATAGTCCACCGGGGTCAGGACGATGCCGATCACCCGGCCCGCATCGGCCATATCCAGCTCGTCGGTCAGGACGCGATCGACCCAGCTGACCGGCAGATGGAACGCCACATCGACCGCGCGCGCCAGCCCCAGCCGCTCCAGCGGGCGGGCCAGCGCCGGTCCAATGCCCTTAAGGACAGAGATTTCGGCAAAGAGCGGATTGAGAATATCGGGTCGCATGTCTATCTGGCCAGCATCTACCCCAGCTGGGACGATGGCACAAACATCCGATCGGCTTTTTCGGCGTGTCCGCAAAAGGAACAAATTGTGAACGATGATCCCCAGATGCGCCGCCTGAAATTCCGCGCCTGGCACCGTGGCACGCGCGAATCCGATTATGCCGTCGGCGGCTTTTTCGAGCGCTATCACAGCGAATGGAATGCCGAGGAAATCGCCTGGTTCGAGCGGTTCATGGATGAACAGGATGCCGACATCATCGGCTGGGCGCTGGGTACCATCCCAGTGCCGGACGAATGGAAGGGACCAATGATGGACAAGTTCCTGAAGCTCGATTTCGTGAAGATCGAAAACTGACCAGCTCCCCCCTCCCGCAGGCGGGAGGGGGTTAGGGGGTGGGCGTGCGCCACCTCTGTTCCGCTGGCCCACCCCTAGCCCCTCCCGCAAGCGGGAAGGGAACGAGTAGTGAATATGACCGATCTCCAGAAAATCCTCCGCGCCAAAGCGCCGCTGACCCTGTCGGGCGTTCCTGCGGGGTTCCAGCCCTGGCTGCTGGCGGACATCGCCCGCGCCTCGCCGAGCCGCGCCGTATTCGTCGCCTCCGACGAGCAACTGATGCGGGCAGTCGCGGAGACGGCGCATTATTTCGCGCCGGAGATCGAGATCATCGAAATCCCGGCATGGGACTGCCTGCCCTATGATCGGGCCAGCCCGTCGCTGCGCACCGCGTCAGCGCGGCTTGCCGGGCTGTACGCCTTGCAGGCCAAACCCAACGGCCCACAACTGGTCCTGACCACGCTCAACGCCCTGACCCAGCGGACACTGACCCCGTTCCGCGTCCGGCAACTGGTGGCCAAGCTCGCACCCAAGGAGCGGATCGCGATAACGCGGCTGGCCGAGATGCTGCAGGCCAATGGTTATGTCCGCACCGATACCGTCCATGACCGGGGCGAATTTGCGATTCGCGGCGGCATTGTCGATCTGTTTCCGGGCGGTGAGGAGCAGCCGCTCCGCCTCGATTTCTTCGGGGACGAGATAGAGACGGTCCGCCGCTTCGATCCGGGCGATCAGCGCACCACCGGCAGCGTCGATGGCTTCACCCTGCTCCCCGCGTCCGAAGCATTGCTGGACGAGGATACGATCAAGCGCTTCCGCGGTCGCTATCGCGAGATGTTCGGCGCGACCGCGACCGGCGATCCGCTCTATCAGGCGGTCAGCGACGGACGGCGCTTGTCCGGCATGGAACATTGGCTGCCCCTGTTTGAGGAAAAGCTGGTCCCACTGTCCGACCATCTGGCCGAGGATGCCGTCATCATCCGCGACCATGGCGTTGTCGGTGCGGCCGATTCCCGGTTCGAGGCGATCCGTGATTATCACGCCAACCGGGTGCAGGCGAAATCGTCCGATCCGGGTGCCTATCGCCCGCTCAAGCCCGACCTTCTCTATCTCGACGCCGCCGAATGGGACGCGGTCGTCGCCCGCTGGCCGATGCACGTCGCGACGCCTTTTCACGAGCCGGACAGCGCCACCGTGCTGGATTTCGCCGTCGATGGTCCGCGCGATTTCGCGCCGGAACGCGCGCAGAACGCCAATGTCTATGAAGCGGTCGGCAAGCATATCGGCACGCTGCATCGGACGAAAAAAAAGGTCGTGATCGCCAGCTATTCCGCCGGCGCGCGCGAACGGCTGTCGGGCTTGCTCGCCGACCATGGCGTCAAGCGGATGGCGGCGGCGGACAGCTGGCAGGAGGCGCTGGGGCTGGCCGCCAATGGCAGCGTGGTGCTGACCATCCTGCCGCTCGACCATGGTTTCACCGCGCCCGACGTCGCGGTGCTGACCGAACAGGATATGCTGGGCGACCGGCTGGTCCGCCGGGCCAAGCGCAAGAAAAGCGCCGATGCCTTCCTCGCTGAGCTGGCGACGCTCTCACCCGGTGATCTGGTCGTCCATATGGACCATGGCATCGGCCGCTATGAAGGACTGACCCAGATCCCGGTCAGCAAGACCGCGCATGACTGCGTGGCGCTCAGCTATGCCGGCGGCGACAAATTGTTCGTGCCGGTGGAAAATCTCGAAGTCCTTTCCCGCTATGGCTCCGACAGCGAAGGCGTGGGCCTCGACAAGCTGGGCGGCGAAGCGTGGCAACGGCGCAAGGCCAGGATGAAGGAGCGCATCCGCGAAATTGCGGGTGAACTGCTCAAGACCGCCGCCGAACGGGCGCTGCGCGCCGCCACCGTCGCCGAACCTGACAGTGCGGGCTATCCCGCCTTTGTCGATCGCTTCCCCTATCAGGAGACCGAGGATCAGGAGCGCGCCATCCTCGACGTGATCGAGGATCTGGGCGCGGGCAAGCCGATGGACAGGCTCGTCTGCGGCGATGTCGGTTTCGGCAAGACCGAGGTGGCGTTGCGCGCGGCTTTCGTCGCGGCGATGGCCGGGATGCAGGTCGTGCTGATCTGCCCCACCACCCTGCTCGCGCGTCAGCATCATATGCAATTCGAGGAACGCTTTCGGGGCTTCCCCGTCAATATCGGCCGCCTCTCGCGCCTCGTCCCCGACAAGGAGGCCAAGGCGGTCAAGGCGGGGCTGGCCGATGGCACGGTCGATATTGTCCTTGGCACCCATGCGCTGCTGGCCAAGGGGCTGGAATTCAAGCGCCTCGGCCTCGTCATCGTCGATGAGGAACAAAGGTTCGGCGTCACCCACAAGGAACGGTTGAAGTCGCTCAAGACCGACGTGCATGTCCTGACACTGACGGCGACACCCATTCCGCGCACGCTGCAAATGGCGATGTCGGGGCTGCGCGAACTGTCGGTGATCCAGACCCCGCCGGTCGATCGTCTGGCGGTGCGCAGTTACATCATGCCGTGGGACGGGGTGGTCATCCGCGAAGCGCTGCTGCGCGAACATTATCGCGGCGGACAGAGCTTCTTCGTCGTCCCGCGCATCGCCGACCTGACCGAGATTGAGGAATATCTCCGCACCGAAGTCCCAGAAATCAAGGCCATCGTCGCCCATGGCCAGATGAGCGCGACGCAGGTGGAAGAACGCATGTCGGCCTTTTACGACAAGCGCTACGATGTGTTGCTGTCCACCACCATCGTTGAATCCGGACTGGACATCCCCAGCGCCAACACCCTCATCATCCACCGCGCCGACCGTTTCGGCCTCGCCCAGCTCTATCAGCTGCGCGGGCGCGTGGGCCGGTCCAAGACCCGCGCCTATGCCTATATGACGACCCCCGCCAACCGCATCATCACCGAAACGGCGGAAAAGCGCCTGAAGGTGCTGTCCGATCTCGACACGCTGGGCGCAGGCTTCCAGCTGGCCAGCCATGACCTCGACATTCGCGGGGCGGGCAATCTGGTCGGTGACGAACAGTCAGGCCATATCCGCGAAGTGGGCTTTGAACTCTACCAGTCGATGCTGGAGGAGGCGATCCTCGACGCCAAGGCGGGCGGCGCTGGCCTTGAACCGCGCAGCGACAGCTTCTCGCCCCAGATCAGCGTCGATGCGCCGATCATGATCCCCGACGATTATGTGCCGGACCTCGACCTGCGCATGGGACTCTACCGCCGCCTGAACGAGGTGGAGGACCGGCAGGGTCTGGAATCCTTCGCCGCCGAACTGATCGACCGTTTCGGCAAGCTGCCCGCGCCCACGCAAAACCTGCTCAAGATCATCGAGATCAAGCAGAATTGCGTGAAAGCCAACATCGCCAAGATCGATGTCGGGCAAAAGGGCGCGCTGGTCAGCTTCTTCGAGGATCGCTTTCCGAATCCCGCAGGGCTCGTCGCCTATATCCAGCGGCTCGACGGCGTGGCGCGGCTGCGGCCCGACAGCAAGGTGGTGGTCAACCGCAACTGGGCCGACTCCGCCGCCCGCCTCAACGGCGCGCTGCAATTGTCGAAGGGGCTGGCCAAGGCGGCCGGGTGACCGCTTGTCGTCCGCCGGGCGATAGCTTAGGCTGAGGCGTCAACGGGGTGGGAGATGAAGATCATGGCTGTCGAACTGTTCGTGCTGGCCTGGAGCATGGTGCTGCTCCTGATCCACATCTTCGCCGCCGCCCATGTCAAGACGAAGCAATATGGCACCAACTGGAACATGGGCGCGCGCGATGAGACATTGCCGCCGCTCAACCCGGTGGCCGGTCGTCTGGCGCGGGCGCAGGCGAATTTTCAGGAAACCCTGCCCATCGCCATCGTCGCGCTGATCGGCGTCGTGGTGGCTGGCCGGTCGAGCGAGATGACCATGCTCGGCGCCCATATCTGGCTGGGCGCGCGCATCCTCTATTTGCCGGTCTATGCGTTGGGCATCCCCAAAATCCGCACGCTCATCTTTCTTGTCAGCCTGTTCGGGCTGGGCATGGTGCTGTGGCCGTTACTGCGCCTGTAGAATATAATACCCGTTCGCCCTGAGTAGACATTGAGCGAAGTCGGAGTCGCAGACGACCGTAGGTCAAATGGCATATCGAAGGACCAGGCGCTGCGCATAATGCTTCGATACGAGCCTTCGACAAGCTCAGTCTCTACTCAGCACGAACGGATGTTAGGCAAACTAAGGGCATTGCGCTTCAGCCCGCCAGCACCAGCGCGACCAGATCGGCGGACGACACACCTGCTGACCGCAGGAAGCCCTGATAATAATCGCATCCCTCACGCGCTAGCAAATCAAGCTGCTGCTGCGTCTCCACCCCTTCCGCCACGACCTTCAGGCCCAGCGACTTGGCCATGTGGATGACCCCGCGCACGACGATGCGGTCGCGCGCAGTCCCGGCAATATCCTGCGCCAGCCCGCTGTCGATCTTGAGATAGTCGAGCGGCAGGCTTTTGAGATAGGCGAGGCTGGAATAGCCTGTGCCGAAATCATCGATCGCAACTGCCAGCCCCTCCGACCGGAGCGCGGTCAGCAAAGCGGCGGCGGCATCGACATCCTCGATCAGCCCGCTTTCGGTGATCTCCACCGTAAGCCTTGACCGAGGAAAGCCGCTGCTGTCCACGATCGCCAGCAACCCGCTCATGAAACCGGGCTGGGCAATGTCCGCAGCCGTCACATTGATCGACAGGCGCAGCGCCGACAGGGCGCGCGGCCATGCCGCTGCCTGCCGCAACGCCTCCACCTGAATATGCGCCGACAGCGGCAGCATATAGTCGGACCGTTCGGCAGTGGCGAACAATATGCCCGCGCCCAGCGGCCCATATTGCGGATGGTTCCAGCGCGCCAGCGCCTCAACCCCGCTGATAACCTCCGAATCCACCGGATATTGCGGCTGGAACACGATGCCTATCTCGCCGCGATCGAGCGCAAGCCGCAGGTCGGTTTCCAGCTGGTCGGGATCGACCTGACGACTGTGGCGATCGGTCGACAGGATGCGAATGCCCTCCCCGCCCGCCTGCCGCGCATCGGCCAGCGCGGTGCCGGCGCGGCGCAGCAAATGGGTCGCATCATCTTCGGGGCGAGCCTGCGCGATGCCGCAGCGGGCGATCAGGCGGATGAGATGATCGCCCGCGCTGAACGGACGACCGATCGCCGCGATCAATTGCCGCGCCAGGAAGGTCGCGCGGTCGCTGCCCGCCACTTCGCCGGTCAGGCCGACCAGAAATTCGGTGCCGGTGATGCGCGCGACCATCGCGCCGGGCGCGACGTCATCGACCATCCGCTCGATCCGTCTGGCGATGCGCCCCAGCAGCGCGTCGCCGACGACCTGGCCATAGGCCGCGTTCATCCGCTCAAACTGGCTGATCGACAGCAATATGGCGGTAGTCGCCAGCCCGGTCCGCCGGTCGAGCCAGTCCAACGCCGCCTGCCGCGATCGCAGCCCGGTCAGATAGTCGCGGCTCGCCAGATCGCGCTCCTGCGCGTCCGACAGCCACTCGACATCGGCGGCGACCACGCCATCCTCGATCCGCAGATGGTGGACCAGCCGGTTGCCGGGCCTGTCGGGCAGGTCATGCGCCAGCGCGGCGGGACGCCCCGCCCGCATCATCACCCTTAGCGCCGTCAGCACCGCGCGCCGCTCCGCCCGTGGCAGGCGGCGGATCAGCGCCGCAGGATGCACCCGCGCCATCGGCAAATCGAGATGACGGGCGAGACTTTCGCTCAATCGCAGCAGCAAATCGCTGCGCCCCAATTCCCAGTAGAGCGCGTCGCCGCGGCGGATTCGCTGGGCGCGCTGGCTGTGCGATGCCCCGCCGCCCAATCGCTCCACCAGCCGCTGCGCCGATGCCAGAGCCGCGCGCAGCGATGCCTCGCTATAGGGGGCGGTCAGGAAATGGGTGGCCCCTGCATCCAGCAGGTCGGGGATCATCGCTTCGTCCGCCTGATCGACCAGCACGATCAGCGCGCCGCCGCCCGCTTCCATCGCCGGCACCAACGGAGCCAGCAGCTTCGCTTCCCCGCCACCTGCGCGCATATCCACCAGTGCGACCTGCGCTTCGCTGCGCAAATAGCGCTGCGGTGCCTCCCGCGCACGGCGCGCACCAATGGCGCGCCAACCAGCCGCCTGCGCGGCATGGCACAGCCCGTCCCGGTCGCCAGGCGACAGGATGAAGAGGCTGCGCTGTCCGTCTGCGGCCTGATCCGCGATCACTGATATGGTCCCCTGGGCGCGCGCATCCTGCCGCCTTAGCATCAACGGGTTACCGACGTCTTGCGTATCCCGCAACCGGGGTGCTTGCGCGAGGCAGGTCCATCCCCTAGCTAGGGGACCATGGCCATGGCGGAACCCTCACGCACGCAGATGACCGACGGCCTTGGCCGCCGGATCAGCTATTTGCGCATATCCGTCACGGATCGCTGTGACCTGCGCTGCCGCTATTGCATGGCGGAAAAGATGCAGTTCCTGCCCAAAAATCAGGTGCTGACGCTGGAGGAGATCGCGCTGCTGGCCGACCTGTTCGTCGCACGCGGCATCAACAAGATCCGCCTGACCGGCGGCGAACCGCTGGTGCGCCGCGACATTGGCGATCTGGTGCGCCGGATCGGGCGGCATCTGGGCAATGGGCTGGACGAGCTGACGCTGACGACCAATGGCACCCGTTTGATCAATCATGCCGATATGCTGGCCGATGCGGGCGTGCGCCGGATCAACGTAAGCCTCGACAGCCTGGACCCGGCGCGTTTTGCCCATATTACGCGCGGCGGCGACATACAGGCGGTATTCGGCGGGCTGAAAGCCGCGCAGGCGGCGGGGCTGGCGATCAAGATTAACATGGTGGCGCTGAAAGGTGTCAATGACGGTGAAATCCTGCCGATGCTGCGCTGGTGCGACGCGGAAGGCCTGGACCTGACGCTGATCGAGACGATGCCCTTGGGCGAAACAGGCGAGGACCGGACCGATCATTATCTGCCGCTGAGCCAGGTGGCTGACGATATTCGCGCGCATTATGCGCTTACGCCTGTGTCCGACCGCACCGGTGGCCCCGCACGCTATCACAGCGTTGCGGGAATGACGGCGCGGCTTGGCCTCATTACCCCGCTCACCAATAATTTCTGCGCCGATTGCAACCGCATCCGCATGACGTGCGAGGGCAAGATTTTCATGTGTCTGGGCCATGAGGATCATGTCGATTTCAAGACGGCGCTGCGCGAAGGCGGGCTGCCCGCGGTCGAGCCGCTGATCGACCGCGCCCTGCGGCTGAAGCCCGCGCGGCATGATTTCCGCATCGGCGCGGGTGAAACCGCGCCTGCAACCCGTCGTCATATGAGCGTCACCGGCGGATGAGCGGCGAAGTTCGGCGCGCGCTGGTCGTGTCCCCTACCCAGGCAGCCAAGGCCGCCGAGGAACGGTTGCGCGCCACCTACGACTTCGTGCCGGTCGATCAGGCCGAGATGATCATCGCGCTGGGCGGCGACGGCTATATGCTTCAGACGCTCCATTCGATGCTGGAAGCACGACGGATCGTCCCGGTGTTCGGCATGAACCTGGGCACGGTCGGCTTCCTGATGAACGAATGGCGGCTGGAGCGGCTGGAGCAGCGGCTGGAAGCGGCCAAGATGTTCAAGGTCAATCCGTTGCGCATGATCGTCGATACGGTCGATGGCGAGCGTTTTTCCATCCCCGCCATCAACGAAGTGTCGCTGCTGCGCGAAACCCGCCAGACCGCCAAGCTGGAGGTGCAGGTCAATGGCCGCGTCGTCCTGCCCGAACTGGTGTGTGACGGCGTGCTGGTGGCGACGCCAGCCGGGTCCACCGCCTATAATCTGTCGGCCCATGGGCCGATCCTACCCTTGGGTTCGGCGCTGGTCGCACTGACCCCGATCAGCCCGTTCCGCCCGCGTCGCTGGCGCGGCGCCATCCTGCCGGAAAATACCATCATCCGCTTCACGGTGCTTGATCCGGTCAAGCGCCCGGTCAGCGCCGTGGCCGACCAGCGCGAAGTCCGCGACGTCGCCCAGGTGGAAATCAAGATCGACCGCGCGACCCCGCTGACCTTGTTGTTCGACCCGGAACATACGCTGGACGATCGCATTGCGGCCGAACAGTTCATCGCCTGAACGGGGGCTTGAACGGAGCCAAAGCCCGGCCTGACGGGGAGCCAAAAAAATCATCAGATTAGCGCTTGCCAATTCTTAAAAGCCGCTGCTATAGGCGCGGCCTGCCCGGCGGAAGTCGGGCTGCTCCCCGATAGCTCAGCGGTAGAGCATTCGACTGTTAATCGAATGGCCGTAGGTTCGAATCCTACTCGGGGAGCCAATTCTAAAATTGGGGGTTTTTTGCCCCCTTTTGGTGCTGGGCCGGAACCGCCAGTTTCGCCGATTTTTTCAAGAATTCCAAACGGTTCGCGGAACGTGACGGTCAGCGCTCCACCCGCGAATGACGAGTTCGATAATATCAAATTCAGAGCCCGCCGCTTGGTCGCCAAGGGCTGATCCGCAAACTGGTTGTGGGCGGTCCTCGCGAAGTCCAGCAATGCCAGACCATCATCGATCAGGTCGTCCTCTGCGCTATGCAGGCTCTCCATGTCTCGCAGAGTCCGATCCCGCTCCTCACGCCAGGTCGCTGAAACCCGGTCGTGGAATTCGACCGTGACCCGCCCATCGAGCTTGTCGAGGTAGAGGGTGTCCAATCGGTGTTGAAGGCGATCAGCCTCCGCTCGCAAGCGCTCAACCGATTCGTCGCGGTCGCGCCGCTCGTCTGCATGACTCTCGCGGATCGCTCGCTCAATGAGCCGGAATGACGCATCATCCAACCGAAGCCGCCTGAGGACAGCTGCGAACTGATCGTCGAGGGCCTCCTCGCGGATATACCGCTCAGGGCAGCGCCCCTTGAACCGGGAGCAGTGGTAGTAGATGTATCGGCCCTTCTTGATCTCGGCCGTGACCGCGCAACCGCAGTGACCGCAGGTGATCAGTCCGGTGTAAGCAAATTGAAGCCGATTGCCGTGGACGTTGGAGATGCTCCGGCCATCCAGGATCTCCTGCACGTTGGACCAGGTGGCAAAGGTCGTCAGCGGAGTATGCGAGCCCTTGTAGAGTTTGCCCAGCCACTCGAACGAGCCCGTGTAAATCCGGCTGCGTAGCATTGTATTGATCGTGCTCACGCCCACCGGTTTTCCGCTCTTGCGGTACCGGAGGCCAGCCCTGACGGCTAATTGGGTCACTTCCTTGAGCGAATATTGGCCGCTCTCGAACCATTCGAACACGCGGGTCACCAACGGACCGATATCCGGATCGATTGTGATGACCTTCTTGCCGAGCGGGCCCATCACATTCACATAGCCCAGCGGAGCGAAGGTCGGCCAAATCCCCTGCTCTGCCTTTTCGAGCATTCCCTTGCGGGTCTCCTCAGAGAGATTGTCGATGTAGTTCTTGGCCATCAAAACCTTGATGCCATGCATGAACTTCTCCGACGATCGCGAATCCCGAGAGAGAACGACATTCTCCTTCACGAAATGGATCTCGATATCCAATCCGTCGACCGTCACCCAATCCTTGAGGTTGCGGTAGAGCCTGTCGGTCTTCTCGACCAGAATCGTTCTGACGCTCGGATGGGATCTGATGTAGCGGAGCATTTCCTCGAATCCGGTACGACCGGCGCGCTTCGCGGTCTCCACGTCAACATGTTCAGAGGCGATCGTTATGCCGTTCTGAACTGCATACTCTCGCATCAACTTCTGCTGTGCCGGGATAGAAAACCCTTCCTTCTCCTGCTCGCTGGTTGATACTCGTGCGTACATGACGGCCTTATTGCGTTCTTGAATGATACGCTTTGCCTTCGGCTGTACGATCTTTGCGCGGGGTCTCGTCATCTCAATTACTCCTCCTCACCCCAATATACCATCCATCCTCCCGTTTTTGAAAGTCATCCGAAAAGTTCGATGTGTGTATTACTTGGGGTTGTTTGATTTTCCTTGCACCTGACGGTTCCCTCCACGATCCTATTTGCGACTGTCGAAGGCGGTGAAAAAATCCGCGAAATCCCCCAGAAAGTTTCTCGCTTCATCGTCGCTGACAGGACGATCGAGGTGCTGTTCGAAATACGCTCTGGCGTCAGCGACTAGGGCGGCCGAGAACATCGCGCGCCTGGAAACCCGTCGCCTTCCAAAGCTAGGCGATGTGTCATGCATCCCGGAGGACACAGTCATCAAAGCTAGTGGTGGCGGTGCGACGGGCTTTGGATCGTGCTCGGAATCAAATTCTGGAGGTGAGGCGACAACTTCTGCCACTACGGGCGGAGGGGGTGGTGAACTGGCTCCCAGAGCCTTGGGCCGCCGACGACGCCTCATGGCGTAAACCCAGAAACTGGCGATGGCCCCTTTGAGGGTCGAGCAAAGAGGCTGGCCCCGAACCGTCGCCGTAGATGAACGAGGACGCTCGAGGTGTAGCGTTGTTGTCGCCATCCCGTGGGACTATGATAGACACCGATCGCCTTCCAATAGTCACGCGTGGCGGCCAAGCCGGAGAGGAATATCCAGCGTGCAGCCTCGACGTTGAAGCAGGCATCTTGTTTCAGCCAATGGCGGACATGTTGCTCCGGCCGACCTGTGATCGCCGCCAGCCGCGGTACCCACCAACTATTGACCTGTAATGGCCCGAGGTCGTGGCTGCCGTCGCTGTTTGCGACTTCCGCGCCTACCCAGCCGCCCTCCTGATCGCGCAATCCCCAGAGCGTCTTGGCAAGCCAGTCGCGGCCGGCGGCCGACCGGGCGATGCACGTCGCGACGATCTGTTCGTCGATCGTGTTTTGACGGGTTGTTCGGGCTTCCAGGGAATGGACAGGGAATGCGAACACCAGGGCAGCCAAGATCGGCCTGATGAAGATCGGCGCGAACCTGGGCGCAAAAGCGGCCCTAGTGATCATGGCCAGCCCCATGGTCGTGCTGTTGTGCGGGGGTCGGATCAGCACGTGAGGGCGCCGTCGGACCGTGCCGGCCCTCCTCGACACTCCGTGTCAGGATGTTCGTAAGCCACCGATCCACGGTCTCTACCGCCGATTGCGCACGACCAGCGAGCAGATGGGCAAGGCCATCTGGTTCCGGGCGCTCGCGAGCCTCTCGCTCCGCGCGCATCCGATCCTTGCGCTCCTCGCGATCGCCGCGCTGCTGATCCCGCAGTCGATCCCAGCGCTCTCCGTGGCGCTCCTCGCGGGCCCTGTGACTGTCGCGATCGAGCCTGCCGAGGCCTTCTAGTGCGGAGGTCTTCTCACCGGAGTGGCGTTCGAGCTTCTCGACGAGCCGTTCCCGATCCTCGGTCCACAGCTTCACGCCGTAGCGGGCTCGCGTGATCGCGGTATAATAGTTCTGGCCCGTCACGAGGCCGGAGTTCACCGGCGCCAGCACGTAGGCGCGGTCATAGGTCTTCGACTGTGCGGAATAGACCGTCTCCGCATAGCCATGGTCCCAGCTCTTGTGCTGCGAAAGGTCGATGTCCTGGACCCGCCCTTCCCGATCCCAGCGGATCGTGGCAACGGCTCCATCCAGGCGCTCGACCGTCCCCCGCTCGGCGTTCTTCAAGCCGAGGTCATGGCTCACCAATCGCCACTGAATACGGTCACCCGTGGCCAAATCGCGCTCTTCGCTGCGGAACACATTGACCTGCGAAGCACGTCCGATACGAGGGTCCCACCGGATGGTCCGACCATGTTCGTCGACCATCCGGACCACCTGCCGACCGTTCGCGTCACGGCCGATCCCGACAACCCGATATTCGGCGTCGCGAGCAATCCCGAGCCCGGCATTGTCGCGGGAGAAGATCAGCACCTGCCCGCCCGAATAGAAGCGGGCGAAGTGCTTCTCCTGATCCGTCATCCCGGCGGGCGTGAGCACTGAGAGGCGAGCGTCTTCCGCCGCAATTGCGCCCTCAGTTTTCAGCGCTTCCCGGATCTTGCTGTTGACGATCAGCCGGGTGGCATTCTCCAGCACGAGGATATTGGTGTTGGCGCGGTTCTCCGGTTTGAGCCTGGTCCATTCGCCGACCAATCCTTTGGCCAGCGCTTCGGCATCCCCACCGCTGACCACCTTGTCGAGGTTCTCAAGCGATGCGGCATAGTTGCCCAGCCGGGCCTGCGTGACCGCGGCTTTCATCATGCGCGTTTCCTGACGCACGGACTCGGTGAGCTCGGCCGTCGGGAGGCCCAGCTTCTGCAACAGCCAGAAGGCCTTTCCCTGTTCGATGGCACCCGTCTGCTTGTTGTCACCGAGGATGATCAGCCTTGCGCCGGTGATGCGGCTGATTTCTAGGACACGCAGCGCCTGCCGGTTGCCGAGCTGGCCCGCCTCGTCGAGCACGAGGACATAGCTGTCATCGATGGTGCGCCCGCCTCCCGCGACGAGACTGGCGACCGTCCGGGAATCGATCCGTGCGTCGGCGCCAAGTTTGGCCGCCGCCGACGAAGTTGGCGCGAGCGCCATCAGCGTCATTCCTTGTGGCGCGGTGTCGTTCAGTGACTTCACCAGCGTCGACTTGCCCGCACCAGCGACGCCATGGACCCCGACAAGACGGTCGCCGGTCGTCCCGATGTGAAGGAGCGCTGCCTCCTGGGCGGGATTGAGGCCAGCTTCGGCCATGACAGCCCGGATGCGTTCGGCCGTCGCAATGGGCGTCGCGTCGCCCAGCGAAAGCGAGAGATGCTCGGAAAGGGCCAGTTCCAGGCGAGCCGTGCGCCGAGTGGTGCGCCCTCGCGTGTGGATTTCATCTCCGGTTTGATGCCTTGTCGCAAGCAGCTTGAAGCGGTTTTCATGCTCCTCGACCAGGGGGCGAATATCCGAGAGCCGAACCTCTCCGACATGAGAGGCAAGCGCCAGCCGGAACATGCGTCCCAGATTGTTGACGGCTTCCCGGGTCTCTGCCTGGCGAATACCGAACAGCATTGCGCGGGCCGAGGTGCGATCATCCGGGGGCCCGATGTCATGCTCGCTGCGGTCTGCACTTTCTCGCGTGGCGTCGAGTATCTTCCGATAAGGCGCCGATCTGGACGCCCACTGGTCGTGCAACTGCTCCAGCGAGATTTTCTCCTTCGGACCACGCGTCGCATAGAAGGATTTCTGTCGGCCGGCTTGTCCGGTCAGGCCATGCTCCTTGGCATGCGCATTGATCTGTTCGGCCCGCTGCGACATGGCCTTGGCCAGCTCGGACGGTATCCCCCGGATTTCGAAAAGACCTTTGCGGGGGTCGAAGTCGATCTGATAGCCAAGCGCGCGAAGGTCGTGCGCCAGCTCGTTGCGATAGACCTGGCCGGCGACGATCTGCTCGACGAACATCGCCCTGGTTTCGAGACTGACCATCCGATCGCCGTCCTGGCGGTTGGTCATGTTCATGACGACGACATGCGTGTGGAGGTGCGGATCAAGTTCCCGCGATGCATGTTCGGTGAAGCGCGCGAAGATCAGCCGGCCGGTCGTTTCGTGGACGATTTCGCCTGCGACCCGGTGCCGCAGGGAAGCATGTTCCTCGAGATAGTCGAGCGCTACGCCGACGGCCTTCTCATGGGCAGCGAGGATACGCTCGTCGCCCATGACGAGCGCCATGATCGAGACGGACTTCGGAGCATTGACCGCGAAATCCCAGCCAGGGTGATGCTGGATCTTCCCCTCGGCGCGGTGACGGCCAAGCTGAAGATCGCCCACCTTCCCGGCAAGCAGATCCTGGAACACGGCCGGGTCGACCTTACCCTCCAGCCCGAGTTCGGCGGCGATCTGGCCGCCCCACTCCGAATGCTCGTCGGTGCCCTTGGTGTAATAGTCGCCGACCGTATAATAGCGACTGATATTGGCGGGCGTGCCCTTGAGGCGGATGGGATTGATCATGCCGGCCTCGCCGAGTTCCGGTCGCCACTATGGCGACCATGCTGGCGCAGCCGGGAAGCGGTCGGCTTCCCGTAAAGCGTGAGCGGTGGGGACGATGGCTGTGCGACATCTCCGGCGCGGCCCGGGTCGGCCGCCTCCGCAATCGGCGCGTCGATCGGTTCCACCGCTTCGGTTGGTGGTGAAGGAGCGGGCTGGCCCAGCGGCAGTTCGGGTCCGCTGTCCGCAGGAGACGAGCGCCGCCGCCGCGTCGTCGGACGCGAGGGCGGCGGCGGTGGCTCGGCGGGCGGCTCGGGTGGTGCGAGCGGCTCCAAGATCATCCGGACGGGACCGGTCGTGCGCTCCTCAAACGCGGCTCCGATGGAGGGCATGCGGTTATAGCTGTCCTCGAAACGCACCACGGGCAGATTGCGGCCGAACCGCAGATAGCCGCAAAGATTGGGAAGGTTGGTGACCTCGGTGTGCATCACCAGCGGCCGGGTCACCTGCATCCGCGAGAGGTTCACGCCGTCCCGCATATCATTGACGCCGTAGGACATGCCTTCATTCGCTTCGACCTGCTCGACCTGGCCGAGATTCTCGCTGACATGCTTCGCGGTCGGGGTGTCATTCGCGCGCAGCGCCACCCAGGTTGAGCAGTAGCCGGTGATCGCCGCGGCATCCTGGATGCCGTAAGTCGCTTCGAGCTGCGGGTAGCTTTGGAAGCCGAGGATACCGCACCCGCCATATTTCCGGGCGCGGGCCAGGAAGTCGGAAAGGCTCGGCAATTTCTGGAGCGACGGAAGCTCGTCGATAACGCAATAGAGGCGCCGTGCCCGGTCGGGCGAGAGGCTCATGATCGCGCTGATCGCGATATCGAGCCATACCGTGATCAGGGGACGGAGCGAGGGAAGCTGATCGGCCTTCACGGTGATGAAGAGCCAACTGTCGTCCCGCTCATTCGCCACCCAGTCGCGGATCGACAGCCCATCCTCGGTGTCGTCCAGATAGGCAAACGACCGCATCACCGAGGCGAGTTCAGCCTGGATGCCGGCCGAGGTCCGCTCTCCCTCCATGGAGATGAATGCCGCCGCGTCGGTCCCCTGCGCGAAGGCGGCGAGATCCTTCAGCTTGGAGCGCAGCAGTGTATCGAGAAGGATCGAGACGAGCGTGCGTTGCTGGCGTGCGAGTTTGCGGAGCACCGCCACCAGGGTGCCGCGAGCAGACTTGGCCCAGAAGGGATCGCCCGCCTTGTCCGGGATCGTGGACTCCGCGATCTGGTCATAATGATAGTCCTTGGGGACATCGACCCAGGGGGACCAGCAGTCGGATCGGACGTCCAGCGGGTTGAGCAGGACGTCAATTCCGGGGCGGTAGAATTTCTCGACGAAGGTGCCGGCGGTATCATAGACGATCGCCCGCTTGCCGCGTTTGCGGATGCCGGCGAGCATCTTGATGATGATGTTGGTCTTGCCGGTGCCCGGAGCACCGCAGATCAGGATATGCTCCGGCTCGAAGATATCAGGGACGTTGACCCCGCCAATCTCGAAGCTGCCCCGTGCATGACGCCACAGCGCGCGGCGTACTTCCCGCACAGTTCCGAACCGGGCGCCGCGCAAGAACTGGTTGGAGCCGAGACCCCTTCCCGTCCGGGTGAAATAGAACCAGGCCCAGAACAGCATGGCCAGCGCGAACACACCCGAGAGCGCCGCCCCGTGGATGAGATAGCGTTCAAACGCCTCCAGCGTGGTGTGTGCGACCCCGGAGTCGAGAAGTCCCTTCGGAGTCGTCCAATATTCCCGGCCGGCCGGCGTCTTGAACAATATGGGCGTCGCATTGCCCGGAACCGCGTCCCCCATGAAGGTCGCTTGCCCCAGCTTCAGCAGGACATAGCGTTCATATTCGGTGGACTTCTCGAACCCGTACCAGATGATCCCGCCGATCCAGATGACCAGCCCCGCCAGCAGGGTCTGATAGAAGACCTGCGTGGTCATCCGGACATTGTGGACGATCGCCTGGCCGCCGCGCGTCCAGCTCCCCAGCGTATCGTGCCGGAAGATGCTCATGGCCGATCCTGCTCGGGATCGAGCAGCCCCCTTTCCCGGAGGAGGCGGCGGGCATCGGCGAGGCCCTGTTCAAGGATATCTGGCGTGCGCTTGCCCACCGACGCAGCGAGGATTGCGAGCGTCTGTATGCCGGTCGCATGCAGTTCATCGAAGCGGGCGTGATACCCGGTCGGGTCCGTGCCTTCATGGCGATCGAGGATGTCGCGGCAGTAGGTTGCTGTGGGCGTTCCCGCGTCGCGGGCACGGGCATCGAGGCGCCTGAAAAGGGCGTCATCGACGCGGATTGTAATGCGAGCCAAGGGCGAGACTCCGGTCTGGCACCCTGACGATCGTGATGAAGCGCAGCTCTTATACCAGAATTAGCGCTTGATCTCAAGGATTTATGGTCGCTGCCGCTGGCAGCCACATTGTGCCAAGGAAGATCAAACACTTGGCTCGATCACGCCTATCGCGTGGCTGCCACGGGCAGCCAAACTGCGCCAAAATGGCTGCCGATCTGTGACACATGCAAGATATTATTAATCCGGCAGAAATTGCGCCGCAGCACCCGTGCGTGGGGTGCATTACAAACGCCCCAGGGCGTGCGTCCTCCCTTTCGCTGCGACAGCGTCGCTGCGTAGCCTCGCACCGGAAGGGGCGCGGCTCCCCCGAAGGGCCTCAATGCAATTTTGGCCTTGCGCGCGAGCGCGCGCTTTTGGATGATGACGCTCGGCGGGCAGACCCATGAGAAGGACCATGGATATGCCGAAACAAACCGACCGCGAACGCCTTGCCGATCTCGAATCCCGGCGTCGCAAGCTCGATGACGAAGTCGAGATTGCCCGCCGCGCCTTGCGCGGCAAATATGCTGCTTTGGTTCCCGAACTAGCGGTGGAGACGCTGACCGAACGAGAGTTCCGCGACCTACTGGGCCAAGCGATCCGTACAGGTGGCGCCCCTGCTCTTGCAGCGCTCAAGGCGCTGCCGGCTCTTCCCCGCTGATCGATGAAGTCGCCCGCAGGGCGGCCCAGCGACGAGCATGGCGGAGCCACGCGCAGGAGGCCGGTGCCCCCTCGGGCGCCGCATCGGCGGGCGACGGACCCGGCACTTCCTGCCGGGTTCCTGAGCCCGGCGATCCTGTTCGCCCGACAAAAAAAGGGGACGGCCCGGGCATGACCCGAACCGTCCCCATGTCGCGGACCTCACCGCGTTCGTGCCCAGACTGGCGCTCCGCCGTCGCGGCTGATGAGGCGCGGACGAACCCCCGCCTCCCCCAGCACGCGGGCGAGATGCGCCTGGATGCCCGACCCTTCGCAGACGATCGCGTCGGCCGGACGCAGCGCGGCGATGCGGTCGTTGCGGACGAACCCCGCGCGCTTTCCCAACCCCTTTGGAAGGCCGAGCCTGACCAGCCTGACGTCGTTCGATGCGGCCCAGCTTTCAGCGATAGCGTCCGCTCCGGTGTCCTGTGCCGTGGTGAGCAGGACCATGTTCGGAATGAAGGCCTTCACCCTGTTCAGCGCGGCGTGGATCGGTCGATAGTCGTCCCATGCCGCGCCGCCCGAGAAGGCCACGATCGGCCCTTGCGGATGGTGCTGGTCGATCCTGCGATTGCGGCGGGCTGCGAGGAAGTCGGTTGCGTCTATGACCGAGGCGGTGCGTTTGCTCGACACCAGCGATCCGCGCGCACTGGACCATGGCTTGCCGGTCTCGGCCCGGAACGATGCGGCGGCGTGGTCCCGCATGCAGGCGATGGCGTCGTTCGCTTCATCGAGTTCCCGGCATTTCAGCTGCGCCTGCTCCAGCTCGTCCATCATCACCTCGCTCCCGTCCGCGCACCGGATGAGATCCTTCACCGCGCGCGCGGCGTCGTCGGCCTGTCCTGCCAGGCCCCGTGCCGTGCTGTGCAGGCTGTTGACGATGCCCCAGGCGATGCGCTCGGCGACCCGTTCCAGCCTGGTGTCGCGCAGGACATCGAAGACGGTGCCGATCAGGAGTTCGGTCGCCAGCTGCACCTGCATCGGATCGGGCATGTCGGCGAGGCGTTCGTCCTCTCCCCGCGCGACGCGGATGCCATCGAGGTCGGAGCTGAAGGCGGCGGTGAAGTCGTTGCTGGGCCCGGCTGTTTCCTCGGCGATGAGATCGGCGATTTCGGTGAAGTCCCGGATGGTGCGCTTGAAGTTCGTCATGATGACCTCCTGTTTCTTGAAAGAGGTCATTTCCCCTGCACGGGCTCCGAGCGCCGGGGTCAAGGATCGCGAAGCGACCGCTTTAGCGGCGGTGGGGGTCACGATTTTCTTTGGCGTCGCGCGACGTGTGCATGAGAGCGCTGCCCTCTGTTCGCCAAAGAAAATGGTGGGGCCCCGCCGTCCTTGAGGCCGGTGCTGTCCCCGTGCCATCATAAGACTTGTTGAGAGAGATATTTTACACGGAACGGTGCCGCTGGGTGCCAAAGCTATCCCATGGGCTCGATGCCCATGGGATAGCTCCACGCACAGCCAAAGTCAGCGGGAGGACAGGATGGGAGACGCCATCATCTCACCAGTGATAGGTGGGCAGGCCGGGATACTCCTGCGCATCGCGGTCAAGCATGATCCAGTCCACCCCGGCCCGGCTTGCGACATCAAAGCAATCTGCAAGATCAGCGGGCAGGTCATCAGGCAAGTCGGTGGGCACATAGACGAACCATCCATAATCGCCTTTCTCGAAGGCGGCGAAGGGCGCGGCGTGCAGATAGACGTTGCACGTCTCAGCGGTGACGTTGGCGGTCGACAGGACCAGCATGCGCTCGATCATGGCTCTTGCTCCTCTCTTCATGTCCCGGACCAGTTCATCACCTCAAAACCCGCATCGACCGGTATGTGCTCGCAGAGAAGTTCAACGATGCAGGTGGCGACGTCAGGGACTTCAGCGGTGCCGAAGCGGTCCCCCGCGTCTTCTCGTTTCCCGAAGGAGATCAGCGCGGCCTCGTAAAGGGCAGCGGGGTCGAAGACGTTGAGGTCAAGTCGGACAATGGTCATCGGGTTTGCTCCTTCTCCAGTTTCCAAAGGCCCCGGGGACGGCTTGCGCAGCAGCCAGCCCCCGAGGTCAAAATGCTTCATGCTGGTCGCCCGCCACCTCAAGGCGCGGCCTGAGGGACAACATGGATCCTCCCTGTCAGTGGAGAACCGAGTCCGTCGGCGGCCGGTAGGCATCGAACGGATTGCCATCATGGAGATGGCCGAAAGGGGTGATGACATAATCGCCGCCCTCCCGTCCGACCGCGCAGATGACATAGCGAGGCTCGCCGGTTTCCGTGTCGGTGCATTCGACAAGCGCGAGGTCTCCCGCTTCCGCAGCCTGAAGCAGCGTCGAGAAGTTCCGCCGAAAGGCGTCTGGAATAGCCATGCCCCTTTCCCCCTCAAACCGCTGCCGCGGCAGCACGGCGTCTTTCCGCCCGCGCCGTCCGACGCGCGTCAGGGAACCGGCGTGCCGGCATCCCCTTGTCGGCGGCCTGATCCGATTTCCGAAAGGCATGGATCGGCACGCCCGCGCCAGCCAGCTCTTCATAGAGATTGGCCTGGACGCCCGATCCCTCGCACAGGACCGCCATCACGGGCCTCAGATCGCGCAGCTTTCGATTGCGGGCGAAAGCGGCCTTCATGCCCGATCCGAGCAGATTGAACCGGACCGTCTGCACCTTGCGGCTGGCGGCCCATTTCTCCGCGATCAGGTCGGCGCCGGCGCGCTGCGCGGTCGTCATGAGCACCATATGCGGAATATGCTCTTTCACCAGATCGAGCCGTTCCCAGAGCAGGTCGACATCATGCCAGATCGCCGGTCCCGAGAAGACCACGATCGGTCCCTGCGGATTATGCCGGTCGCGAACATCGAGCTGGCGGGCGCGCAGGAAGTCGATCGCGGCGATCTGGCTGGCCGTCGAGATGCGCGAAGCGCGGCTCCCGCGTGCAGGCGACCAGGGCCATCCCGACATCGCCCGGTACATTTCTGCGGCATAGTCGCGCATCGTCTCGATCGCGACACGCTGTTCGGCGGTCGACTGGCAAAGGAGCTGCTTCTCCTCAAGCTCGCGATTATAGACCTCGCTCATATCGGGGCGCCGGGCCAGCTCCCCGATTTCCACCGCAAGGCTGTCCTCGCGCCGCTCCAGCTTGCCGGCGACGAAGTGAAAGGAGTTGACGAACCCCCAGGCGATCTCGGCGGCCAGCGGCTCCAGCCGCGTGGCCGTAAACAGGTCGAAGATGGTGGCGATCACGCCCGCGCTGTCGGCCTGCGCCGCCAATTCTTCGGGCATGCCATGTTCACCCGGCTCCTCGCCGGGTTCGACGATCGAGAGCGGCATGGGATCACCAAAGGCGGCCTGGAATTCCGGGGTGGCGGTCATCTCGGCGTAGAGCTGTTTGAGGTCGGCGAAGCGATCGACGCTGCGCACGGGTTCGTGCCTGGTCATCGGACAGGTCCTTTTTGAAAGACGGGAACGGACAGAAAGAAGCCGGGAGGCGCGCAACGCCCCCCGGCTCCATCGGGCTGGCCTCAGAATGGGACCTCTTCATCGAGATCGTTGCTGAAACCGCCGCGCGCGCCGGCCCCCTCCATCGGGGCGGTCGATCCACCGAATCCGCCCCCGAACTGGCCGCGCTCGCCGCCGCCGAAGCCGCGATCCTCGCCCTCGTCATCATCGCCATTGCGCGAGCGCGCTGCCCTGCCTCCGGCCGGCCGGGCCATGTCGTCGCGGCGCCACGATGCCCGGAACCCCTCCTCGGCGGTCCCGAACAAGGCGATCTGCATCGGGAAGCGCCAGGACTGGTCGTCCAGCTCGCCGGAGTAGAAAATCTCCCCGGTGGTGTGGATCGCGGTCGCTTCGAACAATGCGCCATAGGGCACCCAGCGCCCGTTGCGGTTGATCGCTTCGACCTCGAACTTGGGCGCCCGCGGGTTGTTGCTGGCGATCGGCTTGAGCCGTGCCCGCTGCAGGTCGATTTCGCCGCTGGCGATGAACCCCAGCAGCTGGCCATTGACGTTCCGGAACTCTCCAACAGTCTTGGACATGATCTTCACTCCTCTAAAATGTCGCTCATGCGACACTCTCAAAGAGCCTCCTCTTCTCTCCTGCGCTGGACGCTCCGCCGGGTGAACGGCCGAAGATGAAACGCTGCCGCGAACCGGAGCGACTGTTCCCCGGCGCCCGAATCGGCTAGACTGTGGGCATGGATGCGGAGACGATACGCGCGGTGGCGAAGATCGCCCGGTCACGGGCGGAGCGTGGCGGCGGCTCGGCCGCGCAGGGCGATGGCATGTCCCGGCTGGGCGCCTCACGCGCCCTGCATCAGCTCGCGACAGACCTTGAGGTAACGGCCGCAGAATTCGAGCGCACGACCCGCAAACGCGCCCGCGCGCCGCGCGCCTGATCTCCGCCGCTCTTCCACCCCGCGCTTTCGCCTTCTTGCGATATGGTGATCGTTACCCGCAGGGCCGAGATTCGGCGCAGCCGAAGCTCGGTCGGAGCGAAGCGGAGATAGAGCGCCGGTGCCCGCGTCAGCGGGCAATCGCCATCAATTCGCTACCCCGGTATGCGACCAACGCGAGCTGATGAGATCTCGATCAATCGCCTTCGTCTGGACCGCGCTCCTCTTCCCGATCCGGGCTCATCGAGTACATCGTCAAGACCGGAACCACCTTCGGGACGCGATAGGCGCGCGGATCCTTGACTTGCTTGGATCCATCAAGCTTGAGGCAAACCGCGACGACCCAACCTGTCAGCCATGCGACGTCAATGCCGCCAAGAGTTTCGTACCAGGCGACGAGGTCCGGATCTGGTTCCGGGGACGCCTCGTCTTCCTGCAAGGCTTCGACGCGAGCGACGATCGCGGCCACCTGGGAGTGATTGCCGAAGGGCAGCGGGATCAGGGCCGCTGCTATCTGCAGTAAGTCCGCGCGCTCCGTTTTGGCTGCCGCTGTGAGGTCGTCATAGAGTTGCTCCCTCATGGTGCCGCCGCATATTCCGAGCGCAACGAGAGCGGGTCCAGCGATCCAACCTGGCTCTATCAGGGCAATCCGACGAAGCTTCTCAATTTCCGCTGGTCCAATGGCGAGATCATTCACGGCGCGGTCGAAAAATCCCCAGACCGCGGCCTGCGCGATTACCCGATGGTCGGCATCGCCATGAAGTCCCGGGTCATCCAGCGCTTCGCGAAGAACGACTGGGACTCGAGGATCACTACGTTTGGCAAGAGCGCCGATGGCGGCGCAGAAGACGAAGGGATCTTCCGAGCGTCGCGAAGCAATCAGGGCATCGATCGAGGGTTCTGTCAGCGTCTCAAATGCGGCCAGCGCTCGGGCCCCCGCTCGCGCGACCGAATAGCGCGGCCAACCCCGGCTGGGGCCATGGTACCGATCCAGGCTAAAATCCCGATCGTCGGAAAGGAGCGATACCAGCAATGGTTCTGCCTCGCTCCATTTATGACCGCCCATCAGCTCAGCCCAGGCCAGGCGCACATCTGCTCCCGGATCTTCCGCCATCTTGAGCAGGGCCGCCCGATCTTCGGCATCGTTCTTCTCGACCAGATATGTCATGGCGGCACGCCTGACGTGGTAGCGTGGGTGGCCAAGCGCATGCCGAATGAGCGCGCGCTCCTCGTCCCCACCCCGAATGCGCAGGGCGATGATTGCTGGCATCCCGTCATCTTCATCGCCGGTTGCGAGTAACCACCGGGCGGTCTCCAGAATGTCGCCTTCGCCGGTTGCAGCAAGGCAGATAAGGATTCCCGCTAGGCCGGGTGGGCTTTCCAGACACAGTTCGGCGATGCGTCGGCGGACTTCCGGACTGCGCCCTTGCATGAGCTGACCGATCCCGGTTTCGCTATCGATCTCGACGAGAATGTGCGCAATGGCCCGCTCGGTTGGATCCAGCCAATCGGCAAAGAGGCGTGCGGGCGCGAACTCAGGATCGATATCATTAGGGGACGCGCGGTCTAGATCGAGCACCAGCTCCAATCTGCGAGCCGGTGTCATTTTGTCGAGCAGGCCCGCGAGAAGATCGGTGCCATTAGGCGGCGAGGCAATGAACGAAAGCTTGGCGAGCGTGGTGCGCAGGCCCTTATTGGCGACGTCGGTTCTCGACAAAGCCGCTTCGAGTTCAGGCCGCAGCTCGTCATGCCAGTTCTTCTCGATCAATGACCAGACAGGCGGCAAGGCCCGATCATCCGCGTGCTTGAGCAGGGTCTGAAGATAGGGTGCCGAGAAATTCCCACGCGCATTGCTCTGAGCAGAGGCGAGTGCATAGACCATCGCTGCGCCGTGTTTATGCCCCTCCAGCCAGTCCCACCCCGCCGCCGCCAGGCGTGAAAGGGCTACCGCTTTGAGGCCCGCGTCAGCGGTATAGTAACGCTCGCCGGGCTCCTCGAGAATGCGATCAGCGCCAATCGCGTCAACCTCGTGTTCGCGCGCGCGTCGTTGTTCGTTGTTTGCGTAGTTCTCGAACCAGCGGTCCACCTCATTTTCGGCCTCGATGAAGGTGTCGATGACGAAATCATAACCAGGCCCTCCCGGCGCGACGGCGCCGGCAACAATTGTGTCGATGTTATCACCGGGCGCCTGCAAACTGGCGAGCGTTTCTACGGCAGCGCCGAAAGCGCCGCCAAGGTCATGGCTGAACAAGCCCGCGAACGAGAGGAAGTCCTCCTCATAGTCGCCGTCGGTAAAGGGCAACACGCCGCGAATGAAGGTTTGCAGCAGGCTGCCGGTTCTTGGATCCTCCCGGAAGCGCTCGATCTCTTCGGCTGACAGTTCTGGCGGTATCCAGGTTTGGCCAGGCCAAGCACCCTTTTCGCGCGGCGGAAGACGCATGAGATATTCGCTAAACTGACGCGGTGCGAATTCGGGGGACGCTAATTGCGATAGGTCCGCGAAGGCGCGTTCGAACGACCCGCTACCGGTGGGAGCCGTCACTCGGGCGGCGAGAGCCGCGTCGAGGCGTGCCTGAGCCGAAGCGGCAAGCTCGATCTCGACCGCCTCCAGATTGGATGCCGCACGAACGATCTCTACCCCGCCGCGCGATGCCCAGCCATCGGCACCGCCAGCGATCGTCAGAAGCGTCTCGGCGAGCGCAGTCAACACAGCCTCTGTCTCGGCACGGTTCGTGGCGAGCGCCAGGCGCAAACCTTCCTCGACCCGCGGGTGCTGGAGCCTGATGGAATCGTCGCCTATCCGAAGATTGCGGCCAGCACCGAGGAAGTCGATAAACCCCTCGACATGGGGTTTCTGACCGTAGGTGTTCCGCAAAATCCGGAGCACGCGACGAAGGTCGGCCAGGTCAAAGGAGCCGGACGACCTGATCAAACCCCAGAGGACCGCTGCGCAAGCAACACCGTCCTCGCCCCAACCCAGCACCTGGTCGCGAATGACCGAGGAGATTGCTTCAATCGAGGAGGCATCGAGGATTTCATAGACGGACCTTGGGCTGTCCTCCTTCTCGCGAGGGAGCGCCGCCAGAAACCGTTCGATCTCATAGGGCCGACGGACCCGGCTCAGGACGACATCGCGATGAGCGAGTGCGAGGGCATGGGCATGGCCACTCAGTTCACCAACATGATTGTCGTAAATCAAGGCGCGCTGGGCTGCAGTATAGTCCTCGGGTTCGATCGCGATCGTGTAGGATTCAAGGGCCTCACCCGGCTCGCTTCGTTTGAAAATGTCGTACCGCGTCGTAATCAGGAACTTGTGGGCATCACCGGCCATCCGGAAAAGACCCGGGAGCTTTGACGTCCAGCGTGCGGCTTCTATCGAGGGCGCCGAATCCCCCCAAGGATCTCTTAGATGGATCAGCAGCGGACCGGGATCGGTGAGCGCGCTGTTCGCTTCGCCAGCATCCAGGACGGCGCGCTCAAGGAAGGCCGGGCTCTGGCGCGCCATCTTTGCAGCCAGGACATCTGCGGCCAGCGATTTGCCGGTGCCCGAGGGCCCAACGATGATCACGGCATGCGTCTCGCTGAGCGCTTGCTCGATGGAATGGAAAGATCGAGGCGGCACGAACTGGTCGTGCCGTCGGTGCGCGAGGCGTGAGCCACCATTGTCGATAATGGTGGCGAGGAGATCCGCCATCGTCCAGTGGCCGCCATGAGCGCCTCCTAGGCATTTGCGTACCGCATCGCGCATGTCCTCCAGGCATTTGAGCAGCTTCTGAGGCGGGACGTTTCCGTGTTCGTCGACAAGCTTGAAGATACGGGACTCCAGCATCTCCAGGGTGATGGTGTCGCAAATGCCGATACGCTTCGCCAAGGCGGCTTTCTCAGTCGCTGTTCGCCCCGCGCGGCAATAGGGCGGCAGATCTCCGAGGTCGGGGAACGACAGCAACGCGATGTTCTGATGGGGCCGGAGGCCTGATTCCAAACCCTCATTGGTGATGAACAGATATTTGGCGGTCGGATCGGCGACCAACATATCGAGCGGGCGAACACGAGGCGCCGGTCCCTTGGTCTTAGCTTTCGATTTGGCCTCGGCCTCTTTTCCCAGGAGCACATCGGCGAAGGCTTTGGACGTCCATGGCGCGGTCGTGCGCGACTTGACCTGCACGATAAGACGCGTGTCGCGCGTCCCGGCAGAGACGCCGAGCGAGGCCATGTCGGGATTCTTCAACGATGCTTCGACATCTTCATGGGATGGCGGCTCGATCTCGATCTCATCGCTCAGCCCCTTCGCGAGCATGATCTCGAGCGCGAGCCAGATCGTGACGTCGATCTGATAGTCGTAGGCCGCATAGCTCGGATTACCGGCAGTGCCCGCGGAGGCAGCACGTCGCGTTCGAGCAGCAGGTTTTGCGCCGCTGCTAGGCGGCACGGTTGCTGGCTTTGAGTTGGAGATAGATGAAGGCGAACAGCCGGGTGAAGAGATAGTCGGTCTGCAAGGCCGTCTCGAGCGGCTCCTGCCAAATTTCCGAGTGCCGGATTCGATGGGTGTTGCCGATCTTGGTGAGCGCGTCCGCCTCGACCCCCAGGGTCGCGCGCAGCTTTGATCCGGGCCGTGCGGCATAGTCCAGCATGGCATCGGCTGTGAGGCGCTTGTCATTGCCCGGCTCAAGCGTCTTGATGCGTTCGAAGGCATCCCAAAGCTTCTCGAGGCCGTCACTACGATCCTCATATTTGGGTGCGAGGATACGCAATCGTGCCGTCTCGAGGAGACGATCGGTTTCGGCGTCGCCGGTAGCGAACCGCGCCTGCATCAAGGCGACGCGAAGCGCCGCCGGCAAAAGTCGCTGGATCCTTCCTTCCGCTATCATCTCGAAGGCCAGACCGTTGCGCGCGAAGACGCGATTCACATCGGCGACAAAGGCCGTGAGACCGGCATCGCGGTCCCAGGCAAGGTGATAATGATCGAAAAACCCATGCCAGCTGCCCTCGACGGGCTGCCCAACCGCTCTCGCGCAGAATTCGAGAAGATCGAGGATGACAGGCGTCTCGGGCAACTTGTTGGGGCGCAAGGGCCACTCGATTTGCGGGACCTCCGCTTCGAGCATGAGGGCGAAGGCCGATCGGTCGCAGCCACAGGGGCGCTTCCCCGCGTCCGGACAGGCCAGCGGGAACCGATAGCCGAAAGAGGCATCGTCCAGACGGGTTTCGATCAGGCTGTGAAGGCCGCCCCAAAGGCGTTCGTCGATCGATTCTGAGGCACGGGGGACAGCGCCGAATTCGCGATCTGTGAAATAGTCGTCAGTCATTATCGGCAATCGCGGCCTCGGCTATTTGTCTCGTATCGAGGGCATAGCTTATGTCGCTGACAGATTCACAGCGTGATCTCCGTTGCCCGGGTCGACGGTGCCACCGTCGCGCTCCTTTGCTTCCAATTCGCAGGGATCAGTGCCCCAGATGTTGTCGGGGAGTCCACATTGATGCGTGGCGACGAGATCGATGCCTGAACATTGTGTTCCGATCGGCGCAAGGCCACCTTGCGGCCATGACGTCCAACGATCCCCATCGCCATCATTATGTGCCGCAATTCTATCTGACGCAGTTCGCGTGCCATGATGATGAAAATAAAGTCACGACGTTGGCCGCCTATAACGGTCGTGACATCGTCGCCGAACGGAAATCGATTTCCCGGATCGGATATGAAGAGAAACTGCACGATTACGAGTTCAAGGGAGAGAAGCGGTCGATCGAAGGGACCATCAACGATCAGATCGAGACCCCGTTCACGCAAGGAAGCACATGGCGCAAAGTCACGTCCGGCCGCACCGCTGAGTTGGACGAGTCCGACATAGAGCCGCTCTATGGACTCATCCATCATCTTCAACGCCGCAATCTTGAGACGTTGCGCTTCATCGAGATGGAGCAGGAGCGCATTCGACGCCACGGATTCTCGGCTGACGACAGTGAAGAAGAGCGAGCGATGTACATGGCGCTTGCCGCGCATCCCGATGCCGTCCGTGACTTCTTTCACGAAGGAATTCTGCAGGAGGCGCCTTATCTGGACGATGCGGCGGAACTGGGCATGCTGGTATATCGAACCGGGCTGCGGTTTCGAACTTCGACCAACCCCGTCATTGCCATTGGACTGCCGGGCGAAGAAGCGGCGCGCAAGCGCGCCAATGGTGACGCCGCCCGGGCATGGTGGCTTCCACTTACCCCTCACTGCGGCGTGGTGATGACTCTTGGGGCATCTTTCACCGGTTATTCCAACGCAGAGATCCCGGACGACAGCGCGCAAGGGCTCAACCGTCACTATCTGGTGCAACTGCTCGAAGCCCTGTCGGTCCGCTACATCTTGGCGGAAGATCGGCACATTGAGAGCGATCTTGAATGGGCGGGCTACCGCATCGAAATGCGGACAAATCAGGGGTTCAGATACCGTAAGCCACCCGGCTAAAGGCCGACCGGGTCAACCCGCCCACCTTCGCTCACAAAGAGCAGGGCGACGCCCAGCTTTGCCAGTCCTCCACGGGTTTCCTCGAAGAGGCGGCGATATCGAGGGACATCGGGGAGCGCAATCGCGATAACGGCGTCCGGATGGGCCGTTTGAAGCCGCAGGGCCTTGAGCATTGCCTGCGCGTACCAATGGGCAGCCTGATTCGTGGGATTGGTCGGCTTTGACTGGCCAGCTCGTCGTGGATCCCGATAGGTTTTCGATGGCCAGCCTTTGGCTTCGACATATAACGCCACCGGGCCTTTGCTGGCGTGAACTCTATGCCGCGCTCCTTGGTGCGCGTGTCGGCTTTGGATTGGATCAACCAACCGTCGGCGAGCAGGAAGCCGGCCACGGCATCGGCAATATTCCCTTCCCAGAACCAATCCCGGGTAACATCCACTGTGGTTGCAGCCAGCGTCATGTCGCACCGAGGCTGGTCATCGATGGCGTGCCGGTCGCGCAGCCTTCCGCGATGTAATCCCGATATGCGTAACCGATCAGATCCCTGACCAATTCGAGCAATCCGCCATAGGGCAATGCGTCGAACGGATCGCCATGGGCCATGCCATTGCGAATGGCCGCAAGGCTTGGCTTTCGTTCGCCAAGGAGGAGGCCGACGGCGGTGCCACCGCATCTCACGATCATCGGAATTGCGGCGTCGGACAGCCCATCCCCGACGACCATATATTTGAGCAGGTCGGCAAAGTTCTTGCGCTTGCCAGGCTTGCCGAAGCGCTGGCCATATCGGTCGTTGAGCGCGAGTTCGAGCGCCACAAGTGCCGCCAGTTCACCGGCCTTGATAAGGTCGTTCTCTAGCCAGGCGAGAACATACAGCTTCTGCGCACGGGCAAACTTGGCCTGCACGATCAACGGGATCAGGGGATCGATCGCAAGATCCATGACGAACCCCCGCCAGCTTTCGCCGGTTTCGAACTGCATGAAACCGCCGGGCAGGCCTGGTGATGGCCACGGAAGGACCAGCGGCACGCCGCGCGGCGTGAGACTGAGGAAGGAAATATCGGCGTCCATCGCGCCATCCTATCGCCTGCTTGAATATTTGCGATGCCCTCGCGTCGCGAGGGGGACCGATACCTGGACGACCTGCTGGTCATAGAGGCGGCTGTCGCGCACTATACCTGCAACTCAGGAGCAAAAATAAGGAGGCCCATGGCTGCGAAAACACCCATCCAGTCCAGGATCTGGTCCTACAAGGTTGACGACTGTGATGTAGAAGACCGGGATGCGCTGCTGCGGTTCCGCGCGCGCTCGGAAAGCTGGTCGGAACTGTTGCGAGGCGATCCCGCGCATTCGATCTCTTCGCAGTTCAATGACATGCTGTGGCAGGATGCTGCGTGGCGCATGGCCAATGAAGCGCGGCGCTATGCCCAGGAAGATGGTCCCAATGCTTCCGTCGCGCCCATTCTTGGCGCCATGCTCGACCGTGGTTATGTCGCGGGACAGGTGATTGCGATCGGTCGGCTCCTCGAGCGATCAAATCCCCGACAGCCACAGCGCGGTGTTGTGTCGCTACGTCGGATTGTAGACGAGGTCCGCGCCCACCGAGATCTGTTCACTCGGGAAATTTTCGTTTGCCAGGACGGCTTGCCGTATGACTGGGAAGCCGCGCGTGAAAGGGATGTCGCGGCGTGGATGGCAAAGCACGACCCGAATGAGGGCGTGCAAATGCAGTGGCTACCGACCCAGGGGCCAGATGGCTGGATGACAGCAGAACAGCAGCACAAGCTGTTCGACATGTTGTCGCAGACCGATCCTCAAGTGCGATCGCGGACGGACCGGCTGGGCGATGCGGTGCTCGATCGGCTGGATGGCATGCTCGATGATCAGGTGTTTACTGATGTCCTGGCGTTGAGGAACAAGACGATTGCCCATGCCGCAGACACATTCTCACGGGCGCAGGCGGCCGGTCTGAGACAGGGCCTCAATCTCGAAGAATTTGCGCGGGCACATTATCTGCTCCTCGGTGTGCTGCAGGCTGTTTCGGCGGGCCTCCTCTATGGAGAATGGCGCGGCAGCGCCGTGCCCGTCCCCCAACATGACCAGTTCGCGCATCTCGCCAGCGTCTTCGTGCCCGACGGCCGCATCAAGGAGCTCCGGGCGTACTGGCACCAGCATTGCGACGAACGCGATGGGTGGCTTAGCGCAGCCTATGATGACGCGATGCCGAAGACATGGCCGCTCGATGCACATCATGCGCGTGATTTGAATGAAGTTGGCAGACTTATCCAGCCGGTTTGGCGTCCGTGACAGGATGCCATAAGCTGTGCGAGCGGGCGCGCCGACGCTTCTCAAGACGCCGGCTGGCCCTGGCCGGTCGGCAAGCTCACCCGACCGGTTGCGCGCAGCTTAGTCTAAATCAGATCTGATATGCAATTGTCCCGCGACACCACTCAACATCCATCATGATCGAGGCACCCTTGGAGGTTTCAGGCGCTGCCGCCAGGGGTTGGTCCGGATGGCGGCACAATGGTCACGTCGAGCTCCTGTCCTGTTCGGAGCGTTTCGAGCAGCATCAGGCTCTGATGCCCGAGCTGTGGCGAGGTGTGCAGCAGCTCCATTGTATAGCTGCCGCGGGCGAACATGTCGGTCGATGGCGGCACGAGCCGGGTGCAGGCGCGCGGCCAATGGCACAGAAGGAGGTAGGGCCATCCCGGATTGGGCGGGGCATAATGCGCGAGCGTGATCTGGCTGGCGCAAAGCGCTGTAGGCCGGCGATCGAGCAGATCGGGGACGATGACCGCTGGCCGGGGCGCATCGAGATAATCCACCAGCTCGCGCAATTCCGCCTCGGTCTCGAGGATGATCGGATAATAGTGGCCGAGCGGCAGGGTCGGACCGGCGAAGGCGGCGGGAATGTCGAGTATCATGATGTCCGGCAGCGTCGCGATCGGACGAGGATAGAGGATACGGCGCTGGGCCAGCGTGTCGGTGAGCCGGATCATGTCGCCAACACAGGACAGGTGATGGGGTTTCGGATCAACCCTCCGATCGGAGGGCGGTCGCCTCACCCAGCGTCGCGGTCAATCGGCTGGTGGCCGGCCCCCACCCCGCGGGCACCCAGGCAGAGCGCATCGAGCAGCGGGCAACCGGCATTATCTCCAGCCTCGCAGGCCCCGACAGCTTCGTCGAGCACATGCTCCATTCGCCGAAGATCAGCGATCTTGGTCCGCACGTCGTTTAGGTGAGCCTTTGCAAGATCACGCGCATCGCCGCACGAAGCCGAGCCACCGTCAGCGAGTGCAAGAAGGGCTCGCACGCCATCGATCGGGAAGCCCAGTTCCCGGGCTCGTCGCACGAACGACAGCCGCTTCACATCCTCCGGATCATAGGTGCGATAGCGACCCCGCCGCAGTGGCGTTGGAAGCACGCCGATCCGCTCATAATAACGGATCGTCTCAATGTTGCAGCCGGTACGGCGAGAGAGTTCGCCGATCGCGATCGTGATTGCAGGCATTGGCATGTTCAAATTACCGCTTGAGTCTGTAGCCGCTACAGACGCTAGGACGGGACCGAACATCATACAAGGAGTCGATATGTCCGAACCACCATCGTCTGCGGGCGTACCGAAAGGCCTGGGTTCAGCGTCCCTGACCTTTGGTGGCATCGCAGCAGCGTTCGGTGTCGCTTCCTGCTGCGGCCTGCCGATAGTGCTGGCGTCACTCGGCATCGGATCTGCCTGGCTTGTCGGTATCGCGATGGCCACCCAGCCTTATCGCGACCCGCTGCTTGCGATCGGCGCGTTGTGCCTGCTCGGCGGCGCCACGCTGCTGCTTCGGCAGCAAATTGCCGCAACGCGTTGCGGTCCAGGCGACACCTGCACGCCTCTCTCCATGCGCCGAGCTACGCTTGTCGGGCTACTGATTGGCACCGTGCTGCTCTGGCTAGGCTATCATTATGTCTGACCTAACGCCGGAGCTGCGCTCGACGATCACCTGCCCGAACTGCGGTACGGCCAAGACCGAGACCATGCCGACGAACGCCTGCCAGTTTTTCTACGATTGCTCAGGTTGCGGCACCGTGCTCAGGCCCACGCCCGGAGACTGTTGCGTATTCTGTTCTTACGGAACCGTGCCATGCCCCCCGATCCAGATCGAGGGCAAGGGCGCAGCTTGCTGCGGCTGACCATCCACCAGAATGGCTAGCGCGTGCATTGCGCCGTACGGACGTTGGTCAGCACCGGAGATCCAGTCCGGCATTGAACCTGGCGATCCAGTCACCGATTGGCTCACGGTGCTCCAGGGCAACCCGCGCGGCGGCTTGCTGAAAAGCAAGCAAGTCCCCCGGCGCTTCGGCGATGATCCGGTCAACCTCCTCTGGATCGAGTAAATGTTCGGCGCGGATGAACTCGGTCATCGAGCCAGGCCGAGCCTCGCCGGCGCCGCGGCCCTTGATGGGCTTTCGCCACAGCCCGTCGACGGTGCGAAGCCGCGGGGCGGCCCGTGCCTCGATCAGGACGATGAGGCGAAGATACAAGGCAGGAAGGGTCCGCACTTCATGGGGCTTCATGGCGGCGCAGAAGAAGCAGGAGGATTTGACCGGGATCGGCAGTCCTTCGGCGCGGATGCGTGCGATACAAGCGTCTCGATCCCAGCCCCAGTCGCGCAGAGGGCAGCGAAACTCGTATCGCAGATCGACATGGCCTTCGCGCTCGGCATAGCGCCGATTGTCCGCGGGCGAGCAGTCATAGCCGATGAGCTTCACGACCTTCTGGCCACGCGCCCATGCGCTGAGCGCGGGCTGCCAGGCCTCGGTCCAGCGGTCCTGCGGCGCGATCTTCCATTTCTGGCTGCAACTGTGGCGACCGAAGCTGATCGAAGGCAAGGTGCCGTTGGTCAGGAGGTTCTCGAGCAACGAGTAATAAGGCGGCCAATGCTTGAAGCGCTTGGGCTCGTAACGAACGACCTCGTTCGGGATGCCGTGATTATCCATCCAGGCGCGGAACAGCGGGACAAAGTCGTCGGTTTCAGGCCGCTCGCTGCCATGGTCGGCCATCAGCACCATGTCGATCGGGTCGCCGCGTGCCTTCATTTCGATGATCATCTCTGAGCGGAACCGATTAACGCCCTTTGCGGAAGCAGTTATACTGAACCGGTAATTCGAGTCGTTCCCGTAAGGAGAATAGCGGATGCCGGCGTGACCGACAAATCTGCCCGTTTGCGTTCTG
>NZ_QVRA01000013.1 GCF_003591655.1 Sphingobium terrigena
ATTCTGTCGTCGGTCATCGTCTTCTTCTCCAGGTTCGAGTTCGCATCCGAACCCTACCAGAAGATCGACGGTGGCCACCCTTCTCAGGAAAACCTTCCTACACCACCCCGTGGGACACGACCGGCAAGAATCGTATTTGGTATGATCCGAACTACAATGAAAAGGCTTGGAACGCGCAACAGCCAGAATTTAAAAAATATCTAAAAATCGCAAAATATACGAGGAAAGCGCTTTTCGCGTTGGGGAATCATCCTCTCAAGCAAATGCTTGTGACTGCCCTGCAGCTTGCACAGGATGCATTTGAAGCGCGCGATGGCAACCATCGTTTGCTCCGATTTTGGGCTGCACTTGAGAAGATTTATGTCGAAGAATCCGCTCGTGAGCGCTCAAATCAGAAGGTAATTGATCGGGCAACTTTTGCTGATGATGAATACCAACTCACAAAGTGGCAATTAAGTCATATTGCTCGCTTAAGGAACGAGCATGTTCATGCTCGAGGACATGAAGATGCCTTCATGGAACAAAGTCAGATGCTTCGCGACATTCTTACCCGGCATGTATTATATTGGATATTTCAAGGACACGATTTTGAGAAGCATGAAGACCTGTTAGCTTATGTTGACCTGCCTCGCGATGATAACTCTTTAAAAGCAATGAATAAAATGATTGATCGACGCCTTAAATTGAACATGCTGCGGAGAGAGGATTGAAGTTTGCTTTGGGTGTTCTGAAGCTTGAAACCCAACGATCAAAAATCGCCTACTCTCGCCTGCTGTTGCCTATCCAGACAGCCACGCTACTTTCCGCACAATGCAAAAAAGGCGGCACCTCCCGGCACCGCCCTCTATCTCTCAAACCGGAAACCCGCGCTTATTTCGGCGCCAGCACCATCAGCATCTGGCGGCCTTCCATGCGGGGATAGGCTTCGACCTTGGCGACTTCGGCGACATTTTCCGCGACGCGCTGGAGCAGGGCCATGCCGAGTTGCTGGTGGCTCAGTTCACGGCCACGGAAGCGCAGGGTGATCTTCACCTTGTCGCCGTCGCCGATGAAGTCATGCACCTTCTTCATCTTCGTATCATAGTCATGATCGTCGATGTTCGGACGCATCTTGATCTCTTTGAGTTCCTGCGTCTTTTGCGTCTTGCGGGCGATATTCGCCTTTTTCTGGGCTTCGTATTTATATTTGCCGATGTCCAGAAACTTGCAGACCGGCGGGTCCGCGGTAGGCGACACTTCGACCAGGTCCAGGCCGACATCGGCCGCCTGTTCGATCGCTTCCTGCGTAAACATCACACCCAGATTCTCGCCTTCCCCGTCAATCACGCGGACTTTGGGGACCGTGATGAATTCATTGTAGCGAGGGCCGGATTTCGGCGGCGGCGCCAGCGGGCGGCGCATCATTGGGGGACGTATAGCAGTATCTCCTATGGTCGTTGCAAAAACGAGTGGCTCTTAGCGGCTTTTTGGCAAAGCGCAAAGGGGTCCGTGATCCTCAGTCAAGGAATCACGAACCCTGTGGCATTGCAGCCGCTACAGCATATCGGGTGCGCGGGCTTCATTTGCAAGGCGGGAAATCGCCTCGTCGAGCGAAAGGAAGCTCTGGCCGTCGCTGCCCAGCACGCGCAGCGCGACCTTGCCTTCCTCCGCCTCCCGCCGGCCCACGACCAGCAGGTTGGGGACTTTGGCCAGGCTATGTTCGCGCACCTTGTAATTGATCTTCTCGTTGCGCAGGTCCGCTTCGGCGCGGATGCCCGCCGCGCGCAGCTTGGCCAGCACCTCGCCCGCATAATCGTCCGCGTCCGACACGATGGTCGCAACCACGGCCTGCACCGGGGCGAGCCAGGCCGGGAAGCGCCCGGCATAATGTTCGATCAAAATGCCGATGAAGCGTTCATAGCTGCCGAAAATGGCGCGATGGAGCATGACGGGGCGATGCCGTTCGCCATCTTCGCCGACATAGCTGGCGTCGAGTCGTTCGGGCAGGACGCGGTCGGACTGGATCGTGCCGACCTGCCACGTCCGGCCGATCGCGTCGGTCAGGTGCCATTCCAGCTTGGGCGCGTAGAAGGCGCCTTCGCCCGGCAATTCTTCCCAGCCAAACTCCGGCGTGTTGAGACCCGCGGCGGCGACGGCGGCGCGCAGTTCATTCTCCGCCTTGTCCCACATCTCCTCGCTGCCGAAACGCTTTTCGGGGCGCAGGGCGAGCTTGATCGAGTAGGTGAAGCCGAAATCCTTGTAGATGCGGTCGGCCAGCGCGCAGAAGGCGCGGACTTCCTCGACAATCTGATCCTCGCGGCAGAAGATATGCGCGTCATCCTGGGTGAATTGCCGCACCCGCATCAGCCCGTGCAGCGCGCCATGCGGCTCGTTGCGGTGGCAGCAGCCATTTTCGTAGAAGCGCAAGGGCAGATCGCGATAGCTTTTGATCCCCTGGCGGAAGATCAGCACATGCGCCGGGCAGTTCATGGGCTTCAATGCCATCCAGTCGGCATCGTCCGACACCAGCGGGCCTTCATCGTCCACGTTGGGCACTTCGTCGGGGATGACGAACATATTTTCGCGATATTTGCCCCAATGGCCCGACGTTTCCCACTGGCGCGCGTCCATCACCTGCGGCGTCTTGACCTCGCGATAGCCCGCATCGTCGATCGCGCGGCGCATATAGGCCTCCAGCTGACGCCAGATCAGATAGCCCTTGGGGTGCCAGAATACGCTGCCATGGGCTTCGGCCTGCAAGTGGAACAGGTCCATCTCCGCACCCAGCTTGCGATGGTCGCGCTTGGCCGCTTCTTCGAGGCGCGTCAGATGTTCGGCCAGCTGCTTCTTGTTGAGCCAGCCAGTGCCGTAGATGCGGCTGAGCATCGCGTTGTTCTGGTCGCCGCGCCAGTAAGCGCCCGACACCCGCGTCAGCTTGAAGGCCGACGGATCGAGCCGCCCGGTCGAGGCCAGATGCGGGCCACGGCACATGTCATACCAGCCGTCACCGCTATGATAGACGGTCAGTTCCTCGCCCTGCGGCAGTTCGGCGGCCCACTGCGCCTTGAACGTCTCGCCCGCCGCCTGCCATTGCGCGATCAGCGTGTCGCGGTCGATGACTTCGCGGCGCAACGGTTTGTTGGCGGCGATGATCTCCCGCATCTTCGTCTCGATCGCGGGCAGATCCTCGTCCGTGAAAGGGCCGCGTTCGGGATTGGGCGCGAAATCATAATAGAAGCCGTCGTCGGTGGACGGGCCAAAGGTGATCTGCGTGCCGGGGAACAGGGTCTGCACCGCTTCGGCAAGGATATGCGCGAAGTCATGCCGCGCCAGTTCCAGCGCGTCGGCCTCATCCTTCGCCGTGACCAGAGCCAGCGTCGCGTCCTGCTCCAGCGGGCGGTTGATATCGCGCAACTCTCCATCGACCCGCGCTGCAATCGCTGCCTTGGCCAGCCCCGGCCCGATCGCCGCTGCAATATCCGCCGGGGTAGTGCCGGGCGCGACTTCGCGCACGTTACCGTCGGGCAGAGTGATTTTGAGCATGGCGGACACAGGATTTCCTTGAAAGGCGAAGCTTAGCGCGGCCGCAAATGCCGCGCCTTCCCCATAAATGGGCCGCCCTGCCTGTCAATAGAAGGGGACTTGCCGACGATCAGGAAAAGGCGCATCAGATATGTTCTAACATAACATTTTATCGCAGGAGGGTTTCATGGTTTCACGCCTGTCATCACCCGTTATCCCGTCGGGCGACATGCCGATGGGAGAGATGAACACGACGCCGCTGATCGACGTCATGCTGGTGCTGCTGATCATGTTCATCATCACCATCCCGATCCAGACGCATAGTGTGGGCATCGACCTGCCCCAGACCCCCGTGACGCCGCAGCAACCGATGCCCGATCCGGTCAAGAACAAGGTCGGTGTCGATGCCGATGGCGTGATCCGCTGGAACGGCTCGGCGGTCGACCGGCTGACGCTGCGCCAATATCTCGCTGCGTCACTGCGGATGCCGGTCGAACCGGAATTGCAGTTCCAGCCCGATGCCGCGGCGCGCTATCTGGCGGTCGATGAAGTGCTGGCCGATATCAGGCGATCGGGCGTGACGAAATTGGGGTTTGTGGGCAACGAACGCTATCGCGACTTCTGACTTGACCCGTCGCTTTCGTCCATGTCTTGTGGCCTCCGGGGCTTGTCGGGGGGAATAGATGACGGAAAATGTGGACGCGCAAGCCAGTTTCGCGTTCGAAGGCAATTGGCGCAGTTATGCGCCGATTGCTTTTACCAACTTGTTCCTGACGATCGTGACGCTGGGCGTCTATCGTTTCTGGGCGACGGCGCGGACCCGGCGCTATTTGTGGGCGAATACGCGCTTCATCGACGATTGGCTGGAATGGACAGGGACGGGGAAGGAACTGTTCTTTGGTTTCCTGATGGTGGTGCTGCTGATCGGCCTGCCCTTTCTGTTCCTTCAGTTCGGCGCGCAGGCATTGTTGTTGCAAGGACATACAGCTTTGGCTGGCATCCTCACGATGGTCGCGGGATTCACGATCTTCTACTTTACCGGCGTCGCCCGCTTCCGCGCGCTGCGGTACCGACTAAGCCGGACCTGGTGGCATGGCATCAGAGGCGGCAGCGACGATCGCGGTTTTGGTTATGGCCTGCAATATATGTGGCGCACGCTGGTCGCCTATCTGCCGTTTGGTTTGCTGATTCCCTGGTCGATGATGACCTTGTGGAATCGCCGCATGAACCGGATGAGCTTCGGGTCGGAACCTTTCGTCGCCCACGGCCGCGCCCGGCCGCTCATGAAGCGCTTTCTGCTCTTCTATCTGGCACCGATCCTGTTCGTGCTGCTGGCCGTGGCGACAGCTGGAACCTTTGGCGGATATCTGGGCGGTGTCTGGGTAACGTCCAACTTCCCGCCGATCCTGCGCATCATTGCCTTTCTGGTCATCTCCGTGGGGGTCTATGTTTTGCTGGGTTTGATCGCGCTGGCGTATTACGCCGCCTTCCTGCGCGAGGCGATCGACAATCTGACGCTCGGCGGCCTGAAATTCTCGTTCGAGGCGAGCACCGACGATTGGCTTGCGCTATTCTTCGTGGACGTCGCGCTGGTGGTGGGCACGTTGGGGATCGGGGCGATCTTTCTGGAATATCGCCATTGGAAATTCTTCATCACCCACATGGGCGCGGCTGGCGAAATTTATACCGATCAGCTGATGCAGTCGCAGACCAGGACCGATCGTCATGGCGAAGGCCTGCTTGATGCCTTCGACGTAGGAGCGTTCTGATCGCCATGTCCGATTTTCGGCTGTGGCACTATGATGGCGTGAGCGCCGTCCGGCGCGAAGTGCTGCTCCAGTCCCACATGACAGGCTTTCATTTGCAGGAGGCGGATAGCGGCTGGACCGGTGCGCCGGTCGATTGGGCTGACCTGACCGTCATCGGTGCGGAGAAAGGACGGTCGGCCTTTGGCCATCGCGCCATGCCCGGCTGGCGCATGGGTTTTGCCGGTCAGGCACCGGCTGAGATTGCCGCGCATCTTCCCAGAGTCGAACGCTATGGCCGATGGATCGACCGTTTCGGCTTCTGGCCGGCGGCTGGCGTCTTTACCGTCATTGCTGCGCTCGTCGTCTGGGGCGCGGCGGAGGCGCCCGCTGTCATTGCGCCGCTGATCCCGCAAAGCTGGGAAAACCGGATGGGCGACGCGATGGTCGGCGATTTTGGCGGACGCTTCTGCCATACACAGGCGGGCGACGCCGCGTTGCGGGCGCTGGTGGCGCAGGTCGATCCCAAGGGGGAAGCGCGCGACGTCGCCATCGCCAACATTCCGCTGGTCAATGCCGTCACCCTGCCGGGCGGGCGGATCATCCTGTTCGACGGACTGGTGCAGCAGGCCGGGTCGCCCGATGAGGTGGCTGGCATCCTTGGCCATGAGCTGGGTCATGTCCGGCATCGTGATACCGTGGCGGGACTGGTGCGACAATTGGGGCTGAGTGTCGTGCTGGGCGGCTTTGGCGGGAGCAGCGGAGGCTATCTCAACAGCGTGCTGGCGCTCAGCTATGGCCGCGATGCCGAAGCGGCGGCCGACGGGGTTGCGATCGAGCAGATGCGGCAGGCGGCCATTTCCCCTGCACGCACCGCCGATTTCTTCACGCGCATGGGCGGGAAAGGCGAAGCGACACGCGAAGGGCAGGCCATGACTTGGCTATCCTCGCACCCGCTGTCGAGCGAACGGCGCAAGCGTTTTGCCGCTGCCATCGAACCGGGCGCGCGCTATCGCCCGGCGCTCGATGCGGCGCAGTGGCGCGCGCTGCGGGCATCCTGCGCAGCGGACCCTGATGTCGCCAAGGCCTGGGGCCGGGACTTTTGATCGTTAGCCGAACAGCAGCCGCGCATCATCGCTGGTCGCCTGCATAAAGCCCACAGGTCCGCCGACATCGACGCCCGGCGGCAGCGCATCCGCCGTCATAGCGCACAGCGCTAGCCCGCTCTGGCAAGCGCTGATGGTGACGCCCAGCGCCTGTGCTTCCGTCAGCAGGGTGGCGAGGTCGGGCAATCCCGCCGCGCGGTGCGCCATGTCCTGTGGCGCGGCGATTGGTGAGCGGAGCAGGGCGACGGCGTCGAGTTGCAGGAACAGCGCCGCGGCCCCGCCCAGCGCGGCCTGAGTACTGGCCAGCACCAGCGCGCCGCGCAGCCGTTCGGCGTCAGCGGTGGTGACGATAATCCTTAAGGGACGCATAGTTGCACGGCGCAGGCCGGGCAGGCGGGGTCTTTGGGGACATCCAGCGTGCGGAAACGCATGGACAGAAGATCGGCGATCAGCAACCGCCCGGCCATGTCCGCCCCGAACGGCACCAGCGCGCGAATTACCTCCAGCGCAGCCAGACTGCCGATCGCGCCGGTCAGCGCGCCGATAACGCCGGTTTCGGCGCAATTGCGTTCCGGCGCATCTTCGGGCGCGCCGACCAGGCAGCGATAGCAGGGCTTGTCCGCTTCCCAGCCGCGATAGGTGGCGATCTGCCCCTCGAACGGGCCGACCGCCGCTGACACGAGCGGAATGCGCAGCGGTTGCGCCGCGTCCGCTACCGCCAGCCGGGTGGTGAAACTGTCACTGCCATCCAGCACGACATCCGCATCGCGCAGCATCAGTGCGGCATTGTCCGCACCGATCCGCGCGTTGATCGGGATCAGTTTGACGTCCGGGTTCAGCCGCGCGACCGCCGCCATCGCGACTTCCGCCTTGGGCGCGCCGACGTCCGCCGTGCCGAACAGGACCTGCCGTTGCAGGTTGGAGAGCGCCACCGCGTCATCGTCGATCACCCGGATGGTGCCGACACCGGCGGCGGCGAGATAGAGGATCGCCGGGCTGCCAATGCCGCCCGCGCCGATCACTGCGACATCGGCCGACAAGAGCCGCGCCTGTCCCGCGCCGCCAATTTCCTTGAGCACGATATGGCGGGCATAGCGCTCCAGCTGATCATCGCTCAGCGTCATGGCGCGTCGGACCAGAGGAAGCGGACTTGCGATCGCATCCAGCGCGGTTCGGCCGCGCCGCTTTTGGGGAAGCTGCTGCGCAGGGTACCCAATATGCGGCCGCTTACGAATTTCTCGACGCCGGGACAGGCCATATTGACCGGCGCGACCTTCAGGACTGTGCCGTCACCTGCCAGCAGGAACAGCATGTCGATTTCCAGCAGGTTCGATCCTTCATAAGGCACCGCGCCCCTGCATTCGCCACGGCGATAGAGTTTGGCGACATCTTCCGACCAACGCGGCGAAATCTTGCGACCCAGCCAGCCGTTGATGACGGGTACGGTCGACAGATCCTGTGGCATGGGTGGCATGGCACCGGGCACCGGGGTCGCAGCCAGCATCAGCGAAAGCAGCATCGTCATCGCGTGTCACACTCCTGTCGAACCAAAGCCGCCCTGTCCCCGCGCGGTATCGTCCAGCATATCGACCTCTGTGAAGCTGGCAAGCTGCACCGGGGCGACCACCAGCTGGGCGATGCGGTCGCCGCGCTGGATCGGGAAGGGGGCGTCGCCCAGGTTGATCAGGATGATCTTCAGTTCGCCGCGATAATCGGCGTCGATCGTGCCGGGCGTGTTGGGCAGGCTGATGCCATGTTTGAGCGCGAGGCCCGACCGGGGCCGTACCTGCACCTCATAGCCCTCCGGTATCGCCATCGCAAAGCCGGTGGCGACGGCGTGCCGCCCGCCCGGTGGCAGCAGCAATTCCTCCGCCGATACCACGTCCATGCCCGCCGCATGGGCGGTGGCATAGGCAGGGACGGGCAGGCCTGTGCCATGGGGCAGGCGCTTGAGTTGAATATCAATCGGAGCGAGGGGAGAGGGCATCGGCGACCTTTGCGATAAGTTTGTCTGCGACCTGGCCCTTGGGCAGGGCAGGCCAGGCTTCGATGCCGGAGGCGGTGACGATCTGCACGGCGTTGGCGTCCCCGCCCATCACATCGCCCGACACGTCGTTGGCGACGATCCAGTCCGCCCCCTTGCGCGCCAGCTTGGCCTGCGCATGACCGGCGATATTCTGGGTTTCGGCAGCAAAGCCGATGAGCAGGGCGGGGCGCTGCGCATGATGGCCCAGTGTTGCAAGAATGTCGGGGTTTTCGACCAGCGTTAACGGGGCAGGCTGGCCGGAGCCGTCTTTTTTCAGCTTCTGGTCGGCGGCGTCCGCGGTGCGCCAGTCGGCGACGGCGGCGACCATGATCGCGGCGTCGGCGGGCAGCGCGCTTTCGACCGCGCTCAGCATCTCGCGCGCAGTCTGCACGTCGACGCGGGTCACGCCTTCGGGGGTTGGCAGATGCACCGGGCCAGCCACCAAAGTCACGCGCGCACCCGCCCGCGCGGCGGCGGCGGCGATGGCAAAGCCCTGCTTTCCCGACGACCGATTGGCGATGTAGCGTACCGGGTCGATCGGCTCATGGGTGGGGCCGGCGGTGATGAGGATGTGGCGCCCGGCCAGACGAACGCCGTTCGTTTCGAGCGAAGTCGAGAAACGCTGCACACCCACAGCAAAATCCGGCTGCCCCGCCAGCGGATCGTCCTGCTTGGGCAAGGCCAGCAGCCGCTCCACCTCCGCGGCGATCCGCTCAGGGTCCGGCAGCCGCCCGGTGCCAAATTCGCCACACGCCATCTCGCCATCGTCGGGCGTCATGATGTGGACGCCATCGGCGTGGAGCCGCTCCAGATTGCGCTGGGTCGCCCTGTGATGCCACATCCGCACATTCATCGCAGGCACCGCCAGCACCGGCTTGTCGGTCGCCAGCAACAGGGTGGTCGCCAGATCATCGGCAATGCCGTTCGCCATCTTGGCGAGAATATTGGCCGTCGCGGGCGCGACCACGACCAGATCGGCCTGACGGCTCAATTGAATATGGCCGATTTCCTGCTCGTCCTTCAGGTTGAACAGGTCGGTAAACACTGGGTTCTCGGTCAGCACGCCAAGGCTCAGCGGCGTCACAAATTGCTGCGCCGACTCCGTCAGCACCGCCCGCACCGTCATCCCGCGCTTGCGCAGCAGGCGGACGAGTTCGAGCGATTTATAGGCGGCGATGCCGCCGGAGATGATGAGGAGGATGCGTGGGGTCATGAAGCAATCCGCGTCCGTTTCGAGAGACAGAGGGCCGCCGACCGCATCTCGATCCGGGCAATGGCTTCTTCGCGGGTCATAGCGATGAAGATAATAGCAATGTCGCTCCAACGCCAGCCGCCGCTGCCATCACCGCCACCAGAGCATAACGCCAGCCCCCGCCGACGCGGATCAGCTTCACCTCGCTCAGCGGCGGTGGCGGTGGCGCACCGCCCTTCTCCGGGAAGGCATCCTCGATCCGGCGGACCAGTGCCGGCAGTCGCTGCAACGTCCGCCAATTTTCGATCAGCGTGTTGGCGGCCTTGGCCTCCGGTCCCAGCTCGTCACGCAGCCAGCCCTTCACATAGGGGCCGCTGGTTTCCCACAGGTTGATGTCGGGGTCGAGCGAGGTCGCCACGCCCTCGACCATCACCATCGTCTTTTGCAGCAGCAGAAGGTGCGGCTGGGTCTGCATGTCGAAATCGCGGGTGATGGCGAACAGGCCGTCCAGCATCCCGCCGACCGACAATTCGCGCACCGGCTTGCCGCGCATCGGTTCGCCCACCGCGCGCAAGGCGGTTGCGAATTCGGCGACATTATGATGGGCGGGCACATATTGCGCCTCGAAATGGATTTCCGCGACGCGCTTGTAGTTGCCGGTGATCAGGCCGTAGAGAATCTCCGCCAGCCACATGCGCGCGCGCCGGTCGATCCGCCCCATGATGCCGAAATCGATCGCGACGATATCGCCATCGGGGCAGACGAACAAATTGCCCTGATGCATGTCGGCATGGAAAAATCCCTCGGCGATCGCCTGGCGCAGGAAGGCGTTGACGAGGCGCGCGGCGATGGCGGGCAGGTCATGCCCCGCCGCGATCAGCGCTTCGCGGTCGCTGATCTTGATGCCGTCGATCCAGGCCATCGTCATGACCTTGCCGGTCGTGCGGTCCCAGTCGATCGCGGGGACACGATAGCCCGGTTCTGCGACCATCGCTTCGGCCAGTTCCGACGCGGACGCCGCCTCGCGTCGCAGATCCAGCTCGCGCGCGGTCCAGCGCTTCATATTGGCGATGACCATGCGCGGGCGCAGTCGGGCGATTTCGCCGCCCAATTGCTCGACATGGGCGGCGGCCCATTCATAGGTCTGGATATCGCGGTTGAACTGCTCGGTCACGCCGGGGCGGATCACTTTGACGGCGACATCGCGCCCGTCGGTGGTGAGCGCACGATGGACCTGCGCGATGGAGGCCGCGCCGACCGGCACTTCGTCGAAACGGGCGTAAATCTGCTCCAGCGGCTTGCCGAAGCTCGCCTCTATCTCCGCCCGGATCGTAGCGAAGGGAACAGGCGGCAGGGCGTCCTGCAGGCGCAGCAGGTCGAGCGCGGCAACCTCCCCCACCAGATCGGGCCGGGTCGCCAGCGTCTGGCCCAGCTTGATCGCGGCCGGGCCGATCGACTGGAACGCATCGGCATAGCGGGGCTGCTTGGGAACCCGCGCGCCCAGTCGCGCCAGCCGCACCAGCCGCCGCACCGGCACAGGCGTCATCGGATCACGCTCGATCCCGCGCAACGCGCCATGACGCGCCAGCGTGCGACCCCATTTGAGGAGCCGCCAGATATGGGTGATGTGCGCGGTCATGCGGGAATCAAATCTTCCAGCCCGAATGGATCGCCACTAGCCCGCCCAATATCGGTTCGACTTTCGTGTTCACGAATCCGGCGTCGCGGATCATACCCTCGAATTTGGGCATGGGCGGGAAGCGGCGGATCGATTCGATCAGATAGCGGTAGCTGTCGGCATCATTGGCGAACAGCTTGCCCAGTTGCGGGACCAGCTTGTGCGAATAGACGTCATAAACGTCCGAAAAGCCCGGCCATGTCGTGGTCGAAAACTCCAGGCAGAAGAAGCGCCCACCAAATTTCAGCACCCGGTGCGCTTCCGCCAATGCCTTGTCGATATGGGTGACGTTGCGGATGCCGAAGGCGATCGTGTAGGCGTCGAAGCTGCGGTCGGAAAAGGTCAACTCTTCGGCATTTTGTTCCGACCAGAGCAGGCCTTCCAGCCCCTTCTTCTTCGCCCGCTCCATGCCCACGCCCAGCATTTGCGGGTTGATGTCCGACACGGTCACATGGGCGCCATGTTTGTGCATCCGAAAGGCGATGTCGCCGGTGCCGCCCGCCATGTCCAGAATTGCCTCGCCGGGCCGCGGTTTCACGCGGGCAACGAACTGGTCCTTCCACAGCCGGTGCGCGCCCATCGACATGGCGTCGTTCATCAGGTCATATTTGGCCGCGACGTTGGAAAAGACCTCACGGACCATGCCCTGTTTTTCGGCGGCATCGACGTCCCGATAGCCAAAGGATGCTGTTTCGCTCATGGGATGATCCTCTAGACAGAGATTGCGCGTCGTTCCAGCCAAGAAGCTGGGAATTGGTCGCGCCTTTGCCTAGATGGTCCTTATGCCAGAACTTCCTGAAGTCGAAACCACCGTGGCGGGGCTGCGATCCGTGCTGGAGGGCGCGGTTCTTGCCCGTGTCGAGCCGCGCCGCGCCGACCTGCGCTTTCCCATTCCCGTCGATCTGCGCCAGCGGCTGACGGGGGCGACCGTCACCGCGCTCACGCGCCGCGCCAAATATGGGTTGATCGCCACCGACCGGGGCGACATGATGATATTTCATCTGGGCATGTCGGGGCGCTGGCGGGTGGACCCGACCGAAATCGGCACCCACGACCATCTGATCCTGGAAACTGGGGCGGGGCGGTTGCTGGCGCTCAACGATCCGCGCCGCTTCGGTTCGGTCGATCTGGTGCGCAGCGATGCGTGGGAAGCCTATAGCCCCTTCACCCGGATGGGGCCGGAGCCGCTGGGACCGGATTTCGATGCGACGGCGCTGGCGCGCGCGCTGGAGGGCAAGGCGACGTCGATCAAGGCGGCGCTGCTCGACCAGCGAATCGTCGCGGGACTGGGCAATATCTATGTGTGCGAGGCGCTCAACATGGCGGGCATCGCGCCGACCCGCGCGGCGGGCAAGATCAGCCGCCCGCGCCTGACCCTGCTGGTCGATGCGATTCGGGAGGTGCTGGCCGCCGCCATCGTTGCGGGCGGCTCGACGCTGCGCGATTATGCGCGGCCCGATGGGGAATTGGGCTATTTTTCCAAACAATGGCGTGTCTATGGCCGCGAAGGAGAGATATGCCCGTGCGGCGGCACGGTGCAGCGCCGGGTGGATGGCGGTCGATCGACCTTTTTCTGCCCGAAATGCCAGAAGTAGGATGCTGCCGACCGGTTGACGACCGGAATGAACCGCTGTAAGGCGCGCACCTTCACGAGGCGGGTTGGCGAGTCCGACTGGTCTCTTTTCATATATTGACGAGAACCGAGGACTCTAAATGGCCAATACGCCGCAAGCCAAGAAGCGCATCCGCCGCAACGAACGTCGCGCTGCCATCAATGGCGCCCGCATCAGCCGGATCCGCACCCTGGTGAAGAAGGTGGAAGCCGCGCTTGCCACCGGTGACAAGGAAGCGGCTGCTACCGCGCTGCAGACCGTGCAGCCGGAGCTGGCGCGTGGTGTCGCCCGTGGCGTGCTGCACAAGAATACCGCTGCGCGCAAGTTTGGCCGCCTGACCAAGGCTGTCAGCGCGCTCGCCTGAACCCTTCCGGGTCAGTATCGGCACAGACAAGGCCCGCCCCGATCGCCGGGGCGGGCTTTTTGTCGTTCCGTCGGCGCCAGTCACAGGCCAGTCATATTGCAGACACGCGCATTTCCCGCGATTCGACGCGCTGCAGCATAGTAATAATCTCATAAATATCTGAAAAACAATGATAATTTCATTGTCCTTCATTTTCCGTGGGTTTGCCGAGTCAACGGCTTTATTTCATTTTTTTGAATGCCCGCGCCCTTGATCCAACCCTGCACCCCTGTCTATTTTTGAAATCCGGCCGCCATCGAATCACCTGTGGGCGGTCGTCATGTGACTGGTTGACGCATCATACTCGGTAAAGCGGGGGCTTTTCCGATCGGGTGTCGTGCGTATTTTTTCCTGCCCATAACCGGGGGGCAGCGGGTAGGGTCGGCGAAGTCTATGAAGGATCATGCGTTAGTGACAGCTTGGCAGGACGGAGAGGGGAGCCAGGCTGATTCCAGCCTTGAGGCCGCCTGGGCCGCGATCCGCGCCGGGCTGCGCCGCGACATTGGCTCGCGCATGTTCGACCAGTGGTTGAAGCCCGTGCGGCTGGGCGACTATTGCCCGGAATCGCAGACGCTCGACCTGCTCGTCGCTACGGATTTCAGCGCCAATTTCGTGTCGGGCCAATTTGGCGATCGGCTGCGCATGGCGTGGCGCGCGGCCAATGTCGGCGTGCGCGACGTCCGTCTGCATCGCGCGGCCGATGCGACCGGACCGCGCCTGCTCGAAGTCGTCCCTGTCGAACCGGTCGCCGCGCCCGCGCCGCAGCCGGTCGCCTCCAATTTCCAGCCGCGTCATGGCTTTGCCGATTTTGTCACCGGTGACAGCAACCGCCTCGCCTGCTCGGCGGCGCTGGCGATGGCGGGGGAGGCGGAACCCCGGTTCAGCCCGCTGTTCATTCATGGCGGCACTGGCCAGGGCAAGACTCACCTGCTTCATGCCATTGCCCGCGCCTTTTCCGATCATGCGCCCGCAGCGCCTGTGCTCTACATGTCGGCCGAACGCTTCATGATGGAATTTGTGAACGCGATGCGCGCGAATGAAACCATGGCGTTCAAGGCGCGGCTGCGCGCCGCGCGCCTGCTGCTGATCGACGATATCCAGTTCATCGCGGGCAAGGGATCGACGCAGGAGGAATTTCTCCACACGATCAACGACCTCATCGATTCGGGCGCGCGCATCGTCGTGACTGCCGACCGTCCGCCACAGCGGCTCGAATCGATCGACGCGCGCATCCTCTCGCGGCTTGCTGGCGGGCTGGTCGCCGACATATTGCCCGCCGACCTCGACCTGCGCCTCGCCATATTGGAGGCCAAGCGCGCCGTCGCGGGCGATCCGCCGGTGCCCGACGCGGTGATCGATTTCCTCGCCCGCTCGATCCGTTCCAATGTCCGCGAGCTGGAGGGGGCGTTCAACAAGCTGGTTGCCTATGGCCAGTTGACCGGACGCGCGATCGACCTCGACTTCGCGCAGGGGATGCTCGCGGACGCGGTGCGGGCCAATGCCCGGCGCATCACCGTCGATGAAATCCAGAAGGTCTGTGCGGCCCATTACAAGATCGACGCCTCGGAAATGCGCTCCAAGCGCCGCGCCCGCGCCGTCGCCCGGCCGCGTCAGGTCGCCATGTATCTGGCCAAGAAGATGACACCGCGCTCCCTGCCCGAAATCGGTCGCATCTTTGGCGGGCGCGACCATAGCACGGTGATCCACGCCGTCCGCACGATCGAGGGGCTGCGCGAGAGCAACCCGGACATCGACGCCGACGTGCGCGCGCTGCTGCGCCAGCTGGAGGGGTGACAAACCCCTCTGGCGTCCGGCGCGGGAGTAGCTAGGCTAGGCGCATGATTCGCGCCCTGCTCCTTCTCATCGCCCTCCTCCTGCCTTTGCCTGCCATGGCGCAAGGCGATGTGCGCGTGGCGCTCGACACGGCGGCGGGGCGGGTCGTGGTGTCGGTCCATGCCGACAAGGCACCGGTTACCGCGGCTAATTTCCTGGCCTATGTCGATCAGAAACGCCTCGACGGCACCAACTTCTATCGCGGCGTCGGCGCGGCGGATTATGGCTTTGTCCAGGGCGGGGCGCAAAATGATCCCAAGCGGCTGCTGCCGCCGATCAAGCATGAACCCACGACCCAGACGGGCCTGACCCATGATGATGGGGCGCTGTCGATGGCCCGCTATGCGCCGGGCAGCGCGACCGCCGATTTCTTCATCGTGCTGGGCAAGATGCCCGCCATGGATGCGCACCCGGAGGCGGCGGGCGACAATCAGGGCTTTGCCGTATTCGCCCATGTGGTCGAGGGGCTGGATGTGGTGAAAGCCATCCTCGCCGCGCCCAAATCCGCGACGGCGGGCGAGGGGGTGATGAAGGGCCAGATGCTCGAAGCCCCCGTGAAAATTCTCACGGCACGGCGGGTACCTTAACAAAACCCGTCATCCCCGCGAAGGCGGGGATCCATCAGGCCGTTGTTCCATTAGGGTCTTTGGGCAAGCCACGCTTGCGCCAGCACGGCTAGAAAGATCAGTCCTGGCACCAGAATAACGGCCCAAAAACAGCCTTTCCCGCCAATTTTGCGCGCCAACTCTGCACAACCTTCCCGGATGGTCTGGACTGGAAATTCGACGATCCATCCCAATCCTAAGCACTCCCACCCTGCTGATCTACGATCCGCGCCACCGCCATATCCGCCGTCACATTGCCGACGGTGCGGAAAATGTCGGGCACTGTCTCGACCGCCAGCAGCAGCGGCAGCGCCTCGACCGGCACGCCTATGGCGAGGCAGATGGGACCGGTGGTGGTGAAGAAGGTGATCTGGCTGGGCAGGCCGACCGCCGCGAGGCTGACGATCGCGGCGACCAATACGCCCATCACCAGCTGTGTCGGCCCCAGCGCCACGCCGTTCATCGCGGCGACATAGAGGGCGACCCCCAGATTGGCGGGCGGGCTGGTGATGCGGAACAGCGAGATGGCCAGCGGCAGGACGATCGAGCGGCTGGTTTCGCGCACTGCCAGCGGCCCGTCGCTCGCCTGGATCATCGCGGGGAGCGACGCGATCGAGCTTTGGGTCGAGAAGGCGATGGCTTGCGCGGGCAGGACGGCGCGGGCGAATCGCCCCGGCGCGATCCGCCCCAGCAGCACCGCCAGCGGATAGACCAGCAGCGTGACGATGACGCAGATCAGCACGATGAAACCGATATAATGGAGCAGCGCGCCTGCGGTCGCGAGGCCCGACCTTGCGCCCGCGACCAGCGCCAGCGCGAACACGCCGACGGGTGCCAGCCACAGCACCCAACCGACGACCACCAGCAGCGCATCGGCCAGCGCCTCGAACAGGCCCGTCAGCTGCGCGCGGCGGGCGTCGGCAATGCGGGTGACGGCAAAGCCGAAGATCAATGCGAACAGCACCACCGCGACCACCTGGCCATCAGCTGCCGACCGGATCGGATTGGTCGGGATAAAGCCCAGCAGCCATTGCGCCGACGGGCGCACATCCGGCACCTCCGATATGCCCTCCGCCCCGGTCAGCGCGCCGACCGCGCCGGGCGGCACCGGCCACAGATGCAGCATCAGCGGTCCGACCAGCGCGGCAACCGTGGCCGACGCCGTCAGCAATATGGCGAACAGCGCAATCGCCCGCCCGGCCATGCCGCTGGTCCGCGCGGTCGTGGCGGCCTGCGCAATACCGGTCACCAGCAGCGCGAAGATCAGCGGGATGAGCGGCATCTGAAGGCCATTGAGCCAGGCCGACCCCAGCGGCTGCGCCAACGCGACGACATCCCCCTCGCAAGCCCCGCCCCATTCGGTCAGCGCAATGCCGCAACTCAAGCCCAGCAGCAACGCGATCAGGATGCGGACGGTCAAGGACATAGGCTTAGCTTCCCCCACGCAATGATGCGCGGGGACAGGCTAACGGCTGTTGTGGCGAGGAGGACAGGAAAAAATGCGCACCCGCGCCTTCTCCCCGGTGGGGGGAGAAATAAGCAGCATCTCACCCAAAAAAAGAAGGCCCGGCGACCACATAAGATCGCCGAGCCAATCGGGTCAGGCTGGGAGCCGCCCCGTAACTTGTGCCTGCCTCAGCCCTTTTTTTCGGGCGGCAGAGTGATCTTCACATCCTCGCCATTCTGGCCGGGGAAGTTGGTGAACATCGCGTCGATCAGATTGGGAACCAGATAGGTCAGCTTGTTGGACAGCGAGCGTGCACTCGCCTTGCCCTCGAACAGGCGGCGATTGTCGGCGGCGCGATCGATCTTCATGCTGAGGTCGCTGGTATAGACGGTGTAGCTCGACACATCGTTGAAGCCGCCACCGCCGAACAGCCAGGGATCATAAAAGCCATAGCCCCATGGACGGCCCCAGCGGCCGCGCATCCCCCAGCCGCCGCCATACATGAAGGGGTCAGCACCCCAGCCGCCGCCAAAGCCGGTCGAGCGTATCTTCTCCCGGCCATTATCGACATCATAGGCGACGCGGACGATCAGGTCAGCGCTGGCCGGATCGCTGGCCGCGACATAGCCGGTCTGGCTCAGCCGTTGACCGACCAATGCGGCATAATGGGAAAATTCAAGGCCGCCAGCCAGTTGCGGATTATCCGCGACGATCGTGAAGCTCTGGCCAGCCGGGGCCGGGAGCTGCTGAAAGCGCGCCACATCAGCCTTGAACGGGGTGGCGCAGCCAGAAAGCGCCGCCAGCGCCAGAGCGGGGGCCGCGAACATGCCGAACTTCTTGAAACGGGTCATTTTTCTGCGTCCTGTACCAGGCATGGAGCCTAATGAACTATGTGCGCCGTGCGATAGCAAAACGCAACTGAACATCATTTGAACGCACGAAGTAACCGAACGGGCGCAAAGCATGTTCTGTCAGGTCAGGGACGTTGCCACGCGGGCAAACCCGTCAACGCATCAGCCCCATCGCATCATAGGCCGCGCGCAACGTGGGTTCCGCCGCCGCCGCCGCCCTGGCCGCGCCCTTGTCCAATATCGCGTCCAGCATCGCGTCGTCGGTCCGCAATTGCAGGAAACGCTCGCGAATCGGGCGCAGCGTTTCGACCAGCACCTCGCCCAGCACAGGCTTGAACGCGCCAAAGCCCTTGCCGGCAAATTCGGCGCAGACCGCGTCGGTGGTGCGGCCGGTCATCGTCGCCAATATGCCGACCAGATTGGCGGCTTCCGGACGGCCAGCCAGCCCTTCGGCTGTCTCAGGCAGCATGTCCTGATCGCTCTTGGCCTTCTTCACCTTGGCCATGATCGCATCGTCATCGTCGGTCAGGTTGATGCGGCTGAGGTCGGACGGATCGGACTTGGACATTTTCGCCGTCCCGTCGCGCAGCGACATGATGCGCGCGCTTTCCTTGGGGATGATCGGCGCGGGCAGGGTGAAGACGTCTGCGCCGAAATCCGTGTTGAACTTGGTCGCGATGTCGCGGCACAGTTCCAGATGTTGCTTCTGGTCCTCGCCCACCGGCACATGGGTCGCCTGATAGAGCAATATGTCGGCGGCTTGCAGCACTGGATAGACGAACAGGCCGACCGACGCGCCTTCGCGATCCTTGCCCGCCTTGTCCTTGAACTGGGTCATGCGGTTGAGCCAGCCGATCCGCGCGGTGCCGTTCAATAACCAGCAGAGCTCCGCATGGGCGGGGACGCGCGCCTGATTGAACAGGACCGAGCGGTCGGGATCGATCCCGGCGGCGACCAGCGCGGCGGCCATGTCGCGCACGTTGCGGATGCGCTGTTCGCGCCCTTCATGCACGGTGATGGAGTGCATGTCGGCGAGGAAGAAGAAGCATTGCGCATCGCCCGTCATCTCGTCCTGCATCTTCACCCAGTTGCGGATCGCGCCAAGATAATTGCCAAGGTGCAGATTGCCGGTGGGCTGGATGCCGGAAAGGACGCGCATGGATCGATTAACTCGCTTTGGGCGCACGGCGCAGGGCAGCACGCAATTCGCTGATACTATAGGCCCGGACGATCAGGGCCGCCGCCCCATAGACCAGACCGCCAATGCCGCACAACAGGCCAAGCGCGATGACGCGCTGGGTCACGCTGCCCGCCATATAGGGATCGACCAGCGGATTGAGCAGCAGCAGCGCCCCGCCCATGATCGCGCTGGCCAGGATGATGCGCAGCGCCTTGCCCCGGAACCGCGCGTCCATCCGCAACTGGTCGCGGCGATGGAGCAGCCAGTAGAGGATCAGCACATTGACCCAGGCGGCGATCGCGGTGGAGATCGCGACGCCGACATGGCCGAAGGGCCAGATGAGGGTGAGGTTGCCGACCAGATTGAACAGCATGGAGAATACCGCGACCCGCACCGGCGTTTTCGTGTCCTGCCGCGCATAGAAGCCGGGTGTCAGCACCTTGATCAGGACATAGGCGGGCACGCCCAGCGCAAAAGCAGCGAGTGCACCTGCTGCACCGATCGTGTCGGTCGCGGTAAAGGCACCATGCTGGAGCAGCCCGCGGATCAGTGGCGTTGCCGACAGGCATAGCGCGACGGCGGCGGGCAGGGCCAGAAACAGCGCCAGCTCCATCGCCCTATTCTGGGTATGGCTGGCGGCTTGCTCATTGCCCGACCCGATCTGGCGGGAGAGGGCGGGCAGGATGGCGGTGCCAACGCCAATGCCGATCAGGCCCAGCGGCAACTGGTTCAGCCGATCGGCATAATAAAGATAGCTGACCGCCCCTTGCGGCAGGAAGCGGGCAGCAAGGCTGGTGGAGATCAGGAGGTTGAACTGGATCGCCCCCGCGCCCAGCGCCGCCGGGCCGATCAGTGCCAGCAACCGGCGCACTTGTGGCGAGAGGCGCGGCCGCTGGAGCCGCAGCACCACGCCCGCGCGGCGGCAGGCCCAGATCAGCCAGAGCAGTTGCAACAGCCCCGATACCGTGACCGCAACCGCCTGCGCATGCGCGGTCTCAACCGGGGTCGCGCCGCGAAAAAAGAGCACCGCACCGATCATGCAGAGGTTCAGCAACACCGGGGCGGCGGCATTGACCCAGAAGCGATCGAGCGAATTCAAGATGCCGCCCAGCAGCGACACAAGGCTGATCAGCGCCAGATAGGGAAAGGTGATACGGGTCAGCGTGACGGCCAGGTCGAACTTGGCCGGGCCGCCATCGGGGAAGCCCCCGGTCATCGCCCAGACCACCGGCGCGGCCAGCGCCATCATGAGCAGGGAAAAAAGAACCAGCACCGGAAATAGCACAGACAAGATCTGCCCGGCAAAGGCGACCGCGACCGCCTTGCCGCTGCCCGGAACGGCCTTGTCCCCTTCCGCCATCGTCCGGTTGAACATCGGCACGAACACGGCGGCAAAGGCACCCTCGGCAAAGAGGGCGCGGAACAGGTTGGGCAGGCGCCAGGCGATCAGAAAGGCGTCGGACGCCAACCCCGCGCCCAGAAAGCGCGCCACCAGCATGTCGCGCACCATCCCCAATATCCGGCTGACCAGCGTCAGTCCGCCGATGGTGGAGGTGGCTCTCAGCAGGCCCATGAAAATATCCCCAATCCCGTTCGGGCTGAGCGAAGTCGAAGCCCTCCCCTGAACGTAGAGAAGGGGCTTCGACTTCGCTCAGCTTGGAACGAGTCACGTGCCTCGTTCCAACCCTTCGACAAGCTCAGGGCGAACGGATGAGGTGTCATGACGCTCAGGCGTGACCGGCAGGCTCGCCAGCGGTCGTTTCCATCTGCTGCGCCTGTTGCAGATACAGCGCGCCAAAGTCGATCGGGTCGAGCAGCAGCGGTGGGAAGCCGCCGTCGCGGATCGCATCGGCCAGCACGCGGCGGGCGAAGGGGAAGATGAGGCGCGGGGCTTCGGCCAGCATGAAGGGCTGGATCTGATCCTCCGGCACGTTGCGCATCCCGAACAAGGCGGCATAGAGCAGTTCGACGGCAAAGGCGGTGCCCTGCGGCGCGACGGCCTTCACTTCGATCTTGAGCGAGACTTCCAGCACTTCTTCGCCGACCTTGTCGGCGCCGATGTTGAACTGGACGTCGATCTGCGGCTGGTCGGGCCACTGGTAGCAGGCCGGTGCATTCGGATTCTCGAACGACAGGTCCTTCACATATTGGCTGATCAGCGCGATCTGCGGCGCGGTGTCGGCGCCGTTGACCTGGGTGTTCACGGTGTAGTTGGTGTCGACTTCGTCGGCCATCGTCTGTCCTGGCTTTCCCTGTTGTCCGGCGGGCGGCAAGCCCCCCTTTGCGATGACCCGCGCGCTTAGCAGGGGCGGAAGGGCAGGGCAATGCCACGCCGTGCAACCCCCTATTTGAAGTTACGTGCAAACATGCCTATGTTGGTCGGAACATTGTCCCCACACAAAGGGTATAGCCTTCCGTGTATGTGATTGTCATCCTCGCCATGATCGCCGGTTTTCTGGCGCTGCGGCTCTATTCCGTTCTCGGCAAGCGTACCGGGCACGAACAGGAGCCTGCGCTGCGCCCGGCGGAGGACCGCGCCAAGGTGACGGTCCTGCAACCGCGCCCCGCCACTGAAATGGCGGGCGATTCGGTGCGTCTGGCCGATGGACTGATCGCACCGGGGGCTGAAATGGGCGTTCGCGCGCTGATCGCCGCCGACCGCAGCTTCGACGTGCCGCAATTTGTCGATGGCGCAAAGAGCGCCTATCGCATGGTGCTGGAAGCCTTCTGGCGCGGCGATCGCGATGAACTGGCCTGGCTATGTGACGAGGATGTGCGCGCATCGTTTGAAGAGGCGATTGCCGCCCGTGAGGCGGAGGGGCATGTCCTCGACAACCGGCTGGTCCGCATCGAAAAGGCGCAGATTGTCGAGGCGTCGGTCGATGGCCGCATCGCACAGGTCGCGCTGCGGTTTGAGGCGGATATTGCCGCTGTCACCCGCGACAAGGACGGCAATGTCGTCGCCGGGTCGATGACCGATGCGGTTGGCACCAACGACATCTGGACCTTCACCCGCGATATTCGCAGCGCCGACCCCAACTGGAAGCTTAGCGAAACCGACGAAGCGTGATCGCGGCATGAGTTTCCGGCATTCGGCAGGCGCGCTGATCGCAGCGCTGGCGCTGTCCGCTTGCGCAGGCGGGATGATCCCGCCATCGGCCAGCGGACCCGCCGCCCCGTCACGCCCGGTGCCATCGGGCGAGGCGACGCGCCCGACCCCCGCCACACCGCGCCCGACGCTGCCGGTCGAAATGCCTGCTGACCCGGCGCTGGACAGCAGCACGGCAGCAGGCCTTGGCGTCACGCGCGGTCCCGATATTGCCAGCCTGATCCCGTCGGGCGAACGGTCGCGGCTGGCGTTGACGGCGTTCCGCATTTCCTGCCCCACGCTGATGCGCCGCACCGACCAGAGTGGCCTGACCAAGGGGTCCGACTGGAACAACGCCTGCGCGGCGGCCTCCAGCTGGCCCGAAGCCAGTGCAAGCGAGTTTTTCTCCCGCTATTTTGAAGCAGTGCAGGTCGGCACCGGCGCGGCCTTTGTCACGGGCTATTATGAACCGGAAATTGCCGGATCGCGCACCCGCCAGCCCGGCTATGAGGTGCCGATCTATCGCCGCCCCACCGACCTGATCGACGTCGATCTCGGCCAGTTCAGCGAGAGTCTCAAAGGCCGCACGATCCGTGGCAAGGTGTCCGGCACCAAATTCATCCCCTATGACGAACGCGCGCAGATCGTGGCGGGCGCATTGGCCGGGCGCGGGCTGGAACTGGCCTGGGCCGCTGATCCGGTCGAATTTTTCTTCCTGCAGGTGCAGGGCAGCGGGCGGCTCAACCTGCCCGATGGCAGCGTCATGCGGATCGGCTATGACGGGCAGAATGGCCGCGACTATAGCGGTATCGGCAAGCTGATGAAGGATCGCGGTCTGATCCAGGCCGGGTCGATGCAGGACATCATGCAATATCTGCGCGCCAACCCGGTCGAGGGCGCGGCAATCATGAACGAAAATAAGAGCTTCGTCTTTTTCCGCGAACTGACTGGTGCTGGGCCGATCGGCGCACTGGGCGTGCCGGTGACGGCGGAGGGCACGGTTGCCGCCGACCCCAAATTCGTGCCGCTGGGCGCGCCGGTGCTGCTCTCGCTCGACCGCGCCGAACCCAATGGCGTGTGGATCGCGCAGGATACGGGCGGCGCGATCAAGGGCGCCAACCGCTTCGACAGTTTCTGGGGCGCGGGCGCGCGGGCGCGGGGCATTGCCGGCGGCATGTCGGCACGCGGCAGCGCGCTGGTGTTGCTGCCGATCGGCTCGGCGGCGCGCCTCGTCCGACCCTGACCGGCCGTTCGATGGCGCGGCGGCACCTGTCCCCCGATGAAACCGCGCTCTGGACTGCGCTGACCCGATCGGTCCGGCCGATCCGCCCGCATGGCCGGGTGATGCCAGCGCTCCCGACCCAGCCGGTGGCTGTCGCCGCCAAAACAGGGTTAACGCCACCCCCGCGACCGACACCGGCCCCCGTACCCGTCCGCACGCCCGCAGCGGTGCTGGATAGCGGCTGGGAGAAGCGGATTCGCGGCGGCACGATCAGCCCGGACATGAGCATCGACCTGCACGGCCACAGCCTGTCGGCGGCGCATGTGCGGCTCAATCAGGCGATTGCGTCGGGGTTGGCGCGCGACGCCCGCGTCCTCCTCGTCGTGACCGGCAAGCCGCCCAAAAACGCGGCGGACGGGGCATCACGGCGCGGCGCGATACGCGGGGAAATCGGCCATTGGCTGGAAACCAGCCCCTATGCCGACCGCATCGCCAGCGTCCGGGTCGCCCATCCGCGCCATGGCGGCGATGGCGCGCTCTATCTTGTTTTACGCCGGAAAAAATAACGATTTTCGCGGCTTTCGCTGATCTTTTCTTAACCACTGTCCTTCATATCCGGCGGATCATGATCCTCTTTCGGGGTCGCTTGCGGGGGTAAGGAGGCAGATGCACGGCGTTACGTTGAAAAGCCGCGCTGCTGCCTTTGCCTGCGCTGCGGGTGCGCTGGTGTTCATCCTGTCGTTGGTGCTGGGTTATACGCCGGGCGCGCAGGACGATATTGTCCAGATCGGCCGCGCGCTGATCATCGCCATTCTTTGCGGCACGATGAGTTGGGCTTCCGCGAGCCGTACCATCGCCACCACCGCCACGGCTATTGACGCTGCTACCGAACGCCTGCTCGCTGCCGCCCATGGCGATCTCCAGTCGCGCGTGCCGTCCGAAATCGGGCTGGAACTGCCCGATCTGTCAGTCGCGCTGGAAAGCCTGTTCAGCCAGGTCCGTACCAATCTCGACCATGTCCAGGCGCTTGCCCTGTTCGACCAGGTCACAGGCCTTGCCAACCGCACCAGCTTCTGCCGCCAGGTCGAGCGCCAGCTTGCCGAGCGCGAAGAGGGGGGCATGGCCGCCCTGTTCTTTATCGATCTCGACGGGTTCAAAAGCGTCAACGACACGCTGGGCCATGCCGCAGGCGACCAGTTGCTCGCGCGCGTCGCGGGCCGCCTGCGCGAAGTGGTGATGGCGCAGATCGGCGCGGGAATGGGTGATGCGGTCATCGGTCGCCTCGCCGGTGACGAATTCACGATGTTCTTCCCTACCTTATCGGGCCACAATGCCGCCGCGCGGATCGCCCGCGCCATCCAGTTTGCGCTGGGTGAGCGGTTCGATCTGGGCAGCCAGCATGTCGATCTCGGCGCATCGATCGGCATCGCCTGCTATCCCGACCATGGCGATACGCTGTCGACCCTGCTGCGCGCCGCCGACATCGCCATGTATCATGCCAAGCATGAAGGGCGGGGCCGCGCGGAAATGTATAGCGACGCGCTGGCGCTGGAGGCGTCCGACCGCGCCGATCTGGAGCGCGACCTGCTGCTGGCGCTGGAGCGCGACGAATTTCTGCTGGAGTTCCAGCCGCAGATCGACGTCCTGACCGGGCGCACGGTCACCGCCGAAGCACTGGTGCGCTGGGCGCATCCCGAACGCAATATCGTCATGCCCGGCGCCTTCGTGCCCGTGGCGGAGGAAAGCGGGGCAATCGTCGCGCTGGGCGACTGGGTGATGAGCCGAGTGTGCGAAACCGCCGCGCGCTGGTCCCGCGCGGGCATCCATCAGCGAATCGCCGTCAATATCTCCACCCGCGAACTGGGGCAGGCCGATTTCTTCCTGCGCCTGCGCCACGCCATCGCCACGCATCAGGTGCCGGCAGGGATGCTGGAGCTGGAAATCACCGAATCGCTGGCGATGGAGATGGAGCCGCGCGTGCTGGACCAACTCGCTGCGCTGCGCCGCGATGGCGTGCGTATCGCCATCGACGATTTCGGCACCGGCTATTCCAACCTGTCGCGGCTGAAGGAATTGCCGGTCGATCGGGTCAAGATCGACCGCAGCCTGGTCCGCGACATCGCGACATCCGCCGAAGCGCGCACCATCTGCTCCGCCGTCGTCGGCCTTATTCAGGGGCTGGGGATGGAAGTGGTGGTCGAAGGCATTGAGAACCAGGCGCAGATGGACATGCTGCGCGTCATCGGCTGCACCCTGTTCCAGGGCTATCATCTGGCGATGCCGACGGGCGAAGAGGATTATCTGAGCCGTTATACGGCCCAGCCCGCCGCGCTGGAGCGGGGAGCGGGATAGCTTCCCCTCAGCCCAACGCCCGTTCCACGACCAGCCGGTAAATCTCCACCAGATCGCGCAGATCCTGTACCGCGACCGCCTCGTCCAGCTTGTGCATGGTCGCGTTGTTCAGGCCGAACTCGACCACCGGACACAGGCGCGAGAGGAAGCGCGCGTCTGACGTGCCGCCGGTGGTGGACAGCTCCGCGTCCACGCCCGTGACTTCCCGAATCGCACCCGACACCAAGCTGGACAATGTACCGGGCGCAGTCAGGAAGGGTTCGCCGCTGATCTTCGCCATCACCGTGCCACCTTCGGTCGCGGCGATCGCGCTGATGCGTTCGACCAGCGACGCACCGCTATGCTGGTCGTTGAAGCGGATCGAGATGCGTGCGCTGGCTGCGCCTGGAATGACATTGGTGGTCGGGTTGCCGACCTCCATGTCGGTTATCTCGATATTGCTGGGCTGGAACCAGGCGGTCCCTTCGTCCAGCACCAGCGCGTCGATCGCGGCGAGGATGCGGACCAGACGGGGCACGGGATTGTCGGCCAGATGCGGGTAGGCGACATGGCCCTGTGTGCCTGCGACGTTGATCCACATATTGACCGACCCGCGCCGCCCGATCTTCACCACATCGCCCAGCCGCGCGGACGATGTCGGTTCGCCGACGACGCACAGGTCCGGACGCAATTCGCGCGCCGCCATCCGCTCCATCAGCGCCAGCGTGCCATAGACCGCCGGGCCTTCCTCATCCCCGGTGATGATCAGGCTGATCGTGCCGGGCAGGTCGTCGGGCAGGGTGGCCAGCGCCGCGACGAAGGCGGCGATCGATCCCTTCATGTCCACCGCGCCGCGCCCGTATAGCAGGTCGCCCCGCACCTCCGGCACGAACGGATCGCTGGTCCAGCCGGGACCGGGCGGCACCACGTCCAGATGCCCGGCAAAGGCGAAATGCGGCCCCGCGCCAGTGGTGCGCCATGCGAGCAGATTTTCGACCGGCCCGTCGGGTGCTTCGCCGACCACGAACCGGTCCACGCTAAAGCCCAAGGGCAGCAGCATATCCTCCAGCGCGGCGAACACCGCGCCGGTCGCGGGGGTTACGGACGGGCAGGCGAGCAGGCGCTGGGCGAGCGCCACCACATCATCATTGGCTCTGGTCATGGTCATGCCCCGGCGTTAGCGAATGGAGGACCGCTTGGCCAGCAGCAGGAGGACAGGTCATGCCCCGGATCGCGCTAGAGCATATCGCGCAGACCAACAACACCGGCTATCCCGCGCCCCATGACGCGGCCGTGGCGGCGCGATGGGTGCGGCGACTGGGACCAGCCCATGGCCTGACCGACTTTGGCGTCAGCCATGTCGTGCTGAAACCCGGCGGCGCATCCGCCCAGCGGCACTGGCATGAGGATGAGGATGAATTTGTCGTCATGCTGGCGGGGGAGGCGGTGCTGGTCGAGGATGACGGCCGCACGCTCATGCGCGCAGGCGATATGGCGGCCTTTCCCAAAGGGGAAGCGAACGGCCATCATCTGCTGAACGAAAGCGATGGCGATTGCGTGTTTCTGGCTTTCGGTCGTCCGCCAACGGGGGATTGCCATTATCCCGACATAGACCTGTTGTGGACGGGTGGCGGCTATCGGCGCAATGACAGGAGCAGCTTTTGACGATGGCCATGGATCGCCGCGCATTGCTGGGCGGCATGGGCGTGATGCTGGTGGCGGCCAAGGCACCCCCGGTTGCGCCGCCAGCGCTGGTCAAGCCGCCGCGTCTGCGCCCCGGTGATACGGTCGGGCTGATCGAACCGGCGGGTTTTACCGATGACGGGTTCGATCTCGATCTGGTGCGCGAAACGATCCTCGCCATGGGGCTGAAGCCCAGGGACGCGCCGCATCTGGCGCAGCGCCATGGCTATCTGGCGGGCAAGGATGCGGACCGGGCGGCGGATATCAATGCGATGTATGCCGATCCCACGGTCAGGGCCGTGTTTGCGGTGCGCGGCGGCTGGGGCTGTGCGCGCCTGCTGCCCTATCTGGATTTCGCGATGATCCGGGCGAACCCCAAGCTGCTGGTCGGCTTTTCCGATGTGACCGCGCTGCATCTCGCCTTCGCGGCGAAGGCGGGCTTCACCACCATCCACGGACCCAATGCCGCGAGCAGTTGGGGCAAGCTGTCCTGGGATGCCTTTCGCGCTGTGGCGTTCGATGGCGAAACCCCGACCTTCGCCAATCCGCCGGGCATGGAGGACCGGCTGGTCCAGCGCACGGGCCGCATCCGCACCTTCCGCCCCGGCGTGGCGCGCGGGCGGCTTCTCGGCGGCAACCTCACCGTGCTGGCGGCGCTGATGGGGACGGGCTGGTTGCCCGATTTCACCGGCGCGATCCTGTTTATCGAGGATATTGACGAAGCCCCCTATCGCATCGACCGGATGCTGACCCAGTTGGCGCTGGGCGGCGTGCTGGGGAAGCTGGCGGGCGTGGTGTTCGGCCAATGCAGCGGCTGTAGCGCCGCTGGTCCCTCCTATGGCGGCTTCACTCTGTCGGAAGTGCTGCAACAGCATCTGGAACCGCTGGGCGTGCCAGCCTTTCAGGGCGCGCTGTTCGGCCATGTCGCCAACCAGTTTAGCCTGCCGGTGGGTGTGCAGGCGGAAATTGATGCGGGCGCGGGGACGATCCGGTTGCTGGAGGTGGGTGTTGCATAAATCCTCCCCCGCCGGGGGAGGATTTTGCAGATCATGCAATCGCCAGCACGCTGGTGAGCACGATCCGCACCAGTTCCGCCTGACCCCGCGCGCCGGTCTTGGCGTAGATTTTCTTGCTGTAATTGCGTGCGGTTTCTACGGTGATGCCCAGGTTCGCTGCCGCCTCGCTGATCGGGATGCCCTGCGCGATCGCCCAGGCAAGGCGCGCCTCGCTCGGCAACAGGCCGAACAGCTCGACCAATTGCTCGCAACGGTCCGCCTGCGACCAGCGATCGCCGCTGAGGTACGCGATCGCCACCGGGGTCGATCCCGCCGACACCGGCCGCCCCCGGATCGGCGCGACCAGCATGTCCATCCATGGATCACGGCTCAGGTTGATCGCGCGCGGGCGGCTGTCGGGATCGTCGGCCATCTGTCGGACCAGCGCGGTCAGTTCGCGGTCGATCAGCGGCGATGCCGGGGTCAGCCGGTCATAACGCCCGCGCCGCAACACGCTGGTGCGCTGGAACAGCTGTTCGACATGGGCGGTCATGTCGATGATGTGGCAGCGCGCGTCGAGCGTCAGCCAGCCGAAATTGAGCCGCCCGAACGCTTCGGACGTCAGCGTCGATCGCAATTTCTCCCGCTCCAGCGCCACAAAGGATCGTAACGCGATGCGCAGATGCGGTGCCAGCGCGGTCAGCAACGCGCTGACCGCCGAGCCGATCGACCGCCCGCCAGCGCAGGCCAGCCAGCCGTCCACGCCGCTCGGTTCAGTGACGCGGATGGAGCGCATGTCGGTCATGCCCTGCGGGATCATCACTTCGCGGTGGAAGCCGCTATGGACGGGATCATTCTGTTCCAGCAGTTCGGCCAGCGCATAGACCCGCCCTTCGCGCATATGGCGATAGGGGAAAGGGTCGCGCCCATATTTTTCCACGAACAGATTGTGCAGATCGGTCGGCGGCGGTGGCCCGGCGTGCAACTCGACGATGGCATCCTCATCCACCGGGCGAAATACCAGCGTGGTGTAGACCGCCCCGGTGCGCAGCCGCAGCTTTTCGAGAAAATCATGCCAGAGCGGTTGCTGGAACATCCCCTCATGCAGTGCTGCCAATAATCCGCCATCATCCAATCGCATGAGCGATGCTCATACATCCTCCCATATGGGAGGTCCAGCGTTTCGCCTAACCTGCCATAGCATCCGCACAAGCAAGGCGAGGATCGCATGACAGACGCAAAAACCCTGACCCATCTGGAGCGACTCGAAGCCGAGAGCATCCACATCCTGCGGGAAGTGGTGTCGGAGGCAGAAAAGCCGGTGATGCTCTATTCCGTCGGCAAGGATTCAGCGGTGATGCTGCATCTGGCGCGCAAGGCCTTCTATCCCTCGCCGCCGCCCTTTCCGCTGCTGCATGTCGACACCACCTGGAAATTCCAGGACATGTACAAGCTGCGCGACCGGATGGCGCAGGAAAGCGGCATGGAGCTGCTGGTTTATCAGAATCAGGAAGCCAAGGACCGGGGCATCAACCCGTTCGACCATGGCGCGCTGCACACCGACATGTGGAAAACCGAAGGGCTAAAGCAGGCGCTCAACCTCTATGGTTTCGACGCAGCCTTTGGCGGCGCGCGCCGCGACGAGGAAAAGAGCCGCGCCAAGGAGCGCATCTTTTCCTTCCGCACCGCCTCCCACGGCTGGGACCCCAAGAACCAGCGGCCGGAACTGTGGAACCTCTACAATGCCCGCAAGGCCAAGGGCGAGAGCATTCGCATCTTCCCGATCAGTAACTGGACCGAGCTGGACATCTGGCAGTATATCCACCTGAACGACATTCCGATCGTCCCGCTCTATTTCTCGGCCAAGCGCCCGACGGTGGAGCGCGACGGCATGTTGCTGATGGTCGATGACGACCGCTTCCCGCTCGAACCGGGCGAAGTGCCGGTCGAACGCTCGATCCGCTTCCGCACGTTGGGCTGTTATCCGCTGACCGGTGCGGTGGAGAGCGAGGCGGCGACCCTGCCTGAGGTCATTCAGGAAATGCTGCTGACCACCACGTCGGAACGGCAAGGGCGCGCAATCGACAAGGATGCCGGCGGCGCGGGCATGGAGAAGAAGAAGCAGGAAGGGTATTTTTGACGCGCCACGGAATGCGTAGCGTTCCGAAGCGTCAACCCCGGCGCTGGCCGGGGTCCCAGGCCGCCTGACTCTCCCCAAGATCAACGAGATCCCAGCCTTCGCTGGGATGACGAGGTAGCGATATGACCGACACCCTCACAGACCCCATCTACAAGACCGATTCCCTCATTGCCGAGGATATCGACGCCTATCTGGACGTGCATCAGCACAAGACGATGCTGCGCTTCATCACCTGCGGGTCGGTGGATGACGGCAAATCGACGCTGATCGGCCGCCTGCTCTACGACAGCAAGATGATCTTCGAGGATCAGCTTGCCGCGCTGGAGGCCGACAGCAAGCGGGTCGGCACGCAGGGGCAGGAGATTGACTTCGCGCTGCTCGTCGATGGTCTCGCTGCCGAGCGGGAGCAGGGCATCACCATCGACGTCGCCTATCGCTTCTTCGCCACCGAAAAGCGCAAGTTCATCGTCGCCGACACGCCCGGTCACGAACAATATACCCGCAACATGGTGACCGGCGCGTCCACCGCGGACCTCGCCGTCATCCTGATCGACGCGCGCAAGGGCATCCTGACGCAGACCCGCCGTCACTCCTATCTCGCCCACCTGATCGGCATCCGCAACATCGTGCTGGCCGTCAACAAGATGGATCTGGTCGGTTACGATCAGGCGATCTTCGACAAGATCGTCGCGGACTATACCGAGTTCGCCGCCAGCATCGGCATCACCGCCTTCACGCCGATGCCGATTTCCGGCTTCAAGGGCGACAATATCACCGGGCCGTCGGAAAACACCCCCTGGTACACCGGCCCGGCGCTGATCGAGCATCTCGAAACGGTCGAGGTCAACAGCGCGGTCGATGCCGACAAGCCCTTCCGTATGCCGGTACAATGGGTCAACCGCCCGAACCTGGACTTCCGGGGCTTTTCGGGCCTGATCGCGACCGGCACGGTCAAGCCGGGCGACGCCATCCGCGTTCTGCCATCGGGCAAGACCAGCACTGTGTCGCGCATCGTCACCATGGATGGCGATCTGGATCAGGCCGTCGCTGGCCAGTCAGTCACGCTCTGCTTTACCGATGAAATCGACTGTTCGCGTGGCGACGTCATCGCGCTTGCCGACAATCCGCCCCAGGCCGCCGACCAGTTCGAGGCGACCATCGTGTGGATGGCGGACGAGGAGATGCTGCCGGGCCGCTCCTACTGGCTCAAGATCGGCACGCAGATGGTCACCGCGACCGTCCAGCAGCCCAAATATCAGGTCAACGTCAACACGATGGAACATCTGGCGGCGAAAACGCTGGATCTGAACGCCATCGGCGTCGCCAACCTGTCCACCGACAAGCAGATCGTGTTTGAAGCTTATGCCGACAACCGGACGCTGGGCGGCTTCATCCTGATCGACAAGATCAGCAACGCCACGGTCGCGGCCGGGATGCTGCACTTCTCGCTCCGCCGGGCGCAGAATGTCCATTGGCAGGCCACCGATGTCAGCCGCGATTTCCATGCTGCCTTGAAGAACCAGAAACCAGCCGTGCTGTGGTTCACCGGGCTTTCAGGGGCGGGCAAATCGACCATCGCCAATCTGGTCGAAAAGAAGCTGGCGCGGATGAACCGTCACACATTCCTGCTCGACGGCGACAATGTCCGCCATGGCCTGAACAAGGATCTGGGCTTCACCGATGCCGACCGGGTGGAAAATATCCGCCGCGTGGGCGAAGTCGCCAAGCTGATGACCGATGCGGGGCTGATCGTCATCACCGCCTTCATCTCGCCCTTCCGGTCGGAACGCGACATGGTGCGGCAGATGATGCAGCCGGGTGAGTTTATCGAGGTGCATATCGACACGCCACTGGCCGATGCCGAAGCGCGCGACGTCAAGGGTCTCTACAAGAAGGCACGGTCGGGGCAGCTCAAAAACTTCACCGGCATCGACAGCCCCTATGAAGCCCCGCTCGACCCGGAAATCCGTGTCGACACCGTGGCAATGACGGCGGAAGAAGCCGCCGATGCCATCGTCGCGAGGCTGATCCCATGAGCGGCCTGACCGACGCCGCGCTGGCGGCCCATCTGGCAGAGGTTGCGGGAAAAATCCTGCTCGACGTGCGGGAATCGGGGCTGTTCAGTCCCAAGGCGCTGGGCAAGGCGGGCGACCAGACCGCCAACCAGTTCCTGTGCCACGCCCTGCGCGAGGTGCGGCCGGAGGATGGCCTTTTGTCCGAAGAGGAAAAGGATAATGAGGACCGGCTGAGCCAGTCGCGGGTCTGGATCGTCGATCCGGTCGACGGCACCCGTGAATATGGTGAGGCGCGCGCCGACTGGGCAGTCCATGTGGGCCTGGCGATCGACGGGCAGGCGGCGATCGGCGCGGTGGCGCTGCCGGGGCTGGATGGCGGCGTCGTCATCCGCACCGACCAGCCGCGCATGGTGCCGCCCGCACCCGATCAACTGCGCATGGTCGTCAGCCGCACCCGCCCCGCTGCCGAAGCGGTGGCGGTGGCCGAGAAACTGGGCGCGCAGCTGGTGCCGATGGGCAGCGCCGGGGCGAAGGCCATGGCGATCATCCTGGGGCAGGCGGACATCTACCTCCATTCTGGCGGTCAATATGAATGGGACAGCATGGCCCCGGTCGCCGTCGCCCAGGCCCACGGCCTCCATTGCTCCCGCATCGACGGCAGCCCGCTCATCTACAACCAGCGCGACGTCTATATGCCTGACCTGCTGATCTGCCGTAAGGACCATGCGGAACAGGTGCTGGCGCTGGTGGCACAGGTGCAGGCGGCGAAGTTGGATGAGGGGGATGGACGCGGATGCGGCGCGCTGTCGTGAGGTTGTTCACCCTCACCCAGCTGCGACTAAGGCTGCAAGCAGCCAAGTCTCCGCAGCCCTCTCCCTCAAGGGAGAGGGGTAAGGGAGCTACTCACCTTCTCCGCCATCTCCATCACTCGCAGCACATTGCCGCCGACCAGCTTGGCGACATCCGCGTCGCTCCACCCCCGCTGCATTAGCTCCGCCAGCAACGCCGGGTAAGTCTCCACCCCGCTCAGCCCTTCGGGCAAATCGCCGACCCCGTCGAAATCGCTGCCGATGCCGACATGGTCATGGCCCGCCAGTCTGGCGATATGCTCGATATGGTCGGCCACCTGTCCGATCGTCGCAACCGGCTCCGGGTGCGCCGCCTCCCATGCCGCCAGCGCTTTTGCTGCACCGTCCGGGTTGCCGATATACAGCCCGCCAAAGGGCGGCGCATTATAGCGGGCGATTTCGGCGCTGCGGTCAGCGCCCCAGACACGGCGGGCTTCGGACACATATTGGGCGGCAAAATTGACCATCACCACGCCGCCATTGGCCGCCACCTGGCGCAGCACCGCATCCGACACGTTGCGCGGCGTGTCGCACAAGGCGCGGGCGTTGGAGTGGGAGAAGATCACCGGCACCTTCGTCACGCGCAGCGCGTCCAGCATCGTCGCCTCGCTGACATGGCTGAGATCCACCAACATTCCGAGGCGATTGAGTTCGCGCATCACATCCTCGCCAAAGGGGGTCAGCCCGTCATGCTTGGGATTGTCGGTCGCGCTGTCGGCCCAGTCGATCGTGCGGCTGTGGGTCAGCGTCAGATAGGCCGCGCCCAGTTGCCGGTAAGCGTGCAGGACGGCGAGGCTGCCGTCGATCTGCCCGCCCCCCTCGACCCCGATCAGCGATCCAATCTGTCCAGCCTTGTGCGCCGCCCGCAGCTGCGCCGCGGTCGTGACCAGCGTGAAATCGCGCGGATAGCGTTCGGCAAGGGCATGGACCATGCCGATCTGGTCCAGCGTGTCCTTGACTTGGCGGTCCTGCGGCAGGTCCGCCGACACCCAGACCGACCAGAATTGCCCGCCAACGCCGCCTGCCTTCAACCGCTTGATATCGGTATGATATTGTTTGGGGTCCAGCTGGGTCAGATCCATCGTCCAGCGCGCATCTTTCGCCTTCTCCGCCAGCGCTTCGGGCCAGTCATTATGCCCGTCGATCAGCGGCGTGGCTTTCAGCACCTTGGCGATCCGCGCAGCATAGGGGTCGGGCGCGGCCTGTATGGGCAGGGCGGCGAGCAGCAGCGGCAATGCCGCGAGACGAAGGCTTTTCATGGGGCGAGAGGGTAGGCGCACGCATCCTCAAGTCAATCGCCGGCGCGTTAGCCGAAGAAGGTGCGCCCGGTGCGCTGGCGCTGCGCCGGGGCGGTGAAGATCGCGCCCGCAGACACGCGGCTGCCGCGCACTACCAGCAGCACCTGATCCTGCGCCTCCAGCCGCACTTCCTCACCGGGGTGCTGGATGCTCTTGCCATTGGCATGGTCGATCTGGACGACGAAGAAAGCGCCCCGGCCACGCCGCTCGGCCTCTCCCACGGTCACGCCGGTCATCGCGCCCTTGTCCGGCACGACCACCATTTCCAGTTCCAGCCCGAATTCGTGCAGGCCGCGCTTCATCTGGCCCATCTCGGCGGAATTGGCGACGAACCCGGCGGTGGAGGGATAGAGGATCATCTCGGCAATCCGCTCCGCACCGATATGGGTGGGCAGCACCACCTTGTCCGCACCCGCGTGCAGCAATTTGCTTTCCGTGGTCGGTGCCTCGCCGCGCGCGATGATCTCCAGGCCCGGATTCATGTTGCGGGCCGACAGGGTGATGAACACATTGGCGGCATCGTCGGGCAGGACCGTCGCCAATATTTTCGCTCGGTCGATGCGGACGGTGCGCAGCGCGCTTTCCTCGGTCGCCTCGCCGCGATGGCACAGATAGCCCAGCGCCTGCGCCTCGGCGATCTTGCCGCCGTCGCGTTCCAATATGACAAAGGGCGTGCCCGCCGCGTGCAGTTCCTTGGCCAGTTGCACACCGATCCGGCCGAAGCCGCAAATCACCACATGGCCGCTCAGCCGTTCGATCAAAGTCTGCATACGATCCAGTCCCAGCAATCGGCGCAATTGAATGGCCGCGAACATCTGCACCAGCGCGCCGGTCAGCACGATCATGCCGGTGCAGCCCAGCACCATCGTGGCGATTGTGACGGCGCGCAAATAGGGCGTGGCGATGGGCCGGACTTCTCCATAACCCACTGAAAATATGGTTAAAGTTACCATATAGGCGGCGTCCGCGATCGGCCAGCCTGCCGCGACATAGGCCGATACTGCTGCGACAAAGACGATGCCGACAAAGATCAGCGTCCCCACCAGCAGCCGTGCTGGCGAGGCAAAGAGGCTGGCGGCGTCGCTGCCCGTCCGGTCCTGTGCCATGGTCCCTGCTTCCCCCCGAAGCCCGCATAGTGGTGGCGCTTTTGCGCGTCGCTGTCGAGTCCGCTGATGACCGGCGGGATGCTTCACGCTAGAGCGTAGCGTGATGACGATCGACCCGCTGCTCCTGCTGCAAGCCTATGCCATCGGCGTGTTTCCCATGTCCGACGATCGGGAGGCGGAGGAGGTCTATTGGGTCGAACCCAAGCGCCGGGCGATCCTGCCGCTCAACGGCTTCCATATGTCGCACTCACTGTCGAGAACGCTGCGCCGGGACCGTTTTCGCGTCACCGCCAACCGCGATTTCGCCGGGATCGTGGCGCTGTGCGCGCAGGCCGCGCCGGATCGGCCATCGACCTGGATCAACGGCCCGATCGAACAATCCTACCGCCAGTTGCACGCCCTTGGCTTTGCCCATTCGATCGAAGTTTGGGAAGGGGAGGAACTGGTCGGCGGCCTCTATGGCGTGTCGCTCGGCCGCGCCTTCTTTGGCGAATCCATGGTGTCTCGGCGCACCGATGCGTCGAAGGTGGCGCTGGCCTGGCTGGTGGCGCGGCTGCGCTTTGGCGGCTTCACCTTGCTCGACTGCCAGTTCATGACCGACCATCTCCACTCGCTCGGTGCGGTGGAGATCGCCCAGCGCGACTATCTTCAGTTGCTGGGGGCAGCGGTCGAGGGCGTGCCGCTGGGTGCGGGGGCGGGCGTGCTGTCGGCGGGGGCTGGCGTCGCGGCGGAGCTGGCGTTCGCGCCGTTGGCCGGGGAGGCAGCGACCGGTTCGCCCTTGCCACCGATCTTGACCGAATCGGGGCCGCTTTCGGGCCATGCCATTGCGCAGCTTCTGACCCACACGTCATAGACCGGGTGCTGCACGACATTGCGGTCGGGCCGTTCGCGGAACAGCCAACCGGAAAAATTGCGCCGCCATTTGCCATCCGCGCTGCTGCGCACGTCCAGCTGCACGAAGGCGCCGGTTTCCTGCACATTTTCCCATGGCGCGCTGGTTTCGCAGGCTTGCAAGCGCACGATTGCGTCGCCCACGCGCATCGCTTCGCCCGGCTTCATCGTCAGGTCGCGGGTCAGGCCGTTGCGCTTGTTGAGCAGGCCGATCACCGCTATGCGCTCTGCCATCGGCGTGCCGGGCAGGGTGGCGGCGTCGCCCGAACGGATCGGCGTCCCCTGCACCCGGACCGGGCCGGTCTGGTTGGCGGCAGGCACGTCATTGTCGCCACAGGCGGTCAGCGCCAGCAGCGGCGCGCCAAGCATGATCGACAGGCAAGCCCCCGCCGGACGGCGGATCATGATGCGTCGGGGCTCCATGCCTCATAATCGCCGGTCGCCTTCTGACGCAGGCCGCCCTTTTCCATCGCGCCGGACGGGCGATAGGCAAGCGCGGTGCCGGTGGCGTTGGGGGTGAATTCCCGTTCCCAGATGCGCGGCGGCGGCAGGAAGCTTTCGGGCGTCCCTTCGATCGAATGATGCAGCCAGCCATGCCATTCGGCCGGCACCCGGCTGGCGTCGTTCGCGCCGTTATAGATCACCCAGCGGCGCGGCACGCCATGCACGTCGCTGCCGCCTTCATAATAGACATTGCCCTGGATATCCTCGCCGATCTTCTGGCCCTTGCGAGCGGTGAACAGCGAGGTGCCGATGGTCGCGCCATCCCACCAGGTGAAGATCTTGCCGAGGATTCCCATGGCCCACGCGCTTAGCCGCTGCGACGGGGGATTGGCAAGGTGGATATGGCGCTACTGGACCGGACCCGGACAGAAATTGAGATCGGTTGTCACCTTTTCCGTCGGCACGGCGCAACCGCCCCATTGCACACGGTCGCCCTCCCTGATCCCCAGTTCCGCCGCGCGCCCGCCGCGCAGTTCCAGCACGGCGGCGACAGGGACACCCGCCGACACCGGCTCGCGCGAATAGGGGACGGTGTTGGCGCCGATAAAGGCGATCGTCCCGTCGGTGCGGATGAACAGCATGTCGAGCGGGATCAGCGTATTCTTCATCCAGAAACTGGCCGTGCGCGGCGGGTCCATCGGAAAGAGCATTCCGCCATTGTCCGCCAATGACTTGCGGAACATGAGGCCTGTTTCCTGCTGCTGCGGGGTAGCGGCGACTTCGACCGTGAAGCGCTGCGCGCCCTTGCTACTCTGGATCACCAGCGGCAGCAGTGCTGCAGGTGCCTGCGCTACGGCGGCGCTGTTATTGGTGGCTTGCGGATCAGCCGAACAGGCGGCGAGCGAAGCCAAGGCGATCAGGGCAGGAAAGCGCGTCATCCCGCCTGCCTAATGCGATTCGCGTTCCGAGGGGAGGGGATTAACCCTCATTCCTCGGCCTCCGGCACTTCGCCCGGCGCGGCATCGACCCAGCGCCGTGCGATCGCATAGCTATGGCCGGCGCGCAGGAAGGCGGCGATGGCTTTTTCCCGCTGTTTGGGGTCCGGCACCGCGCTGGCATAGGGGCCGACCCGTTTGCGCCGGGCATAGCGTTCCGCCGCGATCCAGGTTTCGGCGTCCACCTGCGCATCGGCATCCGTCCGGTCGGCCGGGGCAATGCCCGCCGCGCGCAGGCTTTCGTTGATCCGGCGCGCGCCATAGCCCCGGCGGCCCAGCGCCGCGCTCTTCATCACCGCATATTGGCTGTCATCGACATAGCTGAGCGCCGCCAGCCGTTCGACCAGAGCGGGCAGGTCAGCGGGCTGTTCCCCGCCCCAGCCGCGTTCCTTGACCTTGTGTTGCAGATAGGCGAGCAACTTGCCCCGGCTGGTCGCGAACCGGCTGACATAACGCAGCGCGGCTTCGCGCAGGCTGTCCTCGTCAAGCGGCGGGCGGGGGCGTTTGCTGGTCATGCTGTGCCATCATGCGCCAGCCGCCATGTTTATGCCACAGTCGGGCCGGAATTTCACCGTGCCTTATGCGCTACAAGGGCGGACTGGAATGCAATATCCGGTGCATGTCGCAGTCAAAGATGATAGCGGCGCGCCGATCACATAATTTATGACATTGGGTGAAACCAATATGACGGGTTCGCAAGAGATGATGGCACCGACGCCGACCACTGATGATCTGCCGCGCCGCTTCTCGGACTTCGAGACGCTGGGTGAAGCGCTCGACTATGCGGCGCAGGGCGTTCGTGGCCTCAATTTCCACGATGCCCGTGGCAATCTGGCGCGGCCCTATCCGTTCAGTGCGCTGCGCGCCGACGCCATTGCCTGCGCCCATCGGTTGATCGCCCATGGCGTCAAGCCGCAGGACCGGGTCGCGCTGGTCGCGGAAACCGGCGTGGATTTTGCCCAGCTTTTCTTCGGCATCATCTATGCCGGTGCCTGGCCGGTGCCGCTGCCGTTGCCGACCAGCTTTGGCGGCAAGGAAAGCTATATCGATCAGCTCAACGTCCAGCTTTCCAGCTGCGACCCTATGCTGTTCCTCTTCCCCAGGGAACTGGCTGAAATGGCTGGCGAATCCGGTCGCCAGAAGAATGTCGAGAGCATCGCGTTCGAGGATTTCATCGCCCGCGACGTGATCCCGGCCGACCTGCCGCAGGCGCAGACGCAGGACATCGCCTATCTGCAATATAGCAGCGGATCGACCCGCTTTCCCCATGGCGTCGCCGTGACCCATCATGCGCTGCTCAGCAATCTGGCCGCGCACAGCCATGGCATGGAAGTGCAGGACAGCGATCGCTGCATCAGCTGGCTGCCCTGGTATCATGACATGGGGCTGGTCGGCTGCTTCCTGTCGGTCGTCGCCAATCAGGTGTCGACGGACTATATGAAAACCGAGGATTTTGCCCGCCGTCCGCTGGCCTGGCTGGACCTCATCAGCCGGAACGAAGGCACCTCGATCAGCTATTCGCCGACCTTCGGCTACGACATTTGCGCCCGTCGCATGTCCAGCCAGACCAAGGCGCAGGACCGGTTCGACCTGTCCCGGTGGAGACTGGCGGGCAATGGCGCGGACATGATTCGCCCCGACGTGATGCAAAGCTTCGTCGATGCCTTTGCCGACGCCGGTTTCTCGCCCAATGCCTTCCTGCCGAGCTATGGTCTGGCCGAAGCGACTTTGGCTGTCACCATCATGCCGCCGGGCGAGGGGATCATCGTCGAACTGGTCGAGGAAACGGACCTGTCGGGCGGAGACGCGACCGAAGGCCGCCCGCAGCGTTTCCGCTCGATCGTCAATTGCGGCAAGCCCGCGCGCGGCATGACCGTGGAAATCCGTGACGAGGATGGCGGCCCGCTGAACGAGCGGCAGATCGGCAAGGTCTGGACCACCGGGCCATCGTTGATGGTCGGCTATTTCCGTGATCAGGCGGCGACCGATGCCTGCATGGCCCCCGATGCATCTGGCGGCGTCTGGCTCGACACCGGCGATATGGGGTATCTCAGCGACGGCTATCTCTACATTGTCGGCCGCGCCAAGGACATGATCATCATCAACGGCAAGAATCACTGGCCGCAAGATATTGAATGGGCGGTGGAACAACTGCCCGGCTTCAAGCAGGGCGACATTGCCGCCTTCGCCATCACCACGCCGGGCGGGGAAGAAGCGCCCGCCGTGCTGGTCCATTGCCGCACATCCGACAATGACGAACGCTCCCGCCTGCGCGATCAGATTCGTGAGCGGGTCCGCGCGATCACCGGCATGAATTGCGTCGTCGAACTGGTGCCGCCGCGCACCCTGCCGCGCACCAGCTCCGGCAAATTGAGCCGGTCCAAAGCGCGCAATCTCTATCTGACCGGTGAGATCCGCCCCTACGACATCGCGGCCTGACAGGCCGATCGTTTGGTGACCGTCAGGGTTACCAAATCATAACCCATGACTGCTATCGCGGAAATGTGGGTAGCAAGCTGGAACATATCGCCGAACCGGACCGTCAGACGCGCGCATCACTGCGCGCCATGATGGGCCTATGCTGCGTGGCCGATGACGATGCCGGAACGCGGGTGCTGGAAGCGCAATTACGCTCCGCCGACAGCGTCGCGTTGTTGCGGCAGGTCATGAACCTGTGCGGCCTGTTGTTCCTGTGGCAGGTTTTTTCCCATTGCTGTTCGCCGGTCATGCTGGGACTGTGGAGCGTGGCGCTGATCGGTTGCACCCTGGTCAGCGTCTTGATGGACCGCGACCGCCGCAACGCCAACAATATGGGCCTCACGACCCGCGATCTGCGTCGGCACGGCTTTGGCGCGCTGTTGCAGGGCATTGTGTGGGCGGTCTGTATGGTTCTGGTTTCGCAATCGGGCGAGACCGAGGAACTGGTTGCGCTCTGGACATTGATCAGTTGCATCATGGTCTGCGGCGCGATCAGCTATGCTGCGACGCCGCTGTCCGCTGCGGCCTTCCTTTTGCCCTGCATCGCCGGGCTGTTCGCCATGTTCGATGACGGCGGCCAGTTGCCGCTGCGCGCGCTGGCGACCAGCTATGCGCTATCGCTGCTGGTCGGCTGCGTCATCTATGCCCGCACCTTTGCGCGCCAGCATAGCACCACCGTGCAGCTGGAGGAAAAGAGCGAAGTCGTCAGCCTGCTGCTACGCGAATATGAGGGCGGTGGGTCCGACTGGTTGTGGCAAACCGATCCGCTCCGCCGCATCAGCGGCGTGTCCAAGCGTTTTGCTGAAACCATGGGGTTAGAGCCGACGCAGCTGGAAGGGGCGCCGCTGGTCCAGATATTGGCGGGTAGCGGCTGGGAAAGCGGTCGCTTTGCCGCCGGGTTGCACAGTTTGGCCGACCATCTCAAGCGGCGCGAAAGTTTCAGCAACCTGATCCTGCCGGTCGAGGTGCAAGGCCAGACCCGCTGGTGGGAATTGTCCGCATCGCCCCGCTACGACGAGAATGGCCTGTTCCTTGGCTTTCGCGGCGTCGCATCGGATGTTACGGCGCAACGTGAATCAGCGGACAAGATCGCCATGCTTGCCCGCTTCGATCCGCTGACCGGCCTGCCCAACCGCAGCCACCTGCGCGAAGTGCTGGATCAGGCGATGGCGGCGACCGGCGGACGGACGCCGGGCTGCGGCTTCCTGATGATCGACCTCGACCGGTTCAAGGCGATCAATGACACGCTGGGGCATCAGACCGGCGACAAGCTGCTCAGCCAGGTCGCGCGCCGCCTGCGGCAAATCTGTTCGGGCCAGGAATTTTGCGGGCGCATCGGCGGCGACGAATTTGGCGTCGTCATCCCGACCGTCGCCGACAGCAACCGCATCGGGCAGCTTTCCTCGGCCATCATTGGCGCACTGTCGGCCCCTTATCAGGTCGATCAGCATACACTTTATGTCGGCGCGTCGGTCGGCTCGGCGCTGTCCCCCACCGACGGGCGCGATTCAGAGGCGCTGGTCCGCAGCGCGGATCTGGCCCTCTATCGTGCCAAGGGAGAGGGCGGTGGGTTGCACTTTGCCTATGAACCGCAACTCCACGCCAAGGCGGAAGAAAGGCGGCTGCTCGAACTGGCGTTGCGCGAGGCGCTGGCCAAGGACCAGCTTCATGTCCTCTACCAGCCGGTGGTCGATGCGATCAGCGGCACGGTGATGGGGTTCGAGGCGCTGGTGCGCTGGACCCACCCGGAAATGGGACCGATTTCGCCGGTCAAATTCGTGCCGGTCGCCGAAGAGGCGCGGCTGATCGCGCCGATCGGCGAATGGGTGCTGCGCACGGCCTGCATGGAAGCCGTGCGCTGGCCTGACGATGTCAGGATCGCTGTCAACGTATCGGCTGAGCAATTGGCTCACCCCAGCTTCGTGCCGGCGGTCATATCGGCACTGGCACAAAGCGGACTGGAAGCGCGGCGGCTGGAGCTGGAAGTCACCGAAAGCGTGTTCATGAACGAGGATGCGGGCGCGCTCAGGGTGCTCGATCAATTGCTTGGCCTTGGCATCCAGCTGTCGCTCGACGATTTCGGCACCGGCTATTCCTCGCTTGGCTATCTTAGCCGCACCCGTTTCAACACGATCAAGATTGACCGCAGCTTCGTGGTCGGCGCATCGAAAAACACGCCCGAAAGCCTGGCGATCATCCGCGCTGTCGTCACGCTGGCCGACAGTCTGGGCATGGCGACCACCGCCGAAGGGGTGGAGACCGAGGTGGAACTGGAAATGGTGCGGCGGCTGGGCTGCAAGAAGGTGCAGGGCTATTATTTCGGCCGCCCCATGGCCGCGCAGGACGCGATCGGCCTGTTCCCGCCGCAACAGGAACGGGCGCGCGCCTAATTACCCAGTAATTGTCGTTCCACCATGGTCCACAGCGCGGCAAAATCCTTGGCTGGCGGCGAGGCCGGGGCAAAGGCACCGAGCGGCTTGCGACGTACCGTCATCTGCTCGATCGTGCTGGCCATCGGGATGGCGGGCCAGCCGGGCTGTTCGTCCAGCGCCTTGCGATGCAGCGTCCGGCGGCGATCGACCATCGAATAGACCGGCAGGATCGGCGCATGGCTACCGCCACGCTGCACCAGATAGCGCGCCACTTCGCCCATCGCCCTTTGCGACAGAGGGGACGGGATCACGGGAATGACGATCAGGTCGGCGGCGCGCAGCACCTGCTCGCTGGTTTCGGTGAGGCCCGGCGGGCAATCGAGGATGATGCGGTCATAATCCTTGCCCAGGCTTTCGATCAGCTTGGACAGCCGCTTCTTCTTGTCCATCTCGCGGAACAGATGGTCCAGGCTGCGCAATGATGTGTCCGCGGCGATCAGGTCCAGCCCCGGCACGGTCGACGGCTGGATCAGCTTGCGGACCTCGACATCCTTGCTGAAGATGGCCTGTGCCGCATCACGGCTCTTGCTGTCGGTGGAAATCAGCCAGCTGGATGCCGCCTGCGGGTCCAGATCCCACAACAAGGTTCGCCGTTTCGAGATGCTCGCCGACGCCCAGGCGAGGTTGATCGCGAAGGTGGTTTTGCCGACCCCGCCCTTGAGGCTGTAAACGGCGATGGTCGCCAATGCCGGTTCCTTTGCCATGGGGTGAAAGCTACGGCTTCCGCCCGCCAAAGCAAGTCCTCAATCATGCCAATGTTACGCAGTTGTGACGCTACAGGACGTCGCGCGCCTTTTCAGGGGGCCGGGCAATGACTGCGCCCTTGTCGGTGATGACGATGGCGCGCTCGATCAGGATCGGGTGCGCAGCCATGGCATCGAGAATCGCGGCGTCATCGCTGGTGTCGAGGCCGATCTCCCTCACCACGCTCTCGCCCTTGCGCAGCGCGTCGCGAGGCGTCAACCCGGCCTTCGCCAGCACGGCGGCAATCTCGGCGCGGCTGGGGGGCGTCTTGAGATATTCCACCACGCTCACGTCGACACCGGGCGTTTCCTGAAGGATCGCCAGCGCCGCGCGCGACTTGGAGCAGCGGGGATTATGCCAGATGGTGGCCTTCATCCCTGTCCGTCCCGTGCCAACCACTCTTCCAGCCACTTGATCGAATAGTCGCCGTTCAGGAACTCCGGGTCCTCCAGCAGCGCCTGATGCAGGGGGATCGTGGTTTTCATCCCTTCGATCACATATTCCTGCAAGGCGCGTTTCAGGCGCATGATGCAGCCTTCGCGGGTGCGGCCATAGACGATCAGCTTGCCGATCATGCTGTCATAATAGGGCGGCACCTTATAGCCCTGATACAGGCCGCTATCGACGCGGACATGCATCCCGCCGGGGACATGATAGCGGGTCACGGTGCCGGGCGATGGCGCGAAGGTGCGCGGGTCTTCGGCATTGATGCGGCATTCGATGGCGTGACCGGTGAAGCGCAGATCCTCCTGCGCGACCGACAGAGGCTTGCCTTCGGCGATACGGATCTGCTCGCGGACCAGATCGACCCCGGTGATCATTTCGGTCACCGGATGTTCGACCTGAAGCCGGGTATTCATCTCGATGAAGTAGAATTCGCCATCTTCCCAGAGGAACTCGATCGTCCCCGCGCCGCGATAGCCCATATCGGCCATGGCTTTGGCGCAGATGCCGCCGATCCGGTCGCGGTCGGCCTGGCCAAGGATTGGAGAGGGAGCCTCTTCCAGTACCTTCTGATGGCGGCGCTGGAGCGAACAGTCGCGTTCGCCCAGATGGATGGCATTGCCCTTGCCGTCGCCAAAGACCTGGATTTCGATATGGCGCGGATTGCCGAGATATTTTTCGAGATAGACGGTCGCGTCGCCAAAGGCCGCCTTCGCTTCCGACCCGGCCTGCTGCATCAGCGTTTCCAGATCATCAGGCGAGGTGCAGACCTTCATGCCGCGACCGCCGCCGCCGGACGCGGCCTTGATGATGACCGGATAGCCGGCCTTTTCCGCTATCGCCTTGGCTTCTTCCAGATCGCTGATCGCGCCGTCGGAACCGGGAACGAGCGGCAGGCCGAGCGCGCCAGCGGTCCGCTTGGCCTCGATCTTGTCGCCCATGGTGCGGATATGTTCTGGCTTGGGGCCGACGAAGGCGATGCCATGGGCTTCGACGATTTCGGCGAATTTGGCGTTTTCGCTTAAGAAACCATAGCCCGGATGGATCGCGTCGGCGCCGCTGATTTCGGCGGCAGAGATGATCGCGGCAACGTTCAGATAGCTGTCCTTGGCGGCGGGCGGCCCGATGCAGATCGCCTCGTCGGCGAGCCGCACATGCATGGCGTCAGCGTCGGCGGTGGAATGGACCGCGACCGTCTTGATGCCCATTTCATGGCAGGCGCGGTGGATGCGCAGCGCGATTTCGCCGCGGTTGGCGATCAGCAGCTTTTCAATGGCCATGGGTGTCGCGGCCTTATTCAATGACGATCAGCGGCTGGTCGAACTCGACCGGCTGGCCATTGTCGACCAGCACGGCCTTGACCGTGCCCGACGTCGGCGCGGCAATCGCGTTCATGACCTTCATCGCCTCGATGATCAGGACCGTCTCGCCAGCGGCGACCTGCGCGCCGATACGGGCGAAGGGCGCTGCGCCCGGCTCGGCCGACAGATAGGCAGTGCCGACGATCGGCGAACGGACCATCGTGCCCGAAGGGGCTGCCGGTTCGGCGGCGGGCGCGGCCACCGGAGCCGCAACAGGGGCGGCGGGAGCAGGGGCGTAGGATGGCGCATAAATGGGCGCGCCGCCGCCAGCCTTGCGGGCGACGCGAATCTTGCGATCGCCATCTTCGACCTCGATCTCGGTCAGGTGGGTATCGTCGAGCAGCGCGGCCAGTTCACGCACCAGCGCGACATCCACCTGCATTGCGCCCTTTTCCTGCTTGTCGTTCATGGTTGACCCTTGTTTCGCATCTAGACTTGATAATTGCGGCCAGCGCCTATGCCGATTTGCGCCAGAGCGCAACTTTGTAGCGTTCGTCCGAAGCAGCGCAATGGCCGCTAGAGTTCCAGCGCAGCTTCCAGCGCGAGCATATAGGACATCGGCCCAAAGCCTGCGATCGTCCCCCTGGCGGCCATGCCGACATAACTTTTGTGGCGGAATGGCTCACGCTTGTGCGGGTTGGACAGATGAACCTCGATCACCGGCACGGTAATGCCCTTGATCGCATCGTGCAGCGCGACCGACGTATGGGTCAGCCCGCCGGGGTTGAGGATGACGGCATGGGCAGCCTCCTGATTGGCTTCCTGCAACCAGTCGATCAGATGGCCTTCATGGTTGGACTGGCGAAAATCGATCGCGACATGGGCGCGGGTCGCTGCATCCTCCATCCGCTCGGCAATATCGTCCAGCGTGTCATAGCCGTAAATTTCAGGCTCGCGCGTCCCCAGCATGTTGAGGTTGGGACCGTTGAGCACATAGATTTTGCGCGTTTCCGCCACGGCGATCCCCCTTGGTTGTTGCGAGCAGGGGACAAGCGCCCCTATATGCGGCGACGATCTTTAGCCTTTCGTGTCGCGCCAAGTCGAGACACGTTTCCATCTTGCATGAACGGGACCGCATATCGTGAGCGTCGACGGCACCATTTCCATCCATATCAATGGCGAACATCGCCGCGTGCGCGACGGGCTGACACTGGCCCAATTGGCAAGCGAACTGGGCTTTGTGCCGGAAAAGGTGGCGGTGGAGCGCAATCTGGAGGTCGTGCCGCGTTCGACACTGGCGCAGGTCATGGTCGAGGATGGCGACGAGCTGGAAATCGTGCATTTTGTTGGTGGTGGCGATGTCGCCTCGGTGGCCGACGACAGCTGGTCCGTCGCAGGCAAGACGTTCCGCTCGCGCCTGATCGTGGGCACCGGCAAATATAAGAGTTTCGAGCAGAATGCGGCGGCGGTGGCGGCGTCGGGGGCGGAGATCGTCACCGTCGCAGTGCGCCGCGTCAATGTGTCGGACCCCAAGGCACCGATGCTGACCGACTTTATCGACCCCAAGGTCATCACCTATCTGCCCAATACGGCGGGCTGCTTCACCGGCGAGGATGCGATCCGCACGCTGCGGCTGGCGCGCGAGGCGGGCGGTTGGGAGCTGGTCAAGCTGGAGGTGCTCGGCGAAGCGCGGACCCTCTATCCCGATATGGTCGAAACGCTCCGCGCGACCGAGATTTTGGCCAAGGAAGGCTTCAAGCCGATGGTCTATTGCGTCGATGATCCGATTGCGGCCAAGCGGCTGGAGGATGTCGGCGCAGTGGCGATCATGCCGCTGGGCGCGCCGATCGGATCCGGCCTCGGCATCCAGAACCGCGTCACCATCCGCCTGATCGTCGAAGGCACCAAATTGCCGGTGCTGGTGGATGCCGGTGTCGGCACTGCGTCCGAAGCGGCACAGGCGATGGAACTGGGCTGTACCGGCGTGCTGATGAACACCGCGATCGCCGAAGCGAAAGACCCGGTGCTGATGGCCGCCGCGATGAAGGCGGGTGTGGAAGCGGGCCGCATGGCCTATCGTGCCGGGCGCATGGGCAAGCGTATGTACGCCGATCCGTCCAGTCCGCTGGCAGGCCTTATTTGACACGGCTTGACCTACCCCCGGGCGCTTCGAGCGAAGTTGAGAAGCCGATAGCATGGTGTCCGTGTTTCTCGACCAGGCTCGAAACGAACGGAGGGTGGCTTTTCGCCCATGCAGCAAATTGACCATTGCCCATCTTGTCGCCTATGGGCTGAGGCAAGTTGAGGAGGAGAATAGCGATGGTGAACAAGCTCTACCCCGATGCCGCGTCCGCGCTGGAAGGCCTCCTCTTTGACGGTATGCATTTATGCGCGGGTGGCTTTGGCCTGTGCGGCATTCCCGAACGACTGATCGACGCGATCCGCGATTCGGGCGTCAAGGATCTGACCATCGCGTCCAACAATGCCGGTATCGACGGCGAGGGGCTGGGCAAGCTGCTCCGCACCCGGCAGGTCAAGAAGATGATCTCCTCCTATGTCGGCGAGAATAAGGAATTTGAACGCCAATATCTGGCGGGCGAGCTGGAGGTGGAATTCTGTCCGCAGGGGACGCTGGCAGAACGCTGCCGCGCTGGCGGGGCGGGCATCCCTGGCTTCTATACCAAGACCGGCGTTGGGACTGCCGTGGCCGAAGGCAAGGAAGTCAAGACTTTCGACGGGCAGGACTATATCCTCGAACGCGGCATCTTTGCCGATGTGGCCGTCATCAAAGGCTGGAAGGCGGACGAGAGCGGCAACCTGATCTTCCGCAAGACCGCGCGCAACTTCAACCAGCCGATGGCGACCGCTGCCAAAATCTGCGTCGCCGAAGTCGAGGAGGTGGTGCCGACCGGTAGCCTGGACCCGGATGCGATCCACCTGCCCGGTATCTATGTGAAGCGCATGATCATTGGCGCGCCCTATGACAAGAAGATCGAATTCCGCACTGTTCGTCAGAAGGAAGCCGCATAATGACGTCGCATGATGGCATCGCCAAGGGCTGGACCCGTGATGAAATGGCTGCTCGCGCGGCCAAGGAGCTGCAAGACGGTTTCTACGTCAACCTTGGCATCGGTATCCCGACTTTGGTGGCGAACCATATCCCGGCTGGGGTTGAAGTGACGCTCCAGTCGGAAAACGGGATGCTGGGCATCGGCCCTTTCCCCTACGAGGGCGAAGAGGATGCAGACCTGATCAATGCGGGCAAGCAGACGATCAGCGAATTGCCGCAGACCGCCTATTTCAGCTCGGCCGACAGCTTTGCCATGATCCGCGGCGGGCATATCGACCTCACCGTCCTGGGCGCGATGGAGATTGCCGAAAATGGCGACATCGCCAACTGGATGATCCCCGGCAAGATGATCAAGGGCATGGGCGGCGCGATGGATCTGGTCGCGGGCGTCAAGAAGATCATCGTCGTGATGGAACATACGTCGAAAAATGGCGATCCCAAATTCATCCCGTCCTGCACCCTGCCGCTGACCGGCAAGAATGTGGTCGACATGATCATCACCGACCTGTGCGTGTTCCAGCGCCCCGACCATGACAGCCCGTTCAAGCTGGTTGAAATGGCGCCCGGCGTGACGGCGGAGGACATCGCCGCCAAGACCACCGCCCATTATCTGGTCTGACAGCGTCATGAGCCTCGACGGTATTTATGATGAGGGCAATGTCTTTGCCCTCATCCTTGCGGGCAAGATCCCTTCGGTCACCCTCTATGAGGATGCCGATACCCTCTGCTTCCTGGATATCCAGCCCCAGTCAAAGGGTCATGCGCTGGTCATTTCCAAATGGTCGAAGGCGCGGAACATATTGGAGATTGAGGAGGATGCGCTGGCGCAGGTGATGGCGACGACCCGCAAGGTCGCGACTGCCATCCGTGCGGCGTTGAACCCCGACGGCCTGCATATCGCCCAGTTCAACGGCGCGGCCGCGGGGCAGACCGTGTTCCACCTCCACGTCCATATTGTGCCGCGCTGGGCGGGGCAGGCGACTGGCTTTGCCGCGCATGGGCAGGGCGGGTTTGCCGACGCCGACGCGCTCAAAGCGCTGGCGCAAGAGATTCGCGCGCACCTCTGATGCGCCCTCATCGCTTTATGGCGCGTGCCCCCCTTTTTGCCGGCGGACGCTGATATGGGCCTGCGTCCCTTCAATGTGCCCGGTGCGCGGCTGGCGCTCCGGACAAAGCGGCCCAGTCCGCTGTTTCAGGGACAGCGCGGTGAGAGCGAGGTCATCCTCGACTTGTCGCGCTTGCTGTCGCGTTCCTTCCACCCCGCGCCGACCGGCATCGACCGGGTGGAATATGTCTATGCCCGCGAATTGCTGGAGCGAATTCCCGATCGGTTGTCCTTTGCCGCAGTCCACCCGGCGGGCGGCTATTATGGTCGCTTGAATAGCGCTGCCGTGCGCCAGTTTCTGGCCTTTACCGCCGCCAAATGGCGCAATGCCGGGGTGGCCGACGCGCGTGAGGGCCGGGCCGCGACGGTGCGGCACATGTTCGCCCTGCGCCCCCGCCCGGTGCCACGCGCGACCGGGCCGCGCCTCTATTTGCAGGTGTCGCCGCACCATCTGGACGATGCCGATCAGGTCGGGGCGATCCTGCGCGCCGAGGGCGCGAAATTCGTGACGCTGGTGCATGATGTGATCCCGCTCAGCCACCCCGAATATGCCAGGCCGCAGGGCGCGGACGAACATCGGCGGCGGGTGCAAACGATCGACCGCTTCGCCAGCGGCATCATCGGCAACAGCCAGGCGACGATCGATGCGCTGGAACCACATATGGCGAGCGGGCTGGCGGGGCGCGCCGTCCGCGTCGCGCATTTCGGCGCAGACGCCCCCGACATATTTGGCGGCCGGGGCGAAGTGCTGCCCGACCGGCCCTATTTCGTCTATATTTCGACCATCGAACCGCGCAAGAATCACCTGCTGCTGCTGACCATCTGGCGAAGGCTGGTCGAGCAATTGGGCGATGCCGCGCCGGTGCTGGTGCTGATTGGCCGGCGCGGTTGGGAAAATGAGAATGTCGTCGACCTGCTCGATCGCGCCGAAGCGCTGAGCGGCCATGTGATCGAGGCGGGTGAAGTGTCTGACACGCGGATGCAGGCACTGGTCGCCAATGCGCGTGCGATGCTGATGCCTTCCTTTGCCGAAGGGTTCGGGATGCCGGTGATTGAAGCGCTGGCCGCAGGCGTCCCGGTGATATGCAGCGACATCATGGCCCATCGCGAAGTGGGCGGCGATGCCCCCGATTATCTCGATCCGCTCGACGGGCTGGGCTGGATGAAGACGATTCGCAGCTATAGTCAGCCGGATTCGCCTAATCGTGCGGCGCAGATCGCCCGGCTGTCGGTCTGGCGCGCGCCGACCTGGCGCGACTATTTCGACATTGTGACCGACTTGCTTGAAGATGTGACAGCGTCTGTTTCTTGACCTTGCACTGGCGTAAGCCCATGACTTTGCCGCGATCATGATGTCCACGCCCTTCCTGCGGTCCCCGCCCTTTCCCGGCATTGCCCCCTCGCTCGCAGCCGTCAGCCTGATGCGCGACGCGGGTGACGCTGCTGTGCCGGTCGGTGACGATGTACTGGACGCGATCATAGCGGCGCGGGTCGGCGGCACATTCTGGGGCGCGTTATCTGATGGAGTGGGCGTTGAGCGCGATCCCTGGGCGCTGGTTACGCAAGCGGAGTCGATACGCGCGCAGGCTGATGATGAGATCGCGCTGATCGCAGGCCTGCTTGGCGTCCCGGTGATCGGTCCTGATGATGCGGTCATCGACCCGGCGCAGTTGCGCGTTTCCCTCAAGGCGCGAATCGCAGCCGCCCGATACCGCGACTGTTTCACCGGCCAGCCGGTCGATGCGATGCAGGCGGTGACGCAGCTGGCCGACTGGCGACGGCATATCGATGGCAATCGCGGGATCGTGGCGGCCAGCGGCATGGCCTTCTGGAAGCGCGACGCGATCCGCCATTTCCTGTGGGATGGCATGGCTTCTCCGCCCTTCCTGTCCGCCGACCGGGGCTTGCGTCGCGCCCGGCGGGAAAAGGGCGCGCTGGCGGTCTGGCCATCGCGTGTTCCCGTCACATTGCCGCAGGATGCGATGGATCAGGGCGTCGCGCTGGCGCGGGTGGAGGACGGCTTTTTGCGATCGCGCGGACTGGGGGCGGGGCTGCACCCGCCCGGATCGGTCGTGGTCGATCGCACCGGCATTTATTATAATGCGCGCGCGTCCAATGATCTGGAAACGCTGTTGGCGACGCACGACTTTCCGCCTGCGCTGGTCGATCGCGCCCGTCGCTTGCGGGAAAAAGTCTGCGCGACCGGTGTGACCAAATATGGGCCGGAAGCGGGGCGGATGATCGACCTGCCGGTGGGCAAGCGCACGGTATTGGCGATCGGCCAGGTCGATGACGATCTGTCGGTGCGGCTGGGCGGGGCTGGGGTCGATGGCAATCTCGATTTTCTGATGCGGGTGCGCCGGGCCGAACCGGATGCGTGGATTATCTATCGCCCCCATCCCGACGTGCAGGCGGGGCATCGCAAGGGGCATTTGCCTGACGCGACCGTCCTGGCCCATGCCGACGCGATCGACACCGGCGCGCCCTTGATGGAGCTGGTGCAGGCAATTGATGAATTGCATGTCCTTTCTTCCCTGACCGGTTTCGAGGCGCTGATGCGCGGCCGTTCCGTTACGGTCCACGGTATGCCCTTCTACGCGGGCTGGGGGCTGACACGCGATCTGGCCAAGCCCAGCGCACGGCGCGGGCGTCAACTCAGCGTGGATCAGCTTGTCGCGGCGGCGCTCATTCTCTATCCTCGCTATCTCGATCCGGTAACGCAGTTGCCGTGCGGTCCGGAAATCATGGTGGACCGCATGGCGGATGGATCGACGCCGCCGATGACCTGGCTCATCGCGTTGCGGGCGCTACAGGGGAAGTTTCGCCGATTTATGACCTTGTTCGCTGAGTTTCTACATGGCTGACGGCCCATCAAAGACGTTTCTGTTCCTGCAAGGGCCGCATGGTCCCTATTTTGCGATGCTGGCCGAGGCTTTGCGGGCGCGGGGTCATGCTGCGCTGCGAATCAACATCAATGGCGGCGACAAGGTCGACTGGCCCGAAGATGCGACTGATTATCGCGGCACCTTCCGCAACTGGCCGCTCTTCTTTGACGATTTCATCGTTACCCATGGCGTCACTGACCTGATCCTCTATGGTGATTGCCGTCCCTATCATGCGCGCGCGCATGGCATGGCGCGCTTGCGCGACCTGCGCGTCCATGTGGTGGAGGAAGGCTATATCCGCCCCGATTTCCTGACACTTCAGGCCGATGGCGTGAACGGCAATTCCACCCTGCCACTCGACCCGCAATGGTATCGCGACCAGGCGCTGGGCCTGCCCGCGCTCGACGAGAATCAGCCGACGATCCCGTCCAATTTCAGCACCCGCGCCCGCAATACCATGCGCACCGGCCTTGCCGCGGCCGTGTTGCGGCCCCTGTTCCCCTTTTACCGCACCCATAGGCCGCACAGTTTCCTGATGGAATCGCTGTCCTGGGCGCGCAAACTGATGATGCGTCGCCGCGATATGCAGCAGTCTGCGCAAGCCTGGGCCAAGGTGGAAGGGAAGCGCTATTTCACCCTGCCGTTGCAGCTCAATTCCGATTATCAGCTGCGCATCCACTCGCCCTTTGGGGACATGCGCGCGGCGTTGCGTTTCGTCATCAAAAGCTTTGCCCATCATGCCCCCGCCGACGTGCTGCTGGTCATCAAGCAACATCCGCTCGATTCCGGCCTGGTCGCCTGGGATCGGCTGATCCGGCGGCTGGCGACCGATTATGGCGTGGCGGATCGCATTCATTATCTGTCGGACTGGGACATCGCCGAAGTCGTGCAAAAGGCGGTTGGCGTTGTCACTGTCAACAGCACGGTCGGCACGCTGGCGCTTAACAGCGGCAAGCCGGTCGTGGTCCTTGGTCATGCAGTGTACAAGGTGCCCGGCATGGTCAGCGTGAAGGGTCTGGACGATTTTTGGTCTGATCCCGCCCCGCCCGACATGGCGCTCTATTCTGCGTTCCGCCAGGTATTGGCCGATCGCTGCCTCATTCGCGGTGGCCTGTTGAGCGATGAAGGCTTGCAGATGCTGGTCGACAATGCGGCGGATCGACTAGCGCCGGCGGCGCAAATAGCCCGCCAACATCTGAAACTGGTCACGCCCAAGGTCAGCGATTTCATCGCATCGAACACCGCGCCCTGACCTCAAGGGGCAGTAAAGCCGTAGCGGGTGAAGATGACCTTGCCCGATGGCGAGAGCAGAAAGCGGCGGAACGCTTCGGCGTCCTTGTGGCTGCTGCTGGTCAGGCGCGCGATCGGGTAGCGGATCGGCGGATGGCTGCGCGCCGGGAAAGCGCCGACGATCGCAACGCCGCTGGCGACCCGCGCGTCGGTGGCATAGATGATCCCCAGCGGCACCTCGCCCCGTTCCACCAGCGCAAGCGCCGCGCGGACATTGTCGCCGCGTGCGATTTTGCCAGAGACGCTGGGCCATACGCCGAGGCTGGTGAGCGCCGCCTTGCCATATTTGCCCGCAGGAACGCTGTCAGGATCGGCCATGGCCAGCCGCCCGTTGCCCAGCGCCCGCGCGATCGGCATGGCGCGGCCGATCCGCAGGCGCACTGGCCTGGCCTTTGGCGTCACCAGCACCAGCCGGTTGCCGACCATATTGGTGCGGGTGCCGCGCAGGACGAAACCGGCCTGCTCGACATCGCGCATCCAGTCCTCGTCCGCGGACAGGAACAGGTCAGCGGGCGCCCCCGCCCGGATTTGCCGCGCCAGGGCCGAGGAACCGGCGAAGGACAGGACGGGGCGGGCATGGCCTTGCCTGGTCCAGGCGTCGGCCGCGGCGGTCATCGCTTCCTGCATACTGGCTGCTGCCAGCACCAGCGGGCCGCGATCACCCGGTGCGGCCTGTGCCATGGGGATCAGAAGCAGGAGCAGCGCGATGGCGCAAAGCAAGCGTTGGATCATGCCGTCTGTCTGCCTCCGGCCTATTGGCGATGCAAGCGTCGCACCATGCTTTTGTCGCGCGGATCAATCGGCTAGAGGAGGTCGCATGATCAGGAACCCGCGCTGACATGGCGATCGTCAGAAGCCAGTGCGGCCAGTGCGGCGTCGGCTGCGGTATCCGCGCGATCACTGACACTGATCGTCGCGTCATCATAGAGGGCGACAGGCTGCACCCGGCCAATGGCGGGCTGCTGTGCGATCGGGGGCAGGCGCTGGGCGATGCCGCGATGACGCTCGAAGGGCGGTTGCTCCAGCCGCTGGTCGATGGGCGGCCCGTTGGCTGGGATCGGGCGATCGCGCAGGTCGCGCGGCGGCTGACGGCCACCCTGACCCGCCATGGTCCGGGCAGCATCGCGCTGCATGTCGGTGGCGGCCTGCTGACCGAGGATTATTATGCCGCCAACAAGCTGATGAAGGGCTTTTTCGGGTCGGCCCATATCCATACGCCATGGCGCGACGGGACCGGTGCCGCGCAACGGAGGGCGTTTGGCGAAGATGTGATGCCCGCCGCTTACGAGGATATTGATCGCGCGGCGATGATCCTGCTGGTGGGCGATGGCATCATGGCGCATCCGGTCTTGCTGGAACGGGTGCAGGCGGCGCGGCAGGCGGGTGTGCGGCTGGTCCTGCTGGCAGGCAAGGGGGGTGCGATCGAGGCGGATCTGCGTTTGAACGTGAATCCCGGCAGTGCTGCGTCCTTGCTGGCTGGCGCACTGTTGCATGGTCATGACAAAGGGCGGTATGACGCGGATTTTCTGGCGCGGCGCGTCGTGGTGCCGGACGGCTTCTGGGACGGGTTGCGACCGGGGCATGATATCTGGTCGATCGCCCGCGCGACCGGGCTGACGCCGACGGCGATCCGGGCCTTTTACGAGGAATGGGCGGCGACCGATCGGGTCGTCACGCTGTTTGGTGGTGACGATAGGCCCGATCTGGCCGCTGCGGTCATCAACCTCCATCTCGCCAGCGGACGGATCGGTCGACCCGGCGCGACGCCCTTTGCCATGACTGGCGCGGCCAATGGCATGGGCGCGCGCGAAACCGGTTGTGTGGCGGACAGTCTGGCCGCCCATCGCGATTTCGCGGCTGAAGCCCGCGCCAGCATCGCCCGCTTCTGGGGCGCGCGGTTGCTGGCGGACGGGCCGGGGCTGGAGGGGGAGGCGCTGCTGCAGGCGATGCGCGACGGGCAGGTCAAGGCGCTGTGGAGTATCGGCGTGGACCCGGCGGCTGAGGCGTGGTTGGGCGAGGCGCGAGGCCTGGTCCCGCTGGCGATCCGGTCGACGGACAGGCTGGCGGAGCAGGGCGATGGCTGGTCGGTCCTGCTGCCCTCTGCCGCCTGGGTCGAAAAGGACGGGACGCTGACCGGCATGGACCGGCTGGTCAGTCGCCAGCGGCGGCTGTTTCCCTTGGCCGGAGAGGCGCGGCCGGACTGGTGGATGCTGACCAAAGTGGCGCAGGCGATGGGCTGGAGCGATGCCTTCCATTATGAGCGACCCGCCGACATTTACCGCGAACATGCGCGGCTGACCGCCTATGGCAATGCGGGCGAGCGCTTGCTCAACCTGCGGCGGCACGCGCCGATTTCCAACCCGGCCTATGACGAGCTGACGCCGTGGCGCTGGGGCGAGGTGCCGTTCGATGGCGGGCATTTTCCGACGCCGGACGGACGGGCGAGATTCGCTTAACTTCGCACTTTTCCCGGTAAATGCGACATTTTGTTGCGCGTTGCTGATCCTATCGAAATGCCGACAGGCGATCTTATCGCCCTGGGCCGATGTAGGACAGCCCGTCAGCGGGGCGTGGCTGCGATGTCCTGAAGATGCGCGAGCAGGGCGTCGCCATTGGCCGCCCAGGTGAAACGCAGCGCGGCGGCGCGCACGGCTTCGCGGTCGGGCGGATTGTCCAATATCGCGCGGATGGCGGCGGCGATGGCTTCGGGATCACGATCGACAATCTGCCCGGCTTCCGGTCTGTCGAGCAATTCGCGCGCGCCACCGACATCGCTGATCACGATCGGGGTGCCGCAGGCCAGCGCCTCGACCCAGGCATTGGCCAGCCCTTCGGACGCCGAGGGCAAAGCCATCACATCGGCAGCGGCGAAGATGCGCGGCAATTTATGGTGGGGGACGGAGCCGAGAAAGCCGATCCGTCGGTCGACACCCAGTTCCTGCGCCAGATTTTCAAGCGTTCGCCGATATTGCCCCTGTCCGGCCAGCAGCAACGTGACGTCGGGCAGCAGAGGCAAGGCGCGGACCAGCAGATCCTGCCCTTTGCGCGGGATAAGCGCACCCACGCACAATATGACCGGCCCGTCAAAATCGAGCGCAGCCTTCGCCTCCGCCCGGTCGGCGATTTCGAACGTGTCGAGATCGACCCCGGTATAATGGACGCGGATCTTGTCCTGCTCCATCCCCATGCGGACCATGGAGCGGCGCATGGCGTCGGATACGGCAAGCAGGCCCGCGGCGCCGTCACCGGCTCGCTGCACCAGCTTGCGGGTGCCGCGCTGGCTGCCCCAATGGTGGATATCCGCGCCGCGCGCCTTGACCGAATAGGGGATGCCGAGCGCGCGCGACAGGCGCTGCGCCACCGGACCGTCGGGAAAGAAGAAGCTGGCGTCGATCACATCGAATGGTTTTTCCGCGTGCAACCGCTTGACCAGCGGCAGGATGGCGCGGGTCATGGTCCACACATTGGTACGTCCGCCAAATTTGGGGATGATCGGGAAGGTAGGGCGATAGACGGTCAGTTCGCGCCATTTTTCCCGACGCGGCAGCGCGCGTAGCGGGGCGTAGCGCGGGGCGAGGGCGAGCGGCCATGGCGGCAGGCCGACCGGCGCGATGACGGTGACGCTCGCTTCCCGGCGGCTCGCCAGTTCGCGGGCCTGCCGTTCCACGAACACGCCGAAGGTCGGGCGGCTGATGTCGGGAAAGAGGGTCGATAGCATGAGGACGTTGAGCGTCATGGTCTCTCTTTCGCGCAGCAGCCTTTGCAATTGGGTTAAGAGGCTGGTGACTTTTTGGCTAGAGCCGTCTGACGAGCTGTTCCGCGACTGCGGCCCATGGCGGGTCGGTCAGTACCAGCTGGCGCGCGCCGGAACCCAGCGGCAGCAGCTGCAACCGGTTCCCTTCGCGTCCGATTAGTCGCCCGAACAGGAACCGGCCTGCCGGGCGGGGAAAGAGAATGTCGCGGTTGAGCGCGCTGCCAAAATCCTCCGGCGCGATACGACGGCACCAGATGGCGTCGCCGCTGCGATAGTCGCCGATGCTGGCGCTGACATGGACGCCGACCATGCCATCGGCGGCATTGGGGGTAGGGAAGGCTAGCGGGCGGGTGGGCGCGCGCGCACCGTCCGGCCCCAGCAGCGCGGCGACCGGCACCTCGCTCTGCCCCGGCATGGCGACCAGTTCGGCGCTGGTGACGCCGAGCGCCAGCGCGATGCGGTTGAGCCATTTGATCGACACGGTGCGGGTGCCGGTTTCCAGCCGGCCGATCGTCTGGGCGGTCGTCGGCGGATCGCACAGCGCGCCGACCTGTTCCAGCGTCAGCCCCTTAACCTTGCGGACTTCGCGGATGCGGGTGATCATACCTGCCTCGATAAATAACCTATTTGGTTTTCTCTTTCCTACAAACTATCCGCCATGGCAAGGCTGATTTCCCGATTCCCCATCGTCAAAAGGAGAAGTCCGCATGACCGCCACCCATATCGAACAGACGATCGAGGACCCCCATAGCCGCCATCAGACCGTGCTGGTCCATATCGGCGAATCGCCGCTCGCCTGGCTTCATGCGCGTGGGCATCTGAGCGAGCGGCATTATGTCGCGGGCGACCGGCTGCGCACCGACTGGGAGAAAGCGGGGCTGGGCGCGCGGATCACGATGCGCTGGGACGCGGCACCGCGCGCGGGCGGGCGGGCCATGCCGGGGCGACAGCCGGACCCGACGCTGATGCAATTGTCGGCGCGCGAACGCTTCGACGGGGCGATCAGCGCGGCGGGGCCGGGGCTGGCGGATATATTATGGCGGGTGGTGTGTGCTGGCGAAGGGCTGGTCGCGGCGGAACGGGCGCTGGGCTGGCCGAGCCGCGCGGGCAAGCTCGTGCTGACACTGGCGCTCGATCGGGTGGCGGGATGGTATCGGGTCGCGTGACCCGTCAGCCGATCATGCCAGCGCCCAGTAGCAACAGCAGCTTGACGTCGATGGCATAGCCTTCTTCGCGCCAGGCGGTGACTTGGCGCTCCAGCCCGGCCAGCGGCACGCGGTGGACGTGGATATCCTCGCCATCGACGCCGCCGCCATCGCCGGTTTTTTCCAGATCATGGGCGCGGAACAGGGTGAAGCTTTCCGCGACCATGCCGGGCGAGCTGAAAAATTCACCCAGCGATTCGAGGCGGGCGGCGCGATAGCCGGTTTCCTCCTCCAGCTCGCGGCTGGCGGCGATACTGGCGTCCTCGTCTGCGTCATGATCGCCGACCAGCCCGGCGGGCAGTTCGATGCAGCGCTTGCCCAGCGGCACGCGATATTGATCGACCAGCAGCACATGCCCGTCATCGATTGCCAGAATGACCGCCGCCTTGATGCCCCGCGCGCGGCTGACATATTCCCACTTGCCGCGCCGTTTCGCGGTGATGAAGCGTCCGGCCCACATGACTTCTTCAGGCGCAGACGCATCCTGTTCGCTCATAATTCGATCAGCCTGTCGGGAAGTTCGTTGATATCGTCATCGGCGCGCGGGAAATGGGCGGCCAGCACGATGCCGACCTGCCTTACCGCCTGCGCCAGCCCTTCGCCCGCGCGACCGTCGCGAATGGCGTCGATCAAGGCCGCCATCGCCGCGCCCCATTCTTCCGGTGCGACCTTGCCATTGATCGCGGCGTCGGCGACGATTTCGGCGCGATGCTCGTCGAGCGAGAGGTAGATCAATACGCCGGTCCGGCCATGGGTGCGCGCTTCGGCGGCGGTGCGGAACAGCAGGATCGCGCGTCGTCGCACCCGCCGCGCCCGTGTCGCGCGCGGCGTCATCCACATGCGCAGCGCCGGGATGGCGAGCAGATAGCGGACAACCACGAATTTCAGGATCAGCAGGCCGAGCAGCCCGGTCAGCAATTTCCAGTCGGCCAGCTCATGCTCCCAGTCGCGCAGCAGGGCGGACAGGAGATGGCGCAGATGCTCTGGAAAGGCCGCTGCCACAGATAGAGCAATGAACACTGCCGCGATTGCCCAGTGCAGCCCGACATCATGATAGGCGTCCGACCGGCGCGTCACGATCGTCACGATCTCGCCCGATGTCTGCGCCTCGGCCTCCGCCACGGCGGCGGACACGAGGGCGTGGTCGGCTGCTGAAAGATGAAGCTGCATTACCAGTCCCCCGACGCGCCGCCGCCGCCGAAGCTGCCGCCGCCACCCGAAAATCCACCACCGCCGCCGCCAAAGCCGCCGCCACCCCAGCCGCCGCCACCACCGCCCCAGTCGGAATCGCCCGGTCCCCACAGGATGATCGGCGCGCCCGAACCGCTGCGATAGCGTTTGCCCGTGCCGCGTCGACGCGATGCCAGCGCGATGAAGGCAACGACCATGATGATGACCCAGATCATCGCCATGCCGCTGACATTACCGCCCGATCCCTTGCGCGCAGCCGCTTCCGCCGCCGCCGCGCGGGCCTTGGCCTCTTGCGGAGGCAGGGTCATGATCGTGCCGATTTCTGCCACGCCCGCGTCGATGCCGCCGGGCATGTCGCCTGCCTTGAAGCGCGGGGTGATGGCGTCGCGGATGATCTGGGACGACTGCGCGTCGGTCAGCAGGCCTTCCATGCCATAGCCGACCTCGATCCGTATCTTGCGCTCATTGGGCGCGACGATCAGCAGTGCGCCGTCATTCTTCGCCTTGTCGCCAATCCCCCATTCGCGCCCCAGCCGATAGCCATAGTCGGCTATGTCATAGCCCTGAAGATCGGGGATGGTCGCGACCACCAACTGCCGCCCGCTTTGCGTTTCCAAAGCAGCCAGCTTGTCGGTCAGCGCCTGTTCCTGCGCCGGGGACAGCAGGGCGGCATCGTCCACCACCCGGCCGGTCAGCTTGGGGAAAGACTGGGCCTGCGCTGCCGGCACAAAGGCCAGCAGCGCGAGGAGGAGCAGCAGGCGGCGGATCACGTCAATTGCCGAAATCGACCTTTGGCGCTTCTTCCGCGCCGGGCGTTGTTGCCTGGAACGGGGTCATGGGCTTGGCACCGTGGATGATCTTGGCGCCGATCGCGTCGGGGAAGGTGCGGATGCGGGTGTTATAGGCGCGCACCGCTTCATTATAGTCGCGGATGGCGACGGCTATGCGGTTTTCCGTGCCTTCCAGCTGCGATTGCAGGTTCAGGAAATTGGCGTTGGTCTTGAGGTCTGGATAGGCCTCTACCGAGGCGAGCAGGCGGCCAAGCCCCTGGCTCAGCTGGGCCTGCGCGGCTTGGAACTGGGCGACCTTGGCCGGATCGGACAGATCCTCTGCATTGACTTGCACCGATGTGGCCTTGGCGCGCGCTTCGGTAACGCGGACCAGCGTGTCCTGCTCCTGCTTGCCAGCCGCCTTCACCGTGGCGACGAGGTTGCCGACCAGATTGGAGCGGCGCTGATATTGCGCCTGGACGTCGGCCCATTTGGCCTTGGCCTCTTCCTCGGCCGTGGGGACGCTGTTGATGCCGCAGGCGGACAGGGCGAAAACCCCCAGCAGCGGCAGCAGGAAAGGGGCAAAGCGGCGCAGGAGCGTCATGGAAGATCCTCAAGCTATTATCTGCGTCACGAAATAGGCGGTTGTCCTGCCTGGCGCAACGGGCCATCCAGTGATTATCTTTGGCTGGACAAGAGGCGGACATGGGACTGATCAGCGAATTCAAGACCTTCATCAATCGCGGCAATGTGATCGACCTGGCGGTCGGCGTCATCATCGGCGGGGCGTTTGCCACCATCACAAAGTCGCTGACCGATGATCTGATCATGCCGGTGGTGGGCTATCTGTTCGGCGGGGCGGATTTTTCGGGCTATTTTATCCGGCTGGGTGATCTGCCCGCCGACTATAAGGGCAATCCGCAAAGCTATGCCGATCTGAAGGCCGCTGGCGTCGCCATGTTCGGCTGGGGCCAGTTTCTGACGGTGATGGTCAATTTCGTCATATTGGCCTTCGCCATCTTCCTGCTGATCAAGGCGGTCAACCGCGTGATGGTGAAGCCTGAGCCGGAGGCACCTGCCGCGACGCCGGAGGACATCGTCCTGCTGCGCGAGATTCGCGATTCGCTGCAAAAATAAGGGACTATGCGACGAACGGAGCGGTTGTCGGGAACCATCGGCGGCGTGACCGGTTGATCGCGGTCAGGGTTGGGAGCGGCTGAGGCCGTTTCCGCCCGTTGAACAATGCCGTCTGCCCCAGGGGGCGCAACAGGAGAAAACGCCGTGAAAACCTTCGTCAAAATCCTTGGCCTTGCCAGCCTTGTCGCCCTCGCCGCGTGCGATTCCGCCAAGGAAAATCAGGTCGAGAATGCGTACGAAAACAAGGCGGATGCGATCGACAATCAGGCTGACAATATGGAAGCCATGGCAGACAATCTGACCGGCAGCGCCGAAAATGCGGCTGAAAACGCCGCTGACGCGCTGGAAAACAAGGCTGAAGCCACGCGCGAAGCGGGCGACAAGGCCGAGGATGCGGTCGAAAAGCAGCAATAAGCGCTTTTCTGAGATTAAAACCGGAAGGGGCGTTGCGAGTGGATCGCGGCGCCCCTTTTGTTTGCGCTTTAACCCGCTCTTAACCACGTCCCGCCATGGTGCCCTTTGCGCGCATCCGTGGGACCATGGGCATGGACGAACTATTACAGGAATTCATCTCCGAGACCCAGGAAACGCTGGAGGCGCTGGCAGGCGAAGTCGTCGCCTGGGAAGCCGACCCGTCTGACCGGGACCGGCTGGACGCGATCTTCCGCTTTTTCCACACGGTCAAGGGCAGCTGCGGCTTCCTGAACCTGCCCCGGTTCGAGCGGCTGAGCCACGCGGCCGAAGATGTGCTGTCCGACATTCGCGCGGGCAAGCGCGTCGCTGATCCCTCGACGGTCAGCGCGGTGCTGGGCCTGATGGACCGGATCGGCGAACTGGCCGAGGCGGTGGCGATGGGCGCGGCGTTGCCCAATGAGAATGACGAATTTCTGATCGCCGCGTTGACCACGCCAGCCGACGCGGCTCTGACGGTGGAGGTGGAGCATGGCCATGCCGCTGCGCCCGTCGCGGTAGCACGGCAGGGCAGCCAGTCCGGTCCCCGCACCATTCGCCTGCCCCTCAGCCTGATCGACCAACTGATGAACGGCGTGTCGGACATGGTGCTGGCGCGCAACGAATTGTCGCGCAAGCTGCGCGAACGCTCGGTCGACACTGAGCTGGACACAGTGTTCGAGCGGCTGTCGACCTGCGTGGCTGACATGCGCGACGTGATCAGCAAGACGCGGATGCAGCGGGTCGACCGGCTGTTTGCCGCGATCCCGCGCATGGTGCGCGACCTGGGCCGGGATCTGGGCAAGCGGATCGACCTGACCCTAGAAGGTGGCGATGTCGAGATGGACCGCGAGATGGTGGAGATGGTCGTCGACCCGCTCACCCATATCGTGCGCAACAGCATCGACCATGGCATCGAAACCCCTGAAAGGCGCCGCGCGGCGGGCAAGCCGGAGACAGGTTCGCTGCGGCTGGAAGCGCGTCAATCGGGCAACCAGATCGTCATCGTCATCACCGACGACGGCGCAGGCATCGACACGGCGCGGCTGGTGGAAAAGGCGATTGCCGCGGGTCGCCTGACCCCGGAAGCCGCCGCCCGCATGAGCGAGACGGACAGGCTGGAGCTGATTTTCCAGGCCGGTCTGTCCACCGCCAATCAGGTGACGTCAATTTCCGGGCGCGGCGTCGGCATGGATGTGGTGCGCGCCAATGTGGAGCGGATCGGTGGGCTCATTGCGCTGGACAATCATCCGGGGCGCTGCCTGTGCATCACCTTGCGGGTGCCGCTGACGCTGACCATCATCCCCGGCCTGATCATCCGCGCAGGTGGCCTGCATTTCGCGATCCCGCGCGCGGCGGTGGTCGAAATTCTGCACGACAATAATGACACGCTCCAGATCAGCGAAATTGCCGGGGCCAAGATCGCGACGATCCGTGGCCTGCGCCATTCGATGATCGATCTGGAAGATGTGCTGGGCATGGACAAGCCGGTCGAGGCCGGGCCGCGCGCCATCATGGTGGTGCGTTCGGCGACCGGCGTACCCTTTGCCATGGGGGTGTCGGCGGTCGACAATCATGAGGAACTGGTGATCCGTCCAGCCTCCCCGCTGGTCATGGCGTCGGGCGTCTATGCGGGCATGACCCTGCCCGACAATGGCAAGCCGATGCTGCTGCTCGATGCGGCGGGCATCGCCAGCGCCGCCAGACTGCCGACGATGATCGACGACCGTCCCGCGCGGCAATCGGACCAGGAGGCCGATGCGCAAAGCAGGGTCGAGATGGTCGCGGCGCTGCGGTTCGAGGAATGTTCGGGCGAACGCCGCCTGCTGCAACTTTCGCTGATCGAGCGGGTCGAGGATATTGATGCGTCGCTGTTCGGCCGGTCGGGCGGCAACGCCTTTGTCCGGCTCGACGGGCGGCTGGTGCCGGTCGCCAATGGCCTGACCGATTTCGGGCGCGACAAGGTGTCCGCGCTGCGCCTGCGCGATGGTTCGGTGGAAGCCTGCTATCCGGTCGCGGCCGTGCTGGACATTGTCCAGATGCCGATAGTGCCGGACATGGTGGCGATGCATGGCCATATCAGCGGCGTCGCGGTGATCGACGGCGAGCATCTGGAAGTGATCAATCCCTTTGCGCTGTTCGCCAGCCTGCCCGATGGTGGCATTGTCGAACGGGCGCGGGGGCGCTGCCTGCTGGCCGACAGCGACGATGGCTGGACCCGCGACATATTGGCGCCGCTGCTGCGTCAGGCGGGGCAGGAGGTGGTGATGGGCCTGCCTGATGATGCAGCGGTCGATCCGCGCGACGTGCTGTTGCTGACCGGTCACGACGCCGCGCAGACGGCGGGCGTCATGGCCGGGATGATCGGATGCCGCATCGTCCATCTGCGCGCCACGCCACGCGCGGCGGGACCGCAGGACAGCAGCATCTATCGCTATGATCAGGACGCACTGATGGCGGCGATCGCCGGGGGCCAGATGGCCGGAGGAGTGGGGTAAGGCCATGGACAGACTCTATCTTTTCGCCACGCTGGCTGGCACGCGCATCGCGGTCGAGACGAGCGAGGTCGAGGCCGTCGTCCGCCTGAGCGAGATATCGCCCGTGCCGGGCATGGGCGCGCATATCGCCGGGCTGTCCGCGTTGCGCAGCCGGGTGCTGACCATCATCGACGTAGCGGCGCTGATCCACGGCATCGCCAGCCCACGGGTGGAGCGAGGGCTGGCCATCATCGCTGACATTAGCGGCCACAGCTATGGCCTGATGGTCGATGGCGTCACTGACATTTGCCGTGTGCCGGAAGGCGAACTGCCCCTGCGTGGCCAGATCGGCCCGGCCTGGGCACCCTATGCGCGCGCGATCGTGGAGCATGAAGGCCATCCCTGGCTGCTGGTGTCGCTTGCCGCCTTCATCGAGGGTGGGGCGCTGGCGCAGGCGGCGTAAGCGCACACAACCAAATATGCGACCAACCGAAAGATCATCCTTCTCTTGTTTACCAATTCCTCGGCTTTGCCGGTTAAGCCTTGATCCGGGACGCAAAAACCAAAGGGACGCCTCATGAAGAATTGCCTGGTCGTTGACGACTCAAAGGTCATCCGCAAGGTGGCGCGCCATATCCTTGAATCGCTCGACCTGACGGTCAGCGAAGCGGTGGATGGTCAGGACGCGCTGACCCAGTGCGAAGCGTCCGCCCCCGATGTCGTCCTGCTCGACTGGAATATGCCGGTGATGAGCGGGATGGAGTTTCTGCAGGCGCTGTCGAGCGCGAAGATGACGGCGCGGCCCAAGATCATCTTCTGCACCACCGAAAATGGCATTGGCCATATCAAGGCGGCCGTAGAGGCCGGGGCCGACGAATATGTGATGAAGCCGTTTGACCGGGAAACGCTGGAAAGCAAGCTGGTCATCGTCGGGGTGATCTAGCGGGCGGGACACAGTCCTCATCCTTGGGAGAATTCCGACCTTTCCTTCATCTTTCGTGCAGAAAGTCCCGTGATGACCTTCATCGCGCCGATCATGACCAGTCACAGGAGCGAACCCAAGTCGGTTCGCACGCTGGTCGTTGACGATTCGGTCGTCGTCCGCACCGTTATCGAACGCATTCTCAATGCCGATCCGGCCTATGCCGTGGTCCACAAGACGAACAGCGCCGAACAGGCGATGTTCTATCTGGTGGGGCATGATGTTGATCTGGTATTGCTCGACATCGAATTGCCCGGCCAAAGCGGGCTTGCGGCGCTGCCCGCGATCCTGCGGGCCAATCCCGACGTCAAGGTCGCGATCCTGTCGGGCAAGTGCGAGGAGGGCAGCGCGGCTGCCATCGAGGCACTGGCGCTGGGTGCCAGCGACATTTTGTCGAAGCCGGGCAGCGGCAGTTTTGGCGAACATTTCCCCCAGACGCTGATTGAGCGTTTGAACCGTCTGTTCACCGACCGTCCCGCGCCATCGCCGCCGCAGCGCCCGCTTGCGCCACTTGTCGTCCAGCCTGCCGCGCAGCCGCTTGCCTGCCTGGGTATCGGCGCGTCGACCGGTGGCATTCATGCGCTCAGTCAGTTGTTTGAGGGTCTCACCGCGCCGCTGGGCGTGCCAGTGCTGCTGACCCAGCATCTGCCCGCCAGCTTCACCGTCTATTTCGCGCAGCAACTGGCGCGCATGACGAGCCTGCGGGTCAAGGTTGCAGAGACCGGCGATCTGTTGATGGCCGACACCGTCTATGTCGCGCCGGGCGACGCTAATCTGCAATTGCGGCGCGGCCTGCATGGCCGGGTGACTGTAACGCTGAACCCGGAACGCACGCCCGCGGGCAATTTGCCCGGTGTCGATCCGATGTTCGCCAGCATGGCGGAGGTTTATGGCGCGGGCGCGGCAGGCATTGTCCTGACCGGCATGGGTCGCGACGGCACGGTCGGCGCGCGCGACATTGTCGCGGCTGGCGGCTGGATCGTCGCGCAGGATGAAGCCAGCAGCGTGGTGTGGGGGATGCCCGGATCGGTCGCGGGGGCAGGCCTGACCTGCGCCGTGATGGAGCCGCTGGCGATTATGGACTTCGTGTCCCGGCGCGGAAAGGTGCTTGTTTGATGGTCATGCCCCCTTCGCCTGCCTCCAGTTTACAAGGTGCCGCGCGCGTCCTGTCCGGTCTGCTGGAAGCGCGCACCGGGCAAGTCCTGTCCGAGGGCCGGGCGTGGCGGATGGAAACCGCGCTGCGGCCGGTGCTGCGCGCGCATGGCCTGACCGACATGGACGAACTGGCCGCCCGGCTGCTGCGCAAGGGGGACGCGCGGCTGGAGCAGGAAGTCGTCGATGCACTGCTCAACAATGAAAGCAGCTTCTTTCGCGACCTTCAGATATTCGACATGATCCATCGGCAGATATTGCCCGCCATTCATGCCGACAAGACCGACCGGACGCTGCGCATCTGGAGCGCGGGCTGTTCGACCGGACAGGAAGCCTATTCGCTCGCGATCCGCCTGCGCAATGACGCGGCGCGCTGGAGTGGATGGCGGATCGAAATATTGGCGACGGATATTTCGACCGCCGCGATCGATCAGGCGCGATCGGGCATATTTTCGCAAATGGATGTGCAACGCGGGCTGGCGGTCGGCGACCTGCTCAAATGGTTTGAGCCGTCGGGCGAGGACTGGCGCGCCAGCCCCGAATTGCGACGCATGATTGATTTCCGCCACGACAATCTGTTCGATGCCAAGGCACCGACCGGTGCCTACGACCTGCTGCTGTGCCGCAACGTCCTGCTCTATTTCACCCCGGAACGGCGGCAGGCAGTGCTGTCCCTGCTCGCCAGGCACAGCCATGCCGGGTCGATATTGCTGCTGGGTGCGGGGGAAACCGTGATCGGGCAGGGCGATGATTTTACCGCCCATCCCGAATTTCGCGGCGGCTATGCGCGGCAGGCGGCCCTGCCCGAAGGCGCGATCGGACGGGTGCGGCGCGCCGGATGAGTCGCCGACCCGGCGCTTAACCACGCTTGATTGCCGCGCTTGCCTGCGCCATTGTCACGCCCAGGCTGCGCGACTGCACGGGCGGGCCGAAAGGGCATGATGAACGAGCTGCCGATGATCGAAACGCCGTCGCCCAATTTCGACGAGCGCAGCCTGCCGGTCTCGATGCTGGTGTTGCATTATACCGGGATGCCGGACGCGGCGAGCGCGATCAACTGGCTGGCCAATCCCGAATCCAAAGTCTCCGCCCATTATGTCGTGACCGAGGATGGCCAGATCATCCGCATGGTCGATGAAGCCAAGCGCGCCTGGCACGCGGGGCGATCGCACTGGCGCGGGGTGGATGACATCAACAGCGCCAGCATCGGCATAGAAATCGTCAATCCGGGGCATGAATGGGGCTATCGGCCCTTTCCGCAAACCCAGATGAGTTCGCTGATCCCGCTGGTGCATGACATCGTCCAGCGGCACCGGATCACCCGCGGCAATATCGTCGGCCACAGCGACATTGCCCCGGCGCGCAAGCAGGATCCGGGCGAGCTGTTTCCCTGGGCGCAACTGGCGCGGTTGCGGCTGGCCCTGCCGCGCCCGACCAAGAATCTGATGGACCCGCACTGGACCGATGGCGGTTTCATGCTGGCGCTCGAACGGTTTGGCTATGACATTGCCGACCCGCAGGCGGCAGTCGTGGCGTTCCAGCGGCGCTTTCGTCCCGAACTGATCGACGGGGTGATTTGCGGCGAATGTCGCGCCATCCTGCTGGCCTTGCTGCTGCCCAAGCCCAGGGGTGATGAATAGTTTTTGTCCACTGACGTGGAAGGCCGCACCGGCCCACACCCCCACCCGGCCGCCCAATCAGGATATTCTGTGGGTGGCCGGGTGGGGGTGTGGGCCGGTGCGGTTCTCTATCAATATTATAGCGTGACGGAAGGCCCGAAGCTGGCTAGGGACCGTTCCGCCAGAGGGCCGGGCGGCCGCGGCGTGGCGGGTAACTTCCACGGCGAGGAAAGTCCGGGCTCCACGAAATGACGGTGCCGGTTAACGACCGGCTGGAGTGATCCAAGGGACAGTGCAACAGAAAGCAGGTCGCTAAGGCTTCGGCCCAGTGACATTGAAAGGGTGCGGTAAGAGCGCACCGCGTCTGCGGCAACGCAAGGCGGCATGGTAAACCCCACCGGGAGCAAGACCGAATAGGGGCGGCGCGCGAGGTAACTCGCTAGGTCTGTTTCGACCGAGACCGTCCGGGTTGGTTGCTTGAGGAACGGAGCAATCCGTTCCCTAGAGGAATGGTCGCCTATCCCCGGAGACGGGGTGGACAGAACCCGGCTTACAGGCCCTCTGGCATGTATTTGAGATATTTTTCCGCACCGGCCCGCTCCCCCACCCGGCCAGCCACAGAATATCCTCGGCACTATGTAGCAAGCGCACCAACGTCTCCATGCCCTAGAAGTGTGTCTCTCGCTATTTTGGGGTCATGAGCAAGATTGTCCTATGCCGACCTGGTGGGCAAGCTGGCCGATATAGGGGTTATGGACTCAGAGCCGAATATCAGGAACAAGCTGAGCCGGGGTAAATTTACAGCGGTGTTCCTGATCCAATGTCTAGAGGCTATCGGAGCATCATCCTTGCGGCTGTCGGATTGCTGATCTTTTGCGGCGCTTATCCAGCACTCCAAGGTCACAAGGCAAGCGCAGCCCAAACCCAAAGCCAAGCGCCCGTCGATCCGCTGTTTGTTGCCTATCCCGAACGCTATTCCGACGCCTGCTATAAGTCCCCCGATCACGACAAGGCCGACCTGTGCGCTCAATGGCGCGCTGCTATCGCTGCTGAAAAGGCCGCGAAAGAAGCTGCGCGCGCCACCAATTGGGCGATCATCGCTACCCTCTTGAGCGCAGCAGGTGTCGGCGGCCTAATATATACGCTCTTTCAAACCAATGGCGCTCTTACAGAGGCGAGACGTGGAAACCGAATTACCATGAAGGCCAATGCGCGGGCCACTCGTCAGGCAGTAGCGGGTGCTGCCGACACCGCGACTGCCCTTGCATTCGCTAAGCAAAATGCCGATGCCGCTTCGGAACAAGTTAGTATTTCTCGTGATGTTGAAAAAAAAGAATGCGCCCTTACATCTCGATTCGAACCGGTACACTTCAACATAATCTTGGGACCGGTTCGATAGTGGCTGAAATTTTTGTCAACAATGATGGGGTAACGCCAGCGTATCAAGTTGACTTTGGCGGCTCCATACGTGCTATGACGCAAGATGCTTTTCTCAATATTATTAGTCGGGCTCCACGCAAAGTGGATGGACATGATATTGAAGGAACGGTCCTGAATGGTGGTGTTAGTGAGCGCAGAGAGGTGCGCGGGAACGTTGGTCCCGATACCTTGCGCCTTATTGAGCAGGGTCGGCTTAATCTCTACATATTTGGCTTGGCCAACTATACTGATACGTTCGGAGACTCTTGGCGAACAGAATTTTGTTATGAACTCACCCGTGTTGAGTTTGGTGATCACAAGGCTAATCCCGGAAAGATAACTTGGCCGGGCGCACCATTCCACAACGTTAGCACTTAAAATAAACCCTAATGCGACCAGCGACCCGATCAAGCTACGCTACCATCTGCGATACGTTCGCCATCGCGCGCGCGGGCCTGTGTAACTGGCTTGGTGCGTCTGCTACATAATGCCGAATATCCTGATTGGGCGGCCGCACCGGCCTTAAAAATGCGCTCTTCCGCGCATTTTGGAACAAGCGTCAGCAAATATAGCAGGTGGGGTGGCTTTCCGCCCGTACCTTCCCTAATTCGGACTTATGGCACGAAACAGCCGATCCAATGACTGGGGCTTTCCCCGCTGGCGTGCCTATGGTGCATCGCGTGAGGCGCAGCGCGTGCGTATGTGTGACCGTTTTGGCTGCGACAAGCCGGGCGACTGCCCCGCGCCCAAATCCCCCAATAGCCCGGAACGCTGGTATTTCTGCCCCGATCATGCGGGCGAGTATAACCGCAACTGGGACTATTTTCAGGGACTGGACCAGGAAGAACGCGAACAGCGCGAGCGCGACGAGCGGCGCGATGCGGGCGGCTATCAGGGCAGCGCCTATCATAGCTGGGGCGGGCCGGGTGACGGCAGCCGGTCGCGCGACGAGCTTCATGCGTTGAAGGCGCTCGATCTGGAGGATGACGCGGATTTCGAGGCGGTGAAGAAAAGCTGGCGGACGCTGGCCAAGGAATATCATCCCGATGTCAAGCCGGGCGACGCGCAGGCCGCCGCCCGTTTCCAGACGATCCAGGCCGCCTATGAAGTGTTGCGCGCCGCAGAGGAGCGGCGAACATGGAAGCCGCGCGGGGCGGTGGATTGAAGGCGCTGGTCCGATCCAATTGGCGCAATGCCGTGCTGGTCTGCCGCAAATGCGAGAAGAAGCTGGATGGCGGCTTTGGCCCTGATGGCGACGCGCGGCTGGCCAAGGCGCTGAAGCGGCATTTGTCGTTGAAGAAGGGACGCAAGGCGGCGGCGGGCATAGTCGAGGTCAATTGCCTGGGCGTCTGTCCCAAGGGCGCGGTGACGGTGGTGAACGGCGCGGCCAGCCGGGAGTGGCTGCTGGTGCAGCCCGGCGCGGATCTGGATGAGTTGGCCCGGACGCTGGGGCTGGCAACGCCGCCCGCCTGACGTCAGCCAGCGCGGGCGATCCGTGGTGCGCTGTCGTCAACCTTGTCGGCGAGGGGATAGAGGGTGCGATTTTCGCGGTCGACCCGTTCGCTGAGCGCCCGGATGATAGCCTGTGTCTCGACGCAGAAATCGGCCCATTCGCGCGCGACGCGATCGTCGCTCCACGCGGTCATGTAGCGGGAAAAACTTTCGGCGAGCGCGCCGGTTTCGGTCTGGAGCGTGGCGGCGGTGGTGCGGGTGCGGTCATCAGCGGCGCGTTGCAGCGCGGGATAGAGGATGCGGTCCTCCAGGGCGAGATGGGCCATCAACTGGCGCGCAAGCTGCCAGCGTATGGCACCCACGCTGCGCGGGTTGGTGCGGTCAGCCGTCGCTTGCGCCAGCCTGTGCGCCGTGTGGCTGATTTCGTCATGCTGCCGGCGCAATTGCGTCATGTCCATCATTTCGCCCTTCCGTCCCCACGAAAGGCCGATGATGGGTGCAGCGACTTAATAAAGCGTTGCCGCGGCCATCATAATGGACGCGATAGATAATGCCCCCGCACCATTGTAGCGCGGGGGCATTCTGGATCATCAGCCCGGCTGGTCGGCGCGGCTGACGCCTTCGCCGTCCAGGTTGAGCGCGACGAAGTCCCAGTCGATCGCTTCCTTGAGCAGCTTTTCGGCATAGGCCGGGCGCAGGTTGCGATAGTCGATATAATAGGCATGTTCCCATACATCGAGGATCAGCAGCGGCGCATGGCCTTCATGCGCGACTGGCGTGTCGGCGTCATGATAGGAGGTGACCTCCAGCTTGCCGTCCTTCAGCACCAGCGCCGCCCAGCCGCTGGCGAAATGGCCGACGGCTTCGGCTTTGAGCTTTTCGACCAGCGCGTCGACCGACCCGAAGCTTTCGTTGATCATGTCGAGCAGCTTGCCCGAAGGCGCTTTCTTTTCCGGCGACAGGCAGAGCCAGTAGAAGCTGTGGTTCCAGATCTGGCCGACCTGGTTGAACAGACCGCCCTTGGACGATTTGATCAGCTCGACCAGCGACTTGCCCTGGAGTGCAGCGTCGGCGGCGACCAGTTCATTGGCCTTTACGACATAGGCGTTGTGATGCTTGCCATGATGATAGTCGAAGGTTTCGGCCGATAAAATATCGCCAAAGGCATCTTTGGCATAGGGCAGGGCAGGCAGAGTGAAAGCCATGAATTACTCCTCGGTTCATGGATGGGGTTGGCCACATAACGAAGCTGCGGCCTTAAGGCTCCGCGCCCCTAGCAGGCTTATTGCGCTGCGGAAAACAGGATATTTTCGTTATAAATTGAGGAAATATCCATGTGACATCCCCGTAACGATGACATAGACTTTGCGGTCAGGCCGCCCGACACATGCGGCGGCCGGAACATGGGGGTAGGGCTATGGCGAAGTTTTTCGGCAATCTGCATCTCGTTCTGGCGGCGGGGCTTGTCCTTGCGCTGCTGGTGATTTTCGCGGTCCCCGCGAACACAATAGCGGAGCAGGCGATCTTGCGCTGGCTCCATCTGTTTTTCGGCATCACCTGGATCGGTCTGCTCTATTATTTCAACTTCGTGCAGATCCCGACCATGCCCAAAGTGCCGGCCGAACTGAAACCGGGCGTGTCCAAGTTCATCGCCCCGTCGGCTTTGTTCTTCTTTCGCTGGGCTGCTGCGCTGACCGTATTGACCGGCGTGGTGATCGCCTGGCGTGCGGCTTATCTGGTTGAGGCGCTGATCTTCAAGCCGGGTTTCGTGCTGATCGGCATCGGCATGTGGCTGGCGCTGATCATGGCGTTCAATGTGTGGTTCGTGATCTGGCCGAACCAGAAAAAGGCGCTGGGGCTGGTCCCTGCCGAAGATGCGGTGAAGGCCAAGGCCGCGACCACCGCGATGATCTTCTCACGCACCAACACTTTGCTGTCGCTGGCGATGCTCTATTGCATGATCAACTTCAACGGCGGTTGATGCAATGATGGCTGCCGGGGTTTCGGCCCCGGCACGTCCGTTACCCTTGTGGCGGGGACGTGCCGCCAATCTCGTCGCTGTCCAGCTTGTCGCCCAGGTTCAGGCCATGGCGCATCAGCATCGGGATATTGGCGGCGGCAAAGACCACCGACACGATGGTCACGCCCCACACCTTGACCGCCAGCCAGCTGTCGAAGCTCATCGTGCGGCGCATCACTTCATTGGCGATGGCCATGGCGACGAAGAAGATCGCCCAGTTGCGCGACAGCTTGCGCCACCCGGTTTCGGACAGGCCATCATAAGCAGCCTGGAGCAGATATTTGAGCAAAGGCTTGCCACGCAGCAGCCCGCCAAACAGCATCAGTGCGAAGAAGCTGTAGATGATCGTCGGCTTGATCTGGATGAAGCTCTGGTCGTGGAAATAGATGGTGAGGCCACCGAAGAACAGCACCAGCGCGGCGGACAGCCACAGCATTGGCGATACCTTGCCCAGTTTCCATTTCGACACGATCACCGCGACGACGATGGCTGCCATGAAGGCACCCGTGCCGACGATCATGCCGAGGAATTTATAGCCCAGGAAAAAGACCAGCAGAGGCCCGAAATCGAGCGCCAGGCTGAGCGTTCCGGAATGGGCGGGGCTGTGGGCAGGTTTGGTATCAGCCATTTTTTACTCCGTCATGCCAGCGAAGGCTGGCATCCCGCTTTTTTTAAGGTCGGGCAAAAAGGAAGAGGGACCCCAGCGTTCGCTGGGGTGACGGTTGAAGGGGATCACCGCGCATAGGCGGTCCCGGCGATCGCCCGCGCCATGTCGCCCGGATCGAAGGGGCGCAGATCCTCGATCTTTTCGCCCACGCCAATGGCATGGATCGGCAGGCGATATTTTTCCGCCGCCGCGACCAGCACGCCGCCGCGCGCGGTGCCGTCCAGCTTGGTCATGACCAGGCCGGTGACATGGGCGACTTCCTTGAAAACCTCGATCTGGCTCAACGCATTCTGTCCCGTGGTGGCATCCAGCACCAGCACAACGTCGTGGGGGGACGCCGGGTTCAATCGGCCAAGGATGCGACGGATCTTGGCCAGTTCGTCCATCAGCTCGGTCTTGTTCTGGAGCCGGCCTGCTGTGTCGACGATCAGCACGTCGATGCCGGTGGCGGTTGCCTGCTTGACCGCGTCGAACACGATACCCGCCGCATCGCCGCCTTCCTTGCCCGCGACGATGGGGATGCCGAGGCGGTCGGCCCAGACCTTGAGCTGGCCGATGGCTGCCGCGCGGAACGTGTCGCCCGCCGCCAGCATCACGCCATAATCCTGCTCCAGGAAATTATGCGCCAGCTTGGCGATGGTGGTGGTCTTGCCGGACCCGTTGACGCCGATGACGAGGATGACCTGCGGACGCGGAAAGGCCTCGATCTCCAGCGGGCGGGCGACCGGGGCCAGCACCTTCTCGATTTCCTCCGCGATGATCTCGCGCAGATATTCCTCGGTCAATTCCTTGTTGAACCGCCCTTCGGCCAGCCGGTCGCGCACCCGCGCGGCCATGGCGGGACCAAGATCGGACACGATCAGCGCTTCCTCAATCTCGTCCAGCGTCTGGTTGTCGAGCGCGGCCTTGCCGAACAGGCCGTTGAGATTTTCGCCAAGCTTGTCGGATGTGCGCCGAAGCCCGCCGAACAGGCGATCGCGCCAGGATGTTTCAGTCATAGTCATCCATCATCGTCATCCCCGCGAAGGCGGGGATCCATCTCCCGGCATAGCATCAAGCGCTGCGGTTGGGAGATGGATTCCCGCCTGCGCGGGAATGACGGAAAAAAGAGCGTCATTCTTGAACCGCCTCTTGCGCGATCAGCATGTTCTTCTCAAGCCCCGTGATGCGGGTGGATACGATCGAGGACGGCACTTGCGCGGTCGTAAAGCGCACCGGGGCGAAATTTTCGGCATGGCCGGACAGCCCGCTGCGCTCGACCAGCACTGACTGGCGGGTGCCGACAAGGCTCTCCAGCCAGTCGGCGCGCTGGGTTTCGCAGGCGGCGCGCAGCCGGGCGGCGCGGCCCTTGATGATGGCGCGGTCCACCTGCGGCATCCGCGCGGCGGGCGTGCCGGTGCGCGGCGAGTAAGGGAAGATATGGCCGTGGACGATGCGGCAGTCGGCCACCAGCGCCAGGCTGCGCGCGAACATCGCCTCATCCTCGGTCGGGAAACCGGCGATGATATCCGCGCCGATGCTGATGTCCGGGCGCGCGGCGGTGAGGCGATCGACGATGCGGACGGCGTCGGCGCGGCTATGTCGGCGCTTCATGCGTTTCAGGATCATGTCGTCGCCCGCCTGCAGGGACAGATGCAGATGGGGCATCATCCGGGGTTCATGGGCGATCAGGTCGAACAACCGATCGTCAATCTCCACGCTGTCGATGGACGACAGGCGCAGGCGGGGGAGGTCCGGCACGCCGTTCAGGATGCGCTCCACCAGCAGGCCGAGCGACGGGCTGCCGGGCAGATCGGGACCATAGCTGGTGACGTCCACGCCGGTCAGCACGATTTCCTTGTAACCCGCCGCGACCAGTTCCCTGGCCTTGTCGATCACGGCCCCGGCGGGGACGGAGCGGCTGTTGCCCCGGCCATAGGGGATGATGCAGAAAGTGCAGCGATGGTCGCAGCCATTCTGCACCTCCAGAAAGGCGCGGGCATGATCGGCAAAGGCGCTGGCCATATGCGGCGCGGTGTCGCGCACGGCCATGATGTCGGCGACTTTCACCTTCTCAGTCATGCCAGCGAAGGCTGGCATCCCACTTTCTGAGGGTGAGGTGGAAGAAAAGAGAGATCCCGGCGTTCGCCGGGATGACGGGAAATATGTTTCTGCCTCCATTTTCTCGCGATTGCCGATCACGGCATCGACTTCGGGCATGGCGGCGAAGGTCTCTGGCTCGGTCTGCGCCGCGCAGCCGGTCACCATGATGCGCGCGTCGGGCCGGTCGCGGCGGGCGCGGCGGATCGCCTGCCGTGTCTGGCGCACCGCTTCGGCGGTCACGGCGCAGCTGTTGATGACGATCAGATCGTCCTGATCCGCCGCCATGTCGCGGATCGCCTCGCTCTCGGCAATGTTGAGGCGGCAGCCCATGGTGATGATATCGGGGCCGGGCATGGCTTAAAAACGCGACCAGTCGGCCTCGCCATCGAACACATGGGTGGCGGGGCCGGTCATGCGGATCGTGCCACCCGGCGCCCAGTCGATGATGAGGTCGCCGCCGGGCAGGCTGACGGTCACGGGACCGCTCACCAGCTTGCGGCGGACGGCGGCGACGGCGGTGGCGCAGGCGCCGGTGCCGCAGGCGCGGGTGAGGCCAGCGCCACGCTCCCACACGATCAGGCGGATATGATTGTCGCCCAAGACCTGCGCGAAGTTGACGTTGACGCGGGCGGGGAAGAGCGGGTCCGTCTCGATGATCGGGCCAAGCCGGGCGGTGTCCACGGCGTCCAGATCATCGACGAAGAAGATGACATGCGGGTTGCCGACATTGACCGCGGCGGGCGGCGGCAAATCCTCCCAGCTCGCACCCATGGTCAGCGTGTCCATGGCATAGGCCAAGGGAATCGCGTCCCACTCGAAGCGCGGCGCGCCCATATCGACACTTGCGCCGCCATCGACCGCCCTGGCGTCCAGTAGGCCCGCCTGCGTGCGGATCAGCACGTCGCGGCCCACGAACAGTGGCACGCAGCGTGTGGCATTGCCGCACGCCTCGACCTCGCTGCCATCGGCGTTGAAAATCTGCATCGACACGTCGGCGTCGGGCGCATTGCCGATCAGGATCAACTGGTCGCAGCCAATCCCGGCATGACGATCGGCAATGGCGCGGGCGCGGCTTTCCGTCATCTCGACTACATCGGTGCGCGCGTCGATCACGACAAAATCATTGCCCAGGCCATGCATTTTGGAAAAGCGTCCCATGATGGGGGCGCATGTAATGGGAGGGAAGGGAAAAGACCAGTGGCTGCCGCGATGTAACGTCTGGGTTGACATGCTGTCTATTGTAACGCATGACGTTACATATGGAGATTGAGGGCATCGCGCATAAAGCGCTGCGTCGCTTTTTCGAGACGGGTAACGCCAAAGGATTGGTGGGCGATATTGGTAGGCTACGCAAGATGCTGGCTTTTATCGATGCAGCGTCATCTTTGGATGTGCTGGCCCAGCCGCCCAATTATGGCTTGCATCCCCTGACGGGGAACCGGGCTGGCACATGGTCGATGACGGTTACGCGCAATTGGCGATTGACCTTTCGCATGAACGAAGAAGGGGCATTGGTCGACATGGATTTGGAGGATTATCATGGCGCTTAAGATGCACGCTTCGTTGGCAGTCCATCCCGGCGACTGGCTCAAGACCGAAATGGTCGAGGCGCATGGCCTCAAGATCGGCGATCTGGCGGATCATCTGGGGGTGACGCGCCAGACCGTCAGTCGATTGCTCAACCAGCGGCAGGATTTGACGGCGGACATGGCGATCCGCTTTGAAAAGCTGTTCGGTATCGACGCCGATACGCTGATGCGGATGCAGATACGCCATGATCTGGCGGTGGCGCGGGGCCATGCCGATGAATTGTCGGTCAAGCCGCTGGCTGCTTGACGAGACGATAGGCTGCTATTTTGGTACTGCCTTGAATGTCACCCGTAAACTGCGAATCAGGGTGACGGGCTTGCCGTCGGCATCGGTCTGGATGAAGGCACAATAAGTCTTTGCCTCGGCACAGGCGATTTCAACCAATTTCGTCGGGCCTTCCTTCTGGCTGGCCGGTTCGCAGAAAATGACATGTCCGGTTGGATCGACCTTTGTGACAATCGAAACGCTTTCTTCCAGCGCGCCGTTAGGAAGTCTTTGGACCTGCAATTCGATGTCAGCGGGCGGAATCGCAGTTGAACGGCCGGGTAGGCGGCCTTTCCTCCCGGGGAGCAGCCAGGTTAAACGACCGTTGTAGAGGGCGTGAGTCGCCATGCCATTTTCATCAGTTGCCGGTTTGAATCGAGCTCGCCCAGTGATCACCGTGCAGGTTCTGTCGTCCAGTTCGGGAAAACCGCTGGACTGCGTGACGGAACATTTCGATATTCGCCCTTCCGGCGAGATCAAGAGGGAAAAACTGATCGTCCCCTCCTCGCGGCGGCGCTTCGCGCCTGCGGGATAGTCGCTATCGCTGAGCCAAACTGCTGGGCCATTTGGTCTAGCCGGTGCTAACGCAGAAGCCAGTAAAAGAGCAAATATCGCACTCATGCTCTACCCGCCGCCGCCGTCGCCCGCTTCTGCCCATAGAGAAAATACACCACCAGCCCCACGGCATTCCACCCCAGGCACGCCAATATCGTCTGCATCGGCAGGCTGATGAACAGATAGGCGCAGCCGCCCATCGCCCCCAGTCCGACGAACCAGGCGGCAGGCGTGCGGAAGGGACGGCGCATGTCGGGGAGGCGCTTGCGCAGCACCAGCAGGCACAGGCCGACCGAGGTGAAGGCGATCAGCGTCCCCGCATTGGCGAGCGCTGCAATCTCGTCGATCGGCAGCAACCCGGCGATGATGGCCACCAATATGGCGGTCACCATCGTGATCCGGGCAGGCGTGCCGCGTTTGGAGATTTTGGCAAGGCTCTGGGGCAGGAAGCCGTCGCGCGCCATGACCAGGAAGATGCGGCTCTGGCCATAGAGGAAGCCCAGCAACACGGTGGGCAGGGCGATGACGGCGGCGATGGCGACGATCCGCGCCACCTCTCCCCGGCCCATTTCGCGCAGGATCAGCGCCAGTGGCTCCGGGCTGTCGGCAAAGCGGGTGAAGGGCATGGCACCGATCGCGGCGGCGGCGACCAACACATAGATCAGCGTGCAGACGACCAGCGATCCGACGATGCCGATGGCCAGATCCCGCTCCGGGTTCCTGGCTTCCTCTGCTGCGGTCGAGATGGCGTCGAAGCCGTAAAAGGCGAAGAAGATGATGGCGGCGGCCGCCATCACCCCGCGCTCCACCCCGTCGGCACCCATATGCTTGGCAAAGCCGAAGGGCATGAACGGCTCCAGATTCTGCGCGTCGAAGGCGGGCAGGGCGACCCAGACGAACAGGCTTAGCGTCGCAATCTTGATGAGGACCAGCAGCGTGTTGAGCCGCGCGCTTTCATGGGTGCCGAGCATCAGCAGGCCAGCGACCACGGCGATGATGAAGATGGCGGGGAGGTTGATGAGGCCGCCCAGTTCCGGTCCCTGCGTCAGGCCCACGGGAAAGCCGATCGCGGTGAGCAGCGGCGCGGCATAGCCCGACCAGCCGACCGCGACGGTCGATACGACCAGGCTATATTCCAGGATCAGGCTCCACCCCACGATCCAGGCGATGCCTTCGCCCAGCACGACATAGGAGTAGCTATAGGCGCTGCCCGCGGCGGGCATCATGGTCGACAGTTCGGCATAGGCCAACGCGGCGCAGGCGCAGATCGCGCCGGCTATGGCGAAGGAGAGGAGGACGGCAGGCCCGGCCCGGTCCGCGCCGACGCCGATCAGCGTCAATATGCCAGTGCCAACAATCGCGCCGACGCCCAGCGCCAGCAGATGCGGCCAGGACAGGGTGCGCGCCATGCGATGCTGATCACCGCTTGGGCTCATCGCCTCCATCGGCTTGCGGCGTGTCCAGCTCATGGTGATCTGCTCCCCTGATTGTCGCGCCACCATGCCGAAAGCTGCGGGACTGGCAAGGGCGGAGATTGACGAGCCATGTTTTTGCATATACATAAACATCAGTGGAGATTGAGTTTGATCCTGCGAAAGACGAGATCAACCGGGGCAAGCGCCATGTGCCGCTTGCCTTTGGCGTAGAGGTTTTCTCCGATGCCGAGATGCTGATCGTTCCAACCATCAGGATCGAGGATGAAGAGCAGCGATACAAGGCGATCGGACTGATTGATGGCAGGTTATGGACCGTCATCTATGTGATGCGCGAATATAGGTATCGCTTCATTTCGGTAAGGAAGAGCAATGGAACTGAACAAAGACTATATAGTGGGATTGCCCGCTGACCCTGATGATCCCGAGGATCGCGACGTCAGTGTGGCGGCGATCGAGCAGGCATTGGCGGAGCGGGAAGCGCGACGTCGCCTTGGTGGTCGTCCGGCAGGCTCGAACAAGGAGCAGGTCGCGCTGCGCATAGACAAGGATGTGCTGGCGCGCTTCCGCGCGACCGGGCCGGGGTGGCAGACGCGGATCAACGAGATACTCCGCGCGGCCAAGCTGTAGCTTTGCTTGCGCGGCGGCGGGCTTTCCGCTAGGGGCGCGTCTGCAATCGGGCGGTTTGCCGTTCGGTCCATGACATATCCATTGAGCGCGCGCCCGGTAAACGGGTCAGCATCAGGCGCTTTGTATGGACGCTGGTTGGCGAGGTTTCGCCCACCGGCGATTTTGTCGTTTGATGGGAATGCAAAGATTTTCAGGCCTTTGGGCCAATTGAGGTGATGATGTTCGATTCGCTGAGCGATCGTCTGGGTGGGGTATTCGACAAGCTGCGGGGGCGTGGTGCGCTCACGGAGGACGATGTCCGCGCCGCGATGCGCGAGGTGCGAATCGCGCTGCTCGAAGCCGACGTCGCCCTCTCGGTCGTGCGCCAGTTTGTCGATCAGGCGACCGAGCGTGCGGTCGGCAGCGATGTGCTGCGGTCGGTCACGCCGGGGCAGATGGTCGTCAAGATCGTATCCGACACGCTCACCGAAACGCTGGGGTCCGATACGTCGGACCTGATGATCGACGTGACCCCGCCCGCCGTCATCATGATGGTCGGTTTGCAGGGGTCGGGCAAGACGACCACGACCGCCAAGATCGCCAAGCGGCTGAAGGAAAAAGACCGCAAGAAGGTGCTGATGGCGTCGCTCGACGTCCAGCGCCCCGCCGCGCAGGAACAGCTCGCCGTGCTGGGCACCCAGTGCGACGTCGCGACCTTGCCGATCATCGCCGGGCAGCAGCCGGTCGATATTGCCCGCCGCGCGCTCCAGTCAGCGAAGTTGCAGGGCTTCGACGTGGTGATGCTCGACACCGCCGGTCGACTGCATGTCGATCAGGCGCTGATGGACGAGATGAAGGCGGTGGCCGATGTGGCGACGCCTGCCGAAATCCTGCTGGTGGTCGATTCGCTGACCGGTCAGGACGCGGTCAATGTCGCGCAGAGCTTCACGGCGCAGGTGCCGCTGACGGGCGTGGTGCTGACCCGCATGGATGGCGATGCGCGCGGTGGTGCGGCGCTGTCGATGCGCGCGGTGACCGGCCGCCCGATCAAATTTGCTGGCACCGGCGAAAAGCTGGACGCGATCGAGGTGTTCCATCCGCAGCGCGTTGCGCAGCGCATATTGGGCATGGGCGACGTCGTGTCGCTGGTCGAGCGCGCTGCCGAGAGCATCGACGCGGACGAAGCTGACAAGCTGGCCAAGAAAATGGCCAAGGGTCAGTTCGACATGAACGATCTGCGCGCGCAGCTGGGTCAGATGCGCCGTATGGGCGGGCTGGGCGCGCTGGCGGGGATGATCCCAGGCCTAAAAAAAGCGCAGGCGGCGATGGCCAATAGCGGCGCGAACGACAAGACGCTGATCCATCTCGACGCGATGATCGGATCGATGACGCCCAAGGAGCGGGAACGCCCGGCGCTCATCAACGCCAAGCGCAAGATCCGCATCGCCAAAGGCTCCGGCACCACGGTGCAGGAAGTCAACCGGCTCCTGAAAATGCATCAGGAAATGGAAGGCGCGATGAAGAAGATCCGCAAGATGGGTGGCCTCAAAGGGCTGGCCAAGATGTTCACCGGTGGTGGCATGGGCGGACTGGGTGGTCCCGATGGCGGGGCCGGTGGCCCGCCTGACCTGTCGGGCCTGGGTGGCCTTGGCGGCCTTGGCGGTAACATGCCCAAGCTGCCGCCCGGCTTTCAGAATTTCATGAAGAAGTAGCCCGTCATTCCGGCGGATGCCGGACTCCAGTGTCGGATGGGAATGACCAGCCGCTCTGGATGCCGGATCAAGTCCGGTATGACGATTAATGTAAGTATATTCGTAGTTTACGTCAGAAAGGTAAGTTCCATGGCAACGTCCATTCGTCTCTCGCGCGGTGGTTCCAAGAAGCGCCCCTATTATCGCATCGTCGTGGCTGACAGCCGCGCGCCGCGTGATGGCAAGTTCATCGAGCGCATCGGCAGCTACAACCCCGTCCTGCCCAAGGGCGACGAAAAGCGCGTCGTTCTGGACGTGGAACGCGCCAAGCATTGGGTGGCCGCCGGCGCCCAGCCGACCGACCGCGTGGCCCGTTTCCTCGACGCCGCTGGCGTCAAGGAGCGGATCGTGCGCAACAACCCGAACAAGGGTGTGCCGGGCCAGAAGGCCAAGGATCGCGCCGAAGATCGTGCGACCAAGCTGGCCGAGGCCGAAGAAGCCCGCGTCGCCGCCGAGGAAGCCGCCAAGGCTCCCGTCGAAGCGCCTGCCGCTGAAGAGGCACCTGCTGCCGAAGCACCGGCTGAAGAAGCCGCTGCCGAACAGGCCGAGGGCTGATCCTCTTGACCGACAAGCCCGTCACTCTCGCCGCGATCATCGGTGCGCATGGGGTGGCGGGCGAAGTCCGCCTGAAACTGTTTGGCGAAGGGGTCGAAAGCCTCAAAGCCTATGGCAGTTTCGACGCGGGCGGGCGCAGGCTGACCTTGAAGTCGCTGCGCCCCGGTTCCAATGGTGCGGTCGCGCGCTTCGCCGAAATTGGCGATCGCAGCGCGGCCGAAGCCATGCGCGGCACGGCGCTGACCGTCCCGCGCTCCGCCCTGCCGCCGCTGGGCGAGGGCGAATATTATCATGCCGACGTCATCGGCCTGCCTTGCCTGTCGAGTGACGGTGAAGCGCTGGGCGAGATCATCGCCATAGAGAATTTCGGCGCTGGCGACATTATCGAGGTTCAGCGGCCGCCGGTGGACGGCAAGCCCGGCAAGCGCTTCATGGCACCCATGCACGCGGTCACGCTGGACGCGGAGCGGGCGGTGATTGACGCGGCGTTCGTGGAATAGTATATACTGCTTGTATATACGGAGGTCCGCGATGAGCGAAGAGTATAAGGCCAAGATTTTCAAGTCGGGCAATAGCCTGGCTTTGCGCCTGCCCAAGGCTCTTGGCCTCAAGGAAGGCGCGGAAATGACCCTGCGCGAGGATCATGGCCGCTTCACTTTCGAGCCGGCTCAGAATGACCGCAAGATCGACGTCAGCAAATTCGCGGGCAAGGTGCCATGGCTGGAACCTCTGCCGCGCGAGGATTTCGATGATTCCCCTCGCGATTGGCACCTGCTGGGTCGTGATGCGTCCGGGGCATGATGCGGCTGCTGGATACCAATAGCTGCATCTATGTCTTTACCGGCATCTATCCGTCGCTGATTGCCCGGATGGCGGAGCAGGCGGCTGGCAGCCTGTTCATATCGTCGATCACCTATGCCGAACTGGCCTATGGCACGGTGCGGGGCAAACCGCCGCCACCCGAAGCGCTGTCGGCCTTTGTCGCGGAGATCGCTATTCTTCCGTTCGATGAGGCGGCGGCGCAGGCCTATGCGGCGCTTCCCTTTCGGCGCGGCAGTTTCGACCGTCTGATCGCGGCCCACGCCCTGTCGCTGGATGCGGCGCTGGTGACCCGCAACGCAGCCGACTTTGCCGACATGCCCGGCTTGCACGTCGAGGACTGGACGCGCTGACGCTTGCCGCCAGCCGGGAACTGGACGATGCCGCCTCCATCGCCTAAGCGGCAATCATGGCTCAGATCCTTACCGCTCTCTATCTCCTCGCGATGCTGGCCGCTGGCTGGCGGCTGTTTGGCCTTGGCTGGTCGCGTCGGATCAAGATCGCCGCGGCGGTAGCGCTTGTCTGCCCGGTGCCGTTGCTGGTGCTGCTGCCCGGCCTGATCCATCCTGAGCGGCCCTTTGCCGACCTGCTGCGCGCCATCGGGCTGGCGCTGCTCGCCTGTGGCGCGCTGTGTCTGGCGGGCGGTGTGTCGGCGGCCTGGCTGCGCGCGCGGCGTCGATGAGCTTTGCCGCGCAGATATTGACGCTCTACCCGGAGATGTTTCCGGGGCCGCTGGGCGTGTCGCTGGCGGGGCGGGCGCTCGCGGAAGGGCGCTGGTCCTGCGCGCCCATCCAGTTGCGCGATTTCGCCACCGACAAGCATCGTACCGTGGACGATACGCCAGCGGGCGGCGGCGCGGGCATGGTGTTGCGCGCCGACATAATAGCGCGCGCAGTCGACCATGCGCTGGAACAGCGGCCCGACCTGCCGGTTATCGCCATGACCCCGCGCGGCGCGCCGATCAGCCAGAGCCGCATTCGCGCGTTGGTGGACGGTCCGGGCGCGACCATATTATGCGGGCGATTCGAGGGGTTTGACGAGCGGATTTTCGACGCCCGGCCGATCGAGCAGGTCAGCATGGGCGACATCATCCTGTCGGGTGGGGAAATGGGCGCTTTGATGCTGCTGGATGCTTGCGTCCGGCTGCTTCCCGGTGTAATGGGCGCGGCTTCCAGCGGGGTTGAGGAGTCCTTTGAAACAGGGCTGCTCGAATATCCGCATTATACCCGACCAGTCGAATGGGAGGGGCGCACGATCCCGCAAGTGTTGCGATCGGGGGATCATGCGAAGATCGCTGCCTGGCGGAAACAGCAGGCGGAGATCGATACACGGTCACGGCGGCCGGACCTTTGGGAACGTCACATCGGCGTTCGGGTCCAGTCGCCCTCTGGCGCGCAACGCGACTTGAAGGACTGACGTTTCATGAACATCCTCCAGCAGATCGAGGCGGAAAGCATTGCCGCCCTCGCCAAGGACATTCCCGATTTCCGCCCCGGCGACACGCTGCGCGTCGGCGTGAAGGTGGTCGAAGGCGAACGCAGCCGCGTCCAGAATTACGAAGGCGTGTGCATCGCGCGTTCGAACAAGGGCATGGGCAGCAACTTCACCGTCCGCAAGATTTCGTTCGGCGAAGGCGTGGAGCGCGTATTCCCGCTCTATTCGCCCAACCTCGATTCGATCGTCGTCGTCCGCCGTGGCGTCGTGCGTCGTGCGAAGCTCTATTATCTGCGCGGCCGCACCGGCAAGCGCGCGCGCATCGCCGAACGCCGCGACGTGCGCAGCGAGGGTTGATCGCAAGAATCAATTCTTGACAGTTGTAAAAATGAAACAGGCGGTGGTCCCACGGACTGCCGCCTTTTCTATATGTTACAAAGATTTGACCGGTGCGCGGACAGCCTGTCGTGCCGCGCCTGCGAATGGATTCGCACGCCTGTAAAAAAGGTCCATTTCGCCCATAGTGGATTTATGCCAGCCTAACGTTTCCATATGTTGCTGAACAATGTTGCACTGAAACCGGCGGTTTCGGGCGGGGTAACCTGTAGCCTTGTTCAGCCCAGAAAAGTCGGGACGCGGAAGGGGATGTCGAAAAGGCCTCTGTAAAAGAGACATTAGGGGGCTTTTTTTGATGAAGTATCAGGGACTGATTTCGCGCAGCGCCATTGCCGTTGCGTTGTTCTATTCGATGCCTGTTCTGGCGCAGGATGCCGCGCCGCAAGCTGCTGCCGCTGACGCGCCGGGCCAAACCATCATCGTTACCGGTACGCGCCGCACCGACCGCACGGTCGCCGAATCGCCGACGCCGATCGACGTCTATTCCGGCGTCGAACTGCAAAAGCAGGGCACGGCGGACATGAACCAGGTCATCCAGAACCTCGTCCCCTCCTTCTCCGTCGCGCGCTACGCCATTGGCGACGGCTCCTCCTTCGTCCGCCCGCCCAACCTGCGCGGCCTGGCGCCTGACCAGACGCTGGTCCTGATCAACGGCAAGCGGATGCATCGTTCCGCGCTCGTCCAGATTGGCGCGAACGCGCAATCGGCCGGCGCTCATTCGGCTGACCTTGCGCAGGTGCCCGCCATTGCGGTCCGTGCGGTCGAAGTGCTGCGCGACGGCGCGTCGGCACAATATGGGTCCGACGCGATCGCCGGGGTTATCAACATGACCCTGCGTGACGATACGGACGGTTTTTCGGGCTATGCCCGCTACGGCCAATATTATCGCGGCGATGGTGAGGATTATCAGCTGGCCCTCAATGGCGGGTTCAAGCTGGGCGACAGCGGCTTCATCAACATCAGCGGCGAATATGTGAATGCGGGCAAGACCAGCCGGGGCGTCACCCGCGCGGGCGCGCATCTGCTGGCGCAGGAGCAGCCGACCATCGGCGTGCCCAAGCTCGCGCAGCGCTACGGCAACCCGGCGATGGAATCCTATCGCTTCTTCGTCAATGGCGGCTTTGATCTGGGCGAAAGCTCGATCTACTTCTTCGGCAATTATGGCCACAGTTTCCAGGAAGAAAGCTTCAATTATCGCCAGTCGGTGAACACGCGCGGCGTGGACATTGAAGGCAACAGCTTCGGCAAGAATGGCATTTTCAACGACTATTTCACCGATTTCGACAACACATTGCCGGGCATCCAGACCGGCGCTGCGGGGGGCAATGTTTATGCGCCCAACGATTATGAAGTTACCACGCGCGACTATACCAAGGTTGCGACCTGTTCCGATCCGCTGGTCCAGAATTGGAGCTGCGTCTATCCCGGTGGCTTCACGCCGATCTTCTTCGGCAAGATCGACGATATTTCGGGCACCGTGGGCTATAAGGGCACATTCGGTTTCGGCCTGAATTACGATATTTCGGGCAGCTACGGCCAGTCGACCCTGCGCTACACGATGAACGGGACGATGAACCCGTCGCTGGGCATCACATCGCCCAACGAATTTTATCTCGGCAAGCTGGAACAGCGCGAAACCCTGTTCAACGCGGACTTCAGCTATCCCTGGGAGGTCGGTTTTGCCAGCCCCGTCACGATCGCCTTTGGCGGCCAATATTTCCGCGAAGCCTATGAACTGGGTCTGGGTGACCAGCCGTCCTGGGCGATTGGGCCATATACCGGCAATCTGGTTTTCCATCAGGACGGCACGCCAGTGCTGAACGCGGACGGCACCCAATTGTCGGTCGCGCTGCCGGTGGGTGCCAATGGCTTCCCCGGTTACGGCCCGGCAATTGCGGGCGAAAGCGACCGCAATTCCAAGGGGCTGTATATCGATATTGAAGGCGATATCACCGAACAGCTCTCCTTCGGCATTGCGGGCCGCTACGAACACCTGTCCGACTTTGGCAATTCGACCACGGGCAAATTCTCGGCCCGCTATGCCGTGGTGCCTGACGTTGTGGCGCTGCGCGGCACGGTGGCGACGGGCTTCCGTGCGCCTACGCCAGGGCAGGTCAACAGCAGCAGCATCGCGACCGGCTTCAACCCCGGCAATCCCAACGCGATCGAGTCGATGACGCTGCCGGTTACCAGCCCGGTTGCCGCCTTCCTGGGCGCGACGCCCTTGAAGCCCGAAGAGTCGGTCAGCTTCTCGCTGGGCACCGTGTTCACGCCTGCGCCCGGCTTCACCCTGTCGGTCGACTATTACAACATCAAGGTGAAGGACCGGATTGGCACATCCGGCACGTTTGAAATCGCCGATTCGCAGCGGCCGACGCTCCAGTCGCTGGGGCTGGCCAACTATGCGACCGTCAACGAAGTGCAGTTCCTGACCAACGCCTTCGATACCCGCACCCAGGGTGTCGATGTCGTCGGCAGCTATCGCTTTGCGACCGATACGATGGGCAGCTTCAACACGACGCTGGCGTTCAACTATAACAAGACCAAGGTGATCGCGCGCGATCCGGCGATCGTATCCGACGTCCGTGTCGCCCAGCTGGAAAAGACCCTGCCCAAGACGCGCGTCATCCTGACCGAAAACTGGAACAGCGGTCCCTTCTCCGTGCTGGCGCGCATGAACTGGTACGGCAAATATACCCAGACGGATGACGGCCCGGTGTCGCAGACCTTCGGCAGCGAATTCGTTTTCGACTTTGAAACCAGCTATGAAGTGAATGACAATTTCACGCTGAGCGTTGGCGTCCAAAACCTGTTCAGCAACTATCCCGACAAATATGACAACCGGGTCAATGGCCTTGGTCCGGTCTTTGGTTCGACCGGCGGTCGCTTCACCGGCGATATCTACCCCGACGTGTCGCCGTTCGGCTTCAACGGCGGCTTCTGGTACGGGAAAGTCGGCTTCAAATTCTGATCCGATCCTGACAGGTGCAGGCCGGTCCCTTGCGGGGCCGGCCTTTGCCGTTTCAAAAGATGCGATGATGACGCGCACCCTGACCAACCGCCTCGCCACTGCGGCCGACGAACCCATGCTTGCCGCGTTGATGCGGCAGGCGATCGACCGGTTGCAAGCGCCGTTCCTGACGCCCGATCAGGTGCGGGCCAGCCATGCTTTCATGGGGCTGGACAGCCGCCTGATCGCCGACGGCACCTATTTCGTGGTGGAGGAGGGCAATGCCATCGCGGGCTGTGGTGGCTGGAGCCGCAGGGCGACCGCCTATGGCGGCAATCACAGTGCCGGGCGCGATGACCGGCTGCTCGATCCGGCGACGGAGGCCGCCAAGGTCCGGGCGATGTACACCCACCCCGACCATGTCCGCAAAGGCGTCGGCACGCTCGTCCTCTCGCTCTGTCAGGCGGCGGCGCTGGCGGACGGGTTTGCCGCGCTGGAATTGTCCGCGACGCTGGCGGGCGCGCCGCTCTACCGCAGCTTCGGCTTTGTCGATGTGCGCCCGTTCGAGGATAGCGGCGTGCCGATGATCCTGATGCGCAAGGTGATCGACTGAACGGCGCTGCCCTCAGTCATATTGGACCAGCACGTTGAAACTGCCGCGATAGGTGCCGATCGCCTGACTGGCGCTGACCTGCAAGGTGCCGAAAATCTGGAACATGGCTTCGCCCCCGGTCAGGCGGACGGAGGAGTGGGAGCGGCTGAGGCTGGCGGTCATCCGGTTCCCCGCTGCGTTGGTCAGGCGGACCGATGATTGGGCAAGATCAATCTCGACCCGCTCGCCGGGCCGCCCATGGACGGTAAAGGATGCGGCACTGGTGCCGCCCATGCAGACCAGCCCGTTGCCGCACACCCGGCTGCCATCGGCGCGGACGCGCACTATGCCTGACCGGTTGGGGATAGCGAGCAGGCCGAAATTGAGATCGCTGGTCTTGGTCACGCGCAGGCCGCCCAATATGGTCGCGCTGGACCCGCCGGTCGCGGGTGCGGCGCTGGCGACCGGGGCGTCGGCCAATGCCAGCATCATGCTGGCAGCAAAGGCAAGGCGTCGGATCGTCATCCAACCGGCTTTGCCACGACATGGTAAAGCCGGGATTAACGATGTTTGTCAGCGATCCGGCAAGCTGTGCTGGCGGCTGGTCCACCACAGCCCGCCAAGGCTGATGAGCGCCGCCAAAGACATATAGAGGCCGACCAGCCCGACACCCTGCACGCCGATCAGCCAGGTGGCGACGATCGGGGCCAGCGCGCCGCCGATGATGCCACCCAGATTGAAGGCGAAGGATGCGCCGGTATAGCGCAGCTGGATCGGGAAGAGAGCGGGCAGATAGGCACCCAGCGGCCCGTAGATGAAGCCCATCATGAAGAGCGCAAGGCTGAGCGCCACGAAGATCGGCAGCAGCGCCCCGGTGCCGATCATCGGGCCAAAGACGAGCCCCATCACGACCGTGCCGACACAGCCCCAGGCAAGCGCGGTGGTGGGGGTGGTGCGGTCGGCCCACCAGCCGGCCAGGATGATGCTGGCCGCCATGAACAGGATCGCGCCCAGCTGGATGGCGAGGAAGATTTCCCGGTCGATCTTCAGCGCCGTGGTGCCGTAACCGAGCGCGAAGGCGGTGGCGATATAATAGACCGCAAAGCAGGCGGCGCAGGCGAAGGTGCCGGCAATCGCCGCGCCCAGATGCGACCTGAGCAAGGTGGCAAGCGGCACGGCAGGCGGCGGGGTTTCTTTCTGCGCGGCGGCAAATTCGGGCGTTTCGGTGAGCTTCAGGCGAACCCACAGCCCCAATATCACCAGCACCGCGCTGCCCAGGAAGGGCAAGCGCCAGCCCCAGGCCAGAAAATCCTCTTCGGTCAGCAGCGCGCCCAAAATCAGGAACAGGCCATTGGCGGCGATGAAGCCCACCGGGGCGCCAAGCTGCGGGAACATGCCAAAGCGCGCGCGCCAGCCGGGCGGGGCGTTCTCCACCGCCAGCAGCGCCGCGCCGCCCCATTCGCCGCCGAGGCCAAAGCCCTGGCCAAAGCGCAGCACGCACAGGATCAAAGGCGCCCAGTAACCGATCATCGCATAGGTGGGCAGGAATCCGATCAGCAGCGTGCAGCCGCCCATCAGCATCAGCGACGCGACCAGTGTCGCCTTGCGTCCGACGCGATCGCCATAATGGCCGAACACCGCCGCACCCACGGGCCGCGCGAAGAAAGCGAGGGCCAGGCTGCCATAAGAGGCCATCAACTGCGCCGTGGGCGAAGAGGAGGGGAAGAAGAGCGAGGGGAAGATCAGGCTGGCGGCGGTGGCGTAGATGTAGAAGTCGTAAAACTCCACCGCCGTGCCGACCAGACTGGCGGTCAGCACCCGCTTGTGCCGCCACATTTCGCCGATGCCGCTCATGTTCGTCATCTCTTGCCCCCTGATCAATCCAAATGCCGTCATTCCAGCGCAGGCTGGAATCCCTCTGACTTTGTCCCGCGCAACGAAGAAGCGGGATCCCGGCTTTCGCCGGGATGACGGGCGTTATCGCTTTCGTTTCTGGTTCAGCAGTTCATAGGCCATCACCGCCGTCGCCACCGCCGCGTTCAGGCTGTCGGCTTTGCCCAGCATCGGCATCTTGACCAGCAGGTCGCATTCCGCCTCGTAGAATTCCGGCAGCCCCTGCGCCTCATTGCCGACCAGCAGGAAGGACGGGCTGGCATAGCGCGGCTCCTGATAATCATGGGTAGCCTTCAGGCTGGTGCCGATCAGTTCGCCTGGACCCTGCCGCAGCCAGTGCATGAACTCGCCCCAACGCGCCTGGGTGATCGACTGGGTGAACAGCGCGCCCATGCTGGCCCGCACCGATTCGACCGAGAAGGGGTCGACGCAATCGTCGATCAGGATCAGCCCGCCAGCCCCCACCGCGTCGCCGGTGCGCAATATCGTGCCCAGATTGCCCGGATCGCGCAGCGATTGCGCGACGATCCAGATGTCGGCCTTGGTCCGGTCCAGTCGCTCCAGCGGGGTCAGCCGGTCGCGATAGACGCCGACCACGGCCTGCGCATTATCCTTGCCGCTGATCTTGGAGAGAATGTCGGCGGAGGTTTCTATCACGTCGCCGCCCGCCGCCTCCATCGCCGCGATCAGGTCTATCGCCAGCTTGTGGGTGGACCCGGCATGGAACAGCATTTCGGGCAGCACGCCTTCCTCGCGCGCTTCGGTCAGGATGCGCAGTCCTTCGGCCAGGAACAGCCCCTCGGCCTTGCGATATTTCTTTTCACGCAGCGATCGGACGCGCTTCACCAGCGGGTTGGAAAATCCGGTGATTTCGCGTGCCACGTTGCGTCTGTTCCCGATAGGCGGATGAAGCGGCTTCTCTACCGGCGGATTGCGTAAAAGGACAGGGGGGTTGGAACCGATGGGCTGCCCCATGGATTTGCCGCCCGATCTTGCTTACGGGGGTGAAATGACCACGCCGCATACCAGCCACACCCGCATCGAGGACGGATTCTTCCTCGGCCTCGTCATTCTGGTCACGATCGCCTTTGCGTTCGTGCTGGAACCATTTTTCGCCGCCGTGCTGTGGGGTGTCATCATCGCGGTGCTGTTCTGGCCGGTGAACCAGCGGATCGCGGCGCGGATGCCGGGCCATCGCAACAGCGCGGCGCTGCTGACGCTGTTGCTGATCATCGCCATCGTCATCATCCCGGCCATTTTCCTGTCGATCGCGCTGATCCAGGAAGCGGCGCATTTCTATGCGCAGATACAGTCGGGCAAGATCGACTTTGCCCGCATGTTCGCGCAGATGCAGGACGCCCTGCCCAATTGGGCGCATGGCGTGTTGCGGCGCATGGGGTTCAGCAATTTCGATGCGGCCCGCGTCACCGTGACGCGCGGCATCACCAGCAGCTTCCGCACGCTGGCGGGCCAGGCGCTGCTGATCGGGCAGAGCGCATTCAGCTTCATCGTCGCGCTGGGCGTGATGCTCTATCTCGCTTTCTTCCTGTTGCGTGATGGCGATCGGCTGGCGCAGCGTTTCGCCGAATCCGCGCCCCTGCGCGCGCATCAGCGCGAGGCGCTGCTGCGCCGCTTCGTCGTGGTGATCCGCGCCACGGTGAAGGGCAGCCTGGTCGTCGCCATCGTGCAGGGCTTTATCGGCGGGGTCATCTTCTGGATGCTGGGCATACAGGGTGCCTTGCTGTGGGGCGTGCTGATGGGTGCTTTCTCGCTATTGCCGGCCATCGGCGCGGCTTTGGTGTGGGCGCCGGTCGCGCTGTATCTGTTTGCCACCGGGGCAATCTGGCAGGGGGTGGTGCTGGTTGCGGCCGGGGCGCTGATCATCGGATCGGTCGACAATCTGCTGCGCCCGATACTGGTCGGCCGCGAAACGCGCATCCCCGACTATGTCGTGCTGATTTCGACGCTGGGCGGGATCGAGATGTTCGGCTTCAACGGCATCGTCATCGGCCCGGTGATCGCGGCGCTGTTCATCGCGACGTGGAACATCTTTACCCAGATGCGGCGCGAAGGCGAAGTGGGCGGCAACTGACACCTTCTCCCCACGGGGGAGAAGGATGCGCAGCCTTGCCGAACGCAGTGAGGTTAGGCGCAGTTGGAAGAGGGGGGCGCCGCCGGTGGCGCGTTTGCGAGAGGGCGGCACACCCTCTCCCAGCTTCGACTAGGCAGCACGCTGCCAAGTCTGCGCACCTCGGCCAGAGGCACGTGACTCTGGCCGACCCTCAAGGGAGAGGGGAGTAGCTCATTCCTCCCCGAACTTGTCCTCGACCAAACCCACCAGCTTGCCCAGCGAATCGACCGCTTCCGGCCCGGTCGCCTTGATGGTGATGCTGTCGCCCATGGCCGCGCCCAGCATCATCAGGCCCATGATCGACGTGCCGGTCACGTCGCTGCCATCCTTGCTGACGATGATGTCGGCGGGCAGGCCGCTTGCCAGGGTCACGAATTTGGCGCTGGCGCGGGCGTGGAGGCCGCGCTTGTTGCTGATAAGGACTTCCCGGCTGACTTCATTCATGTGGTGCTGCCCAACAGTTCCGATGCGACGCTGATATATTTCTGTCCCGCCTCCCGCGCGGCGGCGACGGCGGCTTTCACGTCCATCACCTTGCGCGCGCTTTCCAGCCGGATCAGCATGGGCAGGTTGATGCCCGCGATCACTTCGATCTCGCCTGCCTTGAGCAGCGAAATCGCCAGATTGGAAGGGGTGCCGCCGAACAGGTCGGTCAGCAATATGACGCCGCTGCCGTCATTGACGCGGGCGACCGCCGTGGCGATGTCCGCGCGGCGCAATTCCATGTCATCCTCCGGCCCGATGCAGATCGTTTCGATCTGCTGCTGCGGGCCGACGACATGTTCCATCGCGACGACGAATTCGGTCGCGAGCGACCCATGGGTGACGAGTACGAGTCCGATCATGTGCTTTTGCGGCCCACCTGCTTCATGATATTGCTTTCGGGCCTCCCGGTGGGCGCTTCTCCAGACTATCCTGTGGCGCCGATTCCATATTGCGGTGCGAGACCGTGGGCGAAAACCCCGCATCTTGCAAGTATCTGGCGACACGCTCGGCCACATGAACCGACCGATGCCGTCCCCCGGTGCAGCCAAACGCTACGGTAATATAGGCCTTTCCGGCTTCTGCGTAGCGCGGCAAGACGATTTTGAGCAGTTCCTCAATCTTGCCGACTGCCTCCTCATAGGCCGGATCGGCGACGATATAGGTGGCGACATCCGCGTCCTGCCCCGTTTTGGCCCGCAGCGTTTCGTCCCAATGCGGATTGCGCAGGAATCGCATGTCGAACATCAGGTCGGCGTTGCGCGGCATCCCGCGCGAAAAGCCGAAGGACAATATGGTCAGCACCGGGTCTGACAGGCGCTCACGCGAGAAACGGTCGCGGATTTCCTGTTGCAGGGCGTTGCTGGAGAAACTGGTGGTGTCGATCACCTGTGTGGCCCAGCGGCGCAGTGGTTCGGTCAGTTCGCGTTCGCGCGCAATCCCGTCGGCTGCCGGGCGATCGAGCGCCAGCGGGTGCCGCCGCCGCGTCTCGGCAAAGCGGCGCTCCAGTTCGGTGCCGGAGCAATCGAGGAACAATGTCTCGACATCATGGCCATGCTTGTCGCGCAGCGCCTTGATCCGCTGGACGATGGCATTGGCGTCGAACCCACGGGTGCGCGCGTCGATGCCCAGCGCCAGCGGCCGGTCGTCCGCACCGGCATGGCCAGCGGGCAGGGGGGTGTCGAGCAGCCGGTCGAGCAGGACGAGCGGCAGATTGTCCACCACCTCCCAGCCCATATCCTCCAGCGTTTTCAGCGCCGTGGTCTTGCCCGCGCCCGACAGGCCGGACAGGAGGAGGATAGACTTGGGATGGGACTGGGTCATGGCGTGCCTGATCCCTGACCCAGCGTCCGCAGCGCCAGTTCGACCTTGATCGGCGCGGAGGTTTCGAGCGGCGCGATCTTCACCACCCGCACGTCCATCCCCGCCACCGTGCGCATCAGCGGCTCCAGCGGCATCCGGTCCACCTTGTCGAACAGATCAACCAGCAGCGCGACCGGCACATCGGCGACATGCGGCATCGCCACGATGCCAAGCCCGCGCACCTCCATCTTGCCCATGATCGTCACGGGCGCGGTGGCGACCAACTGCCCGTCCACCCGCTTGACCAGCGTATAATCGTCGCTGATGAGCGTCGCCCCCCGGTCGATCAGCCGCAGCGCCAGGTCGGACTTCCCGATCCCGCTCACCCCGCACAACAAAACCGCGCGGCCACCAATGGCCACGCTGGTCGCATGAAGCGTCTCGGATGAAAGGGCGCGCGGCATATCTGTTCCGCTTGTAGAACAGTCTGGGGAAAAGTGGGAACGGGTTTTTGGGGGGTGGGGCGTGCCAGCGTGGGGCGGGGAGTCGTCAGTCTGTCTTCGCAGGATTAGAGGGCAGCACTAAGTCAAACAGTGCCACGCTGACACCGTCGCGCTCTCGCTCTGCTTTCACCATGATGTCATGGAGTGAAGCGTTTGCTTTCAAGCAATCAAGCTGTCCGTGTGCATCAAGCGGCAACGTGAGAGCGAAATAGCCGCCTTCTTCCCAAAAAGTTATAGATTGCGGAAGCAATCCACATTCTACCGCAAGGCTTTGCACATTGTCAGCCGCCTTCGATTGAGGTGCTTCACCGCATCCCACCGATATGCAGGCCAAAGACAGAGGCACCAAACGAAACATGCTTTAGCCTATAGAAGTTATCGCAATGGCCGCCAACGGTCACTTCTTTCCATTTACCACCACCGTCATCCTGACGAAAGTCAGGATCCATTGGCTCTACCACCGCGCAGGATCACGACCGTTGCGTGAATGGATCCCGGATCAAGTCCGGGATGACGGAGGAGGCGCGCGCATCTCTCAACACCGCCAAACAGAAAAAGGGCGGCACCTTGCGGCACCGCCCCATTATCCGCCAGCCCAAAGGTCAGCCGTTCAGCCCCGCATGAAGCGGAGCCTCCCGATTACTTGAGTTCGACGGTCGCGCCGGCTTCTTCAAGCTGCTTCTTGACCTTCTCGGCCTCTTCCTTGTTCACGCCTTCCTTGATCGCCTTGGGGGCCGACTCGACCAGGGTCTTGGCTTCGGTCAGGCCCAGGCCGGTGATGGCGCGGACTTCCTTGATGACGTTGATCTTCTTGCCACCGTCGCCGGTCAGGATCACGTCGAATTCGGTCTGCTCTTCAGCAGCCGGGGCAGCGGCAGCGGCCGGGCCGGCGACGGCGACGGCGGCAGCGGCGCTAACGCCCCACTTTTCTTCCAGCGCCTTCGACAGGTCGGCGGCTTCGAGGACGGTCAGGGCCGAAAGCTGTTCGACCAGTGCGTTGATGTCTGCCATGATATTTTTCCTTCTAAACGGGGTGAACCCCGCAATATGTTGAAACGATTACAGGAAGTTGGTTGCGACCGATCAGGCCGCTTCCTTCTCCGCATAGGCGTTGAAGACACGAGCGAGCTGCGAAGCCGGCGTCTGGATGACGGTAGCGAGCTTGGTTGCCGGCGCCTGGATGAGGCCGATAATCTTTGCACGCAGTTCGTCCAGCGAGGGCATCGATGCGAGCGCCTTGACGCCCTCTGCATCGAGCAGCACACCGCCCATTGCGCCGCCAACGATCTCAAGCTTGTCGTTGGTCTTGGCGAAATCGATCACCACCTTGGCGGCGGCGACCGGATCTGCCGAAGTGGCCAGCGCAACCGGGCCGGTCAGCATGGAGCTGATCGTTTCGTATTGCGTGTCCTTCAGCGCGATCTTGGCGAGCTTGTTCTTCGTAACCTTGTAGGACGCGCCCGCTTCGCGCATCTTCTGCCGCAGGACTGTCGACTGTGCGACGGTCATGCCCAGGTTGCGTGTGACCACGACAACACCCAGGTCGGCAAAAGTAGCGTTCAGCGTGGTGACGACCTCAGATTTCTGATTACGATCCATGCCATTCTCCACTTCATGTCCACCGGAAAGCCCGATGAACGGCAAAAACCCGCGTGCAAGCACACGGGATGTTAGTCCGAAGGGGAGAGATCGACTGGCCGTTCGTCCGTTTGAAGGAAGGCGGCAGACCCGAAACAGACCGTAATGGCCCGTCCGGTAAAGAACTTTTCCCCGTCTAGGCTGGACATTAAGAGGGGCAAATTCCCCTCACCAACTGTCTCGGACGGTGAACCCACAGGGGGTTCGCTGCGGGGCCATTAGCGGGGAAGGGCCGCGATGTCACGCGGAAATTCCTTACACCGTTCGCCCTGAGCGAAGTCGAAGGGTTCTGCCGAGCGAAGCGAGGTGCCTTCGCCTCCGCTCAGGTGAAGGCTTCGCCTTCGCTCAGCCCGAACGGATGATGCCTTAAACCCTGTCCGCCTGCACCACCGTGTCGAGCGCGCGCAGCGCTGACAATATCCGCATCAGATGCTGGGCGTCGGCGACTTCCAGGTCGATGATATCGGTGTGGAACGGGCCTTCGCGGTTGACCAGTTGCAGGTTGAGGATGTTCGCCTTGGTCGCGCCGAACACGTTGGTGACTGCCGCCAGCGCACCCGGCTGGTTCTTGACGATGACCTGCAACCGGGCTGTGCCGCCCTTGGACTTGCTGTCCCAGGACAGGTCGACCCAGTCGTCATCCTGCCCCGCCTCCAGCGTGCGACAGTCGATCGTATGGACCTCGATCGGCCCGCCGGTGCGGCGGATGCCGACGATGCGGTCGCCCGGCACGGGGTGGCAGCAATCGGACAGGCTGTAGGCGATGCCCGGCGTCAGGCCGCGAATGGAGATGGGCGCGTGCTGGCGCGGATGGGCTTCCTCCATCCCGGTGCCGGTGGTGGAGCCGGGGACCAGCGCCTCCATGACTTCCGAATCGAGCAGGCGATGGGTGGCGATGGCGACCATCAGTGCGGCGCGATCATCCAGTTTCAGCCGCTTGAGCGCGGCCTTGAGCGCCTTGTCGCCCAATTCGCTGGCAAGGTCGTGGGAGAAGCGGCCGACAATCTCCTCATAGAGTTTCTCGCCCAGCGCGACTTCCTCGCCGCGTTGCTTCTGGCGGATATAGCGGCGGATCGCCGCGCGCGCCTTGCCGGTGATGGCGAAGGTCAGCCAGCCGGGCTGCGGTTCCTGCCCCGCGGATTTGAGGATTTCGACCTGATCGCCATTTTCCAGAGACGTGCGCAGCGGCACGACCCGGCCGTTGACCTTCGCGCCGACCGTCTGGTTGCCCAGCGACGTATGCACCGCATAGGCGAAATCCACCGGGGTCGATCCCTTGGGCAGCTGGTGCAGTTCGCCCTTGGGGGAGAAAGCGAAGATGCGGTCCTGATACATGGCCATGCGGGTATGTTCGAGCAGCTCGTCCGCGTCCTGACTCTGTTCCAAAATCTCGACCAGATCGCGCAGCCATGCGGCATTCTGGTCGGTCGCGTCGCCCTTTTGCTTGTAGGCCCAGTGCGCCGCCAGCCCCAGTTCGGCGTCGTTGTGCATGTCGCGACTGCGCAACTGCACCTCGATCCGGGCATTGTCCTGATGGATGACGGTGGTGTGGAGCGAGCGGTAGCCGTTGCGTTTGGGGGTGGAGATATAATCCTTGAACCGGCCCGGCACCATTTTGAACGTCTGGTGGATGACGCCCAGCGCGCGGTAGCAGTCCGCCGTCGTCTCGGTAATCACGCGGAACGCCATCACGTCGGTTAGCTGTTCAAAGCTGATATGCCGCTCCTGCATCTTCTTCCAGATCGAGAAGGGATGTTTTTCGCGCCCCGACACGGTGACCGGGATGTTCGATCCGCCCAGCAGCAATTGCAGTTCCGCACCGATCCGGTCGACCTTGTCATGGCCGCCCTCCTTCAGCTGCTCCAGCCTTTTGGTGATGCTGGCATAGGCTTCCGGCTCGATCTCGCGAAAGGCCAGCAGCTGCATTTCGCGCATGAAATCATACATGCCGATCCGCTCGGCGAGCGGCGCATAGATATCCATCGTCTCCTTGGCGATGCGGCGGCGCTTGTCGGGATTTTTGATGAAGTGCAGCGTGCGCATATTGTGCAGCCGGTCGGCAAGCTTGACCAGCAGCACGCGAATATCGTCCGACATGGCGAGCAGGAATTTGCGCAGATTCTCCGCCGCCCGCTCATTTTCGGACATGGCTTCGATCTTGCTGAGCTTGGTCACGCCATCGACCATCCGCGCGACATCGGGGCCGAACGCGGCCTCTATCTCCTCATAGGTGACCAGCGTATCCTCGATCGTGTCGTGCAGCAGCGCGGTCACGATCGTCTGGTCGTCCAGCCCGAAATCGGTGAGGATGCCCGCCACCTCGATCGGGTGGCTGAAGTAAGGGTCGCCGCTGGCGCGCTTCTGGCTGCCATGCTTCTGGACCGAAAAGACATAGGCGCGGTTGATCATCGCTTCATCCGCATTGGGATCATAGCGTTTAACGCGCTCGACAAGTTCATACTGGCGTAACATCGTTTCCCGATTGTGTGGGAAGTGCCTTGCGGCGCAACAAAAAAATCCCATTTGCCCTAAATACACGGCGCTTTTGCAACTGCGCCCGCTTTGGGCTATCTAGTCATGATCATGAAACATAATCTGGCCCAGGATCTCGAACAATGTGCGCTTCCCGCCGCGCTGGAGGCGATGGGGGAACGCTGGTCCTTCCTCATCCTGCGTGGCGCCCTGTCGGGAATCCGCCATTTTGAGGAGTTTCAGTCGACGCTGGGCATCGCCCGCAACATATTGGCGAACCGTCTGGCCCGGCTGGTCGAAAATGGCATCATGCTGCGCCAACCGATGCAGTGCGACCGGCGCAAGGTGGAATATCGCCTGACCGAAAAGGGGCAGGCACTGGCCCCGGTCATGATCGCGCTGCGCCAGTGGGGCGAAAAATGGGGCTGCGGCACCGTGTCCTGTCAGGTGCTGGCCGACCGGCGCGATGGCCTGCCGATCCGCAAGGTCACGATACAGGCGCATGATGGCCGCGTGCTCGAACTGAGCGATCTGGTCTGGCTATGCCCGGATGAAGTCACGCCGATGGCGGAGGAACCCGCTGCCGCCGCCTGACGGGCAGGGGCAGCAGGGCCAAGGTCGGGACGGAATGGGCAGCGGCGGCTTCACCCGCCGCCTCAAATCGCCTAGACTGCCCGCAATGTCTGTTCATCCCTTCCAGCCCCAGCCCTTTTTCGCGGACAAGAATCGCGCTTTCTGGAACCTGCAGTCGCTCGGCTGGGCCGGCGCGTTCCTGCTGCGCGGATCGTCCACCATCGCCAATGGCCAGCCGCTGTCCAGCCTGGTCCCGGTCCTCATCTCCACCGTCACCGGCTATTCGGTGACGCTGCTGATCGCGGTGATGTTTCGCTTCCTGCTCAAGCAAAAGCCGATCATCACCTGGGGCGTATCGATCGTCACGGTGGTGGCGGCCGCCGCACTGGTCGCCTTCATCGACGCCTGGGTCTTTTCGACCCAGAACAAGGGCAGCGACACGGCGGGGCTGCAACTGTTTCTGGGCGCTTTCTACCTGTCGATGACGCTGCTGGGCGCATGGTCCGCGCTCTATTATGCCATCAATTTCTACCTGACGGTGGAGGAGCAGGCGGACCAGCTGCTCCATCTGGAAAATCAGGCGTCGAGCGCGCAGCTGGCGATGCTGCGCTATCAGCTCAACCCGCATTTCCTGTTCAATACATTGAACTCCATCTCCACGCTGGTGCTGCTCAAGCAGACCGACCGGGCGAACGCCATGCTGTCACGCCTGTCCTCCTTCCTGCGCTATACCCTCATCAACGAGCCGACCGCGCAGGTGACGATCGAGCAGGAGATTGAGACGCTCAAACTCTATCTGGAGATTGAGAAGATGCGGTTCGAGGACCGGTTGCGCCCGGTGTTCCTGATCGCCCCGGCGGTCGCGCAGGCGCGGCTGCCATCGCTGCTGCTCCAGCCGCTGGTCGAAAATGCGATCAAATATGCCGTCACGCCCAAGGAGGAGGGCGCGGAAATATCGGTCAGCGCGCAGCCTGCCGGTGAAAATGTGCGGATCGTCGTATCCGACAGCGGGCCGGGATTGAATGAAGGCGCAATGAAGCCACACATTGCCGTCAGTGAAGGGACGGGCGTTGGCCTGCCGAACATCCGGGACCGGCTCATTCAGGCCTTCGGGGAACGACAGAGCTTTGAAACACGTTCAAGTCCCAGTGGTTTTTCGGTGATCATCGAAATTCCGCTTAATCTGGAAGATTCATCGAAAGTGGCCGCATGACGATCAGAACAATCCTCGTCGACGACGAAAGCCTGGCGACCCAAGGGCTTATGCTGCGTCTGGAAGCGCATGAGGATGTCGAAATTATCGAAACCTGCAACAATGGGCGCGAAGCGATCCGCGCCATCAAGACCCATAAACCCGACCTTGTGTTCCTCGATATCCAGATGCCCGGCTTTGACGGTTTTTCCGTCGTGCAGGGGATTATGGAAGTCGAGCCGCCGCTCTTCATCTTCGTCACCGCCTATATGGATCATGCGATTCGCGCGTTCGAGGCGCAGGCGGTCGATTATCTGCTAAAGCCCGTGGAGGAAGGCCGTCTCGCCGACGCGCTCGACCGGGTGCGCCTGCGCCTGTCGGACAAGCGGCAGGTGCAGGAAGCGGAGAAATTGCGTGAGGTGCTGGCCGAAGTCGCCCCCCAGGCGATGAGCGATTTTAATTCGGCGGACGAAGAAGGCCCGGCCTCCAACCGTTTCGAGAAACTCATCAACATCAAGGATCGCGGCCAGATTTTCCGCGTCGACGTCGATTCGATCGAGCGGATCGACGCCGCGGGCGACTATATGTGCATCTACACCGCCGACAACTCGCTGATCCTGCGCGAAACGATGAAGGATCTGGAAAAGCGCCTGGACCCCCGCAATTTCCAGCGCGTCCATCGCTCCACCATCGTCAATTTGAGCCAGGTCAAGCAGGTCAAGCCGCATACCAACGGCGAGTGTTTCCTGGTGCTGGAATCGGGCGCACAGGTGAAGGTCAGCCGCTCCTACCGCGACGTGGTGGCGCGGTTCGTTCATTGACCTGAACTGACGTGTTCCCGCCTGCGCGGGAACACGGCTTATGTGGCGATATCCTCAAACAGGTCGCGCCACGTTGGGTTCATTTCCTCGATCATGCGCAGCTTCCACTTGCGCTCCCATTTCTTCATCCGCAACTCGCGCTGGCGCGCTTCCTGAATGTCGTCATAGGCTTCGTACCACACCAGCAATCGACAGCGATATTTGGCGCTGAATTCACCGCCAAAGCCGTTGCGATGCTGCCACGCCCGTTGGACAAGATCGCTGGTCACGCCAAGATAAAGCGTCCCGTTCTGGCTGCTTGCCATCAGATAGACGTAACCGTGTCTAGTCATGCCGAAATGATATCGTGTTCCCGCGCAGGCGGGAACCCAGTGCAGAGGGCGGAACTAGGCTCCCGCCTTCGCGGGAGCACGCTGTTTCAAAATCGCCCAATGGGCTACTTGAACACCCATTGCCGGTTCAGCCCGAACATCACCGCGGGCGTTACGAAGATCATCGCCGGGATCGGCGACCATTCGGGCCAGCCCATATGGGTCACGCACAGCCACACCCACAGGGCATTGAGCGCATAGCTGACCAGCGACACCGCGACGAAGCGAAACCCCCGCGCTGCCGCCTTGTCGCGGGTGCCGTGGCCGCGGAAGGTGAAGGCGCTGTGGCTGACATAGCCGATCACCACCGCTGCGCCATAGCCGACCAGATTGGCCAGTTGCGGGTGCAGCCCGGCCAGCGCCGCAAGGCTCCAGTAGATGCTTGCCTGACATGCGGTGACGAACAGGCCAGTCACGCCATAGCGGACGATTTGCCAGAACAGCGCGCGATGTTGCGGTGAAAGTCGGTTGATGATGGCCATGGTCCCCGTTGCGCTTTGCCACGGCTCGTTTAGGGGGCAAGGATGAGCTTGAAAAGCGCCGATGCCCTGCGCGCGCGGGTGACCCATATCCTGCCCCCCTTGCTGGCGTGGAGCGCGCGGCACTGGAAGTGGCTGACCTTCCTGATCTGGATCGTCATTGCGGTCGCCATGGTCACGACTCGCTGGCCCGCGATCCACTGGCTGGTGCTGAGCGATACGGACGACAATATCCGCTATGTGCAGGTGAAGGACTGGCTGGCGGGGCAGGGCTGGTATGATTTGCGCCAGTATCGGCTCGATCCGCCGGGCGGCGCGAATATCCACTGGTCGCGGCTGGTCGATATCCCGATCGCCGGGCTGATCCTCTTCTTCCGCGCCTTTGTCGATCAAGGGCTGGCCGATCGGCTGGCCTGCGGTATCGCGCCGCTGCTCCCGCTCTTGCTGTTGATGCTCAGCCTTGGCTTTATCGGGCGACGGCTGGCCGGGCCGCATGGCTGGCTGCTGGCGGCGCTCGCCCCGCTAGCCGCGCAGATGGGGCTGGGCATGTATGCGCCGATGCGGATCGACCATCATGGCTGGCAACTGGCGCTGGCGGTGACGATGCTGGCCGGGGTCATCGACACCAACCGGCTGCGCGGCGGGGTGATGGCCGGGGTCAGCAGCGCGCTGTCGATCGCGATCGGCATGGAGATGATCGTCTATCTGGCGGCGGGCGGCGGCCTCATTGCGCTGCGCTGGGTGTTTCGCGAAGGGGCGGAGCGGCGGATGCTGCCCTATGCGCTGAGTTTGGGCGGCGCGACTTCGCTCTGCTACTTGCTGTTCGCCAGCTATGCCAACGCTTCACAAGTGTGCGATGCGATCTCGCCGATCTGGGTGGCGGTGTTCGGCGCAGCGTCGGCGGGTATGGTGCTGCTCTCGCTCGCCCCGTTACGCGGCTGGGCGATGCGGCTGGCGGCAGGGATGGTTGTCGGCGGTGCGGTCGCGGCCTTCTTCTGGTTGAACTGGCCGCAATGCCTCAGCCCCTATCAGATTTCGCCCGAACTTCAGCGGCTCTGGCTTGCCAATATCCGCGAGGCCAAGCCGATCACGGCGCAGGCGCAGAGCATGGTCGTGCCGCTGCTGGCGATCCCGGTTGCGGGGCTGATCGGCCTGATCTGGGCCTTGTGGGATGCGCAGCGCGACGCTGAGCGGCTTTGGGCCTGGGCGACCGTGGGCCTGATGATGCTCTTTTCCACCGCTTTGCTCTTCTGGCAGCTGCGGGCTGGCCCGGCGGCGCAATTGCTGGCGATCCCGCCCGCCGCCTGGGCCGCGCACCGGCTGATCGGCGCTATCTTTACCGGCACGCGCCGGGTGCGAATCGCGGCGGGGGCAGGGGTGGCGCTGCTGGCGGCGATTGCCTGCGCCTATCCGCTCTATCCGCAGGCGGTGAGGCTGTATCAGGAGGCGGCGGGGACGAAGCCCAAACCCTGGCGCCCCTCCGCCATCGCCCGCAACGATGCGATCAAGAAAGCGAATGGCCGTTGCCGCACGCTACCCGCGCTCGAAGTGCTGGACCAGTTGCCGCCTGCCACCATCTTCACCATGGTCGATCTCGGCCCGCGCCTGATTGCCACGACCCATCATAGCGCGCTGGCCGGTCCCTATCATCGCAACGGCGCGACGATCCTGGACATCCACCACGCCTATGACGGCCCCGCCGACGCCTTCCGGCCGATCGCGGCGCGGCATCATGCGACCTATTTGCTGGTCTGCCCCAATTTCCCCGAAGGCACGATCTACCAGTCGCGCAGCCCGCGCGGTTTCTATGCGGACCTGATGCGGGGGACGATACCGGGTTGGCTGGTGCCGGTGGCACTGAACAGCGGCATGACATTGCCCTATCAGCTCTACCGCATCGATTATTCAGCGTCGGGCAGCAAAAAAGTCCCTGAGCAGCGCTGAGGCTTCGGCTTCGGCCAATCCGCCATAGACTTCGGGACGGTGCAGGCATTGCGGCTGGGCGAACAGCCGTGGCCCTTGCTCGATAGCCCCGCCCTTGGGATCGCCCACGCCATAATAGAGCCGCGCGATCCGGGCGTGGGAAATCGCCCCCGCGCACATCGGGCAGGGCTCCAGCGTCACCCACAGGTCGCAGCCGGTCAGGCGGAAATCGCCCAGATGGATCGCCGCCGCCCGCATCGCGACGATTTCGGCGTGGGCGGTGGGATCATGGTCGCGGCGGTTGCGATTTTCGCCCTCGCCGATGATGACGCCATCTTTGGTCACGACCGCGCCGATCGGCACCTCGCCCGCCGCCTCCGCCGCGCGGGCAAGGGCCAGCGCACGGCGCATGGGGTCGGGCAAGGGAAAGGGTGAGGACATGACATCCCCGCCCTTACAGCATCTTGCCCTTCATGCGAACTTACGGCTTCTTGACCTCGACCGTCGGCACTTCGACCGTCTCGTTGCGGGTGCCGACCTCGACCTTGGCGACATTCGCCTCATATTTCGGCAGCGCGCCTTGCTTGACGGCGATTTCGGGCAGGCGTCCGTCCTGCGTTTTTTGCAGGTCGATGAAGCCGGTGGCGATGCCGCCAGCCAGCACGAGCAAGATGATGATCAACAGCCCACCAATGAATCGCATTTCAACCTCCCATATGTTACGGGGCCACAACGCTTCGCCGTGCAAAAGGGTTGCGACCGGCCGTGCGGCGGGTTGACGGCCAGCGGGAATCCCGTTATCGGCGCGGCTTTCCGAACGAACCCGAACTACAAGGTTTATTGATTATGTCGCGCATTTGCGAGCTGACCGGCAAGGGTCGCCAGGTGGGTCACAATGTTTCCCACGCCAATAACAAGACCAAGCGGGTGTTCCTGCCCAACCTTCAGAATGTTTCGCTGATCTCCGAAACGCTGGAAGCCAGCTTCAAACTGCGCGTATCGACCCATGGTCTGCGTTCGGTCGAACATAATGGCGGTCTGGACAACTGGCTGGTCAAGACCAGCGACGACAAGCTGTCGCTCAAGGCCCGTCGCCTGAAGCGCGACATCGTCAAGAAGCAGGCTGCCGCAGCCGCCTGATTTCTCGATTCGTTTCGGCATAAAAAGCGGCCTGGCGACAGGCCGCTTTTTTGCGTTGCGCACCCCTCCCGCAAGCGGGAGGGGCAGCGAGACTTGGGCGCGCAGCGCCTTAGTCGCAGCGGGGTGGGCCAACGCCACGCTGCGCAAGCCCACCCCCTAGCCCCCTCCCGCAAGCGGGAGGGGGAACAAGGCCGAACAGCGTGGTCACTCCACCCAATCCAGCCCGAATTTCAGCAATAAGGTCCGCTGGAAAAACTCGTGATTGTCGTCGGACACGACCCACAGGATCGTCCGTCCGTCCTCGAGGCTCACCGCCAGCCCCTCGAAATTATCGGCCAGCAGCGGCGGGGCGAGGCGGGCGAGGGTGCGGGCTTTCAACTCCATGCCTGGCTCCAGCCGTTCGGGCAGATCGACGATCGCGATGGTGGCGGTGAACAGCTCCTGCAAGGTCAGGCGGCGATTGAGGACCAGCAGATGCCGTGCATCCAGCGCCACCGCATCGGTCGGGCGATAGCCCTGCGGCGGGGTGTAGCGCAGGTGGATCGGATCGGCGGTATCCCGCTCGGCGGGGTCGCCCGGAAACAGCAGCACGTCATGACGACCATCGGGCGTCATCCCCATCTCGCCAATCGCAATGAAACGGCCATCGGGCAGGCGGCTGAGCGATTCGATCGATCCGGTCGGGGGCCATGCCATGATCTGGGGCCAGGTCCGGCACGCCTCGATCCGCGCAAAGCCGGGCGCATAGCGGCAGATCGCTTGTTGCAACTCGAACCCCACCCAATAGCGGTCGCTCAGCGGATCATGGGTCAGCGATTCTGAATCCCATGCCCACCAGGGACGATCGCGGTCCTGTGGCCGGATGGGCAGGGGGGCGATGAAGGGGCGGCGGCGCGCCTCTCCCGGCCCGACATGCAGTCCCATCAATATGCCGGAGTCGCTCAGCGCCAGCACATCACCGGGGGACGACACCAGCAGCGCCGATATGCCGCCAAAGCCCGGATTGGCGCTGCGCAATTCCCAGCCGCCCAGATAGTCGAGCAAGCCCACCTGCCGCAGCGCCGGATCGCTCGTACTGAGCGGCAGCGCGCGCGCGGCGACCAGCAAAGCGCCGGGCTGCACCGCTTCGGGCTTGCTGTTGTGCGGGGCTGGCAGCAGCAGGATGGCAAGCGCCAGGACGATCAGGATTCGCGACATTCCCTTCGCCATAGGATAATATCAGCCAGGACGCAGCAAGGCGTTGTCAGCTTGGAAATGCGCCTTCGGCGCATCCGCACCGGCCCTCACCCCCACCCGACCGCCCACAGAGTGTATCCTGAATGGGAGGTCGGGTGGGGGTGAGGGCCGGTGCGGGACTGGAGACCAACTCTTAACAATGGCTGTCAGCCCCATTCAGGGTCGGCTCAAGGCGAATCACCCATAAGAGGTTCATCACTGGCGAAACCCGTCTCTGGGAAGCGCCGACGAAAAGACGAATTTTGGAAGGAGCAACGCCATGAAGATGAAGTTTCTGATCAATATGGGAGCCGCTCTGGCGATGGGCGCTGCTTCGCTGGCCGTGACCGCAACCCCGGCCATGGCCCGTGACGGCTATTATCGCGGTTATGACCGTGGCGATTATTATGGCGATCGTGGCTATCGCGGATATCGGGGTGACCGTGGCTATCGCGGCGACGGTGGCTATTATCGCGGCAATGACCGCTATTATCGCAGCAACGCCTATCGTGGCGGCTATCGCGATCGCGGTGGCTATCGTTGCCGGGACAATGGCACGGGCGGCACCATCATCGGTGCGATTGCCGGTGGCCTGCTGGGCAATGAAGTCGGCAAGGGTTCGGGCCGCTATGGCCGTCGCGGTGACGGCACGACCGGCGCGATCATCGGCGCAGGCGTAGGCGCTCTCGCCGGCCGGGCGATCGACCGCAACTGCTAAAAGCTGGCGCAAGTGAGATTGTGTTCCCGCGCAGGCGGGAACCCAGTTCCGTCCTCTCAACTGGGTTCCCGCCTGCGCGGGAACACTCAGTGCTGAATTGGCTAACGCACCAAGTAAAAAGGCCGTCTCATCCGGGGCGGCCTTTTTGCGTCAGGGCTTTGGCTCCGGCTGCGGGGCAACCCGGCCACGATCGGCCCCTGCCGCCGTTTTGGCGGCGGGATTAAGGCCCGCGTCGCCGCTCTGCGCTGCGCCGGCGCGCGCGTCGAGCATGGCCGCTGCATCATTGAGCGCGCTGGCTTCACTGGCGCTGACCCCGCCGACGCCATCGGGCGATCCCGAACCGCAGGCGGTCAGTGGCAGCAGCGCAGCGGCGATGAAGAAGGTGCGGATCATCGGTCAGTCCCCAATCAAACGGCGATTATACTCGCTGCAAGCCCCGTAAAAATCCTCCCCTGCAAGGGGAGGGGGACCGGCGGAGCCGGTGGAGGGGTGTCGCCCTATCGAGAGGGTGACACCCCTCCGTCTGGCCTGCGGCCATCCACCTCCCCTTGCAGGGGAGGATGGACGTTGTTCGACACGCAAAAATAGAAAAGGGGCCGCCCCGTGCCCGGCGCGACCCCTTCCCGAAATTCCAAAAGCCCGTCTGGACTTACATCGCGTTCGCGACGTTGTTGGTCGCGTTCGACGCAGCGTTGGCGGCGTTGTCGGCAGCGTTCAGCGCGGCGTTCATGGCGTTGTCGGCAGCGTTCGACGCGTTCTCAGCCGAGTTGGCGGCGTTGTTGGCGGCGTTTTCCGCGCCACCCGAACAGGCGGCCAGGCCGAGCGAAGCAGCAAGAACGAGCGAAAGAGCGATAGACTTGGTCATGGGCAGAAACCCCTCTCTGAGAATAAAAACGGTGCAGACCACTCTCGGAGAAAAGCTCACCCCCCATTGCGCCTGCGCGTTGATTCGTAATGCTTTGGTTGATGCAAGGCAATCCCATTCCTGCAATCGGGGTAGGAAGCGGGGCGCTTTTGTTCGCAGTTGCGGAAAATATGCGGCCATTGACGCATATAAAGATTTCTTTATATGATGCGACCATGCACACGGCACTCGATATTTTCCGGGCACTTGGCGACCCGACGCGGCTGCGCATCATCCATTTGTTGCGGGCGATGGAGCTGGCCGTGGGGGAGATTGCGCAGGTCGTCGGGCAAAGCCAGCCGCGCGTATCGCGCCATGTCCGCATCCTGGCGGAAGCGGGCCTTGTCGAGCGGCGCAAGGAAGGCAATTGGGTGTTCCTGCGGCTGGGCAAGGGTGATGATGTCGTGCCGTTCCTGTCGTTGTTTGACCGCCTGACCCCGTCGGATAGCGAAACATTATGGCAGGCGGCTGATCTGGCGCGACTGGCGGCGGTGCGGGCGGACCGGGCGCGCGCGGCGGAGGACTATTTTGCCGACCATGCCGAGGAATGGGACGCAATCCGCTCGCTCCATGTGGCGGAAGCGGACGTCGAGGCGGCGATGACCGCGCTGCTGGGGCGTGAACCGATCGGCCATCTGCTCGACATCGGCACCGGTACGGGCCGCATGATCGAATTGTTCGGCGGCGCGGCGCAGGCTGTAACGGCGATCGACCGCAGCCCGGACATGCTGCGGCTGGCGCGGGCCAAGCTGCCCGCCGATGCGGGCGACAAATATGCGCTGCTGCTGGGCGATTTTGGTGCTTTGCCGCTGGAGCCGGGCAGCGTCGATACCGTCCTGCTGCATCAGGTGCTGCATTATGCGCAGGTGCCGGAACAGGTGATCGGCGAGGCGGCCCGCGTCACGGCGATCGACGGCCGGGTGCTGATCGCGGATTTCGCGCCGCATGAGCGGGAAGAATTGCGCGTGCGCGATCAACATGCGCGGCTGGGCTTTTCCGACGAGCAAATGGAAGGCTGGTTCGCAGCAGCGGGCCTGCAACTGGAACGGGTGGACACTTTGCCTGGCCATGAATTGACGGTGCAACTGTGGCTGGGGCGACGCAAGCAAGCGCCTGTCCAGCAGCAAGAAGGACGGATTTCCGCATGACTTTGAACGATCCCGTCGCCCCGCTCTATGCGGACCTTGCGGGCGACTGCCATGTCAGCTTTGAATTTTTCCCGCCCAAGACGGAGAAGATGGAAGCCCAACTCTGGTCGGCGATCGAGACGCTCACGCCGCTCCAACCCAAATTCGTGTCGGTCACCTATGGCGCGGGCGGATCGACCCGCGAGCGCACGCATAATACGGTCGCCCGGATCGCGCGGGAAACCCCGCTGGCGGCTGCGGCGCACCTGACCTGCGTGGGAGCGAGCAAGGCCGAGATTGGCGAGATTGCCGACGCCTATTGGGACGCGGGCGTGCGCCATATCGTCGCGTTGCGCGGCGATCCGCCGGAAGTGGGCGGCACATTCGAGCCGCACCCGGACGGGTATAAGGGTGCTGCCGAACTGGTCGAAGGGCTGATGCAGCGTCATCCGTTCGAAATTTCGGTGTCGGCCTATCCCGAAGTCCATCCCGAAGCGGCCAGCGCGCAGAGCGACCTTGATAATCTGAAGCGCAAGCTGGACGCCGGGGCGACCCGCGCGATTACCCAATTCTTCTTCACCCCCGACGCCTATTTCCGCTTCCTCGACAAGACATTGGCGGCGGGCATCACGGCGGACATCGTGCCGGGCATCATGCCGGTCAGCAATTTCGCCGCGACGCAGCGTATGGCGGCAATGTGCAATACGCAGGTGCCCAGCTGGATGGGCCGCCTGTTTGAAGGGCTGGACGATCATCCCGCCTCGCGCCAGCTGGTGTCGGCGACGATCGCGGCGGAATTGTGCCGCAGCCTCTATGGCGGCGGCGTGCGCGACTTTCATTTCTACACGCTCAACCGCGCGGAGCTGAGTTTTGCGATCTGCCATTTGCTGGGCTTGCGGGCGAACATATCATTGGAGACAGCAGCATGAGCGCTGAACAGACATTGCGCGCGCTGGCCGCGGACAAGATTCTGATCTTCGACGGTGGCTATGGCACGTCGATCCAGAAACATGGCCTGACCGAAGCGGATTATCGCGGTGATCTCGATCTGCCGAAGGACCAGAAGGGCAATAACGACCTGCTCTGCCTGACCCGCCCCGACATCGTGGAAGGCATCCACACCGCCTATCTGGACGCGGGCGCAGACATGATCGAGACCAACACGTTCAGCTCGACCAAGATCGCGATGGCCGATTATGGCTGCGAACATCTGGTGTGGGACATCAACATCGCCGCCGCCAAGCTGGCCCGTAGCGCGTGCGAGAAGGCAACCGCGAAGGACGGCAAGCCGCGCTTCGTCTGTGGCTCGATCGGTCCGACCAACAAGACGCTGTCCATCTCCCCCGACGTCAACGACCCCGCCTTTCGCGAGGTCGATTATGATACGCTGAAAGCCGATTATCGCGAGCAGTGCGACGCGCTGATCGCGGGCGGGGTCGATTTCCTGCTGGTCGAAACCTGCTTCGATACGCTGAACGCCAAGGCAGCGGGCATGGCCGCGCGCGAGGCGGAGGAGGCGGCGGGCCGCTCCGTGCCGCTGATGCTCAGCTTTACCATCACCGACATGTCGGGCCGCAACCTGTCCGGCCACACGATCAACGCCTTCTGGTATTCGCTGCGCCATTTGAAGCCGCTGACCATCGGCGTGAACTGCGCGTTCGGCGCGGACCTGCTGCGGCCCTATCTGGCCGAGCTATCGAAAAATGCCGACACGCTGATCCTGGCCTATCCCAATGCGGGCCTGCCCAATGAACTGGGCCAATATGACGAACTGCCCGCCACCACCGCGCGACTGATCCGCGAATGGGTGGATGAAGGGCTGGTCAACATGGTCGGCGGCTGCTGCGGCACGACGCCCGCGCATATCGGCGCGGTGGCGAAGGCGCTGGACGGGCATAAGCCGCGTGTCGTGCCGGAATTGCCGGTCGTCACGCGGTTGGCGGGCCTCGAACCGATGCACATCGCCGCCTAGTTCCCCTCCCTTCAGGGAGGGGTTAGGGGAGGGCATGTGCGCTCCCCGCCTGACCTGACAGACCCTCCCCCGACCCCTCCCGCAAGCGGGAGGGGAGAGAGTATGAAAATGACCACCAAATCCACCGCCACCTTCGTCAATATCGGTGAACGCACCAACGTCACCGGATCGGCCAAGTTCAAGAAGCTGATCATGGCGGGCGATTACGCCACCGCCATCGACATCGCGCGTGAGCAGGTGGAGAACGGCGCGCAGATCGTCGACGTCAACATGGACGAGGGGCTACTCGACGCGGTCGAGGCGATGACCACCTTCCTGAAACTCATGACGTCGGAACCGGACATCAGCCGCGTGCCCGTGATGATCGACAGCAGCAAATGGGAGGTCATCGAAGCCGGCCTCAAATGCGTGTCCGGCAAGCCGATCGTCAATTCGATCAGCATGAAGGAGGGCGAGGAGGCCTTCCTGTTCCACGCCCGCAAATGCATGGCCTATGGCGCCGCCGCCGTCATCATGGCCTTCGACGAAACGGGGCAGGCGGACACCAAGGAACGCAAGGTCGAAATTTGCGAGCGCGCCTACAAGCTGCTGATGACCATCGGCTTCCCGCCGGAGGACATCATCTTCGACCCCAATATCTTCGCGGTCGCGACGGGGATCGAGGAGCACAACAACTACGGCGTCGACTTCATCGAGGCGTGCAAGGAGATCAAGGCCCGCTGCCCGCATGTCCATATCTCCGGCGGCCTGTCGAACCTCAGCTTCTCCTTTCGCGGCAACGAACCCGTCCGCCGCGCGATGCACAGCGTGTTCCTCTACCACGCCATCCCCGCTGGCCTCGACATGGCGATCGTCAATGCGGGCCAGCTCGACGTCTATGACACGATCGACCTCGAACTGCGCACCGCGTGCGAGGATGTCGTCCTCAACCGCGATCCTGAAGCGGGCGACCGCCTGGTCACGTTGGCGGAAAAATATCGCGGCACTGACGCGGTGGCGGACAAAGCCGCCGAAGCCTGGCGCAGCTGGCCGGTCGCCAAGCGGCTGGAACATGCGCTGGTCAAGGGCATCGACATGTATGTGGTCGATGATACCGAGGAGGCCCGCCTGACCGCCGAAAAGCCGATCCATGTGATCGAAGGCCCGCTGATGGACGGCATGAACGTCGTTGGCGACCTGTTCGGCGCGGGCAAGATGTTCCTGCCCCAGGTGGTCAAATCCGCCCGCGTCATGAAGAAGGCGGTCGCCCATCTGCTCCCCTATATCGAGGCGGCCAAGGAACCGGGCGCCAAGGGCAAGGGCAAGATCATCATGGCCACGGTCAAGGGTGACGTCCATGACATTGGCAAGAATATCGTCGGCGTCGTCCTCCAGTGCAACGGCTTTGAAGTCGTCGACATGGGCGTGATGGTCCCCTGGCACGACATCATCAAGGCCGCGAACGATCATGACGCAGACATGATCGGCCTGTCGGGCCTCATCACCCCTTCGCTGGACGAAATGGTGACGGTTGCCACCGAAATGCAGCGCGCGGGCATGACCATGCCGGTGCTGATCGGCGGCGCGACCACCTCCAAAGTCCATACCGCGCTGCGCATCGACCCCGCTTATACCGGCCCGGTCATCCATGTGCTGGATGCCAGCCGCGCGGTCGGCGTGGCGACGGCGCTCGTGTCCGAAACCCAGCGGGATGATTTCGTCCAGAAAACCAAGGATGATTATGAGCATGTCCGCGTCGCCCGCGCGAACAAGGGGCAGAGCGCGCTCGTGCCGCTGGAGGACGCCCGCGCCAATGGGTTCGAGATTGACGAAAGCCTCAAAGCCCCGCGCCCGCGCCTGCCCGGCGTCCATCGCTTCCCCGACTGGGATCTGAAGGACCTGATCCAATATATCGACTGGACGCCCTTCTTCCGCGCCTGGGAACTGGCGGGCAATTATCCTGCGATCCTGACCGATCCGGTGGTGGGCGAAAGCGCCTCCAGCCTGTTCGCCGATGCGCAGGCGATGCTGGACCGGATCGTCACCGAAAAATGGCTGGTCGCGCGCGGTGTCGCGGGCCTGTGGCCCTGCCGCCGCGAAGGCGACGACATCATCGTCCATGTCGAGGATGAGAAGCACTATACCCTGCCGATGCTGCGTCAGCAGATCCAGAAGCGCGAAGGCCGGGCCAATATGTGCCTCGCCGACTTCATCAGCCATGATGGCGACTGGATGGGCGGCTTTGCCGTCGGGATGCACGGCATCGAACCGCATCTGGCCCGGTTCAAGGCCGCGATCGATGACTATTCGGACATTCTTTTGAAAGCCCTGGCCGATCGTTTGGCCGAAGCCTTCGCCGAACGCCTCCACCATTATGTCCGCACCGCGCTCTGGGGCTATGCGGAAGGGGAGCAGCTGACCAACGAAGCCCTGATCAAGGAACAATATCGCGGCATCCGCCCGGCACCGGGCTATCCGGCCTGCCCGGAACATAGCCTCAAGACGATCCTGTTCGAGATGCTGGATGCCCACCACGCGACCGGCATTACGCTTACCGAAAGCTTCGCCATGCTGCCCACCGCCGCCGTCAGCGGCTTCTATTTCGGCCACCCCCAATCGGAATATTTCGGCGTGGCGCGGGTCGGCCGCGATCAGCTGGAGGAATATGCTGTGCGGCGGGGGATCGATATTGATACGGCGGAGCGGTATTTGAGGCCCAACCTCGATTAGGCGCGCCAAAACAGGCGCTTGTTGCGCCCGGCGCAATATTCTACACCGCCCCCGCGCCGATGGCATGCATCGGCATGGGGGGGATATTTTATGAAGCCGAGAGCCATCATCCTGGGTGCCTGCGCCCTGTTTCTTGCCGCACCCGCCATCGCCGGGGACCAGGACTTCACCCTGTTCAACAAGACTGGCTACGACATTGCCGAAGTCTATGTCTCGCCCGCCTCGGCCAAGGCCTGGGGCGACGATGTGATGGAAGACGAAGTGCTGGAGGACACAGCCTCTGTGCCCATTTCCTTCAACGCAAAGAACGACATCTGCAATTACGACCTCAAGGTCGTCTTCACCGACGGCGACGAAGCCTATTGGACCAATTTCGACCTCTGCACGATCAGCAAGATCCAGATCTTCTGGAACGCCAAGACGCAGAAGGCGACCGCCAAGTGGGAATGACCCGGAGGGGTTGAGGGGCAGCGAGGATTTGCCTTGCTGGCCCCATCTGCATGTCGACCTGCCCAGCTTCGCTTGCCTTCGGCTCAGCACCCATCGGCAGCTCAACGCGTCGGTTTTTGGCCGAATTACGTCAAAAAATCGGACTTGAGGTGGACACATTCTCCGCCTTGCGTAACCATGGCTTCAGCAATAACCACGTCTCACGATTGCGCCTGATAACGAGGAATAGCGATGAAGTGGCTTGGGGGCATAATTACCTCACTAATCCTATTAGGCCTTAGCACGATATTCGTCGCCTATCTTCAGCCTATTGTGAGGGCTATCGCGCCTGAAGATGGTTTGAAGGCTGAAGTAGAATTATCGCGTTGGCAGGCGCGGCCTGAAAAAGGCGAGACAATCACGGAAAAGCATAGCGATGAAAAAATGATTTCGGACGCCCGGCGTGATTCTTTTCTTCTTAGGGATTTTTACGATTTCGCTGCAGTAACAATAGATAATCCATCGTCAAAGGTTGTTGAGAACATTAGGATAAGATTTTCTGATGGAAGCGGTAGAGACGGATTGATCGTTAGCGATGACGGTTTAACCAAAATGACGTTGAAAGACGCTGAAGATTTCAAAATTCCGAATATGAAGCCTGGAGATCGCGTAAAAGTCTTCTTTTGGGGAGAGCGACAATTTCCGAAAGTTTTGGTTTCAGATCAAATGAAAACGTTTTCATCTTCCGGGCCGTTCGTTACGAAATTCTCTGCTCCGAGCGACAATTATTACTTTGAAACCGAAGATAGCCCGTTTTTCAAGTTCGTTGATAATTGGGCGGGATTGGCAATCGGATCAATTTTCGCTTTGACGATATTTTTCATGGGGATTGGTCTTCATTTAAACGAAAAGTATTACAAGAGACTTTTGAGTGATGATACGTTCTACACTTCGGAGAAGGATCGCTATGAGGTTGACCCTAAAAAGTTCACGCCCACCATAAGTGAGTGAGGCTCCTGCTGAGCAGCGTCTTTTGGGGTCGTGTCCCACGGGGTGGTGTAGGAACCGTCGATCCACGGCAGGATCGGGTTCGGGTCAGGCGGCCAGAGCTGGCAGGCTGACGATTGGGTTATGGCTCACCGAGCCGATTGTTTCCAGCG
>NZ_QVRA01000014.1 GCF_003591655.1 Sphingobium terrigena
TTCATAAAAGGGCGACCCAAAAGGTCGCCCTTTTATCGTTACCGTCGCGGGATGGAGCAGCCCGGTAGCTCGTCAGGCTCATAACCTGAAGGTCGTAGGTTCAAATCCTACTCCCGCAACCACCGAAACCGACATTCCACAAAGCCCCGACGCCAAAGCGCCGGGGCTTTGTGCATTCTGCGCCACTCGACGCTGCTCGATCCACTCCAGGATCCTGCCAAACTCGCCGTAGAGCATCGCGTTGACCTCACCGCGCTTCGCGCCGGGCGTAAGCTCGATCCGCTCGATCAGCGCCCGCAACGCATCGGCGGCTTCCTGGCGCTCCTCCGGTTGAGATAGTGCGTGCGTCAATCGCTCGACTTTGCGCCGATAAATCTCGGAGATGTTGGGATGGATGTCAGGCACGTCAACAGGGGCCGCAGCCAAACGAGCGCGGATCGCATCCTCCTGCGCTTCCAGCTCCAGAAGCTCATCGACAAGCGCGCGTGTGCCCTTACCTGCCTTTGCGAGTGTCACGAGGCCCTTGATCGCCTTGAGGACTTTCTGCAGCTCGGTTCGATCGGCGATTTCTGACGCGCGGCGCTGGTGGTTGATCCGGTTGCTCTCCTCGACATAGGTCCGAATGGCCTCTGCTGCGACCTCCGGGGTCATCATGCGATCGCGCAGACCATCAAGGACGCGCGCTTCGAGTTTGTCGCGCGTGATGCTATGCCCGTTCGCGCAGCTTTTCGTATCACCATGGTTCGAACAGGCAAACCGCCCCCGCCCGCGAAGGGAATAAGAACCGCCGCAGCAGCCGCAGTAGACCAGGCCGGAGAGAAGACTTTTTGGGCGATGCGTTCGATTAAGGGCTGTCTGAGCAGAGCGAGTTGCCGCAATGCCGTCGGCATATTGGATAGCGATATTCTCCTGCCTTGCCTTCACAGCGTGCCAGAGTTCTTCATCCACGATCCGCAGGTCAGGAACCTCGGTCACAATCCATTCGGATTTGGGATTGATGCGGGAAACCCGCTTGCCGGTTTGCGGGTTCTTCAGATAGCGCAGCCGGTTCCAGACAAGTTTGCCGATATAAAGCTCATTGTTGAGGAGGCCGGTGCCGCGCTTGGCGTGGCCGCGGATCGTGGTCGATGTCCACAGCTTCCCCGTTGGGGCAGAAATCCCGGAGGCATTCAGGCGGCAGGCGATTGCATGGGGGCTGAGCCCGTTGGCGAACTGTCGAAAAACCTGGCGAATGACTTCAGCTTCCGCGGCATTGATACTCCGCTCGCCGTGCACAGGTTCGCCTTCGCTCGAGAAGCGCCGCACGACGTCGTAGCCAAAGCAAAGCCCGCCCCCGGATTTGCCCTTCTCGACGCGGCCGCGCAGACCGCGGTGGGTCTTCTTGGCAAGATCCTTGAGGAACAGAGCGTTCATCGTGCCCTTGAGGCCGACATGCAGTTCGGAAACCTCGCCCTCGGCCAGCGTAACGATTTTGACCCCAGCAAACTGGAGGTTTTTGTAGAGCGTGGCGACATCAGCCTGGTCGCGTGACACGCGATCCAGCGCTTCGGCGAGCAGGATGTCGAAGCGCCCCATCTGCGCATCCTGCAAAAGTGACTGGATGCCGGGACGCAGTATGACGCTCGCGCCCGAGATCGCTGCATCCTTATAATTGGCGACAATCCGCCAGCCTTCGCGCGCCGCCTGTTCACGACATATCAAAAACTGGTCGTCGATGGATGCAGGGCTCTGCTTGTCATCGGAATAGCGGGCATATAGCGCGACGCGGGGCATTCGGAGTCTCCAGAGATGAGCTTTGGGGTCAGTCTACAGATTTGACCATGCTTGCCAATCTGCAGCTGCGATCAAAATTAGAGCGCGCTTCTATACTGCACTGCTGTCGGCCAACATTGATGGGCGGGCTTCGACATCGTCATCAATCAACCGTCGCGGGGTGCTACCGTTGGCTTTAGTCGGCAATCTGTGAGCAATTATTTGCGATGCTGGTGTAATCCGCCTTCTGTTGATCCGGCGGTCCGAGCAGATGCTCGGCCAGCTTGTTCCGACCTTGAGCAATGTCGTGGCGCAGGCCCAAGGCCACCAAGCTTCGTTTCACCGATCTATGACGGCACGACCGATGCGCTTTCGTCGCTCTCGTCCGGCCAGTCGTTCGGAACGAGCGCGGGCGGCTTGGTCCACGGTTGCTCGACCAAGGCGGACTGGAACCAGTCGTCGCGAAGATTGGCGTGTTCCGTCACGATAATCTGGAATCCCTTGGCGTCCTCCTCGCCAAAGCGCCGGAGCACCTCGAACAAGCGGCGGACGGCTTCAAGATCCGCATCCGTTTCTGTCTTCTCGATCGATCCGCCGGCTGCGGCATAGACCGTCTCGGACGGAAAATAGACCTGGGTCGGCTGGTCGATTAGCAGGAAGCGCGGCAAAGGCTGATCGTTGTTGGCGGCGAACCGGTGGAGCGCCAACAGGGCCGCCAAGTGGTAAGCAAGATGGTTCTCGCCCCCGCCCGTCCTGGGCATGTAGATCGGTCGGCTCGGTCGGTCGATTACAACGGTCAGGTTGTGCATGTCGAGGCGCGCCGGATACTGGCCGAATTCGCCGCCCAGATCGGTAATGTAGCGCGACATGTGCATGGAGATGTTGTTCAGCGTCGAGGCGAGCCGTTCGCCGGAATCATCTGCCCCGATCTTTCGTTCCAGATCGTCGGCCTTCGCTTTCAACCGTTTCTCCTCGGCCTCAAGACGCGCCATCTCGGCGTCGGGAAGGAGATTCTCCAGGAAGAGGCTGACTCGGCCCACAACCCGGGACGCGGCGTTGTTGCGATTACCCATCTGCGCGATGACCTCGTTTGAGGCGATCGCCGCCGACAGCTCGACCTCTTTGGTGCGGATCTGATCCCCAACCGCCTCAAGCGCCGTGCGCTGAACCACGAGATAGGCTTCCAGGGCAGGTCGCTCGCCCCGAACGGCGGTCATTTCCTGGTCCAGCGACTCGATCTCCGCCAGAAGCATGCTCGCGATAGGGCTGGATAGCGCCAGATTAGCTTCGGTGAAGGGCCACTGCCACTCGCCCGTTTCCTTGCTTTTCGGTAGGGCCTTGATCGAGGCCAGACGGTCGCGCTGCTCCCCGGCCTCGCTCTCGAAGCCCTCCGACCTTTTGGCGAACTGGACCGTAGCGTCGATCCGTCGCTGAATCTCGCGACGCTGCTCGCGAAGGCCGAAGAGGTTTGTTTCAATGGTGGCGACCCTCTGGCCGTCGTCTTCGGGCACGGGTGCCGGCGTCCACGACAGGGCGTCGCGAAGGAGGCTGACGACAGGCTCGCCGGCGCCGCGGTCGGTGGCGAATATGCCGACGCTGCGCGCTTCCGAAATCAATCCAAGAGCGCGCTCCTCGGAGGTTTCGACCGCGCCCCTGGCCTGCTCGAGCAGCTTGCCGTTCAGCCGGCGATCGCGCTGGAGCGTGCGCAGCTGGGCCTCCAGCTTGTAGCGGTTTCTCGAGGATACCCCCAGGAGAATAGGCAGGGTGTCCTTGATCGCCTGTGGTTGGAATGGCTCGTTTTGCCGGTAGAAGAGCTGGTCCTTGTTGGCGACGATCGTCTGCTTCTGGAACAGATAGTAATAGGTGTGCTTGATATTAGCGTCATAGCTCTCACGGCTGTTCTCCAGCGGCACCGCCGTGGTGTTCTCGGGGATGCCGATCATGCGTGAGAGAAGGGTCTCGACCCCGCTGTCGTCGTCATTGACCAGAAGATCAGTGTGGTCTGGAGCAGCGATGTCCGCACCGCGCCGGATCATAGCGGTGCTGCAGCTGCTTCGACCTGAGCCCGGCGACGGCTTGGCCACCAGCACCTGCTCTCCGGCGAACTGATAGATGACGGCGAACCAGCTTACGCGATCGCGTATGACGCCTTCGGGAATGTTGAAGGTCGAGCGCCCCATGCAATATTCGATGATTTCCGACAGAGCCGATTTGCCGGTCGAGGACCGTCCAGTGATGACATTGAGGCCGTTCAGGTGAAACTGCACATCCCGCCTGCGGCCGTCATAGCTATAGAGGTGGATCGACTTGATCTTCATGGTCGGACCCCCAAGGTCGTGTAAATTGTGACGCGATCGCCAATCTGGGCGAATTCGCGACCGAGGAATTTCGCCACCCGCTGACAGGAGATCGACTCGGGCGTGCCATCTATTCCCTTGCGGACGCCCTCTCGGACCGTCCGCAGGCGACCGTCGGGCGTGACGACGAGGGCGCCGAGCTGCATCAGCAACCCGAGCGCCTCGAACGCGAACGGCAGGAGATCCGTCGTTCGTTTCGGCAGATCGACGAGCATCTGCGGATTAGCCACAACGATCTTCAGAAAATAGCTTCGGTTCGCCTTGGCGAGGGTTTCGCGCGCGTCCCGCTGCAGGCAGAGCGGCAGGACGAGCAGCGTAAGCGAGAACGGCATCCCACGCACATCTTCATCCTCATAGGCCGCGAGCGCGCGGAACAGGACAAGGCCGCAGAAGGCCGGATTGAAAAGGTTCCTGATCTCTACGGGTCTAAGGTCCCACCGTTTCATGCAGCTACCCCGAGCAGATCGGCGAGGCGCTTCATGAATGCGGGATTCCAGTGCACCCGCGGCATGGGACGGGCGTTGGCGAGAATCTGAAAGGCGCCGCGAACGACGTAAGCCTCGGTCACACGCTCCCTGATCCGCAATTCCCCGGTTTCCGTTTCAGCCCATTTGTAGAGTTGGCGTCCGGCCGCCCGGAAAGCGTCGTCCCCGCTGGCATCATGAAGGGTCTCGAAGATTATATCCCGGAAGCGGCCCCACTCTTCGATCAACCGATCCTCATATTCTTCCATCTCCCCCGAGATCAGCAGATTCTCCCGCGCCCAGCTCGACCGCTGCTCGAAGGCGCGGTAATAGTCGATGATAGCGCTCTGGATGCGGGCGGGGGATACGTCGAGGTCCCGAAGTTGCTCGACAAATAGACGGGTGTCGTTGGCGACGTCGATCCGCCCGTCGGGCATCCGGCCGCGGAAGGTGATGGGCAGACTGTCGGACCGGTACTCTTCGGCAATCGAAGAGAGCTTGTCCGACACCTCATGGCCGTAGACCAGGCCTATTCGCTCACCGGTGAGTACCTTGATCATCAAGTCCATCCACCAGCCTTCCAGCCGCTGGAAGAGCGGACCCCGGACGTCCCGGCGGACGGTCCTTAGATGCTGGTCGAGCACGATCTGCGAGATCGTGTCGATACGCGGGCTTCCGTCCAGAATGAGGATCCGGCCATAGAAGTCGACGAGTTCGTCCTCCGTCAGCTCGGCCAGATCCGTCTTGGTCTTGCCGATCGTCGCAGAGGTGCTGCGATCTAGAAGCATTGCGGCCATTGCTGCTCGATCTGCCGGATCGCTATCGACCTCCGCAAACAGCGTCAGCTTCGATCCCGGCGCGATGACCGCCGTGGTGAACAAGACGAAGTCGGTGTTAGAGCTGATCCTGCCGTTGTCGACATAATAGGCCAGCCATACCCTCACGGATTTCCAGAAGTCGACGTCCAGATCCGTCAGCCTGTCGCCCTCGGCCTTGTGCTTCAGCGACGCCAGGGTCTTTCGTCCGCCCGCCGTGTCAAACTCGAGATCGTCGCTTTTCTCGATGAGAAGCGAGGTGCTTTCGGGCAGGGACAAAAGCCTCAGCAGCGCTAGCCTGGGCTGATATATGAAGCCAAGTCCTGATTCCGCAGCGGAAAATATCGAGCGAGGTTCAGGCATTGCGTTCGGCATCCCCTACCGCATGATGTCCTTCGGTCATCCACTGAATCCCCTCATCGTCGCCTGATCATGGATGCAACTTCAGCTCGAAACAATAACTGAATAGCTACTGACGATCTTACAGCAGTGGCACCAGCGAACATCAGGACGTCTGTTGCTACTACTGGAAGCTGCCGTTCCGCACCGCTGCCGGAATGTCGAGTAAGTTCCACGACTCCGCGTTCGCTTCCGGTAGCAGTCGACCCTTCCCGGGCATTCAACGATCCAATCTCCACATTCCAAAGGCGGACATTAGTTTAACGAACACGGGCTTCTGCCAGGCGTTCCATCAACCGGATTTGCGCTTGGTCCTGACCTTGGGAGCAGGCAATTCCTGGGATGTGATACGAACGATCTCAGCAAGCCACTCACGGTCATCCCACTTTTCCGCGTCGATCAGGAGACAGGGCTTTGCACCGGGATATGGAGGGGCTTCTTCCGCACCGGCAGCGAATGCCCGCCCTCCAACCGTGGGCTTTACGAATAGGTGGTCGTCGCAGACCAATGCAACCATTTTCCCATCGCAATAAATGCCGAATTCGCCAAACATCGCCTTGGCTGAAACGGTGCCGCTGCCTGCCAACTGCTCAACAAGGAATTCAACGGTTCTACGATCTGACGCCATAAGGCAATATCGACTGTCCTGATGAAAAGGTCGAGGGTCAATCGACCCTTTGTGGCCGTTCAGCCCCCGATTCTTCGTTCCCAGCAGCGGTCCGTCTGCTTTCTCATTCTGGATGCCCGAGACTGGGCCGACAGCAGATTAGTACTTCCCAGCGGTCTTGCCGAGGAAACCTGTCATGGCGGCCGCAGCTTCGGTAAAACTGAGGTTGGGTGAACGGTGGGGCCGCTTAGCTCGCAACACCGAGGTTCGGCGTTATTGGGCCGCTGCCCTTTTCCGGCCGATAGTCAGCAAGCTATTTGAGGACTGCCCATCTCACTCAATCCGCTCATTTCTCAGGCTGGGCTGGGCTGTTGCCAAACCCCGAGCGTCAGTGCTTCATATCCGTTGAAGAAGCTTTCGAATTTAAAAAGGTGCCTTTGCCCGTCGTCGTTCACGAGGAGAACCTCGGCGTCACCAAGCGGACCAGCGCGCTGCGAACCCGAATACCCGCTTACGATTCCAAACAGGTCAACATCCGTCAGGCGGCCAAAGTTCGCGCGGAACAGCGGTGACTGAACGCAATAGCGGCATGGGTTGACTGCGTCGAAATCCGCTTTACGTCGGCTTGAATGCGGGTGTCCTGTCACAAGAGCCACCATTGGCCGCTGAGCCTCTGCTTGCTCGACGAATCTCCAGAGGGTTGATGTGATAGTGTTGCCATAATGGCTACTTAGCTGCCGAATTAGAGTGATAGAGGGCGGGCTCGACATCGCCTCTTCAGTGAAGCGGTCAGCTAGGAACAGGAGCCGACCAGCCGCATAGTTGGCTTCGGCCTCCATCGTCTCGTGACATGACGGCGCCAATGTCACTCGGTCATCCCCGTACATCATGCCTTCGTGCCAAGGGATGACGCTATGGCCGATTTCATGCGCCTCACTCCAGCGGTGCTTCAACTCCGGCACGTCAGCATCGAGCAAAATGCGTCTGGAATCCGGAAGATAGAGCGCCTTTAGGCTAAGCTTTGCGATCGCCTCCTTCAAAAGAGTTGGGCGCTGAAACACCTGCTGCCCGGCGATCTTCATCCGGCTGAAGACTTCGCTCACGAACCCATGATCTGTCGAGCTGTAGAATTGCCTGTCGAGCTTGAGCAAATCGCGGACGATGCGCAGATCGATGGGTGGCTCGGGATTGCCGAGCCCTCGGATGATCTTTTCGATCTGCCCGTCGATGTCCGAAATTGTGCGCGGACCGAGCGCGACATTCCTCATGCCCGTGACCGATCCGCTCGGTCCTGGATTACTGCGACGACCGAATTAAGGAGATCGAGCTCGTCGTCGGAGAGGCGTCCGCGAAGTTCGGACCGTGCAGCGAATCGCCGCTGCGCGACATGGGGATCGACATCGTTCGCCACGATGACGCCAGCGAGCTCGTTCAGCTTCAATTGTGAAAAATGGAATTTCTGCGCAATGTACCAGACGGTCCGTCCCTCCACGCAATAATAGGGATCCTCCTCAATAGCCTGCGCCTCGCTGAGTTCGATATTCACTGCGTTCGCGAACTCGTCAACCGACAGGCCCTCACGCCGCCGAAGCAGATGCACGAATTCACCGAAGGTGGTGGCACTATCATCCGCTGCCTGGGCAGACAATCCGTCTGCCGGCTGGCCGAAAATGCTTCCGGCACCAATCGGGCCATCCGGCTCCGCATCGATGCGGGCAAGCCACCATTCCCTTGATCTCTCTATCGGCACTCTCTTCACTCCTGCGCCAATAACGTTTGAGCCACGTCGGAGGTCATCTCGTAATATCGTAAATTTTGCACCTGTGCATCTGGACCGAGGTCGATCATGCCTTCCTTCTCGTAGTAAGGTTCCGCCTGCGGTAGGGAATGCAGCCCGATTCGCCCCTTGAAGCCCTCCTCGAAGCTTAGCTCGACCGCTGCGGCCAACAAAATCGGCCCTGCGCCGCGATACTTTTTCTGCGTGCCGGCAAATGACTGATTCCATGGCGCTACCTCCAGATAATCGACGTAGACGAGCGGCTTGCCGCTCACGCCTTCCAAGCGGGCCGTCTTGGTGAGATCGACCCGCATCAGTGCCTGCGTCATCCCTTCAGCCGTGATGCTGAACGTTCGAAAGGCCAGCAGCTCGTCTTCAACGACCTTTGCTGCCCAGTTCCAGTGTCCGGTCTGCGGCCACTCCGACTTGGGCACGCCCTGTTCGTGGAGCGCAGCCTTGAGCGCGCCTAACGCAGGCTGCCAAGCATTGTGCCAGTCCATGATGTGATTCACGCCGATCCCGTAGACGAGTTCGGCAGGCACGACGTCGTCGGTCGTGAGATCCCGAAGGAAAGTCGGCGCGGTCGCAAAGGTCACAAAAGCATGAGCTCGGCTTTGTCCTGCGTAGCCTCGTTTTCGAAGACGAGTTTGTCGCCCTTCTCAACCCTTGCGTCGAGCATCTGATAGAGGCGCAGCGCTTGGCGCAGAACGGCGGTCTTGCTCAGATCCTTGCGCATCGACAGGTCTTCGAGCGCCCGCATCTCGGCGTCCGTGAGGTTGAGGGTCATGGTCCGCTTGGACATCGGAATCTCCGTTACTGCAGCACTGTATATGGGCGTAATAGCTACATTGTCAACTTTAAACCTTTAATTTTTGCCTATTGAATAGCTAAAATATAGCTACTATGTATTGATGGAGGAGATGTCCAATGAGTCGTGAGTACGTAAACCATGGTGACATTGTCCGCTTTGCGGATGCGCGCGTGAACCTGAAGCGCGAGGATGCCAGCGAGTTGCGTGCCCAAGCGAACCGGTTGCGCGACAAGCTCGAGACCTATTTGTCGCATCATCCCGATTTCGGACTGAAGAAGATGCTTCTGTCCGGCAGCTTGGCGAAGGGGACGGCGCTCAAGTCGGTCAGCGATATCGATGTTGCCTGCTATGTGGCCTCGGAGTCCGCGCCGCATGCGGTCGGCGATCTGATCGAGTGGCTGGCCAAGCGCCTGGAAAGCGCGTTTCCGGGCTTTAAGCCGTCGCAGATCGTCCGTAAGACTTATTCGGTATCCGTGAATTTTATCGCGACCGGCAATGAAGTCGACATCGTGCCGATCCTCTATACGGGCGATCCTCAGTGGCGCGGCAATTTGATTTCGCAGGACACCGGCGAGCCGCTCATGACGAGCGTGCCGATGCACCTCGACTTTGTCCGCAAGCGCAAAGCGGGAAATCCGGTGCATTTCGCTCAAATGGTCCGGCTCATTAAATTCTGGGCCGGACTGAGGAAGCGCGAAGATAGCAATTTCCGTTTTAAGTCGTTCATGATCGAATTGATCCTGGCTCACTTAGCGGACCGGGGCGTCGCGTTGAACGACTATCCCGAGGCACTGCAATCGTTCTTCACCTTCCTAGCGAACGACCAGCTTCGGTCAGTGATTTCGTTCACTGATTATTATCCGGCAGGAACCTGCGTCTTGACCAGCAACCCGGTCCGCATCTGGGATCCGGTGAACTGCGAGAACAATGTGGCGAAGCTCTATACCGAAGCCAATCGCGGCTTAATCATCGAAGCAGCGATAGACGCCGGCGACGCGGTGGATGCGGCGCTCCGCGCGATTTCGAAGGGCGACACCGTCCGTTATTGGCAGAAGGTCTTCGGGCCGAGCTTTGACGTCTAAGGATCGACGATGAGCAGCTATACTACGACAGAGACGAGCACCTTTACGATCACCCATGCGCGTTATATCGCGTCGAAGGTGGCGACCGACCTTAAGCGCTTCCAGCGTTTCTATGGATCGCCAAGCGACGATCTGATCGACCGATATGAGGGCGAGCTTGTCGGGCTGCTGAAGCACGATGCGGTCGATACGGTCGTTTACGGGTTCCAGCGAAATTCGCTCTGGACCCCTGCATCGGTGCGCTATCGCGCCACGCCGGGCGGTTCCTTGGCGACTGATGACGATCCCGGCAAAATCCGGCCCGGAATAGATATTGCGGGCGCGCATTTCACTTCTTTCCTCAGTTATTCAAATACTTGGTTAAACTTGACCCAGGCGGAGCGCGACAGCATCAAGAAGAGCTTGCCGATTCAGCGATCGACCAGCTCCGTCCCCAATCTGGAGAGCGGGGCGTGGAGTGACGATCTCAGTTATTCGGCAGGTGGCCGCGGACTTGGGCGCAGCAGTGTGAGGACGTGGTAATGTCAGAACGATTGACTCTCGGCGAGCTGTTTGATCGTCGGCTGGATTTTCCCGACCTCGATGCTCGCCGCCGCCTTAACCGTCTAGTCGGCGTCGAAGAGACCAAGCAGCGTTTGACCAAGATGCTGGGCATTCTGGTCAATCCGGCGGGGCCGCGTGCCTGGGCGAAGAGATTTCATCCGGATGCGCAGGTTCTGCTCGACTATGTCGAGTGCCGCCCTCCGCTTGTCATTCTCGCGGGTGATGTGGGATCGGGTAAGACCGAGCTCGCCGAAACGATCGGGGACGCAATCGCGCGGCAGGAAGACATACCCGTTACGCTCTATCCGCTTAGTCTGTCCACCCGCGGTAGCGGCAAGGTCGGCGAAATGACACGACTGGTCTCGGCCGCGTTCGACTTGACACTCGAGGCGGCTTCTAAGCTGCAGGGCAATGGCGCCCGCGCGTCCGGCGGCGTGATCCTGCTGGTTGATGAGGCGGACGCGCTCACTCAGAGCCGCGAGGACGCACAGATGCATCACGAGGACCGGGCCGGCGTGAACGCGTTCATCCGCGGCGTCGATCAACTCGCCGCCAAGCGCGTGCCGGCTGCGGTGATCCTTTGCACCAATCGCCTATCGGCGATCGATCCGGCTGTGCAGCGCCGCGCGGCGGAGATCTTTTCCTTTACGCGGCCTAATGCGGAGCAGCGCCGCGCTGTGCTTCAAGGCCCACTCAACGAGGCCGGCTTGAATGCGGGTGATGTGGAGCGGATCGTCGCCGCGACCGGCGAGGATCGGAGCAACCCTGGGTTTACCTATTCCGATCTCACCCAGCGCCTAATCCCCACCCTCGTTCTGGACGCCTATCCTGATCGCGCGATCACCAGCAGTCGCGCGCTTGAACTAGCAAGGCAGATTCGACCCACCCCGCCCTTCCGCGACGGTACGGCATGATCGCCATGTTCGCGAAAACGGAACGATAGCGTGGTCGATGCGATTACAGCAAGTTGGCATGGCAACAACTACCAGTCGCGCGTGTTCTGGCAGAATGCCTTGAACTTGCTCGACGACACGGCCTGCGTCGTCGAGGTGACGTTTGAAGCGAATGGCCCAAAAGCCTTTGACGACGTCGTCGTAAAATATGATCCGCCCGTGCCCCGTTCCGGCCCAGACCGTATCCATGCTGACTACCATCAGGTAAAGTATCACGTCGATCGCGGCGGGCACTTCGGCTATCAGGACTTCATCGACCCAGCATTCATCGGAGCGGCTTCCTTCTCACTGCTGGAGCGCCTGCGCGATGCGCAGGCGACCGCGCCGGCTCCGTCGCTGTTCACCTTCCTGACGACGTACCGAGTATTGCCGACTGACCCGCTCGCGACGTTGATCTCGGGAAACGACCACACCCTTTTGCTCGAGCGGTTGTTCGACGGCACGACTGACCGCAGCAAGATGGGGAAAATTCGCAAGTGCTGGCGCGAGCATCTCGGCCTCGCCGATGACGAGGCGCTGCGCATGGTGTTGCGCGGGTTCCGCGTGATCGACGGCCACCGCTCGCTTGACGAGCTGCGGTCCGAAATAAATCTGAAGGCAAAAGTCGTCGGGCTGCTAACCTGCAACGCCGCCGATTCCGATTTCCGTTACGACGAACTGGCGCGCCAGCTCAAATCGCGCCGATTGAACGCCTTCACCCGCGAGGCACTGCTGACGCTTGCCCGCGATGAAGGCCTGCTTGCGGAAGTCCGGCCTGCCGATCCGTATTTGCCAATCGCGATCCGCAGTTTCCTCGGCCCCGCCTCGGACCTTACTGGCGCATTGCCAGGGAACACGCTTCTTCTGACTGATGCGTTTCGTCAGCGGTATCTGGAGGACAGTCAGAGCTGGCAGTCGGATATTCGGCCGAGGGTCGAGGCATTCCTTGCGGTCGCTGCCAAACAATCGCGGAAGTTGTGCCTGACCCTCGATGCCCATGCCTCAATCGCCTTTCTGGCGGGCTCCGTGCTCAACGTAAAATCGGGCGTCGACGTGCATCTCATCCAAAAGGGCAGAGTTGGAGCCCGTATGTGGCGCGCCGACGACGGCTCGACGGGCGCACGTTTCGCTGAGCGCATGTCACCCCAAGGTACCGGTCGCGACATCGCCGTGCTTATGAGCGCGGCGCAGGATGTCGAGCCACAGGTGCGTCAATACATATCGAGCCATGCGCTCGATATCGGCACGTTGCTGTCATTTTCATTCGAGAGTGGCCCAGGCCAACAAAGTATCACAGGCGGCGAACATGCCACTGCGCTCGCCGAACAGGTTGCTAATGCGATTCGGCGGTCGAAGGTCGAAGACCCTAACGCGATCGTCCACGTTTTCGCGTCGGTCCCGAATGCGATGCTCTTCTTCTTCGGACAGCAGCACCAGGCTGTTGCACCGTGCATCATATATGAGTTCGATTTCGACCGGCGCGGTAACAAAAGTTATCAACCATCGTTTCTCATGGATTGAAGGTGAGCCGCGCGTTCCGCTTAGCGGAAGAGAGGTGGCCACGTTAGTCTCCAGCTGTCCTTGTAGCTTGTCGATGGCCGCAGTCTGCTCCCGCTCTGTTACGAGATTGGCGCGGTCACAATATTTAGAAGCGGCTTACTTTGGAGGGCGTTAAGTTGAAGGTCCGGATCAATCTCAGTCTCGTAGACTACATTCGCACTGGCAACGCAAACACGGAGGGGTTGCTGGCAGGCGATCATCCATTGATGCCACTCGTCACTGACTACTATAATTTCTTCGCCACGAAACTTTGGAGCGACGGGCAGCCGATCGCGGAAGTGCCGATGTTCCTGTCGACGAACGCCTTCATGATGTGGACGAGCGGCGTCCGCGTTGCGATGAGCGGGCACGAGACCGCCATCTATCCTTTGTTCCGGACGGCCTTGGAGTCTGCTTGCTACGCGCTGCTAATCTCTCTCAAACCCGAACTGGAAGCCGTTTGGTCTGATCGGGACAAAGGCGATGCGGAGAGAAAGGCATCTCGCAGGGCGTTCGGCGGCACGGTCGCGGACGTCGTCAAACACTTGGAAATTATGCAGGCAGGCCTGGGCACGTTCATTAGCTCGCTATACGAGGCGAGCATCGACTACGGAGCACACCCTAACACCCGCGCTATTCGTAACCATGTGCAGGTCACTCCGCCTACCGATGAGCAGAAAAGGTTTGATCAAGGCAGCATTTATCCGGGGGATTCATTTCAAGTGTTTCGTGCGCTGACCTCCGCATTGGAATATGGTCGTGGTATAGCCTTGGTGCTGGCGCACTGCTTGCCTGTTATGACGGCCGCAGTGGTCGAACCGCTGCGGCAACTCCAACTTGAGTTCGTTCGAGTGCTAGAGATGGAAACGCCTGACGAGCGCGGACATATTTAGAGCTCAGATCAGCGGGCGTTGACCGCCGGTGCCATCGAAAGCTCTCGTCCGCTGCGCGACTGACGTCGTTCCTAACCTTCGTTTCGAGAGAGGGTTGAGCGGCAAGGGCTCCGACAACTGCTGAGCAGAAAATTGATTGCGAGGCTCTTGGCCATCGTACCGATGCGCCGCTTGCTCGAACACGCCGCCATCTTGTCTCTTCGACGTGTATGTCCTGGGACATGAACGTAAGTTTTATACCGCCAATCAGCGTTCGAAAGTGGTAATCCCGCCATCCACGATTACGTCCATTTGCGCTTACGCGATTGATCGCCCGCTTTTTGGGTAGGCTCCGCCGCGAGCGAATGGCTGAACCGGGGCGCATTGCCGTCTTCCGGCTCTCGGCTGTCTATAATATAAGCTGGGAACGGCAGCTTCTCTATCGCGGCCGAAGTCAATAGGCGCAGGTCGTTTTCCGCCGCTGCCAGTGCGCCGGTCGTGTCGGGTTGATAGACGACGAAATGCGAATGATAATTTTCTGCCGAGCTTGAGATCGCCACACGGGGTTCGTGCTTCTCTCCGGGGTCGACTCGTAGCCGCCCCATGAGGGGGTAAGAGAAAGCGGCGTGGATCAGTCTTTTGGACGCCCTCGCAATGGGGCTGCTGCCGTTACGATCTCACGCCACCTTCGTTCCCGTGAGGACATCTTCCTGCCGAGGCAGAACCGTGAAACTCCTGTTTGAAATCGTGTCAGGCGACCGCGATCGCCGTGCCGGGCTCGCTGCCCCAGCGGAAATTGGTCCCGTCCGTCCACATGCGGTGGAGAACTACCGCCAGTCGACGCGCGACGGCGACGATGGCACTCGGCATGCCTCGGCGCTGTGCGACCTTCATCCCCCAGGCCTTGAGCCACGACCAATGCCGGCTCTGGGTCAGCAGCACCTGCGCGGCTTCATACAGCATCGTTCGCAGCATGGTGTCGCCGGACTTGGAGATGCCCCCGTCATAGTCGATCTCGCCCGACTGATGGCGTCTCGGTGTCAAACCAACATGCGCCCCGACCGCCCTGGAATGGACGAACCGTTGCGGTTGATCGACGGTCGCGCGATAGGTGAGCGCCACGACAGCTCCGACGCCGGGCGCGGTCGTCAACCGCTTGCAGACCGGATCATGCCGAACCGTGTCGAACAGCATCTTGTGGAGCACGGCGAACTGCTGGCGCATCACCCGCCGCACCGTCAGTAGCGGTTCGACGATCGCCGCCAGTCTCGGAAACCCCTCGACCAAGTGCCGGATCCGGGCCTCGTAACCGATCGTGCTGACGACACCGACCTTGAGGCCGAAATTGCGCAGCGTGCCCCGCATGTCGGACTCGATGTCGATCAGCTTGCGCTGGACGAGTTTGCGGCTTGTCAGCAGCATCCGTTGCTCCTGCGCGGCCAGCGTCTTCGCATGCACCGGCTTGAACGGGCCGACCCGCATCATCTGGGCAATCCCGCGGGTATCGTTGCGATCGGACTTGTTAATTTGCTGGGCCCTCAACAGCGCCTTCATGTGCCGGGTCTCGACGCAGATGACTGGGAGACCCGCCCCGGTCAGACCGTTCACCAGCCATTGCGACAACGGCCCGGCCTCGATCCCGATCCTAACATAGTCTTCGCCGACCGAGGTCAGTAGAACGACTATGTCATCCGGCTCGGTCGGCACCTTTTGCTCGCAAACCACCTTGCCGGCATCGTCCACCACGCACACCGACGTCTCCTTCACCGAGACGTCCCAACCCACGAAATGTGTCATTGCGTCTCACTTCTTCCCTCGATGCACGAGGTCAGGCTCGACCCCGATCCAGGCATCGTACGTGAAGGGGCTGCAATCTCATCCGCTGTCGAAATGCAGCCGCCGCGATACACCATCTTTCTGAAGTCTGTGATTCTGAAGCCGACATTCGGGAAAGTCCCACTTATGCAGTCACTCCGCTCTCATTTAAAACCCCTAACCTAGGCCAAAGATGCGGCATACCCTGATCGTCGTGCCATTTCGCGGTACGCTGCAACAGGCCGAGCCCACTGACCCGGACCCGAATACACCGGAGACTGCTTTATAATGTCCAGCTCAGATATCGGGGCTAAGACAACGACCTCGTTCCCACAGCCACGCTTCAATCTCGGCAAGAGTGACCTTGCCCGAATTGCCTACACTCATGATTTTACGGCGGGTCAATGTTGCAACCCGCTCCGGAAGTAGCCGGTCGCGCTCGCCAAGGTCCGCTTCCGGCTCGATGACTAAATGTTGCAACACGTTATTGGCCCGGCCCGACAGTGCGGCACGGTTGGTTTGAATAGCTTCCTCTCGGGCACGCAACTCCTCACGTGCCATGACATCGCGCACCCGGCCGATGCTGATCCCAAATGCTGCGGCAATTTCGCGCTGTTTCATGCCTTTGGCTTTCATGGCAATCATACGCTTTCCGCGCTCCTCTGCATCACTTGGCTTCTTTCTGGGTTGCCGTATCGCAGGGCGTTTCACCTCGATTGCGCGAACACCGTCCCAGAAGCGGATGGTGTGCAAAGACGCAGATCTGATCGCATCCATTGCCCATGTTTTCGCAGCGTCAACATCTGGCACATCGACCAGCCTCATTGATGGCTCGCCCTCGTCGGAAACCAGATAGAATGCAAACGCAGGCACAAGTTCGTCCTTCGGAAAGACCATGATTTTCAGACAAAATCATTCCGTCGGCAAGATTGCAATTGCACCGCCGTACGGCGCAAAAATGCGCCGACACAAGCAAGGAATAGCAGCATATTTGCCGCAACATTCGCCCGACAATGGTTCATCTGATATTGAAACGGCTGACAAACAAACCTCATTCGCACGATTTAGGCGGGACGTCCGTGCGCTTTTCTCGCTGCTGTCGCTCCTGATCAAGTTCACGGGCGATCTGACGGCCAAGGAGGCGCGCAAGTCGCAGGATGGCGGCATCCGCTTCGGCAGAAAGACTGGGAGGTGCATCTCGATTGGGCCGTTTTTTCTTCATTGCGGCCGTGCCCAGGATTTGGAGTACGCCCAGTTATTAGAACCGTAGAACAAAGCTCGATGGAGGGCAGGAGGAAAGAAGGGGGCAAGATGATCGCGGTGGCTATGGGCGATCGGTCCACGGTGATCATGGTGGATCAGTTTCCAGTCGGATAAACCTGTGCTATTTTTCAAAACGGAAAGGCTCTGCAGATGCAGATTGTTGATCACCTCGAACAGACAGATGCGGCACACCCGCCATCGCCGCGCGCTGCCGATTGGTTTTGGCGGCCATGGTACGCCAAGCTCTACTGGGTAGCGGCGCTGCTGTACTGGATTGGCCTCGAGATCATGATAGCCATTCCGTATGACCGGGTGAATACATCCGTCGCCAACAGCATGGTGTTGCTCATCATCGTCTTCAATCCGATCACGGTCGTGGCGGTTCTTGGCTATGGATTTTTGAAAGCCAAGGTTACTTGCGGAGAATGGGTGATCGTGCCGGGGTCGGTACCGCAAAGACCGCTGGTTGATCAAACCTCTGACCCATTCGATGTGCGTTCGGGTGATTTGCATCTCCGACATATCGGCGTGATTCAGGACTGACATCATGGATCCCGGCGCTCCTTGAAGCTGGGATCCCCGTCCGACATTCCGTTGTCGCGATCGAAAAGCAAGCGTCCCGAACTGAGGATCGACGACTGCTCCATCGACGTGATGGGGCCAGTCACATCGACTGTACCCCGTCCTGAATCAGCCTGTCGTAAATACCGGTTACGGAGCCCATCACTACCGAGTACCCGTTCTCCCAACTCCCTGGCGAATGCCTCTTCTGGACGCCCAGAGCGAGAGGCTACTTTTTCTGCAGATGCGATCGCCTCCCGAACATCATAATTCACAATGTCGATCGATGATCGGGCAGAAACTGAAGCGCTGCCACGATCCACAAAGTCCATACCAATCTTGCCGGAGAGCGAACCGACAGCGCTACCCTTGGTGCCGCCCTTGTTATCGCTACTCTTGCCTCCCGAACCCATCCCGCGTGTCGCTGAAGCGGTCAAGTTGCCCGATATGCTCTGACTATCCTGCGTTTGGTGCTCGGCAGATCGGGAAAGCGACCGTTGCCACCCGGTCTGCACCATGATCGCGGTAACGTCGCGCTCCAGCGTATCGGCGACCTGCGGTTTCAGCCGCCAGTCACCCCGCCGATCCATCTCGAACCCGCCGCGCAACCAGTTGGCCATGGCGGTCTGGCCCTGCGCGCCGCTGCCCAGGAAATGCTCGATCGTGTCCGGCCCCGCCTGTTTGCCGGCTTCGAACCGCGTACTCGTGTCGTTGCGCGCAGACTGGCTGAACCCTGTGCTGCTGGAGACGAGCAGATCATTATGCGCAAAACTGAACCGGGCATGCCCGCCATTGGCGATCGCGCCAAGCTGGCTTTCGTTGATCAGTCCCCCGCGCCACATTTGTGCCGCCAGTTCCGGCGTCAGGTTGAGGCCGATGTCGCCATTCTGGTCCATGGCGATCTGGCGCTTCGACATCTCCACGCCATGCTCGCGGAGCAGCGCCTGGGTACGGGTGAGCCGCTCCTTGTCGACGATGCCGGTCAGTCGCTCGTTGCGCGCGCGATCGGCGATACCTTCTGCGCCGCCTTCAGCCATATCGACCTGGTTTCCGGCAGTGCCCGCCAGCGCGCGGATGAAAGAATCCAGACGCGCGGCTTCGCGGACCGACACGCCAGCGGCAGCAGCGCCTTGTGCAAAACCGGCATTGTCCGCCTGGCGCCGTTGCTCACCGATCTGGGCCGAGCTGCGCACGCCATCAGGACCGATCTCGCGTTGGGCATCAAGCTTGCCCGACCGCTCAGCAAAATCATAACCGGCGGCCTCGCGCGTGCGGCCATAGACATTTGTGCCCTCGCGTGCGGCTTCCGCTGTTGCTCCGTCGGCAGTGCCGACCTGAACAGCGGCATTATAGCTTTCCAGGGCGCGCAGCACCTGCGCCTCGTTGCGCCCGGTCGAGCGCGACAACTGGCTGATCGCGCTCGATCGCGCTTCACCTGACAACGCATTGATGAACCCGATGCGCAGACTGGTTTCGGTGACCGAGAGACCCAGCATCCCTGCGGCCTCGCGCTGCCCCTGATTATGTCCGGTACGATGGGCCTGTTCCGTCGATACATTGCCGCGCTCGACCGCCGCAACCCTGTCGCCGGCATAGTCGCGTCGTCCCTCCATCGCGCCAACCTGCGTCTGCGCGGCAGTCAGGTCATTGCGCAGCATCTGTTCCTGATCGAAGGCGTTGGCGGTGATCTTGGCAAAGGTCGGATCAGCACTGGCCTGGGCGATCACGGTCGACGCCTTAAGCGCAGCGTCCTTTGCATCATAGCCGCTGCGTTCAAAATGCCGCTGCGCGCCCGACTGCATCATCTCATAGGCTTGGCTGTCGCCGAACGCCTTCCACTGCACCATATTCTGCGCGAAGGCGGCAAAAGCGCGTTCGCCGCCCTGGCCTTCGCCGAAGTAGCTCGTGCCTAGCTTGCGAAGTGCGTCCCCTTGCGCAAAATTGTGGATGGCAGAGGTCGCTGCATTGGCGCGGATCGCGCTGGCCGTGGCAGGATCGTTCAAATCCCGCCCGACCAGGGCAGGGGAGAGCCCGCCCAGTTCCCGCGCGGCATCGGCCCGACCCAGCCCGAACGCCGCCGTTCCGGTCGCGCCGCCGCCATGTTCTCCGATGACCGACCCGGCCGACGCAAAGGCGCGATCGAGCCCAAAACTGCTGCGTTCGCCAAAATCGCCGAACCCCGACGAGGTGGAGCGCCGCGCCATCGTGCCACCGGCCGATGCCTGCGCTTCGAGTGCAGAGGCATAGCCCTCGCTGGTCCCGATGGTTGCCGCCGCCATGCTGCCCTGACCCTGGACGCCGAGCATGCCCGACGTGAACGCAGTGAACATATTGCCAGAGAAGCGGAACACGGTGAACACGAATGCGCCCGCCAGGCCCGCGGCTGCGGTTCGGAACGAGCCGAAGATGGCGAGCGCCTTCATCGCGGCTGATGGTGCCAGGATCCAGCTATCGGCCGCGACATTGGTCGCGCGCAATTCGGCCAGCACATCCATCGCCCGGCCAAGGGTGAGCTGGTAAATGCCCGCATCGATCACGCCCCAGAGCGCGACGAACACGAACAGGCCCAGCGCGAAGCTTGCGACCCGCAGGTTGATCGGCGTCAGGATGAACAGCAGCGCGATCGGCATCATCATGAGCATGATCGCGAACACCGAAGCCCGGATGGTCGGCATCCACTCATTGGCAGTGGAAAGCGTGGCAAGTCCATTGGACTCGATCGCCCGGTTCGCCATTACCCGCGCCGTGGCTGCAGGCGAATCTTCGAACAAGACATCGCCGACCGTCTGACCGAGCAGAATGTTGGTGAGGAACGTCTGCCGGCTCATGGATTGGCCCAGCATCATGTCGCCCAGCGCATCGATCTGCTGGCGGCAGCGATCGCGCTGGCTCGCCTGGCTTACATCGAACCCGGTGCGAGCGCAGACCTGGTCGCTATAAGCGTCGAACACAGTGGAGTCCGACAGGCGATCGGCAATATGGTCCCACGCTGCATCGCAGCTCATGGTCGCGCCCCCTTTGTCGCTCGCCGTGAAGACGGTCGAGAAGGTCGCAGGGCCCGCCATCGCCGCAAAGGAGGCGGGAAGGTCAGTCGAGGTCCGGAACAGCTGATCGTCATCGACGCCATAGGCCGGTGAGACACGCGCAACCGGGTAGCATTGGCGAACATAATCCTTCACGCTCGCGTCGAGGAAGGTGTCGACAATCGGGCTGCGCGGCGAGACTGCGTTGAGGAACAGGTCGAACGCATGGCCGCCAGCGCCAAATTCCAGCTTGGCATTGGGATCGGTGGTGTTGTCATCGATCGTTTCAGCAAGCGCCCGTTCCATCAGGTTGGTGACGCCGGCGACCAGCACGATGAGATTGGGGACGCCGCCGACCGGCTGATAGGCGTTGCGCACCCGGTCATAGATGTGGACGGTACCGGTCGTGGCGATCATCCCGGCGAACAGGCCTATACCGACCAGCATCTGGAAGCCGAATGCAACCAGGCCCATGCCCGAACCCCGAATGCTGGCGATGACCGCGCCAAGGCCAATGCCAACCACCGCGACAATCAAAACCAGTGTTTCATAGCGCGGATCACCGAAGATCATCGCCACCAGGTGAAACGCATCGACGGTTTCGGAAAAGCCGTCCCAAGTGTGATAGCTGGCATCGATCGCCAGCGCGGGCGTGGCGCTCAGCAAGCCGAACAGGACGCATGCCAGGCGGATGAGATGACGCATGGCTCGCCTCACCGGTTGCGATTGGCGTTGGCGCCAGCGGCGTCACGCGCATCACGGTCGCGCTGGCGCACCACCCCGGCATAATTTGCCGAGAGGTTCGCCTGGTTCATGGCCGCGATGTAGGACTGGCGCATCTGCGAGCGCTGGCGCAGCACCTCGTCGCGCAGTTCGCTTAGCTGCTCGATGCCCTTGGTCAGGATGCGCGTCTGGCAGATGTTCGTGTTGTCCGCGTCGGCCGCGCCCGCCGTCGTCACGCCGCGCTCGGCATTCTGCAGCGCAAAGTCGATCGAGCGGGTGAGATCATTGAGCATCTGATAGGCGAGGGTGAGGGCGACCAGCTCGTCGGTGTCGGCGATCACGCTGTCGGTCAGGCCCTGCCGCACGCCCCATTCGAGCAGGCGGTAGACCGGCAGGGTCCGCACATTGGCGACGAACTGCTTTTCTTCTGTCGTCAACGCGGCGCGGGTACGGATCTTGGCGGCCACCGATACCATCCTTTCCCGCGCCAGCAGCAGAGCGCCGCGCCCGGCGCCGCTCACCGAGCAATCCGAAGCTGTCGCGGGAATGTTGAGCGCACGGGTGGGCACCCGTCCGGTCAGGAAATCATCGGCGCTCTCGCTATCCTGGCGCGGGCAGGCGGGGATGGCCGAGAAGAGCGGCACTTTGTCCTTATCATCCCAGCGCATATAGACATCGCCGACCCTGGCACGCATCACACCCGCCCAGTCGGACGCACCGACACGCGCGGCAGCATGGCCCAGCAGCGAACCGGTCTTGAAGATGTCGGTGACCTCGACTGGGCAATTGGCCAGCGCGTCCTTCAGATCCTCGGTCGGATTACCCTTATTAGCTTGGATCTTCTCCCGGCTCTGTTGCCAGCTATTGGCATAGCCTGCGCGGATCGACTTGTATCCGGTCATCTCCTCGACGATCCCCGACATATTATCGTCGCCTTTGGCAATCTGAACCATGCGATTGGCGAGACGGCAGTCGTTCACCTGGATGGAATTGAGATAATTGGTCGCTGCCTCCATCTTCGAGATGATGTTACCCATTTTCTCGTCGAGCGTTTCGAGCAGATACTGGAAAGCGACGGCTGGCGCAGCCTGCAGGATCGTCTCCAGCTTCTGGACCAGATAGTCGGGGTCGAGAAACGACATGCCCCCTAAAAACATGTCGATGCCCCCGCAGCCCGCCTTCACCTTGGGAAGCGTCAGGCTCATGAGATAATCGTCATGCACGTCGACGCGACCCGACATGCCGCCCGCGGTCACATAGCCGCGGGTCTGGTCCTCGAAGCTGCCCGGCGAGCTATAGGTGACATTATCGAACCAGCTTTCGGCCCAGCCTTGGGCATAGGCAGGGGCCGCCTGGCCGCATGACGCGACGAGGATGGAGAAGGCGAGGGTCAGACGATATGGATGACATCGCATGGCAGGTTCCTCATGAAAATGGACATGTGACGCTGCCCCGCCATGATCAGCGTCGCTTTGGGTTAGAGGAGGTCAGCGCCCTCACGCCGACGATCCCGGTAAATTTCGACATGGCACGCACGCCTACCGCTGCCCGGGTTCCGGTCAGCATCCGGGCTGCAAGCCAGGCGTTGCGCGCAATATTGGCGCTATGGTCGGTGCCGATCGCGATCGGCACCATGCGGTTCGGGTCGGCAAGCGGGCGCACCCATGCGACCGGGTTTCCGACCCAAGGAAGGCCGAGACGTCCTGATCGCAGCATCGCTTCCTCTTGCCCCAACGTCCGGACGTGCCAACCATAGCGGGTACGAAAAGCGGAAAGCTTGGTCCACAGATCGCCGCATGGCAGGCAGCCGGGCGATGTGCTCATCTCGATAGTGTAGAGCGACGCTTGGCCACGCAGCATGCTCTCGAAATCGGCAGGAAAGTCTCGCGTCACCGGCACGCGGGCCAGCCAGAGACGCATGTCTGCGGCTGTCGACACCGGATGAATGGCGGCTCGCCTGGCAAGGCCGCGATCCGTCGGCTGCGCAGCGGCTGTTGCGGGCGTCTGCACCGATATTGTCAGCAAGATAGCCCAGGCGAACAGGGCCTGCGCGAGGCGCGTCACGGCCTTGGCCCCTGGGCATCGACGAGGTCGCCGCCGATCACGCGCGGATCGGTCGCGGAGACGGGTCCATTGGCGAGCGCATCGAAGAAGCCGTCTTCCTCGCCGGCTCCCGTCAGCCATTGTTCGGGCCGGATGTCGCCGCGCAGCAGCCGGGCCGCCTGATAGGCCATCTGGGCGAGATTGGGATAAGTCTCGACGCCTGCTGCGATTACCATACGCTGGGCGCTGTTCCGGCGAATGACCATGGTGGTCGGCGTCACCTCGACCCCGAAGCGCTGGCCGAGTTCGGGTTTGCGGTCGAGATCCATCAGGCTGACCTGCCAGCCCATATTCTCCTGGAACCGCTGGACGATCGGCCATTGCACCTTGCAGTAGCCGCAGGAGTCCCGTGCGAACATGACCAGCGCAAATTCCCCGGCATGCGCACGCAGATATTGGCGGCGGACCTGGTCCTTATGTGCGCCCAGCGCATCGCGGGCCTCGCCCACCATCGGATTGGCGGCCCGGGCATTGAGCTGCGGATAGGTGAGCATCGCAAGCTGGGTGACGCCGGCAAAGGCGCGTGCCTTGCGCCGGGCAAAATCCTGCAACCGCCAGAAGTCGGCGACCGCATCGATCGTGAGAACGGTGGCGGCATAGTCGCGCTGCTGTTCGATCAGCTTGGCGATCCGGGGCGGCGCCCATTTGGCCAGTTCAGCCATCGGCGGTATGACGGGTTTTGGGATGACATCATCGGCCGCTTCTTCCGCAGCGCTGGCCTTTGGGGTTTCATACCACCAATAGCCGCGTGTTCCGCGACCTCCCGGGCCTGGAGGCACAGGCTGCGCACCCGCAATATCGACGGGCAGAAGCAGCATTGCAACCAAAGCGAGGAGGCGCTTCACAGCAGCTTTTCCATGCGGGTGAGCCGCTCGACGGCAACCGGGCCGTAATAGCGGCTGTCATATCCGTCGGGATGTCGCGAGCCGACGAAGATCATTCCATCGGGAATATGCAGACTTTCCGGTCGCCAACGGTCAAGCGCCTTGCCGCTGCGCGCTAAGGGTTTGGCGATGCCCATCAGCCTGCCGTTGCAATAGTAGCAGCCGGTCCAACCGCGACCCACGGTGCCAGGCTTTTCAACCATCACGATCCGGTCGCCTGGCAAGCACAGCGCATATTTGGTGACATTCACTGGCTTGGGGCCGGCAATCGGATCGGACAGAAGGAACGAGACGAGGTCGCCGTGACGGATCGGGCCGAGGGAGCGGTGCACGACCCACGCATCGATGGAGGGCGTCATGACCAATGTGATCTGCGGCATCGCCCACCAGGCAAAGAGACCAATCGGCAGTACGATCCCATAGGCCTTGAAAAGCTGACCCGAACGGGGCGGCTGCCCAGGACCAGCAGCGCCCAGCGCCACGGCTGCGCGCAGCGGCAGATCCTTGAGTTCGCGCCAGACCCGGTTACTGGCGCGCCATGTGAGCAAGAGCATCCTGCACCTCCGCCTTGCCGCCAAGGCGGCCATATTCCTCGAGAAGCCCGGACAGGGCAGCATCGCCCAGCACGAGATGCGCTGCGCGCGGGCTCGCCTCGTCGCGCTCGCAATAGGGCCGGGTCGGATCGCCTGGGATCATCGCCAGCGCCGGCACCTGGCTGACGCGATGCTGCCGGAAAATCAGTGGATCGACGATCAGCTGCACGTCGCGCATGGCGCAGGCGGGACCTTCGCATCCCGGATCGCGGCGCAGTATCGCGGCTGATAATTGCGCCATCGGTCCAACCTGCCGCATCCCGCCCGGCATGCCGCGAAAAGCCATGACGCCCCCGGCCCGTTCGAGCTGCCCTGCGTAAGTGCGCAGTGTTTCAACCGGCATGGAGGAGGACACAAACAGTAGCGGGAGCCACTGGTTCGCGCTGCTGCCGGAAACAACGCCAGCCAATGCCGCTTCTTTGGGCTGTTCAAGGCCCAGGGCCTGCGCGATCCGCCGACTGGCGGTGTCCCGTTCGATGGCCAGGGCTTTGCGCGTCGCCGCGACGTCTGCCTTGACGCGATCCGCCATGGCAGGATCCTGCTTGCGCCTGCTTATCCCCTCGAAGGCGCGGCGCTCCGCGCCAGCGTCGGCTTTTGAGGGCAGAACGGGCGAGGCTTTCGTTGAAGCCTTCGCCTTGGCGGCAGCCCGCTTCACGCGCTCCATAGCCGCGTCACCCTGATCCTGGATGCGCGTACGCGCATTTGCGCTCGTCGGCTGTTCTGCCAAAGCCTGCGGTTCACTTGCTCGCACCGATGCGGGATAGAGCGCGAGAGCCGCCAGAAGCAGGGCGCACCTAGTTGCGGATCGTCTGCATATGGGCATCGATCTTGTCCTTCATCTCGATCTGGATTTCGGATTGGGCGCGCGCCTCGATTTCCGCATAATATTCGGAGAGGTCCATTTTGCTGAAATCGAGCGCCTGGAATTCTTGCGGGCTAAAGCCTCGGCAATAGGGTTGCTTCGCAGTGCCCCAGCCGATGGCGCTAAAGGCCTTCAACTGTGGGCGGCCCTGTTCCTGGATGATACGGCCAAGCTTTGTGTTGAAGCAGCAATGGCCCCGCGCCTTCTGGACGCACACGCCAAGGATGCTCGACGAACAATAGCTGCCGATCTCATGGCACATGCCCGAACCGCGCAGCATGCCCACTTCCATATCCTGCTGGTCGCAACCTTGGAGCAGGAGATCGATCATGAAGTTGACCGCTAGGCTGATCGCGATCGATGTGGGATCGATGCCGACGATGATCGCATTGGCACCGGCACTCGCTGCCTGGCTTGCGGTCGCGCCTGCCTTGAAGGCGGTGTAGGCGGCTTTCATGCCGGTGAAGACGCCCTTGGCCACCGCGATCTTGGTCGTAATCGACGAATTCGATCCGCCCATGCCGTCCTTCACGATCTTGCCCTTGTCCTTGCAGCAATTCTGGAAGGTGGTGCTGAGTCCGGCAGGACGGCAACGCGCGGCGCGTCCGGAGAAGATCTCGATCGTGCCAAGGCAATGGCCATCGGCATCGACGGTGCCGTTGGCCGCGACGCCGGGATCATCCACCACCGGCTCCTCGACGATCGGATTGGCGCTGGTGTCGATACAGGCGTTGGCCGAGCAGCTTGGCGCGCCGCCGCTGGCCGGCACAGCGCAGGCATATTGCTCGCCGAGCGGGCACCGCATCGCTCCCGCTCCATCCGTCTCACACGGTGTTTCGCCAATGGGGCACATCCATCCGCCCGCGCCGGTCAGATGGCAGCTTGCCGTTTCGCCGTCGTCCGCCGCATCGCCATTGCCGTTAAGATCGACAGCGCAAAGCTGCTGAGCGCTTGCGGTGCCGGGGAATAAGGAACCAGCGCCGACGAGGAGGATCAGCCCCAAAAGCAAGATATGCAGCGACCTCATCGCACGGCACTCGTGCAGACCATGTCGGCGCCGCCCAGATGTACGGTCTGCATCATCACTACCGCTTCGGGAAAATCATCGATGCAGCCACAGCCCTGCACCAGTTCCTCGCCCTCGCCCGCAGGGCAGACATCATTCTCCTGGCAGGCGTGATAGTGATAGTCCCAGCCCAAGGGATCAGTCTGTCTGGAACCGGTCACGCCATCGGGGGCTGCGGCTATATTGACCTGCGCCTTGCGGGTTTTGCAGATGGGCTCGCAGGCATTGACGCTGCCGGACACGGGCAAGGAGAAATTGCGGGTTGTCAGGCTATGGCTGCCATCGGCATTCTTGACCCGGTCAGCGAGCAAAGTCTCGGTCGAATGATCGATGATATAGGTGCCGCGGGAGAGATCGGGCTGTGGGAGCGCGCCGCTATCGACCGTGCAGGCATAGCTGCGCTGGCGTTCGAAGAAGGCGCGGCTGATCGTGGTCGCGCAAGCACCCGTGCCGATCAACCGCGTTTGGGGCAGGGGGGTGAGCCCGGTCTTGACGCCGTTGCGATAGGTGATGACGCCATCGACATTCTCATCGTCGAGACGGCAGGCATTATTGGCCGCATAGCCCGAACAGCTATCGACAAGCTGCTCGCTCGACTTGCAGCCGGCGTCCACCTTCGCGTCGATCGCCGCATAGGCTTCGCCGCCATCGGCAACCGCGACCCGCAACCAGATATCATGATCGCCTTGCGTCAGCCTGGAGGTGAGATCGAGGCCGGGATCGACATAGAAGGCGCTCTTCTTCTCGCATTTGCCCGGCGGCGGTCCCGATCCGGTCCAGACTTCCGGGCCAGAGCCAACCAGGTCTCCATCGATCCTGATCTGCGCCCAGTCGTCCCCGCCAAAGCGGGTCAGAAGTAGCTGCTGAAGCCTTGCGGCGTCCTTGACCCGCAATGTCATGTGAAAATCGATAAGCGTGCAGGATCCGCCTGTGAGGCTATTATCGGTGGGCGAGCCCATGACGAAGGTGCGGCTGCTTGGGTCTGTGGCATAGGTTGAGTAGCCGCCCGCCACACGATCGATGATCATCTCGGCGGCTATTTCTTCCTGCGTGATCTGCCGGGTGATCGCGCAGCCTCGGCGCACCTGCGACGTGCCGGTTCCGGTCGACGACTGGACAAGCGCCTGGAAAATGCTGCTCGTTTGCGCGGCGCCATAGGCGTCGCCCGCGATGGCGCCCGGATTGGCCTTATACGCCGTGGCGCCCACCTGCGGCTGCGCCGCGCAGGATGTGGTTTGCGCGCCGGTATAGCGGATGAGCGGGCCATCGATGGCGGCCTGCGCGATGCCGATACGCGGGTCGGCCGTGGTAAGCGCGCCGACAACGCCGCCGCCCAGATCCTTAAGGATCGAAGCCATATTGCCCCAGACCAGATTGCTGCCGCAGCTATTATTGACGCAGTAACAACCGGCCAGATCGGTCAGCTCGACCGGGGACAGCTTCAGTGCCCCGGATGCAGAAGCGTCCCAGCGGAAGAAGCGGCATGCGTCCCAGCTGCCCGGCGCGCAGGAGATGATCCCATTGGCGCAAATCCCGGACGTGGGGACCGGAACGGTCAATGCCTCATCGAAGCTTCCGTCCAGATCGCTGTCGCGCGAAATGCTGAGCATGCCGATATCGCCGGTGGCACTGGGCTGGGCGAGCAGTTCGAGCAGCGTCGCGCTTTTCTGGCAGGCAAGATTGGGGGTGAAGGTCTTTTTGGTGTCGACCGTGGTGATGGGCTGGCCCGCCAGCCCCGGCGTCACATAATTGCCCAGCAGCGCATCGCTGTCAGCGCTCTTCGCCCGCGCGGCGGCCGCCGCGGCGCGGGCGCGGTCCTGCGCGGTCTGCGCATGGAGCGGGGCAGGCAGGCTGAGCGCTGCGAGAAGGGCGAGGGTTGCTGTCCTCATGGCCGGTGCTCGACCGGATTGATCTGCCGCGACCCGCGCCGCAGCCGGAACAGAAATATAGCTGGAACAGGGTCGGCAAGCTCTGCCCGGAATACAGCCTGACCTTCAAAAACGGTCAGCATGGCCACGACCACATGCGGCGAAGAGGGGACCGCCGCATGATCGTCTGCATGTGTGGCCACGCTGACCGTCCGACCGGTGCCGCAGGGGGGATGCGACACCGGCCTGACCGCATGGGGAACGCCTGGCTCGGTGGAATGACGGGCAGACCATCGGCTGATGCCAGACGAGGGCATGCGGATCGGGAAAGGCGACCTGTTCATGGCGTCGAAACCCCGGCGCAGCAGATCGTCTTTTCAAACAGCATGAACTGGGCATTGTCCTTGCCCGGCGCATGTTTGGCACTGGTCCACAGCGCGCCTGGCCGCCCGACATTGACGCACTGGCCGCCCTTGACCGGTTCCATCAGCTGGAACTTGTAGCGGCTCTTGGTCCAGACCGGCTGCGGGATGAACGAGCAGCCGTCCGCTGAACTGACAGTGAGGGCGCCGAGCCGACCCATCATGAAGACGCCGCGCGCAGCGAGTCCCGCCCATGCTTCGACGCTGTCGCCAAAATGGATGTCGCCAGCGATCGGATAGGTCGCGCCCCAGGATCCCATGCACCAGAAGAGCGGATCGACGACCTTGCCCGCAGCCGCTGCCGCGCTGTCGGCCATGCAGGCAAGGCCAGCGGCCGGATTGCCGAACAGGATTGCCTCTGGCTGGATGATCGCGCCCAAAGTCGCCGACTGCCAGGTCGGCAGGACCTCCGTGATCAGCGCCACGTCGAAGCCATCATCCTCGATGCAGGGCAGGTCGGTGAACATGTCGAGCATCTTCCAGACCGGCGCGATATAATAGTGCATCTGCGCGAACATCTTGCGCGTGTTAGTGCCGTCGGCGATGCTGGTGTGGCTGCCCTGCAGTCTGCCGCCGGTCGGCATGATGTCAGCGCCCAGCGCCATCATGCAGCCGGGCTCGGTCACAATATCGACCATGCGATTGGGCGACCAGAAGCTGACCTTGACGCCAAACCAGAAGGTCACGCCCTTGCGGCACGCACATAAAGGCTTGGAGGCCGATTGTGCGTCGAGCGCCCTGCCGAGCGGATCGCTCGGACCCACCTTTACCCCGCCGATGGTGATCGGGAAGATGCAGTTCCAGCGCACCTTGGTGATCGGGTTGAAGATCGTGCCCGCCTCGCATTTGGAGGCATGGGCGGGGGACGCGATCGCCAGTGCCGCGAGGGCTGAGCCGAGCGTCAAAACGCGTCGGACAGAGAGCATCTTCATCGCGCAGCCCTCCGCAGGCTTGGGGCCATGACGACCTCGGTCAGCACCAGCTTTTGGCCCGCCTGCGCGACGATCACCGGGGCGACCGTCAGGCCGAGCCGTGCCTTGACGCGCTCTTCGAGCAGAAACAGCGCCCGGCCGTGTCGTTCGCCCAACGTGATCGCATCGGCGTGTGCATCTGCGGTCTGGGAAAGACCACCGGCGGCAAGCAGGATGAAATCGGCGGGCCTTGCGGTGCGCAGCGCCCAGGCCAGATCGCTGGGGTGCACGACGATCAGCCGTTGGGGCAGCGTGACATAGGCAAGCGGATTGAAGCTATAGCCTTTGGCGTAAAGCAGCTTTCCGCTCGGCAGCCGAATATCCTGATCGAGGGTATAGAAGGGCACGACCGTTCGGCGGCGATCGTCGCGGGCGATGCCGAGCGTGGCAGGTTGCATGGCCGACCAGCGCTCGCGCGGGCCGAAGGCGGCTTTCATGTCGGGAACATGCGCGGCGCGGCTTTCGATCTCGCTCAGCGCATCGGGCTCGGCGATCGGCCAGGTGCGCCCGATAGTGCTGGTCGCAGCGGTGACGGGCGGCTGCGTCATCAGCCCGGTCATCAGCGCCAAGGGCGCTATTACTCGTAGGGCATGACGAGGGTGGCCTCGGCCCATGCTTCTAGCGCCCATGACGCCGTCTCCAATATGGCGCACGGTTCTCGCGCGCCTCGCCGATCGCGGCGCTGATCAGCGCGGCTATCGCAATCACCGCTATGACCGCGCTGAGAATGCGGACGACCGCGGGCGCGGTCGGCAATTGCCAGGCGACACAGGTTTGCACGAGCGCAAGGCCCTGGCTGCCGATCAGCAGACGGATGGGTCCTGGCGCGGGCGTGGCGGAGAAGATGCCGTTCACATCCGCCTCCACCACTGGATGATGGCATGAAAGCGCTCGACAATTGCGTCCCAGGGAATCAGGATCAGACCTGTCGAGCCCGCGCCCATTCCGGCGCAGATGCCGATGAACATGCCTTCGGCAAACGGCGCCTGGAAGAGCCAGGCTGCGGCAAATGCGCAAAACGCGGCATTGGCGATGCCGCCGGTCACCAACAGGGCGTAGCTCATCCGCGCAAAGCGGCGTTCCGCCTGGATAACCGTGACGATCGCCTGCGCAACCGCGTCGATACCAAGTGCCGGGTTGCTCACGCTGCGCGCATAGGCAAGGAGCCCATGGACATCGTCTTCGACGTCCAGGCCAAGATCGAAGCCATTGGCGTGATCGGCTTTCATTGCGCCCTCCATTGCCGCAAGCGTGAGAAGACCATCCCGCACGCGCCCGACAGGCCGATCAGCAGCAGGCCGCTCGCACAGCAGGCGGCAGCGACGAGGATGCCCGCCCGTATGGCCTGGAGCGGTGGCTGATGGAGCGCGATCCCGGCTATGATGACGAGACTGCCCATCATGCAGGTTTCGATCGCGACAAGCCGCAGTCGCCAATGGAAAGCGGCGGCCTCGGCGCGGCGGGCGACACGCGCTTCGATCATCGCTTCGATCGCCGGGTCATTTTCCCAGTCGAGCGCCAGCTGATCGGGATGGGTTGCAGGCTTGTGCGTCATGCTACCCTCCCCTCCTGGCGAGTATCTCCGCCCAGTATTTGGGCTGGATCGACACCGGCCAGTTCGCAGACCGCCTCCAGCGGATTGCGACCGGCCCGCACGAGCGCCTCGAACGCGGCAACCTCATTGGGCGCAGAAGTATTGATCCAGTAGCTGAATGGATCGACCACCAGTCGCGCGATGCCGAGGCCCAGCGGACTATCGATGAACACTTCGGAATAGTTGGGCTTGGCGTTGCGGACCGATTTCAGAAGATCGAGGACGAAGCCTGAATAGTCGAGGATCTTGTTATCCACCGCCTTGTCATAGGTGGAACCCTGCAGCAGGAATTTGGTCGCGGCATTTTCCAGGATCACCTGTCCGGTGCCGCCAAAGAGCATGAGGTCGTTCATGCTTTGGAGCACGATACCAAAGCTCCCCTGATATTTGCGCGCGCGGCGATAGCCCTGGTCGAACGCCTCGGCGAGACGGGAGAGGTCCTGCCCGTCGCTGCGGGTCATGAACTGCGCGGCCTCGTCGCACAGCACGAAGCGGGGTTTGTCGCGGGCCGAGAGATAAAGCTCCTGGGTGACCGCGTTTACCACCACCATGACGATCACGTTGAAGAGGTCTGGTAGCGCTTTTAAGCGTTCGAGCTCCAGCACCACGAACTCGTCGCGCGAGATGTCGAGTGTCGAAGGACCATTGAAGAAATGGCCATAGGCGCCCTGCGACCCGAAATCGCGCAGGTTGAACGCCAGTTCGCGCGCGACCGGCACCAGATGGTCGACCCGGTCGAGGTCGGAGGCGGCATTGTCGGGATAGCGGCCGAGCCAAGCGCGCACCGCGTCGATGCCATCTTCGCCGCGCCCGCTGTCGACCGTCCATTGCACGGCGGATTTAAGCAGGTTCCATTCCGATGTGGTGACCGGCTTGCGGGTCGAGGCATTCGCCATTTCCGCGACGATCGCGACCGCCATGGCGATCGCCGACTGCTTGTCTTCGCCATCGAGCGCGAGCCCCATGTCGAAGGGATTGAGGACGAGGCGCTCCTCGCCGATGTCGATATAACGCCCCGAGCAGAGTGTGCAGAGCTTGCGGTAGCTGCCGCCGATATCGATGATGCGGATGAGCGCGCCCTGCGCATAATATTGTTGGCACAAATTATTGAGCAGGAAGCTCTTGCCTGCGCCGGACTCAGCCGAAACGATGAAATTATAATTGTTGATGCGTGGGTCGAAGAGATCGAGCGTGATGAGCTGGCCCTTGCGTCCGACATAGAGCAGGGCCGGGCGGCCACCGCCGCGAAAATCGGTCTGGACCGGCACCATGAGGCTTGCGGCCTTCACGGCCATGCGAAAATCGCGTTCCAGCAGTTTCAATGTCTGCTTTTCGGGATAGAGCCCAAAGGGCAGGCTGGCAGCGAGCAGTACGGGCAGCAGATAGCTTTCTTCCTGCACCATGAAGGGCAGGGGTTCTGATTCCCACAAGCGCTTGGCGCGCGCCGCCATCTCACGCGCCTGGGCGCTGTCGCGGCCGAATACCCACATGGTAGGGATCACCGAGACGAAGCGACTGTTGGATGCTTCATCGAGAATCCAGCCAATCTCCTCGATCTGCTTGCCAACTTCGACTGCAAAACTGCCCGCGGCCTTTTGCGCGGAGAGGATCTGCGCGCGCTTGTGGATTTCGAACTGCGAATGGTCGAACAGGACCGAGAGGCAATAGAGGAACGGCCCGCCGATCTGGTCGCTGTCCTCCGCAGAGCCGCGCATCCCGCCCATGAGGCGGTTGGCGCGCTCGGCGGTGATCCGGCGTGCGGGCGCTTTGGGCGTGAGGCAACGCGCCACCTGGTTGCCGAGAAACACCTCCGGGCCTTCGAAGCAAAGGTCAGGTCCAGCCTCGATAATCTGCCGCGCGATCGATGGGGCGGGCATGCCGCCCATGCTCTCGCTGAGGAATACCCCCGGCGCGGGCGCGAAGACGCCGTTGAAGATCCGGCGATAGAAGCTGACCAGTTCGTCGGGCGGTAGCCGTCGGATACCCATCTTCGCCAGTTGCTCTTCCACCTGGCGGCGCAGGTCCGCGCCGAGCTTCACCCGCGTCTTGATCGCGAGGAACAACCGGAAGTCGCGTACAGGAATGGCATGGAGCGCATCCAGGCCCTTGGTTCCGCCGCGCAGATAGTCGGCGGTGCGCCGGGCCGAGGCCTGGACCAGCGGGTCTGGCCTGACCTTCATATCGAGATAGGCGTCAAGCGCCGGGTCGATCAGCGGATCGGCAAAGGTGATGAGCTGGAGGACCGTGCCCTCGGGAAAATGGATATTGAGCAGCCCGAGCAACGCCTGTTGCACATGGGCGAACATATAGGCGGACGGCACAAGCTCCCAGGCCTGGCCCCAGCCATCGTCAATGCAGAGGAAAGCTTCCTCCTCATCGACCCAGGCGACCATCGGCAAAAAATCCGAATAGGCGTCGCGGGTCACGGCGGCGCGCAGGCGCTGATAGCTCAGACTTTTGTTGCCGGGCCGCACGCTCATGGCCGTTTCTCCGGATGGATGGCAAGCGGCATGGCCTCTTGCGTCGGCACGTCTGTGCTGCCCGGTTCGGGCTCGCGCATCGTGCGCAGCACCGGTGGCGCAGGCGTTCGCCCGCCCGGTTCCACCAGATAGTCGCCCACGACCCAGGCAGGCCGGTCGATGATCGAATAGATATAGCGCGCCATATAGAGCCGGTCGGGGCGCTGCTTGTCGGCATAGGGAAGGATCAATGTCCGGATGGTGCGCGAAGGGCGCAGCATCGGCGATCCGGGAGCCTCGATCAGCGCGCCGACATGGCGCTGGCCAGGTTGCGCCATAGCCGAGGGTGTCGCCGCAGCCCTGGCGGGCCCCTTGTCTATGCTGCGGGCCCGCTTCTTGTCCGGAGCGAGCAGCTTGTGATCAAGGGTGACGGCAGGATCGGATTTTGAGGCGCGGCCCGCGACCGCATCGGCATAGGCTTGGCCCGGATGAATGCACTGGCCATGGTCGCTATTCTTGCACGAGAATTTCTCGCTATAGGGTGACATCACCGATCCCATGGTCGCGCAGCCGGGCAGCGCGAGAAGGGGCAGCAGGAGGAGGCAGGGTCGGAGCATCTTCATGGCTTTGTCTCCCATGGGTGCGGACATCAGAATTTGCCTCCTGCACCGGGTTTGATTTCGAGGGTGGCGCCCTCCTGGATCACCACGACCACATCCTTGGCGGCGCCCACCTCGACGATGGGACCAGCCTGGCGGGCGAGATCGAGATAGAAGTCGGTGAGCTTGTCCGAGGATTTGGAGAGCCCCCCGGCAATGCCCGTCCTGGCGGCATCGCCGGCATCAAGCGTGCGCACCGTGCCCAGCGCTGAGGTCGAGGTGTTGCCGAACGTGCTTTCGACCGACTGCGAAATGCCGCTGATGGTCCCGGCAATGAAGGCGCGCGCCAGCGTCGCCCCGGCGCGCGTCACCACCTTGCCAGACAGGCCCTTCTTGCCGTCGGTATCGACGAAGAAGCCCTTGACCGGTTGATCGACGATCGAATGCTCGTCGAAATCCACGCAGGAGAGCGATACGAGCTGGACCTCGACCCGCTCCTTGGCAAGACTCCCGGTGGCGTTGCCGACCACGAAGCAGCCCGCTAGATTGGCCTTCACCTCATTGGGCAGGACGGCGGGCGCCTGCACCCGGGCAATGATGGGTTCAGGATTACTCGTCGCGTCCCGGCTCGCCAGCGCGTCGATCCCGGTCAGGAGCCGCGCCTTCATGAAACCAGGCGGTAAATAGATCGTCCGACTCTTTTTTTTCGACGATGCGGCATGGTCGGTCGCGCCCTGGGCCATGACCTGACCGGTCGCCGAGCCGATCGCGCCGACCGTCTTTTCGACCGGTGGTGCCGGTGGAGCAGGCGGCGCAACTGGGCCGGTGGGCGGCGCAGGCAGCCTGTCGGCATCCGCGCTGATATCGCCGGTTTCGGGCGGGTAGGGCAGCGCTGGAACGCTGTCGGGCAGGGCGGGAGGCAGGTCGGCATCCATGGTCTGGCCGCCTGGAGCCGTCGTGTCGCCCCGGAGCACTTTGCCTTCCTCGATCGCGCTGACCCGGTCGCCCAGCAGCTGCTGGCCATCGAGAACCTTTTTCAAATCCCCGCGCAGTTTGACTTCAAGACTGTCGCCGCGCAGTCCAGCGCCCATGTTGAGCGTTGCGGCGGGATCGGCGGGCTTGACGTCCTCCTTGCTGCCCGATGCCGCGTAAAGGCCTATCCCGAGCGCACCGACAGCGACACCGACGGCGAGCTGGCGCGCGCGCAGTTTCTGCCGCGCGGACATTTTGGCCCACTGCGCCTTAAGGTCGAGCAAGGCCGGAGACGGACGGCGCGCGGCGTCATCCTTCGGTCCGGCGCTCTGGGCGGCAAGATGGGCCTGATAGGGCGACAGGCCTTCCGGCGTCTCCGCTGCGTCTTTGCTCTTGTCGCCGCTCATTGTCCGCCTCCCCGGCGCACCACGACAAGTCGGGCCGTTTCGCCCGCATCAAGGCGGACCCGGTCCAGCGTGACTGAAAAAATGCCTGCCCCAAGCGCCGGATCGACGAGCTGGCGCTCGTCCAGCGTCACCGCTGCCATGGTTCGCACATGATATTGCGAGGCCGAGAGCCCGGCACCCTCGACGGCGATACGGCGTTGTTCGGTTATCGACAGGCCTGGCAGCGCCGCAATGCCGACCGCTTCGCCCGACGGCGCGACCTCGCTGAACGAGGCAGGGATGCGATCGTCGAGCAACGCCATGGTGATGGAGACGGCACGATCTTCATCGGCCAGCGCAGCCATCAAGGCGCTATTGGCCTGGGCACGCTGGCGTGCGCCGGGCACGAGTATCACCGTCTGCGCTGGAATTTCCGCCGGTTCAGCATAGAGGGGGTAGGTCGCGCCGTTGCAATTGACAAAGAACTCGGAAGGTTGCGTCACATAGCTGCGCGTCACTTGCCCTGCGTCGTCAATCTCGCGGGCGAGGAACTTGATCCAGGCGTCCGATCCGCCTTTCTCGACGGCAAGACCTTTCTCGGCCGAGAATTTGATATCCTCGATCTCGCCGCCTTCGCACACGACATGGTTGATGTCGCGGTTGGAGAGACGGATCCGACTGGTCTGATCGGGCAGCGCATGGAGCGTCTGACCTGAGGCCGGGATCGCCAGCAGCATGAACCCGGTTAGAGCGGCGCACGCTCCTATGCGCTGATTAGCGTGTTTCGACATCGAACTGCTCCTCGGAAAGACGCGTCAGCCAGAAACGGCCATTTTCGATGCCGTAGCCGATGCGTAAAATGCCCCGGAATTTGCGGATTACGCCGCCGATGACACGGACCTTCTCGACCGGGACGACGATCTCATGGGCGGTCCAGCGGACCGGCTGATCGTTGCGGATGTATGTGGCGATCGACAGCGTAGGGTTGTTCGCCAGTTCGTCGAGCATGGCATTGAGACTGTCGCGCATCGCGCCATAAGCGGACGGGTGAACGAGCCCCAGCAGCTCCTGGAACTGCCGGTCGGCTGAGTAAGCCGACCAGGTACCCGACAGCGCGACGATGTTGCGCGTCATGGCGACGATATAGGCTTCGGACGGTGTGTTGCCCGAGACATGAAGATCACCCGTGGCGCCAAAGGGGACGATCACCGTCCGGGCATTCTGGTTGGTCGTGTAGATGACCACGCCCAGCACGGCGGTGACGCCGAACATGCCCGCAATGGCAACCTTGAGCAGGCGGTTTTCCTCGAACAGGTTGGCCGAGCCCTGCAGATAGCGATGGATGCCGTAGCTGGCCGGTTTGCCCAATAGCGGATCCTCCTTTGTCTTTTTGTGCCCGAACATGCCCATGGCGCTCACTCGAAGAAGCGGGTCTGGGTAGGACCCGGATAATGAGGAAAGGAAACAAGACCCCAGCGCCAGGCGAGATGGGGGAGATAGCCCCTGGGCTTGGTCCGCTTTCACGGGATGAAAAGGAGAAGGGCAGCGATGAGCGCCCAGCCGACAAGTCCGCCCACGATCGCGGCCACGAAAATACTCGAGGTCGCGAGCAGAAACTCGTCAGATCCAAACCACAGGATCTGGACGGGCCGGTGCAGATATTGCGGAAGGCGTTCGTCCATCTGCCCTTCTCCTCTTGGCTTCATGATACCTTCAAAGGTATCATCCTCCAGGAACCGACCATCGGTTCCCAGCCTGTTGCCGGTGGGGGAAGCACGTGGTCAGCCAAGTGCGCACCCCACCTTCGCGTCTCAGATGACCATCCCGAAGGTCTGGAGAATGGAGTCCGCCTTGATGAGGCAGACGGCCGCGACGATGGTCGGGATGCCGATCATGATATTCGAGAAAAGGCGCGAGACGCCGAACAGGAAGGCGGCGACGCCGCCCACAAATCCCATCGGACCTTTCACGCCCTGGTTCACGACGATATCGTATATGTCGTAACCAAGATCGCCCTGGGCGGGCGCCGAAAAGGCATGAACCGGGCCACCGACCAGGGCCATCGCGCCTAAAGGGAGGCCGACATTGGCCACCGCCAGGACCTTGTTGCCAAATTTGTGCATCATAGCATTGCTCCAAAAAAGAGCCGTCCAACCAAAGCCTGCCGGCATCGAAGCAAGATCGGTGTCGGCCGGGGCGTCGGTGGACGGCTCCATGAGCCCGCCGCCGCCGGCATCCTGGTTCATCCGCGCAGGCCAGTTGGGGCCAGGCCGGATGCCCTCCGCAAAGAGATTGTGCGTAGCCGCGATGGCGCGCGCCCGTTCAGCGCCGCGCATCGGACACTGCCTTTGCGAGCGCAGGCTTCGCGTGCCGATCGAGGAACGCTTCGAGTTCGGCCTGCTGAAAGCCCGAGATGAGCTTGCCATCCGCGATCAGCGTCGGCGTTCCTGAAACGCCCACTTTGGCGACCAGTTCAGCGTCCTCCACAACCCTGGCGCGGCCCTGCGCGCATTGGCGCAGGACAGGCGGTGTCTGGCCGGAATAGGCCGCCCGGAAGGCCGTCTCGCGATCTGTCGAGCATAGGATATGCTCGGCCTTGGCAGCAGCGGTCGGGTGGATGCCGCTCACGAAGAAGATGAGACGCCTTACCGGCTTTCCCTCTGCTGCCTTGGCGCTCCAGAAGCGGTCGAGCGCCTGGCAGTAGGGACAGTCGGGGTCGGTGAATTCGATGACCGTGGGCGCACCTGCAGGGCCGATCGCCAATGCCTTGGCAGGGTCGATGGCTTTAAGACGGCGCGTGGCACCCTGTTCCTGCGCCAGCGCGGTCAGGTTGACGCCGTTGCGGTCGTAGACCGTAGCGAACAAGAGATGCTCACTTTGCGGCGCATAGTAGATGATCCGGCCGCCAGCGGTCGCCTGATAGATTGGGCCCTCGACGGGCGCGGGACCAAATTCCTCGAAGCGCAGATTGGTGAAGGTCTGCTGAAGCTGCCTTTCCGCTTCGCCAGCCGCTTCGACGAGCTGCGCACTGGAGATAGGCTTTGAATCCTTTTGCGCATAAGCTGCATCAGGCTGAAGGAAGGCAAGCAGTGCAGCCGCACTGATCCCGCCTAACCATTTTGCTATGTTCCCGTCCCACACACGCGATCTGCCGCAAATCTGCGTTGGCGATTTGGAAGGTTTTGGCTCGCTCACAAATGGAGGGATCGCCAATCCGGAATGTCTATGCGAAAATGACATAAGCCTCCTTCATCCTGCGCGCATCGCTGCACGCCGGGTTTCGTTATGCGGTTTGGGCTGGGAGCACTGTTCAAGGGCTGTGCTCGCCGTCACCGTGTTGTTCGGATGGATGAAGGATGAAAGGTCAGATCAAGCCGCGCAATGGGCAGGGTACTGAGATGCCGATTCGGCACCTCAGTACCGAAATCGGCACCTCAGTGCCGATTTCTCCGCTTTTTTTGGTTCATTTGCCCGTCTCTATTCATCGGGACGCTGCCGCGACGGGCGCTGGCAGGCTGCGAATCATGCAGGGAGAGCGTGCATGAGGACATCGAGGACTTACAAACTCCAGTTATCGGAGAAGGGCGTCGATCAATTTCTCGCCTGCCATTGCAGGCTTGCCAGAATGACGCGCGAGTTTATTTCGTATGGAACGACTCTCCATGTCGCGATGAGCATTCTGGATGGCTGCGACCCTGCCGAGATTGTCGCAGAACTCGAATCGCCGCTTTGCGGCGCGTTGGGCGGTCCTTCATTTCGCTTTGTCGGTACGACATCCCGATTGGCTAACATCGTTGATCGCATCGCGAGCCGCCTGATCGAGAGCGGGGAATGTGGAGGTGGGGTGGCGACATGGCGACTCTATAATGTGGCGCTGATCATGTTCCTGGCTTCCGAAGATCGGGAGCTGCAAAGCGCCTATCGAAAGGCAGCGCTGATCACCTCGTAACGATGGGTAATAAGGCATCTATCCCCGCGACATGGCGCGTATCCCAATGCTTTCACTATGAAAGCGTAAAAATTTGACCTTTGGTGCGACTAACAACATTTTTGACCTGTGGGCTGTGCACGGGAGCTTTGAGCCATTGGCAGGGAGACCTTGTCATGCCGCTACAGGCGATACCCAATGCACGCGATCCCTCGGTCCTTGAGATGATCAAGCTGATGTCCGGGAGGCGCATCGAAATGAAGAGATGGGTCGAACGGATAACGCAGGAAGATTTCGCGGCGAACATAGGGATCGGCACGCGCTGGCTTCGCGAGATCGAGGCCGGCAACCCCAAGTCCCGTCTCGACGATCATTTCCGCTGTGCGCATGCGCTGGGTCTCTCGACCGGTCATCTCGTCATACCCCTGCTTTTCATGGAACACCGGCGGGTATTTCCGCGCGGGCTACTGGAAGGGGATCTCTCGAAACTGGAAACCGTCTGCATCGATGCCATCGCACAACATAATCTCGAAACGCTTTCGCGCCAGCTCTTCACGCCCGATGCAGATGCCATTCCTGATAACAAATCGGACAAGTGATTTCTTATGTCACCAGGAACGCGCCATGCTGAACAAGTCTATCTGGACCTGAAAAAAGCACTGCTTTCGGGGCGCTACGTCGGCTCTACCGATCTGTCTATTGCCGTTCTCGCCTCAGAATTCGGGACCAGCCCCTCGCCTATTCGAGACGTACTGCATCGCATGTATGGCGAACGCTTGCTTCAGGCCGGACAGCATCATGGGTTCCGCATTATCGACTGGACTCCAGAAGGATTATGCGACTGCTATACATGGCACGGTCAACTCATTCGCATGGCGCTCAAGAGCCGCGCACGCCAAAATATGCAACGTCCTATAGCCCCCGATGGTTGGGTCACTGACTACACGTCATCAGCCGCGATCGTTGGCACGGCCGAGCGGATGTTTCGCACACTTGCAGCTGCATCCCAATCAGCAGAAATTGTCGCGGCGATTGCCAACACAGGAGAACGGCTACGTTCCGTCCGACTCCGCGAGCTGGACCGTTGGCCAGACTGCGCCGACGAACTTCGTCGTGCCAATATGTTGGCAGTTTCCGGGACAGGAAAAGCACTTCTGGAGATGCTCTGGAATTATCATCGCCGCCGGATCAGGGCAGCGTCGATGCTGTGTGGATGACAGGCAAATAATTCATAACAAGAAAAATATTCAGAACATCAAGATCATGGTTCCGTGATTTTGAATGTTCGCAGATAATGATTTCACAATGAAAGCATATATTGGCGAATATATCCTTCCATCGACATAGCCTTTCTGTCGCCACGAACCGCGTGGTCAATCAGAAGGAGGCAAATATGGAACGCACATATGGCAAATCCGACGAAGCCGTCGTTGAACTGGGTGTCGCCAGCAAGGTGACAAACGGCCAGGGGCAGCGCCTCACCGACAGTCCGCAGGGGCAGTCGGCCGCGGGCATTCTCGACGACTGACAACCAAAAGTCTGGTCCGGCCGCCATGCCGGACCAGACAAGGTTTAAGGGGCCAGCGATGAATGCCGTCATCTTGAAACCGCGCGTTGGATATTGCGATATTGACGATCGCCTGGTTTTCCTGGACGTTGATCGCGATCGCTATCTCATGATAGCGCCCGAACTGGAGATGGCCGTTCGCGACCTGGTGGCTGGCCGTGTCCTTGATGCCAAAGGACTGGAGACCCTGGCTGCAACCGGCTTGTTCATATCTTCACACGCTGCAGCGGGTTCATCCCATCCTTTTTCGGGGATCAGAGCTGCCCGCGCATTGTGCGATAGAGCTGAAGTGACTTCGGACAAGCTTGCCTTCGGCGCCCATTACGTCGCTGCCTTTCTTTGTCTGGCATTCTTCCATCTTGTGGCGCGATACTGCCCGTTGAGGATGAAGATCTTCTTGGCGACATCCCTGGCGCGATCAGGGGAAAAGGCGTTATTGCCATCGAAAATTCCTGTGCTTCTTGCAGCCTTTCATAGCGCGAGCCTGGTTTTTCCCCGCAAAGATCGCTGTCTTGCCGATGCGCTCGCGTTGCACGCCTATCTTGCACTTAGCAGGTTGCGCACGACACTCGTCTTTGGCGTTCAGTTGGGGCCTTTCCAAGCGCATTGCTGGGTCCAGCATGAAGATGTGGTTCTGGGTCAGGATATTGAGACTGTCCGGGCATTTCATCCGGTGCTTGCCCTGCCATGAACACGCGCTATTCGATAATCCTGCGCCGGGGCGGAGCCATGTCATCGGAGGATATCGGGGCAGCGGAGGAATTGGCCGTCGCGTGCAGCGCGGACCTTGAAGTCCAGCGTTTCCATCATGATGGCGTCATTCTCCTGGGCGACTGTTTCTCCGACATGGACGCACCGCGCGGTCTTGAGCCTGCCTGGAACGATGACCCAATGCTGCTCGTCCAGAATTTTGTGCAGGCGCATTGGGGACGCTTCGTCATGATCGTCCAGAGCCCTGTAACACATCATACAGTCATTTATCGCGATCCGTCGGGCATGATACCCTGCTATTATGCCTCCGACGAGCACCGTGTCGCCATTGGGACGGAGGCTGCGCCCATCCTGCAGGCCTTGGACATCACGCCGCGTATCGACTGGAAAAGCATCGCCAATGGTCTGATGGCGCCGGACCTGCGCAGGCATCAAACCTGTCTGCAGGACGTAACCGAGGTTCTGCCCGGGGAGATGGTGATCCTTGACCAGGATGGAAGCCATCATCATCATCTGCTCTGGAATCCGGCCGACTTTGTGAATAATAATCTGCAATGTGATTTCGAACAGGCCAGTTACCTGTTGAAAGACGCGTTGTGCAGGGTGATGTCCACATGGATCCAGCGCTATCCCAATCCCCTCATTTCCGTGTCTGGCGGATTTGATTCATCGGTACTTGCTGCACTGTCCGCACAACATGGCCCTGTCGGCCTCATCCATTTTTATACAGCCTCGCCACTGGCTGATGAGCGTATTTATGCTGCCGCGCTTGCGGACCATCTTGAATATTCCATCAGCCCCACATTAATGTCGCCTCAGGATATGGACGTCGCCATCAATCTCTCCGTTCACAGGCCGCGCCCATCGGCACGCTCCTTCACACAGATTTTCGATCTTGCATCGGCGCAACGGGCTGCAACACGGGATCATAGTGCGCATTTTAATGGTGGCGGCGGCGATAATGTGTTCGGGAAGTTGCATTCGGCCTATCCGTTGGCTGACCGCTACAGCCATACAGGTTTCTCTCGCGCACTGGCGTCAACGGCCAAGGATATCTGCGCCGTAACCGGGACGTCCCTGCCAATGGTCTTGCGGCAGGCTTTCAAAGCCTGCCTCAGGCAAGATATGCTCGTTCCCTGGCCGATCATGACGGATCTGCTGACACCCCTTGCTCTTTCCATGCAGGATATAGATGCCCATCCTTGGCTCAACGCGGCCCACGGGGCGCCTCCCGGGGCCAGGCAGCATGTCAGGAGTATCGCGCGGGCGACGGCCTCGACCGATCATCTCAACATCTTCGACGATCGACCCACCATCTATCCGTTGCTGTCCCAGCCGATTCTGGAGCTCTGCCTGTCTTTCCCGACCTGGTTCTGGTTCACAGGAGGGCGCGACCGTGCCTTGGCCCGCGCGGCGATGGAGCCCTTTCTGCCGCCCTTGCTGACAGGTCGTGCCGGAAAGGGTGCATTTGATGGACTATTGCACCAGATCTGGATCCTGCATCGGGATACTATCATCGACGATCTGCAAAATGGCTGCCTGGCCGACCATGGCCTTGTTGATCGGGACGCGATCGGGATGCTCGGAACGGATCGGGGCGTAGCGCTTGCGACGCCTACGCGCATTCTTCACCTGCACGAGATGGAGATCTGGTGCCGGGCATGGTCGTGAAAAGCTGGAATATTCATAGCGTCAGCCGCCAGGGGTCGCGGGTAGCGGATTGAGCTGCTCCTCAAGCCATTGTATGTTGCGATCGTAGATGGCCGCGCGATGCGCCGGGTGCAGTTTGACATGCCCTTCATCGGGATAAATATACATTTCGATCGGCCATCCCCGCCGCCGCAGGTCGCGATAGGTCGCTAGGCCCATTCGAAATTCGCTGGACGCTGCCTGAATGAGAAGAGGGACCGGTCTGGCGTCAGGCGCGTCTACAAGCGAGGCTACGCGCCAGAATGGCTTTCCGGAAGCTCGCGTGGCCGGATAGCCGATGCCGATATAGAAATTGTCCAGCGCTTCGCCCGATATTTCGAGTCCGGATTCGCTCTCGCAGCATGTGCTGAGGATCGCCGCGGAAAAGAGCGTTGAATTGGCGAGCGCGAAGGTCGCTGTCACGGCGCCATCGCTCTGGCCGGTGATGGCGACGCGCAGAGGGTCGATCAGTCCTTCCAGATCCAGTTGCCTGATAACCTGTCTGAGTGAGGAGAGGACATCACGACGATCGGCAAAACCATGCATGCTTTGCCGTAAATATTCTTTTTCATTCAGTGGCTCATCTGTAGCCGGCCGCCATTGTGGGCGATTGAAGCTGAGAACGGCAAAGCCCCGCGCCGCCAGCGCCTGGATCGGATATTCATCGCCCGTGCCGCCGCGCAGGAAGCCGCGCGACTGATATTGGACGATGACCAGCGGCAATCGGTGACCGGGCGTGTAGCGGGGCGGCAGGACGAGGTCACCGAACGCTGCGACGCCCGCATCATTTCTCCATTCAAGTCGCCGAACGGTTCCCGGCTCCAGTGCGGCATATTCAGGATTGGGATCGAGCAACAGGCGTCGCGCTCCATCCCGTATGGAAATTGCGACCAGAAGCCTCGGGGTGTTCGATGCTTCCTGCGCGCAGATGATCTCGTCGCCCGCATATTGGCAGCCGAACAGGGCATCGGTGGTGCTGAGCAACCTGCGCGGCACATTGCGCCCGGGAACCCATGCGAAAAACTCTGTCAGGCTATTGCCGACGCCCGTGCGCCGCTGAAAATATAGCGTTCTGCCATCGTCCGACCACCATAGGGAATTGACCCCGCTGCACGAGGCTGTGCGACATGGTAGCGGCTTGTTCCCCATGCGGATCTGTAACCGGGACGGCGTATCGATTCCCTCATCGGCGGGCGCGCTCCAGGCCGTGCGAGAACCGCGTTGCGCAAAGGCGACGCTGGCCGATGGCCATTGAACGGCTGGATGCAAGGCCAGCTTGTCGGATGGCCGAAAGGGCTGGGTCTGCCCGGTTATGGCATCGAGCGACTGATCGATGAGCGGAACATCGGCCGAGGGGAGGGGCATGTCACTTGAAAGCGGCCAGAAGCGACCATCGTAGCGAAAACCGCTTCGTCCTTCTGCCATGATGGCGTCCCGTGCTGCCGGTAAATCCCGACGACTGGCATAGAGCAGCCGCTCACCATCATCCGACCATGACAGTGCTTCAACATCGACAGGGCTGCTCGACAGCCGCCTGGACTTAAAGCCAACAAGATCATGGATCCAGATTTCCGACCGGTCGGGAAAGGACTTGGTATAGGCAAGCAGCCTGCCGACCGGGTTCCAGGCGATCAGGGCAGGCTTGGGCGTGCCGAGCGGAAGGTCCGTCACACCATAACGGGTGGAGGTGGACGCAATAATCATACCCGCGTCATCGATGATATATGGTTTGCCCCCGCCTCTGACGGGCATGAGGACCAGCGCGGTGCAATAACTGTCGGTAGCCGGGTCGGCCTGGCGCAATTGCAGCGCCGCAAACCGCCTGTCTGGCGAGAGCGCGAACGGTGCAGGCGCGTTGCCAAGGCCAAGCCCACCAAAGTCCCTCAACCGCATCAGGTCGTTGGCACCAATGGCCCTTTCTTCTCCCACAGTATGAAGGTCAGGAAGGCGGCACTGGCGTGTTTCTGCTCTCGCTTGGGCAATCCCCAGGAGGGACAGGAAGACCAAGGCGCCAGTTGAACGCCAATTGCGCGAAAGCCCTCTCTCCGCGATTGCGACAAAGTGCGGCCGCTGCCTCGTAGCTGGCATTGTCGACACCCTCACCAGTCTTTAGAGATGGTGAGGCTGACAAAGCGCCCGACCGGCGAGAAATTCGTAGAATCGTAATTCACATAATAGCTGTAGCCCCCGCTCGGCCTTGCATAGGGAGGGCGTTTGTTGGAGACGTTCTGCGCGCTCAATTGCAGCGTCAATCCGCCAAGAACAGGCTGACTATCGGGAAGTGCGAAGCGGGCGGAAAGATCGAGTGTCGTTTGTGAAGCTATTTTCAGCGACGGTGTGATCCGGTTGTCTTCAAGACCGCCGCTATGGTTGAGATAGGCAGCAAACGTCCATTTCTGGTCCGTCCATATTGCGCTGCCTCTGGCTCTGAGACGGGGCGGATTGAAGATTGTTCCCGCAAGAACGATTTCTCCCGCGTCGTCACTCGTCTTTTGTTTCGACCACAGCCATGAGGCGTTGCCGCTGACCGTCAGCGATGAAAGCCCTTTTAATGCAATTTCATATTGGGCCGACAGGTCGATGCCCTGCACCGATTGCCGTGCGGCATTGACGTAGCGATCATAGAGGATGGCGATGGTCTGGCTGAGTCCGGTGCCGCCGCTATAATCATAATATTTGGATGCTGCAGATATGATGCGCTGTAGTTGCTCGCTGGATGGATCATAGGCGACAAAGGCGGCATAGGCCGGATCGGAAAGCGCATTGAACAGCGCCGCGCCCGAGACAGGCTGGACGATGCGGTCGAGATAGGTGACGTGGAAGTAGCTTACCGACGCTCTGAACCTGTCGAGGGCGGGCGGGTGAATATCGAGCGTTGCCGACCATGTTTCGGCTTTTTCCGGTTTGAGATCGACACTGCCGCCATAGTCGATCAGCACGGTCGAACCCGCTGGAAAAGCCGATCCGCCCAAGAGGCCGGCAGAATAGAGATAGGCTTCGCGCTGCTGGAATTGTTGGGAAAGGGTAGGGGCCTTGAATGAACGTCCCCAGCTTGCCTTTAAATCGAAAGCGCGGTTTGGCCCGTAAATGAGACCGAGCTTGGGAACGGCGACAGACGCCATGCCGAGATAATTTTCATAGCGTATAGCTCCGTTCAATATCAGGCGATGGGCAAGTCGGTTGCCATCCTCCGGCGCGACAAGCGGCAAGGCCGCTTCGGCAAAGCCGTAATAGCTGTTGACCGATCCGGCATCGAGCGGAACGCCCGAAGGCGCATAACTATAGCTGTTGTAACGATAGCCCGCGCCAATCACCAGATCGATGGGGCGCGCGGCAATTCCCTTCAGACTGCCGGAGGCGTAGCCTTCGACATTGACCAGCTTGTTGAGATAATGTCCCCAGGACCGATAATCGATCGCGCCATCCTGGAAGGCTTGTTCATCATATTGAGATTTGCTCTGCCCATAGGTGCCGGAAAGAGTGAGCTTCCATCCCGGCGCCAGCCCTGCCCGCAGTGATGGGGTCACGGAGTAGGACGTGACGGCGGGCCGCTCTTCATATGCCAGGCCATAGTCCGTGACATAGGACATGAATGAATTGCGTCGGCTGTAGGTGGCATCGAGAAGCATCTCGACATCGCGAGCAACGCCCTGACGCAACGCGATAACGGCGCTGTTCTGCACGGTCCGAGGGTAAAGCGTGTTTTTGTCTGGCATATAGTCTGTGTAAGAGCGATCACCGGAATAGATGGCGCTGTTGCTTTGGTGGCCATAAGCCGCAATCAGGCTGCCTGATCCCCAATCCTTGCCTCCAACGGCGCTATATTGCTGCTGGAAATCGCCGCCATTGGTTGCGCCGCCCAAGGTCGCAGCCACAGAGGCACCATCATATCCCTGTTTGAGGACGATATTGACCACGCCGCCGACGGCGTCGGACCCGTAGATCGCCGACGCCCCGTCAGCAACAATGTCCATTCGTTCGACAGCGGCCAGAGGAATGGCACCAAGATCGACGGCTTGGACGAAAGAGCCATAAGACAGGCGGTGGCCGTTGAGCAATGTCAGTGTGGCGTCTCCACCCAACCCGCGAAGATTGGCGGTGGAGCTGGAGTCGATATTCTGATTGTTGATCCCGCTGGCACCCCAGCCCACGCCGGGATTCTGCCCACCTCCAAAATTTTGAGGAACGGAGCGGATCGCCTGGCCCAGGTCGGTCTGACCGGCCAGTTTGATTTGATCTCCATCCAACTGCAGCATGGGGGACGCGGACGGGGCAGATTTAAGACGGGTTCCGGTGATGACGAGCTCGTTTTCGCCGTTTCCCGTTGCATCATTTCTGGCTGCAGCGGTCGTGTCCTGCACGATGAGCGCGCCATCGGTGATTTGGGCTGTGAGTTTCGTGCCGGCAAGCAGCAGGCGCGCGGCATCCTCGATCGTATGGCGCCCGGTCAGGCGACCTGATTGCCGACCTCGCAGCGGATCTGCTGGCGCGGAAAACTCCAGTCCTCCCTGGCGCGCGACCTCCCGCAGCGCTCCAGTCAAAGATTGCGCGGGGATATCGAATGTTATCGCTTTGTCTGCTTGCGCCTTGGCGGGTGAACCTATGAGCAACGCACCGGCTGCAATACCTACAAGTAAACCGCCACGAACCGTTCGCATGTCTATCCCCCAGTTTCATGAGAGGCGCATCGAATGATGCGCTCGAAGGGGCAGACGGGAAGAATTTCAAAACGAGCGGCGGTGGCGCTATCTTTTTAGAACGATCCTGTCTGCGCCCTGAATCTCAACCATCAGACCGAGCGAACGCGCGAGATGCTTTGCGACCGTTTCCGGGTTGCGGATGTGAAGATCGGCGCTCACGCGCATCGAGGCAACTTCCGGCGTGGCAGCGATCAACTGGACGCTCGAATAGAGGTTCACCTCCGCCAGTATCGAACCTACCGTTTCATCCTCATAGCTTTTCACACCGGTCACCCACTGTCCTTCATTTTTCGGCGCACGGTCGGGGACGATGGAAGCGGCCTGTGCGATGGACGGCAAATAGCGCATTCTTTCACCGGGCTTGAGATATTGCTTGTTCGCAGCCAGATACAGCCGTTGTGTGGCGCATGGTGGCGAAACGGTCACTTGCCCCTCAAACAACACAACCTTCATTTCGCAGCGACTGCGTCGCTCGACGTCGAAAACAGTTCCCAGCGCCGTGGTAGCCCCGCCATCGGCGACTACCGTGAAGGGGCGTGACCGATCATGCGCTACTATGAAATGGACCCGGCCATGATCAAGTTCGAGATCGCGTCGATCCGGTCGCATCCAGACCAGCAGGCGGCTATTTGTGTCGAGCGTCACGACGGAACCGTCGGCGAGCGTGACGTCGCGGACTTCACCCCTTTTGGTAGTCAGTACAAGCGGAGTGTCCGGCGTGGTATTGGTTTCGCCTGCGAGGTCATGGTGCTGAGTGGAGTTGCCCTCGTTCTTCTTCAGGCCAAGGCTGGCTCCCACGGCAATCAGGCCAACGACCGACGCGGCCATCGCCAATTTCAAAAGCCGTTGACGCGCGCGAATGCGCCTCGCCGCTGGATCAAGACGGGTCAAGGCAGCTTCGGCTTTATCGAACGCGGCCCGGCGCTCGGGATCCTTGTTACACCAACGCATTGCCGCAGCGCGCGTAGTGGGATCACGTAGCGCTTCCAGAGCGAGGAGTCTGGCCTGATCCTCAATGGAAAATTCGCCATCGTGCTCCTGCGTCATCGGTTCGCCATCCTTGTCATCAGATGGTCCAATGTCTTCAGCATCTTCCTCTTTACCGCCCACTCGCTCAGCCCGATGCGTTTTCCGATATCGCGGAAGCTATAGCCGTCAACGCGATTGAGGAGAAATATTTCTCGATCGATGGGGTCCAGATCAAGCAAGAGCTTGTCACAGAAGGCGAGGTCGTCGCGGGCCGCCAAGGCGCGATGCGGGTCTCCATGCACAGGGATTTCCGCGGCATCCGATATCGGACTCTTCAGCTTGTCCACCCGCGTCGATGAGCGGTCCGCCCAGTCACGCAGCAAGTTCGTTGCTATGCGCCGGAGATACCCCTGGGGCGAGGATAGCATGCGAGCGGTGCCGCTCCGTACGAAACGAAGAAAGGTCTCCTGCGCGAGTTCGTCGGCCTCAGCCCGCGACACCGAATTGCGGTGAAAGTAGCGCACCAGCCGCGGATTTTCTTCGTGATAGAGGCGGACGATAAGATCATGGTCGTCGGACGCTTGCATTGCTTCACTGCGGGATCGACCGTCACTTGGCATGGCGGGCGCTCCCATGCGACGGATATCGCCATTTCAGTATTATGCTGACACCGCAGACTTTCGTCGCAGCGACCTCAACGCATTGATTGACCGGTTGTCTAGTTCGCCTCATCCGCCGCACCTATGTCCACTCGGGGCGACGGCCGAAGCCGGATGTTAGTAACCTGCTAGTCACAGGCGCATGCGCCTTTACCGTTGCCGGCTGGACATGCGCGCATGCCACCCGGCCCCCAGTAAAACTGTGACCGAGCAATGACTAGAGGGGTTACTAAGCCCCGCTTCCGGGCTTTCTCCGGAAGCGGGGCTACCTTGCCGGATTTGCCCGGCAGCGCAACCCCCTAAGAAACCCATTGTGACGTTTTTGCGAACCGGATTAGCCGCTGAACGAAGGGGTGAGCGACTGCCCGCTGCGCGGGTATCGCGCTCGTGTCGGCACGGCCTGCCGCCGCGCCGACTTGACTCCGCTATGCCGATCCCGGCCCTCCGGACGGTGATCGCTGTCGCGGCGGCGAGGGCGAAGTGTGAAGCTGGGAAGTGGCGAGGGGAAAGGAGGTGGCGGACAGGCAGGATACGTGATGCCTTCCGCACGGGCAATAGCATTGTCGCGGGGCACTAGGAGGGAAGGGAGAGGGGGGAAGTGTCCCGGAAGGGACTACCCGATTTGCGGAGTGTCCTGCTGTGACCTTTCTACCTGTCCTGCGCCAGACGTTGGCGAAATTGATTTTATGCGCTCAAAACTTGGCGGACGATGACCGTTGCTGCGCGCGGATTGACCGCTATCTCGATACTGTTGATCTGCGGATGATGGCTGCGCCGATCGGCGTGGGCGGCGGCGAGGAAGCTGCGCGGATCAGGCAAGTCGTCGCCAAAATGGAGCCGCTGACACGTAGTATACTCATTCTTGTAGTCGGACGAAAAATGAGCGTGGCGGAAGTATCACGGCGTTTTGGAATGTGCGAGGAGCGGGTGTGTCGACATTACCGGGCGGCGGTGTGCGAGGTGGCGGCGCGGAAGGGTGCGAGGTAATCCTCGGCTCGCCTGCTGGGCAGTCAGACGGCAAGGAATGGGACTTTGCCGAAAGTCGGCTTCAGAATCAGAAGTTGAGGAAAGCCGACATTAATTCGCGCTTCCACGGCCAACCAACCAGCGGCGGCAATACGCCCTAATAGCGGTCGTTCGAGGCTGCGTTCGGCAGTCCTATAAATCGCCGATTCCCGCACCGTCAGGCAATGGCTGATCCGCCGGAGTCTGCGCGACTTTACGGGCCCTACGGGCATCAGACCGCCCGACTCACCTCTTAACCGGCTGTTCTGCCGAATTCGTTTTCAACCCAACACGATCGCTTATTTCGGACTAACCACGGATAATATAGCTTGGGTGCGCGCGGCTGGCGACCAAACGGAAACAGATCCAAGTTCTTGAGGACTCGGCGGCAATTTTATGCGTCCAGTTTGGATGAGAAGAAATTCCGCTCTCTGTTCACAATCAGCGGTAGCAGAGTTAATGTGACTACTCGGCGAGTGCGCGGGTCGCTGTTCATCGCAGTAGCGGGTCCGGGATGCGACCATTCTTGCATCCCACAGACGGGGTGAGTTGCAAGACACATGATTCCTGATCAAATCTCCGACGCGCTCGCCCAAGGAACGGGCGATCCCAAAGATGGGGTTGGTCTTTGCCTCTCGGGCGGTGGCTATCGCGCGATGCTGTTTCATGTCGGTTCGCTTTGGCGCCTTGCAGAGCTGGACGCGCTGCGCGATCTCACTCGGATCTCCAGCGTATCTGGAGGGTCGATTACGGCCGGGGTGCTCGCACTCGCCTGGCCAAAGCTGCTGGCCGAAGGACTGCCGGCCTTCATTCGCGATGTAGCTGGACCGGTACGCAAGCTGGCAAGCGTGACTATCGACGAGCGAGCCATCCTTGGCGGGATCGTGCTCCCGGGCAGCATCTCTGCCTATGTCGCCAGGGCATATGCAAAGCATCTGTTCGGCGATGCCACGCTCCAGCACCTGCCCGAAGAGCCTCGGTTCATCTTCAATGCGACAAATCTCGAGACTGGTTCGCTATTCCGCTTCACCCGACGGGAAATTCGCGACTGGCGGGTAGGGAGGATCCCCGCCCCTGAGGTCAAGCTCGCGGATGCAGTCGCGGCCTCCTCGGCCTTCCCTCCCATCCTGTCGCCATTCATCCTGGACGTTGCGCCGGGAGACTTCGACGATCCGTTGCCGGGCGAGCTATCGGCTGACGCATTTCGCAGCGATATATCGCTCACCGATGGGGGCGTTTACGACAATCTCGGCCTCCAGCAGGTGTGGGGGCGTTGCCGGACCGTGCTCGTGTCGGACGCCGGCGGCCATATCGCGGATGACCCCTCGCCACCTGGCGACTGGGCACGCCAGTCGACCCGGGTGCTCGAAGTGATCGACCAGCAGGTGCGCAACCTTCGCATGATCCAGGTAGTGGGTTCGCTCAAGGAGAAGAAGCGCCTCGGCGCCTTTTGGAGCGTGCGCACCGATATCGCCGACTATACGCTTGCCGATGCGCTCGCGTGCCCGGTTGAGGAAACGACGCGGCTGGCGGCGGTACCAACACGACTGCGGCGCCTGGAGGCACGCCAGCAGGAACGCCTGATCAACTGGGGCTATGCCGTCGCCGACGCAGGCATCCGCCGATACTGGCAACCGCAGGCCGCGATTCCCGCGGGATTCCCCTATCCCGAGGCGGGCATCGGCTGATGGCCGATGATCCCGCCCTGATATTCGCCGACAACGCAGATCGCGCGGGAACGCATGTGCTGCTCATCGGGATCGGGGATTATCCATGGCTCGAGGATGGGAGCGAATATGATCCCATGGAGCATGAGGAGAACGCGATGGGGATGGGCCAACTGGCCGCTCCTTCTACCTCGGTCCGTCGGCTGGCGGACTGGTTCCTCGATCATTTCGTCAACGAGGACCGAGAACTTGCCAGCCTCTCGATGATCCTTTCCGAGCCGCAGCCATCGACCTACGCGCATTTGCGTCGGACGACACCGCAATGCGACCTGCCAAGAGGCAGCGCGGCCGAAGTCGCCGAGGCGGCCAAGCAGTGGATCAAGCGCGCCTCCAAGCGGCGTGACAATAGCGTGGTGATCGCCTTCTGCGGCCATGGTGTTCATTCGGGCAATCCCGTGCTGCTCTGCCGCGATTATGGTCACAATACGGAAAACCGGTTTGAGGGAGCCATCGACTTCGAGCAGTTCAGGATCGCCCTTGCCACCCGGCAGCCCGACACGCAGCTGCTTCTTATCGATGCGTGCCGCACGCCGGACCTGGAGGCTGACCTGTTGGGCCAGGTGGCGCCCGGCAATCCGCTGCTGGCGCTCAAGAGCCTGACTGAGCGGGACAATGCACCCGCCGTGCAGAGCGTTCATTTCGCGACCTCGCTCTACACGCAGGCCTGGGGTCGCGAGGATGGAGCCAGCCTGTTCACCGAGGCCCTGCTTAAGGCTCTCAACGGGGGCGCCGCCGACAACATGTCGGATTGGTGGGTGACGACCGGCCGCTTGCACACCGTGCTCAACACCTACCTGCAGCGCCTTGCCTCGTCGGCTGGCGTCATCCAGAGACCGGCGGCACAGACACAGGAATTTCGGCTTCACAAACCAAAGGAAATCGGCGTCGATCTCTATGTGTCGTGCAAGGAACCGGCGATCTGGCTCGAGAAGATACGCATCGAGGCTTTGCGCAAGGGCAATCTGGCCGAGAAGTTCGACCATCTGCCGCCCGAAGACCCTGCGCATCCGCCTCCCGCCGAATGCGTCATGCGGCTCGTAAATCCGAGCCAGAACCCGGCGGACGTGCTGTACGATATCTGCGCCCGCTTTGACGCACAGTCGCAATTTGCCGACTGCAGCCAGCAGATCATCGCCTACCCTCCCACCGTCGGATGCGACCTTCCCGTGAGCAAGCGACAATGATGATCACGCCGTCGGGCATCACGATCAGCTTTGGTGGCGCACGCGGACGGGCCGACGACAGCCAGACTGTCGTGGCTCGCATTTACGGGTTCGCGCAAGACGGGCAAGGCGATCCGATCGCCCGTGAAATGGTTGTTCCAGCTGGAACGCGTGTCGAGCAGGACCTGCCACAAGGGCTCTATAATGTGGAACTGACCCTACCTTCGGGCCGGATCATCCAGCGCAACGTCCGCATTGACGAGGCCTCGAACGAGACCTACGAGTTTTTCGACGATTTCGCCAAGCCAGCCGGATTCAGCCTCCAGGAGTCGGTCGGCCGCGACGTAGGCGCCATCTTTGATCGTGCCCTGGCGTCCCGGGAAGTAAGCGACCGGTCGCTGTACCACTCGGCCTTCGCCAAGGTGAATTCAGCGCGCGGGATCCGGGGCCGGAGCCAGCTGCCGGATGCTACGATCGGAACCGACAAAACGGGCACCGGCTTCGATCCAGCGCAACAGCCCCCTATTCGTGTCGTCGAACCAACCGTCTCCGTTGGGGTCGGAACCCACGTTGCGCTCTGCGGAAAGATCCTAGACGACGATGCCTGGGACGTTGCCCAACCAAAGGAGCGGCGCGCTGGGACTGCGATCTGGCACTTCACGCACGGTGCTGCACATCCACCAGATCCCGCGACCCGTCGCTGGGCACGTGTAACTTTCTCTTCAGGAGCCATCGAGGTCGCCAGTTTGCCATTGCCGTGGTTTTGCATGGCCTCGGGCGCTTTCGTGCCCGTCGAGATGCTCGTCGATCCGGCCCGCGTCGAGGGCGCCGCGACTAGTCTTGCAGTCCATGATGAACGGCTGGCCGGCCTGCTCGCCTTTCTGGACAAGGGCCAGGCTGTAGCTGCCGGTCCCATGCTGCAGTCGCTTGAAGCGGACAACCTGATCGAGCAAACCATCTATGCCAAGACAAGCAATCCCCTGGCAGCATGTGCGGCAGCCTATGTTGGCCTTGCCGTCTATCCGCCCGATGAGCGCGAACAATGGGACATGTGGCTGGGTAATTGCATGAAGCGCTTCCCCGGTGTGCCGGATTCTGCGATCGTCCATGCCCGGCGACTGGTGTTGCGACCGACATCCCGAGAGAGCAACGCCGAGGCGGCCGAGGCTCTGCGCCGCGCTTGTGATGCAGGCGTTCCGTTCTTCAGCGCCGGCGTCGGACTGCTGAGGGAAATGCTGGTGCTGCTGTCCACGGACTTCCCAGACCTAGCACCACTAGCCGACCAGGCTGCGCGCCTCGCCGCACGGGTTGACGCTCAACAGGCCTTCACTGTCCTACGCTTTGCGCCTCAAAGCACCAGGAAGAAATGAGCGTCTTTCGCCTCACCATGCTGCCCGCAAGCGAGGGCGACTGTCTGATCCTGAGCTATGGGCCGTCCGAGAAGGAGCTTCGGCACATCGTGGTCGATGGTGGGCGCAAGGCAACCTGGCCAGCGCTCTCGGACCGGCTCAAGACCATCGCGGCGCGCGGAGAACAGGTTGAGCTGTTGCTCCTGACCCATATCGACGCCGATCACATCGATGGCCTGCTTGAACTGGCCGAGGACCCGGCGCCGCCTCTGATTCCCAAGGCGGTCTGGTACAATGGCTTCGATCAGCTGGGGACCCTTACCCCTGCTGGAGGGCTCCAACCTTTCGGTTTCCGGGCTGGTGACGACTATAGCAAGGCATTGGCCAAGCTTGGCTGGCCGGTGAACGCCGCGTTCGGCGGAAATGCGATATTCCTCGATGGCAAGCCTGAGCCTTTCGACTTTGCCGGCCTCACGTTGACGCTCCTGTCGCCTGACACAGGAAAGCTGGAAGCTTTGCGAACGCAATGGCAAAAATGGCGCGATCCCAAGCCCGCTGCCGGTCCGGGCACGGTGGCGGCTGCCGGGATCGAGGCATTTGGCAAGCGCCCCTTCCCCGCCGTGCTCGACGTCGAAAAGCTCTACAAGGCGAGTAGCCTCGATAAGACCGCGCCGAATGGTTCCAGTATCGCGATCATCGCGGAATATGCAGGCCGGCGGGTGCTTCTGGGCGCCGATGCCCATCCTGACCTGATTCTCAAGAGCCTCGAGGCGCTGATGGACGGGCATGGCCCTTGTCACATCGACCTCGTCAAACTGCCCCATCATGGCAGCCGCGCGAACGTCACCAAGGAAATACTGGAGCTTCTCGATTGCGGCCGCTTCGCGATCTCGACCAGCGGCGCCGTCTTCGGCCACCCCGATCCCGAAGCGATCGCCAGGATCCTGAAGTTCTGCCCGGTCGATGAGCGCATCCTATACTTCAATTATGCGAGCGAGCGTACCACACCCTGGAATGCCGAGGATCTGAGAACCCAGTACAACTATTCCTGCGCATTCCCTTCGGACCCGGCGGGAGGGATTTCCATAGATGTCTAGGTCGACGGATGATCGGCGGACGCGCGATACGAAGCCATTGAGAGACAAGCTTTGCCGTATTGCGCTTTATGGCGCGCAGATGCCCCTGCCCCCATTCGGTTTGATCTGTCTCTCCGACGGCAAAACTCAGTGCTCGGTTTTAACGGCAAACCTGCCCTGCGCATCAGCGGTAACGATGACGGTACCATCCCATCCGGTGCCAAAGACGGCCTTGTCCATCCGCATTGTCTCGAAGCTCCGCATAGCATTGGCGACACGCACGTGCTTGGCTGGCCGCGACAGGTGCACGGCGTCACGTAGCAATCGCACCGACGCGATGCGGGGGTGACCATATTGGTAGGCAGACCAGTCCTGGCGGACGCCTTCAGGGCCCATCGAGATGACGGCAATATCTGGCGAAATCGCCGCGAGAAACGGAGCGGTGGTACCGTTATCGGCACCGTGATGGCTGACCTCGACGACGTCGGTATCGAGCAATCCGGTCTCGGCATAGCGGGTCAGCGCATCGGCAATCCCAGCATTTTCTAGGTCGCCCGGAAAGAGGAACGATGCCTTGCCATAGTCGATACGGATGACGACGCTATGATTATTGCCGTTATCATAGTCATCTTTGCTCCACTGAGAATTGTCGGAGCGTTCTCGACCACCGGTCAGGACCCGGATCTGCGGATCGACGCCAGGACAGGCAACCGGATCGATCACCGGCCCCGCCAACCCTTGGCCGCCCGATGCACGGACATCGCGCTCCAGCACCGCTGCGCGCGGCATGGCGGGCGTGACATCACGGATATAGGCCGCCATCCAGACGGCATCCTTCGACCCTGACCCGAAGAGCCGACCGTTATCGATATAGGCACCGATCTTGTAGTTGTAGACCAACGCGCCAAGGGCCGTGTTGTGGTCAACATGGGTGTGGGTCACATAAACCGCTGCGAGGCGACGCTGGAGATCGGTTCGCCTCGCAAAGAAGCTGTCGAGATATCGGGTCAGCAGACCGGTTGCGACAGGATCGCGCCCGCCGGCATCGATCAATATGGCAGCGCACGGAAACTCGACGAGCGTCGCATTGCCCTGATCGACATCGATATAGTGGACCTTCACCTGATCTGGTCCGCTTGGCGCCGTATCAGCGGACTCGAGCGCGAACTCGTCGGCGCGTTTCACATAGGTCCGATATACCCATCCGACACGACCGTCGCCGAGGCGGACATGATAATAGCCGCGCTCCTGCCTTCCATCGTCAAGCAACACCAGGCGTTCGCCGATAGCGGGAAAGTGCAGTCTCGGGGATGTGCTCAGTGGGTTTGCGCGTACCGTGACGTTACGAGTGACGACCAGGTCCTGCGCATCGGCGGACCATGGAACGGCAAAGGCTGCCAGAAAAGCGATGCCAGAAAACAGGATGTGAAACACATTGCGCACGGCCAACTCCCCCGGAAGATCCACGCGAAATCCCGAGGAGGTTCTGCCATTGTGTCCAGCAGGTCAAATCAAATCCCGTCGAGATTGGCGTGTTTGCGCAGATGTCGCCGCATTCGAACAAATCGGGGCCTCGGCATCCGCTTTTCACATTTGGGCGACTTGGATAACCTCAGAATCTGTCGTTCATGCATATGCGTCATATAGCGGGCTTTGGGACATTCGCGACAGTCCGGTTTGGAGCGATCGGGAGTTGGAAGCTGCCACTCCAATTACGGTCTAGCGCAGACTTTTAGGGGCTAATCAGCCAACGTGATGACGCGCGCGCCTCATCGAGACTGCGATCTGCAGGTCTACCGGCGACGAGCGCGCTTGTCGCGCTTTCGCCAGCGGTCGAGTTCGCCTCTCGCTAAATGCAGCCCAGCTTGATCAACACACACTGCCCAAGGCGACGCCTGGAGATGGCTCGAGTAATTGTTGAGAAACGGATCCGTCAGGCCTGGCCCCAGCGCCTTGTCAGCCTCTCCCTTAAGGAGGCTTCGGCATTCTGCCGCCAATGCCTGTTTCGCAGCCTTTGCGCGGCGGACCTTTCCGATCGCCTCAAGCTCGAGGAGAGCCTCGACCAGACCAGGCTCGCCATTGCGGGCCCGCCAGATCGGGGCATCAGCATCGGGCGGCACGTAGAGCCAGCTGTTGGCCTGTGTCCCGAAAACCGCCTCCGCCGCCATGCTCAGCCTGTGCCCCCGCGCGTCCGCCTCAGCCATCCGCCTGACCCGCGCCCGTTCTTCAGCACGCAGCATTGCGCCCTGGACGGGCAAGCTCAGACCCTCCGCCACTGTCTCGCCGCCGTCGACCATATGCAGGACAGCAAGCAGAGCCCCCTCAAAGGCTGACCAACGTGGTTGGTCTGCCTCAAGAAGCGCGGCGAGGCTCTGATCGAAGCCCGGGATTGGCGCCGCGGCCCAGGCTGCCTCGTCAAATCCTTGCCATTCAAAACCGGGCAGCGTGCCCATCATCCTGGCTATGATCCGATCCGTTGCCGCGCGCCTCTCAGTGCGCAGCCGCCAGCGCGCCTGCTGCCGCGCGAGCGCCTCGGCACGATCGTGATGCACCTCGAAGCCGTCGAGGCCATCGCTCTGCAACAGACCCATGGCGCACAGATAGTAGAGATAGTCCTCCACCGCCTGGCGCGGCAAGGGCAAGTCAAGCAAGTCCGGCGGCAAAGCCGCCTTCACATCGTCGGACAGCTCTGCATGGAACAGCGCGTGGATGCAGTCGTCAATCGCGCGCACGGCACTGTCCAGATTGATATGGGGGAGATAAAATTCCTCCCCGATCCGCACCTCGATCATGCGTACAAGCAGCGCCGCCTGCCAGCGGGCATTGGGCACGAGAAAACCGCAGCTCGATGTGCCGGGTAGCAGAAGATGGCAATTGTCCGGATCCTGGTTGATGGCGGCCAGCTCTGCCAGCCCGGCCGCGCATCGGCTTTTCCTAGCAGCAACCAAGGCGCGGCGGACCTTGTCGACCTTGGCATCGCGCTCCCGTCTGGCCTTGGTGGCCCGGGCCTCTTCCGCCTGCGCGGCGCGCTCGTGACGCTTGCGCTGCGCCTCGGCCGCTGCTGCGGCGCGCTGCTCGATCAGGGCACGAAGCTTCGCCTCGGCGGCGTCCTCCTTTCTGTTATAGAGCCATGTGCGCGGCGCAGTTTCGATAAGCGCCTTTTCTATCTGCTCGCGATCGTCACTTTTGCGCCAGGCCGACAGATCAATCTCCAGCGTGGCGAGCCCGCGATCCTTCAGCTTGGCAATCTTCTCGGGCCCGCAGGCATGGGTCACATAGACCTCGACGAGCAGGCGCTGGCCGTCCCGGGTCGTCAGAACGACATCCGGGACAAGATCATCGAGTATCTTCTCCAGCTCGGCATGGGCGAAGGTGAAAAATCCCTGGCCATGAATCTGGAGCGTCTCTCGCCCGATCTGGGCACCCACAGGCGGAAGGAGGATGCGCTTTTCGCGGCCCAGAACCTCTTTTGCCCAGATATGGGCATTGGTCTCAGCGTTACGGCCACATCCGGTCCCCTGGCCATAATGGCCGAAATGCTCGACCTTGATCCGCCCCTTGCGCGCGATGAGGGTTCGCCCACATGCCGGGCAGGTGCACGCACAGGCGAGGCCGCGCTGTGCCTCTGAAATATGAGTGAGCGTGCCATCCACCTGCCGGCCATAGACAAGCTCGACGCCAAATGCGGCAAAAGGCCTGTGATCTGTATAGCCAAAGGGATTGATGGGAAGGGGGGCGCCGACCATGCCCGATGATGACGCGTTGGCGCGACGCTGAAAAGCAAAACTCAAATAGGTGGCGCTGTGAACAAATAGTCAGGATGGATCGGAATGCGATTGCGTCTATCCTCTCTTTGAGAGATTTTCGCTGTCTGGGGATGGCGGCTTGCGTCATCGATACGAAATGGTGGGGGCCATAATTGATGCACATCGTCATCGTCATCCCGGGGATCATGGGTACTGCGCTCGAACTTCCTGCCCTCGACGGCGGAAAGAGCGAGATGGTCTGGCCGCCAACGCCGCTGGAGACAAAATTTGGCTATAAGCGCCGCGACAAGCTCGTTGATCCCAGAGTGCGCCCGACAAAGATCATCCGCCATGTGCTATGCGTCCAATTCTACAGCGGCCTGTTCGATCAGCTTGACCATCTGGGCTTCACCGAAACCGGACAGCAGAATCGTCTGCTTGCCTTTCCATATGACTGGCGGCTCGATCTTTTTACCATAGCCGGTCAACTCGAGACACTCATCGCAAAGGCCCATGCCGATGGCGCCACAAAAATCACGCTGGTCGCACATAGCATGGGCGGGCTTGTCACGCGGCTCATCCTCGAAGACCCCGCCATGCAGGCCAAGCCCTGGTTCGCGGCGATCGACCAGTTCATAGCCATTGCAACTCCGCATCTGGGTGCACCGCTCGCGCTCGCCCGGGTCCTCGGCCTCGACAGCGCCATGGGGATCAGCAAGGCCGACTTTGCCTGGATCGCAAGTCAGGATGCCTATCCGTCTGCCTATCAACTCCTGCCTGCGCCAGCCGATTTATGCTGCTGGAACCAGTCCAGCCTGACACTTGCGCCCCTCGACATTTATGATCCCGCCACTGCGGAAAAGCTCGGCCTCAAGACGGCGCTCCTCGAGCGCACGCGCGCGGTTCATGTGCGGCTCGATGCCGGCCGCCGCGCCGCCCATATCCGCTATTTCTACTTTGCTGGCAGCGGGCACCGCACGGTCACACGCGTCAATCTCTTCACAAAGGGGCTGGGGGAGCTGGACCTTCCAAGGTCAGTGGTCACCCGGACCGACGAGGCCGGAGACGGAACCGTACCCCTCACCAGCGCGCTGCCGGTCCGCGGCCAGCATCATATCGCCGTCAATGAGCATTCGACCGCATTTGCCGGCGATCCTTTTCACCGCGTCTTTGCGCGCTTGCTGGGCTTTGACGAGGGCTATGCGCTGGAGGCCGTGGGCGATGAGGCAAGGCTCACGCTCGAGGCCCCCATCATCGAAAGCGGGTCGACCATCGAGGTCGTCCTGAGCGCGATCAACAAGGAAGGCTGCCTCACCGAGATCGACGGCACCCTCGTGCTGATGAAGAAGCCCGACATGGAAACGGACCAGGACATTGAGGCCCAACGCATACCGATACGCTATGCAGGGGCGCCGTTCACGCGGCTCCATTTCCGCCTGAACCCCATCACTGAGCCCGGGCACTATGTCCTACAGTTCTCAGGGTCCCCCAATGTCGCCGAACCGGTCGCATTCAGCGTCTTTGCTGAAGAGCAGGATGCAAGCTGATCCATGTGGGTGCCAGAAGATATCGAAAATGCGGTGAGGATCTATCCCGACAAGGCCGCCCTTGCACTGGCTGCGATGCAGCTCGGTGACGCAGAGCTGCCGCTCAATGCCGCAGCGCTCAACGGGCTGGCGGCATTCTACAACGGCAATGTGGGAAAAGCGTGGCGGACAGTCCTTGAGTCGACTGGGCGCCTCGACATATTTGCGCGCGCCCTGGCGGTTCAGGGGGTGCCGATCGACTTTTCACCGCCGCCGCCCCTGCCGCCGGGCAAGAATCTCAAAGACTTTCAGGACTTTTGCCGGCGCCTTAGCGGCTTTCATTGCCGGATCGAACGCGGCACCCAGCCTGTGGGATCGGGCGTCCTCATCGGGCCGACCTCGGTGCTGACCTCCTGGCACGTCATCACAAGCGTTGCGCCCAATGTCGCAGACCCTGCCCCGCCGCCCAGGATCAAGGTGCGCCTCTCCGACGGCCAGGTCATGAGCGCGGTCTTCCCGCCCATTTCTTTCTCCAAATGCAGCCTCAACGAATATGCCTATAAATTACCCGTCGATGAGGCAGAGCTAGCCGGCTTCTCGGATTTTGCGGTTTTGCAGCTCGAGCGCGCGGTCGGTCCTGCCTTCGGAATGGCACGTCTCGCCAAAGCGCCCCAAGCCTATGCGAATGGTGCGCCTATCGTTGTTGTCCATTATCCCTTGGGTGTCGGTCCCGAAATCGGCCTGGGCTCTATCGGCCCCCTGCGCCGCCTGAAATCCCGGTGGTCGCATAGCGTCGGGACGGATCGCGGCTCTTCGGGCGGCGGCTGTTTCGACAGCGCTTATGCGATCATGGGAATCCACCAGGGGAGAGGGGAAACAAACCGTGGCAGGCTGGTGCCGGCAAGCTGCTTTCATGCCGATGTCGCCCGGATCGTCGCCAATGATATTGCACCGCCGCGTGTTTGGTCCCTCAATGGCTCTCCAGATGGCGAATTCATCCTAGGGCGATCGAGCTTCTTTGACGGCTTTGCGGCGGCATCGCGTGACGGACCCATTCGCGGCATTCGCGTCAAGCGTGCGGACCCGACCGCTGATACGAGCGGCCTGGCGTTCAGCTACCGTATCCTCGACCGTCTGGTCGCGCGCGACCCCTCTGCGCGCCTGTGCCGCCTCAGTTTCGAGACGCTCGTCGAAGATCTGGTCAGCTATATCGCATCGCGTGTGAAAGCCTGCGGTCTCCCGGTCGACGCGCCCGCAGCCGTAGAAGGGGTTGCCAAAGGCCAAACGCAGCCCGAGGCGATCGGGGCTGATCGCGGGCGCCGCCTCGCGCTCGCTATCAACAGCGCGCTCGAGCCAATCGACCAGCGCCTCTGGCTCTATTTCGACCATCCCGCTTTGGCATTTGGCGATGAGATACGTTCAACCCTCGAAGCCTTTGTCGATCAGCTCATTCTACTCCCACGGGTGCGGATCGTGATTGCCGGTTTCGAGGCGGTTCCGCTGCCGGGCGCTGACTATGCCAATGCCGCCCAGGCGCGTGCCGAGAGCCGGCCGGGTCTTGTCACGGACTATATTTCCGGCTTTGCCCCAAGCGATATCACCGCTTTTCTGAGCGATGCGTCGCTCGCTGCCGGCAAGACGCTCAGTATGGAACGCATCGCCGAACTCACCCAGCTAGCCCTCGCCGATCTTCCTCATAGCAACGGCATCTTCGCGCCCTGGCTTGCCGAACAGGCCGCCGAACGCCTGCGGCCAGCGATACGCGCGCTTTTTGCCGAGACCGCGCCTGTGCAGGCAGGCGCGCTATGAGTGCGCTTCCTGAGGCTACGATCGCCCTTATTGATGCGGCAAAGCGCTTCGCGGCCCTGTCGGGTCGCTTCACGCCTCACGACGCGCTGCCGCGCGAAGCCCTTCAGAACCCGGGCCTTGCGGCCGTGGTTGCATCGGCCCTCGCCGAGGCCTGCGATGTCGATCTTGATGGTACAGGACGGTGGCTGCTGCGCTCCAATGAACGCCGGTTCGTCCTTACTAGCTTGCGTGAATCCGGCGCGCTGAGCGCTGCGGTCGGGCAGCGCATGGCCTTGGGCTATGATCCCGAAACACGCCAGCTGCTTGCAGCGGCGCTTGGCACCGGCGATTTTGCCGAAACCGTCGTCGAGCGCGACATTGCCGATCCCGGTGTCGATCAGGCGCGAATTGCAGCGATCGTGACGGCGATCGAGCGCGCCGGCGGAGCCTTGATGCGCTTCCTGGCCGCCGCCAAATCCCGTCTACATAGCTTTGAGCGCGACGAACGGCGCCGGTTTGTGACCGAACAGCTCTTTGTCGGGCGCGTTGAAGAAATGACGGCGTTGCTGGACTGGTTCAAGCAGGGCCTCGACCAGCCGCGCGCCCGCGCCGCCTATATCGGCGGCATTCCCGGCATTGGAAAATCCGCACTCCTCGAAGAGACCGTGCAGCGGATCGAGGCTCAGGAAGCCCCGATTGTGGTGCGCCTCGATTTTGATCGGGCAGGCCTCACCATCCTCGACCTCCTGCGCCTCACCATGGAAGTGGCGCGCCAGGTCAGCGCCCACATCAGCCGGGACAGCGCCGCGCTCGCCGAAGCGCGGCTCGTCGCTGGGAGGGTCGAGCAAGGCAGCGAGCAATTCATCGCCTCCGATGCGTCTAAATTTCCCGCTCGCCTTGGCCATGCCATTGGCGAGGCCGTCACTACATCGGGCCGTCCCGTCCTGCTCATACTCGACACGCTCGAGGTCTTGCGCGGACGCGGCGAGCAGCATCCCGTCGCCCTGTTCGAATGGATCGATCACCTTGTGAACGCGGGGGTGAAACCGCTGCATATTCTCGCTGCGGGCCGCGGAGAAGCGCTCGACAGCTGTCCCGACCGCATCGGCCTGCCGATCGCCCTTAAAGGGCTGGATGAAGCCTCGGCGGCCCAGATGCTGGCAATCCTTGAGGTTCCTGGACCAAGCCGCGCCCATATACAGGATATCGCTGACGGCAATCCGCTCGTGCTACGCTTGGCGGCCGAATGCGTGCGCCGCTTTGGCGGCGCTGCCCTCCCTGACCAAGCGATCGACCGGCAGATCACAGCGCCCTATCTTTATCGTTTCCTCCTGTCGCGGCTAGACGATCCGCTGCTGTCCGCCCTTGCCAATCCGGGCCTCATCGCACGGCGTATCAGTGCCGACTTTCTGCGCGAGGTTCTGGCACCGGCGCTGAATCTCCCGCCGCTGAGCGAGGCCGAGGCCTTATCCTGCTTCACAAAGCTTGCCGCCCAGCATTGGTTGGTAGGCCCGGATGACGAGCCGGGGTTTGTGCGGCACCGGCCGGACATGCGCCATGTGCTGCTCCCGATACTCTACAGTGAACAGCCTCAGCAATGTGCCCGCATAGATTTATTGGCCGATCGTTGGTTTTCACGCCGCGAGGATAATCTGTCGCGCGTCGATGCCCTGTATCACCGCCTGCAGCGCATGCGCTCGGGCGCCAAGCCCCCCCGCATCGCGCCCGGTATCGCGGTCCAGTTCAGTCCGGACATGATCGCGGAACTTCCCAGTACGGCGCAAGCCGCGCTCCAGCGCTCTACAGGTCGGCGTAGCGCGCAATTCCGCACCAGTGCGCCAAGCGGCCGAAAAATGGATGAGCGAGAGGCCACCCACGAGATAATCGGACTCATCGAGCGCCAGGATTGGCGGGAATGCCGCTATGTCGTCGAAAGGGTCCTCCAGGCGGGCGAGATCGATCCGGATGGTGACCTGTCCACCGCCATCATGACATTTCACTGGCGGGTCGGCGAATGGCATAGCGCGCGGCAGCGCCTCCGTGTCCGCCGGCCGGCTGAGCCTTTCGATGTCGCCATGATGGCGCCCATGCTGGGCGTCACCCTCCTGGAAATATGGGCCGAGGCTGGAGGTCCTGAGATAGGGCGAGCGCTCCGGGATGTGCCGCTTCTTTCCATCCTAGGCGAGGCGCAGCAGCAGCCGCGATCCCTGGCCAGAATCGGTGCCCTCGGCTTTCGATCAATGGCTCTGGAAGCCGCATTTCATGGCGAGGCCTATGATCGCGAGCCCGATCCACGAACCTATTGTCTCGTCCACTATGTGCATGGCCATGAGGGCTCGGCTGGATATCAGGTCGAGACCATAGCGCGCGAGCGTATGCGGCAGCGGCTGGCTGATGGCCATTCAGGCGACGTGCCAGCCGGCCCGATGGCGGTCGCATCTCTCACACCTTACGCCTTCTTCGCTGCCACGCTGGCGCTCCAGCCCGGCAACCAATGGATCGAAGAGCAAGCACATGCCGACGAAGCACGGCTCAGTAGACTGCCCAGCCTGTTTGGCGACGCCCGGTTCAACACTCTGTCCGACAGCCCCATCGCCGGTATTGCGGGTCTTGGCCTTTTTGCCGAATGGGCCGAGGCGACAGTCTTCTTCCGACCCCATGCCGAACTGCGATCCCTTGCCACGTCAGCGGAACGATGGCGCCGCGTGATCGCGGGCGACTGGCGCTATGGACGCAAGCCTACCGGATGGCTTCGTGATCAATGGAGCCCTGTCGATTCCAGTGGATTTGGAAGCATCCAGGCTCCTCTCGTGCTGGACTGGTCGCTCCATGCCCGCGTGCTGAGACTGAGCGACAGCCATGATCCAGAAACAGCGGCTACTGAAGAACTCGCCGGCTGGGCGCCTGATGGTGATCCCGCTCGTCTGCTCCAGATGCTGGTCGCACGCTATGGTCGGGCGATTGGGACAGCCACCCTTATGGACAATAGTTTAAGCCGGGCGGCCCATCTAAGACGACACCGCGTGCCTGCCGCCTTTTTACCGGCGCTGGTTGTCCTGCTGGACATGGTGCATCTCAGCCTAGATTAATCGCGCACTGCGCTTGCGTCCGCCTCGCGCAGGCGACCTGAGCCGGATCACAAATTCGTTTCACGAGAAATCCGAATGCTACAATCTATCTGTCGGATGCTGGTGTCCAAAGTGAATACGATATTGAATCTAGCCCCTTGTCGGGCGCTAGAGGGAGGCTATGAAATGTCGGCCTCGGTTGCTTACGGAATATTGTAGACGGGCCCGACATGATCGACGGTTGTGACCTTGATAGTTGACAACAGGAGGCCTCAGTTAGGTCGTCGCCGTAAAGGAATACTTAGCCATGCTGACCAAGGTGAGGTAGCTTGAAATTCATCCATTCCGCTGACTGGCAACTCGGCAAACCGTATGGCCGCTTCGAGCCCGAAGTCCGGGCCGGACTTACCGAGGCGCGGTTCGAGGCCATCGACACACTTGGTCGTGCAGCGGCTGAACAGGGCGTGGAGCACGTCGTCGTCGCCGGCGATATCTTTGATACCGAAGGGCCCGAGGACCGGACGATCGTCCAAGCCATATCCAGGATGAGCCGTCATGGCTGTCGCTGGTGGCTGCTTCCCGGCAACCATGATTTCGCCCGCAATGGCGGCTTGTGGGATCGCGTACATCAGCGGGCGAGCGAGAACATCGTCGTCTTGTCGACACCCGAACCGGTCGAGATGAATCCTGGAATCTGGCTGCTGCCGGCGCCGCTTGAGCATCGACATAATCTCGAAGATCCTACCGCCCGTTTCGACGCCATGGAGACGCCCGGCGCGACCCTACGCATCGGCCTCGCACACGGTTCAATCCGCGACTTCGGCTCGCAAGGCGAAACGAAGAACAAGATCGCGCCCGATCGCGCCCGCCGATCGAACCTCGACTATCTAGCGCTTGGCGACTGGCATGGGGCCCTCCGCGTCGATGGTCGCACCTGGTATGCCGGCACGCCCGAAGTCGATCGCTTCCAGCGGGATGATCCCGGGCAGGCCCTTGTCGTGGAGCTGTCAACCGGTGCGGAGCCCTCCGTCACGCCGATCCGCACGGGCCGATTCCAATGGCTTCTACGGGACTGGATGGTCAGTGACCAGGCAGCGTTCGATGCCGAGTGCGCATTGCTTTTTGGCGCGATCGACCCGCCCACAACGCTTCTGCGCCTGACGCTGGCTGGTATCACCAGTCTCGGCGACCGGATTGGTATGCTGGGTCGGCTCGAAAACGATATCGGCCATCAGCTGCGGTATCTCGACGTGCGCGCGGATGATCTGGTTGGCCGGCCAAGGGAGGAAGACATTTCGAATCTAGCCGTCGAGGGCATGCTCGGGGCGGCGGCGACGATGCTTAATGCCAGGATCGAACGCGGCGGCGAGGATGCGGTGGTCGCGAAGCGGGCCCTTGAGCGGCTCTTCGTGGAATATAGCCGGGAGGAGCCGGCATGAGCCTCGTCATTCGTCGCATCGCGGTGGAAAATTTCCGGAAATTCCGCGCGCCCGTAGTGATCGAGGGCCTTACTGACGGCCTCAACGTCGTCATCGAGCCGAATGAGACGGGCAAGTCGACACTTCTCGAGGCCTTGCGCGCGGCCTTTTTCGTGCGCTTCAACACGCGCAATCAGCTGGCCCAATCCTTCGCCCCCCATGGCGATGCGGTTGGTCCTGAGGTCGAGGTCACTTTCGATGTCGATGGCGCGCCGTGGTCGGTGACCAAGCATTTCTTGCGCAGCGCATCGGTCGAGATTTCTGGGCCTCAGGGCCGTGCACAAGGGGAGGAGGCCGAGGCGCGCTTGAATGCGCTGCTCGGTTCAGTCCGCGACACGAGCCGGGGCGGCGATGTCGCGACTTATGGCGCTCTCGGTTTGCTGTGGGTCGCCCAGACCGAAGCCCTGTCCGTGACCGCGCCCGGCCAGATCGTGCGCGACAGCGTCACCTCCACACTCGAGGCGGAAGTCGGGTCGATCATGGGTGGCGCTGCCTATCGCCGCGTCAGGGATCGGGTCGAGGCTCAGTATGAGGTCTACTGGACACCGACGGGACAGAAGCGTGGCCGGCAAGCGGATGCGCGTGAGCGGCTCGACGCTGCCGAGACCGCAGCACGCGAAGCCGCGGATCGATTAGCCATGTTGGAGCGCAGCTTCTCAGATGTCGAGGCGGCTCGCGCTCGCCTAAAGATCATCCAGCGTGAGATGGCGGACAATACGGATGCGCAGACGCGTAGCGACCTGGTCGCTTCGCTCGACGTCGCGCGAGCGGCGGCCCAAATCCTCAGCACCCGTCGTGCCGAGCAAGAGGCGGTCAACGGTAAGGTGAAGGCGCTCGCTGACCTTCGGCAGCGCCACGACGACGCGACTCAGGTCCGAATGAAAGCAGATGCAGCGCTGACCGAGGCAAGTGAACGGCGCCTCGGTGTCGCCGACACATTGTCGGCCGCGAAGCAGAAAGTGGTAGATGCGCGCACCGCGCTTGATGTCGCGCGTACGGAACGCCAGGCCGCGCGAACGGCCTTGGCGGAAGGAGAAGAGAGGAACCGACAAAGCCGTCGCGGTCTAGCGGTCCAGTCCGCGCGCCAGCGGCATGCCGATCTCCTGAAGCTCGAGGAACAACACAGCACCGCGAAGGCGCTCTCCGACACGGCGATCGCCCCGAAAGTGCTGACGTCGCTTGAAGCGCATGATCGTGCCGTTGCCGAAGCGCAGGCAGTGGTGAGCGCCGGAGCGACCCGGATTGCGTTGTCCGGCTCAGCAAACGGCATCACGATTGATGGCGAGCCAATGGCACTCGGCGTGCGTACCCTCGATCATGAGGTCCATGTCCGCTTCGGCGCCGCCGAGCTGCAAATCACGCCGCCGGCGTCTGCCGCCAGCGCCGCAGAGGTCTTGGCGTCTGCGCTTCGTAAGCAGAAAGCCGCACTCGACGATCTTGGTGTTGTCGATCTTGCTGCCGCGAGAGCCCGCCACGAGATCGCTAGGGATGCCGCAGCCGATCTGCGAACCCTGGAGGCGCGCATCGAAGCGGCCACGCCCGCCGACGATCTCCTTCAGGTCACTGCTGGATCCGCCGCGCTCAAACTGTTCGTTGCTGAGCTCGGTACGGAGGAGGCCGTGGGGGAGGGGGAGCTTCCCGATATCGAGGCGCTCACGAAGGCGGTGGAGACGGCCGATAGCGCCTCAGCCCGTGCCGAAGGGGCCCAGGACAGCGCCATTGAGGCCCTGCGTCGGGCAGAGAAGGAGGAAGCGCCTCTTGCGACGGCAGAAGCTAGGGCCACGAGCGATGTTGCCAACGCTGTCAGCGCGCTTGAGGCGATCGAGCGGCGACCTGAATGGACGACGCTTACCGAAGATCTGGCTAAGGCGCGCGAGCAAGCCGCAGAGGCTTCGGTCAAGGTTGAAGACGCAGTCCGCGATGCCTCTGCGCACGATGTTGCGGCAATCACGCGCAAAATCGAATTGATCGATGCGAGGGTGCGCACGGCCGGGGAAACCCGAACGCGGTTGGAGACCGATATCGCGCGCCTTGAAGGGACGATCGAGAGCGAGGGCGGACTCGGCCTTGCGGATCGGACAGCTGCCGCCTCCGAGGAAGTCGAGGCGGCGCGTCTTGCTCTTCAGCGCATCACCGATGAAGCGGAAACGCTGAAGCTGCTGCGAAGCACCCTCGACGCAGCCCGTAACGAGACGTCGGCCAAATTTGTCGGTCCGGTGGCGGCGCGGGCGAAGCGTCATATCGAGCGTCTGCTGCCTGGATGCGAGCTCAACTTTTCGGAGGATCTCGGTCTCGAAAGCGTGATCCGTGCGGGCGTAGACGAAAGCTGCGCGAGCCTGTCGCGCGGCACGCAGGAGCAGCTTGCCGTTCTCACCCGGATTGCATTTGCCGATATGCTGCTGGAGCAGGGAAAGCCCGTGTCGCTGATCCTCGACGATCCGCTGGTCTATTCCGACGATGCCCGTCTCGACACGATGATCGAGATCCTGTCGGAGGCCGCGACCCGCATGCAGGTCGTCCTCCTCACCTGCCGCGATCGCGCCTTCAGACATGTCGCTGGAAATCGGATCGTGTTGTGATCATGCAGTCCTCAATCGCTGATATACCATCATCGACAACCGGGAACGGCCGAAAATGGGGATTTTGATGCCGAATGAATGCGGAGTGACGTTCGCGCGGAAGATCACCGTAGGGGGTAATCGTGGCTGATCGGAGTGCAGTTTCTACGATTGCTGGCTATTTCTATCAATTCGATCGCTCGATCCTCAGCATCCTGGGGCTAACCGGCGCGAATGACTCGGTGGCGATCGAATGCATTGAGGATATTGACATCCACACGGCTACGGAAACGACCGCGGTCCAGTGTAAATATTACGAGAAATCCGAGTATAATCATTCGATTATCAAGCCTGCGATCATGTTCATGCTCGCGCACTACAAAGCGGGCCTTACGGCCGATCGGCCAACGATCCAATATCAGCTCAGCGGCCATTTTGCGTCGGGGCAGGACAAGTTGGTGCTCCCATTCGATATTGGCTTCCTCAAGGCTAATTTTCTCACGACTACGTCGAAAGAAAAAACGGTCAAAAAGCATGAAGAGCTAGGTGTCAGTGATGCGGAGCTTGAGGATTTTTTGAAGCTCCTGTCCATCGATGTAAATGCGGCGAAATTCGACGATCAGTTTCAGACCATCATTGAGAGCCTTGCAAAGCAGTTTGGTTGTTCGCCGTTCGCAGCCGAGTTCTTTTATTATAACAGCGCCCTAAGGGTCATCAAAGAACTCGCCATCGAGCCGGGGGAGGCTCTGCGTGTTATAACGAGGGCAGACTTCATAAAGCGAATAGATACATCATCGTATCTCTTTGATGAGTGGTTCATCGCCAAGCTCGGTACGGCCAAATATTATCGCGGGTTGCGCAACGAGTTTTTCGCAACGGGCGTCAACGTCTCCCCGGCCGAACGGCTCTTCATCATCCATGCGGCTGACGACAGCTACAGTCGGAACACGGTCAAAACGCTATTGAAGACGATCTCCCGGAAATATTCCAAGCTATCCAAGCGCGACGCGAAGCCCTTCTCGCCGTACGTTCTGCTCGTCGGCATTGACGATAGCGAACTTGCCGGCCTCAAGCAGGAGCTGCACAATGAAGACGTTCGCTTCGTCGACGGCTACGATTTCAAGGGCGCCCAGTTCGACGCCGGGTCGATCTCCCGGCCGGCCTCCTACGCCGCCGCTGGTCCGGCTCTGAGACTATTCTGCGATCTGGCGGAGGCGCGGCAGACCTTTCTGTCGTTCCAGCGCTCGCGCGAGATCTACGAATTCTATCGCAGTGAGCCAGTTGAAGACTTTGGTGATGGTGCCATCAGACACACCCGATTCCAGATTCCCAAGTACGAAGATATTGACAAGATCATTTAGGGGGTGGGTATGAGTGATGTAAAAGCGGAAGTCGTCGCTGTCTTTCCTAATAAGGTAAAGATCGTCGTCGATGACCTGGAGAATTTCAGGATCGCCGAGGAGTCTCTCCGCGTCGGCTCTTATTTGAAGATCGCCGACAATGAGAATGCGGTACTAGTCGCCATCATTGAGAATTTTCAGATCCAGGCGCGCGAAGACGGCAGTCAGGACTATGTAATCGAGGCTTTCCCGCTCGGCGTTCTGCGCGATCAGAAGTTTGAGCGCGGCGGAGACGCGCTGGCGATCCCGCCCAAGACGGTCCAGCCGGCAACGATCGACGATATCCGCCTGATCTATGGTAGCTCGTTGCCCGTGAAGGATCGTTTCTGCTTCTCGAGCCTTGCAACTAACAAAGAGGTCGAAGTTCCCGTCGATGGGAACAAATTCTTCAACAAGCATATCGCGGTGGTCGGCTCCACAGGCTCCGGTAAGTCCCACACCGTTGCAAAGATCGTTCAGAAGGCGGTTGGGGCGAAGGGCGACTATACGCTGAACAACTCGCATGTGATCATTTTCGATATCCATTCAGAATATCGTGCGGCCTTCCCGGAGGCGAATTTCATCGACAGTGCCAGCCTGGTTCTCCCCTACTGGATGCTGAGCGGTGAGGAATTGGAGGAGTTCTTCCTCGACACCGAGGCGAATGATCATAATCAGCGCAACGTGTTCAAGGACGCTGTAATCAAGAGCAGGAAGGATAACTTCCAAGGCGGTGAAATCGAGAAGCAAAGGATCCACCTCGATACACCGCTGCCGTTTGATATCGGGGATATTTTGAAAGACGCGGTCGAAAAGAATACCCAAGTTAACGGGACCGGAGAGCTTTATGCAAGTGGTCCAAAAAAAGGTCAGGAGAAAACCACTCAGGGAAGTCTCTATGGGCGTTTGACAAATTTTGTTAATCGCCTTGAAAGCAAGATAAACGACCGGCGGCTTGATTTCTTTCTTGGAGAGAAGTCTAGGATCATCACGTTTGAAGAGACGCTTCGCTCTATATTGGGATACGGTGAAGGTGAATGCAAGAATGTGACAGTTATTGACTTGAGCGGTGTTCCGTTTGAGGTCCTGAGCATAACAGTTTCGCTCATCTCGCGCCTGATTTTCGAACATGGGTATTTCTATAAACGCTTGCGCTGCGCTGAGAATGCTAATGAGAAGATAAATAATGATGCGCCCATTCTTCTCGTTTACGAGGAGGCGCACAAATATGTGCCGAACAGCGAACTGTCAAAGTTCCGGGCGTCAAAGATGTCGATCGAGCGCATTGCCAAAGAGGGTCGAAAGTATGGGGTTACCTTACTGCTCGCGAGCCAGCGACCATCGGAGATCTCAGAGACGATCTTCTCCCAATGTAACAATTTTATCGCGATGCGCCTAACTAATCCCGTCGATCAAGGCTATGTCCGCAAGTTGCTGCCGGACTCATTGGGAACGCTCATCGACAAGATGCCGGCGTTCAAACAGGGGGAGGCGCTATTGGTTGGCGAGTCGATCGCGCTGCCTTCAGTTGTCCAAATTGAGGTCTGCACGACCGCTCCAGCATCGACTGATATTCCGTACTGGGATCTTTGGCAGCAGCAGTGGAAGGATCTCGCGATCGACAAAATCCGCGATGAGTGGATGCGCCGCTAGTCAGGCGATGACCCGCCTCATAGGGATACCGCAAATGGCCTTCTTAACGATCCTTGGCACCGCCGTCGCTACCGCCATCGCTGCCCAGGGTGCATTGTGGGTCAAAGAGAAATGGGTGGCTGGCGCAGAGGGTCGCTTCTCCGCCTTGTACGCTGCACTTTTCTTTGAAGAATATGCCAGCGCCTGCTCACATCGTCTCGGCGAATATAGTGAATACATATCGTCGAGCGGCCACGCTGGCGTTGCTCATGGAGCACTACCTGAACTTCCTGACTTTCCGACGGAGATCGACTGGCGGCGGGTCGGCATTCGTCGGACCGAAGACGCGTTTGCGTATCGGGTGAAACATGCGGCGGCGAGTGCAAAAATCGCGTACTTGTACGACTTCGATCCACCGGACGGCGGGGATCACGAACTTGTCATGCAGTTGATCGGGCGAGGCCTAGACGCGCTGGCTTTAGGCGCGAAAATTCGCAAATCAGGGAGGCTAAAAGCTAAACAAGATCCGGATTCCGAATATACGGTTGAGCGTCACCTTACTGATCAGCGCATGCACGGGGAAGATATCCGGCAGAAGTACCTAGCTTCGCAGGCAGCGTCGCATGCTGCGTTGGTCGCGGGTGCGGCACCAAGAGGTGTCGATGTCACAATCTGAAGGTAGGCGTTTCGTTGCTCACGGATTTAGGCCTCGTCAGTGGCCATCACCCATAGCGTCTCAGGCGACTACAGCAGTCGACCCTCTGACACGAGGTTAGCCACTATCGCTAAGAATGCCTAGAGAAAGCCGACCTTCTGCTGTTGGGAAGCCGAAATCGACCACGGAACGGCGACTAAGGGTCGACATCTACCTGCAACGAATGCTGAATTAGGAGTTTGCACTATCCATAAGCGACATGCCGACCGACAAATTTTCCGGCGAGCCGACGTCAAAATTTGCCGAGCCGGGGGTCGCATTGCGATAGAAGGTATGTACCTGCTGATAGGACAGTTCTGAGATATGCTTTATCTCTACTTTTGACCTAGCCTCGAAGCAACCTTCCGATGCCGTCTAGCGTGACCGCTGACCATCCTCGCGTCCGATATAATCCTCGCCAGAAGGATCGACCCCGTCGCAAGCGATGCCGAAGCACTGGTGCACCAATGTCACACTTGATTATCGAATTACAACAGGTGCGAAACTTTCTTGCGAGCACGTGATTAAGCGGTCAGGGCGCCGTTTCGCCCGCGGTCCGACGCGGGCAGTGGAAGACAACGTTCAAGGCGGCTTCCCAACCATGATTGCGATCCGGCTCCTTTGAGAATGCCGGAAGCTCAGGAGGAACATCATAATGCATAACATCCGTCTATCCGCGTCCAGACTGCTTCTGGCTGGCGCTGCACCATTCGCCCTGATCGCCGGGAGCGCGATGGCCCAGACCGCCCCTGCCGCGCAGGATGCGCCCGAAGCGGCGGCCGATGAAAATCAGGCCGACATCGTCGTGGTCGGCACCGCAGGCGGCGGCACGCGCCGTCAGGACGCAGCCTTCGCCGTCACCAGCCTGTCCAGCGACGCCATCGCCCGCGCCGCGCCCAACAGCACGGCCGACCTGCTGCGCACCATTCCGGGCGTCAGCGCCGAAAGCTCCGGCGGCCAGAACGGCGCCAACATCTTCGTGCGTGGGTATCCGTCGGGCGGCGATGCGCAGTTCGTGACCTTCCAGCTGGGCGGCGTGCCTTTCTTCCCGCCTTCGACCCTGTCTTTCCTTGAAAATTCGCAGCTGATCCGCCTCGACGAAACGGTCGATCGCGTGGAAGCCGTGCGCGGCGGCACCGGATCGCTTTTCTCGAACGGCCAGCCGGGCCTGACCGTCAATGTGCAGCAGCGCGAAGGCGGTCAGACGCTGAAGGGCTTTGCGAAGCTGTCCTACACCGATTATGACGAAATTCGCGGCGATGCCTGGATTTCGGGGCCGATCAGCGAAGACACGACCTTCATGGTCGGCGGCTATTATGCGCAGGGCAATGGCATCCGCGATCCGCAGTTCCGCGCCGAAAAGGGTGGTCAGATCACCGCGAACATCCGCCACGACTTCGGCGGTCGCGGCTCGCTGCTGATTTACGGTCGTTACCTCAACGATCATGGCCAGTGGCTGCTGCCCATCCCCGTCAATCAGGATGGCAGCAAGATCAGCCAGTTCGCCAATTTCGACCATGGCACCGGCGCGCTCGCCGGTCGCGATGTCCGCGTTACCACCAACAACGCCGGTCGCACCGTCGACCTGGCCGATGGTCGCGGCGCGAAGCTGGGCAATTTCGGCCTCAGCTTCGATTACGAACTGGTCGACGGCCTGAGCATTCGCGAACGCGCCAGCTATATGTGGGGCACGGCCAACACCATCGGACTGGTGCCCACCGACGCACCGATGAGCGCGGCGGCCATGGCGACGACGCTGGGCGGCGCGGGTTCGACCGTGGGCAGCCTGACCTACGCATCGGGCGGCGCGGCGGCAGCGGCCGGCACGCAGGTCATGCGCGCGGGCATCTGGGACGTGCGCAAGCGGATCGACGCTTTCGTCAACGACATGGCGCTGGAGTTCAAGGCTGGCGGCAACAAGCTGACCGGCGGCTTCTACCTTGCCAACTACACCACCCGCGACAACTGGGCGCTGGGCAACGACGTTCTGCTGACGGCCGAACCCAATGCCCGTCGCCTGAACCTGACGCTGGGCGATGGCCGCGTGGCGACCCGCGACGGCTTCACCTCCGGCGCCAGCTTCCTGGTGAACGGTCGTTATGAGGGGCGCGACATCGCCTTCTATGCGGTGGACGAGCTCCAGATCACCGACCAGCTGCGCGTCGATGGCGGCGTGCGCTGGCAGCGTCATGAAGTCGTGGGCGATGTCGCCACCTCCGGCGCGGCCTTCGATCAGGATGGCAGCGCCGCCACCCTGTACGACCGGACCGTGCAGCTGGGCGGTGCAGGCCGTATCGACTATGGCGCGTCGCGCTGGTCGTGGACGGCGGGCGCCAACTACGACTTCACCAGCCAGATCGGCGTCTTTGCCCGGTACAGCCGCGGCAACAGCTTCCCGCAGTTCGACAATCTGCGCGAAGGGCTGACCATCATCTCGAAGGTGGACACCTATGAAGGCGGGTTGAAGGTTTCGACGCCGATGCTGAACCTCTATGCGACCTTGTTCCACAACAAGTTCGACGGTCTGGCGACGACGCAGATCATCAACGGCGTGCCCAATGAATCGGTCGGCGGCGCCAAGGCGACCGGCGTCGAGCTGGAAGGCGTGATCCGTCCGTTCGCGGGCTTCAGCATCGCAGCGGCGGGCACCTATCTCGACGGCACCTATCGCGGCTTCTTCAGCGGCAACGGCACCATCGACAATACGGGCAACCGCGTGCAGCGTCAGCCCAAGTGGATGTGGCGCGTGACGCCCAGCTACGAACTGACGGTGGGCGATTTCCGTCCGTCCATCTTCGCCACGCTGCAATATACGGGCGACCGTTTCTCCGACCCGGAAAATGCGCAGTTGCTGCCCAACTATTATCAGCTGGACGCGGGCGTGTCGGTGGACGTCAACCAGCGGCTGAAGCTGGCGGTTACGGGTAACAACCTGACCGACGAGCTGGGTCTGACCGAAGGCAATCCGCGCATCATCGGATCGCAGGGTGCAGGCACGATCCTGGCGCGTCCGATCCTGGGCCGGTCCTTCCGCTTCAGCGCGGCCTACAGCTTCTGATCATGTGAGCAAAAGAAGGGGGCCGGGCGATCCAATCGCCCGGCCCCCTTCTTTTCTGTTTTCCGCATGATGCGAGCCATAGGCTGTGCCAGCCGACTTCATTATGCTTTATTCGGCCTTTTCCAGTTCGGCCGCTATGTCGGGATAACGGTCCAGCAGCGCGCTGGTCACGCCATTGGTCCATCCGAACCCGTCCTGAAGCGGATATTCGCCTCCGCCGCCGGGCTTGCGTTCTTCCACATCATATTTTTCCAGCATCTTGCCGGTTTCGGCATAGGCCGCTGCGACCGTACCGATCCAGCGCCCGGCAATGTCGCGGGCCAGCGTTTCCTGCCCATTGCGCGCCAGCCCGTCGATCGCCACCCATTGCAGCGGCGCCCAGCCATTGGGCGTATCCCATTGCTGGCCGGTCCGGTTGGGTGTGGTGCGCAGGCCGCCGCTGCCCAGCAGTTTCGCGCGGACCGTGGTCGCCACGGCATCAGCCTGTGCAGGCGACGCCGCGCCGACGAACAGCGGATAGAGGGTCGCGGCGGACAGGATGGCTGTGGGCTTCTTCGCCTTGCTGTCCCAGTCGGCATAGCGGCCTTCCTTGCCGACCCACAGATAGCGGTCGATCGCCGCCTTGCGCTTGCGCGCCAGCCCTGCAAATTCGGTGGCGCAGGCGCTGTCGCCCGCCTTCTGGCAGCGCGCCTCGATCCGCTGTTCCATCGCCAGCATCAGGCTGTTGAGGTCCACCGGTACGATGTCGGTCGTGTGGATGGTCGCGATCGTCCGCCCGTCGCCGAACCAGCGCGAGCTGAAGTCCCAGCCGCTTTCCGCGCCCGCGCGCAGGTGGCGATAGGTGATGGCCTTGTCGCCCTTCGCCTCCGCCGCGGTCGCCACATCTTCGGCATAGGATTCGTCGCGGGGCGTATCCTTGTCGTCCCAATAGCGGTTGAGCAGCGTGCCGTCGGGCATCCGCACGATGCGTTCGCACGGACGGCTGGCCTGAACGCAGGACGCGCCCTTCATCCAATAGGCATATTCCTGTCGCAGTGCCGCCAGCTGACGAGTGGCGGTGTCGGGGCTGTCATCCTTCGACAGGTCCAGCATCAGCGCGTAGAAGGGCGGCTGCGACCGGCTGAGATAATAGCTGCGCATGCCGTTGGGGATGTGGCCGTAGATTTCGATCGTCGCGGTGAAATCCACCAGCATGCTTTCGATCAGCGACTGCTGACCGTCGACCGCCAGGCCCAGCATGGTGAAATAGCTGTCCCAATAATAGATTTCGCGAAAGCGGCCGCCCGGTACGACGAAGGGCGTGGGCAGCGGCAGCGCGGAACTGCCCGCCTGTCGCTCGACCGGCTGGCGGACGAGCGTCGGCCACAGGGTGCGGACATGCGCGCGCAGGTTGGACGCGCCATGATCGTTGACGCCCGGCACGCGGAAGTGGTGCAGCACGAATGTTTTCAGCGCGTCCTTGCCCTGAGGCGGTTGCTGGCGATAGGCCGCCATGATCGCGGCAGGGTTCGATCGCGGTGTCGCGTCGACGAAGGTCTTGCCGTCGGGGAACAGTTTTTCAAGCTGAACGCGCTGGAACAGGTCGCCGTATAGTTCGGCAGGGGAGGATTGCGCCCAGCCCGGATTTCCCAACGCGAGGAGGGAGACGAGGCCGGCAGCAACGAAGGATCGCCAATTTTTCATGCCCGCTCTTTCGGTTGCGCCGCCAGCCTTTGCAACGGCAAAATCGGATGATCGGCCAATACTGCCGCCCAACAGCGCAGCGTCAACGTTGGCAGCTATGCGCGACCGGATGGGGCACTAGCCTGCATCGAACCATGCGTTCTTAAGTGTGACCTAGTCGATCATCTCGTCATAGCGATGCTCCGGGCTTGCGAGAGGTAGCGACAGGGGAAATTGCCCGTAGTTCCCGTCGCAACAGCTTACCCACCGCTGATTTTGGCATTGTTTCAATGAAATGAATGTGCCGTGGCACCTTGTAAGCGGTCAGGTTGCGGCGACAATGCGCGATCACCATTTCCGCTGTTAGCGTCTCGTCGCGTCGGACAATATAGAGCGCCACAGCTTCGCAACCTTGGCCGTCCGGAACTCCAACGCATGCGCATTCCACGACGCCGGGTAAGTCGGAGGTGACCGCCTCTATCTCGTTCGGATAGACGTTGAAGCCTGAGACAAGGATCATGTCCTTGAGCCGGTCGACGATATGGTAGCGTCCATCGGGATCGCAGCGCGCTATGTCTCCAGTACGGAAAAAGCCATCTGCTGTGGTCGCCGCAGCGGTCGCTTCGGGATTGCGCCAATATCCTTTCATGACCTGCGGCCCGCGCGCACATAGTTCACCAATCGCGCCATTCTCGACATCCTGCCCTTTCTCGTCGCGAAGGGCGATTTGGGTGTTTTTTACCGGGAGGCCGACACTTGCAAGAAAGCGTGGTTCGTCGAGTGGCGTGCATGTGAGGATGGGGGACGTTTCCGACAGGCCATATCCTTCTTTGATATGACCACCCGTCAGCCTATGCCATTGGGCAGATACCACCGGCTGCACAGTTGCACCGCCGCCCATGGTAATGAGGCGCGGATGAAACCGAAGTGCCTGAAAGCCTGGATGCGCGCCCAGCGCCTTGAACAACGTGTTCACCCCCGTGACGAAGTTCACGTCATGACGGTGCCATGCATCGATCAGTTGGTCTAGTTTACGCGGATCGGCGATCAGCACATTGGCTGCGCCCAGTGCGATCGAGGAGAACAGGTTCACGGTCAGCGCGAAGATATGATAAAGCGGGATAGCCGTCAGCACCTTGATAGGACCGTGGTTCAGGATCAACGCGCTTCTATCCATGAACTGCTCGATATTCGCCAGAATGTTGCCGTGTGTCAGCATCGCCCCCTTCGAAGGGCCGGTAGTGCCACCGGTATATTGGAGAAACGCAAGATCCTCGCGCGTGAGCGCTGGCCATGACATCGCGGGGTCCGGCACAATGGCGAGCGCGTCATCCCATGTACTGATCGTCCAGGTGGCGGGGACCGTGTCGAGCAGCGATGGATTACACGCGCCTGTCAGTATGACATGCTCCATATCGCGCGGCGCCGCCGCAATCAGTGTCGGCAGCGCGGTCGCAGGAATCACGGCCGCTTTTACGCCTGCGTCGTTGAGCTGATGCCCAAGCTCACGGGGCGTGTAGAGGGGATTGCAATTCACCTGTACGCAACCAAGCCGAAGCACAGCCGCCGTGGCTAAAGGAAAGGCGATGCCGTTGGGCAGGATCACGGCGACCCTGTCGCCGGGAACCACGCCCTTGTTGCGCATAAGCGCGGCAATGGCCTCCGATCTGTCCCACCATTCGCCGTAGGTCAGGCAGACGTCGCCTTCGAAAAAAACGGGGCTTGCACCATTGTCCTCACAGGCAAGCGCTATATAGTCGACCAGATTGTCGATGTCGGAAACCGGCTTCATCGCCCAATATCTCTCCTTATGCGCGCCGGTTCTGTGCCGGTCGCTGATTATCGATTGCGGCGCACAATAGCGTATCGATCACACAATGCGCGGGTCACGCCGTTGGTCAGCTAGATACTGTCTCATTGGATAGCGTCTGGGCCGGGTTTCCGCTTGGTTTCGACCCACTGGCGCAGCGCATTCCATCCCGCCAGCGCCTGCGCAGGGCTGAAGCCGCAATGGGTATAGCCCTCGATCCCGCCGATAGGCAGTGGCGCGCGGGTCGGCGGCACGGCATAGGCCACAAGGAATCTGTCGCGACCGTTTGCGCGCACCTTTGCCTCAAAAGCGACTTCCTGCGCATAAGGGACGAGAGAGTCGATCCGGTTGTGCATCGTGATGAGCGGCGTGTTGATCCGGCCGGTCGCCTCATGCCATCGGGTGAGATAGGCGGTCGCCTTGGGGGCTGCTCGCACCCGCTGGATCTGCGCGTTCAGCATCGTTTCCTCCTGCGCGGTCATGCCAGAGGCGGAATAATGTTTTTGGCGGTTATCATATATCCAGCCGCCCGCCGTGGCGGCCATGTCCGACGCACCCAGCGCGGTCGTGACCAGAGGATAGGTCAGCGACGCAGCATCATAATCGAAGCCGCCGATCGCCGTCACCTGTCGCACGATCCGCGCTTCGGAGCCGTCGGGGTTCTTTTGTGCCGCAGTCCACAGCGCCAGCGGCGGCTGCGCGACCTGGCCCATCCGGGTCCAGACATAGGCGGTAGCCTGCGGGTCAGGGGTTCCAGCGGGCGGCACGGACGATATCGCGTCGAGCCGCACGTCCCGCTCCCCCGGCAACGCGTAGGGCGTATCGCGCGTCAGGACGGTGTAAGCCAGCCGCATATCCGTTAGCTGGCCTAGCAAGGTCTTCCAACTGTCGACCACACCGCAGCGGGCAAGGCCACCGGCAAAGGCGCGCGGATAGAGTTCCAGCAGGGTGACGACGATGCTGCCGCCCATGGAGTCACCGAGCACATAGACGCGCTTTCCGCCCAGTGCGGTGATGAAGTCGCGCAGGCGCTTTGTGTTGCGAACCGCTGTTTCCACGCCCAACCCCGCCTTGTCGTATGCGCTGTGGCCGACGGCGAAGCCCTGATCGTATATGGCCCGAAACAGGGCGCCGCCTGGCCCCTTTTCAACCGGGTCGGCCTCCACCGCAATTGGCATGCCGGGAGTCGAATAACCGTGTGCGTACAAAAGACTGTCGCCTTTCCACCCGGCCGGAAAAACAAGCGCGAACTGCGCGCCGCCCAACTTGCCGTTAAGGGTGGTTCCGCCATTGGGCGCCGGTTTTCCGGTCACGTTCGTCGCGCCGAGCGACTGCGCGCGCGCAACGAGTGCGTTCCGATCCGTGGCCAGCGCGACCGCTGGCGTACGCGCTGAAATCGGTGGAACGGAAAGGAAGGTCGCGCCGATAGCTGCGGCGCAAATCATGAGGCGAGTAGCACGCATGGACATGTTCTCCGGGGGGTCTCACTGGTTCCTGTCGGTCAGATGGCGGTCGAAAAACTGCGCTATCAGCTGAAATGCCTCAGCGGATTCGGGCATGTCCGGCCACATGAAGAAGGCGTGGGGCAGGCCATCGAACAGCTGAAGGTCGCTGTCGACTCCCGCCCGCGCAAGGCGTCGGTGCGCGAGCGTCAGGGCGCTGACGGCGAAGTCGCGCCCGCCTGCAAGCAGCAGCGTCGGCGGCATCGCGCGTATTTCCGCTTCCGACATCAATGGATAGGCGGCAGCGTCGTCGGCGGGAACGCCCTCCATATAGGGCGTTGGCAGCGTCGCGGGCAGCGCAGGCGCAGCCATGACATCGCCCCCTGTGCTCGGCCCGGCCAGATAGGGGCTGTCCCCCGAATAACCGGCTCCGGTCCCGCAGAAGGTTCCGATCGCGCCGGGGCGCGGCAAACCTGCCTTGCGTATCCAGGCGGTCGCCTGCGCGGTGATGATCCCGCCTGCTGAACAGCCATAGATACCGATGGCCGATGGGCTATAGGTTTTCAGCAGCTCGCCATAGACCGCGGTCACATCCTGCGACGCTGCGGGGTAGCGGTGTTCAGGCGTCAGGCGGTAATCGACCGTCACGACGCGGATGCCCATCGTGGCGGCGATCGGTATCGCTTCGACCAGCGCACCGCTGCCCGATCCCCACATGAAAGCGCCACCATGCACGTTGATGAGGATGCGGTGCGCGTTGGCTGCTGCCGGGCCGTCCTTCGGATCGACGATGTGGACCCGAACGCCGTTTATCTGTGTGGGGCGTTCTGTCGTCGCGAAATGGCGACGCATTTCGGCGAGGCGGTCGTCATTGTAGCGCTGATAGAAGGCACGTTGCCTGGTCACATCGCCAGCAATGTCTTTGGGCGCGGTCGCGGCTTTCATCCGGGCGAGCACCTGCTTCGCTTGCTCGCTGAGCTGGCTGGATGGCGGCAGGGTGAAGGCGGGGACAGCCACCTGTTGCGCACTGGCTGGCGCTGCCAGAAGGACTGTCCATGAAGCGATCATGAGGGCTTTCATTGTGTATTCTCCATCCTCTCCCGGAAAAAGCGTACCATGGCGGCAAAGGCCGCCTCGCTTTCCGGCGCGTCGATATAGCTCCAGAAGGCATGGGGCAGACCGTCCCACACCAGCAGCTTGGCCGACACATGAGCTGCATCGAGGCTACGGCAGAAGTCCGCCGTTCCGCCCAGTAAAAAATCGCGGACGCTCGTCAGACAGAGCGTTGGTGGCCATCCTTCCAGTTTTCCAAGCCCGGGCGACAGCAGGGGGTCCGTCAGGTCGTGCGCACCAGCATAGAGGCGAGCCAGCGCTCGGACCCCGGCGGGAGCAGCAAACAGGGTGGTCGTATCGGCATCGCGCGAGAGGTCGGCGGTACCGCTGAAGAAGCCGAGCGCGGCCGGCTGCGGCAGTCCCGATGCGCGCAGCCGCGCAATCAACTGCGCCGACAATATGGCGCCCGCCGAGGTGCCGTAAAGCCCGATCGCTCGATCCTTCGACAATATGCGATAGACGGAAAGCGCATCATCGACCCCGGCGGGATAGGGGTGTTCGGGCGCCAGACGGTAGCGCACGGCAATGACGCGATAGCCGGTCAGCCCGGCGACGGCGGCATTTTCGGTGATCGACCCGGCGTCGACCATGAAGCCGCCGCCATGCAGGTTCATCAGCCATGGGCCGTTCGACCGCTCATTGCGCGGGTGGAAGATGCGAACCGGAACTCCCGCTATGACGGTTTCCTCGATCCGCACCTGGTAGCGGCGGAGGCGGGGACCGCCAATCGCCTGCTGGATCGATTCCGCCCTGGCGCGGCGGTCGGGCATCGCGGCCGGTTCGGGGGGGCGGGCGTCATTGGCGGCGATGGAAGCTAGCGCTTGCGTTGATAATGTGTCCGGCCACGGCGCCTTGACGATCTGCGCCGGAGCACGCGTCGACGAAAGCAGCATGGCTGCGGCTATCGCAACACGAAGCCTTCCCCTTGTGCGCATCAGACCGGCGGTCATCCGTGCATCGTCCCGCCCGATTGGGCTATGCGGCCATAGAGTTTGGCGCTCGGCTTCACCTGTCGCCGAAAGCTCGTGCGATCGACCGATACCAGGCCATATTTTGGGCCATAGCCCGACATCCATTCGAAATTATCGAGCAGCGACCAGTGTATATAGCCTATCACCGGTATTCCGTCGCGCCGTGCCGCCTCGATCGACGCGATTGCCGACGGAATGAAGCGGGTGCGTTCTTTGTCGTCGGCGGCATCGATGCCATTTTCAGTGACCAGGACCGGCTTTCCCGTCGCCTTGTGGGCGTAGCGCACGACGTCGCCGACCGCTTGCGGATACCATTCCCTGCCGTCCGGGCGGCGGGGCGCATCGGCGGGCAGGTCGACGTCGCCCTTCGGCCCGACATAGGCGCGGCCATAGGTCTGTATGCCGATAAAATCGTCCTTGTCGGTCACGGCGAAGAATGGGGCATAGACATGGGCGCGCTTGCGCTCGATCGCGCTGTCAGGACCGGCTGCGACATTGTCTGGAATGGCGAGGCTGAGGCCGATCGGCAGGTCGCCACGCACAGCGCGAATGGCTTCGCGCGCCTTCACATGGGCCGCGACGACGCCTGGGATCATCGGTTCGGGATCGCCCGCATTGAGCAGCGAGAAACGGTCAGATCCGCTTGCCTTCGCGGCGGCGGCAACGCTGGCGGCGATCTTGTCCATGAAGGCGGTAGAAGGCGGGCTGCTCGCCCAGCGCCCACCAAGCGCAAGGTTTGGCTCGTTGAAGGTCAGCGCGTGGCTGATCCCACCCGCCATAGCCCGCGCCACCCGGTCACAGTAACGGGCGAACAGATCCGGCGCGTCCGGATTTTCCCAGCCGCCAGTTGCCGCAAACCAGCGCGGTGTAGTGAAATGATTGAAGGTCACGACCGGGGCCAGCCCCCGCTCGCGGCAATGATCGATCATCTGCGTGTAATGGTCGAGATAGGCTTGGCTGAACTGATCCTTCGCCGGTTCGATCCGGCACCATTCCACGGAGAAGCGATAGCAGTTGAGGCCCAGCGTCTTGACGATTTCGATATCTTCCCGCCACCGGTGAAGGCTGTTGCAGGCATCGCCCGACGGTTCTGCAAAGACGGTGGGCTTCACCTGTTCGAGCAACCAGATATCGGCGTTGACATTATTGCCCTCCACCTGATGTCCCGCCGTCGCCGCGCCCCAAAGGAAGGGTGGGCGTCCCGATGCGTCGGCCTTGGCAGCCTTCGCAGGATGCACTGCCGCCGCTGACATACCGCCCGCGACCAATCCCATCGCTTTGCGCCTGTCGATCATGTTCGCCATGTCCTTACGTCCCCTTATCGGGGCGCTGGCCCGTTTCGACCCACTGGTGCAGCGCCTGCCACAGTTGGGGGCCTTCCTGCGGCGTGAAGCCGCAATGCGCCCATCCTTTCAAACCGGCGCCGGGTATGTCCTTCTGCTGGGAAGGCGCCCAAAGCTGGATCAGCCGCCCGTCATTGCCCTGCTGCTTCACGCGCGCCGCAAGCAGTCGCCCCTGTTGCGCGAAGACCAGCCCGTCATGTGCGCTGTGCACGGTGATGAGTGGCGTGCGGAAGCGTCCGGTCGACCGATACCATTGGTCCGCGAATGCGATCGCCTTTGGATCGGCGTCCGTCCGCCCGATGTCGCGATTGAGCGCCGCATTTTCTGCCTCGGTCAGAAGGTCGCTATGATAGATTTTTTTCCGGTTGCCATAGACGACGCCACCGAAGCTGGCGCGCATGTCGTCCATGCCGACCATCGCGGTCATGATGGCGAACATGAAGCTGCCAGGATCGGCGTCAGCGCCTGCAACCGATGCGATGCGCGCCACCATCCTCGCTTCGGCGCCGCCCGGATTGCGCCGGGCTTCCTTGAACAGCGCGCCGATGGGCGCGCTCATGCGCCTGATCTGCCACATCAGCCAGAGCGGCCGGGCAAAGCCGAGGCCGGTCGGCGGGACCGGCGACAGGCCATTGGCGTCAAGCGCCTTGTCGCCCGGCAGCGCATAGTCTGTGCCGCGGGTAAAATAATCATAGCTCGCGCGCAGGTCCACAAGAGCGCCGATCTCCGTTTCCCAGTCCCCGGTCACGCCGCACGCGGCCATTGCTCCGGCAAAGGCGTCGGGATGTTTTTCGATCAACGCCATGACGATGTTCCCGCCCATTGACGCGCCGCCCAGATAGAAGCGCTCCGTGCCGAGCCGTCGAAACCATTCGCGCAGGCGCAGCGTGTTGGCGACGCCACTTTTGACCGCCATGGCCGGCTTGTCGAAGGCGCTTTGGCCCACGGCAAACCCGTCCTTGTAGGCAGCGGTGAGATAGCCGCCCGACGGCTCCTTCGCGACAGGGTCGGCCGGCACCGACACCGGCGTACCGGGTATGGAATAGCCGTTGGCGAACAGCACGGCCTGCCTGTTCCACCGCGCCGGTACGGCAATGCCGAACAGACGGCCTCCAAGCTTGCCTGCCACGCTCATGCCGCCATCGGCGCGCCCGTTGGCGTCGATATCGGTGGCGCCGGCGGCGCGCATCCTGTCGACCAGTTTTTGCTGATCGACAGAAATTGCGCGCCGTTCGACTGTCTCGCCACATCCCTGCAAGGCCAGCATAAGCGCAATCAGCGGAAGGAAACCATGCGCCCGCATCAGAAGCGATAGCGCAACTGAACGCCATAGGTGGCAGACTCGCCATATATGGAGTTGATGAAGCCGGAATTGTTGTAGCTCGGATTGGCGGTGATCCGATATGCCTTGTTGAAGATGTTGTTGCCGTAGATCGACAGGTCGATCGGCGCGCCGCGGGCATTGTTCCAGTCCAGCCGCAGGTTGAAGAGGCTATATCCTGCGATCGTGTCGAACGGCTGATTTTCCGGCGTGACTCGTTGGCTCGACTGATATGACCAGTTTGCGCTCACCGCCATCTCCCCTTCGGACGCAGGGATAGGCAGCGCGACGCGGCCATTCACCCCGATCTTGTGCTTGGGCACGAAGGAAAATGGCGTGCCGGACAGGTCGCGACTGGGCTGCGCCGCGGTCAGCGCTTGTGGAATGGCCGGGATCGCAATGGTGTCATAGGCCAGATATTTCGCCGAGTTGTAGGAATAGACGGCGCTTAGCGTAACGCCCTTGGCCGGAACCACCACGCCTTCGAACTCAAGCCCCATGACCCGCGCTTTCTGGGCGTTGGTCAAAATATCCGCCCCGGCGATCGCGGCCCGCTGCACAACCTGAATATCGCTATACCATGTGTAGAAGGCCGAGATATTCGTGCGCGCCTTGACATCGCCAAGCGTCCAGTCGCGCTTCAGTCCCACTTCCGCGTCGGTCACTTTTTCCGGCTGGACCGCGAACAGGGGATGGGCCTCGCCCAGAAACAGCGACACGATCGGATTGCTAGCGCCGGACTTGTAGCCCCGGCGGGACACGGCATAGAGCAGGGTTTGGGGGTCCGCCTGCCAGTCTAGGCCCAGTTGCCAGGTCGGTCCGTCGCTTTTGCCGTTGAAGGTCGGCGTGGTGCAATTGGGATAGTGTCGTGTCGGGAACCCGCCCGATGCGACTGCCTGATAGGCGTCATAGACGCAAAGGTCGGAATTGAGGCCCACTATCTGCGCCGCCTGCGCGTTGCTGATGACGCCCAGCGCGGCCAGTTTGTTGAATATCTGATAGCTCGACGCAGCCTGATAGGACTGGATGTCGCCGCCGAACCGATCCCAGGTCCAGCGGAACCCGGCGGTCGCTGTCAGTTCGGGCGTAACCTTATATTGTGCCTGTGCGTACAGCGCCTTGCTGCGTCCATCGACATGCGCAGAGGGTTGAAGGCTGAGCGCAGGAGCCAGAGGGCCGCTCAGGCCGAGCAACGGCTGCAACGCTGGCGGTATGAGCAGTGGCCCGCCGCCCAAAATACCGCCGCTCTGCATGGGATTGATCGTTGCGAAAGTCAGATCCGACGGGGTTTTCTGATCCAAAAAGAAGCCGCCAAATTGTAGACGCAGCGGGCCGTTTTCATAACGGAATTGCAGTTCCTCCGTGATGGTGCGCAGGTTGTTGTTGTAGCTGCCTGGATACGCGCCCAGCAGATCCGCGATTTGAAGCGGCGTGGAATCGCGGTCCGTCGCGCTGGTCGATCGCGACCGGGCGTAGCTGACGATATTCTTGATCGTCAGCGTGTCGGTCGGCTGCCACTGGGTATTGTTGAGGATGAGGAGGTTCTTCGCCACCTCTCGCGTCGGAACGCTCAGCGCAGTTCTGCGTATGCCGCGCGCTTGTTGCGCCGCGAGATAGGGCTGAAGCAACGCTGCGTAGGGACGGTTGGGGTTGACGGCGAGCAGAATGGAGCCGCCGCCATGTTCCTTGACGTCGGCATAACTTACCGCCGTATAATTGCTGAACGTATCGGTGGGGTTGAATTGCACGCCGAGGCGCAGGCTGTAATTGTTGCGATTGAGGTAATCCCGGCCCGTCACCACGTCGCGGACATAGCCGTCGCGCTTGTCGAACTGCCCGGCGATACGGACGGCGAGGACGTCGTCGACGATCGGAATGTTGAGCGCGCCCTGACCGCTCTTGCGCGCGAAATTGCCGAAGGTGAAGTCGACATAGCCCTCCGTGATATTCATCTTCGGTCGCTGCGGCTCCAGCAGAACCGCGCCGCCTGTCGTGTTGCGGCCAAATAGCGTGCCTTGCGGGCCTTTCAGCACCTGAAGCGATGCCAGATCGTAGAAATTACCTGGCCCCGATACGGAGGAAGGGACTTCGGCAAAATAGCCGACCACGCCCGGACCGCTGCCCGTGCCGGGACCGCCATTGCCGCCCATGCCGCGAATGGAATAGGTTTCCTGATTGCGCGCGACATCACCAACGACCGACAGGGAGGGGGTGAAGTTTTGAAGATCGGTGCCGGTCGATATGCCCTTCTCGCGCAGATTGTCCTGATTAAACGCGGTGATCGAAACCGGCACACGCTGGCTCCGCTCCTCGGTCCGGCGGGCTGTCACGACGATATCCGTAATACCTCCCGGCTGATCGACCTGTGCGGGCGCCGCGTCGGATATCGGACGTTGGACAGCGGAATTGCGGACGATGGCGGTGGCCCCGCTGTTATCGACACGCATCACGAGCCCCGAACCCGCCAGCAGGGCGGCCAGCGCCTTTTGCGGCGCCAGACTTGCCCGGACTCCGGGCGACCGCAGCCCCCTCACATCCTCTACCCGATACATGAGTTCGCGGCCCGACTGTCGGCTCCATTGTTCGAGCACGATGCGCATCTCGCCGGGCGCAATATTGAATACCCGGACTTGCGCATAGGCATGAGCGGGGCTTGCCGCCCCGCAGGCGATGATGCAAACGCCAGCCATCATGGCCGGGATAATCCTCTCCGACATAATCCACCCCTTTTTACTAGAGGCGCTCTTCGGCGTCTCTAGTAATGAGAGACACGCTGCTGCGAAGAAACCCTAACGCCTATCGAGAAATTTTTATGGTTTCGCCCGAACGCGATACGTGGAGGCCATAGGCATCCTCCAGCAAGCGCAGAAACGCATCGACATTGCCGGGCTGAAACACGCCACCCATCCGCATCTGTGCGACGGCGGGGTCGGATACCGCGATCTGGGATAGATTGTAGCGGTTGAATTCGGCGATTACCTCGCCAAGCGGTTGTTGGTCGAAACGCAGGATGCCGTTGCGCCAGGCGAGCTGGTCGCTGACCTTCTCTTCCGATTTCTGGGTTATCAGCATCGAAGCGCCGCGCGCGATCGCAATGTCGCCTGCCGTAATGACGGATTGACGCGCAGGGGCGTCTGCGGATTCGTCGTCGACCCTGACCTTTCCTTCCGCGACCGACACTATCACCCGGTCCCGATCACGCCGGACGGAAAATTTGGTCCCTAGCACAGTCACCCGGCGGTCGCCCGCATGGACGACGAAGGGATGCCCCGAGTCATGAAACACCTCGAAATAGACTTCGCCCTTGTCGATCCAGACTTCGCGCTCGTCCCGACCGACCTGCGCGCGAATGGCGCTGCGGGTGTTCATTTCGATCCGGCTGCCGTCGCCCAGTTCAAGCAGGCGACGCTGTCCGATGTCCGTTTTCGCGGCCAGTACCGGCTGCGGTCGGGCGGGCAGCATTATAAAGCCCAGCCCTGCCGCGATCAGGAGCGAGGCGGCAAGGGCGGTCAGCCGGGGCAGATACGACATCCACGACGACGTGCGCCGGGATGGCGGGGGGGCGACGGCCGCGATGCGATCCGCCTCCCGCCAGCCATGTTCAAGACGCCAGAACGCCGCCTTGTGAGCCATGGATTCGTCAAGCCAGGCATTGAGTTCATCTTGCTGGCGCTGGCTCCAGTCCGGCTCTTCGCGACGGACCAGCCATTGCGCAGCGAGCGCTTCGAGGCGACGGGCCTCACTCATGCCCTGCCTCTTGGCGTGGCGGGACGGTCGCCGTCTTGCGCACGATGCGGCCTTCCCCGCCGAGCATGAAGTCGACCAGCGCCCGCATGCCCAGCGTCAACTGCCGCTCCACCGTATGATGCCCCACGCCCAGATGCGCCGCGACCTCACGCGTCGACATCCCTTCCAGCTTCCTCAGACGGACAACTTCGCGGCAGCGCGGTGGCAGCAGGTCCAGGCCAGCCTCCGCGCGGCGAAGCTGATCGCGCGCCACGAGCGTGTTTTCGGCGTCATATCCTTCCGCTAGGTAGTCAAGCTCTTCCAGATCTGCCACCAAATCAAAGGACACGATTTTGGCACGCCGGGCGCGGTTGAGAAGGATGTTGCGGGCGATGGTGAGGAGATAGGCGCGGGGTGTTACGGGGATCGCCCTTTGTGCGCCGATTAGCGCGTGTTCGTACACATCCTGGCGAATGTCGACGACATCGTCGGAATTAGGCCAATTGCGCCGAATGAAGCGGACGAGCATCGCCTCGTTCGGCAGAACTGCCTCCTGAAACCAGCGGTGAAGGTTCGCATCATTCATCGTTCGCTGCGTCCATCTGCCCACTTCATTGATGTAAAACACTCAACCACCGGATTCCCGTAACAGGCCTGGAATAGAGGCAGCATTAGATTTTTAACCGTGAGATGATAGTTTGCTGCTTTACCGCAAGAGCAACGTCGGCAAGGCTAGCGGGAGCATTTGGCTGACGTGATCGCTGAGCCTCCTACCCTCACACAAATTTTTCTCGTTCAGCCTCTCAATAAGCTAGCTTCAAGATTCACAGGCCATAGTCGGCAGCAGTCAACATGCAACCCGTATGCGGCCGCAAATGCCCCCAACAGCTTCGTCCGAACCTCCTTTCCTGCAGCTCAGAGATGGCAGGCAGTGAGCGTCTTCCACTAGGGGCGATGATGTAGCTGAAGAGCGTCGGAGATTGGTGCATACCTGTTCGCCGCGATTTGACCCCATGATGACCAGTTCCGGTGCAAGCCGACATCACTGGGGCTTCGCCGGAAAGGCCATAGGTGGTTAACTGCCGCCTGCTCTTGGAGAGCGAAAATTAGCTGCTGAGCGTCTGGCTTGGGTCTAGGCTGTGTGAAAACGCTGGCACGGAGGTTTTGAGTAGCGAGTTGATTAGCAAACACATTGGCGAGACCCGAGTGCGGCATGGCCATTATGTGGTGATGGCTTTCAGGATTGCCTTGCTACCCATGATGTTGAGCACCCTGGTCAAGTTGTAAGCGAGGACATGGAGCGCCATCTCGGTTGAGACGCGCGGTTTCGTCTTTGTAAGGAAGTGCGTGTAGCCCATTCGGGCCTTCAGGGTGCCAAAGGGATGTTCGACGGTCTGGCGTCGTATGCGCATGGCGTTAGGATTGGCATCCAGTCGAAGCTGCATCGCTTCGATCACCTCTTCATGCTCCCATCGGGAGACACGGCGCTCTTTGCTCGGCGTGCATTGCGCCTTCATCGAGCAGTTTGCACAGACACTTGCCCAATAGCGTTTCAGCGTCAGTCCCCCTTCTTCGCGAGTGTACCGGTAGCTGAGAGTTTCGCCCGCTGGACAGCGATAGGCATCCTGCTCGGGGAGATAGATGAAGTCTTGTTTTCCAAACCGCCCAGCCATTTTGGCTTCAGAGGTCATCGGCCTTGGCATTGTGACCGTCACCCCGGCTTGTTCACTTGCCAGTATTTCCACGCCAGAGAAGTAGCCACGATCGACGACAACCTCGAGCTGGTCCTTTTCCAGCACCGCTTTCGTTTTCGTCGACATGCGGGTCAGTTGAGCGCGATCATTGCCGATATTCGTCACATCATGCGTGACGATGATGTGGTTTTCGGTATCGACGGCTATCTGGACATTGTAGCCGACCATCCCAGTTCCCCGGCCGCTGGTGGCCATTGAGCGGGCGTCTGGATCGGTCAAGGATATCTGCTGATCTGAGGCAGCCAGCATCTGCTCCTCCAGTCCGTCGAGACGTTTCATCTCCCCCTCGAGCTTGGCGATCCTCTCTTTGAGGCGCGTCGTTTTTGCAGCCAGCACGTCCGTTGGTTGATGCCGATCAGCCGTGTCGAGCTGGGCAAGATAACGTGTGACGCTCTCTTCAATCTGTTCCCGGCGCCGCGCCAGCTTGGCCTTGGTGAAGTTGCGATCGCGATTATTGACGGCTTTGAACTTGCTGCCGTCGATTGCGATGCTTCCACTCGTGAGCAGGCTCATCTCCCGGCAAAGCAAGACGAAACGGCTGCAGACTTGGCGGATCGCTACGCCATTGTCGCGACGGAAATCCGCAATCGTCTTGTGATCAGGGACAAGCCGACCCACCAGCCACATGAGTTCGACATTGCGATCGGCCTCGCGCTCAAGACGACGGCTCGACTGCACCCGGTTCAAATATCCGTAAATGTAGAGCTTGAGCAAAACCGACGGATGATAAGAGGGCCGACCCGTGGCAGCAGGCTCCACGCCCTCAAATCCCAGTCCCAACAAATCGAGCGCGTCGACAAATGCATCAATCACTCGAACCGGATTATCTTCGCCGATCCAGTCATCTACGCAGGGCGGAAATAGCGTGGTTTGTTTGCGATCAGCACCAGAAATGAAGCGACCCATATGATCCCCCAAAACGTTAGACCAACATACCACATCTGCCGCGTTTTCACACAGTCTGGGTCGGAACAAGCCGCGGCAGCCGCCTCTGCGAACCGTCTCGAAAGCGATGTTGAAATGGGGGGGGGGGGCGGAGGTATACCTCGTCCAGCACCGAGTGCAGCGATCAAGGCATGATGATCCGTTGCAACCAAACGCCTAGCAGCGCGAAATAGGCGGGCGCGTTGGGCGTCGCGTTGGTAGCGAAGCGCGCGTCGACTTGTTGAGCGGATGCCACGCCCAGCATCATCGCGTGATCCGCCCCGTCGATTACGCGCACGGTAATTTGCGGCGACTCGGCATGGTGTGCACGTAATGCCGCGAGCGAAGCCGCAACGGGGACCCACGGATCGGCTTGGCCAAAGACAATCAGTGTGGGTACGCGCGATCCAAACAACGCACGCAGCGGGTCGTTGCCGATCTGCTGACGCCATTCGGGGTCGTCTATGTTACCCTTGATCCAGGTGTCGGCATACCAAGGCTCGTTACGGATGCCGGCCTCGGCCCGCTCGGCAGCGACTCGGGTCGCCTTCCCGCGGACGTAGTCATCGACCGCCGTGCGCGCGGCGATCGCCCGGTCGATTGTCTCCTGTGATTTGCCCTGGATGCGCAGGATGTTCGACACAGCGAAATTCATCTGGACATCCGCTGCTGACATCGGCCCCGACACGGCAATTGCAAAAGCGGCTCGCTGCTCCTTCTTCGCCGCCAGGATGGTCAGCCACCCACCCTGCGACAATCCCCAGAAGCCGATGCGGCGCGGATCGATGTCGCGCTCTCGGCTTAACCGTGCGAAGGCCGCGACGGCGTCGTCCGCCAGCAGGTCAAAATTGCCGGCGGGCGCCCCGCCGCTGGTTGATGCGCCTGACCCGCGCCGGTCGTACAGCAGAACCGCAATACCGAGGCGGGGCATCACCTCGGTCAGATGACGATATAGCGGCGCGCTGCGAAGAGGCGCTTGAGCGCCGTGCAGCGCGATGACGGCGGCGTGCAACTTGCCGTCTTTGGGCACGAACAACGTACCCGACAGCCGTGCACCGCCATGCTCGAATACGATCTGACGCTCCTCGATGGGATTGTCTGTCGGCACAGCCCACGGCGGGATCGCTGCGGTCTGAGCTACGGCCGGGCTGGTCCCCATCGTCAGGAGAACGCCTAAAAAATAGGATAGCAATCGCATGGCAGAATCTCCGGCGGTTAGATTGTCATGCCTGTATCGCGAGCGCGATCCCAGACCTCGCAACTGTCTATTAAGGGTAGCTGGCGTCCGGCTGCTTGATGAACCTGGATTAGCAGATCCTGTCAAACTCGGACGTTCGTGTCACCTCATGGGAACGGCGATAGCTGGTCGCTGCCTGAACCGGACGGTCTGCACCTGGGGACTAATTTTTGGTCCCTGAGCGTCTCACAAGGGTCGATTAACCCTCGACCTTTTCATCAGGACCGGCGATATCGCCTTATGGCATCCGATCGTAAAACTGTTGAATTCCTCGTTGAGCAGATGGCAGGCGGCGGCACCGTTTCAGCCAAGGCGATGTTTGGGGAGTTTGGCATTTATTCCGATGGGAAAATGGTCGCATTGGTCTGCGACGACCACCTATTCGTAAAGCCCACGGTTGGAGGGCGGGCATTCGCTGCCGGTGCGGAAGAAGCCCCTCCATATCCCGGTGCAAAGCCCTGTCTCCTGATCGACGCGGAAAAGTGGGATGACCGTGAGTGGCTTGCCGAGATCGTTCGTATCACATCTCAGGAAATGCCTGCTCCCAAGGTCAGGACCAAGCGCAAATCCGGCTGATGCAACGCCTGGCAGAAGCCCGTGTTCGTTAACCTAATGTCCGCCTTTGGAATGTGGAGGTGGGATTGTTGAATGCCCGGGAAGGGGTCGATGGCTTCCGATTCGCGCTGTACATTTGGAAGCGAACGTACGGCGACGGTAAAAATGCTCTTGTAGTGGGGCCGAAGTCTATATTGGGCTAGCCGGAGTGCGCGCGTGCTGTGAAACCTACAGCCCCAGTTCTTCCAATCCGGGATGATCCTCCGGTCGTTGCCCGAGCGGCCAGTGGAACAGGCGCTCCCCCTCGGAGATCGGCAGGTCGTTGATGCTCGCGATCCGCCGCGCCATCAGGCCGCTCGTCGCGAACTCCCAATTCTCATTGCCATAAGAGCGATACCAGGCGCCTGCATCATCACGCCATTCATAGGCGAAGCGCACCGCGATCCGGTTGCCGTCATGGGTCCACAGACCCTTGATCAGCCGATAGTCCTGCTCGCGGCTCCACTTCGCGGTCAGGAAGGCAATGATAGCATCCCGCCCCTGAAGGAACTCGGACCGGTTCCGCCACTGGCTGTCCTCGGTGTAGGCAAGCGCCACGCGCGCGGGATCACGGCCATTCCAGCCATCCTCGGCAGCGCGAACCTTCTGCAATGCGGTCTCATGGGTAAAGGGCGGGAGGGGCGGTCGCGACATCGGGAGAAATCCTTTCAGGCAAAGGGCGTGGCGAACTCAAGGCGAATGCCACCGGGAATGAAGATGAGGAAGTGGCGCGTCGAAGACCCTGGACGGATGGGACCGGGCGCTGCATCGACGACTACCTCCGGATGCGCCGTCACCGCCTCCCACGCCGCCTGCAGCGCGGCATCGTCGGCGACCGCCAGCGAGAGATGATGGAGACCGATATTCGCGCGCCGATCAAAGGCCCGGGCCGTCAGCGGGTCCGCAGCGCGCCACAAGGTTAGCAGGATCGCGCCATCCGACACGAAGATGGAGGGATAGTCGGGCACGCCGCCCACCTCAGCAAAGCCCAATGTGCCACAGAAGAAGGCGCGCGCCTGATCGAGGTCGGGCACGGTGAGTCCGACATGATGGATGCCTTGAGTGAGTTTGCCGGTCATGATGCTGTTCCTTCCAGTTGGGCGATGCGGGTACGCAGCGCCGCGATCTCATCAATGAGGGGTTGGGAAGCGCGCCGTACCTCAGCTTCGGTGAAGCGCGGCGTGATGTGTTGCGGGCAGTTCCAGTCGAATCCGACGACGTCGATCAGGAAGGCGCGTTCCGGTTCGGCGGCATAGCCCTGCGGCATGAGCGCGGCGATGTCCGCCGGACCCTCGCTGGAATGGGCATGGCCGATGATCTTGAGGCGTCGGCGGTTCGGATAATCCATCAGGAACAGCGAGACACGGTCGTCAGCCACAAGATGTGCGGCGGAAAGATATTGCCGGTTCCCCCGATAATCCGCAAACCCGATGCGATTGCCCTCGATATGGCGGAGGAAACCTGTCGGTCCACCACGATGTTGGACATAGGGCCAGCCATCCTCAGACACGCTCGCCATGTAGAAGCTGTCGCGGGCAGCGATAAAATCCAGTTCCCGCTTTGTCAGCACATCGACTGGTCCCGCGTCCGCTTCCATACGGGCATAGGAGGTGCGCGATCCCGCCGCCGCCTGCATGGCGCGGGCTCCGGGACCAAAGAGGGTATGGAGAAATGTCTGTGCCATGCGAGGAGATATAGCGCGTTGCCCTTGGCACGATAATCAGCGATGATCGACGTTCACTATTTCATTCTGAGGAATAATGGATCACTTCGAGAGCCTCTCTGTCTTTGTCGCCGTGGCCGAGCAGCGCGGCTTCGCGGCAGCGGCGCGGTCGCTGGATATGTCGCCGCCTGCGGTCACGCGCGCGGTCGCGGCGCTGGAGCGTCATCTGGGCGTGACGTTGTTCCATCGCTCGACGCGGGCCGTGTCATTGACGGACGAGGGGGCGGTCTTGCTAGACCGGGCCCGGCGGATCCTGGCAGACCTGCGTGAAGCGGAGCAGATTACCATGGGCGGGCGGTCCGTGCCGCGCGGTCAACTCTATGTGACCGCGCCGGTGATGTTCGGACGCCTTCATGTTCTTCCAGTCATCAATGCGCTGCTGGCGAGCCACGCGGGTTTGAATGCGCGCATAATGCTGCTCGACCGCAATGTCCGCATCATCGAGGAGGGTATCGACGTGGCGGTGCGGATCGGGGCACTGGCAGACAGCACGTTGCGCGCCGTGACGATCGGCTCGGTCCGGCAGACCATCGTGGCGAGCCCGGCTTATCTCGCCGAACGTGGCGCGCCCACCGATCCTGCCGAACTTGCCAGCCATCATTGTATCTTGGGCAGCGGAGTGCGCGTCGGCAGCGCATGGCCGTTTGGTGTACGGGGCGACAGTATCGTGGACGTGGTCCCCCGCCTGATCGTCAACAGCATCGATGCTACCATCGCCGCTGCTGAGGCGGGCGTGGGGCTGGCCAATGTGCTGAGCTACCAATCGGCCCCGCGCATCGCGAACGGGCAGTTAGTGGAGGTGCTGGCGGATCATGCCCCGTCCCCCATGCCGGTAAGCCTGCTCTACGATCCCGGTCGGGCGGCTATGCCTGCGGTTCGCGTGTTCATTGAGGCCATGCGGGAACAAGGGCAGCAAGGAGCGTGGTCCTGATCAAGATCGGTGCGAACCGTGAGCACAAAACCATTGTCCCGAAAACGGAGCGGAGCGTCCGGTTGCGGGAATCAAGAGTTCCCCTTTGAAAGACCGAAATGGGTCGATGTCGATTGACCGACGATCGTGATGCCCTGTGGCGGTTCCCGCCGGTCAATGAGAGGACCAAGACCTATTTGCGCATCTCAAACCCAAACAAGTGGTCGAGCGACCAGACGCCGCCGCCGCGCGCTATCAAAGGGAGCAGCAGCCCCGCCCAACTCAAATGCGTCGGCCAGGCATCAGGATAGACGAAGATCTCAATGACGAGTGTCATGCCCAGCAGCGCTGCGGCGCCAGGCCGGGTAAAAAGGCCAAGCACCAACAGGACAGGGAAAAAATGCTCCGAGTATGTCGCCGCGTGCGCCGCAATCTCCGGCGGCACCAACGGCAAGGCATAGTCGGAGCGGAACAGCTCATAGGTGGAAGGCATGATTGTGAGCACGCCTTCCACCTTGGTGCGACCCGACAGGAAGAAGATGGACGCAATGCCAAGCCGCGCGACCAGCAGCAGCAGGCTTTCCGATATATGGCCAGCCAGCCATGCCGATGCTTCACGATAATGATGTGCAAGAGTTGTCATCGCTCTTCTCCGGGGGTTCGTGAAGATCAGGCCTTCGGCATCAGCGAGCCGAACCCTTTGGGCGTCTTTATCTTCGTGCAGGTGCCAGCCTTGACCAGTTTCCAGGCATCGCCCTGATAAGCGATCCGCGACGTGCCGGCGCAGCTCGTGCCGGCACCGGCCTTGCAATCGTTCTTGCCAGCTTGGGCGACGCCATAGCATTTCTCCATCGGCTTGGCGGCACCCGCGGCGTGCGCGCTTCCGGCGATCATCGTGAGAGCGAGGGCTGCGGCGAGGGCTGCGGGGGTAGATGTCATCGATAGTCTCCGTGAATGCTTGGGCCTCACATGCGGCAGGATCATCAAGGATAATCCCGCCGCACGGCGACCCTGGGAGGCCAAGCGGGCCGGGTCACGCAAGCTTCTTCGCGGCGGCGTTGAAAAGCGTTACAGAGGAGGCGCAGGTTAAGCCGCACCTTTTTTCTGCGGTATCACTGTAACCATCTGGCACGGCACCGCGAATAGCTGTCCGGGAGTGCACATGCGGGCGAGCGAAGAACAGCTCAGGATATGGATGATCGGCGGTCTCGATGGAGACGCCGAAGCCCATACCGCCTTGCTCCGCGCGCTCGTTCCCATGCTGCGATCCTTTTTCGGGCGTCGCCTTCGCGGTGCCGAAGATGATGTCGAGGACCTCGTGCAAGAAACTCTAATGGCCATTCACACGCGACGCGGCACTTATGACCGAACGCGTCCCTTTGCCGCCTGGGCCTATGCGGTCGCGCGCTACAAGATGATCGACCAGTTTCGGCGCACCCGCCGCACGGTACCGATCGAGGGGCTTGAGGACATATTGATCGCCGAAGGGTTCGAGGATGCCTGCGCCGCGCGGATGGACATCGACCGGCTGCTCGGCGGCATATCGGACAAACAGGCCAGAGCGATCCGCGCGACGAAGATCAATGGCTTGAGCATGGCGGAAGCCGCTAAGGCCGGAGGCATGAGCGAGGTGGACGTGAAGGTGTCCGTCCATCGTGGACTTAAGGCCTTGGCCGCGCGGCTCAAGGGAGACGGTTGATGCAGACCGATGATCTCATCCGATCGCTCGCCGGTAACGTGGCGGCAGTTTCACCACATCTCGTGGAGCGCAGGGTAACGGTCGGGATTGCGGTGGGCGCCGTCGTCACGCTGATGGCTATAGCCTCCACATTGGGATTCCGGCCGGATCTTGCCGTGGCGATGCACGGCTTCACATTCTGGATGAAATCGGCCTACACGATTTCGCTGGGGATCGCGGCGATTGCGGCGACCGTCCACCTGTCGCGGCCGGACGCGACGCGGGCGCAGTGGCTCTGGCTGCTTGTCATTCCCTTTGGCCTACTGGCCTGCGTGGCGGCGGGTGAGTTGTTCCGCACGCCCATCGATGGCTGGCTTCCACTCTGGCTGGGCCAGAGCTGGAAAAGATGCTCGATTTTCGTGGCGATGCTGTCGGCTCCGATCTTCATCGGGATGATCTGGGCATTTCGCCAGTTCGCGCCGACCCGATTGCGCCTTACCGGCGCGACCGCTGGTCTTGCGTCGGGAGCTTGCGCCGCAACGCTCTACGGCCTGCATTGTCCTGAAGCATCGGCGATGTTCGTGCTGACCTGGTATAGCCTGGGCATTGGCCTGGCGGCACTGGCAGGCGCGTTGATAGGCCCGCGTTTTTTGCGCTGGTAGATTGCGTGTAACCATCCGGTGCGTGCCTCCGAAGAACCTCATGCCATCCCGGCAAGCCTATTCGGAGACCACATCATGATCACGCTTAAGTCTGGCGTCAGCATCGCCACCACCGCCGCCCTGCTCGCCATGGCCGGTGTCGTAGCCTCCAGCCCGGCAAGCGCCGCTGGCGCAAAGGCCGTCCATTGCTACGGCGTCAACAGCTGCAAGGGCACATCCGACTGCAAGACCGCCAAGAATGACTGCAAGGGCTTGAACAGCTGCAAGGGCACGGGTTTCAAGGAAATGTCCGAGAAGAAGTGCGCCGCCGCTGGTGGCAGCCTGACTGGGCCCGCCGGTCAGTGATCGAAGGCTTCGCGATCGCCTCCCCCCGGTGATCGCGACCCGGAGGTCCGGCTTCCCCCGGTAGGACCTCCTCTTTTCCGGAGCGAACCGATGACAGGCAATTCCGACGCGACAATCCAAGGCTTTGGCCTCGGCCTGCGCACGCCGCACTATCAGGATTTCCTGACCGGCACGGTGCCGGTGGATTTCGTCGAGGTGATCTCAGAGAATTTCATGATTGATGGCGGCAAGCCGCGCCATATCCTCGACCAAATCCGTGAGCGGCATCCGGTCGCGCTGCATGGCGTCTCGATGTCAGTCGGCTCTGCCGATGGTCTTGATCACGGCTATCTGCACAGGCTCAAGGCGCTGGCGGATCATCTCGATCCGCTGTTCGTATCCGATCATCTGTGCTGGACGCGGATCGAGGGGTTCAATTCCCACGACCTGTTGCCGTTGCCCTATACCGACGAAGCGCTGGACATAGTCTGCGCGAACATCGCGCTGGCGCAGGATGTGCTCCAACGCACAATGCTCATCGAGAATCCGTCGACCTATCTGCAATTCACCGCCGACAGCATGACCGAATGGCAGTTTCTGGACGCGATGTGCGACCGCACGGGTTGCGCGCTGCTGCTCGACGTCAACAATATCTATGTCGGCGCGGTCAATCACGGGTTTGACCCAATCGCTTATCTCGATGGCGTACCGGCCGACCGGGTGCGCCAGATCCATCTTGCCGGTCATAGCCAGGGCAAGGACCGGCTGATCGACACCCACGACCAGCCCGTACCGCCGTCGGTCTGGGCGCTCTATGCCGATGCCTGCCGCCGTATCGGCCCAGTTGCGACCATGATCGAGCGCGACGACGACATCCCTCCACTCGCCGAACTGCTGGCCGAACTGGACATCGCGCGCAGCTTAGCGAGCGACGACCGGAAGGCGGCGGCATGAGCCTTTCGGCAATGCAACGCGACTTTCGCGGCTGGCTGATCGACGCGCCGGTGTCGATGGCCGAATGGGTGGATGCCGACGCGCGGGCAGGCCTCGCCGTGTATCATAACGCCTATCGGGTGCAGCTCGTCGACTGCTTGCGGGACACGTTCGAAAAGACATTGCTGTGGCTGGGCAACGATGAGTTCATCGATGCAGCTCGCGCGCATATCGAAAGCACGCCACCTCATGGTTGGACCCTAGGCGTATATGGTGACGGGTTCGCCCACACGCTCGCCGAACTTTACCCTAACGATCCCGAAGTGGCCGAACTGGCCTGGCTCGACTGCGCGCTGAGCCGAGCCTTTGAAGGGCCAGATGCTGCCCCTGTGTCTCCAGAGCGACTGGTGGCGGTGGACTGGGACAATGCCGGATTGCTGTTCACCCCCACGATGCAAATCGCCGTGGCCCGCACAAATGCAGGCGCAATCTGGTCGGCGCTGTCGGCGCAGGACGATCCGCCGATGGCGGCCATTTTGCCGGAGCCCGGTGCAATGCTTGTCTGGCGACAAGATTTTACGCCTTGTTTCCGCACGGTCCAGGCCATCGAGACTTTCGCGCTGGAGCACATCGTCGCCGGCGCGACGTTTGGTGCCCTTTGCCTCGCTCTGATCGAACGGTGCGGTGAGGAGATCGGAGTGGTCGAGGCTGGCGCGCTGCTCGGTCAGTGGATCGGGGACGGGCTGATCACTGCAATCAGCCTGTATGGACAACAACCAACCGCGCAGAGATAAAAGACAGATGCTGTCGGGAGTAGTCGTTCGCGACGAGCGCCAAGAAGACTTGGTCTGGTCGGTAGCCGTCGCAAAAAGCAGACCGTCGGGACCTAGGGATAGGAAATTGATCGCTGAGCGTCCGTGATGGGTCGACCGCAGAGATGTGCCGTTGATATGCATCGCACTCGTCAGTGATCAACCAGCTGCCATAATGTATAGTCGAGACAGGCACGCCCACAACGCGGCACTGTTCAGGCGATACCCGCGCCGCCAGTCACACCATAGACCTCGCCGGTGATATAACTGCCCTCCTGCGACGCCAGCAGCACATAGATGGGCGCGATCTCGACGGGTTGGCCGGGGCGGCCGAACTGGCTCTGCTCGCCGAATTTCGTGACCTTTTCCTGCGGCTGACCGGACCGTCCAGAAGGGCCCAGGCGCCACCACATTGGCGCGGATGCCTTTCTCGATCAGTTGCTTGGCCAGCGCCTTGGTATAGGCCACGATCCCTGCCTTCGTCGTTGCATAGTCGAGGAGGATGGCTGATGGATCATAGGCTTGGATCGACGCGGTCGTGATGACCGACGCACCGGCGGGCAGATGCGGCACCGCCGCCTGCGCGATCCAGTGCAGCGCATAGAGGTTGGTCTTCATCGTGCGGTCGAAATCATCTGAGCTCAGCACCTGCACATCGTCCCGAAACTGCTGACGGCCCGCATTGATGACCAGAATGTCCAAACCGCCAAGACCGGCGACGGCATCGTCGACCGACTGGCGGCACCAAGCTTCATCCATCACGTCGCCGGGAAGCGCGACGGCTTTGCGCCCCTCCGCTTCGATCAGGGCTATCACGGCCTGCGCATCGCTCTCTTCGCTGGGCAGATAGGCAATGGCGACATCGGCCCCTTCCCGTGCGTAGGCGATGGCCGCCGCCCGACCAATGCCGGAATCGCCGCCCGTAACGAGCGCCTTGCGTCCCTTGAGCTTACCCGACCCCACATAGCTTTCTTCACCATGGTCTGGTGTGGGGTCCATCTGCGCCGCTATGCCGGGGGCTGGCTGGGGCTGCTTGGGGAAAGGCGGCTTGGGATATTGGTTGCGTGGATCTTGCAGGGTGAGGCGATCGGCCATGATGGTTCCTTGCTGATGATTGGCGGGCGGATATTTCGCCGTCGCTCCGAAGGCTGGAGGTCAAATTACGAGCCACCCCGCCCGCGAGTTCCTGCGTTAGGCTTGGCCATGCCCCGGTTCACCGACGGTCGACGTCTTCGGCCGCACCAGACTAAAGATCCGGCAGGATTTGGTCAGCTCTGCCCCAATGGGCCAGATCCTTGGAAGCCGCGCGCTTCAGCATCTCTCCTGCGTCCCCGATGTGCCAATGGTCCGGGCCGTCCAGCGTCCGCAGTTCCTCCCAGCTGAGCGGCACCGCGATAGGTGCGAGCGGGCGCGAACGGGCGCTATAGGGCATGACGGCCGTAGCGCCGCGCTGGTTGCGCAGATAGTCGATGAAGATCTTGCCCGTTCGCTTCGCCTTGGCGAGCGCAGCGGTAAACCGGTCGGAATCGGCCTGTGACAGGGCGGTGGCGAAACGATGCGCGAAATCCTTGACCTGCGGCCATTCCGCGCTGGGGGTCAGCGGCGCGATCACATGCACGCCCTTGCCGCCTGTCACCATCGGGAAGGTGACGAGCCCCATCTGCGCCAGCATATCCTGCAGATGGAAGGCGGCGGAGACCACATCCTTGAAGGCCAGCCCCTCGTCGGGATCAAGATCGAACACCAGTCGGTCGGGCTTCTCGACATCCTCGATCCTGGCTCCCCAACCGTGAAATTCGATCGTCCCCATCTGAACGCAGGTCAGCAGCCCTGCGGGCGTATCGACGAAGAGATAGGGTTCTTCATGGCCATCCTTCTCCAGGATGTTGACTTGCTTGACGTCGTCGCCGAAACTGCCTGCATCATGTTTCTGGAAGAAGCATTTCTTGTCGCGGCCTTGCGGGCAGCGAACGAGGCTGATCGGCCGACTGCCTGCCCAAGGCAGCATGATATCCGCCACCGCTTCATAATAATAAGCCAATTCGCCCTTAGTGAGCTTGCCCTCCGGGAAGATCACCCGGTCGCGATTGCTGATCTTGACCCCGCTGGTCGCAGCGGGCCGCGTCGCCTGTTCGACAGGGGCCTCTACCTCCAGCACGACCGCTTCCGGCTTCTTGTCCTCGCGCAATCCGAGATAGCTGGAATGGCGCAGCACGCCTTCTTCGGTAAATTCTGCAAAGGCGACCTCGGCGACCAGTTTCGGCTTGATCCAGCGCGCCTGCCGCACAGCCGCGCGTGGGGCCTCGACCGTCGGCGTCTTCCGGGCCAGCGGTGCCATCAAGGCCAGCAGCCGCTCCATCTCCTCCGCCGAAAAGCCAGTGCCGACCTTCCCGGCGAACCGCAGCGCGCCACTTTCATGGACGCCCAGCAGCAGCGAGCGGAACCCGCGCTGCTTATCGGAGGGCAACCAGCCCACAACCACGAATTCCTGGCGGCGAATGCATTTGGTCTTGACCCAGCTTCCCGATCGCGCGCCGGAATAGCGCGCATCCACCCGCTTGGAGATGACGCCTTCAAGCCCCGCACCGCAGAAACGCTCGAACAACTGCTCGCCGCGCCCGATGATATGGTCGGAATAGCGAATATGGCCCGCGCCATCGCCGATCAGCGTGGCAAGCATCGCCTTGCGTTCAAGCAACGGTCGCCTGGTCATATCCTCGCCATTCAACGCCAGCAGGTCGAACGCCATATAGTCGATCCGGCCCGGATCATCCTTGAGCGCAGCCTGCAAGCCTTGAAAGCAGGTGCGGCCATCGGGCAGGATCACGACGGCCTCGCCGTCGATCAGGGCGCTTGATGCATCCAGCTTTGTCGCGTCAGCGATCAACCCGGCAAAGCGATCGGACCAGTCGAGGCCTGAACGCGTATAGGCGCGGCCATTGTCGCCGCCGATGGCCAGCAACGTGCGATAGCCATCATATTTCAGCTCGTGGAGCCAGTGATTGCCTGCAGGCACATGGTCGACATGTGTTGCCAATTGCACCGGCTGAAAAGGCGGTGGGGCTTCGCCATTCGCTTTTCCGCGCGCAGTTAGCTTCGCCTTTGCGGCTTTGCGCTGGGAAACGGGTTTGCCAGCGGCAATTTCCTCCATCGTGCGGCCACTGTCGATGCTGGTGAGATGGTGATTGACCAGATTGTCCGACCCACCGGCAAAAGCGTCGCTGACCTTGCGCAATATCCAGTTTTCGCCGCGCTCCTTCCCGCGTGGCTTGAGCCGGAACAATATCCATTCGCCCTGCATCCGGCGGCCGCGCAGGATGAAATGGAGATGCCCTTCCGGCAGCGTCTTGCGCGGGTCTTTACCCGCTATCGGTTCCCATGTGCCATTGTCCCACAGCATGACGGTGCCGCCGCCATATTCGCCTTTGGGGATCAGGCCTTCGAACCGCGCATAATCAAGCGGGTGATCCTCGGTCCGCACCGCCAGGCGCTTGTCGTCGGGATTGGCGCTTGGCCCACGGGTGACGGCCCAGCTAACCAGCACGCCGTCCAGTTCCAACCGGAAGTCATAATGCAACCGCGACGCTGCATGTTTCTGGACGACAAAGCCGTTGCCGCTCGTCGGAAACTCCGCGCCCGCAGGCTCGGCCGTGCGCGCAAAATCGCGCTTGGCCCGATAGAGATCGAGACTGTCTTTCGGGCTTTTGTCCTGCGCCTTCGCCATGTTGGTTCGGTCCGTTGCTTTGCCCCCCAATCCGCAAGCGCGCCAACTCGTTCCGGGAGTTCGCAAGCGGGTTACGCTTCTGCGTCAATGGCGCGCGCGAACCGATAGCTGGTCTGCTCGAACTTCGAAGCCCGGAAGAAATTATGCGCATTTTTAATTTCAATATCGCTCATCGCTTCGATCCGCGTGCATCCCGCTTCGCGCAAGACGGTTGTCGCAGCATCCAGCATGGCGGTCGCGATGCCTCGGCGGCGATGCGCCCCGTCCACCAGCAGGACAGTGATGCGGCCGATCACGCCATGGTGAAGCGTGGGTATCAGCGTCCAGCCGCAACAGCCGACGATCCCCTCCAGAACAGCGACGATCAAGCCGCCACCAGCCTTGCTGATCCGCTCAAGATTATGCGCGACCCCGTGTTCATCGATAGCCGTTTGGGCAAGCTGGCGCAGCAGCGCCGCCATGTCTGCCGCATCCGCCGGCGTGGCGGCGCGGATGCGGAGCGGGGCCGGTTCGGGTGTGGGCCTGGCCGCAATCTTCTTCGAGGGCGTTTGCGTGTGCCCGGTGGAACGCTTAGCGCGCGGCCGAAGGGCGGGCTCGACCTTTTCATGCGTCGCTGTCGTCGCTTTCCTTGCCGGTGTGGCGCGTGCTGGCATGGCGTCAGCCGATGCCTTCCAAGTGCTAATGGCACCCTTGCGCAGGAAGGCTTCGATATCCTCCAGCGAAGCGATGAAGCCGTCGTCACCTACCCCAAGCAAAGGCTTCCCGCCCGAATCGGTCAGGCCATATTTGCCATAATCACCCGCACCAACCTTGCGCCTGCGGGACTTTACCAGCTTGAAACCACGATGGGCGGCCATCTCGCGCAGCGTCTGATCCTTGGTCGCGTCGGTCATGATCCACTACGCGCAAAGCATCGGAAACGAGCTGCTCACGCCCGTTTCTTGGCAGGCGCTTTTGCTGGTGCCTTGTCGGCCGACTTCGCATTGATTTTGACTGCTATCTTGCCTGTCTGCTTCTTTGCCGGGGCCTTTGGCTTGCTGGCCGGGCCGATGGATTTTTTCAACGCCGCCATCAGGTCAACGACATTGTTACCCCGTGGATCAGCGACATCGTCATCATCGCCGTCGATGTTCAGCGTCTTGCCCTTCTTCTTATGCTCGATCAGCTCTTTTAGGGCATCGACATAGCGATCGTGAAAATCGCTCGCGTCGAATTTACCGGTCTTCTTGTCGATCAGGGTCGTGGCGAGATCGAGTAATTCGTCATCCGGCTCGCCGTTGCCTATCTCGCGGAAATAGCTCGCAGCCTTGTTGACTTCATCGGCATAACGCAACGTCTCCATCACCATGCCGCGCCCGCACGCCTTGATGCTGACGACATATTCCCGACCGCGCATGGCCAATTGGCCAAGGCCAACCTTCCGGCTGCGCCGCAGCGCTTCCCGCAGGACGATGAAGGCTTCCTCCGCCAGATCGTCGGCGGGTACGACATAATAGGGCTTTTCGAAATAGATCATGTCGATGTCGTGTGCATCGACGAATTGGGTCAGCTCCAGCGTCTTCTTGCTTTCCAGCTTGACCCCTTCGATTTCCTTCTCATCCAGCAGGACGTATTCGCCCTTGGCATATTCAAAGCCTTTGACGATGTCGTCGAGATCTATCGGCCCGATGCCGGGCACGATCTTCTCATATTTGATGCGCTTGCCCGAAGGCTCATGGATCTGGTTGAAGGCGATCGTCGCGCCGCTTCGGGTCGCGGAATAGATTTCGACGGGGATAGAGACGAGTGCAAGCCGGATCTGGCCTTTCCAATAGGGTCGTGCAGCCATGATCATCTCCTGTCGGTCTGTCATATCAACCTTCCGCGCGTGGTCTCGTTCCGTCCAGCCGTGTCGGCCATGCGGTCCAGCCTTGCTCATGCAACGCCTGCCGGGCTTGCGATCCGAGTGGGGGTAGCAATACGATGCGCCGACGGTCTAGCTGTCCAGGACAAACCGTAAACCGGCCCGAGTTCGCTGGGGGCCTTTAATTTCAACATTTCAGTAAGCCGACCGTCAGCTTGTCGAGATCAAAAATCGGCGGCTAAACAGCAGGGGTGGGTCGGCCGCTGCCGGAATATCGTGGTCATGTCGGCCCAATCGATGATGGACGTGCGGTCAGAAAATTTGGCAAGCTGGCAGTCCGATATCCAAGATGATTGGAAAGTGTATGAAAAAGCTAGTCGCACTAGCCGCAACTATCGCCGCTTTTCCCGCAGCCGCCCAACCACAGATCCAAGAAGGTTCTGTGGGGCCGCACACCCGGGCGGAAGCGGTCAAAATCATTGCCGATCTGCGGGAAATCGTCAGCCCGCAGGGTTTGCAGGCGATTGAGACGGTGCCGATCGGCGGCATTTCCCAAGCCGTATCAATCCGCAGCCAGGATTTGCGAAACCCCGTGCTGATCTACTTCCATGGCGGTCCCGGGTTCGTCGAGATGCCCCTCGATTGGTGGTGGGATCGCGGGTGGGACGAGTATTTCACTGTTATTCATTGGGACCAGCGCAACGCTGGCAAGACGTATACATTGAGCGGCGCGAGCGATCCTGCCACGCTAACGCCCGAGCGCTTCCAAGCCGATGCCGAAGAGTTGGTGCAGTGGGCACGCAAGCGGTTCGGTAAGCGCAAGGTGTTCGTGCTCGGGCACAGCTGGGGCAGCATGTTAGGGCTGAAGCTTGCGGCAGCGCATCCCGAATGGCTCTATGCCTACATTGGGATGGGCCAGCTAACCGACGGACTGGAGAGCGAGCGGCGTGGTTGGCAATGGACGATTTCCAAAGCGCGGGCCGACGGTAACACGCAAGCCGTGCACGAAATGGAAGCAATCGCCCCCTACGGTGCCGCCGACCGTCCGCTCACCGTTGCCGCTATCCTGACGCAGCGCAAGTGGCTAAACCATTACGGCGGGGCGGCATGGCGCCGGCCGGGCGGCGGCTTCGAGGCAGCCGCTTTCAAGCTGGCTCCGGAATACACCGATGAAGATGTCCGCAATGCGTTCAGGGGTCAGGAACCGGTCACCCAGGCCCTGCTGCCCAAGGTTTTAGCAACCGACCTCTCGACGATACGGCGATTGGATGTCCCGCTGGTGCTGCTGCTTGGCCGGCACGACGTGAATGTGTCGAGCGAGGTGGCAGCCGAGTGGTTCGCGAGGGTGCACGCGCCGTCGAAACGATTGATCTGGTTCGAGCGATCAGGCCATCACATCACCAGCGAGGAACCGGGCAAACTGCTAACGACGCTGGTGACCGAGGCCCGGCCGATCGCAGCAAGTGCCGGCGATTCTGCCCCGTAGATTATGCCAATTCGGCAAACGTCTTTGGCGCCTGTCCAAAAAGCTTCGCTCGGATTTTCGAGATCAGCAGTCATGCCCTCATCGTAAGCGCCGACGGAAGGCGGCCTTGTTGCCGGCACCGGAATAGGAAAGCTCGCGGTCTTTGAGGAGGCGTGAGCATGGACATCGAGCAGTCAAACGAGCCTCGCATGAGCGGTCGCGGGGA
>NZ_QVRA01000015.1 GCF_003591655.1 Sphingobium terrigena
CGGCGACAACCAGGCTCCACCCAAATCCCCCTGACCACTTGAACGATGCATCGACCATCCCTCCCACAATCAAAACAGAATCACATCTGATCGGTTTTGCAAAGGTCTCCTCAAAGGGGGAGGTTGGGTGGGGGTGTGCTGCCGCCACCGTGGACGCTCGGCTTCGCCTCACTCCCCCTCCCCCGGCCCCTCCCCGCCGGGGAGGGGAGATCAATGGAGCCATCGCGTATTGATATTAGCGATCCTTACCCGCCAGTTCCTTGTTCACGAACAGAGCGAATCCCGTCACCACCGCGCCCGACAGCAGATAGGCACCCGACGCGGCCAGCCCGAACTCTGCGGAAATCGCCAGCGCGACCAGCGGGGCAAAGCCCGCGCCCACCAGCCAGGCGAGATCCGAGGTCAGCGCCGATCCGGTATAACGGGTCGCTATGCGGAAATTGGAGGCGACCACGCCCGACGACTGGCCGAAACTCAGGCCCAGCAGGATGAAGCCCAGCACCATGAAGGCGACCTCGCCCAGATCGCCGCCATTGAGCAGCAGCGGCGCGGCGACGGCGAAGAAGCCGATCCCGACCGCCGAATAGCCCAGCAACCGGCGGCGACCGATCATGTCGGCGACGAAGCCCGACACGATGATCGCCAGCACGCCGACGCAGGCACCAATCGCCTCGATTACCAGAAAGCGCTCCAGCGGCTGGTCGGTGTAGAGCGCGATCCACGAAAGCGGGAACACGGTGACCATGTGGAACAGCGCGAAACTGGCCAGCGGCGCGAAAGCCCCGATGACGATATTGCGCCCTTCGCTGCGGATGGTCGGGATGACCGGCGAGGGCTGAAGTTCGCGCGTTTCATAGAGGCGCGAAAACTCCTCCGTCACGACGATCCGCAACCGCGCGAACAGCGCCACCACATTGATCGCGAACGCCACGAAGAAGGGATAGCGCCAGCCCCAGTCGAGGAAATCGGCAGGCGACAGGGTGGACAGGAAGAAGGCGAACAGCCCCGCCGCCACGATCAGTGCCAGCGGCGCGCCCAGTTGGGGCATCATCGCATACCAGCCGCGCTTGCGCTGCGGCGCGTTGAGCGAGAGCAGGGACGCGAGGCCATCCCATGTGCCGCCCAGCGCGACACCCTGCCCCGCACGGAACAGCGCCAGCAGCACGGCGGACCAGTGACCGATCGTCGCATAGCCGGGCAGGAAGGCGATCGCCGCGGTCGATCCGCCGAGCAGGAACAAGGCGATGGTCAGCTTCACCCCCCGGCCATAGGCGCGATCCACCGCCATGAAGATGAACGACCCGATCGGCCGCGTGACGAAAGCCAGCGCGAAAATGGCGAAGGACCAGAGCGTCCCTTCCAGCGGCGACAGATAGGGAAAGACATGGGCGGGAAAGACGATGCAGGACGCGATCGCATAGACGAAAAAGTCGAAAAATTCCGACGTCCGCCCGATGATGACGCCGATGGCGATCTCGCCGGGCGCGATCTTTTTGCCGCTATGCGCATGAAGATTGCGCACGTCATGTTCCGCCTGCGTTTCGTTGGGCGTTGTCGTCGCGGATGTCATGGCGTGGAACGGGCCTTCATGCTGCGGGAACGATTGTCCGCCGCACTTCGTTGCACGGCGAATCATCGGCTTGTCAAATAGACCCATGCCCCATTTCGCAGCCGCACAGGGATAGGACAAAAGGTCCAATGTCGCCCCGGTAACTTCCTGACTAGACGGAGGCTATGATCGCTCGACCATCCGCCAAATGCCGCGCTTTTCTGCGCCGATTCGCGCCCTTGCTGCTGCTGCCTTTGGGGGCGTGCAACTGGGTGGTGATGGCCCCATCCGGCGACGTTGCGGTGCAGCAACGCGATCTCATCCTGATCGCGACCGTATTGATGCTGCTCATCGTGCTGCCAGTGATGGCCACCATCGCCTGGTTCGCATGGAAATATCGGGCCAAGGCGCAGGCCGCCGATTATGATCCCGACTGGGACCATTCGACCAGCCTGGAACTGCTGATCTGGTCCGCGCCGCTGCTGATCATCATCGCGCTGGGGGCGGTCACCTGGACCAGCACCCATCTGCTCGACCCCTATCGCCCGATCGAGCGGCTGGACGCGCAGCGCAAGGTCGATCCCGCTGCTAAACGCTTGCAGGTCGAGGTTGTGGCGCTCGACTGGAAATGGCTGTTCATTTACCCTGAGCTTGGCATCGCGACCGTCAATGAACTGGCCGCGCCGGTCGACCAGCCGATCGAATTCAAGATCACCTCGGCATCCATCATGAACAGCTTTTTCGTGCCGGCGCTGGCGGGGCAAATCTATGCCATGCCGGGGATGCAGACCAGCCTGCACGCGGTCGTCAACAAGCCCGGCAGCTTTGACGGCTTTTCCGCCAACTATTCGGGCGCTGGCTTTTCCAACATGCGCTTCAAATTCCACGCGATGGACCAAAGCGGCTTTGCCCAGTGGGTCGCCCGCGTGAAGGCCAGCGGCAAGGCGCTGGACCGCGCCACCTATGTGAAGCTGGAACAGCCGAGCGAAAAGGTGAAGCCGACCTATTTCGCCAGTGTCGAACCCCGCCTGTTCCACGCCGCACTCAACATGTGCGTGCAGCCGGGCAAGCGTTGCATGGACGCGATCATGATGACCGACATGCACGGCGGCGCAGGCAAGGAGTCAGCCCGCGACACCGCTGGCCTGCGCCATGACGGCACCATCGACGTGGGCGGCTATCACCCGGTCGAACCCGGCAAGAAGGGCGAGATCGCCCAGCCTGCGGGCATGACGCCAGCGGCAGAGCGCACGCCTGCCGAGCGCGGCAAACAGGCGCCGGGGCAGCAGGATCATGAGGGGCATGATGGGCATTAACGCGAATACTCCCCTCTCCTTTAGGTCGGATCGAGTCACGTGCCTCGATCCGAGGGCTGGGGGTGGGGGCCATCGTCTTGACGCTCTGCCTGCCTCACGCCCCCACCCCAACCCCTCCCCTGAAGGGGAGGGGCGTGAGAAAACCCCCTCCCCCCTTTCAAGGCCGTAACGTCCATGTCCCCGCATCCCGCCTCCGAAAATAGCGGCATCTGGAAGCTGATCTTCGGTCGGCTCGACTGGAGTTCGTTGCCGCTGCATGAGCCGATCGTCGTCGGCACCTTCCTGATGGTCGCGCTGGGTGGCGCGGTGGTGCTGGGCCTCGTCACCAAATATCGGCTGTGGGGCACGCTGTGGCACGACTGGTTCACCACCGTTGACCATAAGCGCATCGGCATCATGTATATGATCCTGGGCCTCATCATGTTCCTGCGCGGCTTTGCCGACGCGATCATGATGCGGCTGCAGCAGGCGATGGCCTTCAACGGGTCCGAAGGCTATCTCAACGCCCATCATTACGACCAGATTTTTACCGCCCACGGCGTCATCATGATCTTCTTCGTCGCGATGCCGATGATCACCGGGATCATGAACTATATCGTCCCGCTGCAAATCGGCGCGCGCGACGTCAGCTTCCCCTTCCTCAATAATTTCAGCTTCTGGATGACCACGGCGGGTGCCGTGATCGTCATGATGTCGCTGTTCGTGGGCGAATTTGCCCGCACCGGCTGGCTCGCCTATCCGCCTTTGTCGGGCATCGCTTACTCGCCCGGCGTCGGGGTCGATTATTATATCTGGGGGCTACAGATAGCGGGCATCGGCACATTGCTCTCGGGCGTCAACCTGGTCGCCACCATCGTCAAGATGCGCGCGCCGGGCATGACGATGATGAAGCTGCCCATCTTCACCTGGACCTCGCTCTGCGCCAACGTGCTGATCGTTGCGGCCTTCCCGGTGCTGACCGCCGTGCTGGCGCTGCTCAGCCTCGACCGCTATGTCGGCACCGCCTTCTTCACCAACGACATGGGCGGCAATCCCATGATGTATGTGAACCTGATCTGGATCTGGGGCCACCCCGAAGTCTATATCCTGATCCTGCCCTTGTTCGGCGTGTTCAGCGAAGTCACCTCCACCTTCTCGTCCAAGCGGCTGTTCGGCTATTCGTCGATGGTTTACGCCACGATCGTCATCGCCCTGCTCAGCTATCTCGTCTGGCTGCACCATTTCTTCACCATGGGATCGGGCGCGAGCGTCAACAGCTTCTTTGGCATCACGACGATGGTGATTTCCATCCCCACCGGGGCCAAGCTCTTCAACTGGCTCTTCACCATGTATCGCGGGCGCATCCGCTATGAATTGCCGATGATGTGGACGGTCGCCTTCATGCTGACCTTCACCGTGGGCGGCATGACCGGGGTGCTGCTTGCCGTGCCGCCGGCCGACTTCGTGCTGCATAACTCGCTGTTCCTGATCGCCCATTTCCACAATGTCATCATCGGCGGCGTGTTGTTCGGCCTGTTCGCGGCGATCAACTACTGGTGGCCCAAGGCGTTCGGTTTCCGGCTGGAAACGACCTGGGGCAAGCGCAGCTTCTGGTTGTGGGTCGTGGGTTTCTGGGTCGCCTTCATGCCGCTCTATGTGCTGGGCCTGATGGGCGTCACCCGCCGGATGCGCGTGTTCGATGACCCTTCCCTGCAAATCTGGTTCCAGATCGCGGCGCTGGGCGCGGTAATGATCGCGGCGGGCATCGCCTGCATGTTCATCCAGTTCGCGGTGTCGATCAAGAATCGTGCGGCATTGCGCGACACCACGGGTGATCCATGGGATGGCCGCACGCTCGAATGGGCAACCAGTTCGCCCCCGCCCGACTATAATTTCGCCTTCACCCCCGTCATCCATGATGGCGACGCATGGGCGGACATGAAGAAGCGCGGCTATCAGCGTCCGCTGATCGGTTATGCCGCCATCCACATGCCGTCCAACACCGGCACCGGCGTCATCATCGCGGGCCTGTCGGTCGCCTTCTCGGTCGGCATGATCTGGTACATGTGGTGGCTGGCGGGCCTGTCCTTCCTCGCCATCCTGGCCGTAGCGATCGGGCATACGTTCAATTACAAGCGCGACTTCACCATCCCCAAGGATGTGGTCGAGCGCATAGAGGGCGAGCGCAGCACGCTGCTCGCAGCAAAGGGCTAACATCATGGCCACACGCTCCCAAATCGACCCCGCCTTTCTCGACAATGATGGCAAGCCCCTCTTCCATCTGGGCGAGGAGCCGCATCATCCCGAAGGGTCCAGCACGGCGCTGGGCTTCTGGATCTACCTGATGAGCGATTGCCTCATCTTCGCCTGCCTGTTTGCCACCTATGCAGTGCTGGGCGGCAATTATGCGGCGGGACCGGGACCGCGCGACCTGTTCGACCTCAATCTTGTCGCGCTCAACACCGCGATGCTGCTCTTTTCGTCGATCACCTATGGCTTTGCCATGCTGGCGATGGAGAAGAACCGGGTCGGCGCGACGCAGGGCTGGCTCGCCATCACCGGCCTATTCGGTCTGGCGTTCCTCAGCATCGAACTTTACGAATTTGCGCATCTGATTCACGAAGGCGCGACGCCGCAGCGGTCGGGCTTCCTGTCCGCCTTCTTCGCGCTGGTCGGCACCCATGGGTTGCACGTCAGCTTCGGCATCATCTGGCTGGTCACGCTGATGGTGCAGGTCGGGAAAAAGGGTCTGATCGCCGCCAACCAGCGCCGCCTGATGTGCCTTTCCATGTTCTGGCACTTTCTGGACGTCATCTGGATCGGCGTTTTTACCTTCGTCTATCTCATGGGGATGCTGCGATGAGCGCGCACGATCACGATACTCACGCTGGCACCCACGGGACGATGGGCAGCTATATGATCGGCTTCGGCCTGTCGCTACTGCTGACCGCCATCCCCTTCTGGCTGGTGATGGACAAGACCTTCGCCAATCCGCAGGTGACCGCCTTCATCATCATGGGCTTTGCCGTGGTGCAGATCGTCGTTCACATGATCTACTTCCTGCACATGAACACCCGCTCGGAAGGCGGCTGGTCGATGATGGCGCTGATTTTCACGCTGGTATTGGTGGTCATCACCCTGTCCGGCTCCATGTGGGTCATGTATCATCTCAACGCTAACATGATGCCCCATATGGAGCATGACATGAGCCAGATGCCGTGACATCCCCGCGCCAGGGCCGGGCGGGCTTCCCGGTCGGCCCGACGCTGATCGCCGCCTTGCTGTTTACGGGACTGTGCGCATTGGGCGTGTGGCAGGTCGAGCGGCTGGCGTGGAAGCGGGATCTCATCGCCCGCGTCGATGCCCGCATCCACGCCGCGCCGGTCGCAGCACCCGGCAGCGCCACCAAGGCCGACGAATATCGCCGCGTCAGCGCGACCGGCACCTTCCTGCATGATCGCGCTACGCTGGTGCAGGCCTCCACGGTGCGCGGCCCCGGCTTTTGGGTGCTGACACCCCTGCGCCAAACCAACGGCACCTTCCTCCTCATCAACCGCGGCTTCGTGCCACCCGACGCCCGCACCCACTATGCCCGCCCGACCGGCACCGTCCGCGTGACCGGCCTGTTGCGCCTGACCGAGCCGGGCGGCGGCTTTCTGCGGTCGAACGATCCTACCGCCAACCGCTGGTATTCGCGCGACGTCACCGCCATCGCCACAGCCCGCGCCCTGCCCACCACGCCCACCTATTTCATCGACGCCGATGCCGACCCGCAGCCCGACGCCCCGCCCATAGGCGGACTCACCGTCATCCGCTTCCCCAACAATCATCTTGTCTATGCGCTGACATGGTTCAGTCTGGCCGCCATGACCGTGGGCGCCTATATCCTCCTCATGCGCCAAAGCCGCCGCCCATGACCGCGCTCCTGCCGATAGCGACACGCTGGCTGCCCAGCCAGTGGCCCGCCGACGCTGCCGGGCGCAAGAATATGGCGCTGCTGGTGCAATTGCGCTGGATCGCGCTGGCGGGTCAGGTCGCCACCATCCTGATCGTCCATTATGGCATGGGCATCCGCCTGCCGATGCTGCCGATGCTCGTCGTCCCCTGTATCGCGGCGGGGGTGAACCTCGCCAGCCTCGCCATCTTGCGGCGGCGCACCGACATTACCCATGCCGAACTGTTCCTGGCGCTGCTGTTCGACGTCCTCTCGCTGACCGCTCAACTCTATATGAGCGGCGGGGCAACCAACCCGTTCATCTCGCTCTATCTGCTCCAGGTCGCATTGGGCGCGGTGCTGCTGCATCGCTGGAGCGTCTGGGGCATCGTCGCCGTATCCGCTTTGTGCGCAGCGGGCCTCGCTTTCTTCTACCGTCCGCTGGACCTCAGCGAAACGCTCGAAGGCCGCCTGTTCGACCTCCACATCATCGGCACCTGGGTCTGCTTCACCATGATCGCGGTGCTGCTGGTGCTGTTCATGACCCGCGTGACCCGCAACCTTGCCGCGCGCGAAGCCTATCTGGCGCAATTGCGGCAACAGGCGGCGGAGGAGGAGCATATCGTCCGCATGGGCCTGCTGGCGTCGGGTGCAGCCCACGAGCTTGGCACCCCCCTCTCCTCGCTCGCCGTGGTGCTGGGCGACTGGCGGCACATGCCCGAAATCACCAGCCACCCCGCGCTGGTGGAGGAAGTGGAGGAGATGCAGGCCGCCGTCACCCGGTGCAAGGCGATCCTGTCGGGCATATTGCTATCAGCAGGCGAAGCGCGCGGCGAAGCGCCGCAGGTCACCAATGTCCGCGCCTTCATCGACGCTATGGCGCAGGGCTGGCGCGCCGCCAATCCGGGGATGCCGCTGCGCTGCGATTTCGGCCCGCACGACTATCCCCGCATCGTCGCCGATCCGGTGATCCGCCAGGCGATCACCAACCTGCTCGACAATGCGCGGGAGGCTGGCGCGACCACTATCGACCTGCTGGTCGGGCGCGACAGCCAGTGGCTCAACATCGCCGTGCGCGACAATGGGCCGGGGTTCAGCGCCGACATGCTGGCCGATTTCGGCAAGCCATACCGCTCCAGCAAGGGGCGGCAGGGCGGCGGGCTTGGCCTGTTCCTGGTCGTCAATGTCGTGCGTAAACTGGGCGGCAGCGTCAGCGCCAGCAATGGCGCGGACAGCGGCGCGCTGATCCTGCTACGCCTGCCGCTCGGCACGCTGGCGATCGAGGAGGGAGAAGGATGACCGATAACCGTCTGCTCATGATTGTCGAGGATGACGACGCCTTCGCCAAAACCCTCAAACGCTCGTTCGAGCGGCGCGGCTACACCGTGCTGATCGCCGACAGCGTGGAAATGGTCACCATGCTGCTGGCCGATCATGATCCGGGCTATGCCGTCGTCGACCTGAAACTGGGCGGGCAATCGGGGCTGGTCTGCGTCCAGGCGCTCCACGCCCATGATCCCGACATGCTGATCGTCGTTCTGACCGGCTTTGCCAGCATCGCCACGGCTGTCGAGGCGATCAAGCTGGGCGCGACCAATTACCTCGCCAAACCGTCCAACAGCGACGATATCGAAGCCGCCTTCGCGCGTTCAGGCGGCGATACCGCCACCCCGCTTGCCCCCCGCCCGACATCGATCAAGACGCTGGAGTGGGAACATATCCATGAGGCGCTCAAGGACAGCGAGTTCAACATCTCCGAAGCCGCCCGCCGCCTGGGGATGCACCGCCGCACCCTGGCCCGCAAACTCGCCAAACGTCAGGTTGGTTGACGCCCAATCGGTTGACGGGGCTTTTCCCCCGTGGCAATGGGCGCTGCAACGCGGGTGTAGCTCAATGGTAGAGCTTTTGCTTCCCAAGCAAGTGACGAGGGTTCGATTCCCTTCACCCGCTCCAGCTCCCTCTTCAAAAATCACCCTCCTTAGTGTATAAAACCCGCAGAAACCTTGGACTTTTGTGTCCTCGGTTGTCCAGATTTGACCAACTCTTTCCGGCCGCATCCGTGCCGTGTGGGGGCCTTTCGAGGGAGTGGTCTGTTCCGGGCATTTCAAGAAGCCCCCATCATAGGGGCCTATTGCGGAAAAAGGCTTTGGATCATGGCACTTACCGACATTGCGATTCGAAACGCGAAGCCCCGGGAGAAGTCATACAAGATGGGCGACAGCCTTGGACTCTTCGTTCAGGTAGAGCCCACGGGTGGCAAGCTTTGGCGGTTCAAGTATCGAATCCACGGGAGGGAGCGAAAGCTGGCGATCGGCACGTACCCCGCTATCAGTCTTGCCGAAGCTCGGCGGAAGCGGGATGCGGCACGCGAGATGGTAGCCCAGGGACAAGATCCTTCGATCGAGAAACGGCGCGCCAAGTTGCGCGGGGAGCTCGGGGCGGCATCAACATTCTCGGCGGTTTCGGCTGAATTCTGCGAAAAGCGCAAGCAGGATGGCCAAAAGCGTTGGGCCCCCGCCACGGCTGCTCGCAGCGAATACCTTTTATCACTTCTGAAGGTCTCGATCGGTAACATGCCGATCGCTGATATTCAGCCAATCGATATTCTTGGCGCGGTTCGAAGAATTGAGAAAAGAGGGAAGCTTGAGAGCGCCCGGCGAACCTTACAGCTGGCCGGCGCCGTGTTTCGATACGCCGTTGCCACGGCCCGAATTCCGTCTGATCCTACACGCGATTTGCGTGGAGCGCTCAGAACTCCAACTGTTACGCATTATGGCGCCATTCTAGAGCCGGAGCGAGTTGGAGACCTGCTTCGCGCAATCGATGGATATGACGGTCAGCAGATCACCAAATTTGCATTACAACTGGCACCGCACGTCTTTGTCCGGCCTGGCGAATTACGCCACGCCGAGTGGAACGAATTCGACCTTGAGGCCGCTCTCTGGACGATCCCTGCGGAAAAAACAAAAATGCGTAAAGCGCATCGGGTACCATTATCCCGGCAGGTCATCGCAATTCTAGAAATGACCCACAGGTTGACGGGACCCAAAGGCTACCTCTTTCCTTCTGTCAGGACACGGTCAAGGCCGATGAGCGATAATACAGTCAACGCAGGGCTTCGACGCCTCGGCTATTCGACCGACGAAATGACCGCCCACGGGTTTCGCGCCATGGCATCAACCCTGTTGAACGAAAGTGGACTGTGGCACCCCGATGCTATCGAGCGCGCGCTGGCTCACGGCGACAGCGATAAGGTCCGCGCCGCCTATCACCGGGGTGCCCACTGGAAAGAGCGGGTCGAGATGGCGCAGTGGTGGAGCGATTATCTTGATACTCTGCGTAACAGCGCCGGGTCTCACCATCTTACTCGATTGTGAGCAAGACTGGCCGATTTCGGAATGTCGTCTTACCGGCGGGCAAGAGGGGATAGCCGTCGGTCCTCTTTAGGGCAGGAGACACGATCGTGGTCGGAAATAGCTGCCTGTCGCCCATCGACCAGTTGCGGACAGGGTAGCTACTGCTGCAAAACCCTATCATCGGACATATAGAAGAGCCCTGTCTCCTTCTTGAAGCCGAGAGCGCGCCAGACGCGGATGGCGTAGCGGCCTACTTCATCGCGGTCTTCGGTGGCGAACATATCCACGTCGCCTAACAGACTCGATAAGCGTTTACGCACGGCTTCTCGATCAAGAGGATCAGGCATGGCGCGAATATCTAAAATCGCAGCGTCAACAGCGTCTTGTAGAGGCTTGCGATCCTCTGGAGTGTCCGCGCCAGTGTAATGGCCGTCAGGTTTGAACTTCGATTGTTTGAGAAGGGCGGTCAGCGCAGGTCGTTCTGGAGGTGGTGAAGCCTTGGCGCATCCTGTAAGGGCCAGTGAGATCAGTACGGTATATTTGACATAGCACAGCATACCGCCATGTTATCAATGTCTGTGTCTGCTTTCCAGCATTCCGGCGCCGAGAGCCGACCGTCCACTAACCACCCTAGCCGGGCACCATGAAGGTGACAACGCCTTTGCCGGAACCTGCCCCCGGCGGAAACGACAATTTTTGGTCACTCCGCAAGATCAACCGCATCTTTGAAACCGGTCACTCATTCAGACGACAAATCGAAGGCTGACGGATCAAATCTGGTGAGAAACGGACGTAGATGCTATCGTTGCCCTGCGCTGCCCGAAAATGAAGGAGGCCGTAATCGCCAAGTTTGTCGCTATGATCGGAGTCCTGTTTGCCCTCGCTGGCGTTTTCCTCAACGTGAGCGCTAACCTGCTCTACGGCCGCCCCTTTGTGTTCAGCGCTCAGTGTTGGTCGATAGCAATCAGCGTTTTCGCGGTGGCGTTCGGTGTAACAGCCGTCAGTCTCTGCTTCTATTCCGTCCGCGAACGCACTCGGAGGCGAAGATAAGGTCGAATGACCCCTAAATTGGCGCATTTCTGTCAAAGCTTTGGAAAATTGACATGAGAAATAGGTCGTCCCGTGCGTGCCGCCCCGGCCTCGACACCGTAAACGCACTGGCCCGTTTCATCGCCGAGCATGGCGGGTTGGGCGCGGCGCTGCTCGACCATTGCGACGACGACCTTGAGGAAGGCCGCGAGGCATTGGAGGATCGTTACCTTGGCACTATGCCAGCCTTGATGATTATGTGCAGGAGGTGACGGAAGAAGCCACCGCTATCCTACAAACGCTGCGCTACTACATCGACTATCAGGCCATGGCCCGTGACCCAGAAATCATGTTTGGTCCCGGGATTTGATGGTGCGGGTCTGATGTGAAGCGCTGGGATACTTTTGTCCAGCATTTGCAGATGAACTCGTAGGGGGTGATGCCCTGGAGGGTCTTCAACCGCTTGGCGAAGTTGTAGGCGACGATGAAGTTGGCTAGATGTTCGCGCAGTTCGTAGCAGATGGTTGGGCGAAGCTTCACAAGATCCAGTCCTTCGTGACGAAGCTCCGCCCGCGCCCTGAGCACCCGGCCAAATGAACGGCTGATTGCGGGATCAGAATATGACGTCAGTTGCCTCGCGCCCGATGACATGGTCAGGCAGCTAAACACGAAAAGACGCCGGCGCGGTGGGGGGTACGCCGGGGCCCATCGAAGGTTGCCTCGTTGATCGGAAAGAATCGGAGACACCGATGATGATCGAGCCAATATCATACAGAAAAGTTAACGGCAGAGCCGATTGCCAGCAGGTCACGCCGCATCGCTTTGAAACGGCAGCGAGACGCCCAGCCCCATCATCGGGGGGAAAGGCATGGCAGGGGGGCCATCAGATCCGCATCCCGCAATATCTGGCTCAGGCCATCATGCAGGCTGATGGTGGGCTGCCACTGCAGGACATCCCTTGCGCGCGCAATGTCGAGGCAGGAGAATCTGGGATCGGTCCTGTCGGCTTCCACATTGACCTTGTTAAGTTCCAACCCGCTCAGTTCCTCGACCATCGCGATTAGCTGGTTGATCGATGTTCCCTGGCCCGTCGCGATGTTGACGATCCCGGCACCCTTGGCATGCACGGCCGCGGCGATGGCTTTCTGGACGTCGATCACATTGACATAATCCCTCTGCATCTCACCATTTCCCAAAACCGTGAAAGGCGATCCGCTCTTGAGGGCGCTGATCATGGTGGGAATGACGCCAAAGCCGGGCTTGATCGTCTGACCGGAGCCATAGGCATTCGATACGCGCAGGATCGACACGTCCAGCGCGATCTGCGCGGCGGACAGAAGGCTCGTTTCGACGATCATCTTTTCCAGGCCATATTCGGTCTGCGGATTGCAGGGCGACTGTTCATTCAGGGTCGTAAGGGCAGTATTGCCGTAGATGGCACCGCCGGACGATAGGTAGATATAATGGGCATGGCTGCGATGGTTGAGGAGGCCATCGATCATCCGCAAATGCGGTCTGATCCGCGTATTGATGTCCCTTTCCTGGGCAGTGCGCCCACGGCCCTGAGACACCAGATCGATGATGACATCGGCCTCGCTCAGCCAATCCAGATCGATGGTTTCGAAATCTTCGATCATATGGGGTTCGGGAAGATCGGAAGCGTGGAGGAACGTGGACTTTGTCCGTTTCACCCAATGAAGATCGATGTTTTCGTCTTTACACAAATAGTTAATAAGTCTGAAACCTATAAATCCAGTACCACCAAGCACTATGACGTTCTTTTTAGCGTTAGTATGGCCCGGCATTGAAAATACCTCCAATATCAATCCTCCTAATTATAGCCATGTAACTGAATTTGAATGGCTGTAATCAGAAGATGGTTTCCCACTTCCGATCACTCTCCTTCAATTGTGTCCCATTCCGAAATCAGATATTTCAATGAGGGGCGCCATTATATTTTGTGATTGCATCGGCACTTTATCAAAAGCCTCGCTACCTTGAAATAGGAAATGCGAAAGGCTGACCTTCTCACAAGGCCAGCCCATTCTCACGAGCAGGAAGCCCAACTCCTGGAACGCGCGGTCAACTCTATCTGCGCAACACCGTGACGTCTATTCACTGCACGCTGCACTCAGTTCCGATGCCATCAGGGCTTGTAAGCGTCGCGCATCTCTCCGCCCCAACCAGCGATAGGCGCTGCCTCCGATGTTACAGGCTGCGGGACCAAGCTGACGCACTATTCTTTCTAGCCTCATCTATCGCGTCGTTGAACGCAAGTCCGGCAAGCTGATAGCGAGTCCATCGCACGGTCGCCCCGGCGGCATGAATAGCGCCCACCGAGTCAGCCACGCGCATAACCGGCCCGTTGAATGTCCGCAACCGGGCAAGCGCCATTGTGATCTCAATGGCAATAAGTGGCCGCTATCGGGCATAGGATTGGCCGCTCCAAGGCATCCACCAAAACCAGATCGGTGGTGAAGTTCCCTGTTGATTGGGACCGAACGCAAAATCTCCTTTTCCGTTCTGAACATCAGTTAAGGCGGTCAGGATGTTGTCGCATCGTTCCTCTCCCACAAACAGCTCTAAGCGGTCGTTCGTCAGCTGCAACTGAAGGTCAGAAAAGAACGGGTCAAAAATGATCCGAAGCTTTTCGAAATCATCGTTCTTCGGATCGCCATAGCCCGGAACGGAGGAAATCGATGGTGTCGGCCGACTAAGCTTGATGGTCCTATGAACTGCCTCAGCGGCGGATCGCATGTATGTGAGCAATTCAACTAATGCGCCGCACGCGGCCGGTTCGGCTGAAAAGTGCCACCCCTGATTCGAACTTCGGGAGGCCGAGTAGCGCCAGACAAAAACCTGTCCGCGCATCTGCCAGTTCGCGACATCTTCGTTCATTCGACTATCCTACCAGGCATCACAAGCGTCCGCTATCCGAGCACGTCACGCCCTTGCTCAACGGCAAAAAGTGGTCGTCAGCCGATGCCTTTCACAGTGTAAGGATAAGTAGCCTCCCGAAGCATTGACATCGTTTCGCCGTCGTCTCTGCCGTTGGCCAGAGCCCACTCTTCAACGAGCCGGATCGGTGCATTGAGGTCAGCCCGATCCATGACGAGATTGGTAGGCGCGAGGCCAGCGGGTTCGATCAATGCTTCGATCAATGCATTGACGTATGGCGTGGTTAAAAAATCGATGCGAGGGCCATCCGCGAATTTTGAGTGCAGCAAGATCGACAGAATAGGCATCGCGTGCTGCCGGTTGACCCGAATGACAACATCGTCGTCAGTATGGGCAATGGCGATGCCCGGAGCTGTGCGTTGAGATTGCATGCCTTTTCATAAGAAGTTTTTTGCGGGAGGCAAACTAATGTCCGCTCTCTGGCGACCCAAGACGCCTTCGAGATGGCGATTTCTGGTCGGCGGCTGACCGGCAGCCTTCTGTCTCCAGATGGGCAGCGAAAATCCGAACGAATGACCGCTTCCGGGAAACGGAAATGGAGCGCTGAACGGCGACAAGTGGCGCAAAGGGGCCGTCGCCACTGAGCGGATGGCGATACGGATTTATCGACCGCGGCCATGGACATGTCGGCCCTGCCGTCGGTATCGGCCTGCCGATGAGTATCATCGCCACCATCATGAATTCGGCCACCGGCCAGCCCATCCAGAAAATGACCTTTGGCCGCATGCCCAAGCCCTGGGCGAGCTTCAACCTGGAGAGTGGCGAACTCGTGACCGCCGACCGGGTCCACGTCGGCAAGCCTGCACCGGGCAAATTCGTCGCACCGGTCGAGGTCTGGGTCACGCCCAAGGGCTGACACTGACAAAAGACCATGGCGTGTCCTTGGCCGGACCGCGCTCTATGTCGCTGCGCGCCACCGAGCCTGCGCTGCGCTTGTCTCGTCCCTCCCGGGTGACGATCGCTCACGTGTGCCGGTCACTGACCGGCCAGCCTCATCGCGCGGGGCGCGATGAGGCTGTTGCGGCTCCGAACAAGCGGGGTGGGCGTCCCTCTCCTCTAGTCCCGCCGCGGCGTGCCGCAAACCGCGCTGCGCGCGGCTCCTCCTCTTGCGTTCCGGCCTTTCAGGTGCAGCCCGCCTTGTTCGGCGGGACTGCCGGATCGCTCCTGCCGCCCACCCCGCCGTCCGGGGCCGGTGCGCTGTTAGAGAAGGAGCAGAAAGACATGGAACTCAAGCATATCGACATCGCCTGCCTCTCGGTCTCGCCCGCCAACATGCGCGGCGTGAAGAAGCAGCCCGACCTCACCAACATCCTGCCCTCCGTGCGAGCGCGGGGCATACTCGTGCCGCTGATCGTGCGGCAGAACGGGTCGCCCACCACCTATGAGATCGTGGCAGGCAAGCGGCGCTATCATGCCGCCCTTGCCGTGGCGCAGGAGAGTGGCGGCATCGATCCGCTGCCCTGCGCGGTCATGGAAGCAGGCGACGATGCCGCCGCGCTCGAAGCCTCGCTGATCGAGAATATCGCCCGGCTCGATCCCGACGAAGTGACCCGCTGGGAGAGTTTTACCCGGCTGGTGAAGGAAGGCCGTTCGCCCGAAGACATTGCGCTGACCTTTGGCTTGACCTCGCTGCAGGTGAAGCGGACGCTGGCGCTGGGCAATCTGCTGCCACGTATCCGCACCCTCTATCGCAATGGGCATATCGACGCCGTTACCGTTCGTCACCTGACGTTAGCGTCCCGGCCAAGGCAGCGCGAATGGCTGGCCCTGCTGGACGATGGCAGCGCCTACGCCCCGACTGGCCACGCGCTCAAAAGCTGGCTGATGGGCGGTCACGCCATCGCCACCGGCAAAGCGCTGTTCGACCTCTCCCTCTATACTGGCGAGATCATCGCCGACCTGTTCGGCGAAGACAGCTATTTTGCCGATGCGACCCAGTTCTGGCAGGCGCAGGAAGACGCGATCAGCGCGCTGGCGGAGGACTATCGCGAAGCGGGATGGAACGATGTGCTTGTCCTGCCCCGCGGCGAGACCTTCCATCATTGGGAGCATGTCCATTGCCCGAAGAAGAAGGGCGGTCGCATCTATATCGCGGTCGGCCATGGCGGCGACGTTGCGGTCCATGAGGGCTATATCAGCCAGAAGGAAGCGCGGCGTCTGGAACGCGGCGACGTACTGGAAAAGCCGGTTCGTCCCGAACTCTCCGCCCCCCTGGCCAGCTATGTCGACCTGCATCGGCATGCTGCCGTGCGGGCCAGACTTGCCTGCGCGCCTTCCATCGCGCTGCGGGTCATGACCGCACATGCAATCAGCGGCAGCAGCTTGTGGCGGGTGGATGTGGCATCCCAGCGTGGCGCGACCGACGCGATCAGCGAGAGCGTCGAGACCTGCGCATCGGAAACCGCGTTCGACCGCGAACGGCGCATCGCGCTCGACCTGCTTGGTCTCGATCCCGACACCCCGACCGTCACCGGCCGTGGCTATGATCGCGACATCAACGCCCTGTTCGCGCGACTGCTGACCATGGATGACCCCACCGTCATGGGCATCCTTGCCGTGGTGATGGCCGAGACGCTGGAACCGGGATCAGCGATGATCGAGAGGCTGGGGCAGGAACTAAACGTCACCATGGCGAGCGTGTGGGAAACTGATAACACGCTGCTCGACCTCATCCGCGACCGTGAAGTAATGAACCATATCCTTGCCGATGTGGCAGGCTTCGACATCGCCGAGGCCCATGCCAGGGCGACGGTCAAGGTCCAGCGCGGGATCGTGCATGACTGTCTCACCGGTAGCAGCGGGCGCGGACGAGTCGAGGGCTGGGTGCCGCGCTGGATGCAGTTTCCGCCCAGCGGCTATACAACGCGCGGCGGGGTCGGCAGCGTCGAGAGGGCGCTGGAGATGTCCGCTCGCGAGGAGCAGCCGCGAGACGACACAGAGCTTGCGCCGGAGACCGAACCGGAACGGCAGGCTGCATGATCCCACCCCATGGCTGGCGGCGATCATGCCGCCAGCCATCTTTCTTTCCTCATCCGCCCCTGCCGATTTTTTGCTTGGCATGGGCGACATTTGCCGCAAGGCTTGGCCCCATGAAATCGATCACGGACAAGGATGTGACCCTGCCGCTGGCCAAGCGCCGCGAACTGGATTTCGTAGTCGAGACGCTGCGCGATGGCTTTGCCACCGCTACGGGCAAGAAGTGCCACGAGAAATACCGGCAGGGCCGCATTCTCAAGATCATCCTGTTCGGCAGCTATGCGCGCGGCGACTGGGTCGAGGACCCGGTCGGCCGCTATTTCTCCGACTTCGACATTCTCGTGGTGGTCAGCGGCGAGGACTTCACCGACGGCGCGGAGTTCTGGATGAAGACCGAGGCGAAGCTGCTCGACGCGCTCGCCGATGGGTCACGCCTGCGCACGCAGGTCAGCCCGATCTACCACAGCATCGAGGATGTGAACGCCCAGCTGAAGCTCGGCCGTTACTTCTTCATGGACATCGTGCGTGATGGCATAATCCTGTTCGAGGAACCGGATCATCCGCTGGCCGAACCGCAGCCGCTGGAGCCTGCTCAGGCGCTGCAGGAGACACAGGATTATTATGAGGAGTGGTTCGAAAGTGCGTCCTATTCCATAGAACGGGCGAGAAATAGCGTGGCGGATGGCCAGCTTAAATATGCTGCATTCGACCTTCATCAGGCCAGTGAACGGCTATATCACTGCCTGTTTCTGGTCCGCACTTTATACAGCCCCAAGACCCACAATCTGAACCGTTTGCGCTCCCAGACCGAGCAGCTTGAGCCCCGCCTTGCCGCCGTCTGGCCCGCCGACACGAAGTTCGAGCGGCGCTGCTATGAGTTGCTGCGGGCGGCCTATGTGAAGGCGCGCTACTCGCGCCAATATGTCATCACGCCAGAGCAATTGGCATGGCTGAGCGAACGGGTTGCGCTGTTGCAGGACCTTATCCGCGAGCTCTGCAGCGCGCGGATCGAGGACCTCGCCCGAGCTGCCTAGCCTTTAACGTCGGCCTAGCCCTCGATCAGCGCCTTCAAGCGCTTCAAATCCCGCATCACCCATTTGACGTCCGCCGAGAAGCGTTCGTCATCCATGTCGGGCTGTCGAAACAGCGTCAGCAAGACCTCTGACCCATCGCCATTGGCGATGATCCGCATCGGAATGGAGATGGTGGAACCGCTGCCGGTATCGACCCAATGATCCATGACTCCATGGTCATTATGCGGCGTGAAACGGATGCGGATCGGCCTGTCCGCGCCATCGGCAAGCCATAGATCGCCCTCCTGCCGCAAGTAGGATTCGGCGAGGCCCGACGCCCATTTGGTGAAATATTCCGGTCGCCAGATCCATTCATAGAGCGCCTGCCAGCTATGGTTGATCGAAACGCTCAACGTGCGTGATGGCAGCATTTTACTTTCCCTCTGGCTCTTGCATCCGACGCTTTTGCAGCGTCCCAGGCTTTCCCATGCGCGCTACGACTCCTGCGATGTGACCGCAAGAATCATGCGGACGATCCGCAGGCGCGCTGCGCCGGGGCTGGTGGTCGGCGGCAGCGGTGGGGAATGTCCATAAGCGTCCGGGAATGCGGAAACAGGGGGATAGAAGGGACGGCAAGATTAAAACGCGGCCTCCATGAGGCCAGCGATTGGGCGTCTGCACAGGCTTTGCGATGGAGGCATGGCAAGGGCCTTGCCTCCACGTCTACAGGAAAGGCCGGTGTTGCCGGCCTTGGAGAGGAGGCCCTTGAACGGAGCTGTCGGGCTTGCCCATCCTCTTGTCCTTTGCGGACGAAGAGGAGGAAGGGATGCCCGGCGACGACGACTTCGAACTCTGGCTGGGTCGCATTGGCGCGAAGGATCGCAGCGTCGGCCAGACCCTTGCCCGTGCGCGCCGCGCAGGGGGCGTGGCGAGCGCCAGGGGCCGCCGCTTCACTGGCGCCGCGATCGGGCGCGGCGCGGGCGTGGGCCGCGTGCTGGGGGCATCACAGCGCATGACTGGCCTGCGCGCACGGCGCGTCATCGTGAAGGCGCGGATCGTGAAGCTTGGGGGCAAGGGCATGGCCGCCGCCGCGCACCTGCGCTACCTGCAGCGCGACGGCACCACCCGCGAGGGCGAGCGCGGCGCGCTCTACGGCGCGGATGTCGACAGGGTCGATGGGAAAGCCTTCCTCGCGCGCGGGCAAGGGGATCGCCACCAGTTTCGCTTCATCGTCGCGCCAGAGGATGGCGCGGAGTATGACGATCTCAAACCCCTGGTCCGTCGCCTGATGAGCCAGGCGGAGAAGGATCTGGGCACAAGGCTCGACTGGGTCGCGGTCGATCACTTCAACACCGGCCATCCCCATAGCCATGTCATGCTGCGCGGCGTGGACGAACGGGGCAAGGACTTGGTCATCGCCCGCGACTATCTGACCCAGGGTCTGCGCAGTCGCGCAGAGGAACTGGTGAGCCTCGATCTTGGACCGCGCACGGAACGGGAAATCATGGCCGCTCAGGACCGCGAAATAGGCCAGGAGCGGTTTACCGGTATCGACCGCCGCCTGCTGCGCGAGGCCGATGGCGATCGTCAGTTGATGGTAACGACCAGCGATCCGCGCGAACATGCCCTGCGTATCGGCCGCCTGCGCAGCCTCGAACGCCTTGGCCTCGCCATCGAAGGCAAGGCCGGCCAATGGAGGCTCGATCCCGAACTCGAGCCGACCCTGCGCCGGATGGGCGAGCGTGGCGACATCATCCGCACCCTGAACCGCGACCTGCGCGAGGCGGGCATCGCCCGGCCGCCGCAGGACCATGCACTGTTCGACAGCCACGATCCGTCCGCCCGCCCGATCATCGGCAGGCTGGTGGCGACCGGCCTCTCGGACGAACATCGCGACCGGCGCTACATGATCATCGACGGCATCGATGGCCGCAGCCATTATGCCGATATCGGCGAGGACCAGTCCATCCATGCCAAGGGTGCCATCCTGCGCCTCTCGCCCCGTCCAGCCGACATCCGGACGGTGGACCGCACCGTCGCCGCCATCGCCAATCAACATGACGGCAAATACAGCGTCGATATCCACCTGCGCCATGATCCCGCGATGAGCGAGAGCGGCACCCAGGCCCATGTTCGCCGCCTTGAAGCCATGCGTCGTTCGATCGGCAGGCCCGAGCGGCTGGCCGACGGGACGTGGCAGGTCGGCCCCGATCATCTCGCCGACGCGCTGGCCCATGAGCAGCGACAGGGACTGAAAGCGCCGGTGATCATCGAGAGCCTGTCGCACAAGCCGCTCGAGCAGTTGCCTGCCCATGATGGCGAGACATGGCTCGACCGCCAGCTGACCGCCGCCACGCCCGCGCCCTTGCAGCGCGGCTTTGGGGCAGAGGTGCGCGGGGCGATGCAGCAGCGGCGGCAATGGCTGGTCGAACAGCAGCTGGTCGAGGGTGAAGAGGGCGTCACGCGCTATCGCCGCGACATGTTGCAGCTGCTCCAGCGCCGCGAGCTCGATCGCGTGATTGCGGGCATCGAGCAGGACACGGGCCTTGCTCATCGCCGGTCCCATGCCGACGCGCCGATCGAAGGCGTCTATCGCCGCGCCGTGCAGGTCGGCGACAAACGCTATGCGCTGATCGAACACGCCCGAGAGTTCAGCCTTGTGCCCTGGCGGCCCGTGCTTGAGCGCGCTGTGGGCAAATCCGTATTGGGCATCATGCGCGGCGAGGGCATCAGCTGGACCATCGGCACCCGGGCGCGGGGGCTGGGCATTAGCTGAACGAAGCGGCCTTGGATGGCACCGGGCGGCACCACAGAGCCTCTGTCCATTGGCGGCCGCAGGCGCGATCCTGGCACGCGAAAGGATCGTCCGCCGTGAAGACGTTCAAGACCCGCCACCAATTCTACCTGCCCGACGCCCTGTCGGAGAAGCTCGAGGCGCTGACCGCTGCGCCGGGCGCGTCCAAGACGACCATCCTCACCGATGCACTCACCGCCTGGCTCGAGCGCAAGGCGGGGAGCGAACTCGACCAGCGCTTCGGACCCCGGCTCGACCGGCAGAGCCAAGCCGCAGAGCGGCTCGAGCGCAAGGTCGATGCGCTCACAGAAATCCTTGGCCTGTTCGTCCAGCATCAGCTGACCCTGGTCGCCCATCAACCTGCGTTCGATCCTGACACCGCGCAGCTGGGCCGCGTGCGCTACCAGCGGTTCATGGAACTGGTCGAACGGCGGCTCGGCAAGACCGTCGAACCCGAGCGCCTGCCACCCGCCAACAGCCAGGAAACCAAGCCATGACTCTCGATCCCGAACCCGAGCGGATCACGGTCCGCATCAAGGAAGCCTGCCGTATCACCGGCATTGGTCGGTCCAAGCTCTATGAACTGATTGCCGAGGGCGAGATCGACATCGTCAAGATCGGGGCCATGACGTTGATCCCGGTCGATAGTCTCAAGGCATTGACCGAAGGCCGACGGCAGCGACGGTGAACACAGCGCCGGTGCTTGACCCAGGACGCGGCAGAACGAAGACTGGCCAACTATGGGCCTATGCGCGCGATGATCGGCCATGGGGTGGCGTAGGTCCGTCGATGGTCGCCGATGTCTATGCGGCAGACCGGAAGGCCGAACGCCCCGACACCCATCTCGGAGATTTTGCAGGCATCCTGCAAGTCGACGGATATGGCGGATACACAGCGCTTGCCAAACGCCGCGGACAGCAGCTTATGGTCGAAGCCGTCACATCACCTGTCATTGCCGAGAAACTGTGGGTACAGCGTCGAGGTTCGCTGGCCCCGTCGATCGGAAGGCTGGGCACACGGGTTCGACGCCGCCTGCCATAGGGCCGGAGGGATCGACGATCAAACAGTGGCTAACCCGGTTGCCCGGACAGGATGAGCGGAACGCCGCCCGACCCGTCACCGATCCAGGAAGATCTCCAGTCGTCGCATATCGTCGAGGCTGACCGCCTTCTGCACGAATGCGTCGCTTACGGCGATCGAGCGCTCGATCAGGCTGGCTAAAGCGAGACGGTTGCCGTTCTGCGCCGGCGTGAGATCCCGGTTGATGGCGGGAATTTCGTCAATGGCGAGATCCCTGAGCCACGTGAGGGTCGCGCCAAGCAGGCCCACCACGACGTCGGAGAGCTGCACACCGGGCTCCACCTTGGAATCGACGAAGCGGTAGAGGTCGAGCTGCCGACCCGAGCCGATGAACCGGTATTGCTCCAGAAGCGCCCTGATCTTCTCCTCCGTGTCGAGGATGTGTCTGCTCGCCTTGAAGAGACATAGTCGGTGGATGAAGATGTCGGAGAAATCCTTGGTTATCTGCCCTGCCACATCGTCGAGAAAGATCAGCGATGACAGGGATCGACCCGACTGCAGGACGCCTTTGAGCATCATGAGGTGGAAGTGGGGGAGGAGGTCGTCCGCGTTCTCCACCAGATCTATCAGCCCGTTCAGGAAGCCCCTGACGTCGCCGTGGGCGATGGCGGGATAGGAATTGCGCCGCAAAATGTCCTGCGTCGCGCCAAGATTCCGACGGAGTACGCGGTAGAGGTCGTTCTTGAGCAGTAATCGGTCGCCCAGGCCCAACGGATCGGCCGCGGGCATGGAGTCGATGATGTCGACGTAGGAGTAGTAGACGGGATCGAGGGCGATGAAGTGAACGAGGTAGCCTTCGTCCGAGAGCCAATTCAGGAAGATGTCCAGCCTCTTCGACCCAAGCATCGTCAGGAAGTCGCCATGCGCGACCCTCTCGAACTTCAGCTCGGGAGCTCGAGGCTGGATGCCCATCCACCGCCTGAGGACCTCCAGCTCGATCGGTCTCTCCGAGCCCGGATGGGCGACTCCGCCCAGCACGAAGGGCCGGGGGTCGGGCACATTGAAGCCATCCTCTCGCAGATAGAGCAGCCGGTGGTTGTTGGTCTCGTCGTAGTAGAAGGTTCGCGCCTCGTCGGTGCGCTTCAGTCCATAAAGGTCGATCGCCAGCTCCCGCTGGTCGTCCACGTCGATGTCGATCGGCTCTACCATGCGTCGTCTCGCTAACTATGGGATCGTCTGACTTTTCACCAATTAGCGGTTCTGATCGCGCCGGACGAGTTCGCCCAGACGCGGATCTTTCCGCACCTCATCCCTCTCGCGCAACGTATCGATGACGCGGCGTACGTCGTAGGGCCAGAGCCAGGGATCCTCGGCAAGGACTTTCCATAGAAGGTCGAGCAGGTGCGTCGGGTGCTTGGCGATGATTCCCGCCTCGACGTCGCTAAGGGTACCTATGCGCAGCGACGTGCCGGCGATCGGTCCGAGCACCGGAAGGATGAGTTCGACGATCTCACGGAACATCGCAGGCTTGGCGACTGCCAGGTCGACGAGACGGCCAGATGTGGAGACGGTCCGGACCGCCCACTGCCTCGGCCACACGTTCTTGAGAAATGGAGCGATGAGAGCATCCCATTTTGACCCCGCCTCGTTGGACCACCGCTCCAGATACCAGAGCATCTGTCCCCTGAGCTCATCATCCGCGTGGATTAGGATCTCCCGCAGTTCGACGTCCGGGATGAGTGTGTCTCGATCAGATCCATCGCCGCTGTCGGCCCAGCCCGCAAGCAGCATGCCGGCCAGCTTGTTGGCATGTCCACGACGATGGGTGCCGGACCGGGCGAGGGAGACGAACGCTGGCTTCAATCTCGTGTAGAGTGGCAGTTGGGGTGTCCGGGCCGCCCAGAAGTAGCCGCTCCAGAAGGCTTCCGCGCCGGCTCCCCCTGCGTCTGCCACCGAAAGAAGGCGGCTCTCCGACCATTCGGGATCAATGAGATAGAGCCAGTTCAAATGGGGCGCGATCATCGCGATCGTGTGATGTCGTGCATCACCAGGCAGCGCCAGAACTTGGTCTAGGCGCGCTCTCCATTTCTCTGGAAGTCCGTCGCCAGCGCGGAGGTCGGCGTTGGAGCGATCCTGGAAGAGCGCCTCCACCAGTCGACCAGCGGGCTGGTTGAGCGCGTCATCTACCCAGCTCGAATCGGGACACCGGAACCTGTCTTCGGGGGGATGGGCGGCAAGCGCGTTGGCAAGCGCATCCCAGAGGATCAGGAAGACTTCCGGTTGCGCGACGACGAGTGTGTCCGCGCGATCGCGCATCCACTCGCTGACGGGCTGCCGAAGGACCGCTACCTGCTCGGGTGAAAGCCGGGACAATCGGTGAACAATGGCCCGGAGCAGGCGAGAGCTGAGAGGAGCTCTGCTGGTGGCGTGAAGCAGCGCGGCCCATTCTTGCTCGGGGAATTCGCCTTTGCGCGCGGCGTCACTGAGGACTGCGAGCGCGAAGGCGGGGCGTTGATCGGCGAGTCCGCGGAATGGCCGATGGTCGACGAAGGTTGCGAAGTCGCGCCCCGCTGCATCCCTCGCGGCGGTCAGCACGCGACCGATCGGCAGGCCCTGGATCGGCGCGGTGTCTGTATTGGGAACCACCGTCCGGACCTTGCCGACCTGCGGCTCGGCCGTGGCTCCTGCGAACCGCGGCTCCCACCCGGTCGCGATCTCGCGCAGTGCCGACATTCCGGTCTCGAAGCCCGCGCCGAACTGCACGCCCTGTTCCCGTAGCCAATGGAGTCGGCTGAGACGTTCGTGCGCAATGTGCTCGGCTACGTCTTCGCGGGGCACGGGCCAAGGGATGTCACCGGCGAGCAGCCGCTGCTCCAGCCTCGCGCGATCAACCTCGCTCATGTCCGGCCACCGGTCGCGGATGGCGTAGAGGAGGTCCCGCTCGTGGCGATTAGCCCAGTACGTCTCATTATCCAAGGAGAGGAATACCGCTGCTGCTTCGTCCGGAGCCAGGATCGCAGGGTGTCCAGCGGCCCATATCCTCACGCGGATCGATACGGGATCCGTGTTCGACGCCCAGCGGCGGACCTCGGCGGCGGCGGCGGCCCTTTCAACCTGCGCAAGCCTAGAAAGCATGTTGAGGAAGGTGCCGAGCAGCCCTGTCATCTGGAACGCGTCCTCGTCGAGCTGGTCGCCGTCCTCGGGTCGCGTGGTGTTCAGATAGACGTTGTCGTTCCCTCTGATCTCCCGTTCGAGGGTGATGGCGTGCTCGATCTGCGCACGGAGTAGTGTCAGGGCATAGGGAATCTGTTCGGGCGGAATATCGAATGGCTGGTGCGGGCGGGGATACCGGACGTCCGGCCGGATCATGCCCCTCAATTCGCAGGCCACTTTTACGGGGGGTAGGCGCGTCTCGAAGGACGGCTCGACCATCAGCACCGGGCGATACATCTCCATGGCCGTCCTTACCGTGGCCGTCGACCAGCCCGACTGCGCCACGATGGCATGCAGGTCGTATCTCTGATGGTCCGGATCAGACCGCCTGTCCCGCCACGCCGCGATGAGGAGCCGCCACGCCTTGAGGACATCGGGAGGGAACCGGTCCTCCTCGTGGCGCAACGCCCGCTCGATCTGCTGTACCACTTCCGGATGCAGGCCGGTCTGGTGCGAAGCCCACCAGACGGCGGCGGGTTGATGGGCCACGCGGACGAGATAGGCGCCGAGGTGCCACAGGCGCCTTGGCAGCTTGGAGGCCGCGCCGGCCCATGGGCCTCGCAGCTTGCCGGTCGCCTCGGCCGGAAGATCCTCCCGATCGGCATCCGTCACGGCAAACAGATCCCACGCGTAGATTGGGACTTCGCGCCGCGAGAACAGATCGTCAGGATCGGTGGGCGCTGGCGGTCTGTCCGCATCGAGGCGCAGCGCCTCAAAGGGATCGACGCGCTCTCCCAAGCTGTCAAAGGGGGCGACGAGGCCCGGTGGCGCGTAGCGCCTGTCGGGATCGAACACACTCAGCCATTCCGCGGGAAGCGGGGCGCCCCTGCCGGCGAGCCGCCTCGCACCTTCCGGGGTGGCCGCGAGATGGGCGACGAGCCCGCGCTGATGAGGAAGGAGCGCCGAAGGGCCTGCGGACGCCATCGCGATGACGTCCTCGTGCCAGCCTTCGATGTCCCTTGCGCGCTCCGCCCAGGCTCGCAGCGTGTCCCAGAGGGCGGCGTGGCCATTGGCGCTGTCGTATGCGATCGGCTGCACGCCCTTGTGCCTCCACTGGGCGGATGCCTGGTCGGCGGTCCCCGCTTGGAAGGCGTAGAGGTCGTTGCGCGGCTCGTCGCCTCGGTTCAGTGCTTCAAGGAGATACTGGACCGGCGGATCATCGGCCGAATAGCCCACGAACACGATCTTGAAGCGCCTCAGCAGCGATTGGATGTAGCGGGTCGCCCATCCGTCCGCGAGGTAGGCACGCCCGAAGTCCGCGCTCGATAGGACGAATTCGTCATCGCAGGCGCGCTGATAGTCGGGATCCACCCGGCCGTGGATGTGCATGATGCCGCGGAAGTCGTTCAGGCGGCGGGGATCTGGGAGATGCGGCGGATTAAACGAGCCGAGATCCGGATCGCAGTCTTCGAAGAGCCGGTCGAAGTTCGTGGTCATCAGGCGAACGACGCCGGCGGCGTCGCGCGACAGGTCGAGCAGCACCCGGTGCGCGTCGAGCCTGTGGCCGGGTGGTGGGAGCAAGGCCTGCGCGACGGCCTGTCGGACCTCTTCGGGATGGAACTCCTGCTCAAGAAGGCCGAAGACCCGGTCTGTGGCGACGACTCCGGTAAGTTCGGTGAGCCTCTCGAAGTCCTGACTGGCCTTGAAGAGCCGTCGGGCGGGGCTGTCCAGCGCCGACCCGAGGGCGGACAGCACCCTGCCGGCGAGATCAGCGAAGTTGGGCAGCTTCGCCTCCGCCTGCGACACGCCGGCGCCGCAGAAGAAGAGCACCTGTCCCGCATCGCGTGCGGTCAGCAGGTCGTCAGGGAGTTCGGGGCCGTCAGCAATGAATCTCATTGCATTGACTTATGCGGTGACCGGGACGGGCGGAAGTCCTCGAAGGATGACAATCGCCGAATGTTTTGAGTGACATCCCTCACTTCTGCGCGGGCATCCCCAGAAGAGCGGCGAAGTCGACCGAAAGCCACGCACCGAAGACAAGGATGTCGTTAGACTGTCGGAAGGCCTTCGGCCTTGGAAGGTTGTCGGGATTCACGACATACTGGATGTTCGGGTTCAGCCTGACGCCGCGCGAGATGGCAAGATCATAGTTCAGTTCTCACACGGCTTCGCCGTTCCTCACGCGATCAATGCCCACGACGTTCGCGCGGGACGCTTGGAGGAAGTCAATCTGGTGGGATCCGAGCCTCATGTAGCTTCCGACGATGCCCAATGTCTCATTCGGCCTGCCGGCAAGCGGACCTGTTACAATGGGGCCCGCGATCGTCTGCGACTTGAACGGCACATAGTCGTTCGTCGAGGCAATGACGCCGCCGAATACGGTGACCGGACGCCGAACGTCGCCTCCGACGTGGGTAACGACAGCATCGCCCATCGCATACCGGGAAGTGTGCGTCGCGAGAAGATCGGGCGAGGGCGATCGATCGGCGTGTGCAGTCGTCGATGGAGTCAAGCGCGGGTTTGGCGAACGCATCCCCGTCTGGCGGACGAACGGCGCACCGGAGCCCAACCGCCGCATGGGAGAACTCGCCCTAAGCCAATGCCAAGCCTGAAAGCTCCCAGGTTCCGAAATGACCAGAAGCGGCGCGTGTCGCGTCGCTGCGGAAACGTATGAACACAAAAACCCACATAGAGATTACACGTGACGCCGCTCAGCAATGCGGATGATCTATTCGGGTCTTGGGCGGACATAATTGAGTTAAAGTTCGAGATACTCTCCCTCCATTCCGGTCTGGAGCCTATTTTGCTGCCGCCTAACAATTTTCCTAGAGACGACGCGAATACGGGCAGTGGTGCGGTGAAACTCACGAAACGCAGCTGCATGCGATGGGCTTGCAAATGAAGTCGTAGTCTGCGCGTCGGCCGGTGCACTCAGAACGCCTTCCGGGATGCCGTCTTGCCACCCTTGCGCGACGGCGAAATCGCCGACCAGCTCAGAAAACCCCCGCCAGGCATATTCCAGCCCGCAATCGCGCTCGGAAATACGCTCGCCCGAGACTGCGCACACCACGCTTCCGGATTGATCAGCGTACATCGCGAAAAATGCGATGCGCGCGCTCTGTAACTCAGCCTGGACGACTGTTCGACAGGCATCGACGAGCTGATCATGGACCCCTTTGGGAGTTTCGTTCACTGCCCGGATGAAGCTGAAGTCCGTTTCGCTACCGTCCAGCCGGACAACCCAGAAGCCGACATTTCGACCCCCGTTGGTGATGTTCAACCGAGTCTCGAACCGGTCCACCCCCACCCCGATCTTGCTTGGACCGTCAAGACCGCACATGTCGTAACGCCGGACCAGCGCCATCAGATCATCATGATCCGCCGGATCCGACACGGTCGCACCGACGGGATAGCGGTCGCGCAGATCACGGAAGTAGTCAATCGCCGCTCCACGGGACGGCCAAGATCTTCCATTACTGAGGCTTACAGGTTTTTTTGCCATTCGTGTCTTACCCTCGCCAAATAAATCATCCAAATGCATAGGCTTCTTGACGTTCAACTCAAAGCACCGGCAGGTTGCGGCATTGCGAAATGTCACAAGGTAGAACAAAGACCGCCATGCCGCTCATCAGCCTCATAGATTCCGAGACAGCCTCGGACGCAGGCGGTGTCGCGGGACGCCGAGGGCAGAAGTTCCAGGACCACGTCGCAGCCAGCCTTGTCATCGACATGCTGGTCGAGCCCACGATCGTGCAGATAGAATGCGAGACTGCGGATGATGTCACCGTCCGGCGGGTGTTGGACGCGGTGGAAGCCCATGAGTATGTGCAGGTCAAGACGACAGACGGTGACTCCAAATGGAGCATGCAGGAGCTTCTGCAACGCATCGACGATAGGGAAGGCACTTCAATCGCCGAGCGTTCACTCGCCTGCGATGCCCACGACGCCGTCCCCAGCTTCCGCCTCGTCACCGTCCGCGAGCCCAGATCCCCTATGGTCCATTTCAAAATCCCGAGGGGCGAGCGATCCAGCCGCACATCCCAGATGGCAACCGCAACCGGTCCATTCGAGAAAAAGTTTCCCAAGTTCAAGTCGCCGAAGGGACGAACCCTCGCCGACTGGGCGAGGCAACTGCTCTGGCAGGTCGAGCCCGATATGGAGAAGCTCGCAGGCCATAACCGTCTGCGACTGCTAAAACTCGCCGGCAACCATGGAGAGAGGCCCCATATCGCCGAAATAGAGACCAGCTACGCCGACCTGCTTGGAATGGTCATCGAGGCCGGTGACGCCTCGCGGGTTCACGCCCCTGAGAAGAAGTGCATCTCCCGCGCCACCGCTACCACGTGGTGGAGGAAACAAATCGCATTGTTCGCCGCTGAGACCCGACGGACAGTCAAAGTCTATCGGGTCCGGTCCGAGGAGTTCTTCTCCGAATTCCACCGCGGGCCCGGCACATCGGACAATCGAACGGTCTCCGGCTGGGATGTGGAATTCGACGGCGGCAAATGGAGATCCCGCGAACTCGTCGACCACCTGCTCGACTGGATTCCCGAAGTTGTGCTCCCACCTACGGTCCTCGCCAATCTGGACCAACTCAACGCACGAAGCCTACTGACACGCGCAGTCGAGGCATGCGAAGCGCATGGCGGCCTACGGGCCAGGGAATTGCTTGCCGAGCTTATGCTGCATGCGATCCTGAGGCACCATCACCGTTCGGAACCGATCGCGTGCAAGATCTTCCATATGAACGGCGGTCGCCTCGTTTTCGGCAGCGCCCACGTGCTGCTGGACGAAGGCGGCGATCAGCTCTGGCTGGGCCAGAGCAGGCTGACGACCGTCACGGATCGAGAAAGCATGCCCGCCGCGGTAGCGGAAGCACTCAGGTCTGGCCTTGACCGCGAGATCCTGCGCCACGAGCGGAAGATAATCCTGCAGCTGCGGCATCCGGCTCACCTCACCGAGCACAACCTCGGCCGGTCGATGGCCGCCAACGGCAAGATCGACGATCTGCTGTCCGTTCTGCACATTCCGCTGCTCATCGCCTACGGCAGCGGCGTACTCGCGGGAGGATTCACTCAGGACTATCTCGACGACCTCAGGCAGGAGGCCAACGAGGTGTCCGCAGCCATCCAGGCCGAACTGGACACCGATCTGCGCGACTTCAGAATCCACATTTTCCTGATACCGGTCGAATGCGCAAAAACTCTCGCTGACCTGTTCGAAACAACCCTGAAGGCTGACCAGTGACCGAGGCAGAGATAAGATCCGCACTGTCGTTGCGGACATTGCCTCCCGAAATGGCGTTCGACGCGCTTCAAACCATCAGCGCGCTCGCCAACGACGTCGCCACCCAACCGGCCGCACGGGACCTCGTGATCCGCATGCTCGCCGCAAAGGACCTGCTGCGGGACGACTTCCACCCGCTGCTGGACGGTCTGGTCCGTTCCGTCGGCCTGATACCCTATGTCGATTCGGACAATGCCCGATCATTGGACGACCACTACCTCATGGAGGCCCATCGAGCGCCGATTCCCGACGAGGACGACTACTTCTTCCATACGCTGCAGCTGCAGATCTACCGTGATCTCGTCGTCGGCAGGAACGTGGTGCTGAGCGCCTCGACCAGCGTGGGCAAGAGCATGGTGGTGGACGCGGTCATCGCCTCCGCTCGCTATACCGTGATTGCCATAATCGTCCCGACCATCGCCCTGATCGATGAAACCCGTCGCCGGCTGGGTCGCCGCTTCGCCCAGACGCACGACGTCGTCACACACCCAACGCAGCAGACCGACTTCAGTAGGCCGGTCATATTCGTCCTCACCCAGGAAAGGGCACTCGCACGCAAGGATCTGGACAGAGTGGAGTTCTTCGTCATCGACGAATTCTACAAGCTGGAGATCGACGAAAAGGAGCCTGAGCGTTCCGTTGACCTCAATCTGGTCTTTGCGCGCCTCGCGGCTCAAGGTGCGAATTTTTATCTCATAGGCCCACATGTCAGCGGAGTGGCGGGCATCGCAGCGCGCTACAATCCGGTCTTCGTCCCGTCGGAATTCTCGACGGTGGCACTCGACATCGTTCAGTTCGACCTCCCCGAAAAAGGGGATGTCCGCAAGGAGAAGCTCGTTGAGCTATGCGGCCAACTCACCTCTCCCACGCTCGTCTACTGCCAGTCCCCTCCCCGCGCGACCTCCTTGGCGGAGTATCTGCTTGAGCATGGCGGTCTCGGAAAGGTCGCGTCCACGCGCCCCGCAGTCGATTGGCTGCGACGCCAGTATCCGGAGGAATGGATCCTCACACAAGCGCTGGAGCATGGAATCGGGATACACCATGGCAACGTCCCACGGGCGATCCAACAATACATCATTCGCGCCTTCGACGCAGGCGAGATCAAGATTATCATCTGCACGACAACCCTTATCGAGGGCATCAACACGGTCGCCGAGAATGTCATCATCTATGACCGGCGGGTCGAGAACACGGGCTTCGACGCCTTCACCTTCCGCAACATTGCAGGCCGAGCCGGCCGCATGCGCAAGTATTTCATCGGCAAGGTCTTCGTCCTAGAAGCCGCACCCCCGGACGAGCCGATGTCCGTGGAGATCGGGGTTGGCCTCCAGAACGAGAACACACCTTCCGCGCTGCTGCTGGAGTTGGATGATGCGGACCTCGCGCCGATCTCACGACAGCGCGTCCTGGACATCGAAAGTCAAAGCCCCCTTTCGATGGAGACCCTTCGGTTGAACCGGCATGTTCCCCTCGACCGACAATATGCCGTTCACACGCATATCGTCCGCGACCTGCTCAATCTGGAGGACGCTCTCGTGTGGTCGAACATGCCCAAGCCGTTCCAGCTCCTGAAGGTGTGCGAGATGATCTATGATCATTTCGATGGAGTCGCACTCAGCCGCTACGGCGTTACATCCGGCATGGGATTGAAGGCCGAACTTGATCGGTTGCGGTTTGCGAAGACGTTCAGGTCCTACATAGACCACAGGGTCGCAAACCGTGCCTTCTTCCAATCTGTAAGCGAATCGGTCGAACAGGCCCTCAAGTTCATGCGGCGCTATGTCTCCTACACATTCCCCCGAAGCATGCTGGCGATCAGCAATATCCAAGCCGAGATTCTGACGCGCGACGGACGGGAAACGGTCGGCGACTATTCAACCTTCGCGTCCAAGGCAGCGAGCCTGTTCATGAACTCCAGCCTGTTCGCACTCGACGAATATGGAGTGCCCCCGGAAACCACCAAACGGCTGCGATATTCAGGCGATGGTCCAACGACGCTCAGCGAGGCAGTCGATCTTCTTTTCCTGGCGGCTCAGGATCCGGACTCCGACCTCGATCCGTTCGAACGCTCCATCGTCGAAGACCTGATGACGACGATGCCGCTAAGGCCGATGACTTCCTAGCGAAGGTTAAGTCCCAGCGTCTACTATAGCGCTTGCGGCGCTCCAAAGCGGACGGAGCGCAAAGTCCCAAAGCTAGCCGTTCGCACCAACCGCTATTCCGAACTGAAACTTATTGATGTGTCTGTGAAATGGTATCCAACGTTCAGTTTCCAGCCACATGCGAATCGCTCTGTTCCCAGTCCGTGGCAGTCCAACTGCACCCAGAAAATTCCCGGCACTGACTGGGGGCTCTCTCGAACAATCCATCATCCAAGTTATTGAATTATAAAATGGAATCCCTGGGAGTTATATTCCCTTCACCCGCTCCAAATTTTTGGATTCGTCCAAAGATTGATTAAAATGGATGATTAGCGGGATATCCGGAATGTGTTTCGCGAAGCGAAACTGCTGGCACACCTGCCCACCAGCCGCGACAACTGGCTATCAAACCGCATGTCGGCACCACCGCCCGTCGGGTCAAATCCACCAATGACATTGTCAAACACTGCTGCTTCGCCTGAAACCAGTTCAGCGCCCAGCCTTGGCGCATCATGAACCTCGGCCGGCTACAGCTATTCAGATATCACATGATGTGCATGACATCGGGGATTGGTGGGCCCGGCAGGACTTGAACCCGCAACCTATCCGTTATGAGCGGACAGCTCTAACCAGTTGAGCTACAGGCCCCACCTTGTCAACGACGCCCGATTAGGCAGCATCACGCCGCTTGGCAAGCCTCGATACGCATGGGAATGGCGTTAAGAAACTGATCCAGGCTGGCTGCCCCGACGCCCCGTTTCGCCAGATGCGCCAGCACTGCGTCCCACCAGCCGTAAAAGGCGGTGCGGTCGGCTTCGTCACGGACATAGGGGGTATGGCCCGGCTCCAGCGTGGGCGAATGGAAGCTGAAATTGAGGACGGGGATGCCTTCCTCGATAAGCGCGTCGATCGCGGCGATGGCTTCTGGGGCGGATATGCCTTCAGGAGTCAGCGGCACGCGGCTCAGCATCCGGGCGCGCGACAGGGCACCGGCGAGCGGCCCCATGGACTGGGCCGCGCGGTAGAGCCGCTCGCCCGCGCCGCGCAGCAGGCCGACAAAGGCGGTGGAGAGCGGCAATTCCACCAATGTCCGGTCAGGGCCAGCCCAGTAAGGCGTCTGGGGCAAGCCACAAAAATCCGGGCCATGCTGGTGGCTGTAATCGAACCGGCTACGCACCGAACTGTCGAGCCGGAACCCGGCTTCGCTCAGCAACCGCGCGCTGTTGGGGCCAACGCCATAGCGACCGGCGCGATAGGCGATGGGCCGCTGGCCGAAACGCTCCTCGATCCGGCGGCACAGCGCCTCCAGCTTGGCGCGCTCCACCGCTTCGGGCAGGAAGCCAACATAGGAGTTGGCGGCGCTGACTTCCTCGACATGGGGCGGGTTGACCCAGGGGTGGAGATGCGCGCCGATATCGGCAGTGCCGTTGTTGACCCATTGCGCCATCATCGCCGACGCAGCGTCGCTATCGATTACGGGATAATCGGTGACATAGATGGGCTTAACGCCAGCCGCCGCGAAATAGGCCTGCCCCCGCGCCATGCCCGGCAGGGCGGTGACGCCATGACCGGTGCGGCTGAACGGGGCGTTCCAGTCAAATTCTTCTTCGGTATCGACGAACAGCATGAATCGCGTGCCGAACGCAGGATCGAGAGTGATCCTGTCCTGCGGCAAGGGCGGGGCCAGCAGGTTGCCGTCATGGGGGGAAACAGTCATGCGCTACCCATAGCGCGCAATGGTTGCCATAGGGTTGCCGTGTGCGTCAGGCGTGGGCCGTGTCTTCGGCAACGCTGGCGGCGGGAATGGCGAGCAGCAGCCGCCCCGGCTCCACGTCCAGACTGCCGCCGCATGTCCCGGCGAGGCTGCGGATCAGCCGCAGCGAAAAGCCAAGCCCCAGCAGCGGGCCATCGGCCCAGTCGCCTTCGGACGTATAGCCCGGATCGAGCAGTTGCGACTCCTCCATGCCAGTCAGGCTCGAAGGCCGGTCGATGGCCAGCACCACCCGGCCGTTGGTCCCGTCGGGCTGGAACCAGCAGGCCCCGGTCACCGCCTCCCCCTTGGGCGCGACGGAAATCAGCGTGCGCAACAGATGCTGCACCATGCGCTCGCCCTGCACCGGGTCGATCCGCACGGGCGGCAGGCCGGGTGCCATGGCGATATCGACCGACGCGCCGCCCTGATCGCGGAAGCGGTTAGCGATCTGGCGCACCAGCTGTTCGGGATCGAGCAATTGCGGGGCGCTGACATCGTCGCCGCGCGACACGCGGGCGGCGAGATCCAGATCGTCGAAGGCCGCCAGCAGATGACGCGCATCGACCGCGATATTGCCTGCCATGTCGCGATATTCAGCGCCAGCCGGGCCGAACAATTCCTGCTCGATAATCTCGGCAAAGCCCAGAATGGCGTTCAAGGGCGTGCGCAGTTCATGCACGAGCTGGCGCAGCGAATCCGCCGACAGGCCGCTTAGTCCGTCCGGTGCTGGCGCGGGTTGCGCCGCCACCTCATGCAGGAAAGGACGCCGCGCCTGGCCACGATACCCTTGGAAGCGGCCTGACCGGGGATCGAAAAAGGGCGTGGCCGACAGGCGCCACTCGCCCGCCATCGTCCCGCCGACAATGGCGAACCGGCCATTCTGAAACCCGCTGCGCCGCGCAAAGGCGCCTGCAACATGGCCATCCGGCCCGCTGCCGCCCTCCAGCGCTACTTCCCCCAGCGACAGGCCGATCAGCGCTGCGCGCGGTCCCTGGTCGATCCAAAGAATGGTGCCTGCGGCGTCCGTCTCGAACGCGAAATCGCGCGGTGGGGCGCTGCTCTCGGGTTCCTCTGCCGCCAGCTGTTCCAGCGGCGGGGGCGGCGGCCGCGTGCTGGTGAAATGAGCGATCCGGTCGACCAGATTGCGAATCTGGTCCTTGTCGCCGACAGGCGCGCGTAGCGGCGTGACCGTGCCGGTCTCCGCCTCCACCTCCGGCGCGTCCTTCGCCGGGACCATATCAGCGGTGAGCAGCATGTCGCTGTCGCCCACCATATCCTGCCGCACCGTGGTCAGCACCAGATCGGACGGGCCAAAGGCTTCGAGCGCCAGCCGGGTTGCCGGGCCGATATCGCGCCGCCCGCGCAGGACGCCGCGCGCCGTTGGCGTCAGCCGGGGCAGCAATTCCTCCCACATCATGTCGGGCAGTTGCGCCCGTGCCATCGCGGCAGCGGCAATGGAGGGGCGGTCATGGGCAAAAAACTCGACCAGACTGGCCGACCGCAGCCGCCCGCCCAGTTCGACGACGGTGGCAATACGCTGCGTTTCCGACAGCTTGGCACGCAATCCTGCCAACCGGTCGAGCAATGCCGCCCGCTGGTCCGCCGCCATCGGCGCGCGATCGGCGCGGTCATGTTGCGCCAGCAGATCGACGCACTGACGCCACAACGTCACCGCGCCCAGCCCGGCACGGTCCTCGGCGGCCAGCACTGTCTGCATCAGATCGTTGAAACGCACCAATAATCCCCATATGGCCGTGACGCAGGCAGGTGCCCGGAGCGCTCAGCGGCTGTCACGCACCTACCGATAAGCCCTCCCCCCGCAAAGGAAAAGGGGCTGGTTACGCGAACGAAAGCGATCGTCGCATAGTGGGACAATTGCATTGCCCTGAAACATTATTATGATGGGACAGGAAAACAGGACAGGAAATAAGCACAATAATGGCTGGCCCGAATATCGACGACATTGATCTGCAAATTCTGGGTGAATTGCAGCAGGATGGCAGGATGACCAACGTGGAACTGGCACGCAAGGTCGGCCTGACCGCGCCGCCTTGCCTGCGCCGCGTCCGTTCTCTGGAGGAAGCGGGGGCTATCACCTCCTACCATGCCGTGGTCGATCCTGGGATGCTGGGCTACACCATCACGGTATTCGCGATGGTGAGCCTGAAAAGCCAGGCGGAAGCGGATCTCAAAGCCTTTCAGGACCATGTCGCGGAACTGCCAGAGGTTCGCGAATGTCACATGCTGAATGGTGAAATCGATTTCATTCTGAAGGTCGTAGCGAAAGACCTTCAGAGCTTTCAGCAATTCCTGACGTCCAAGCTGACGCCAGCGCCCAATGTGGTGAGCGTCAAGACATCGCTCACGATCCGCACGTCCAAGAATCTGCCGGGCGTGCCTTTGCCGGTGTGAATTGTCAGGGGCGGTGCCGGATCATAAGCTGATCCGGCACGCGATCACGCGACCTTGCGGCTTTGCTGATCGACCCATACCGACCAGAAACCCGCCACGCTGGCCCAGTTGCCGCTGGCCTGGCTCAGAGCCGCCTGCGCGCCCGGCAGGTCGCCCGACCGTGCCAGCGCAACGCCGAGCCGCGCATTGACCCGGCCTGCATCGACACCGCCCTTGGCCAGCGCCAGCCGATATTGCTCGACCGCCTGGGGGAATTGCCCCAGCGAAAAATAGCTGTCGGCCACGGCCTGCGCATCCTTGCCGGATGAAGCGCCCGCCGCCTTCTTCGCCTGCGCGGGCAAGGCCGCGATTTCCTTGGTCGCCTTGGGCGTGACCGCTTTCAGCAGCGAAGTGGTCGCAGGCTGGGTCGCGGTCAGCTTGCCCGCCTTGCGGCCGGCCTCGATGATGGACTTGGCTTCGGAAAAATAGCCCGCCTTTTCAGCCAGTTGGGCATAGGCCTGATAATCCCGTTCGCTTGCCATCGCGCCATTGGCGGCTTGCAGGCGGTACAGATCCAGCTGGAGCTGCGAATCTATGCCCGCCGCCGACAGATAATTGGTGATCGCCGAACGCCAATCCTCCCGCGCGCCTGCCTGGGTCAGTCGTTCGCGATAGAGCTGGCCGACTTCGGTCCAGTCCCCGGCCTGATAGGCCATGGAGATGGCGCGGTCGGACCAGGCGAGCGGCATGGGCTGACCGGAAACGCGCTGACGGCCCAGCGCCTGCTGGACGAAGGGGCGTGCCTCCTTGGGCTTGTTGCGGCGCAGGGCGATGTCGGCACGCAGGAAGGTTGCGTCGATGCCGTCATAACCCAGCGTCTTGGCATAATCGAGCTGCGCCACCGCATCGTCATAATTGCCCACGGCATAGGACAGATAGCCCGCGACATAGCGCAGCCGTGGCGCATCCTTCTTGGGCAAGGCACTGGTCTTGAACAGATCGGTCAGGGCGATCCGCTGCGCCTGCACATCGCGGCGCTGCGCCGCCAGTTCGAACCGAAGCCCTGCCGCGACATAATTTTCAAAGTCGGATACCGGCGCAAGCGTCGCAATGCGGGCATTGGCGGTCGTCACGTCACGGGCGTTCAACGCTGTCTGCGCAGCGGTCACGCTGGCGCGAAACCGATCCGACATTGCGATAGCGGGGCCGGGCGCAACTTTCTTCTTGGCCAGCGCAGGCGAAGCAATCAGCAAGGCCCCGGCGAGAGCAACAGGCAGGCTCGCAAATATTAGATTATGAAATCGCATGGCCGCCAAAGCCTCCCCCGAAACGCATTATTATTCCAGATATAACCGGTTATCAGGGCGCACCGTCGCTCACCAGCGACGGCGCGCCTCCTGTCATGCGTCCTTGGTGCCCAGATAGGCAAGCCACAGACCGGCAATCTGCTTGCGTGCGCCACCCTGCACCGCTTCAAACGCCGCCTTGGCGGCCGCATTGTCGCCGCTCATCAGCTTCGCGATGCCCATGCGGGTGTTTATCTCGTCCGCATCGACGCCGCCCTTCTGCTTGGCCAGGTCGAACATCGCAGCCGCCTTGGCATAATCACCATAGCCCAGATAGGCGTCGGCAGTTGCTGCTGCGATCTTGCCGTTTGCGGCCTTCTTCGCATCGGCTTCCGCAGCGCCCAGCGAGCCTTTGTCGCCAGCGATCCGGCTCGTTGCGGTCTGGTAGAGATCACCGCCCTGGCTGGCATTCAGCACGCCCTTGGAACGGCCCAGGTCGATCGAGGATTTGACCTCACCATAAATGCCGGTCTTGGACGCCATTTCGGCATATTCGACAAAGTCACCGGCAACGACCAGACCGCCGGACGCCGCCAGCAGGCGCAACACGTCGAGATTTTCGCGATTCGTAATGTTCGGGTTGGCGCGCTGGAACAGCCGCACCAGCGTCCGCAAATTCGCGCCGCTCGGTTCTGCCTGATAGGCCATCTTGGCCCATTCGGTCACTTCAGGAAGGCGCGCGGCTTCCGCCCGGCCAACGCCGATCTGATACCATTGGGCCGGCACTTGCTGCCCCGCAGCCTTCATCGCATCGGCCGCAGCTTTCAGCGCAGCAAGGCCTTGCACGTTGAAACCGCGCGCTGGCTCGACCGACGCATTGCCGGTGCCTGCCTTCCCAAAATAGGCTTGGGCAAGGGTCGGATTGACCGCTTCGGGCTTGTAACCCGCCGCCAGCGCGGCCTGCCCGCGCTGGATCGCCAGATCATAATTTTTGGCACCCATCGCCTGTTCGGCAGCGATCGCGTTGAATTGACCGGCCTGTTCGGGCGGGGTCAGGCCGCTATCAAGCATCTGGCTCAGCGCTTCGCTCTGAAGCGCCGTGTCCTTGCTGGTGATCGAGGTATTCAACTTGATCGCGCCAATCTGATATTTGTCGTCATTCGACTTCGCCTTGGTATCGGCATCGGCCAGCGCGGCCTTGGCACCGGCAAAATCCTGCGCTTCGGCTGCCTTTTGCGCGGCCTGGAGTGCCTTGATGACTTCCGGCGAGACATTGAGCTTCGGCCCGGCCTTCTTCTCTTCCTTCTTCGCGGCAAAGGCAGGGGCGGTGATCGCGCCGCCGCTTACGGCCAGAGCCAGCACGAGCGCCACCGGGGTAACAAAACGCATGATCCTCATCTCCTTTATGCGCCGGGCGGGGGAAGCCATGGGCGACTGAAAAGCTGTTATGCGCCGATTAGGGGGCGGCGCGTGAATGGCCATTGAACAAGCCTATATCGGCGGATTTTGCAACTGTCATGCGCACGCTTCGTTCCGTGCGTGCCGGTCATCACCCCCGGCCCTGCCCACGGCCCTGTTCGTCTGCCCGTGCGGGCGCGCGCGTGAGCGCGCGAGGGGTGACAGATTTGTTTCGCTCAGCTAGTGCGAAGGCAGAAACACATCCATCCAAAAAAGAGAATCGCCTTGAACGACGAGACCAGCCTCGCCGACCCTTCGGACATCAGCCCCGTCAGCATCGTAGACGAGATGAAGGCGAGCTATCTCGACTATGCCATGTCGGTCATCGTGTCCCGCGCCCTGCCGGACGTGCGCGACGGGTTGAAGCCGGTGCATCGCCGCATTCTCTTCTCCGCCCAGGAATCGGGCTTCGTCTATAACCGCCCCTATCGCAAATCGGCGCGTCTGGTCGGTGAAGTCATGGGTAAATATCACCCCCATGGCGACAGTTCGATCTACGACGCGTTGGCGCGGATGACGCAGGACTGGTCGATGCGGGTGCCGCTGATCGACGGTCAGGGCAATTTCGGTTCGATGGATCCCGATCCGCCAGCCGCGATGCGTTACACCGAAGCGCGTCTGGCCAAGGTCGCCAATGCGCTGCTGGAAGATCTCGACAAGGATACGGTCGATTTCACGCCCAATTATGACGCTTCGGAAAGCGAGCCGCAGGTGCTGCCCGCGCGCTTCCCTAACCTGCTGGTCAATGGCGCAGGCGGCATCGCGGTCGGCATGGCGACCAATATTCCGCCGCACAATCTGGGCGAAGTCATCCGCGCTTGCCTGGCCTATATCGACAATACCGGCATCACGATCGACGAACTGATCCAGATCGTCCCCGGTCCCGATTTCCCGACCGCGCCACTGATCCTGGGCCAGTCGGGCGCGCGCAGCGCCTATCATACCGGCCGTGGTTCCATCATGATGCGCTCGCGCCATGTGATCGAGGAAGGACGCGGGGATCGCCAGTCGATCGTCCTGACCGCCATCCCTTATCAGGTCGGCAAGAACGGCCTCGTTGAAAAGATCGCCGAAGCCGCCAAGGAAAAGCGGATCGAGGGGATCAGCGACATTCGCGACGAATCCAGCCGCGAAGGCGTGCGGATCGTCATGGACCTGAAGCGCGATGCGACGCCAGAGGTCGTGCTGAACCAGTTGTGGCGCAACACGCCCGCGCAATCGAGTTTCCCGGCAAACATGCTGGCGATCCGTGGCGGCCGCCCCGAATTGCTGAATCTGCGCGACATCATCGAAGCCTTCGTCAAGTTCCGCGAAGAGGTGATCACCCGCCGCACCAAGTTCGAGCTGAACAAGGCGCGCGACCGGGCGCATATCTTGCTGGGTCTGGTCGTTGCGGTCAGCAATCTCGATGAAATGGTCCGCATCATCCGCGGATCGTCCAGCCCCGCCGAAGCGCGCGAAAAACTGCTGACGCGCGAATGGCCGATCGGCGAGATCGCGCCCTATATCCGGCTGGTCGAAGCGATCGACATCGAGGTTTCGGGCGATTTCTACAAATTGTCCGACCTTCAGGTCCGCGCCATCCTGGACCTGCGCCTGCACCGCCTGACGGCGCTGGGCCGCGATGAAATCGGCAAGGAACTGGCCGAACTGGCCGACGCGATCGCTGAATATCTCGCCATCCTGGGCGACCGGGTCAAACTCTATGCCGTGATGCGCGAAGAGTTTGAAGCGATCGAGCGGGAGTTTGCCACCCCCCGCCTGTCCGAAATCACCGCCGCTGCCGACGGGATCGAGGATGAAGATCTGATCGAGCGCGAGGATATGGTCGTCACCGTCACGGTGCAGGGCTATATCAAGCGCACCCCGCTGGAGAGCTTCCGGGCGCAGGCGCGTGGCGGCAAGGGCCGGTCGGGCATGGCGACCAAGGATGAGGATGCGATCACCGAGCTGTTCGTGACATCGACCCATACGCCGGTGCTGTTCTTCTCGACCGCGGGCAAAGTCTATCGCCTGAAAGTATGGCGCCTGCCCGAAGGCGGCCCGGCGACGCGCGGGCGGCCGATGGTCAACCTGCTGCCGCTTGCGGCCGGCGAAACCATCCGCACCGTGCTGCCGCTGCCCGAAGATGAGGATAGCTGGAAAGATTTGCACGTCATGTTCGCCACCGCGAACGGCACCGTGCGCCGCAACAGCATGGACGCCTTCGCCAATGTACCGAGCAACGGCAAGCTGGCGATGCGTTTTGACGAAGGCAGCGAGGACCGGCTGATCGGCGTCGCGCTGCTGACCGAAGAGGATGATGTGCTGCTCGCCACGCGGCAGGGCAAGGCGATCCGCTTCGCCGCGACCGATGTGCGCGAGTTCCAGAGCCGCACCTCGACCGGTGTGCGCGGCATGACGCTCAAGAGCGACGATGAGGTTATCTCGCTGTCCATCCTGCATCGTTCGGGTGCCAATCAGGAACAGCGTGAGGAATATCTGCGCTTCGCCCCGTGGAAACCGGAAAAGGAAGGCGAAATGGCCGATCAGGCGATGTTCGCCCATATGCGCGAGCATGAGCAGTTCATCCTGACCGTCTGTGCCAATGGCTATGGCAAGCTGTCATCGGCCTATGATTATCGCCGTACCGGACGCGGCGGCCAAGGCATTACCAATATCGACAATATCGGTCGCAATGGCCCCGTCGTCGGCAGCTTTGCCGCAACCCATGGCGACCAGCTGATGCTGGTGACCGATCAGGCCAAGCTGATCCGCATGGGTCTCGACAGCCTGCGCGTGATCGGCCGCAATTCGGCGGGCGTCCGCCTGTTCGACGTGGCCAAGGACGAGCATGTCGTCAGCGCAGCGCGGATCGAGGAAAGCGACGAGGGCGAGACCGAAGCGGCCGTCGAGGCATGAGCGATCTGTTCGCCTACAAGATATTGACGGCGGACCAATATGCGCAGTTGAAGGCCGACGGCGTCTTTGCGGGCGCGCCGGTCGACCTGGCCGATGGCTATATCCATATGTCGACCCGCGATCAGGCGGCGGAGACGGCGGCGAAGCATTTTGCCGGGCAGGACCGGCTGGTGATGCTGATGGTCGATCTCGCGCCATTTGGCGAGGCGATCAAATGGGAAGAGTCGCGCGGCGGCGCGCTGTTCCCGCATCTTTATGGCGAGCTGCCGTTAAGTGCGGTCGCGGGCAAGGTGGTGCTGCGCATCGGCGATGATGGACTGCATCAGTTCCCGGCGGGATTCTGATCAACCCGTTTCATCCGCACGACCAGTCCCCGCCTGACCCAATAATCCCAGCCGCCCCAGCGGATGCGCGATGATGTGGCCGCGGCGAGTTGAACAATCAGATGCGCCCAGCTGACCGCAAAGGGCGCAATACAGTCCCACCAGAGCGACCGGCGGGCGCGGCTGGCCTGATCTGGCTCCAGCACGCTGGCGAGGATCGCCCGTCGCGCCAGCGCCCGGCCCCAGGCCGCGCCATAGCCGACAGCGACCATCGCCCAGCCACCCCAGCCCAGCGCCCAGACCCACGCCGCCGCCTGCACCGCGACCACCAAAGTCGCCAGCGCCCACATGCCGGGGCTGTTGGTGATGATATGCCGATATTGACGGACGCCAAAGCCCAGCACCTGCGCGGCATTGCCCTCCAATGGGCTGGCGACGAGCAGGTCGCGCACCGGTCGCAACCGCATTTTCGCGCGCCAGCCAGCCAGACCGATCGCCATGTCATCGGACAATCGCCCCGCCATCGCCCGGTCGAGGTCCAGCCGGTCGGCCACCTCCCGCGTCAGCGCCATCGCGCCGCCCCAGGGCATGGTCGCGCTGGCGAAACGGGGTAGCGTTGCCAGTTGCATTTCGACCGCGCCGACCAATGCCAGCATCGGCCCGCGTTCCGGCAAAAGCATACGATAGCCGGTGACGATGTCCGCCTTGCCCCGGACCAGCGGGAATAGCAGCCGCCCAACGAGGCGCGCGGGCGGTTCGATGTCGGCGTCAATGAACAGGACATAGCGATCGTCCGACCGCAATGCCCGCAATGCCGCGCGCAATTTGTGGACCTTCTGGCCTTCATCGCTGGCTTCCCCGGCATGGACGACCTGCACCCAGTCGGCTTCGCGCGCCGCCAGCGCGTCGGCAGCGGCGCACCCGCCCGATGTCGCGATCATCAGGCGGAAGCGCGCCGTCTGGGCTTTCAGCCGGGCGATCAGGTCCGGCCCGCCGTCCCAATCGTCGCGTACCGATAGCAACACAACCACCCCGTCGGGCGTCTCGATCTTGCGGTCCGTCGGCAGGTGCCGCCAGTAATTGACGACGCCCAGCAGGCTCAAGCCCTGAAGCAATATCCATAGCCACAGCATGTTACGCCAGCGCCCCTTTACCGTCCCGGCTGCTTCTGTATGACGCTATCCCCATGCTCTCCAACCCCTTTCTCTTCGCCCTGTTGCGGCTGTTGCCCGCAAGCATCGCCTCCTGGCTGGGCGGTTGGCTGTCTGTCACTTTCGCCCGCCCGCGCATGAAGATGCGCGACGCCCGCGCCCGCGCCAATCTGGCGATCCTGCGCCCGGACCTTCCGCCAGCGGAGCGGGAGGCGATGTTGACCCGGCGCTGGTTCAACATCGGACGGACCTTGGGCGAACTGGCCAATATCGACCGGCTGGTGAATGAACGGCATGTCAACGTGATCGACCGCGCTGGTTATCAGGCCGTGCTGGATGGGCCGGGGCCGATGATCAGCCTGACGGTCCATACCGGCAACTGGGATTTGCTGGCCGCCCATATCAAGGCGTCGACCGACCGGCCGGGGCTGGGCATTTACGATCCGCCGGACAATCCGGCGCAGGCCGCACTGCTCAAGAAGGCGCGGCAAAGCTATATGGGCGAAGCGATCAGCGGCGAAGGCGCGGCGCGGGGCGTGTTCAAGCATCTGACCCAGAAGGACCGGGCGACGCTCTATATCTTGGTGGACGAACGGCGGGAGTTTCAGGTCTGGTTCCCGACATTCGGGCGCGAACTGGCACCGTCGGGCAATCTGTCAGTGGCGCTGCGGCTGGCGCGCAAGGTGGGCGCAAAATTTCTGCCCTTCTATCTTGCCCGCACCAATGGCCCCCATTTCGACCTGCATTGGCATCCCCCGCTCGATCCGCGCACGACCAGTGATGCTGACATTGTCGCGACGCTCGACCGCTTTCTGGGCCAGGCCTGTATCGACCATGCCGACCAGTGGCTGGCGCTGCATGACATGGACCTGACCCAGCCGGGCCATATGCCCCCTGCCCCTCCGGCCATGTGACTTCGCGATCCATCACGGCTAAAGCCCCTGCCATGTCCCGACTCGCGATCAAGATTTGCGGCCTTTCGACTGCCGATACGGTGGGCACCGCCGTGCGCGCGGGGGCGAGCCATATCGGCTTTGTCCATTTCCCTAAAAGCCCACGCCATGTCGATGCCGCCCGGATCAGGGCGCTGGCCGCCATCGCCCCCGCTCATGTCGAGCGGGTCGGCGTGGTGGTCGATCCGACCGACGAGATGCTGGACGAACTGGTCGCGACCGGTGCGCTGACCGCGCTGCAACTCCATGGCAAGGAGAGCGCGCAGCGGGCCGCCGCCATTCGCCATCGTTTCGGCCTGTCGGTGTGGAAGGCGATTTCGGTCAAGACCCGCGCAGATATCGACGCGGCCAGTGCCTATACAGGTGCTGTGGACCGGCTGCTGTTTGATGCCAAAACGCCCGATGGCGCGGCATTGCCCGGCGGGATGGGGCTGCGGTTCGACTGGACATTGCTGCGCGGGGTTTCTATGCCGGGACCATGGGGGCTGTCGGGCGGCCTGTCGGTGGACAATGTCGCCGAGGCTGTCCGCATCACCGGCGCGCCGCTGATCGACGTTTCGTCGGGCGTGGAAAGCGCGCCGGGCATCAAGAATATGGACAAGATCATCACCTTCTGCAAAGCGGTTTCGCAATGTTGACGCCGCCCGCCTTTGTCGCGCGCATCGGGACACGATGGCGCTGATCGCTTCCCCCATCCGAAGCGAACGCCCATTTTGACCCAAGAGACTGAAACGATCATGACCGACACCATTAGCTTGCCCAACAGCCTGCGCAGCCAGCCCGACGCCAGTGGCCATTTCGGCCAGTTTGGCGGACGCTATGTCGCCGAAACCTTGATGCCGCTGATCCTGGAACTGGAGAAAGTCTATCGCGCCGCGAAGGACGATCCGGCGTTCGAGGAGGAATATGATTATCTGCTCAAGCAATATGTCGGCCGCCCCAATCCGCTATATTATGCAGCGCGGCTGACGCAGGCGCTGCGCGAAGGCGCGCCTGCGGGCAGGGGCGCGAAAATCTATCTGAAGCGCGAGGAATTGAACCATACCGGCGCGCACAAGATCAATAATTGCATCGGACAGGCGCTGCTCGCCCGCCGCATGGGCAAGAAGAAGGTGATCGCGGAAACCGGCGCTGGCCAGCATGGCGTCGCGACCGCCACTGTCGCTGCCTTGTTCGGCATGGAATGCAAGATTTTCATGGGCGCCAAGGATGTCGAGCGCCAGAAGCCCAATGTGTTCCGCATGAAGCTGCTGGGGGCGGAGGTCATTCCGGTGACGTCGGGGTCTGCGACGCTGAAAGATTCGATGAACGATGCGCTGCGCCATTGGGTGTCGAATGTGCATGACACATTCTACATCATCGGCACGGCGGCAGGCCCGCACCCCTACCCCGAACTGGTGCGCGATTTTCAGTCGATCATCGGCAAGGAAATCAAGACGCAGATGATGGAGGCCGAAGGTCGCCTGCCCGACATGCTGATCGCCCCGGTCGGCGGCGGCTCCAACGCCATCGGCATGTTCCACCCCTTCCTGGACGACACAGACGTCGCGATGATCGGCGTCGAAGCGGCGGGCGAAGGGCTGACCGGCAAGCACGCCGCGTCGCTGGCGGGCGGCGCGTCGGGCATATTACACGGCAACCGCACCTATCTGCTACAGGATGAGGACGGCCAGATTACCGAGGCGCACAGCATTTCGGCGGGGCTGGATTATCCCGGCATCGGGCCTGAGCATAGCTGGTTGCATGAAATCGGTCGGGTAAAATATATGCCGATCACCGATGATGAGGCGCTGGCCAGTTTCCAGAAACTGTCGGCGCTGGAAGGCATCATCCCTGCCCTCGAATCCGCCCATGCCATTGCCGCTGCGGAGCAGGTTGCGCCGACGATGGACGCGGACAAGATCATCGTCGTCAATCTGTCCGGTCGTGGGGATAAGGATATTTTCACCGTCGCCGACGCCCTGGGAGTGGAGATGTGAGCATGGACCGGATGGCCACCCGCTTCGCCGCCTGCAAGGCGCAGGGCCGCGCAGCGTTGATTACCTTCGTAACCGCCGGTGATCCGACCGTTGCGGCAACCCCCGCCATTCTTGACGCACTGGTTGAGGGTGGCGCGGACATTATCGAGCTGGGCATGCCCTTTACCGATCCCATGGCCGATGGTCCCGCGATCGAACTGGCCAATCTGCGCAGTCTGGGGTCCGGCACGAAAACGGCGCATATCTTTGCGATTGCCGCCGATTTCCGCGCCCGCCACCCCGACACGCCGCTGGTGCTGATGGGCTATGCCAATCCGATGCTGGTGCGCGGGTCCGACTGGTTTGCCGACCAGTGCAAGGCGGCGGGCGTCGATGGGGTCATCTGCGTTGATGTGCCGCCGGAGGAAGATGCCGAACTGGGTCCGGCGCTGCGTGGCGCGGGCATTCATCTGGTCCGGCTGGCGACGCCTACGACCGACGCAAAGCGGCTGCCCGCCGTGCTGGAGGGGGCCAGCGGGTTCCTCTACCATGTCTCTGTCGCGGGGATCACCGGCAAGCAGCAGGCAGCGCAGGCCAATATCGAACTGGCCGTCCAGAAACTGAGGGCCGCGACGGACCTGCCGATCGCAGTCGGTTTTGGCGTTCGCACGCCCGAACAGGCCGCCGCGATCGGGCGCATTGCCGATGGCGTGGTCGTCGGTTCGGCGATCGTCGATCTGGTCGGGTCGCATGGTGATGCCGCCGCGCCCTTCGTTCAGCAGTTTGTCGCCGCCCTGAGCGGTGCGCTCACCGCAAATTCACGGGAAACCGCCGCATGAGCTGGATCAACCGCGTTCGCAAGGCCATCCCCTTCATCGCCAAGAAGGAGCAGACCGCCGAAACGCTGTGGCATAAATGCCCGTCCTGTTCGGAGATGATCTTCATCAAGGAATGGGAAGAAAATCTGTCCGTCTGCCCCCGTTGCGACCATCATGGCCGCATTGGGCCGTCGGAGCGGTTCGAGCATATTCTCGACGCCGGTTTCATCCTGCTGCCGACCCCGCATGTGCAGGAAGACCCGCTGAAATTCCGCGACAGCAAGCGTTATCCCGACCGGATCAAGGCGGCACGGCTGGCGACCGGCGATCATGACGCGCTGATCAACGCGCGCGGCGCGATCGACGATGTGCCGCTGGTGATGGGCGTGCAGAATTTCGCCTTCATGGGCGGGTCCATGGGTATGGGCGTGGGCGCAGCCTTCATCCAGGGGGTCAACGACGCGATCGCGCATAAATGCCCCTATGTCATCTTCACCGCGGCTGGCGGCGCGCGGATGCAGGAGGGTATCCTTTCCCTCATGCAGATGCCCCGCGCGACCGTGGCGATCCAGAAGCTGCACGCGGCGGGCTTGCCCTATATCGTCGTGCTGACCGATCCGACCACGGGTGGCGTAACCGCCAGCTATGCGATGCTGGGCGACATCCAGATTTCCGAGCCCAATGCGCTGATCGGCTTTGCCGGGCAGCGAGTGATCGAAAGCACGATCCGCGAAAAGCTGCCCGAAGGATTCCAGCGCGCCGAATATCTGCTCGACCATGGCATGATCGACATGGTGGTGCATCGCGCCGAATTGCGCGACACGCTGGCACGGGTGATCGACTATCTGACACCACGGGCCGCCGCCTGACATCACGCACATAGGGGGACGGGGCGCATGGCCGATCACGCGGTATCGGATCATCCTGCGGTGCAGGCGCAACTCGACCGGCTCTGGTCGCTGTCCCCCGGCGCCGACATATTGGGGCTGGAGCGGATCACCACACTGCTCGACCGACTGGGCAATCCGCATCGTGCGCTGCCGCCGGTCTTTCATGTTGCGGGGACCAACGGCAAGGGTTCGACCTGCGCTTTCCTGCGCGCGGCGATGGAAGCGGACGGCAAAAGCGTCCACGTCTTTACCTCGCCCCATCTGGTCCGCTTCAACGAGCGCATCCGGGTGGCGGGCCAGCTGATCAGCGACGATGCGCTGGCGCGCTATCTGGAGCGGGTGCTGGACATTGCCGAGGGCGTTGACGCTAGCTTCTTCGAGGTCACGACCGCCGCTGCGTTCCTGGCCTTTGCCGAGCATCCCGCCGATGCCTGCATCATAGAGGTCGGGCTGGGTGGGCGGCTGGACGCCACCAATGTCATCGCCAATCCGGTGGTATGCGGCATCGCGCAGTTGGGCATCGACCATCAGGCGTTTCTGGGCGACACGCTGGCGGCCATTGCCGCGGAAAAGGCGGGGATCGCCAAGCCGGGCGCGCCGCTGGTCACCCAACGCTACGCCGAATCGCTGTTCCCGGTGATGATGGACGCGGTCGCCCGTGCGCGGACCAGCTGGATCGGTCAGGGCGACGGCTGGGACGCCGCTGCCTATCGCGACCGGCTGCATTATCGCGACGAGCAAGGGCGGCTCGACACGCCGCTGCCCCGGCTGGCGGGGGCGCATCAGGTGCAGAATGCGGCGCTGGCCTTTGCCATGTTGCGGCATCAGAGCGCGGTGCCGCTGTCCGAAGCCGCGCTCAAGGCTGCGCCACTGTGGGCGCATTGGCCCGCGCGGCTCCAGCGGCTCGATCATGGCCCCCTGCTCGCGCCCCTGCCCGATGCGACCACGGCCTGGCTCGACGGCGGGCATAATGCCGGTGCGGGAGAGGCGATCAGCGCCTTCTTCACCAGCGATCGACTGGAGGGGCAGAAGCTCCAGTTGGTGATCGGAATGCTCGCCAACAAGGATGTCGATGCGTTCCTTTCTCCCTTCGCCGGGCGGATCGCGCATATCCATGCCCTGCCGGTGCCGGGGCACGAGCATCATGAGGCCGAGCGATTCGCGGCGATCGCGACGCGCTGGGGCATAGGCTGCACCGCGCATGAGGAGCCGACCGGTGCGATCCGTGCCATTGCGGCGCTGGGTGAACCGGCGCCCAAGCTGTTGATCGGCGGATCGCTCTATCTGGCGGGTGAAATTTTGCGCCTGAACGATCAACTGCCTGACTGATTCTACTTGCGATTGACTCGCAATAGCCTAACCTGCGGAAACCAGACCACCGTAGAAGGCGCTTTATCATGGCTCATGGAGAGACTTCCTCCCTCGACGACCTGCCCCGACCAATGCCGTCGGGCTATGGCAACCGGCTGTTCCTGTTCGTGATGCGGCGGATGGCGAGCGCGGGCGTCAATGATGCCCATGCCGCCAATGCGATGTTGGGCGCATTCGGGCGCAGCTATCGCCGGCCGCTGGTATTGATGCGGGCAATGATGCTGGAACTGGCGCGGGCGTCCAGCCGCAAGATATTGGTCGCGCCCTGCTGCTGCGCGCGGATGACGGCGGACGAGGCACTGATGATGCAGGCGACCGGCGACGCGCTGCGTGATCCCAGTGCTGCCTATGAGCAGGTGAGCCAATTACTCGGCAATGATCATGCGCTGGGCGCGCTGACCTGTTTGCAGGCGGTGGCGCAGGCTCATGCGGACCTGGGCCGGCCGCTGGAGCTTTATGGCGAGGGGTGATCGCCCGGATCGGTCGCGGCGCTGCCCACGCTGGCGTCGATCAGGCCAGCGCGCATCATCAGCCAGAACAGGATAATGCCCGGCACCGCCGCCGCCGTGGTGAGCAGGTAGAAATCGACATAGCCGAACTGCTCGATCAGCCCGCCTGCCGTCGTCCCGGTCAGGAAACGGCCAACGATGCTGGCGGCGGCAGAGATCAACGCATATTGTGTGGCAGTGAAACGCAGGTCGCACAGGGCGGAGAAATAGGCGACGACGGTGACGCCGCCGATGCCGCTGGCGAAATTCTCGAACCCGATCGCGCCCGCCATGCCCCAATTACTCTTCCCCAGCGCCGCGAGTGCCGCGAAGGCGAAGTTCGATACGCCCATCAGGATCAGGCTGAGCAGCACCGAGCGTTTCATGCCGATTCGGGCGTAGAGAATACCGCCGACGAAAATGCCGATCAGATAGGCCCAGAAGCCGATGCCGATGTCGTAAATGGCGATCTCGTCATTGCTATAGCCCATATCGTCGAACAAAAGGCGAAAGGTCAGGTTCGCCAGCGTGTCGCCAATCTTGTGCAGCAGGATGAAGAGCAGCACGAGCAAGGCGCCCTTGCGCTGGAAGAACTCCATCAAAGGCCCCGCGATCGATCGCCAGACTTCCCCCGCGCCGCGCCGTGCCAGAGGATCGCGATGGCGTTCCGGTTCGCCCAATAGCAGGCCAGTCAGCATGGCGGGCAAGGCGAAGATGGCGCAGGCGAGATAGGCGCCTTCCCAGCCGATCCGCGCCGCCAGCACCAGCGCCAGCGCGCCTGCCGCGACCGATCCGATGCGCCAGCCATATTGCGACATGCCCGATCCGACGCCAAGCTGTTCGGGCTTCAATAGCTCGATGCGATAGGCGTCGATCACGATGTCGAAAGTCGCGCCCGCAACGCCCACCAATATGGCGGCATAGGCGGTCTGGATCAGGCTGCTGGTGGGATCGACCAATGCCAGATTGGCGACCGCCGCCATCACCAGCACGCCTGCCAGGAGCAGCCAGGAGACGCGCTGCCCCAATCGACCGATCACGGGCAAGCGGACGCCGTCGACCACCCAGGCCCATAGCCATTTGAGATTATAGACCAGGAATGCGAGGGTGAAGGCGGTCACCGCCTTCTTGTCGATGCCGTCCTGCGCCAGGCGCGTCGTCAGCGTCGCACCGATCATCGCGAAGGGAAAGCCCGACGACACGCCCAGGAAGAAGGCCGCCAGCGGGGCTTTCTGGGCATAGGGCTTTACCGCATTAAGCCAGCTGTTCGTGCCGGTTGTGGCGTCGGTCATGATGGTGCGCGTCCCCCGCAAGCGTCTGTTGCGCGCCACCATATGGCCTGACGCGGGGCTGGCAAGCCTTGTGGGATCAATCGGCCGTGTCGAACAGGGTGAGGCCGACGGGCAGGCGCGGGCGGCGGGCACCGCGCAGCAGGGCGTCGATGACGCCGATCGCCGCGACCAGATCACGCGGGGCATAAGGTTTGGCGAGGCAGCCATATGCCAGCGCGCGGGCGTCGATCGGGCAGGCACCGGTGACGAACAGCACCGGCAATTCCTTGGTCGCGGCATGGCGGGCAACATCGATGCCGCTGCGGTCGCCCTTCAGGCTGACGTCGGCGATTACCAGATCAACGCCGCCACCGTCGATGACAGCGATGGCGTGGCTGTAATCGTCCACGGTCGCGGCGATACGATAGCCAGCCTGTTCGAGCGCATGTTCATTGTCGAAGGCGACGAGGGGTTCGTCCTCCACCACCAGCACGGTGCGGATCGCCTTGCGACGTCCGGTGCGCGCGCCTTCGCCCTTCACCAACCCGAAAAACATTTGCCGATCCGCCCTGTTTCCGCCATGCCCACCGATCAAACGCCGCGCCCCCGCGCCGGGTTGCGGGGCGGATGCTACACCGCCCTCATCCAAGCGCCGGGACGGCACCGTTCAGCCTGTTGCTGGCTTTCCTGTCATATGGGAAGGGCCAGTGCCCACGAAAAGGAATCCGCCCTTGGAACCGCCGAAAAAATCTGGACCGCCCCGCAGGGCTGGCCCCGGCGGCCCGAAACGCCCGTCTGGACCCGGTGCTGGTGGGTCGGGCAAGACGCCGGACGGCAAGCCACGCTTTGGCAAGGCGGGCGAAGCCAAGGCCGGTCCCGCCGCCAGCGCCAAGCCATGGGGTCGCAAGCCCGGTTTCAAGAAGCCGGGTGCCGGGGTCAAGACGCCCGCCAACCCGCATCCCGCGCGCGCCGCCGCGACCAGCGATGGCAAGGGCGAACCGCAGCGCATCGCCAAGCTGCTGGCGCGGGCCGGGGTGGCGTCCCGCCGTGAGGTCGAGCGGATGATCGAGGAAGGGCGCGTGACGCTGAATGGCGTGGTGGTGGAGACGCCCGCGACCTTGCTGGCGTCGCTCTATGGCGTGGCGGTCGATGGCGTGGCGATTGCTGCGCCGCCCCCTGCCCGGCTGTTCCTGTTCCACAAGCCGTCCGGCTTCCTGACCACCGAACGCGATCCCGCCGGACGGCCGACCATCTATGACAAGCTGCCCGCCGACCTGCCGCGTGTCATGCCGATCGGGCGGCTGGACATGACGACCGAGGGGTTGTTGCTGCTGACCACCGATGGCGGGTTCAAGCGGCAGATGGAGCTGCCGTCGAGCGGCGTGCCGCGCACTTACCGGGCGCGCGCCTTTGGCGAAGTCAGCCAGCAGCAGCTGGAGGATCTGTTCGACGGGATCGAGATTGAGGGCGTCCGCTATGGCCCGATAGAGGCCAATCTGGAGCGGCGCACCGGGCGCAACCAGTGGATCGAAATGACGCTGACCGAGGGCAAGAACCGCGAAGTGCGGCGGGTGCTGGAGCATCTGGGGTTGCAGGTCAACCGGCTGATCCGCACCAGTTACGGCCCGTTCCTGCTGGGCGACCTGCCGCCCGGCGCGGTCGAGGAAATCCGCCAGCATGATCTGGTCCAGTTCAAGGCCAGCCTGAAGGACAGCAAATGAGGATCATATCGGGCCAATGGCGCGGTCGCCCGCTGACCGCGCCCAAGGGTGACGCGACAAGGCCGACCGCCGACCGGACCCGCGAGACGCTGTTTTCGATGCTGGTCAGCCGGATCGGATCGTTCGAGGGGCTGGCCGTTGGCGACTTCTTTGCCGGGTCCGGGGCGTTGGGGTTTGAGGCGCTGTCGCGCGGCGCGGCGACCTGCCTGTTCGTCGAGCAGGACAAGCAGGCGATCGATTCGATCCGCGCGAATGCGGAACGACTGGGCATCAAGCCCGACATCCGGGCGTCGAGCGTATTGTCGCTGGGGTCTGCGCCCAAGCCATTGGACCTCATCTTCATGGACCCGCCCTATGGCACGGGGGCCGGACAGGTCGCGCTCGACAAGCTGGGGCGGCTGGGCTGGACCGGGCCTGCGACCTGGATCAGCATAGAAACGGACCGGCGCGAGGATGTCGAGGTGAAGGGCTTTGCCATCGACGCCGTGCGCGACGCTGGCAAGGCGCGGATCACTTTGCTGCGGGCGGTGGATCAGGCGGCTTCGTAGGCCGCCGTCTCCTTGGCGATCAGGATGTTGGCGAGGAAGGTGTAAGCCTCCGCCCAGGCGGCCAGCACAGCGTCGGTCGCGACCTCTTCGCCCAACACCTCCCGGATGGCGGGGAGCAGGGCGGCGGCGACCTTGGGATAATGGTCCGGCTTCACCCCGGTTTCGACATGGCGCGCGACCATGCGAGCGACAGCGCCGTCGAGCGCGCCGAGCTTGTCGATATTCTCCGCATAGCCCAGAATCGCGGCGGCAAGGCGCTTGGGCTGCTCGCCGCTGGCCTGGGCAGCCTGATCGAACATTGCCTTCACTTCAGCGTCCTGAAACAGTCTGGCGTACATGGCGGTCGTGATGGCGACGCCGTGCTGGCGCAGGGCCGGACCGGTCGATTTGACGATCGCGATGGTGGAAGCCGACAGTGAGCTGGACATATGTACGCCTTTCGATGGACTCGATAAGCGGTATTTAATTTGCATCTTTTAAGATGTAAATAGCATATATGTTTTCCACCGCCTGTCGCGCCGTTAACGGACAATCCCATGCAACTGACCCGCCACACCGACTATGCGCTGCGCGTGCTGATCCATCTGGCGGCAGCGCCGGAGGGGCGCGCGACGATCCCGCAGATTGCCGACGCCTATGGTCTGTCGCGCAATCATTTGATGAAGGTGGTGCATGGCCTGGCGCAGGGCGGATTCATTGCGACCCAGCGCGGGCGCGGCGGCGGTTTTACGCTGGCGCGTGCGCCGCAGGAGATCAGCATTGGTGCTGTGATCCGGCATAGCGAGCCGGACATGAGGATGGCCGATTGTGCAGCCTGCGCGATCCGCCCGTCCTGCGGCCTGACCGGCATATTGGCGCAGGCGACGGCGGCATTTCTGGCGGTGCTGGACCGGCACAGCCTGAGCGATGCGACCCGCGACCGGGCCGGGCTGGCGGCGATCATCGCTGCCCTGCCCGGCCCGGAGGCCTCAGTTAGCGACGACGCGCCTTGCGTGCCTCGCCCGGATTGATGCAGCTGTCCTGCACGGTTTTCGAGCAGACCGGATAATCCTTCGCTTCAGCGGGTGGCGGGGTCATGTTGCCGCCGACGGTGACGGGGTTGGAGGATGATCCGACTGGGGCCGCGGGATCATTGGGGACGCCTGCCGGGGCTGGGGCCATGCCGGGATCGGCGGGAACGGCACCGGTTGGCTGGCCTGCATTGGGATCAGCCGCAGTGGCCGGGTCGGCAGGCGGGGGTGGCGCGGCGGGATCAGCGGGCGGAGCCACATCGCCAGCGGGTGGCTGGCTCATCGGGGCCGGTGTTTCCTGCGCAACGGCGACGCCTGCGACGACGGTGGTGAAACTGAGCATCGCGGCACTGGCCAGCATGATGGACTTCATCGGGAATATCCTTTCCTTCTTTTCTCACGGCCCCGTTGTGCGGGGAGCGGCGAGGGAAGAACCGGAGTTGTGACATGTCCGTTCCGGCAGCGGCGGTAAGCCGTGGCGGATGTGCCGTGAAAGGAAGGAGGTGTGGTGTTATCAAGAGGGCGACACCCCTCCGTCTGGCCTGCGGCCAGCCATCTTCCCCGCTGGGGGAGGATTTTTCAGTTGCCCTTACTCGCCGGGATAGCGATCGAACTTTGGCAGGTCGTTGGCGGTCGCGGCCCATGGCGGGGCTTCGGCCAGTTGGATGTGCGCCTGGGGCGGGAAGGCGGACTGATCGTCCAGAGTCGCGGTCTGAATATCGATACCGCCGGGGAAGATGGCGGGATTGGTATAGAACAGCCCGGTGCCACAGGTGCCGCAGAAATGGCGCGTGACGTTCTCCGATGACTGATAGGCGACCGGCGTGCCTTCAATCTTCACCGCGTCCTGCTGAAACAAGGCCCAGCCGACCATCGGCGCACCCGAACTGGCACGGCAATCGGCGCAGTGGCAGATGGCGCTGTGCGCGGGATCGCCGCTGGCTTCATAGCGGATGGCCCCGCACCGGCATTTCCCTGTCGCCATGATTCGCCCTCCCTTGCATGATTCGCCTTTTGTTCTCATAGAAGGCGCATCGCTGCAAGGCTGATGCCTTGCCCCCGCCCTTGCCCCCGCCCTTGCCCATGCCTAGTTGTCGATCATGACCTTTCCCGCATCGTCCTCCACCGACCCTGACTATATCAAGGGGCTGAACCCGCCGCAGCGTGAGGCGGTGTTGACGACCGAAGGGCCGGTGCTGGTGCTGGCGGGAGCGGGAACGGGCAAGACGGCGGCGCTGACGGCGCGACTGGCGCATCTGGTCGCGACGCAGCGGGCCTGGCCATCGGAAATCCTCTCCGTCACCTTCACCAACAAGGCTGCGCGGGAAATGCGCGAGCGGGTGGGACGGATGATCGGCCCGGCAGTCGAGGGGATGCCGTGGCTTGGCACATTCCACGCCATCGCGGCCAAGATGCTGCGGCGTCATGCCGAACTGGTCGGGCTGCAATCCAACTTCACGATCCTTGATACGGACGACCAGTTGCGGCTGATGAAACAGCTGATTCAGGCCGAAGGGATTGACGAGAAACGCTGGCCCGCGCGGCAGCTGGGCGGGCTGATCGACCAGTGGAAGAATAAGGGCTGGACCCCGCAGGACATCAGCGCGGGTGAGAGCGAAGGCTATGCCAATGGCAAGGGGCAGAAGCTGTACGCCGCCTATCAGGCGCGGTTGCGGGCGGTGAATGCCTGCGATTTCGGGGACTTGCTGCTGCATGTTCTAACGATATTGAAAAGCCATCGCGACGTGCTGGAAAGCTATCAGCAGCGGTTTAAATATATCATGGTGGACGAATATCAGGACACCAACAGCAGCCAATATCTGTGGCTACGGCTGTTGGCGCAGACGCGCAAGAATCTGTGTTGCGTGGGCGATGACGACCAGTCCATCTATTCATGGCGCGGGGCAGAAGTTGCCAATATCCTGCGGTTTGAAAAGGATTTTCCCGGCGCGAAGATCATCCGGCTGGAACAGAATTATCGATCCACCCCGCATATTTTGGGCGCGGCGTCGGGCGTGATTGCCGAAAATGGCAATCGGCTGGGCAAGACGCTGTGGACCGACATCGACGTGGGCGAGAAGGTGCGCGTCATCGGCATATGGGACGGGCCGGAGGAAGCGCGACGGGTCGGCGAGGAGATAGAGGCGATCCAGCGGACAGGCAATTCGCTGGACGAGGTAGCGATACTGGTGCGGGCGCAGCACCAGACCCGCGAGTTTGAGGATCGCTTCATCCAGATCGGAATGCCCTACCGCATCGTCGGCGGTTTCCGATTCTACGAGCGGGCGGAAATCCGCGATGCGCTGGCCTATTTGCGGCTGGTCAACCAGCCCGCCGACGATCTGGCGTTCGAGCGGATCGTCAATGTCCCCAAGCGAGGCCTCGGCGACAAGGCGGTGGAGAAATTGCACCGGCTGGCGCGGGCGGAGGGGATACCATTGGTCCATGCGGCCGCGCGGATATTGGACACGGACGAATTGACGCCGCAGGCGCGTCGATCATTGGGATCGTTCGTGGGCGATCTGGCGCGTTGGCGTGACCGGGCGGCCACCCTGCCCCATGCCGAACTGGCGCGGCAGATATTGGACGAAAGCGGCTATACCGCGATGTTGCAGGCCGAGCGCAGCACCGAGAGCGCGGGGCGGCTGGAGAATCTGGGCGAACTGGCCCGCGCGATGGAGGAATATGAGACGCTGGGCGCGTTTCTGGAGCATGTCTCCCTCGTCATGGACAATGAGGCGCAGCAGGAAGAGCGCAAGGTCACGATCATGACGATCCATGCCGCCAAGGGGCTGGAGTTTGATTCGACCTTTCTGGTCGGCTGGGAGGAAGGGATTTTCCCGTCGCAGCGGGCGCTGGATGAGGGCGGTCTCAACAGTCTGGAGGAGGAAAGGCGGCTGGCCTATGTCGCGATCACGCGGGCGCGCAAGCGCTGTACGATTTTGCACGCGGCGAATCGGCGTATCTACGGGCAGTGGACCAGCAGCATCCCATCCCGCTTCGTGGGCGAATTGCCACCGGAGCATGTCGACGCGGAAAGCAGCATGAGCGGCGGCGCGTCGCTGTGGCGGGCCAACTGGTCGGAGCGGGACGATCCGTTCGCCCATGTCGGGCGCGGCGAAGGACGCGGGCCGGGATGGCAGCGGGCGCAATCGTCGGGCCAGTTCAGCCGGGAGCCGGTGCGGATCGTGGAAGCGCGCGCGTCGGCGGTGTCGATCGGCAATAAGGGGCGCAGCGACATGGCATTGGGGCTGCGGGTGTTCCACCAGAAATTCGGTTATGGCACTGTCGCGGAGATTGAAGGCAATAAGCTGGAGATTGATTTCGAGACGGCCGGGCGCAAGCGGGTGATGGACAGTTTTGTGTCGGTCGCCTGACCGGTCGCGCTATTTGGCTGACAGGATGAGGCCGATCGCGCGGGCATAATCCTGCATCGCTGCCACGACCGCCAGGCCGCTGACCGAGCGGGGGTGCGGGTCGATGGCGCAGAGCGTGCCGTAGAAGCTGCCATCCGACAGGGTGACGGGTAGCGAGGCATAGCTTTGGAAGCCGTAGAAGATGGGGACATGGTGGGTGCGCCAGTCCTGTTCCATCGCGACATGATCGATATAGATACCCTCGCCGCAGCGGCGGATATCGTCGCACAGGGTCTTTTTGATTTCCAGTTCCCCGCCGGGATCAAGGCCGAACTCGATCCGGTCGATGATCTGGCAGGCGATCCAGCGATCTTCGGTCACTCTGGCGACCGCAGCGAAACCCATGCCGGTGGTCTGGCAGACCTGTTCCAATATCGCCCGAATCCGGTCGTCATCGCCCTGTGCTGCGACTGATGCAGCCAAATCGTCCCGCATAGATGCACCCCTGATGACGCACCGCTGAACGCGGCGCAGCATCCGGCAGATATGTAGGATTATGCGGAATATTGCGCAAGAAATTGGTGGAGCCTAGCGGGATCGAACCGCTGACCTCCTGCATGCCATGCAGGCGCTCTCCCAGCTGAGCTAAGGCCCCATCCGGTGCGGCAGCGAGGCTGCGGAACCCGTTGGTATATGATCGCGCCCCTCCGCTTGCGCTTCGGGAGCTTCGCCGGAAGCCGTCCCCCGGACGGCTTCTGTATCGGCGAAACTGGTGGAGCCTAGCGGGATCGAACCGCTGACCTCCTGCATGCCATGCAGGCGCTCTCCCAGCTGAGCTAAGGCCCCATTTCCATCGCTAAAGCGCCGTTTGGGTCCGGCGCTTCGGAGGCGCTGCCATTAGGTCGCAGCGCCATCCTTGGCAAGAACAAAATGACTTAATTGTCGTCCGCGTCGTCGTCGCTCGCGGCTTCGACGCCCAGGTCGTCATCACCGCCCAGATCGACGTCATTGTCCGGCGAATCGCCGTCATCATCGACGTCGATGTCGAGGTCCAGATCGTCATCAGCCGTTTCCAGCTCGCCGTCGGCGGTCTCGATCACCTTCTTGGGCGCTTCCTCATAGGGGAGCGGCTGCTTCGACTTGAGCACCGGCTCCGGTTCCCAGGCGGCGTTGCAGTTGATGCAGACGACCGGGTTGTCATTGCCCAGGTCATAGAAGCGCGTGGCGCATTTCGGGCAGGTCCGCTTCGTGCCCCATTCAGCCTTCACCATGTCCGGCCTAATCCTTTTTTGATGCTCAAATAACAACTACGCGGCGCAACGGTGAAGTTGCCCGCGAAACGTCGCGCGCCTTGCCATAGCGAGACGGCGCTGTCAAAAGCCGGGCGCATTTTTTCGCCCCCGACATGATCGGAACGCTTTAGTGACTGCCTCTTCTTCATCACCGACCCCCATGACCTTCGCCGCCGCCCCTGCCCTGTCGGGCAGCGTGACCGTGCCGGGCGACAAGAGCATTTCCCACCGGTCGCTGATGCTGTCCGCACTGGCGGTGGGGGAAAGCCGGGTCGAAGGGCTGCTGGAGGGCGAGGATGTGCTGGCCACGGCTGCTGCAATGCGGGCGATGGGTGCGGACATAGAGCGCGACGCGGACGGCATCTGGCATGTCCATGGCGTGGGCGTCGGTGGGCTGCTCCAGCCCGAAACCGCACTGGACATGGGAAATAGCGGCACATCGACGCGGTTGCTGATGGGGTTGCTCGCCAGCCATGACCTGACCGCGACGTTCATTGGCGATGCGTCCTTGAGCAAGCGACCGATGGCACGGGTGACCGAGCCGCTGGCGCGGATGGGGGCGAGCTTCACGACCAGTCCGGGCGATCGCCTGCCACTGACGATGCGGGGCGCCTGCCCGGCGGTGCCGCTCGACTATCGGCTGCCGGTGGCATCGGCGCAGGTGAAGTCAGCGATATTGCTGGCGGGGCTGAACACGCCGGGCATCACCCGCGTGGTCGAGCCGATCCCGACGCGCGACCATAGCGAGCGGATGCTGCGGGGATTCGGGGCGGAGTTGAACGTCGAGGTTGAGGACGACGGGACGCGGATCATCACGCTGGTGGGGGAAGCGGAATTGAAGCCGCAGCAGATCGTCGTGCCGGGCGACCCGTCCTCGGCAGCTTTCCCAATGGTCGCGGCGCTGCTGGTGCCGGGATCGCGGGTGACGATCGCCAATGTCGGGCTGAATGCGACGCGGGCCGGGCTGATCGACCTGCTCCGCGAGATGGGCGGATCGATTGAGGTGACTAACTCGCGTGAGGTGGGCGGCGAGCCGGTCGGCGATCTGGTGGTGACCGCATCGGCGCTGAATGGCGTTGAGCCGGACCCGGCGCGCGCACCGAGCATGATCGACGAATATCCGGTCGCCTTCATCGCCGCCGCGCTGGCGCAGGGGCGCAGTATATTTCGCGGGCTGGACGAATTGCGGGTCAAGGAATCGGACCGGATCGCGACCATGGCAGCAGGCCTGCGCGCGATTGGCGTGAGCGTCGAGGAACTGGAGGATGGCATCATCATCGAGGGCAGCGGCGGCGCGTTGCTGGCAGGCGGCGGGCCGATCGCGACCAAGCTGGACCATCGGATCGCAATGAGCTTTGCCGTGGCGGGGCTGGTGTCGCGCGATGGCGTGACGATCGACGATATGGCGCCGGTGGCGACCAGCTTTCCCACCTTCGTGCCGCTGTTGCGGACGCTGGGAGCGGTAGCGTGACGATGGACTGGGCCAATATCGTCGGATTGCTGGGCAGCGGGCTGATGGTGGTCGCTTATGCTTACAGCAATATCGCGAAGGAAATGAACTTCCTCTGGTTCAACCTGCTTAATCTGGTCGGGTCGCTGCTGCTGATCGCGTCGCTCACCATCCATTTCAATCTGGCGTCGATGGCGCTGGAGATTGTCTGGGCCGCGATCGCGGTGATCGGCCTCGCCAACACGATACGCAAAGGCAAGGCCCGATGATCATAGCTGTCGATGGTCCCGCTGCGTCGGGCAAGGGAACGATAGCCAAGGCATTGGCGCGTCATTATGGCCTGCCCTGCCTTGACACCGGGCTGCTCTATCGCGCGGTCGGCCTGTCAGTGCTGAAACGCGGCGGCGACCCGGATATCAAGGCCGATGCACTGGCCGCGTGCGATTTTGGCGACGAGATATTGGCCGACCCAGCGCTGCGCAGCGAAGCGGTGGGCAGCCTCGCTTCCCGCGTGTCAGTGCATCAGGTGGTGCGCGACGCGCTAATCGCGCGGCAGCGTGATTTTGCGACCCAGCCGGGCGGCGCGATCCTTGACGGGCGCGACATCGGCACGGTGATCGCGCCGGATGCCGACGCCAAGATTTTCGTCACCGCCAGCGTCCATGTGCGGGCCGAGCGTCGCTACAAGGATGGCGTCGCGCAGGGCGGACATCCCGATATGGACTCGCTAATCGCCGACATTCAGGCGCGCGATACGCGCGACATGAGCCGCGACCATGCGCCGCTGAAAATCGCCGATGGTGCGGACTTGCTAGATACGAGCGATTTGACTATAGACGCGGCCGTCCAGCGGGCGATTGCGCTTGTGGACGCCCAGCTTGAAGGTCGCCCTAAGGGCTGACCCGTCAAGGCGCGCGGTTTTACCACGCGCCCTTTTCGCTTTTCACGGCCGCGCGTTCCCAAGCCCCTAACCGGCTGGATACGCGCCGGATATTCGGTCCTGCGCGTGTTTTGGCCAAAGACCATCGGATACAACCGGTTGGCCAGCAATGATGTATGAAGGACTGACCATGGCCTCTACGGCATTCCCCACGCGCGACGATTTCGCCGCGCTTCTCAATGATTCCCTCGGTGGCGAGGACGGCGGCTTTGAAGGCCGCGTCGTCAAGGGCACCGTTACCGCCATCGAAAACGACCTGGCCGTCATCGACGTAGGCCTGAAGTCCGAAGGCCGCGTGCCGTTGCGCGAATTCGCGATGCCGGGCCAGAAGGCCGACATCAAGGTCGGCGACGAAGTCGAAGTCTATGTCGACCGCGTCGAAAACGCCCATGGCGAAGCCATGCTGTCGCGTGACCGCGCCCGCCGCGAAGCCGCCTGGGACAAGCTGGAAGCCGAGTTCACCGAGAGCGCGCGCGTCGAAGGCGTCATCTTCGGTCGCGTCAAGGGCGGCTTCACCGTCGACCTGGACGGCGCCGTGGCCTTCCTGCCCGGCAGCCAGGTGGATATCCGCCCCGTGCGCGACGTCACCCCGCTGATGGACATTCCGCAGCCCTTCCAGATCCTGAAGATGGATCGCCGCCGCGGCAACATCGTCGTGTCGCGTCGCGCCATTCTGGAAGAAACCCGCGCCGAACAGCGCAGCGGCCTCATCCAGACGCTGGCCGAAGGCCAGATCATCGAAGGCGTCGTCAAGAACATCACCGACTATGGTGCGTTCGTTGATCTGGGCGGCATCGATGGCCTGCTGCACGTCACCGACCTGTCGTACAAGCGCATCAACCACCCCAATGAAATGATCAACATCGGCGATACCGTCCGCGTGCAGATCATCCGCATCAACCGCGACACGCAGCGCATCAGCCTTGGCATGAAGCAGCTGGAAAGCGATCCTTGGGAAGGCGCAAGCGCCAAGTACCCGATCGGTGCCAAGCTGTCGGGCCGCGTCACGAACATCACCGAATATGGTGCGTTCGTCGAGCTGGAAGCGGGCATCGAAGGTCTGGTTCACGTTTCGGAAATGTCCTGGACCAAGAAGAACGTCCACCCCGGCAAGATCGTTTCGACCAGCCAGGAAGTCGAAGTTCTGGTTCTGGAAGTCGATCCCGAAAAGCGCCGCATCTCGCTGGGCCTCAAGCAGGCGCAGTCGAACCCCTGGGACAGCTTTGCCGAGCGTCACCCGATCGGTTCGACCGTCGAGGGCGAAGTCAAGAATGCGACCGAGTTCGGCCTGTTCATCGGCCTGGACGGCGACGTCGACGGCATGGTCCACATGTCCGACATCGCATGGGGCATTTCGGGCGAAGACGCACTGGCGCTGCATCGCAAGGGCGAAGCCGTGCAGGCAGTCGTTCTGGACATCGACGTCGAGAAGGAGCGCATCAGCCTTGGCATGAAGCAGCTTGAGCGTGGCGGCCCGGCTGCGGGCGGCACCACCGCTGCTGCTGCTGGCCTGAACAAGAACGCGATCGTCACCGTGACCGTTCTGGAAGTCCGCGACGGCGGCCTGGAAGTCCAGGCTGGCGAAGATGGCGCCACCGGCTTCATCAAGCGCAGCGACCTGGGCCGTGACCGTGACGAACAGCGTTCGGAACGCTTCCAGATCGGCCAGAAGTTCGACGCGATGATCACCGGTTTCGACCGTGCGAAGAAACCGACCTTCTCGATCAAGGCGATGCAGATCGCTGAAGAGAAGCAGGCTGTGGCACAGTATGGCTCGTCCGACAGTGGCGCGTCGCTGGGCGACATTCTGGGCGAAGCGCTCAAAGCCAAGACCGAAGGCTAAGCCCTTTCCGCCTTGCAGCGAACAAAAAGCCCGCCGGAACCTGGGTTCCGGCGGGCTTTTGCATATGTTTCTGGAAACGAAACGAACTTCTTGTTCCATCATTGTCAACGCCTTGCCGAATCTCTATGCAAGACAGGGGCACAGCAGAGGGGCGCTGGAGAACCAATGATCCGTTCGGAATTGATCCAGAAACTGGCCGACGAAAATCCGGGGTTGAACCTTGCGGAGGTAGAGAAGATCGTCGATCTTTTCTTCCGCGAGATTGTCGATCGGCTGGCATCGGGCGGTCGCGTCGAACTGCGCGGCTTTGGCGCTTTCACCACCCGTGCGCGCGACGCCCGCACCGGACGCAATCCACGCACCGGGGAGCAGGTGCCGGTATCGGCAAAGCGCGTCCCCTATTTCAAGCCGGGCAAGGAAATGCGCGAACGGCTGAACGTCAAGGGCGAAAGCTGATTACAGCCGCTTGACCTGATCCGCGCCAGCCGTCAGGGAAGCGGCACGCGGACGTGGCGAAATCGGTAGACGCAGCGGACTTAAAATCCGCCTTCCCCTGGAATTGCGGGTTCAAGTCCCGCCGTCCGCACCAGTTTTTTGAGCGCGATTGTGCGATACGCCTGATGTTTGGCGTTCAACCGGAAAGCAATGTTGTTGCGTCGTCATCAGAATTTTCTGACGATTGAGCCAACGGCGTGATGGGTAAGGCATACCAAATTTCTCCTCGCTCCGCCGTTTGACGGAGTTTGAGCAATTTCGCCGAACAGGATCATGGGTTCCTCTTGTGGGATTTCCGGGCGAGATATAGTTCATGCGGATAGTTGGAGGTGTCGGGCCACGATCACCATGTCAGTAAACAGCTAATGGCGATCGGTATCAGCACCCTTCTTTTCTACCAAAAGGCTGGATATTCCGCCCGCTTGCCGCGATGATGCGGGTATGGCCGGTGCAATTGATCCCAACAGTTTTAGCGACTCCCTCGTCATACTGGGTGCGGCGGGGCTGGTTATTCCCGGTTTTGCGCGGTTTCGGATCAGTCCGGTGATCGGGTTCATCCTGGTCGGGCTGGCGGTCGGGCCAGCCGGGCTGGGTTCGCTGGTCGGGCAATATCCCTGGCTCTATCATGTCACCATTTCCAACCGCGCGGCGATCGAGCCATTTGCCGAACTGGGCGTCATATTATTGCTGTTTTCCATCGGGCTGGAGCTGAGCTTCAAGCGGCTGTGGACGATGCGGACGCAGGTGTTTGGCGTGGGTGCCGCGGAATTGCTGTGCAGCGGTGCGCTGATTGCGCTGGGGCTATATGTACTGGGGCAGCCGACGGCGGGCGCGGTCGGTTTGGGGCTGGCGCTGGCGCTGTCCTCCACCGCCGTGGTGCTGCCGATGGTCGGCACGCAGAGCGCAGTCGGCAAGGCGGCGTTCTCCATGCTGCTGTTTGAGGATCTGGCGCTGGTGCCGATCATCTTCATGCTGGGTGCGCTGGCACCGTCCGTCGCGGCCAGTCCCGACGGGGCGTGGGGCGAGATGATGAACACGCTGATGCGCGGGGGCATTACCATCGCCATCATGCTGGTGCTGGGCCGCGTGTTCCTGCCCCATATTTTCAGCCAGGCGGCGCGGACCAAAAGCCCGGAGGTGTTTCTGGCCGCCAGCCTGCTGGTCGTCATCGTCTCCAGCCTGGCGACGTCGATCGCGGGCCTGTCCCCCATTGTCGGGGCGCTGCTGGCGGGGCTGATGATCGCGGAGACCGACTATCATGGCGAGGTCGAAGTGATGACCGCGCCGTTCAAGGGGCTGGCGCTGGGCGTGTTCCTGATCACGGTCGGCATGAGCCTGGACATTCGCGTCATCCTGGCCAACTGGCCCAGCCTGCTGCTGGCGGTGATGGGCGTGGTGTTGGCCAAGACGCTGGTGACCGCGGCGCTGCTCTATTTTTCCGGGGCGCGCAAAGGCGTGGCGCTGGAGGTGGGCGTGCTGATGTCCAGCCCGTCGGAAACCACGTTGATCGTGCTGTCGACGGCGGCGGCGGCGCAACTGATCCTGCCATCGACTGCGGCCTTCTGGCAGATCGTCACCGCCATTGGCCTGACCATCACGCCGCTGCTGGCGCGGATCGGCCATGATATCGCCCGGCGGCTGGAAATGGCGCTGGGCGAGGAGTTGCCGGAAGCCAGCGAGGAGCATGTCGAGGCGGCGGCGGTCGTGATCGGATTTGGCCGGGTCGGGCGAATGGTGTGCGACCTGCTCAAGACCCACAAGCAGCGCTTCATCGTCGTCGAATCGGACCCCGATGTCGTCGCCGAGGCGCGGCGGGCGGGTTATCCGATCCTGTTCGGCGACGTGGCGCGGGTGGAAATGCTGGACAAGCTGCGGCTGGGCCATGCCCGCGCGCTCATTCTGACTATGGATGATCCGGTACTGTCGGTGCGGCTGACCAGGCGGGTGCGCGGTTGGGTGCCCGATCTGCCGATCATCGCGCGCGCGCGCGATACCGATCATGCCGCGCAGCTTTACAAAGCAGGCGCAAGCGATGCGGTGCCGGAGACGCTGGAAAGCTCGCTGCAACTGGCGGAGACGGCGCTGGTCGATCTGGGCGTGGCGATGGGTCCGGTGATCGCGTCGATCCACCAGATGCGCGAGGATTTGCGGGTGGACATCAAGGATGCGGCGCAGATGGCGACAGCACCGAAATTGCGGCGGCTGCGGCCGGATGAGGTTGGGTGAGTTTATCGAAGCCCGTTCGTTTCGAGCGAAGTCGAGAAACATGGCGCGCAGGTTTCTCGACTTCGCTCGAAACGAACGGATCGTAGAGAGATTTTTCGCTTAAGCCAGCAGCGCCTCGACCAGCGCCTTGACCTTTTTCTGGCGCCATTGCGGTAGCGGGGCGATGAGCCAGTAGGAGAGCGGCGACGGGGCGGGATCGCCCACCTGGCGGATGCGTCCGGCGGTCAGGTCCGCCTGAGCGAGCAGCAGCGGCACGCTGGCGCGGCCAAAGCCGGTGGCGGCGGCTTCGATGGCGAGGCCGCCATCGGCAACGCGGATCGCGGCGGGCTGATCGTCCGACGGGCAGCCGGGCCAGGCGATGCGCTGGTCCGGGCCGCCATTGGCCGCTTCCACCGTGACGAACAGCGATTCGCCAAGCTTCACGCCCTCATGCTCGCCGACCCGGTCGGACAGGCGCAGGGCGAGATCGAGATTGGCTTCGGTGAAATCGAGTATGTCATCCGCCGCGACCAGCGAGAAAGTGAGGCCGGGCTGGCTGGCGGCATAGGCGGCCAGGCGCGGCTGGAGCCATTTGGCGGTGATGTCGCGCGGCGCGGCGATGGTCAGCGCGCTGCTGGACTGGCCCGCCTGCATCGCACGGACGGCTTCTTCAAATTCGAGGAAACCTGCGCGCAGGGCGTCCAGGCCGCCTTCGGTTTCCGGGGTCAGTTCCAGCCCCTTGGGCGTGCGGCGGAACAGGACGACGCCCAGCAGATCCTCCAGCGCGCGAATCTGCTGGCCGACGGCGGCGGGGGTGACCGCCAGTTCGTCGGCAGCGCGGGTGAAGGACAGGTGCCGGGCCGCCGCGTCCAGCACGCGCAGGCCGTTGAGCGGCAAATGGGTGCGCTTCATTCGGCAACCGCCGGGGCGATGAGCGCGAAATGGGGAATCGCGACTTCGAAGGTTTCACCGCCAACGCCGATCATCTGATAGCTGCCCGTCATCGAGCCGGTGGGGGTATTGAGCGGGCAGCCCGACACATAGTCATAGCTTTTGCCCGGCTGCACCACCGGCTGTTCACCAACCACGCCGTCACCATCGACCCGGTGCTGGACGCCGCGCCCGTCGGTGATGATCCAGTGGCGGGTCAGTAATTGCACCGGCAGGTCGCCCTGATTTTCGATGCGGATATGATAGGCCCAGAACCAGCGGCCCCGGTCCGGCTCCGACTGTTCGGGCAGGAAGGAGACGGCGACATGGACAATCACGTCGCGCGTCGTCGCGTGAAAGGGGAAGAGCGCGTTCATAGCTGTGAGATGCGCTTGGCCGAGGCCTCCCGTCAACGTCCTATTGATGTAAGCGCGCGATCAAGATCAGCGATCACATCGTCGGCATCTTCCAGTCCGACGTTCAGGCGCAGCATATCCTCGGTAATGCCGACCTCCAGCCGCGCCGCTTCGGCCATGCCGAAATGGGTGGTGGAGGCAGGATGGGTCATGAGCGATCGCGAGTCGCCGATATTATTGCTGATATCGACCAGTTCGAGACCGTTGAGCAGACCATGCGCCTCCGCCCGGCCACCGCCGACATAGAGCGAGAAGATGGGACCGGCCATGTCCATCTGCGACATGGCGAGTGCATGCTGGGGATGGCTTTCGAGGCCGGGGTAGAGAACCTTGGCCACGCGGCCTTCGAGGAAGGCGGCAACCTTGAGCGCATTCTCGCTCTGGCGGCGGATGCGCAGGTCGAGCGTTTCCAGACCTTTCAGCACCACCCAGGCGTTGAACGGGCTGAGCGTCGGGCCGGTGTTGCGGTGGAAGGGCAGCAGGACATTGTCGATCCAGTCGCGCGTGCCGCAAATCGCCCCCGCCAGCACCCGGCCCTGCCCGTCCATCATCTTGGTCGCGCTATAGGCAACGACGTCCGCGCCAAACTCCATTGGCCGCTGGAGCGCGGGCGAGGCGAAGGCATTGTCGACGACGCTGGTGATGCCATGCGCCCTGGCAATGGCGCAGACGGCGCGCAGGTCCACCACGTCCATGGTCGGATTGGCGGGGGTTTCAAAGAAAAACACCTTGGTATTGGGCTGGATTGCGGCTTCCCATGCGGCGGTGTCGCGCGCGTCGATCGTGGTGGTTTCGATCCCGAATTTGGGCAGCAGCGTGTCGGTCAGCCAACGGCAGGAGCCAAAGGCCGCCTTGGCCGCGACGACATGGTCGCCCGCCGACAGCTGGCACAACAGAGCGGCCGTCATCGCCGCCATGCCGGTGGCGGTCGCGCGGCAGGCCTCTGCCCCTTCGAGCAGGGCGATACGCTGTTCCAGCATCTCCACGGTCGGATTCTGGAGGCGCGAATAGGTCATGCCCTGCTGTTCACCGGCGAAGCGCGCGGCGGCGTCCTCCGCCCGGTCATAGCTGTAGCCGCTGGTCAGGAAGAGCGCTTCGGAGGTTTCGCCCCATTCGCTGCGCGCGGTGCCGCCCCGGATGGCCAGCGTGGCTGGCTTCCAGTTCTTCGTGATCTCCGGGTTCTGACCGCTTTTCCGCTTCATATCGCTTTCCGCATGTCTTGCCGCACCACCGGGGTAGCGCCGCCCAATATTTCGGCCATCTGGCTCATGTCGCCATTACCGCCCGACAGGATAACTGCAACCTTCTTGCCCCGCATCGCGTCCTTTTCCTGTAGCGCGGCGGCGAGCGCAACGGCCCCTGCCCCTTCGGCCAGATTATGGGTGTCCTGCCAATAATGGCGGATCGCAGCCGCAACTTCATCATCAGTGACGGCAACGAAGCGATCGGCACGGGGACCGAAATAGTCGAGAGCGGCCTGCACCGGGGTGCAAACGGCGACGCCATCGGCAAAAGTGTAAGCCGTGGGGCTGGCGAGCAACCGGCCCGCCTCGAACGAGCGTTTGGCGGCATCGACATGGGCGGACACGACGCCCACGACCTTGGTGTTCAGGCCCAGCGCATCGCGCGCGGCGATGGTGCCGCACAGGCCTGAACCGCAACCGACGGGGACATAGACGGTGTCGATGTCCGGCACGGCGTCGAACAGTTCCAGGCCATAGCTGGCGACGCCCCGGACCAGCTCGTCATGATAGGCCGGGACCATGAACAGCCCTTGTTCGGCGGACAGGCGGAGGGCTTCTGCCTTGGCGCTGTCGAAATCATGGCCATGTTCGATCAGGGTTGCGCCGAACGCGCGCATTGCGGCGTTCTTTTCCAGCGCATTGCCGTGGGGAACGACAATCGTCGCCTTCAGCCCGGCGGCAGTGGCGGCGCGGACCTGCGCCTGACCATGATTGCCGCGTGTCGCGGTGATGATGCCGGTGACGTGCGGGTGAGTGCGGCGGAGCCAGTCGATATAGGTGATAGCCCCGCGCACCTTGAACGCGCCGGTGGGGGTGTGATTCTCATGCTTGACCCACAGCTCGCATCCGGCGCGCGCGGCGAGCAGCGGCCAGACATATTGCGGGGTCGGCGGCACCTGCGCATGAACCATCGCGGCGGCAGAGCGGAGCGAGGCGAGGGAGAAGTCGGTCATCCCGGCGCTCTAACTGCCGCGCCGGGACCAGGACAGAACCGTTACCGACGAATTGGCCTTCAATCAGGCCGCCCGACGTGGCTGCGCATCCATCAGCGGATGCAGGTTCCGTTCTTCCCACGCCATCCGTTCAGCCAATTCGCCTTGCAGGGCGAGTACGGCTTCAAGATAGCCGCTCCAGTCCTGCGCGATCAGGGTGGGCGTCCAATATTTGATATGATCGCTGTACAGCAGGAACAGGGCACGGATCGCCCGGCCATGTTCGCGCAACAGTGGATCGGCCTGCGCCGCCAGATGGCCATCGCGCAGGGCCAGGGCACAGGCATCCTCTCGCCCCATATGTTCACGAAACAATTGAGAGAAAGCGATGCGCTTTCGCGCTATATCCGGCAGGGCTTCGATGCCGCTGGTTCGCATGACGTGCGCGAATTCGCGCATCATCACCCGCAAGGCTTCATGATCCTGCTTCAATGTTATCGACATAGGTGCGTCCCCGTTTTCTACTTAGAACGACGGGGCAGCAAAATCTTAAGGGATGCGGCGGACGGTCAGAGGACCGCCAGAACCGCATCGCCCATGTCCACCGTATTCATCGCACCGCCCAGATCAGGCGAACGAGCGCCATTGGCCAGCGCCTTTGCCACGGCCTTCTCGATCCGGTCAGCCTGTTCGGGCATCCCCAGCGAATAGCGCAGCATCATCGCCGCCGACAGTATGGTGGCGAGCGGATTGGCCTTGCCAGTGCCGGCGATGTCGGGGGCGGAGCCGTGGATCGGTTCATACAGCCCCTGCCCGCTGCCGTTCAGCGTGGCCGACGCCAGCATTCCGATGGAGCCGACGCACATGCTGGCCTGATCCGACAATATGTCGCCGAACAGGTTGCCGGTGACGATGACGTCGAACTGGCCGGGGTTGCGGACCAGCTGCATCGCGGCATTGTCCACATACATGTGGCTGAGCGCGACGTCGGGATAGTCCGCCGATACCTCTATCACCACGTCGCGCCACAGCTGGCTGGTTTCCAGCACATTGGCTTTGTCCACTGAGCAGAGCTTGCCGCGACGGGCGCGGGCGGCCTGAAAGCCGCTATGGGCGATGCGGCGCACTTCGGCTTCGTTATAGGACATGACGTCATAGCCTTCGCGCAGGCCGTCGGCGGTGGTGCGGAAGCCCTTTTCGCCGAAATAGACGTCGCCATTGGTTTCGCGCACGATCAGCAGGTCGATGGCACCAGCCACTTCGGGCTTGAGCGCGGATTCACCGGCCAGTTCGGGAAACACCTTTGCCGGACGCAGGTTCGAGAAGAGGCCCAGTTCCTTGCGCAGGCCCAATATCGCCTGTTCAGGACGCAGATGCCGTTCCAGAGCGTCGCAATCGGGATCACCCACCGCACCGAACAGGATAGCATCGGCGCGCTTGGCCAGCTCCAGCGTTTCGGGCGGGAGCGGATGGCCGACCGCCTTATAGGCCGCGCCGCCAACCAGCCCATGTTCATAGGTCAGGCCGTCAATCGCCAGCGCATCCAGCACGCGCTTGGCCTGATCAACGATTTCGGGACCGATGCCGTCTCCGGGAAACAGGGCAATGAGCATGTTCATCCTATCCTCAACAGAGCGTCATCCCCGCGAAGGCGGGGATCCATCTCCCAACCGCGCGCCTGTGGAGAGGGGCGGAGATGGATTCCCGCCTTCGCGGGAATGACGGAAAATGTGCGGGACGCTTATGGCCATGCCCCCCTTCACGCAACCGCTCTTTTTAGACGATCGACCAACCTTTCCCTTGCGGCCAGCACATCGGCGCGCCAATCGGTGAGGACGGAGCGTTCAAGGAAGAAGCCGGTGAGGCGCAGTCCGTCGATGATCTGGCTCCATTCGCCTGTCCCTCCCTCCAGCAGGAAGGACGGGAGCGGCAGCAGCAGGTTTTCGTAGCCGACTGCCCCTGACCGACTGACCGCCGCTGCGCTGCGCGGGCTGACATAGGCAAGGTCGGTCGCGTCACCCGTCGCAGCACAGCGGGTCAGGTCAAGGCCAAAGCCCAGTTCGGCGAGCAGCAGCAATTCGTAGCGCACAAGCGCCACCGCCCAGCCGCGTGCTGCGGGGGCCGCCTCTATCGCGCCCAGCACGCCGTCGAGCGCGCTATGGAGCGCGGGATAGGGCGTCCCTTCGGGCAGGGCGATGGCAGTGAGTGCGCAGGCCCAGTCGATCGCGGCGGCGGGCAAGGGTTCGGCATGGAGCGGTGCGCGGCTATGTGCCAGTTCGACGGTCAGTCCGGCAAGCTGCTCCTCCGTCCGTGCGCGAAAGGTCGCGGCCACAGCATTGCCGGGGAGCAGCACCGGGCGCATCGCACGGGACCGCCCGCCCCGCACATAGCCCGCGATCAGACCATGATCGGGTGTCAACAGCCGCGCAATCGCGCCATGTTCGCCATGGGGGCGCAGCGAACAGACGATAGCGGGGGTGGCGAGGATGGACATGGCCTATCCTAGCCCGCCATCACCCATGAAAATAGTCATAGACCTGCTGCGCCACAGCTGTGGAGACGCCGGGCGCGCGGGCCAGATCCTCCAGGGCCGCGTCGCGGACGGCGCGGGCGGTGCCGAAATGCATGAGCAGGGCTTTCTTTCGGGCGGGGCCGATGCCGGGAACTTCGTCGAGCGAGGAGACGGTGATCGCCTTGCTGCGTTTGGCGCGGTGGGCGCCGATGGCGAAGCGGTGGGCTTCGTCGCGCAGGCGCTGGAGGTAGAAGAGGACGGGGTGATTGACCGGCAGCATCAGTTCACGGCCATCCATCAGGTGGAAAACCTCCCGCCCGTCGCGGCCATGATGTGGCCCCTTGGCGACGCCGATCATGGTGACATCTTCTATGCCCATTTCCTCCAGCATCGCGCGGGCGGCTGATAGCTGGCCCTTGCCGCCGTCGATCAGCACCAGATCGGGCCATTCGCCGCTGTCGCGGTCCGGGTCCTCGCGCTGGGCGCGGCCGAAGCGGCGTTCGAACATGTCGCGCATCATCGCGAAATCATCGTTGGAGATTTCGGGATTTTTCATGTTGAACTTGCGATAGGCGTTTTTGCGGAAGCCTTCGGGTCCGGCAACGACCATGGCGCCAAGCGCGTGCGCTCCCTGAATATGGCTGTTGTCGTAGATTTCGATGCGGTCGGGGACGCCATCCAGCCCGAACGTCTCGACCAGCTCGTCGAGTATCTTGCCCTGGCTGGTCGTTTCGGCGAGGCGGCGGTCGAGCGCCTCCACTGCGTTGCGCTGCGCCTGCTTGATCAGGCGGGTGCGATCGCCGCGCTGGGGGACTTCGATGCGGACCTTGCTGCCGATCCGTTCGGTCAGCGCCTGCGCCATCAATTCGCATTCCGCGGGCGCGCGGTCGGTCAGGACCAGCTTGGGGGGCGGCACTTCCTCGTAAAATTGGGCCATGAAGCTGGCCAGCACTTCATCCTCGGCCACCTCTGCGGTGTGAACCGGAAAGAAGCTGCGATGCCCCCAATTCTGGCCGCCGCGAATGAAGAAGGCCTGGATGCACATCGCCCCGCCCTTTTGCGCCAGCGCGAAAATGTCGGCGTCGCCAAGGCCTTCGGCGTTGATCGCCTGCGACCCTTGAATAAAGGTCAGGGCTTTGAGGCGATCGCGGATGACCGCGGCTTGCTCGAAATCCATCGCGTCGGACGCGGCCTGCATTGCGGTGCCGAGCTTTTGCTGCACCTTGGTCGATTTGCCGCCGAGGAAATCCTGCGCGTCGCGGACCAGTTCGGCATAGCCGTCCGGGTCGATGCGATCGACGCAGGGGGCCGAGCAGCGCTTGATTTGATAGAGGAGGCAGGGGCGCGATCGGTTGGCGAAGAAGCTGTCGGTGCAGGAGCGGAGCAGGAAGAGTTTTTGCAGCGCGTTGATGGTGCGGGTGACCGAGCCTGCGCTGGCAAAGGGGCCATAATAGCGGCCCTTCGCCTTGCGCGCGCCGCGATGTTTCTGGACGCGGGGGAAGGCGTGATCCTCCCGCAGCAGGATGAAGGGGAAGCTTTTGTCGTCGCGCAGCAGGACGTTGTAGGGCGGGCGGTAGCGCTTGATCAGTTGCGCCTCCAGCAACAGGGCTTCCGCCTCGCTGTTGGTGGTCACGATGGTCATGCTGCGGGTCTGGGCGACCATGCGTTGCAAGCGGCGGGGGAGCCGGTCGACCTGGGTATAATTGGCGACGCGATTCTTGAGCGCGCGCGCCTTCCCCACATAGAGGACGTCGCCGCGCGCGTCGTGCATCCGGTACACGCCGGGCCGGGTCGGCAGCGTGCGCAGCGTCGTGCGGATCGCCTCTATCCCGACGTCAAGGTCGGGGGTGCCGGAGCCGCGGACCGTGTAGCTGGCCTTGTCCTCATTGAAACGGTCGGGGGATTGGGGTTGCGACATGGGGATGGAGATAGCGTGCCGGGCGGGGATCGCAATGGGGGCGGTGGGGGGTAAGGGCTACAGAGAAGCCTCCCCCCTTCCGGCAGTGCTATTGCGCATATGAAACTGCCCCCCTTCATCGTCATGCTGAACTTGTTTAGCTGCGCTGGCCTTCGGCTCAGCATCCATTTCTCGTCACGCGCGGCGGCGTTTGGGGCACAATGGATCCTGAAACAAGTTCAGGATGACGTTGTAGAAATAATGAAAAGACATATGCAATTCCCCTCCCCTTGCAGGGGGGATTTCCGTGCCAACGAAAAAGGGCCGGGATTGCGCCCGGCCCTTTTGCGTTTTGTCTGGCGCGCGGTGGTCAGACGACCGGGCCAAGTCCCTTGATGGCGCTGTCGACCATGGCCTTGTCGGCGCTGGCATTATGGCCCTGAGCGATCAGGCTGGCGGCAGCGCTCGTCGCGGCGTTGACGGCGCGGGCGCGGATGGCGGTGATGGCAGCGCGTTCGGCGGCGCCGATCTTGTCCTCGGCCATTTTCTGGCGGCGGACGACCAGGTCGGCGGCGTTGGTGCGGGCATCCTCCAGCAGGGTTTCGGCCTCATGCTCGGCAGACTTGCGCATCGCTTCGGCTTCACCCGTGGCGGCGGCGAGTTTCGCCTCATATTCCGCCTTGAGCGCGTCAGCTTCGGCGCGCAGCTTGGAGGCTTCGGCGAGTTGGGCCTTGATCTGCGCGATCCGGCCGTCAAGAACGCCGCCGATCAGCGCCGGCACCTTCTTGAACAGGAGGATGGCGATGAAGGCTGCCATGGCCAGGCTGACCCAGGCGGTGGCGTCCATGCCGACCGCTTTGGGGTCCGTATGGGGGGCGACGCCTTCATGCGCGACGGTGCCGACCGGCTCCATCCCTTCGGCATGGATCGCCTGGTCGAGGGTCGGGGGCGTTTCGCCCTGATGCTGTGCTGCTGCCTCAGCCATGGGCCAGTGCCGCCTTTACTGCGTTGCGGGCTGCATCGTCCGACGCTTGCACGCCAGCGATACGGGCCACCATGTCGCGTGCCGCATCGGCAGCGACGGTTTCAATTTCTGCCAGAGCGGCGTCGCTTGCAGCCTTGATCCGGGCTTCGGCAGCCGCGATTTTGGCGGCGACTTCGGCATCGGCGGCGGCGAGCTTGGTTTCGGATGCCTTGGCGGCTTGCGCCTTGGCCTGAACCAGCGTCGCCTGGGCGGCGGCACGGCTTTGCGCGTCACGGACGCGATAGTCGGCTTCCGCTTCGTCGGCGCGGGCGAAGGCGGCCTTGGCCGCGTCCAGATCACCACTGATCTTCGCGTCGCGCGCGTCCGCCGTACCCTGAACCTTGGGCACCATGCCGAGGCCGATGACGAAGAACACGAAGCCGAAGGTCAACAGCAACCAGAAAATCTGGCTGGAGTAGGTTTCGGCAATTTGCGCGATTTGAGGCATATCTATCCGTCCGATCAGGGCGCGGTCAATTTAAGGGGATGCGGGCGGAGCGGCACGATACCGCCCTGCCCGCGTCCGAACCGTGTCAGGCCACGAACACCAGGATCATGGCGATAACGAACGCCAGCAGACCCAGAAGTTCCGCCGCGGCGAAACCGATGAACAGACGACCCTGCTGGCCATCAGCAGCACCCGGATTGCGCAGCGCGCCTTCGAGGAATGCGCTGAACACGTTGCCCACACCGAGGGCGGCGATGCCCGCACCGATGGCGGCCAGGCCAGCACCGAGCAGCTTTGCGGCTTCTGCGTCCATGTCGTAAACTCCTTCGTTAGAATATTGATAATGTTGACGAAATTACGGAAATCTTAATGCAGGTTCTCGGCATCGTTGAGATAGACCGAGGTCAGCAGCGCGAACACATAGGCCTGGATCACGGCGACCAGCATTTCCAGCGCGCTGATGCCGATCATCAGGATGAAGCTGGCGGTGCCGACGGTGAGGCCCAGGGCAGGCGACGCATTGGCGCTGTTGATGACGAAGCCCGCAAGCACCTTCAGCAGGACGTGGCCAGCGGTCATCGCGACGAACAGTCGCAGGCCCAGGCTGAACGGACGCACCATGAAGGAGACGAGTTCAATAAGGAAGAGTGGCGGGATCATCAGCGCGGGCGTGCCGTGCGGAATGAAGAGCGAGAAGAAATGGAAGCCATGTTTGGCAAAGCCGACGATCAGGACGATCGAGAAGCTCATGATCGCCAGCACGCCGGTGGCGGTGAAATGGCTGGTGAAGGTGAAGGGGTGAAGCCCGACCAGGCCCAGCGGCAACATGCCAAGCAGATTGGCCAGCAGGATGAACATGAAGAGCGAAAAGACGTAGGGGATATATTTGCGCCCCTTGTCACCGATATTCGCGATCAGCAGGTTCTTGATGAAGCCGGTCATATATTCGACCGCCATCTGCCAGCGACCGGGGACCAGTTCGCGCTTCATGCCGCCGATCACGAAGATCCACAGCACCACAGCAGCCAGCACCATATAGAGGGCGCTGTTGGTGAAGGCGATGTTGAAGCCGCCGAGCGACAGATGATCCGTACCGAACAGGGGTTCGATCGCAAATTGATGCATCGGATCGATTTTGCCGGATTCTGCCACGCTGGACCCCTGTTACGTCTAAACCGTCGGATTAGAGCGGTTTACGAACCGCTCTAAATCTATACTTTTGCGCGGTTTCCGAGTCATCAGATGATTCCATCTGATTAGAAACCGCTCCCAGACAAAAGCGTCCCTTATTCCGGGGGACGCTTCGTCGTCGTCAATCTGATGATGTTCCTGAACGCCGCCACGATGCCAAGACCGAGGAAAACGAGCAGGAGCCATGGGGATGTGCCAAACAGCCGGTCGAGAACCCAGCCGATCAACGCACCGCCGACAAGACCGCCGATCAGTTCCGCAAGAACCCGGTTGCCCAGGCGAGACCCATCGTCCGCCTGCTGCTCCACAGCCCCCTGCCTGACCTTTTCGACGGATTCAGCGCGCGCGATCCGCTCTTCCAGAGACGTGATGCGCGCGTCCTCCCCCGCCGGGTCCTGTCCGGGTCCATCCGCAACCATGATCATCCTCCATCCGGGTTCGACCCCTTATGGCAGGCGGCATGGCGCTTGCGGCTGCACCCGTCAAGGCGCGGCCCGTTTAGAAAGGCGATTGCGGATAGTCAACCATGGTTGGGCAGAGATTGCCCCACCCGAACGAAGGAATGAGAAAAGTCCGCCAGAGCGGGATTTTCAGCCCGCGGTTGCGCAGTAAGAGGGCAGCGCGATCGCGCCTGCGCCCTTGGTCTGCCACGCGCCAGCGCCGATGCGATAGGCCTGCCCGGTCTTGACCCGGCTGCTGAGCGTCTGACAACCGGTGGCGGCGGCGACGTCCTGCACGGTCACGCCGCGCTGGCTGGCCAGTTGGGTATAGGCGGCGCGGCGCTTGATATTGATCGATTCGACTTCGGCGCGGACATCGGCCCCCACCGTCCCGGCGATGCCGAGATAGCCGTCGGCCTGTTCGCCCACGGTGCCGGCCGCCATCGCGCTGGCCACGGCGCCGGTCTGGGCGCGGGCGGGCGCGGTCATCGCGAAGCCGGTGGCCAGCGCGACAGCGGCACCGGCGGCGATCAGGAGAATCTTGCGTGTCATTGCGGGAACAACTCCGGGTTATTCTGGATGAGGTCCTGTGCGTCACGTTGCAGGCGCACGACGACCTCCTGCTGCACCTTCACATTCAGATTGATTTCGATCGGCTTGTCAGGCGCCTTGACCTGAATACAGCCCCCAAGGGCCAGACCGGCGAAACCCGCCATCATGATTGCTTGCTTCTTCATTTGTGCTCCCCGTTTGGCACGTTGTCGCTTTCCACAGGCTGAACCGCAAGGCTTTCGTTCAATTTGCTCTTCATGTTCGCCTGCATCTGGTCGCCAATGCTGTTCTGGATCAGTTGCGACGGGTCGATGAAGGACTGGGCGGTGCCGAGCAGTCCCCGGAACGGCGCGGAAATGCGTACGTTGAAGAGGAAAGGCAGGCCAGTGAAGTTGCGCGCCAGCCCTGCCGGTGCGCCGCCCAGCTGGCCGCGATTAATGCCGTTGAACACGACGTTCGTAACCATTTCGCCGTCCAGCGCGCCATCCATCAGGATTGTCAGACATTTATATTGCAGATTTTTGAGCGCGTCGAAGGCCAGCCGCCCCATCGTGCCCAATTGTTCGTTCGACACCGGGCCGACATAGGAGAGGACGCCGGACTGGAGCGCGGGGTCGCAGGGGATGGTCGGCAGCACACCTTCGGGCATCAGCAGCGGCGGCATACCCTGTTGCCGGGCGACCAGCACCCCGCCCGCGATCCGCCCGCCCTGCGCGTTGAAGATCAGCGGCATCAGCCCGTCAAACGTGCCGGTGGCCGAGATATTGTCCAGCTCCATCGCCTGGATGAACGCGCCCGCATCCAGGCCGATGACGCGGAAGGTCAAATAGCGATCGACATCGGCGCTGAAATCCATGGTGGTGGGGAGCAGCACCAGTTGCCCCCCGGAGAAAGGCCAGCCGCCGCCCTCGATTCGCACCTTCTGCCCGGCTTCCAGTCGGTAGCGGACCGTGCCGTCGCGAACTTCGACGCCGGGATTGACCGAGGCGATCTTCACCGTTTGGCCCGGCGCAGTGACCATGTTGATCAGGTCGGTGAAGCGGATTTCGCCTGACAGCCCCTGCACCGGGCCGAAGGCGGCGGCGAGATTGGCATTGTCGGTGCGGAAGGTGCCGGTGGAGGTGACGGCTGATCCGGTCCAGTCGATCCGCCCCTCCCCGGTCACGGTCGCCGCGACATTGGCGACGACGCCGAGTGCCAGTGGGGTGACTTCGTCGGGCTGGAGGGTGGGACCGAAGGCGAGGCCGGGGACGGTCAGGTCGGCATGACCCTTCCCACTGTCAAGCTCATGCGCGATCACGGTGCGGGCCACGGTTGCGCCATTGCGCGGTGCAGTCAGCGTGCCGGTGGCAGCGATGCGGCCATTTTTGAAGGTCAGGGCGAAAACGGGGACGGCGAGCGGGTTGAAGCGCACGGGCGACTGCGAATCGCGCACGGTCATGGCGGCGCGGAAATCGAGCGCACTATTGGCAAAGCTCCATGTGCCATTGCCCTGTTCCGCGATTAGCGGGACGGTGCCGATCTGGCCCCCTGCCCCGCTGACTTTGCCATTCATGCCACGCGCAGTCATTGCGCCGTCCAGGCTGGCGGCGCTCAGGCGGACCGGCGCATCGTTCGGGCCTAGCGTCAGCGCGGGATTGGCGAGCGCGAAACCGGTCTGGCCGAGCGCGATGCGGGCATGATCGGCGGTCAGGCGCAGCGGGCTGTCGCCGCTGGTGCCGGTGAGCGCCAGATCGCGGATGTCCGCACCGCCGCTCACCCCCTTTGGTCCCATGGCGAACAATGCGCCGCCGCCCGGCGGGCAGAGCGTCTGGCGGGTCTGGCCAATGGCGAAGGCACCATAGCGGCCTTCGAGCAGCGACAAAGGGACGCAGCGGCGGTTGATCGCCAGCGCGCCATTGGCGGCAAGCTGCCCCTCGATCGGCAGGCTGAGGCCGCGCACGCGACCGTCGGGCAGCGGGCCGTCGAGCCGCAGCGCGGTGGAGAAGCGGGTGGTGCCGTCGGGCTGGGCGAGGAAGCGGACGCGGTCGATGGCAAGGCGCGCGTCGCCTGCGGCATAGGGATTGACGAACAATTCGCCGCCAAAGCCGCCACCGGGACGGCGCGCGAGGCGAAGCGCGGCGTCGGGCAGGCCACCGCCCTCTGTACGCAACGCGCCTTCGAGCGCCCAGTCGAGCGCAGACCCGGCACGGCCGGGCCAGCCGAGCGTGATACGGCCATCGGGGGCAAGGCCTGCCTGTGCGCCGCTGCGCGCGGTGAGGCGACTGTCGGTCAGGACGAGGCTGCCAGTTGCGCCGCGCTGGACCAGGGCGAAGCGGGTGCGGATCTGGTTGCTGTCGCCTGCGCGGCGCACCGCGTCGGCGAGGCGGGCGGCGAGTGGCGCCACCGGGGTGCCGACGGTCGAGGCGCGCAGGGTAGCCAGCGGATCGCGGCCGGAAACGCGGAGCTGGCGGCCGGAGAGTTCGCCTTGCAGCGCGGTTTCGCCGCTCTTGACCGACCATGTGCCATTCAGGGCGGCCTGTTCGAGCATTGCCCCCTGCCCCGCCAGCGCCTGTGCGCCAATGCGGGCGCGGCCGCTGGTGGCGGCAGCTGTGCCGTCGAAATCAACGCGACCTTTGGGTGCGGCAAGGACGATGCCGCTGGCCTTGAGCGCCTCGCCCGCCAGATCGACATGGCCACTCCAGCGGTCGAAGGCCGCGCCAAGCGTCAGGTCGAGCGTGGCGACCGGGCGGGCTATGGCGGCACTGTCGCGGCAGGCCAGCGCGGCGGCGCGAACCGGACCGGTGACATGCGGGCGGCCCTTATCCATGGCGAGGGCTAGCGAGGCGCTCCCTTCGGTCAGGCCGCAACTGGCGAAGGCGGCGCGGGGCATGACGGCGGCGAGTTTGCCGCGAAAGCCGGAGCGCAAATTACCCTCCCCGTCGATCCGCATCCCCAATTGGCCAGCGTCGGTATCGAGACGCAGCCGCGCGTCGGCGAGCGAGAGGAGAATGTCGGGCAGGCTGAAGGGCGCGGTCGAATCGGGATCGCGGAATTTGTCGAGTTCGCCCAGGCGCAGCACGCCGGCATTATATGAGCCGCGCATCCGCACGCCACCGGCGCGCACCGCGGCGACCTGCGGCGTCAGGCCGGCAAAGGCGATGTCTACTTCGACCCAGTCGGCGGTCAGATCAGGATTGGCGGGATCGCCCAGCAGGATATGTTCGATCCGCTGGGTGCGCAGGCCGACATCGACCAGATCATAATTGGCCTGCACCCCGCGCCTGTTAAGTTCGCGGCTGACGAAATTTTCCGCGATCGGCGCGCGCTGGGTCCACAGCGCAACCAGCACCAGCGCAAGCGACCCCGTGCCGACACCCAGCCAGCGCAGCCAACCCCGGCGAACCTGCTCTTCGCCGTTCTGTTCTTCCATGCCTATGGCCAACCCCGGCTTTCAAGTAACGCTGATGGTCCGTAACGGGACCATAACGTCTGACCCCGCGTAAATATCCTTGCCCCGCGATTCCGCACCTTATAGCGTCCTTTGCCGGTAGCGAGGGACGCAAGTGTGGCGGAGCAGGACGCAAAAGTCACGCATGACGGCACAGGGCATCGCGCGCGGTTGCGGCAGAAACTGGCGGAGAGCGGCGGGGATGCACTGCATGACCATGAGCTGATCGAATATCTCCTCGCCCTGGCCATTCCCCGGCGCGATACCAAGCCGCTGGCCAAGGCGCTGCTGCGCGAATTTGGCGGGATTGGCGGGCTGATGAGCGCCGACTGGCAGGCGATCGCGCGGGTGCCGGGCATGGGCGACACCAGCATCGCGGCGATCAAGATCGTGCAGGCGACCATGCTGCGGACGCTGCGCAACGAGGTGGCGGCGCGGCCGGTGCTGGCCAGCTGGCAGGCTCTGCTCGACTATCTGCGCGCGGACATGGCGTTTCTGGGCGTGGAGCGGGTAAGGGTGCTGCACCTGAACGCGCGCAACATGCTGATCCGCGACGAGAATATGGGCGACGGGTCGATCGACCAGGCGGCCATCTATGTGCGCGAGGTTATTCGCCGGGCGATCGACCTGGGATCAGCGGCGATCATATTGGTGCATAATCACCCCAGCGGATCGCCCGAACCCAGCCGTCAGGACATAGATGTGACGCGGCAGATCATCGACGCGGGCAAGCGGCTGAACATCGCGGTGCATGACCATATCATCGTGGGCGCGAACGGGCATAGCAGTATGCGGGCTATGGGGTTGTTGTGAGGGGGGAAGTGCCGGAATAGGGTGGTTAGTGGACGGTCGGCTCTCGGCGCCGGAATGCTGGAAAGCAGACACAGACATTGATAACATGGCGGTATGCTGTGCTATGTCAAATATACCGTACTGATCTCACTGGCCCTTACAGGATGCGCCAAGGCTTCACCACCTCCAGAACGACCTGCGCTGACCGCCCTTCTCAAACAATCGAAGTTCAAACCTGACGGCCATTACACTGGCGCGGACACTCCAGAGGATCGCAAGCCTCTACAAGACGCTGTTGACGCTGCGATTTTAGATATTCGCGCCATGCCTGATCCTCTTGATCGAGAAGCCGTGCGTAAACGCTTATCGAGTCTGTTAGGCGACGTGGATATGTTCGCCACCGAAGACCGCGATGAAGTAGGCCGCTACGCCATCCGCGTCTGGCGCGCTCTCGGCTTCAAGAAGGAGACAGGGCTCTTCTATATGTCCGATGATAGGGTTTTGCAGCAGTAGCTACCCTGTCCGCAACTGGTCGCCCATTGCCATTCCCCTTTTCGTCATGCCGGGCTTGACCCGGCATCCCGCTTTTCTTCGCGCAGAAAGCGGGACCCCGGATCAGGTCCGGGGTGACGTAGATGGGCGTTGCTGGCCTTGCTCATTGGCGGACAGAGCAAAGCCCGTCCGCCCCAAAATTCAGGCGTCGAAGCCGAAGTTCAGGAATTCCGGCACGGGGCCGTTCCAGCCTTCGTCGGGGCCGTCGTCCTGATGGTCGTTGCGGCGCTGGCGGGCGGGGGCTTCTGCGGCGCGGGGGGCGACGGCCGGGCGGGCCGGGGTTTCCACGCGGGGCGCCTGCGCGCGCGGGGCTTCCTCGCGCGGTTTTTCGGCGCGGGGCTGGCGGGCGGCGCGGGGCTTTTCGGCGACTGGCTCGTCGGCTGGTTTTTCCGCGACCGGCGTTTCTACGACCGGCTGGTCCGCTGCGGGCTTGGCGACGCGGGGCTTGCGGCCCCTTGGCGTGCGGGGCGCGGCTTCTTCGGTCGGTTCGGCGCTGGCGATGACGGCGGCGGCGCCGACGACCTCGATCTTCGTGCCGATCAGCTTCTGGATATTGTCGATCGCTTCGGCGTCCGCTTCGGTGACGAAGGTGTAGGCGACGCCTGATGCGCCCGCGCGGCCGGTGCGGCCGATGCGATGGACATAATCGTCCGGGTGCCAGGGCGCGTCATAGTTGAACACATGGCTGACGCCCTTAATGTCCAGCCCGCGCGCCGCGACGTCCGACGCGACGAGGATGTTGACGGTGCCAGCGCGGAAGCGTTCCAGTTCGGCGATGCGCGATCCCTGGTCGATATCGCCATGGATCTCGCCCGACTTGAAGCCGTCGCGTTGCAGGCTCTTGTTCAAGTCCCGCACCGTCGTCTTGCGGTTGCAGAAGATGACCGCGCTGGTGACGTCGGCTTCGCGCAGCATTTTGGACAGGACATCGCGCTTCTTGCGCGACTCCACTTTCACCAGGCGCTGGGTGATGTTGATCGAGGCGCTGGCGGGGCGCGCGACTTCGATCGATTTGGGGTTGGACAGGAATTTGTCGGCCAGCTTCTTGATGACTGGCGGCATCGTTGCCGAGAACAGAAGCGTCTGGCGCTGCGCGGGCAGCTTGGTGCATATTTCCTCGATATCCGGGATGAAGCCCATGTCGAGCATCCGGTCGGCTTCGTCGATGACCAGCAGCGAACAGCCGTTCAGCATGATCTTGCCACGCCCGAACAGGTCCATCAGACGGCCCGGCGTAGCGATCAGCACGTCCACGCCCTTTTCGAGCGCCGCGAGTTGATCACCCATCGACACGCCACCGATCAGCAGCGCCATCGAGAGCTTGTGATATTTGCCATATTTCTCGAAATTTTCCGCCACCTGGGCGGCAAGTTCGCGCGTCGGCTCCAGGATCAGCGAGCGCGGCATCCGCGCGCGGCTGCGGCCATGGGCGAGGATGTCGATCATCGGCAGAACGAAGCTGGCCGTCTTGCCCGTCCCCGTCTGGGCGATGCCAATAATGTCGCGCATCATCAGGACGGACGGAATCGCCTGCGCCTGAATCGGCGTGGGCGTATCATAACCGGACTCGGTTACGGCCCTGAGCAATTCGTCGGAAAGGCCGAGATCGGCAAAAGTCATTCAATGGTCCGGGAACAGGAGGCTTGTCCGCCCTGCACGATAGCGAGACGGAAATCGGCCGCGCATTGCGGAAATATCGGCCGCTTGTCAAGGAAATCGCGCGATTTGGCGGGCGGTCCTTGGCCAATAGGAGCGCTCAGTCGTCCGGTTCCGCAGCGATCAGCCGTTTGAAGCTGTCGATCGCGCAACTGGTGCCGCCGCGCGCCTGCAACTCGTCACGGCCCGAACAGAGCGATCCATCCTCATCCGGTTCGACATAGAAACCGGAATAGAAAGCGGTCGCGTCACAGCCTTTTTCCAGCCGCGCGCGGTAGCGATGCTGGTCGGCGAGAATCAGGTCCACCCCGTTGCGCACGACGATGCTGGCAGCGCGAATCGAGCGCAGGGCGACGCAGCGCGGCCCCTTTTTCTCGTCCCAGGCGTCCGCCGCCTTGTCGCTGATGCGCGCGGGCGCCCTGCCCTTTTTCGCCATCGGCACGCGGATGATGACGCGCTGCTCAATCGTCAGTTGCGCCCATTGAACCGGGTCAGCCGTCGTGGCGGCAAGCAGCAGCAGGATGGAATGAACCAAGTCGGACCCCTTTTGGGAATCGGACGCTATCGACCCGTGGTTGAACAGTCGATGAATTCCGGGGATAGGTGCGTCCCATGATCGGACAGCATATCATCGCGCGCTTCGCCGCGCTGCTTGGCCCCAAGGGCGTTATCACCGACCCGGACGACATCGCGCCCTGGGTCAGCGACTGGCGCGGGCGTTATCATGGCGCGGCGGTGGCAATCCTGTCGCCTGCCTGCGTGGAGGAGGTTGCTGCTGTGGTGGCGCTGGCGGCGGAGCTGGGCGTCGCGCTGGTGCCGCAGGGGGGCAATACGTCGATGGTGGGCGGGGCGACGCCGCCCGCCGACGGATCGGCGCTGATCCTCTCGCTGCGGCGGATGAACCGGCTTCGCAGCCTGAGTGCGGACGACAATCTGGCGATTTGCGAGGCGGGCGTGATTCTGAGCAATCTGCATGATGCCGCCGAAGGCGCCGGACGACGCTTTCCGCTCAGCCTGGGGGCGAAGGGATCGGCGACGATCGGCGGGCTGGTGTCGACCAATGCGGGGGGCACGCAGGTGCTGCGCCACGGGACGATGCGCGCGCTGGTCGAGGGGGTAGAGGCGGTGCTGCCCGATGGCAGCATCTTCCACGGACTGGACGCGCTGAAGAAGGATAATCGCGGATACGACATCAAGCAGTTGCTGATCGGCGCAGAAGGCACGCTGGGGGTGATTACCGCGGCAGCGCTGCGACTGGTCCCGGCGATTGCGGCGCGGGCGGTCGGCTGGGTCGGGGTCGCCTCCCCCGCTGACGCGCTGGCGTTGTTGCGGCTCACCGAGGCGGAACTGGGCAATAGCGTCGAGGGATTTGAGGTCATCGCTGACGAGACTTTGGGCTTTGTGCTGGGGCATATTCCCGGCACGCGCAGCCCGATCGAGACGCGGACGCCCTGGCATGTGCTGATCGAGGTGGATCATGCCGATCTGCGCGATCCGGGTCCGGGCGAGCGGCTGGAGGGTGCGCTGGCGCTGGCGTTCGAGCGGGGCATCGCGATCGACGCCGTGGTGGCGGCCAGCGAGGCACAGGCCGAGGCCTTCTGGCGAATCCGCGAATCGCTGTCGGAATCGGAAAAGGCGCAAGGGCCAGCGCTGCAATATGACATCAGCGTGCCGGTGGCGCGGATGCCCGCCTTCATGATCGAGGCGGCTGATGCGGCAATGGCGAGATTTCCCGGCACTACGGCCTCGTCCTTCGGCCATCTGGGCGACGGCAATGTCCATTTCCATGTGCGCGCGCCCAAGGGAACGAGCGACGGGCCGGGCTGGATCGCGGCACAGGGGCAGGCCATCAACGCCTTCGTCCATGACGCGGTGGTGGCGGCGGGCGGATCGATCTCGGCCGAACATGGCATTGGCCAGATGAAGCGCGCGGAGCTGGCGCGGCTGGCCGGGCCAGCGCGGATCGGCGCGCTGCGGGCGATCAAGGCCGCGTTCGACCCCAAGGGGCTGTTCAATCCGGGGAAACTCATCCCGCTGCCCGATGAAGCCTGAGGATCAGGCCTCAGAGTATATGTGAAAGCAATTGCCACCCGCTGCGCGGGGCTTTATCGCCCTCTCCCAGTTTTATGCCCGGCGGCGCGTCTGCACAGCGTCGCTTTTTGACAGAATGGATACCGGATCATGGCCAGCGCGCCCGCGAATACCCTGCCGATCTTCTACAATGACCTCATCCCGCTGAGCAGCCTGGATCATGCCGATTTCCGCAGCAAGGCGGTCGATTCGGCCCCGTTCCTGACCAGCCAGCACGCCATTCCACTGACGATCGACGAATTCGTTTCCGCCCAACGTTTCGTGCCGATCATCTTTTCGGCTGGCGCGGATTCGGTCCCGCTGGCGCTGATGGGCCTCAATGAAGGCGTCAACATCTTCGTCGATGAGGACGGCAAACTGCGCGGCCCGGCCTATGTGCCCGCCTATGTCCGTCGCTATCCCTGGATGCTGGCCAAGCTGCGTCCCGACACGGACGAGCTGTCGCTCTGCTTCGACCCGACCAGCCCCGCGATCGGCGCGTTCGAGGATGGCCAGCCTTTGTTCGAGGATGGCAAGCCGAGCGAGCTGACCCAGGGCGTGCTGAAATTCTGCGAGGATTTCGAGCAGGCCGCTGCCCGCACCGGCCAGTTCGTGCGCGAATTGCAGGACATGGACCTGCTGATGGACGGCGAAGTCGCGATCCAGACTCCGGGTAACGAGCAGCCCTTCGTCTATCGCGGGTTCCGCATGATCAACGAGGAAAAGCTGCGCGACCTGCGCGGTGACCAGCTGCGCAAGATCAACCAGAGCGGGATGCTGCCGCTGATCCACGCCCACCTGTTCTCGCTCCAGCTGATGCGCGACATTTTCGAGGCGCAGGTCAATCTGGGCAAGGGTCCGATCCCCCAGCCAGCCGTACCGCAGCCCGCCGAAGCCTGAATACAAAGTTAACCCGAAACGGCGGAAATATTTGATAGAAAAGCGATTGCATCTCCTCTTGAAACGGAATGTGACCTGGCCTATCTACTGAACATGCGATGCACCTGCCCCCCTTTCGGGTGTATCGTATGGGCGCCTCCCCCCTTTGGAGGCGTCTCCTCCCTGAACCTAGGCCGCTCCATGCTCTGCATGGGGCGGTTTTTTTTGGAGTGCTCCTTTTCCCAGGCGGATTGGGTGCGGCGCGGTTTTCCTTGACGCGCGCCACGCGCCTTCCTAAAGGCCAGCCCCTGCCAGCCGCCCGACGCGGCCCATGGCCCCTTCGTCTAGCGGTTAGGACGCGGCCCTCTCACGGCTGAAACACGGGTTCGATTCCCGTAGGGGTCACCAAACTGTCAAAACCCTCATTTTGGGGTTGGTTTGGCGTGCCGAGAGTGAACGCGGCCCGTGATAATTCTTCAAGCATTCCAAAGGGCTGCCTGAATTCTACGGTCAGCCGATCATTGGCCCAAGTGCAGTTCGAAAGTACCAAATTTAGAGCTCGACGCCGGTATTCCGGGGCCATCTCCGCAAAGCCCTTGTGAGCGTTCCTGACGATATCGAGCAGCGCTACGCCATCATCAACATAGGCCTCGTCCGCATTATTGAGGTGCTCGAGTCCTCGGATCGCCCGCGCTCTCTCCTCCCGCCAGGTGGTAGCGATGCGATCGTGAAATTCCTTGGTGATACGTCCATCGACCTTGTCGAGGTAGATGGTGTCAAGACGCTCCTGGAGCTTGTCTGCCTCGGCAGCCAGCCGCGCCTTGGCTTCATCACGCTCGCGGCTCTCGTCGCCATGGCTCTCGCGGAGCGCTCGCTGTACGAGACCGAAAATTTCGTCGTCGAGGCGAAGCCGCGAAAGCATCTGTTCGAAATGAACGTCAAGCGCCTCCTGCCGGACGTAACGCTCAGGGCATTTTCCCTTAAAGCCGGTGCAATGGTAATAGACGTATTTCTGCTTCTTGATCTCCGCGACTATCGCACAGCCGCAATGGCCGCAGGTCATCAAGCCGGTGTAGACGAAATCTTTGGGACTCGCGCGGACGTTGGACGCGCTACGGCCATCGATGACCTCCTGAGCTAGTTCCCAGGCCTCCAGCGAAATGATTGGATCGTGCAGGCCTCGATAAAGCTTGCCGTCCCACTCATAGGAGCCGGTGTAGAGCCGATTTCTGAGAATATAGAAAATCGTACTCGTACTGCTGACGAGCTTGCCGCTTCGACGATACCTCAAACCAAGATCGCGCGCCTTCGCTGCCAGTTCGTTGATCGAGAAATTACCGGTTCCGCACAGCTCGAACAGGCGCGCAATGATCGGTGCGATCTCGGGATCGACCTCGATTACTTTCCGCCCCGCATCGTTGCGGATGTTGCGGTAACCGAGTGGAGCGAGAGTAGGCCAATAACCCTGCGCGGCCTTTTCAGTCATGCCTTTGCGCGCTTCCTCCGATAGATTGTCAATATAGTTCTTGGCCATCAACACCTTGATGCCGTGCATGAACTTCTCGGAAGACCTGGACTCGTTGGAAAGGACAACGCCCTCCTTGGCGAGGTGGATCTCGATATCCAATTCGTCGAGCGTCACCCAGTCCTTGAGGTTGCGGTACAGCCGATCGGTCTTTTCGACCAGGATCATTCGGACAGACGGATGGCGTCGTAGATAAGCCAGCATCGCTTCAAATTCGGTGCGGCCAGCCTTCCGTGCAGTTTCTACATCGACATGTTCGGCTACGATATCGATGTCGTGGATCGCTGCGTAGTCTCGGAGAAGTTTGAGCTGGGCAGGAATCGAGAATCCCTCGCGCTCCTGCTCCGACGTCGAGACGCGAGCGTAGAGAACCGCTTTCTTTAATGCGTGGCGGATCGACGCACGTGCCACCGTCCGTCTCAGCTTCGCTCTGGGTTTCACCATTGTTCGACACTTCCTTCTCTGCTCTCAATCACGATCCTTCCCCACTTCCAACCGCGAAACGCGCCTATCGCTGGGGAATTGTGGTTGTGCCGCCGTCCCGTTCTGTTCCCTATTTATTCCGCGACAGCACTGAACCGTCAAGCCGCCGATTCGGCGTAGGCAAACCGCCTGGCTGGGTTATCGGGCACTCGTGTCGTCATCGCATTGTCTTGACGGTTGTCGATCGACAATGGTCCGACGTCGGGCGATGGCGAGCTCATAATAGTCGGTCAGGTCGCCTAGCAGAATCCTCGCTTCGTCCTGAGAAACTGGCCGGCCCATCCGTCGTGCGAAGATCGCACTGGCATCCTCAATCAGCTGGCGTGAGAATTTGTCGCGTCTCGCAATGCGAGGTTCCCGTGGATCGTTCTGCGGAGACTTGCCCGCTGAGAATTCACACGCAGCCTTAGTAGGCTCCTGATCCGTAGCCTGAGCCTCGGGGTGCAAAGGCGGGTTGGACTCAATACCAAGCGTTCGTGGCGCGGCCGAGGCATCAGCGGCGGTCCCGTACCTCGTGTTCGGAGATCGGGCACGCCTCATCGCCGGACGATGCGTTCATCGTGTAAGGGACATTCGCACTGTCTGAGGTACCCAAGCAAGGCGCAACCGAGGCGCACGCCCATCGTTAACACGTCGCTGCTCCAATCGATGGAGCTCGGCGGGATGTCTTGAAGCAAGGTTATCGTACCTCGCGTGCCGTCGTTTATCAACAGTTCCCGCGCTCGAACCGACGCACAATGCTCAGCGTGTCGATGATGTCGCGGGCGGTCAGGCGCTATCTTCTTCGCTAACACCCATAGAAAGGCTCAAGCGGCGCCTGCGGGCCTATTCAACGAGATTGGCGAGGTTCTTCAATGATGAATCCATGCCGGCGCGATGGTCAACTTCGCTGATCCCCATAGGGACGTTTTCCGCGGTGAACGTCACTTTCGTGCCGTTTGCGACCGCCGTGAATATCGCTGTCATCGTCATGGTGCCGGTAAAGGCCGGATGGGCGGACTCGAACTCGACGGCCTCGACAATTTTTTCATTCGGTATCAGTTCGATGAAGCGTGCCTCGACGACGTCGGTATCCTCCGTTGATTTGCCTCGGCCACGTTCGGTCTCGGAATAGACGAGTGTCATCCGATAGCCGCCCCCAACACGGGGGTCGAAAGAGAGGATCTTTGCAGTCATGCCCTTGGGCGCGCGCCATGACGCAACGGCCTCGGCGTCAAGAAAAGCCCGGAAAATGGCTCGTGGTGGCGCAATGATGGTGCGAGAAGTGGTGTGAGTTCGAGGGTTTGTCATGAAACCTATATGATAGAGGGCCGTCGCGAAGCAGCGCCAGCGGACGCTTGAGTTGAACCCGTCACTGCCGAACGCTGGTGTGGGAAACCTCCGAAACCGGCCTCCGAGCGAGGAAAAACGACGGACGGCTTTCTTGGTCCAGGCGCGATCGTTGAGGGATGTGCCTGGGACCAAGAGTCGGTTCAACCGTTCAGCTTGTCCTTCACCGCTTTAGCGGGCGTGAATGTCAGCTTCTTCGAGGCCGCAATCGTGATGGTCGCGCCAGTCGAGGGATTGCGACCTTCGCGCTCCGCGCTGGCCTTTACTTTGAACTTGCCGAAGCCGTTGAGCGAAATCTCCTCGCCCTTCGCCGCCGCGTCCGCAATCGCCGCGAAGACAGTATCGACGATTTTCTTGGCGTCGGCCTTGCTCGAGCCGGTGGCGCTGGAAAGATGGTCGGCGAGGTCGCTGTTGTTCATGATTCACTCCTGGTTGTTCCCCTGCTGATCTATCGAGGAGCGGATAGAGCGACAAGCCTGCTGCCACCGCGCCGCTTAATCTTGCACCTCTGACGATACGGAGCGCGCTACCACGCCGAACCCGAGCATTCGCTCCCGCTTGGCCTCGTTGGTGGGCGAGTCGGGCGATTGCAGGGTCGTCGCGACCGAAGCACCGCCAAGCCTAACAGGCCTTTCGGCGAAGATCGCAGGACCAAAACGCCGCGTGAGATGATCCGCGACGCTCAGCGCATAGCGCCTTTGGCGCCACGCTGTGGGGCTGTGATAGACCCCGATCGCGGCCCAATAGTCACCGGTCGACCGCAAGGCCGACAGGAAGATCCAGCGGGCAACGTCGGCATTGAAGCAGGCATCGGACTTGAGCCAGGTGCGAACCTCCGGCTCGGGCCGCCGCAGCACCGCTGCGATCTTTGGCACCCACCAACTGTTGATCTGAAGGGGCCCCAGGTCATGCGATCCGTTGGCATTGGCGACCTCCGCGCCGACCCATCCGCCTTCCTGGTCGCGCAGTCCCCACAGGGTTTTCTCGAGCCAATCCTTCCCACCAGCGGCACGTGCAATGCAGTGTGAGATGTCGCCTTCCGAAAGTCTCGCCATCCCCGCCGAGGGTGAAGCCGCGGTGGATACCGCGAACACCACGGCAAGGCAGCCGACGCGCAGAACGGGTTTGAGGCGGCGTCGGGCGGAGAATGCAGAACTGGAGTGGTTCATCGAAAGAGTCTCCGTGATCAATGTTCGGGACCGTGGCCGGGATCGGCATCGCGGGTGTCATGTACGTGGGCGGGTGTGGGATCGGGTCGCGCATCCGCGCGCTCGGGTTCGGTTGGCGCGCGATCGACGACAGATTGCAGGAACCGGTCGAGGATGTCGGCAATCCCGCGGGCATTTTCAGCCAGCCGCTCCGGCAGGCCCCTTGGCGCATTCGTCCGTTGGTCGAGTTGCCGGCCAAGGGCCATGTCGCGCCGCTCGGACCGCTCACGATCCTGGTCCGCCCGAGCTCGCTCAATCGGGTCTGCATGCGGCGCCGCAAGACTTTCGCGATTATCCCGGTCCAGCCTACCCAGCCCTTCCAGCGCGGATGTCTTTTCGCCGGAATGGGTTTGGAGCTTCTCGGCGAGGCGCTTTTCATCCTCGGTCCAGAGCTTAACGCCGAAGCGCGCGCGGGTGATCGCCGTATAATAATTCTGGCCGTTCACGAGCCCGGAATTGACCGGCGCCAGCACATAGACGCGGGCGTAGGTCTTGGACTGCGCGGAATATACCGTCTCTGCGTATCCGTGATCCCAGTGCTTGTGCTCGGACAAATCGATCTGCTGCACGCGCTCGCCCCGGTCCCACCGGATCGTGGCGAGGGTTCCATCCATCTTTTCGACCGTGCCACGCTCTGCATTTTTGAGATCGAGCGCGTTGCTCACCAGGCGCCATTGGATGCGATCGCCTTCCGCGAGGTCGCGATTCTCAGCATTGAATACGTTGATCTGCTTGACCTGACTCTGCCGCGGATCCCAGCGGATGATGCGGCCATTCTCGTCGAGCAGTCGCACGACCTGCCGCCCGCTCTCGGCGCGTCCGATACCGACGACACGATACTGGACGTCGCGCGCGATCCCCGCCCCGAGTTGATCCCGGGTGAAGGTCACGACCTGCCCGCCGGAATAGAAGCGGGCATAATGTTTCTCCTGATCGGACATGCCGGTCGGCGTCAGGACCTGGAGTCGCGCGTCTTCGGCGGCGATCGCGCTTTCGGATTTCAGGGTTTCGCGAATCTTTGAGTTCACGATCAGCCGGGTCGCATTGTCGAGTACGAGGATGTTGGTGGTCGCGCGGTTTTCGGGTTTCAACCGGGTCCATTCCGCGACCAGCCCTTTCGCCAGGGCCTCGGCCCCCTCCCCGCTCACGACCTTGTCGAGCTGCGAGAGCGAGGCGGCATATTCCGCCGCCCGCGCATGCGTGACCGCGGCTTTCATACTCTTCGTTTGCTGACGCATGGACTCGGTAAGTTGCGCGGTGGCGAGGCCGAATTTCTGCATCAGCCAGAAGGGCTTCCCCTGTTCGATCGCGCCGGTCTGCTTGTCATCGCCGAGCAGGATCAGCCGCGCGCCCGTCATCCGGCTGATCTCGAGGATGCGAATGGCCTGGCGTGTCCCGAGTTGCCCGGCCTCGTCGAGGAGGAGAACATGGCGGTCGGTGATGCCGCGACCACCGCTGGTGAGAACGCTTTCGACCGTCCTGGATTCGACGCCCGCTATCTGCCCAGTGGTCGCGGCGGCTGATGATGTGGGGGCCAGCGCGACCAGCACCGTTCCCGGCTCGGCAGCCTGCCGCAGGGTATTCATCAGCGTCGATTTGCCGGCGCCGCCGACGCCGTGGATTCCGGTGACGCGGTCGCGCGACAAAGCAGATTGAACGAGAGCCTGTTCCTGATGGGGGGTGAGGCCAGCGGTCTCCAGCGCGACCAGAAGACGGTCGGCGGTGGCGATCGGTCGGGCATCGTCCAGGGCCAGAGCGAGGTGCTGAGACAGCGCCATTTCCTGGCGTGCGCTGCGCCTGCTGGTTCGGCCGCGAGTGAGGATCTGGTCACCGGTCGGCGCACGGGTGACGAGGAGTTTACGCTTCGCCTCATGCTCGGCAAGCAATGGCCGGACATCGGCAAGCCGCACCTCTCCGACATGGCTGGCAAGCGCCAGCCTGTACATGCGGCCGAGATTGTTCACGGCTTCGCGGGTCTCCGCCTGCCGGAGACCGAACAGGCTCGCGCGCCCTGCGGTTCGGCGATCGACCTCGATGATCGACGTCCCCCGCTCCTCTACCTGCGTAGTGAGTCTGGCGAGGTCCGCCTCATAGGGTTTCGCGCGCGCGGCCCACTGGCTGTGGAGCTCGTCGAGTGTCGCCGTCACCTTGGGACCGCGCGTCTGGTAGAAGGATTGGCGACGCGCTGCCTGTCCGGTGAGCCCGTGCTCTTTGGCATGGGCATCGATCTGTTCGGCGCGTTGTGAGGTGTCCCTGATGAAATCCCTGGGAACGCCGACGATCTCGAACAGCCCCCGTCTCGGATCGAATTCGACGTCGTATCCGATCTGGCGGAGCTCATGGGCGAGGTCGTTTCGATAGACCTGACCCGCAACCATCTGTTCGGCGAACATCGCCCGTGTCTCGAGGCTGGCCCAGGACGAACCGTCCTCCCGGTTCGTAATGTTCATCACGACAACATGGGTATGAAGATGAGGATCAAGCTCGCGGCTGGCGTGCTCGGTGAAGCGGGCGAACACGAGCCGGCCGGTTGTCTCGTGAACGATCTGACCATTGTCGCGCCGACGCAGCGATGCATGTTCTTCGAGATAATCAAGCGCCGTCCCCACCGCCTTTTCATGGGCGGCGATGATGCGCTCATCGTCCATCACCAGCGCCATGATCGATACCGATTTCGGCGCATTGACCGCGAAGTCCCAGCCAGGATGATGCTCGATCTCACCATTTGCGCGATGGCGCCCGAGCTGCTGGTCGCCGATTTTTCCGGCCAGCAACTCTTGGAAAGTCTGGGGGTCGACTGGACCGGATAGCCCCAATTCATCTGCTATCCGACCACCCCATTCTGAATGTTCGTCGCTCCCTTTGGTGTAATAATCGCCCACGGTATAATAGCGGGAAATGTTGGCTGGCGTGCCTTTCAGGCGGCGAGGATGGATCATGCCGGTCGCGCCGGACGGGCCGGCCCATTCTCTCGGTCATAGACATCAAGCTCGATCCGGATCCGTCCGCGCTGCGGGGCGAGCGTGAAGGCCGGAGCAGGTGCGACAGGGTCCGCCGGCGGCTTTTCGGCGGGTTTGGGTTCAACATTCTCGCCCTGGACCGCCCCAGTGCTGCCGCCCTCGAACAGGTCAGGCGATGTCGGCGGAGGCGGTGGCGGCACCGGTCGTGCAGCCTTCTTGCGTCGCGGCGGTGATGGCGGCTCGGTTGACTTGGCTTCGGCATGGATCGCGGCGATCAGGGCCTCGCCATCGCGGTCGCGCACCGGCGGCGTGTCGCGCTCGACAAAGGCGTCGGCAATGGTCGCGACGGTGTTGAAACGGTCCTGGAAATGCACCACCGGCAGGTTGCGGCCGAACCGCAGGAAACCCGACAGGTTTGGTAGATTGGTGACCTCGGTATGCATCACCAGAGGCCGGGTCACCTGCATGCGCGACAGGTTCACGCCGTCGCGCATATCGTTGACGCCGTAGGACATGCCTTCGTTGGCCTCAACCTGTTCGACCTGCCCAAGATTCTCCGACACATGCTTGGCGGTGGGGGTATCGTTGGCGCGCAGCGCCACCCAGGTCGAGCAATAGCCGGTGATGGCGGCGGCATCCTGGATACCGTAGGTCGCCTCCAATTGCGGGTAGGATTGGAACCCCAGAATCCCGCACCCGCCATATTTGCGGGCGCGCGCCAGGAAGTCGGATAGCGACGGCAATTTCTGAAGTGTCGGAAGCTCGTCGATGACGCAATAGAGGCGCCGTCGGCGATCCGGCGTCAGGCTCATGATCGCCGAAATGGCGATGTCGAGCCAGACCGTGATCAGGGGCCGAAGCGACGGAAGCTGGTCGGCTTTGACCGTGATGAACAGCCAGCCGTCCCCCTTTTCATTCGCCACCCAGTCGCGGATCGACAGCCCTTTGCGGGTATCGTCGAGGTAGGAGAAGCTGCGCATGACGGAGGCAAGCTCCGCCTGGATGCCAGCCGATGTACGCTCGCCCTCGAGACTGATGAAGGCAGCTGCATCGGTGCCCGCGGCGAAGGCGGCGAGGTCTTTCAGTTTGGAGCGCAGCAGCCGGTCGAGAAGAATCGAGACCAGCATCTCCTTCTGGTGTGCGAGCTTGCGCATGACGGCGACGAGAGTGCCGCGCGCGGCCTTCGCCCAGAAGGGATCACCGGCCTTGTCCGGAATCGTCGACTCCGCGATCTGGTCATAATGATAGTCGCGCGGAACGTCGCCCCAGGGCGACCAGCGGCTGGTGCGCTTGTCGAGCGGATTGAGGAGAACGTCTTTGCCCGGGCGGTAGAATTTCTCGACGAAGGTGCCGGCGGTATCATAGACGATCGCCCGCTTGCCCTCCTTGCGGATACCCTCGAGCATCTTGACGATGAGGTTGGTCTTGCCCGTCCCCGGCGCGCCGCACAGGAGCACATGCTCGGGCTCATAGGCGTCGGGAATGGGGACGCCGCCGATAGAAAAGCTTCCCTTGCGCTGGCGGCGGAGCAGGCGCTTGACCTGCCGGACCGTGCCGAACCGGGCGCCGCGGAGATACTCGTTCGACCCGAGCCCCCTGCCCGTCCGGGTGAAGGTGAACCAGGCGAAGAACAGCGCAAGCAGGGCGAAGGCGCCCGCAATCAGCGCGCCGTGGACCAAATCGAGTTCGAGTTTATGCAGCATCTGTTTGGCGAGGGAGGAGGCCATCAGCCAATCGGCTGACGTCCAATATTGGTGACCGGCTGGCGTGCGAAACAGGACCGGATCGTTCGTTCCTCCTGCGGCATCGACCTTGAAGCTCGCCTCGACCAGCTTGGTGAGGACGAAGCGCTCATAGTCGGTCGACATTTCGAGCGCATACCAGATCGTGCCCATCACCCAGAGCACGAAGCTGGCTATTACCGTCTGGAAAAAGACCTGGGTCGTCATCCGGACATTGTGGACGATGGCCTGTCCGCCCCGCGTCCAGGAGCCGAGCGTATCGTTGCGAAAAATGCTCATCGCGGGTCTCCCGCGTCCGCAAGGGTGGGAAGAACCGAGCTGGGTTGCCCGAGATACAGGAGCGGCAGGAAGCCGATCGTCCAGGGGATGGTCGGCAAGTGCGGCGATGCCTGAAGCAGCGTGGCGGGGACGGGATCAGCCCGTCGTTCGTTCCCGCTCATCGGTCGGCCTCCGGGTCGAGCAGACCCCTGTCCCGCAATATGCCGCGGGCCTCCGCCATCCCCTTTTGCAGGACGTCCGGCGTCCGTTGACCGACCGACGTGCCGAGGATGGTGAGGATCTGAATGCAGGTCGCGAGGATCTCGTCCTGCGACGAATAGATGTACCGGCCGCGGGGATCGGCGGCCTGTTCGAGAACGGACCGAATGAACACGGAAAGGGAAAGATCGGCGCCCGCCGCGCGCCGGCTAAGGCGGTCGTGCAGGGCACTGTCGACCCGCACGCTTATTCTGATCATGTCGTAGCTCCAGCATAGGAGCTCGACGGGCAGGTCTTGAAGCGAAGGCACCATAGCGCGAATGCCGCTGTTTTTCAACGATTTATGCTGTCCGACATGTCAGACACGAATAGACGCGCGAATCCAACGGTTTGCGCGACGCACTGTCGTTCGCGGGTGACATGTCGGACGGCGCGCCGTGCCCAGCGGCGGACTTGTCGGACAGGATTATAGCATTGATTTAACGACGGAATATCTGCGCAGCACCCGTGCGTACGGTGCATTACAAACGGCCAAGGCCGTGAGTGCTCCCCTTCGCAGCGCTCTGCGCGCTGCGTTGTCTCGACCGGGCACGGGCGGACAATCCCCGGCAGGGGATTTCTTCTTCTCGCTGGCGGCACGCCGGCAAGCCCATCTCAATCGCGATTCCGTGAGTTTGCATGAGATCGATACCCCAAGTTCGGGATTGAATGCGGGCGAACCCAGCCTACAATCCGGGACGGCGGGCAGACCCATCACAAGGACGATGGACATGCCCAAGATGACGGAACGTGAGCGACTTGCCGACCTCGAAGCGCGTCAGCGCAAGGTCGCTGAAGAAGTGGAGAGTGCCCGCCGCGCCCTGCGCGACCGATATGCTGGGATGGTCACGGACCTCCCGATCGAAGCATTGAGCGAGCGGGATTTCAGGGACGTCCTCACCCACGCGATTCGGGTGGGAGGAAGCCCTGCCGTCTCGGCACTGAAGACGCTGCCAGCGGCAGCGCCCGAACCTAAAAGTCGCCCGAAGGGCGGCCCAGCGACGAGCATGGCGTAGCCACGCGCAGGAGGCCGACAGCATCGCTGTCGCACCGCCCCGTGACGGACCCGATCTTTGATCGGGCTCCCGAGCGGGGCGGTTCTCAACGCCAACAAAAAAGGGGACCGGCCGGGCATCATGCCCAACCGATCCCCGTCACGATCTCAGGCGACAGCGCTGGCTGTGCGCTGATCCGAGAGCCGGAAGAAGTGAGCCGGCACCCGCTTCTCGCGGACCATCCGGGCGAGGTGCGACTGAAGTCCCGACCCTTCGCAAACCAGCGCTTCGACGGGGCGAAGTGCCAGCAACCGCTCGTTCCGTGCGAACCCGGCCCGCTTGCCCAGTCGCGCGTCGAGCGTGAAGGCCACCAGCTTCACCCCCGACCGGGCCGCCCATGCCGCCGCGATCGCGTCGCACCCTTTGTTCTGGGCGGTGGTCGCCAGCACCATCGCGGGGATGCGGGCGTGGATCGCGTCGAGCCGATCCCAGAGGAGCTGATGGTCCTCCCATTGCTGGCCGCCCGAGAAGATGACTATCGGCCCCTGCGGCGCGTGCTCCTCGATGCGGCGCTGGCGGCGTGCGGCGAGGAAGTCGGTGGCGGCGATGACCGAGGCCGTGCGCTTCCCCGACACCAACGTCGCGCGCGGTGCCGACCATGGTCGTCCGGTCTCGGCATGGTACATCTGCGCCGCGTGATCGCGCATGCAGGCGACCGCGTCGCGCGCTTCGTCCAGCGACTGGCAGAGCGTCTGCGCTTGCTCCAGTTCGGTCGTCGCGACCTCGCTGCCGTCGGCGGAACGGATCAGGCCGTTGACCTGCTGCGCCGCGCGATCGGCTTCCCCGTCAAGTTGGCTGGCGACCTTGTGGAAGCTGTGCACGATGCCCCAGGCGAGCCGGTCGGCGATGCTCTCCAGTCTTGTGTCGCGCAGGACGTCGAACAACGTCGTGATGAGGAGTTCGGTCGCGCGCTCGGCCTCCAGCGGATCGGGCATCCCGGCATCGGTGCTGTCCTCGGCGCGGTCGATCCGGAACTCACCTACGGTCTCGGTGAAGGCGGCGGCGAAGCGGTCCGTAGGCTCGGCCGTTTCTTCGGCATAGAGCGCGGCGATGTCGGCGAAGCGGGAAATGGAACGGGGTGAATGCGTCATGATGGCCTCCTGAAATTTAAAGAGGCATTTTCCCCGGCACGGGCTCTGAGCGACGGGGTCAAGGATCGCGAAGCGACCGCGTAGCGGCGATGGGGGTCACGATTTTCTTTGGCGGCCACCGACGTCGACGCTGAGGCGCTGTGTTCGATCCGCCAAGGAAAATGGTGGGGCCCCGTCGTCCTTGAGGCCGGCGCTGTCCCCGTGCCATGCTTGGACTTCTTGATAGATAGAGAGAGGCTGTGATTCGGGGGGCTCGATGCCCCCCGAATCGCATCGGCCGGTGCGGACCCTTTGTCCGCACTGGCCGTCCCGCACGTCTGAGGATTGTGAGACGCTAGCCGCGCGTAACACCCTCCCACGGCGGTCAAGGAGAAGGGCCAAGCCTGTTTGTCGCTCGCCACCCTTGCATAAAAATAGGCCGGCACGCGGGAATGCGTCCGGCCTCATAGGAACCTCAGATCGTCAGGGGTTCAGCCAATCGAACCCTTCATGGTGCCCGCAATGATCGCAGGCGACCGTGCGGTAGATATTGAGCGAGCCTTCCGCGCGCTCGACGTGGCCGTGCTCGGCTGGCTCGCCACAGCGTGGACACCGCGCTCCCCATCGCTCGTCGGCAAGCTCCACGCCGCCGGGCTCGATGCAACCTCCATAGCCGATCATGGCTGCTCCGATCTGTTGGTGTCGGGAGGTAGATAGGCCTCATACGGGTCTCCATCGTGAAGATGGCCGAATGGCGTCATCACATAAGCACCGTCGTCCCGTCCCACGGCGCAGATCACGTAGCGCGGGACGCCGGTGACCGCGTCGGTGCACTCCATCAGGGCGAGATTACCGTCCTCGGCCGCGCGGCGCAGGGTTGCGAAATTGCGCCGGTACACATCTGGTATGGCCATGCCGGCCTCCTGTGAAACGGTAGGAAAGGAGGCGGGAGCAAAGCCCCCGCCCCCGATGTTCAGGCCCGCATCCGGCGCACCGCGGTATCGGCGATCTGATCGGCCTTGCGGAAGGCATGGATCGGCACGCCCGCCTGTTTCAGAGTCTGATAGAGGTTCGCCTGCAACCCCGAGCCTTCGCACAGCACCGCCTCGACGGGCTTCAGCTCGGCGAGCTTGCGGTTTCGCGTGAAGGCCGTTTTCCGGCCAGAGCCGTATAGCCCGAACGCCACCAGCGGCACGCTGTTGCGCGCCGCCCAGGCGGCCGCGATCGCGTCGGCGCCTTTGCGCTGACCGGTGGTGACGAGGGACATGTGCGGTACGCGCTGATGGACCTCGTCGAGCCGCGCCCACAGGGTTTCCCAATCGTGCCACTGGGCGGGTCCGGAAAAGACGACGATCGGTCCCTTCGGACTGTGCTTCTCGCGGGCGGCAAGTTCGCGGGCACGCAGGAAATCCTGCGCCGCGATCTGGCTCGCCGACGATGCGGAGGATGCCCGGCTTCCCCGCGCCGGCGACCACGGCCAGCCCGACTGCGCACGGTACATCTCGGCCGCATAGTCGCGCATGCACTCGATCGCCTCGCGGTGCTCGGCGGTCGACTGGCAGAGGAGCTGCTTCTCCTCCAGCTCGTTATTATAGACCTCGCTCATGTCGGGATGTCGCACAAGATCACCGATCTCGGCGGCGAGCCCGTCTTCGCGGCGTTCCAGTTTTCCAGCGACGAAATGGAAGCTGTTGACGAAACCCCAGGCGATCTCGGCGGACAGCGGCTCCAACCGCGTGCCCGCGAACAGGTCGAAGATCGTGGCGATGATCGCCCCGCATTCGGCCTGAACGGCGAAGGGCTCGGGCATGTCATGCTCGCCGGGTTCATCGCCAAGCTCGACGATGCTGAGCGGCATGGGATCGCCGAACGCCGCCTGAAATTCCGGGGTGGCGATCATCTCGGCATAGAGGGTGGGAAGGTCGGCCAGGCGGCTGACACTGTTTGTCGATGCGGTTCGAGCCATGATGGCGAACTCCTTGTCAGATGGGGAAACAAAAAAAAGGGCCGGAGGCGCTGGACGCACCCCCGGCCCTCGATCACGCGCGGGTCAGAACGGGATGTCCTCGTCCACGTCCGCGTTCGTCCGGTCGTCGGCGAGGCTGCCATCGGCGCCGGCGGTGCTGTCACCGAAGCCGTCCTGGGTCCGGGGCGCATAGTCGCGCTGGCTGGTGCCGAACCCTCCGCTGCCGAAGCCGCCACCGAATCCGCCGCCGAGATTCTCGCGACGCCAGGCGACGGTGAAGCCACCCGCCTCGTTCGGGAACAGGGCGACCGGAAGCGGCTCGGGCAGGCTCGGATCATCGATCTGGCCCGCGAGGAAGACCTCGCCGGTCTTCTTCGAAACGGCTTCCCAGAGCGCCCCGATCTGCACCCAGCGCCGCGCGATGTTCAGCGCCACGATCTCATAGATCGGCGCCTTCTCGCTCTGGCTCTGCACCGGGCGAAGCCCGATCCGCGGCAGGTCGATGGTGCGCGTGAAGACCGAACCCATCAGGCGGCCGTTCTCCTTCTTGAATTCACCAATGTTCATCGTCTCAACTCCTTCGAATGTCGCTCTCGAGACCATCTCGGCGACACCCCTCCAGATCCCCCTTTCCTCTGATCCCCGGCCTCACCGCCCGCGCTGCCGCCCAAGAACAGCGCCGCGCCGCCACCAGCGACGCCCCTCCCTCCCCCCGCCCGGCCGCGCGCCCAACCGCCGACGCGCACTCGATCGCCCGCGCCCGACGACACCAGGCAAGGCTTCCAGGGTAAGTTAGGTGTGCGGGTTTGGGCGCGCGAACGAGAAAGGCGGGCGGGGCAGCGACGCGGCGGTGGATTGGATAAAAGTATGGGGCGATCGGCGTCAGTCGCTCCGGCGCATCGCGCCGTTCTGGTATCCGGAGCGACAGGGGCAGAAATGCTGTTGGCTAGGCGTGGCCTGCGGGATGCGCGGTGCCGATCGGTTTGATGATGACTGGGTGGTGACGGCCGAGCGTAGCGAGAAGCCGGTCTTCGGTTTGATCGAGAGCGTCGATGCTCTCGAACATTTCGGTGGTGTAGCAACCGCGGGCAAAGGAATCGCTCGTTGGCGGCACCATTACAGTGAAGTTGGCGGGCCAATGGCAGAGAAGCAGGAGCGGCCAGCCCGGAGCCGGCGCGGCATAGCGACAGAAGACAATGTCACCACCATTCAGCGCCGAAGGGCGTCGGTCGAATAAGTCGGGGACGACGGGGAAGTCCCGCTCGGCGGCGAGAAAGGTCTCGATCTCGTCGAGTTCGAAGCGGGTTTCGATGATGATGGGATAGTAGCGGCCGAGCGGCAGGCTGGGGGCCGCGTACCGCGGTGGTATATCGATCACCAGGATATCCGGCATGGTCGGTATCGGCCGACGATACAGCATTCGGCGAACGGCGAGGTCGTGGATCAGGCGCATCGTCACGGTAGAATGACGGCGTGGCTACACACCGGTCAAGGCGAAGGTGCGCAGCCCAACCGGAGTGAGAAAGCGGCAGTCATGCCGCGAGCCGGTCGACACCCTCATTGAACCGCTCGATCCACTCACGCATCTGCGGGCGACGTTCGATCGGGATATCGGCGGCAACAAGCTGGAAGTCGACAAGGTCAACGGGGGCCCCCGCGATGATGGCATCGATCTCCGCGGGATCGAGCAGAGCGTTCGCACGAATGAACAGGGTCATGGAGCCGGGTCGCGACTTCGTTGAGCTGCGCCACAACCCCTCGACATTGCGCAGCCGCGGTGCGGCACGCGCCTCCAGGAGCACGATCAGTCGGAGGCACCAGCGCGGCAGTGTCATCAGTTCGTGGGGTTTTTGCGCCGCACAGACCCAGCAAGCCGACTTGATCGGGATGGGAAGACCCTCGGCGCGGATCCGCGAGGCACAACGCTCGCGGTCCCACCCCCATTCGCGAAGTGGATAACGATAGTCATAAAGGGGTGAGACATGACCTTCGCGATGTGCATATCGCCGGGTGTCGGCAGGGGAGCTGTCATAACCGATAAGCTTCACCACACGCTGGCCGCGAGCCCATGCCCGTTGCGCTGGTTGCCACTGAGCCACCCATTGATCCTGGGGCTGAATCTTCCATTTGAACGAGCAGGAGTGGCGCCCGAAACTGATTGACGGCAGGGTCGCGTTAGTCAGGCAGTTCTCAAGTAACGTGAAGTAGGGCGGCCAATGCTTGAAGCGCTTTGGAACGTAGTGAACAACGTGATGCTCGATGCCGTGATCGTCCATCCATTTCTGGAAGATCGGGAGATACGCATAGGTTTCTTCGCGCTCGGTTCCGGTATCGGCGGTCAGGACGACAGACAAAGGGAGGCCCCGGGCGACCCATTCGATAATGAGTGTCTGAGCGGAACCGATTAACGCCCTTTGCGGAAGCAGTTATACTGAACCGGTAATTCGAGTCGTTCCCGTAAGGAGAATAGCGGATGCCGGCGTGACCGACAAATCTGCCCGTTTGCGTTCTG
>NZ_QVRA01000016.1 GCF_003591655.1 Sphingobium terrigena
ATTACTGGCAAGCGTGGGCGAACGGAGCGATCTTTCCAACGTCTTCCGCCCGGCGCGCGGCGATGGCGCGAAGAGTGGCGGCGGACCTGATCCCCGGGACCCGGACAGCAAATTGCTCGGTCGAAAAGCGCGTGAGATATACATCCCTGACCTGCGGCTGGGATCAGGCATCATGCCCGGGAAGCCGACCGAGGGCATCGAGGTGAAGCCAAGAAATTTTCGGTGAGAATGTCAACATCGACATCGGCTCAGACAAAAATCGGAGGGCGTGATAGAGCAGTTTTGCGAGATTTCTCGTCGCCAGATCTGCTTGATTAGCCTTTTGTAGCTGCCGACCCGCGCGATCTAATCAGAACCCGATACGGAAGCCTACCGGTGTCGACCCATGCCGGACGCTCAGCGCCCGATTTTCTATCTCCAGCAGCAGACGTTCCGCTTTTCCGACGGATGTCGACCAACATACGCCGTTCACTTATGCGGGACGCTGCGATCACGATCGCTCTCGACCATGAGGATCGCGTTGATTGTCCGTAGCTGCTCGGCCAGCACGCCGGCGCCATCAGCGAGCGCGTGATTATGGTGCGCGCAGTAGATGCGCTTGTTAACGCGGCGGCCACCCAATGCGGCGGGGAAGAGATGCTCGCGCGATCCGGCGGGCTCGGCACAGATGATGCATGTTCGTCGTGCCATGGTGTTCGCCTAGAGACAGCCCTCGACATATTCGATGCTGGGCGAACCAACTGAGATCCCACTGACTTTCCCGCCGTTTATCGAGAATTTGATGCCGCGTTCTCCGCCCGGTTCATAATAGAAGAGCTTTTTATCGGGCGGCTCGGAGTAGATGTCCGGCAGCTGCTTGAGCCCGGCATAGGCCTGGCGCACCGCCGCCTCAGAATCGCCGAGCTTCACTCCACGGTCAGTCATGAAGGTCGGTGCGGGAGGATCGAGATAGGCCTCGACCGTCGTCACCACCCCGCTTTCGACCAGCATCTGCAGATTCTTGGGTCCTCCGATTACCTCATAGGCAAGGCACGTCCCGTCGCCAGCCTCGGTGTAATGGCCATCGTCGCCGATTTTAAGGCCCGATGCCGCCTGCGCGCTGTCCGTCGTTACACCGGCCTCGATCCCGCCCCAGCCAAACGGCGTCAGCACTCGGCAAGTCATGCCTTTGCAGGCTGCGAGCGTCGTAGACGATGCCGACGGCGACGGCGCTGTCTTCGCAACTGGCGAGGGCGCGGGCTTGGGGAAGGCCGTTGGCGTGCTGGCGGTGGCTATGGGAGCCGGTGGCGCCTGTCGGTTCGCATAAGCGACAACCGTGATGACGGCTGCTATCGCCAATCCACCGATGAGCAAGCCCCGGTGCCGAGCCGAGGGCGGGTTCGGATTTGCCAAGGCCTCTCGAACCGGCGCGGTCTTTGGGGCTGCCGGCCCGAGCGTCTCGTCGTAGGCGCGGCGACGCTCAGCATCGCGCAAGGTGGCATAAGCTTCGTTGAGTTGCTTTGCGCGGCGCTCACCCTCGGCTTTCAGTCCGGTGAAGGTGTCAGGATGATATCGCCGCATCATCGCCCGGTAGGCGGCGTCGATGACCTCCTGCTCGGCGCTCCGATCGACCCCTAGAATCTCGTAATAGTTTGGCACGCGCACCCCCATTCAGGCAGATGAAACGAGAGGCACGGTCGAAGCAAGGCAAAGCTCAATCATGCGGTGCTATTCCGACCGAGAAGTCGATGACGCTAGCACCCGGCGCAGGCTTCTTGGGAGCCGCCGTTCCGGAACTGGCCCTTCGTAGTGATTCTGCGATGCCGTTCAGTAAGGCACTGGATGGCAGGATTGTCTCACTACACGGCGTTTGGCACTTAGGAAAACCGACCCATTCCGGCCACTCAGTCGCCGACTTTCCATACCCAGGTGCGGTCAGTCTGCTTTCCCATTCTGGACGCGCAAGACAGGCCTTTAGACGACTGTGTGGTAGGGGACGTAAGCCGAAGCTGCCGCTGGCTTTATTAAAAAGCCGGTGCCCGGTCATTAGCGCATTCGCCGATGCAGGGTCGCGTCGCCTTGAATGGTATCCTATGTGTCATGATCCAATCGAAATTCTATGCGTCATCGGTCGTCGGTTTGGTTGATCAGCGGCTGTCCGCGAGAACTCTGGACCCCTAGACGGCCTCGTTCGCTCCAAGCGTCGGTCTGCTCTCGGTCCTATGCGCCGTTCAGAACCGGCTTAGAGGAAGATTTCTCACGTTTGGCCGTCACCAGTTTATCAAGCAGATCGCCGACAGCTTGAAACGGACAAGGGTATTGGGCTACCGACGCCAGCGCTGGCTACAGATCATTATCCCCGAAGCCGATAGCGGGCACTTCGCGTTCAACCGGAACGGGACCATGCGCGAAGGGTTGTTGCCATAGACCGACAGGAGATGATCATGGTTGCACGACCCTATTGGAAAGGCCAGATCCGGCTCGCGCTCGTCTCCATCCCTGTCGAGATCTATTCCGCCACCAGAAGCGGTGCTACGATCGCTTTCAACCAGATCCATGAGCCTTCGGGTAAGCGTATTAAATATGAGAAGATCGTGCCTGGCATCGGGCCGATCGACCTGGACGACATCGTCAAAGGCTTTGAATATGCCAAAGGCGAATATGTGCTGCTGGACGAGAAAGAGATCGAAGGCGTCAAGCTGGAGAGCAAGAAGACGCTGGAGCTGACCCAGTTCGTCGATGCGCATGACATCGACATGATCTATTTCGAAAAGCCCTATTATGTCGTGCCCGCCGACGACCTGGCGGAGGAAGCCTTCATCGTCCTACGCGAAGCGTTGCGGCGCAGCCGGAAGGTTGGCCTTGGCCAACTCGCGATGCGCGGCCGGGAATATGTCGTCAGCATCAAGGCATGCGGGCGCGGCATGGTGATGGAGACGTTGCGGTATGCCGATGAAGTCAACAAAGCTGCGCGCTATTTCCACGAGATCGGCGATGGCGAGCCGGATGACGAATTGCTCGATCTCGCCACGACCTTGATCGACAAGAAGACCGGTAAGTTCCACGCGAGTGATTTTCACGATCGCTACGTCGATGCGCTGAAGGAGCTTATCGAGCATAAGAAGAAGGGCAAGACGCTTAACATCGACAGCGACGATGAAGGCGGTGCTGATCCACGTGGGAATAACGTCGTCGATCTGATGGCGGCACTCAAGAAATCCATCGGCCCGGCCAGCAAGGCCAAGGCGACGGCGAAGAAGCCAGCGGGCAAGGTAGCGGCCAAGAGCGACGCGAAGTCGGCAGGCAAGACATCCGCCAAAAAGCGGGCGTGACGGGGACGTCCCTGGATCATGAGTGACGCGACCAGGGATCAGACGCTGCGTGAAATGGCCGCCCATCGTGGTTTCAAGCTGGTAAAGTCCCGCAGGCGCAAGGTTGGTGCGGGTGATTATGGCAAATATGGGCTCACCGATGCGGGCGGGAAGCCTTTGCTCGGGGTTGGCGATGATGGGCTGACCGCCTCGCTGGAGGATATCGAAGCGTTTCTGCGCAAGGGCGCGACAAGCAGCTGGAAGGCATCGGCTCACGCCATGCCTGTATGTGCCGCACCGACAAGGAAAGCGACAACAGCGACGCATGAAAACGTCGAGCCCGCCCTCCGACCGCGCGCGAGGCGTTCCATCGGGCAGACGCCAACGCCCGCGAAGAAAATAGCGGCCAAGCCTGCGCCCACGCCCGAACCGGCCCCGCTCCGCATTCGCGCCGCCAAGCGGACCGATGCGGCAGGCATGGCGGTGCTGCTGCGCCAGCTTGCCCAAACGACCATCGATGAACACGGTGTCGCGCATAATCTTGAGCGGGTCAGGAAGGCTAGAGGCGGCGCGATCGTCGCTGTTCTGGAGGGGATCGTCGGTTGTTGCGGCTGGACGCTGATACCCACGCTTCACCATGGCCTGATCGGCCGGATTACTGTGTTGCTGGTGGATGGGGCGCATCGCCGCCGAGGCATCGCGACTGCCATGCTGGATGCTGCGACAACGGCGCTGCGCGAAGCAGGATGCACGCGGATCGAAGCGATGAGCGACATCGACATCAAAAATGCGCATAATTTCTTTCGGGCTTCGACGTTCGAGCAGACCAGCTACCGCTTCGCGCGCGCCATCGATGCGGAGGCGTGATCGTTTGCGATACCCCCGGAACGAGTTGGCACGCTTGCGGATTGAGGGGCAAAGCAACGGACCGAACCAACATGGCAAAGGCGCAGGACAAAAGCCCTAAAGACAGTCTCGACCTCTATCGGGCAAAGCGTGACTTCGCACGCACGGCCGAGCCTGCTGGTGCGGAGTTTCCGACGGCCGGCAACGGCTTTGTCGTCCAGAAACATGCAGCGTCGCGGTTGCATTATGACTTCCGGTTGGAACTGGACGGCGTGCTGGTTAGCTGGGCCGTCACCCGTGGGCCGAGCGCCAATCCCGACGACAAACGCCTGGCGGTGCGAACCGAGGATCACCCGCTTGATTATGCACGGTTCGAAGGCCTGATCCCCAAAGGGGAATATGGCGGCGGCACCGTCATGCTGTGGGACAATGGCACATGGGAACCGATAGCAGGTAAAGACCCGTGCAAGACACTGGCCGAAGGGCATCTCCATTTCATCCTGCATGGCCGCCGGATGCAGGGAGAGTGGGTCTTGTTCCGGCTCAAGCCACGCGGAAAGGAGCGCGGCGAAAACTGGATATTGCGCAAAGTCAGCGACGCTTTTGCCGGCGGGTCGGACGATCTGGTCAGTCACCATCTCACCAGCATCGACAGTGGCCGCACGATGGAGGAAATCGCCGCTGGCAAACCCATTTCCCAGCGCAAAGTCGCAAAGGCGAAGGCGACTGCGCGCGGGAATGCCAAGGGCGATGTCCCGCCGCCTTTTCAGCCTGTGCAACTGGCGACACTTGTCGACCATGTGCCTGCAGGCAGTCATTGGCTCCATGAGCTAAAATATGATGGCTATCGCACGTTGCTGGCCATCGGCGGCGGCAATGGCCGCGCCTATACACGATCCGGCCTCGACTGGTCCGATCGCTGTGCCGGGTTGATCGCCGACGCGACAAAGCTGGATGCATCAAGCGCCCTGATTGACGGCGAGGCCGTGGTGATCCTAGCCGATGGCCGCACCAGCTTTCAGGGTTTGCAGGCGGCGCTCAAGGACGATCCCGGAAAAATCGACTATATGGCCTTCGACTTGCTGGCATTGAATGGCGAGGATTTGACCGGGCGGCCCTTGCTTGAACGCAAGGCGATGCTCGCCACGCTGCTCGGCGATGGCGCGGGCCATATCCGCTATTCCGACCATATCATCGGGCGCGGCGAGCAGTTGTTCGAGCGCTTTTGCGGCGCGGGACTTGAAGGCGTCATCTCCAAGCGGGGGGATGCCCGCTATTCCGGATCGCGATCGAGCGGCTGGGTCAAGACCAAATGCACCCGCCGTCAGGAGTTCGTGATTGTGGGCTGGTTGCCCTCGGACAAGCAGCGCGGGTTCCGTTCGCTGCTGCTGGCCGTCCATGACAAAGGCACGCTTCGGTTCGCCGGGAAAGTCGGCACCGGCTTTTCAGCGGACGAGATGGAGCGGCTGCTGGCCTTGATGGCACCGCTAGCCCGGAAGACGCCGACGGTCGAGGCCCCGCGCGCGGCAGTACGCAACGCACACTGGATCAAACCGAAACTGGTCGCCGAGGTCGCCTTTGCGGAATTTACCGACGAAGGCGTGCTGCGCCATTCAAGCTATCTCGGATTACGCGAAGACAAGAAGCCGGAAGCGGTGGTGCTGGAGGTCGAAGCGCCCGTCGAACAGGCGACGCAGCCCGCCGCGACCAACGGCGTTAAGATCAGCAATCGCGACCGGGTAATCTTCCCGGAGGGCAAGCTCACCAAGGGCGAGCTAGCCGACTATTATGAAGCGGTAGCGGATATCATGCTGCCTTGGGCAGGCAGTCGGCCGATCAGCCTCGTGCGCTGCCCGCAAGGCCGCGACAAGAAATGCTTCTTCCAAAAACATGATGCTGGCAGTTTCGGCGACGACGTCAAACAGGTGGGCATCCTGGAAAAGGACGGCCATGAAGAACCCTATCTGTTCGTCGATACGCCCGCAGGGCTGCTGACCTGCGTTCAGATGGGGACGATCGAATTTCACGGCTGGGGTGCCCGGATCGAGGATGTCGAGAAGCCCGACCGGCTGGTGTTCGATCTTGATCCCGACGAGGGGCTGGCGTTCAAGGATGTGGTGTCGGCGGCCTTCCATCTGCAGGATATGCTGGTGCAGATGGGGCTCGTCACCTTTCCGATGATGACCGGTGGCAAGGGCGTGCATGTGATCGCGCCGCTGACCCCCAGCGCCGAGTGGCCGCAGGTCAAGGATTTCGCGCATCGTTTCGCCACCGCGCTGTCACAGGCCGACCCCGACCGATTTACGGCTGCGCTCGCCAAGGCGAAGCGGACGGGCAAGATCTTCATCGACTATCTGCGCAACCAGCGCGGCGCGACCGCCGTCATGCCCTATAGCGCACGGTCGCGGCCGTTCGCACCGATCGCGGTGCCGCTCAGCTGGGAGGAACTGCGCACGCTGGACGGCCCGGACCAATGGCATATCGGGGACGCAGGCGAAATGCTGAAGCGCGCCGCTTCCAAGGATCTGGCCCATTGGGGCAGAGCCGACCAGATCCTGCCCGATCTTTAGTCTGTTGCGGCCAAAGACGTCGTCATTCGGTGAACCGGGGCATGGCCAAGCCTAACGCAGGAACTGGCGGCCGGGGTGGCTCGTAATTCGACCTTCAGCCTTCGGAGCGACGGCGAAATGTCCGCTCGCCATTCATCAGCAAGGAGCCATCATGGCCGATCGCCTCACCCTGCAAGATCCACGCGACCAATATCCCAAACCGCCTTTCCCCAAGCAGCCCCAGCCAGCCCCAGGCATAGCGGCGCAGATGGACCCGACACCGGACCATGGCGAAGAGAGCTATGTGGGGTCGGGCAAGCTTAAGGGGCGCAAGGCGCTCGTCACGGGTGGCGATTCCGGCATTGGTCGGGCAGCGGCTATCGCTTACGCACGGGAAGGGGCCGATGTCGCCATTGCCTATCTGCCCAGCGAAGAGAGCGATGCGCAGGCCGTGATAGCTCTGATCGAAGCGGAGGGGCGCAAAGCCGTCGCGCTTCCCGGCGACGTGATGGATGAAGCCTGGTGCCGCCAGTTGGTCGACGATGCCGTCGCCGGTCTTGGCGGGTTGGACATATTGGTCATCAATGCGGGCCGTCAGCAGTTCCGGGACGATGTGCAGGTGCTGAGCTCAGATGATTTCGACCGCACGATGAAGACCAACCTCTATGCGTTGCACTGGATCGTGCAGGCGGCGGTGCCGCATCTGCCTGCCGGTGCCTCGGTCATCACGACCGCGTCGATCCAGGCCTATGATCCATCGGCCATCCTCCTCGACTATGCGACGACCAAGGCGGGGATAGTGGCCTATACCAAGGCGCTGGCCAAGCAACTGATCGAGAAAGGCATCCGCGCCAATGTCGTGGCGCCCGGCCCCTTCTGGACGGTTATGCAATCCACTGGGGGTCAGCCGCAGGAAAAGGTCACGAAATTCGGCGAGCAGAGCCAGTTCGGCCGCCCCGGCCAACCCGTCGAGATCGCGCCCATCTATGTGCTGCTGGCGTCGCAGGAGGGCAGTTATATCACCGNCGTCACCGGTGGTGCGGGTATTGCCTGAACGGTGCGGTGTTGCCGACGTGCCCAAATCACCAAACATTGTCTGACAGCTGGTTGGCCACCGGCGCGTGCGATCCGTGTTAACAGGTGATCTCTGCCCTCGACCCGAATCAGCCGTTTGGCGACCAAATTTCTCATCGCAACAGCAGACCGTCCGCAATTCTATTTGTAAGCTCGCAAACTGCTGCAAAGCCGGACTGGCAGCTGCTCCGATTCATGCTGCAACGAAGCTGCTTTCTGGCTGACATTGAACCAGCGGCATCTCACTACAATCTCGCAATCAAAGATATTTCAGCCACCAGATATCCTTGCGGCGCTGCTTGAGCCGGGCGAACCATCTCGTTGGAAAATAGAGAACCGGGATCAATATAAACACCCAGATCCATACCCACCTCAGATTATCGACACCGAACACGGCGCCCTTCGTCGGGCCGTAAAGCAGCATCGCGATATTGTAGAGCAGCTTGAGCGTGTAGAGATGGAGGATGTAGTAGAACATCGGCGCGCCGCCCAGCATGGCGAGCGTCGGCATCATCTTGCTATCCTCGAACTTCTCGCACAGCGCCAGCAACAGGCATCCGGTGCCCACGGTCAGCATCAGGAAGAGCAGCGATGGCGGATATTTGGTGAGCGCGAGGAAGCTCATGACGGTTCGCAACGACGTGTCCGCGATGAACCAGGGCTTGTCGCCATAGAAATTGAGCGTGCGGATGAGCAGGAAGCCGACAAGCAGGCCCAGGCCAAGCATAGCCAGCCGCTTGATCCTTGGCTTGGGATCGGTGCCCCGCGCGAACCACGGACCGCAGGCATAGCCTAACAGGATGATGCCGATCCAGGGCAGCGCCGGATACGTCGTCTTGAACAGGATCCCGGCGATCTCGAATTTGTCGCGCTGATGGAGCATCGCCCATGGAATGAAGAAGGGAGAATCCGGGCTCAAGCGAATCGGATCGAGCAGATTGTGAAGGCAGACGATCGCCAAACCCAGAGCGAACTGCGCAGGGCGCGGCAGATGGAGCAGCGCCGCCAGCGCGATCATGCTGATGCCGATCGTATAGATCACCTGGAACCAGATGGTGGGGGGCGGGAATGTGTTGGCCTGTGTTGGCCAAGCGTAGCAGACAATCGTGAATTCCAGGAAGATCAGAAAAAGCCCGCGCTTCAGCAGGAACTCAGACACCTGAGCCCGACTATGCGACTGGCCGTAGAGCCATGCCGAAAGGCCGGTCAGCGCGACGAAAGTCGGCGCGCAGAAGGTGGAGAGCAGGCGCGTGAAGAAGAGTCCCGGATCGGTTATATTCGCGTCAACGGGATCTGTGACCTGCAAATGCAGGAACCATGTTTCGCGGACATGATCGACCAGCATGAACAGCATCACCAAACCACGCAGCGCGTCGATGGCGATCAAACGCGTGCGCGCCTTTGCAGCGGCGACAGGCGATGTCATGCCGGGGTTTAGGGCTGTAAGGGGCGCCTGGCCCGCAATGCTGTTCATCTGATTATCCCTCGCCTGGCTCTTCACTCACCCTTGGGCAGGAAGAGATCCTTGTAGAAGCCGACCGTCTTGACGGTGACGGTGATCGGCGTTTCGCCCTTGTTGCGGAAATACCAGCCATGGGTGCCATCGAAGGGCGCAGTGAAGTCGCCCTGACCGCCGGTAAGTTCGAGTTCCTTCCAATAGTCGGTGAAGGAGCCGTCGGTGACGCCGGTTTTTTCGCCGTGCATTTCGGCCTTCACCGGACCACCTGTCGACTTCCACTGGAAGATGAAGCTGTCACCCTTGACCATGTGCGCCTTCACCTCTTGCCCGCTATGAGGTGCCAGAGTGATGGTCATCTCGTCCTGTCGCCATGCGGCCGACTTGGCGATGGTCGCCTTGGTCGGAATCGCGATGTCGGTTGGGCCGGCAGCTTCCGGCGCGGGCGCGGGGGCTGTTTCGGCCGCTTCGCCGGTGACCATGCCGTTGAGGCCAAGCGCCGTGCCGACGCCGGTGGGGTCGATGCCATATTCGGCCGGCAGCACGAACAAGGTGAGAATAGCAACGGCCGCGATGGCCGCGCCGCCGGTCGCCTTGGCAAGCGTGGAAGGCGAGGGCTTGATCGAGGTCGGAAGTGCGGAAGCAGTTTGCATGGTCATGTCAGGCACCCTGGGTAAAATAGCCGGCCAACTGGAAGCCGATGAGGACGAAGCCGGCGGTCATGAGCGCGGCGTTGGCGACGGTGGCCGTTCGGTTGAAACTGGACGACATGCGCCACAGGTTCATCAGCAGGAGGATCACGGTCAGCGCCATGAACTGGCCCATCTCAACGCCCACGTTGAAGCTGATGAGGTTGGGGATCAGCCCGTCCTTGGCCAGCGTCAGTTCCTGGATCTTGGTGGCCAGGCCAAAGCCATGGAAGAAACCAAAGATCAGCACCGCCGCCTTGGGATTGGGCGATACGCCGAACCAGGTCTTGAACCCGTCCAGATTATCGATCGCCTTGTAGACGACCGACAGGCCGATGATCGCGTCGATGATGTAAGGGTTGGCGCGAATGTCGAAGATCACGCCCAACAGCAGCGTGGTGCTGTGGCCGATCGCGAACAGCGTCACATAGGCGCCGACGTCCTTCAACCGATAGAGGAAGAAGATGACCCCGGCCAGGAACAGCAGATGGTCGTAGCCGGTGACCATGTGCTTGGCCCCCAGATACATATAGGGGATGATGTTGACGCCTGACGCACCTTCGATGAAGGCCTTGTCATTCTCGTTGACGCCATGCGCCCAGAGCGTCGCGCTCATGAACGCCATGGCCAAGCCCAAAAGCAGCAGCACGATCCGCCGCAATATCTGGGGTTGGAGCGGAAACCGGATCGCGCTGTGCATGTCGGCGCCTTTACTTGGTCTGGAACGTCGCGAAGATTTTCGCGCCGCTCTTGTCGATCAGGGCCACAACGAGTTTCGCGCCCTTGGCCGCCTTGAAGCCGGCAGCAGTCAGCTTGTTGCCCCCGGCAGGCTTGAGCGCCGCTTCGGTCTTGGCGCTCCCTGCCGTCTGGGTGAGCTTGGCGGTGTAACCGGCGGCAGGCACCGGCTCATCTTCTTCGCTCAGATAGACGTCGACACCCTTGGGGCCGGTCACCAGTTCGATCAGGGTTTCACCCGACATATGTACGAGGCCGCCATGTTGCGGCTTCATGCTGCCATGCGCGAAGGCGGAAGCGGGCAGCGCGGCAAGTGCCAGGGCAGCAAGCCCCGTGCGGAAAAGATCGATCTTCATAATGCATGTCTCCAATGGATTGGCCGAAAGGCTTATTCGGGCAGGTGAGGGAGGACGAAGGACAGCGAGGCGCGATATTCCTCATGATCGACCTTCTTGTCGGTCGCCTGGCCAACATAGATCGCCATCAGCACGTTGATGCCCTGGTTGCGCAGCTTGATCGTGGCGGTGCCATCAGCGCCGGTCTTGGCCGGGGCGACTTCGTCGGGATCGTTGACATAATCCTGCATCACGGTGGCACCGGCGACAGGCTTGCCCTTGTAATAGACGCGCACCTTCATCGGCTCGCCCATTTTCTAGGGAATGGCAAGGTCGGCGGGCACGACCTGAAGCGTGTGGCCCTCGAACAGCGGCACCGGCTTGGTCGGCACTTGCGTCAGATGGACCGCATATTTGAAATTATGCTCGGCAAGCGTCGCGTTGGGGACTTCGTCGCGGCCCTTGTTATGCCACTCTCCGTCCGGGGTCTTGCTCCAATAGCCATAATCCATGGTGGCCGCGACGGCCGCGACCGGTTCGTCGCTGTCGACGACCGGGATTGCACCGGCGGCGCGAAGAGAGGTGGTGACGGGTGCCCAATCGCTGTCATAGCCGGTGACCGTCTTGACCAATGGCAAGCGCTTGACGGCGTCCAGATCGTCGGCGCCAACGCCATAGACCAGCGCCAGTTGGCGCGCCCGCTGCGCGAACCAGATGCCGTGCGCACCGACCGGCGCGGTTGCCGCCAGCAACGTGCTTACACCCAGTGCGACGGATAATGTTCGAACCAGTCTCATACGAGTCTCCAACCTATTCAATTTTCCAATTCTTCAGCCATCATGCGGCACAAGGCCAAGTGATCACTGAAATGCGTTAGGTCATATTGGTAATGATGCGCGACTTTTAGGGCGTTTCCGCACGATTTTTCAAATGCCTGGGAAGTAGAAAGCCCCGGATATTTCTTATTGATCTTCTCCCATAGTCTCGCATTTGTTCGGTCTGCATAGGCACGACATTGCCCCCTGACTGCGTCCCGGTGCAGGCCGTAATAATAGCGAAGGCTATGCTGCGGGCCTCGTCGCTCGCGCACATGGCCTTCACCAGCCGTTTTCCAGCATGCCGCAAAGACGCTCTGAGCATGCGTTGTCGATCCAACGACGGGAGCAGCTTTCTCCTGTATCCCGCCACAACCGCTGATCATGAGCGCAGCGATCAACAGTCCCGCGGCTTGCAATCCGGGGCCATTGCGCCGCTGGTCACGTTGCGTTTCCATCTCGCGTGCAGCCATTGTCTTGGCTCCCCAAATTCGTATCGACATTGAGAGGCGTAGGATGTGGTTTGAATGCCATTTCGCGGAATAATCCTCCGAATTCCTCGCATATTCCGTATCAAATCGAATGTTTTCGGCGTTCGCTCACAGGCTTTGTAAAAGACATGGAATCGGGCGTTACAAGCGTCCGATTCCAGATCATTTTCACGGCTCAAGCGGCTGCGAACGGGCCTTTTTCCGAGAACTTCGCCACCTTGCCGCGAGCGCCGTTATTGCGGGAAGCACAAGCAATGTGAGCGCGGTCGAGGTGATAAGTCCGCCGATGACCACTGTCGCCAAGGGCCGCTGAACCTCCGCCCCCGTGCCGGTGGCGAGCGCCATCGGCACGAAGCCAAGACTGGCGACCAACGCCGTCATCAGGACCGGCCGGACACGCTCCATTGCCCCCCCGATAATGGCGTCATCCTCGCTTGCGCCATCTTCGCGATGCTTGCCGATGGCGCTCATCATGACCAGACCATTCAGCACCGCGACGCCGGACAGCGCGATGAAGCCGACCGCTGCCGTGATGGAGAAGGGGATGCCGCGCAGCAGAAGTGCGAACACCCCGCCCGCCAGCGCCATCGGCACCGCGCTGAACACGATCGCCGCCGGAATGAAGCCGCCCAGCGCCATATAAAGCAACGCATAGATGGCGAGGAAGCAGATCGGCACGACCAGCATCAACCGCAAACGCGCCGACTGCAGGCTTTCGAACGTCCCGCCCCATTCGGTATACATGCCTGACGGGAGTTGCATCTGGCCGATCGCCTTTTGGGCTTCCTCGACGAAGCCGCCAAGGTCGCGACCACGGACGTTGACCTGAACGACCACCATCCGTTTGCCATTTTCGCGGCTGATCTGGTTCAACCCCTGCGTATAGCTGAACCGGGCCACCTCCCTTAGCGGAATGGAGCCTGCCACCTGACCATCGGCCGCAGGCAGCATGACCGGGATCGATCCCAGCGTTTCGACATCGTCCCGCTGCGCATCGGGCAAGCGCACCACCACCGCGAAGCGGCGATCGCCCTCGAACAACAGCCCCGCTTCCCGGCCACCCAGCGCGGCAGAGACAGTGTTGGCCACTTCCTCCACCGAGAGGCCGTAACGTGCTGCAGCCTGCCGATCGATCTTGACATCGAACGTCGGCGCGCCGTCGGTCTGTTCGGCGCTGACATCGCCTGCGCCCGGAATCCCGCGCAGTACGCCAGCGATGCGACGAGCCTGCTCGCTCATCGCCTCCAGATCGTCACCATAAAGTTTGACCGCGACGTCGGCGCGCACGCCGGCGATCAGTTCGTTGAAACGCATCTGGATGGGTTGCTGGATCTCCGTCCGATTGCCGATGAGCGGCTTCATGCGCTCTTCGATACGTCGCAGGATATCTTCCTTCGACGTCACCTCGGCCGGCCATTCGCTTTCCGGCTTGGGAATGACATAGGTGTCCGACGAGTTTGGCGGCATCGGGTCGGTGCCAAGGTCGGCATTGCCGTTCTTGGAAAATACCAGTTCCACCTCGGGCAGCGTCTTGAGCGCATTCTCGATCTGAAGCTGCATTTGCGTCGATTGGTCGATCGAGGCGGATGGCACCCGGAAGTTGGTGACCGTGATGTCCTTCTCGTCGAGCTGGGGCATGAACTCCTCTCCCAGCAGGCCGAACGCCAGAACGGCAGCGAAGAAGATGCCCGCACCGGCCGCGACGAACGGCACCGGCCGCGCCACTGCCTTGTCGAGGAGCGGCGCATATTTCTCCTTAAACCAGCGGATCGGCTTGACTTCGGTTTCACTGACCTTGCCGCTGACGACGATCGCGATCATCGCCGGCACGAAGGTGATCGACAGGACGAACGCCGATGCAAGCGCCAGCATCAAGGTTGTCGCCATGGGCGCGAAGGTCTTGCCCTCCACCCCCTGGAAGGTCAGCAACGGCACGAAGACGAGAAAGATGATGAGCTGGCCAAAGACGGTAGGCCGGACCATTTCCTTGGCCGCATCGATCGTTTCGCTCATCCGCTCGTCCAGCGTCAGCAGACGACCTTCATGTTCCTGTCGCTCGGCCAGACGACGCAGCGCATTTTCCACGATGATGACCGCGCCATCGACGATAAGTCCGAAGTCGAGCGCGCCCAGGCTCATCAGATTACCCGATACGCCAAGGGCGTTCATGCCGGATGCCGTCATCAACATGGTGATCGGGATCACTGCAGCCGTGATCAGCGCCGCGCGGATATTGCCGAGCAGCAGAAACAGTATGACGATGACCAGAAGCGCGCCTTCGATCAGATTCTTTTCGACGGTGGCAATGGTGGCGTTGACCAGCTTGGACCGGTTGTAGACCGCCTCGGCAAAAACATCTGGCGGCAGCGATTTGTTGATATCGACCAATTTGTCGGCGACGCGGGTAGCCACGACCCGGCTGTTTTCGCCGACCAGCATCAAGATGGTGGAAATGACCGCTTCGGAACCCATGCGACTGCCCGACCCGGTGCGCACGGCGCCGCCGATCACGACGTCGCCTACATCGCGCACCCGCACCGGAACACCTGCCCGGGTGGCCACGACCGCGTCCTGAATATCCTCGATCGACTTCAGCCGCGCGTCGGCGCGGACGAGGAAACTTTCCCCGGCGCGGCGCACATAGTTGGAGCCAGCCGACACATTCGCCCGCTCCAAGGCGTCTGCCAGTTCGGTAATCGACAGACCATAGGTGGCAAGCGCGTTCAGCTTGGGCTCGACCAGATATTGTTTCACATAACCGCCGTTGGAATCGACGCCGGCAACGCCCAGAACATTGCGCATTTGCGGGCGAATGATCCAATCCTGCACCGTGCGCAGATAGGCGGCCTTGGCCAGTTCGGTCGTCAGCCGCTCGCCCTCGGGCGTCAGATAGCTGCCGTCCGACTGCCAGCCTGGTTTTCCATCTATGGCCTTTACGCCTTTGCCGTCGGGATGGCGGAAGGCGACCGAGTAGAAAAAGATCTCGCCAAGGCCGGTGCTGAGCGGCGCGAGGTTGGGTTGGACGCCGTCGGGCAGGCTGTCCTTGGCCTGGGCCAGGCGCTCTGTGACCTGCTGACGGGCAAAATAGACGTCGGTGCTGTCGGTGAATACAGCCGTGACTTGGCTGAAGCCGTTCCGCGAGAAGGACCGCGTCATTTCAAGGCCGGGAATGCCGGCCAATGCCGTTTCGACGGGGAAAGTGACCTGTTTCTCGACGTCGACCGGCCCCAGCGAGGGCACGAATGTACTGATCTGCACCTGTCGATTGGTGACGTCTGGCACGGCATCGATCGGCAGCTTAGTGATCTGCCATCCGCCAAAGGCCACGACCAGTAGCGTGAGAAACGCCACCAGCCATCGCATCCTGACGGACAGGCTGAGAATGCGCCCGATCATTCTGCCGTTTCCTTCTCAAGTTCGGCTTTGAGGAGGAAGGCATTGGTTGTGGCGATCGGCGTCCCCGCCTTGAGGCCCGCGGCGATCGACACCATGCCGCCGCTGCGACTGCCGATCTGGACCGGCTGCGCCTTGAACCCGGATCGGGTGCGGACGAAGACGACATCATGGTCGCCGATCGTCTGCACCGCGTCCTGCGGCACGGTGACCCCGCCGCCAGCGACGCCGACGTCGCCCGTGGCGAAGATGCGCGCCTGCACCAGTTGACCCGGCGCGACCATGCTTGCGCCACTGCCGGGCGTGATGATGATGGTGGCTTGCCGCGTCTGGGCGTCGACGACCCCGGTGGCCGACCGGACCCGGCCTTCAAGCGTGCGGCCATCATTGGTCGCCAATTCAACCCGATCGCCGGCCTTCACCCGGCCAGCATCGCTGGGCGGGACGCTTGCTTCGATCTGGATGCGCCGCGGATCGGCGACCCTGAACAATTCCGTCTCTGCCTGCACATAGGCCCCAAGGCTTGCAGGGGCCGATGTGATCGTGCCGGACACGGCGCTGACCACGGCGACGGATCGCCCGTCGCCGGTAACGCGCGCCGCACGCGCTGCGGCCTCTGCCTGGCGCGCCTCGGCTTGGGCAACGGCAAGATTGGCCTGGGCGGTTTCGAAGTCCGCACGCGGTGAAACGCCCTGGTTGAGCAGGGTTCGTTCGCGGGCGAGTTGACGGGACGCCAGCGTCACCCGGGCGGAGGCGGTTCCCCTGTCCGCCGCGATGGTCGATGCGTCCCGGCTTTCGACCAGGGCAATCGTCTCCCCCGCCTGGACGCTATCGCCGATCCGCTTGAAGATGCGGGTGATGGTGCCGGGCGCCCTTGCGGTCAGCACGGCTTCCGCATCGGGGGTCGCCTCTACCCTCGCGCTGGACATTATGATGCCTGACAGCGCCGTACCCGCTGCGGGCGCGATAGTGATGGCCGACATCCTGATCCCTGCCGCATCGATATCGACGGTATCGGCTGAAGCCTCAGGCGCTGCCGCCTGGGTCTGCACGACCGGCGCGTCGGGCGCGGTCATGCGCGCCAGCCCGAAGCCTGCAAGAGCGGCAAGGATAAGACCGACCGCGGCGCCGGCATAAAGTCTGTTGTCAGGCGTCATTGGATCGGATCTCCGGAAATGGTGCTGCCCGTCAGACGGGCAAGGCGCGCGCGCGCTTCGAAAGCGGCTAGGCGCGCGTCGAGGACGCCGCCGCGCGTGATCGCAAGACCATGGCGCGCGGCGAGCAGTTCGATGATCGACGACTTGCCGGCTTCATAGGCGATGCGGGCCAGTCGATAGGTCTCGTCGGCGGTCGCCTGCGCGCCCAGCGCGGCGGTCACGCGCGCCATGGCGGCATGGAATTGGGCAGCCGACGCCTGCGCTTCCGCCCGCGCATCATTCTGCGCCATGGCAAGCCGCGCCTGCGCGGCGTCGGCTTCCGCGCGGGAGGCCGCTATGTTGCCGCGATTGCGATCGAAGATCGGGAGCGGCAAGGACAGGCTGCCCAGCAGCGCCGTGGCATTATCATATTCGAGGCGACGAACGCCGATACTGGCGGTGACGTCCGGCACGGCCCGCCGCTGCTCGGCTTTCAGCCGTCGATTGGCGGCTTCGCGCTCCGCCTGCGCGGCCAGATAATAAGGGCTGGCAAGAGGATCGACCGGTCCGACGGCAGGTGTCTTTGCCCCCAAGTCCAGCACGGATTGGGCCAGGCTCGCAAAAGGGGTTTGCGACCCCGTCAGGGCGGACAGGCGGGCAAAGGCCGCGATGCGATTGGCGTTCGCAAGGTGCAGCGCGGCCTTGGCTTCGTTGAGTGAGGTTTCTGCCTGGAGCGCCCGAAGCCTGGCTTCCTTGCCGGCATCGACGAGCGCCCTTGCGGCGCCCAGATCGGCCTCGCCCTCTTCGACCTCGTCCTGGGCCAGTGCGTTTCGGCTGTCTGCGGCTTCGGCCGCCGCGTAGGCCAGGGCCAGATCATAGGCATAGGCAGCGCGGGCGTCCTGATCGCGCGCCTTCGACGCGGTCACACCCGCCTCGCCAGCCTCGATCCGGGCGCCACGTTTGCCCCCCAGTTCCAGCGTGTGATTATATTGCAGCGTCGTTTCGGCCCGATCAAAGCCACGATAGGGCGAGGACCCTGTGACATTCTCGGTCATCAAACTGACGCTGGGATTGGGCCGCGCCCGCGCTTGCTCCGACAAGCCTTCGGCGCGCCGGATTTCAGCTTCGCTGAGCGCAAGGCGCGGCGCGTCAGCGCTCTGCCGCAATAGCGTTGCATAGGGCGGCGCGACTTGCGCGCACGCCGTCCCGGCAGCCGCCAGAAGGCACGTCGCCACGACCACGCCGGATACCGCGCAATGCGGCAGCCGGCCTCTAAAGGCTTTCATCAAATATTCCCCTGAACGAATGCGTAAAAACGGGCGCGACGAAACGCGCTCGCAATTAGATTCGTGGGGGGCGAAGCAAGGATTGCGGCCTGACCGACCCGATGTCATCGACCGGGACCACGCCCCAGGACATCGCAGACGAAATCATGGCCTGCGCGACGACAGGCGCCGCAGGCACGGCAACGGTTTGAGCCACCACATGGGCGGCGACATGGACAAGGTCGGAGAAATCGTCCTGATCCGAAGAGGCGTGGTCATCCACGTCGTCATGGTCATGATGGTCGATACCGACGCTCACCGTCTGCGCTGAGGCATGAACATGCGGCAAGGCATCGTGCCAGGTCGACAATATGATCATGCCAAGCAGCGCCAGCACGCCCAGAAGCGCAAAGCTGCGCCTTGGGTTGTGGGGCGTTGCATAAGCACGCTGCCGGATTGGCGCGACCGTCATGCGGCAAGGAGTATAGGCAGCGCAGGCAGTTCACAAGATGCTGCGGCGGTCAGACGATATTTTCCCTTCATTGGCGGGGCCAATGCTGGTGCAGGTCGTCGATAATGAATATATGGTGGCGATCATCGCCATGCGCCTCTCGGACATGGGGATGATCGCGTTCAAGCTCGGGGTGATCGTGCGCCACAATGTCCGGATCGCCGGCAGGCCACAGGAAAACGGCTAATCCCGTTCCGACACTGGCGATCACCGCCATCATGAGAAAAGCGACACCCTGGCCCACATTGGCGCCAAGCTGCCCGACCAATGGATAGCATAAAAGCCAGCAGCAATGGCTCAGGGTAAATTGCGCGGCGAACAATGCAGGGCGGTCGCTGGCCGTTGCCGATCGCTTGAGCAATCGACCCGATGGGGTGATGCTCATCGCATAGGCGATCCCAAGCAGGAACCATCCGCCCAGGATGACCCACCAGAAGCCCGGCGCAGCGCCGTACCGGAAAGTCGCGACGGCCAGCAATGCGAGCAGCGACGCCATCGCCGTCCCTGCGCTCAGCATGATGGTGCGATCCGCGATCCGATCGAGCAGTCGGGGTAATGTCAGTGCTGCCAGAATAGACCCTGCGCCATAGGCGGCGAGGGTCAGCGCCACATCGCTCTGGGCAAGGCCCAGCCTGTCACGCACGATGACGATCGTGTTGACGATCACCATGGAACTGGCCGCCGCCGATGCCAGCGTGAGGGCAAGCAACCCGCGCAAACGCGGGGTCTTGAGATAGATGCGTGTGCCGCACGTGGTCCTGGCGTAGATATCGCGCTGTCCTGGCCCGGCGCTTGCCACCCTGGGCAGGACGGTCGTGGCGACAAGCATCGCCGATCCAAGGAAGCCGATCGCCGTTCCCGAGAACAGCCAGTGGAAATTGATGACCGAAAGCAGCGCAGCGGCAAGGATCGGGCTGGTCAGGCTTTCCATGTCGTAGGCGAGCCGCGATAGGGAGAGCGCGCGGGTATAGTCGCGTTCCTCGGGCAGGACATCGGGAATGGTCGCCTGGAAGGTCGGGGTGAAAGCCGCCGATGCCGATTGCAGGACGAATATCAGAATATAGATCTGCCACGTCTGATCGACGAATGGCAAGCAGAGGGCAACCGCGGCGCGCACGATATCCATCGCCACCAGAAAGGCGCGGCGCGGCAGGCGATCGGCAAAAGCGCCGACAATGGGCGCTACGCCGATATAGGCGATCATCTTGATCGCGAGCGCCGTCCCCAACACCGCCCCGGCATTGCCGCCGGCTATGTCATAGGCCAGCAGACCGAGCGCCACGGTCGCAAGGCCCGTGCCCACCAATGCGATGACCTGCGCACAGAAAAGATGGCGATAGGTGCGATTGGCGAGCACGGAAAGCAAGGGCGACTCCAGCGAATCCATATCCTCCAGGGGGGATATACAGATCGTTGCAATATCCTCCCCAGGGGGATAGGTAAAGGCTGTGACACTGAGGAATTTTCACGAGTGACCATCGAGCATCGGCATGACAGCCATCCCGCGATCGTAAAGCGGCTGAACCGTGCGGGTGGCCATCTGCGCAGCATCGTCGAGATGATCGAAAGCCAACGCCCCTGCGCAGACATCGCCCAGCAACTCCAGGCGGTCGAAAAGGCTATCGTCAGCGCCAAGAAGGCACTGATCCACGATCATCTCGACCATTGCCTCAGCCACACCCAGGCGACGGAAGGCATGGGTTCGGCCGTCGAAGAATTCCGCACGATCTCGAAATATCTATAGGCGCTGCCGACCTCAGCTGGCCCCGACCGCTATCGCCTGCGCATAGCGCCGGTCGGCCGCCTGCCAGTCGAGATTGCGGAACCAGGCGTCGATATATTTGGCGGCCTGCGTGCCATAATCCATGTGGAAACTATGCTCGTACATGTCGAGGGCGAGGATCGGGATGCCGGCGGCCGCACCATGCATATGGTCCCAGGCCCAATGATTGTGCAGCGAACGGGTATGGAGATTATAGGCGAGGATCACCCAGCCCGATCCGCCGGCCAGCGACAGGCCCGTGCGCCGGAAATCCTTCTCCCATGTCTCGAACGATCCCCAGGCTTTGGCGAGCGCCGCGCGAATGGAGCCAGCGGCCTCGCCATTACCGCCGAGTCCATCGAAATATATCTCATGGAGAATGACCGATCCGGTCCGGTGCAATTCCTCGCGCTTGAGGCCGCCATAGAGGACCGGCGGCATGTCCACATCGGCCAGCGCGGCGGCGAGCCGGGTTTCGACCATGTTGAGGGTTTTTACCGACCCGATATAATTATTCTCCCAATGCGACCGGATGAGGCGCTCCGACAGCCCGTCCAGCTTCGCCGGATCGAAGCGCAGCGGCTTGGGCTGGTGCGTGCCGGCAAAGGCTGGCGGCAAGGCGGCGGGCGGCGCGGCGACTTGTCCGCTTGCCGTATCGGTGGCGGCCATGGCCAGAGCGCCTGCTCCCAGGGTTTGAAAGGCGGTACGACGAGAGACATCAACCATTTTTACAGATCCTGTCAGACGGTAAGGGTGTAGATCGCGCCCAGCGTCGCGCAGCCGGCGAGAACCGTCAATACGCCCAGCTTGAACCTGAAGATGGCGACGGCGGCGGCGGCCGCCAGCACGACCGCTGCTATATTGATGGAAACGGGAATGGGAACGTCGAAGCTGCCGGTCGGCGAACGGACTGCCATCGTCTGGCCGAACAAGGTGTGGATCGCGAACCAGATGGCGAGGTTGAAGATGACGCCCACGACCGCTGCGGTGATGGCGGTCAGGGCCGCCGAGAGCGCCTTGTTGCCCCGCAGCCGCTCGATGAAGGGCGCGCCGGCGAAGATCCACAGGAAGCAGGGCACGAACGTCACCCAGGTCGTGAGGATCGCGCCCAGCGTCGCCGCCAGTAGGGGCGCCATCGTGCCCGCATCGCGAAAGGCGGCCAGAAATCCCACGAATTGCGTCACCATGATGAGCGGGCCAGGCGTCGTTTCCGCCATGCCCAGGCCATCGAGCATTTCGCCGGGGCGCAGCCAGCCGAACGTGCCGACCGCTTTCTGCGCCACATAAGCAAGAACGGCATAGGCGCCGCCAAAGGTCACGACCGCCATCTGGCTGAAGAAGGTGGCGATGTGGGTGAACACATTGTCCGGCCCCAGGATCAGGAACAGCCCGGCAACGGGCGCCAGCCAGAGGAATGACAGGATCGCGCATATCCGCAGCGACCACCCCAGATCGGGTCGCGCATGGTCGGGCAAGGCTTCACCCAGCGCGGTGTCCCGGTCATGGACGACCTCACCACCTGTTGAGCCATGACCGCCGCCGCCCTTGAACTGGGGCAGCCCGCTGCGCCCGCCGATATAGCCGCCGAGACCGGCCGCCAGTATGATCAGGGGAAAGGGTGCGTCGAGAAAGAAGATCGCGACAAAGGCTGCAACCGCGATGCCGCGCATGACATTATTCCTAAGCGCGCGTGATCCCACGCGCACGACCGCCTGGACCACCACGGCCAGCACAGCGGCCTTCAGCCCGAAGAATATGCCCTCGATCAGCGGCAACTGACCCAGCAGCACATAGAGGTAGCTCAAGGCCAATATGGCGAGAAAACCGGGCAGAACGAAGAGCGCGCCCGCGATCAGCCCACCGCGCGTCTTGTGCAGCAGCCAGCCGATATAGATGGCCAACTGCTGCGCCTCCGGGCCGGGCAGCAACATGCAATAGTTGAGCGCATGGAGAAACCGCTCCTCGCCGATCCAGCGTTTCTCCTCGACCAAAATGCGGTGCATCACCGCGATCTGGCCGGCCGGTCCGCCAAAACTCAATGCGGCGATGCGCGCCCAGATGCGGGTCGCCTCCCCAAGCGGGATGCCATGATCGCTCGCTTTCGGCCCAGATGGATCGGCGAGCATGGAGCCGGTTGCGGTCATCGGTCTGCCTTTCGGTTCGAAAAATAGGCGTGGAACTGGTTCAGCGCGTCGCTGGCCGTCGCGATGCGCTGCAGGTCGTCGTCGGTGGAGGCGCAGACGCCCGACAGCATCGCACCAAGGCCCGCCGTCTCGGGCCGCGCGAACTTGCCGTCGGCAATATCCAGGTCGTGAATAATCTCCGCTATGGCGATGAGCGCCGGATCATCGGTCAGGCCGCCGCGCGCGACCAGGGTTTCGAAGCTGCAATTCTCGCCCTCATGGGTGAATTCGGCATCCGCCATGTCGAAACGCAATTCGTCCTTTTGCGGCGCGTAGCTACGGCCATCGACGAAACGGAAGGTCGCATCCGGGTCTATGAAGCGGCGGATCAGCCAGGCGCAGGCGATACGATCGACATGGACGCCGCTGCGCGTCACCCATGTCCTGCCCCTCAGATCGCGCGGCAGGTCGGCGGCCGGTTCATCGCGACTGACATCGGGATGCTGATAGCGTTGCCTGTCGAGATCCGCCAACGCGGCTTGCGCTTGCTGCCGCCCGTGCGCGCCGAAAAAGTCGAGTTGGACGACATCCGCCATCCGCTTCTGGAGCTTGGCGATATCGGTGCCGCTGGCAGGGCCGGTGTCGATCAGCCGCCGCGCGGCCTGGGCTATGTCGTCATAGTCGGAGTCGCGTGCGGCGTCGAACATCGCGCGGATATCACCGTCGCTCTGGCCGCCCAGCATCCGGGCTTCGATGAGGGTCGCCTCGCCGCCGCCTTCGATGATCTCGGCCATCAGACCGCGAAACGCCGCTTCATGCTCGTCGCGGAGAGGCAGGACATGCACCGCATTTTTGAGCGGCACCGCACCGATCGCCTGCAGGCGACGCCAGATTTTCACGCGCAGATAGGGCGGCTTGACGGGAAGCTGGTGCAGCAGGGCCAGCCAGATGGAGGGTTCGCTTGTCGTCATGATAGAACATATATATCATCTGATTCGGATTAAAGGAATATATATATCTTATGCCGCTTGCGCCTGTCCGATTGTCTGCTGCCCTGACTTGCTGCCTCGCGCTCAGCCTGCCGTCCGTCGCAATGGCCGATGATGCGCCTGACGGTCTCACCGTGAGCGGGGCGATCCGCGTCCGCTACGAAGCGATCGAAAGACAGGCGCGCACGGGCTTCAACGCTAGCGACGACCTGCTCAATGTCCGCACAAACATTCTCGCCGAATATAGGACGGGCGATGTGCGGTTGGGGGTCGAACTCTATGACAGTCGCGTGTTCGGTGACGATGCCGGCACGCCTGTTACGGTTGGGGAGGTGAATGCGCTGGAGCCGGTCCAGGCCTATGTGGCGGCCGACATCCTGGCACCCTTCGGCAAGGGGTCGAAACTGACCCTGACGGCAGGGCGGATGATGCTGAACCTGGGATCGCGGCGTCTCGTCGCGGCCGATGATTATCGCAACACCACCAATGGCTATACGGGCGGGCGCGCCGATCTGGTCATGCCGAAGGGGATCAAGGCGACGCTGATCTACACCCTGCCGCAGGTCCGGCTGCCGGACGATCCAAAGGATCTTCGCGACGCCAGGGTCAAGCTCGACAGGGAGAGTTTCGATCTCGTCCTATGGGGAGGCCTGATGACGAAGAGCAATATCCTGGGATCGGCAACAGGCGAAATCAGCTATTATCATCTTGGCGAACGCGATGCGCCCGGGCGGCCGACGCGCGACCGATCGCTCGATACGTTCGGGGTTCGCATCATCGCAGAGCCGCGCGTTGGAAAATTCGATTATGAAATCGAAGCCCTTTTCCAGACCGGCGCCATCAGTGCGTCGCTTGCGTCTGCTGCATCGCGCCAGTCGGTCAGCGCCAACTTCATCCATGCCGATATCGGCTATAGTTTTGCAGCTGTATGGAAGCCCCGCCTCTCTGTGGAACTCGACCGCGCCAGCGGTGACCGGCGTGGCGGACGCTATGGGCGTTTCGACACACTATTCGGCATGCGCCGGGCGGATCTGGCTCCAGCGGGTCTTTACAATGCGATCGCTCGCACGAACATCATGACGCCTGGCATCAGGCTGGAGGTCACGCCCAGCAAGCGCCTCGACGCCTTTGCGGTGTATCGGGCGATGTGGCTGGCCGCCAGCGAGGACAGTTTTGCAGGGACCGGGGTGCGCGATGCATCGGGTCGGTCAGGGGATTTTGCCGGCCACCAACTGGAAGCACGGCTGCGTTACTGGCTCATCCCGGCGCGATTGCGCTTCGAATTTGACGGACTGCTGTTGGCCAAGGGCCGCTTCTTGCGCGACGCACCCAACGCGCCGGCGGGGCGCTGGACCAAATATGGTTCGTTCAATCTGACCGCCAGTTTCTGAGCTGCTCTGGCTCTAACTGATGGATGTTGCGAAGGCTGGCTGACGAGGGTCGACCCTTCTCGGGCATTCAACTATGCCACCTCCACATTCTAAAAGCGGACATTAGGTTAACGAACACGGGCTTCTGCCAGGCGTTGCATCAACCGGATTTGCGCTTGGTCCTGACCTTGGGAGCAGGTACTTCCTGAGAAGTGATACGAACGATCTCGGCAAGCCACTCACGGTCATCCCACTTTTCCGCGTCGATCAGGAGAAAGGGCTTTGCACCGGGATATGGAGGGGCTTCTTCCGCACCGGCAGCGAATGCCCGCCCTCCAATCGTGGGCTTTAAGAATAGGTGGTCGTCGCAGACCAATGCGACCATTTTCCCATCGCAATAAATGCCGAATTCGCCAAACATCGCCTTGGCTGAAACGGTACCGCCGCCTGCCATCTGCTCAACAAGGAATTCAACGGTTTTACGATCGGACGCCATAAGGCGATATTGCCAGTCCTGATGAAAAGGTCGAGGGTCAATCGACCCTTCCAAGACGTTCAGCCGCCGAATTTCGGTGCCCAAGTGCGGCCGGTCCGGTTTGATACCCTCTCAGAGAACGAGCGGCGCGAATTGAAGTTGTTTGGAACGCACTGCAGGGCCAAGCCGATGGCCGATCGACGCGGCGTTATGATGTCACTGCGCCACGATCTTCAGCGCATCCAACACTTCTGGTGTGATCGTTCCAGTCACCTTCAGATTGAAGTCACCCTGGAATTTCTCCAATGCGGTCCGGGTTTCCTTGCCGACAACGCCATCGATTACGCCCTGATAATAGCCGTAGGATTGGAGCCCAAGTTGCACCCTCTTGGTGATCGTAGTGAAGAGTTCCGTCCGACCGCTAAGCGGAATGGGAGCCTGAGAAGGCGGAGTGGCAGGTGCATCCAAGAGCGATGACGCCCCATTCGTCGTCGATCGAGAGCGCGATGGCGCCGGAGTAGGAGTGGGTGCCGAGGTGGGATAGCTTGGCGTATATATAGGCGCGCGATAAATGCTGCCGCCCGAACCAGACCTATGGCTGCTGTGAGACGAATGGCTGCGGTGGGATCTGTGGCTGGCCAAGGTGAATTTATGCTCTTGGCGAAATTGCTGGATCAGCGGTTGCTTGCCGGGCTCGTCGACCTTGAGGACCGCCTGCATGAATTGCGCCTGCGCGGCTTCTGCCGCGCCCAGTCCCGCAAAAGTCAGACCCGAGATAAGGAACCGCGATTTCTTCATAAGGGAACCACCTTGAGATCGGCATCCTTGGGATGCCATTCGAAAAATCCACCGCATTGGTCACGTTCATGGCATGGGGCACATGCTGGCGCATATCGCCGCTTCCAATCCGAGATCGACGCCATTGCGTGCCGCCGATATTCCTGTGGCACACTGCATCGTGGAATGTTGAAGAGGCGCACGTCGAGGCCCAAGAGTATCGCATGGTCAAGAGCCTGACCCAGGGGCGCGAAATCCTGCTGATGATCGACGTAGAGAGCATCCCAGCGGTTCTTGGCGAAGCCAGCGTTTTCGAGCTGCATTAACGACCAGTGCTCGATGAACGGCAGGCGCGTTGCCACATACCGCGCTAACCGCGGCAGATCATGATAGTTATCGGATAACATTACGGTCCGCAATTCGATGCGGGCACCCGCTGCCAGCAAATGGCAGAAGCTCTTTTCGAGACGAGCCAATGCCCCTTCTTTCGCCACGATCTGGTCGTGGGATATATGATCGGCTGAATAAACCGGAATTCCCCATTGCACCCGTTGGTAGCAGGGCTGCCGTAATCGTTCGACATCGTCTTGCTCGAAATGTTGCCCATTGGAGAGGATATGAAAAGCCAGATCCGGCCGCTTGCCGAGGACTGTTTCCAGCAACTCGAGCAGTTCAGCTTTGAACAATGTTGGCTCGCCGCCTGATATACCGATGACCGAACGTTCCGGAGCGAGCAAGCAGGCGTCTGTAAATGCGGCGAAGCGATCATCATGGGTCTTTTTGGGCGGCTGTGAACACATGATGCAGAGCTGGTCACATCGCTCGGTGACCAGGAGCGTGTTATGGTCGGATCCCGCGCGTATCAGGCGTTCGGCCCTGCCAGCGCATGGATCGACGAGGACTATGTCACCTTCAAGGTTTATGCCTTCCGGGCGATCGATGGTGAAAAGACCAACGTCGCCGCTGTAAAGCGCGATGCCACCTGCATCGCTCAACAGCCTCGCATCCCGATTATCGCCACCCCTTACCGCGCCTAGACGCGTTACGAATGGCGTGGCAGCATCCGATGTCGAAGGAAGAACGAGAGGGATCATTGCAAGTGCGCGCCAATCGGTCCGAGTAATCCGGGCAAGTCGAGCCAGCGGCGAACGGAATAATTGGTAGCCTCATCCTCCGAGAAGATCAGCGAGAATGCCAAATCGAATATGTGCAGGTGGCGCTGACAAAAGGCCGTCTCATGCCGTGGCATATCGACCCGACCATAACGTGAAAGATCATCAATGAGATCTCGACCGCAGAAAGGCTGATAGGCGCAACGCTGGCAGGCCGGATCGAAGCTATTGGTTGCATGAGCGTTCAGAGCATCACGCGCTCTGAGGTCCATCCCGGTTGAGACGTGACCAATGCCCAGATCAATCACCCTCGATCGGGTGAGCATGCGCGCCTCATCGGTCGGGTAGAGGCCGCCGTCATAATCCACGACGACATAGTCATGGCCAGCTGGATTAGGGTTGCGAAGATCGACATGGCGATCAAGTCCAGGCTTAAAGATGCGCCTTAAGCACAGGCTCAGATAGCTCTCCTCGACAACCTGGCTGCGATCTGACCAGTTTCGTCGAATAATTTCGCTGACAAAAGACTCATAGAATGTGCGCCATTGCTCGTCGAAGCTGCGCGAGCCTGGATGACGCTTGCGCGCAAAACCCTGGAAATTGACCGGGCGGAGGAAGATGCTGGTCAACCCAAAGTCGGTATATGCTTGTATCAGATCGGCGGGACCGGGCAGATCATTCGGGTCCAGCGTTGGCAACGCCGAAACTTTTCCGGGACCATAACGATCCGTTATTTCCGTCAAATTGGCATGGAAACGGTGGGTCGCCTCCGTACTCCTGGTGCGGTTCTTCCGATGCAGGTCTGACGGCCCGTCCAGAGACGTGCTGATCTGCACGTCAGGCCGGTCAATCAGTGCCCAGGAGGGCCCATCGAGGGTCATCAAATTCGTACAGATGACAAAGCTGGCTTCGGTGAACCGCGCGCATCGCTCGATGACTGCATGGATGAGATCGGGTCGGAGCAAAGGCTCTCCGCCCTGAAACTCAATTTTGATGCTCTGCGTGTCGAGCTTATCGATCATCGCGAGAACGGCTTCCAGCGTATCTTGAGACCAATCAAAGCCGGCTGCATGCTCAGGTGCGCGAGACACCTGGCAATAGCTGCAATCAAGGTTGCAACGCAGGGTCGGAACGAGGATGAGATAATCCAGCGGGCCAACTTTGGCCAAGCGCTGCGCTACCCCATAGGCGTGTGTAATCCACCCCAGATCGCCCCGATCTGAGGTAGCATGGCCTTCCTGAGCCAAAAATCGCATGTCAGCGTCGGTGAGCGCGTCGCTCTGCAAGCGGTCAAGAAATGCTGTTGGAGCCGAAAAGAAATGCCCCCCGTCTCCGACGAACGTCAAAGATTGTGACGACCGTGCGCGAGCGCGGAGTGGGAAGCGGATCATTGGAGCAGGAGATCCCATATCGCCTGCCGGTGAGCCGCCATTCTTGCATGCTCGACGCCGTTATAGGCGGCGACGGAGGCTCGGAGAGTATCGAACGCTTCGACGCTCGTCATTTGATCGCATCGTGCCCTATTGTCGCTCGGGATTCCATTGCCGGCGGCGGCTCGTGACAGCTCTTCAGTCCTCCCAGTCGCATCAGGTGCCAAACCTTCGGTCACAACGCTGCGCTGTCTGTGAGGGCATGAAAATCATCCAGCGTTGCTTCGAAATAATGCAGCCGAGGTGCATCGAAGGTTGCCATATAAAGTTGCCCCTTGATCAAGGCAGCCCGTGCCTCTCCCTTCCTTGGAAGATTGTCCGCATCGACATATTCATATGTAAAGCGGATACCATCCTGTCCCAAAAACCGGTCCGGTTTCGAGTTTGTAACGGAAAATGACCCGATCCCCTTCTCCGTCCGGTAAGTGCCTTCCAGCAGCTCGGGTATCTCAACCAGCAATGTGTCGCTGGTGAATTTGGGCAAGGGTTTATGCTTCTTGCTCGTTTCGCGAATCAACGGTTCGCCCGGCACTATACCGCCGTAAAAGGTGACGTCGTTTAGCTGTTCTCCGTCCAGCGTCCAGGTCTCGGCCTTTTTGCCCGGACGGATCGACAGGCTGTTCCAGTCACGAACGGGCGTGACCTTCATGGCCGATTTCGCGACTTCGACCTGCATATTCTTCTCGCGATAGCCGTTGGCGCAGGCCACCGACACCGACAGCATGGTGACTACGCCAACGAGAGCCGCACGTGTCCACATCGTTTTTTTCATCATTGCCCCCCGGCGGCGGGTGCCAGCATGTTGATCATGGCGGCATCCGATGCATTTGGTTTGAGTTCGAGATAGCGGCGCAAGGCGGCCTGCCCTTCCGTGCGACGGCCAGTCTTGAAAAGGGATAAGCCTAGTCCGCGCTGCGCTTCGGGTAGTCCGGCATCCATCTCGACCGCTTTGCCATAAAATTCTGCAGCTTGCGCCAGATCACGCGGGTTGCCGCGCGCCCGGTAAAGATCACCGCGAGCCACCAGGAGTGCTGCGGTCCAGCCATTTTGCGCCAGCGACGATATGATATAGTCGCTGGCGCCAAAATCATTCAGCTTGATCTGATCGTCCAGAAAGGTGGGTAGCCAGGGCGCCAAAGCTGCTGCGTAGCGTGCAACGCCATCGTCCCGTTCAGCGCCCGCCGGATCGGCGAACGCCGCCAGGGTAGCGGCGCGTTCGCCACTAGGAGGATGGGATGCAAAGAAGGCAACTTTATTGAAGTCAGGCTTCCTGACGCCCTTTGCCAGCGACGAGGCTTCCTGTTCTGCCATCAGATTTTGCCAGACCACAGATGCAGATTGAGGGCGCAAGGCGCTGTGATTGAGATAACCCAGTCCGAGCGCATCAGCCTCACGCTCCTGATCGCGGTTGAAATGAGAAAGGCGGCCATAAACCGACAGCTGCAAACTATCGAAATTGGAATATGACTGATATGTGTTGCCCAGCAGCGCCAGGACTGCCGCCCAGCTCAGCAGATCGGTGCTGGATCTTCGTGCTTTCCAATCGGTTAATGTGTGCCGTTCTTCGAAGTGACCAAACTCATGGCCTAACACCGTGGCGAGCTCGGCCTCGTTGCGGACGCGAAGCAGCAGGCCGCTATACACCCGCATCGTGCCATTGGGCGTCATCGACGCGTTGAACAGCGGAACCCGCAATATATAGAGACGGACGGATCGGCATCGATCGTCCCCAACAGTCGCGCACAGGACGCCTTTGACATAGGCGTTGAGCGCTTCGTCCCGAAGCAGGATCGGAGAATTGGCAAGGATGCGTTCGTCCTCATCTCCTTCGCCCCAGAGCCCTATCTCATCTACACCCTGCGGCTGATAGGCGCCCGCATAAGGGGGAGGGGGTGGCGCAATCTTGCTCTGCCCGATCGCCGCAGGTGCCATGAGCGCTGCAGCCATCGCAACCAACCCGGCCGGTCGTTGCATCATTGTTGCGCAGTCGCCAGCTTAGGCTGCGCGCTTCCTGGAAACTCCTCCAGCAACTGACCAACCCGCTTGTCGGCACCGTCTACTTCTCGCACATCCCCGCCCATCGCGCCGTCCGCATTAAGCCATAGAAGGTTGCCGGTCTTGAGATCTATAAGGCCTGCATAGCCGGCATGTTCGCCCGATTTAACTCCTACGCCTCCCAGCGCTGCGGCAAATTGCAGCATCTTCCGGCCGGTAGAGCCATAGGCATCCTTGTTATAGATGAACAAAGCATAGTCGGCGTCCTTGGCGCCGGGCAGCGCGCCAACGCCGCTGCCGAGCGACCATTCGAATATATCTGCCTTATTGTCGCGCTTTTTCGTGGGAAGACGATTGCCCACGAAAAACTGATACTGGATCACCGACTGTGAAACCGCCGCAAACAAGGCCGAATATTCTTCGACCAGTTGCGCATCCTCGCCATAGGAAACCGGCGCAGAAATCACCTCGTTGCCCAAGGCCTGCTGACGTTTCGCCAGAGCGTCGTCGATATTCTTACGCGCCTGATCCGTCCAGTCTGCGTTGGGCTCGAACATGCCGCCTGTGGATTGGGCGCCGACGCGTACCGTTGGGCGAAACACTAGGATGGTCTTGCCGCTGTGTGGCGCAAGACTGAATCCGCCCTTGGTTGCGGTGCGCTCTTGGCCTGCTGCTGGCGCGACTATATACGCTGCGATCAACAGAGCCGCGATTGCGCGACGTAAAAAATTCATATTTCCCCCCTGCTGATTCCCCGTAGCAGAAGGATAGTGCTAATCTTACCAACAACTTCTGACAAGCTGCGAAGGTCGTTGATTCATGTCGATTGCTGTCATCTTTTATGACAGCGATAGCCATTGGCCTGGCAAGTTGACCTTTGATGTAGGCTGAAAACATAATCGACACGGAGCAATATAGCGCCCCGTGTCGATCATGACGCTTTACCCTTAAGTCGGCTTCGCACCGGGTGAGCCGCACTTGGCGAACTTGCCCTTTGCATCCTTGCAACGCTTGGGAGCGACCTTCTTTTCAGGGCATTTGGTGAATTTGCCCTTGGCGTCCTTGCATGGGGCGGCGGTAGCGACAACGGGCAGGGCCGCGATCGAGGCGGCGGCCAGAAACGAGAACAGGATCTTCATCGGCTTCATCCCTTGAAACGGCTCTTACATGAGTCGCTAGCGCAGGATAAACGCCTGTCTCAGGCAGGCTCAATGCGTTTGACGTCCAGCATGTCGAATTCCGACCTCGTGCCCGAAACCCGGACGCGTCGTCCAAGCAGATGATGATAGCGGCCGCTCACATCGAGACGCCATTCCCCGCCATCATCCACGCGCAGAACAGGATAAGGCCCGTCACCGAGCAGAATGCCGGTCAGGTCATGCTGTGAGCCTCTAGGCACCTCATTTCGCCTTGGCAGCTATGGCGTTGGTGGGCTCGAACACCCAGTTGAGATAGGCAGCGATACGAATGCCGGCATGTTTGAGCCTGTCGTCCAGCTCGGCGCGATGCTGATAGGCATAGTCCCAGGAGAGATTGGGATCGGTCGGATAGATCGTCTTGCGCAAAGCGATGCTTTCATGGAGCCAGACTGAAGGATCACGGTCATTCCAAGCGATGACTTGAGCAGGCGTGATCGAACGCGAGAGCCAGCCTGCCAGTTCGGAATAGGACAGGGATCGCTGCTCGATCATCACAGAGTCCCACACCGAATGTAGATTGGTCGACCGGCCGAACCAGGTCACTTTCACATCGTTGCCACCCCGGTCATTGCCGCCGCCTGCATGGAGCGGCTGGTGCAGATCGCCAATGATATGGACGATAAAGCGGAAGGCGAGACGTTTGTCGTCGGGCGACGCTTTTGGATCGCGCAGAGTTGCCGTAAACCGCGTGAGGGCTGTCATCGCGTCGCCTTCGGCGTGCGCATCTGAACCCTTATAGTCATCCCCTTCGCGGACGGTCACATAATGCCAAGGGCTCGCCGTCTTCTGCCAGAAATTGGCGGGATCGGATTTCATGTCGTCTGGCCAGGTCGCCGCTTCAGCCAGATCTTCTGTCCCCAGCAGGATCTTCACATTGGCGCGGGCAACACCGCCGAGGTTCTCATCGGCGATGGCGCCGGTGACCCGGTGGCCTATTGGCCCCCAGGCTTGAGCCGTTGAGGTGACGGCCCCGAAACACAGGGCGATGGCGAGAGAGATTCCGATAGTCCGCATGGGCTCTCCATGGCCCGATTACATGGGTAAGTGAAGTCATGTTCGGTCATTCGGCCGGGTCAGGAATTGGTGAATATGCTATGGGGTGCGAGTCATCCTGATTTACAGTCAGGGTCAGACACATAGAGGTGAAAGGGGAAGCCGATATGCGATTATGGATAGGCACCATTCTTCTGGGCTGCACGGCCGCTCCTGCGATGGCGCAGAGCTTCCCCTGCAGCAACGCATCCGTGTCACCCTATCTAGCGCTTGTCACAACCGATCATGACCACCAGCGTGTCGCGCCGGCCGGCAGCAGCCTGACCAAAAGATTCACGGCTTATTACTCTTCATTCGATGACGGCAAAGACAGGAATGGAGAGGCCAGGCATATCCCGCGGCTCAATCCGCAATTTGTCGCCTATGAGCTTCGTGGCGTAGGTCCCGATACCAATGGCGACTATGCCGAGCCGCCGGTGTCGATCGGACGGCCCAATCGCTGGTATAGCTCGCCCGAGCTGGTGCCGCTGGTCGACAATATTCAGGGAGTGACGAACCGCCGCATCGATGACAGCTATCGGGGCGCGGGCGAGGTCTGGAACCGGGGCCATCTAGCGATGAGCGATCATGCCCAGCGGATCAACGCACAGGCGAGTTGCAACACGCACAATTTCTGGAATGCCTCCCCCCAGGCCAAGGACCTTAACCAGGGGCCATGGCAACATCTGGAAAATTACTCGGCCGCAGCCTCCAACAAATATCGCAGCATCTGGTTGATAACCGGTCCTATCTTCGACCCTGCCACTCGCGGACTGACGATCGGCGATCCTGGCGAGTTGCCGGTCGAGATACCCGACGCTTTCTTCAAGATCCTGATCCACGAGAGCCCATCAGGCATCGACACGCTGGCCTTCGTCTTCGAGCAACCCAACCAGCTGAACGAAGAGGGAGAGCCTGTTCCGGGCGCGGCCTGGGTCAACTGCAATCAGGCACGGGCTCGCGATCATATCTATGACCACCGGCCGCAACTTGTGTCGATCGCCCGGATCGAAGCGCGAACCGGTCTGCGCTTCTTTCCGGATAGGCCGGACAGAGACACCCTGATCAATGCGCAGGCCACCGCGCTCTGGCCGGTGGAAACCCGTTATTGGGATTCTGGTAACGCCGTTTGCGCGCGGCAGCGCAGCCATCCCTGAGCCAATTGGACGAAACTCTGAGAAAGGATGCCCTGCATGCCCAAAAGCATTGTCATCCTGCTCGACGGCACCTCGAACGAGATAGAGAGTGACCGGACCAATATCCTGCGTCTCTACGGGATATTGACCAAGGATGCCCAGCAGCTCGTCTATTATGATCCAGGCGTTGGCACATTTGGCGCTGAAGGCGCATGGTCGCGGGCCTGGCGCAAGGTGCATGAGATATGGGGGCTCGCCACCGGCTGGGGGCTCGATCACAATGTGAAGGAAGCCTATCGCTTTCTCGTTGAGAATTATGACGATAGAAAAGGACCAGGCGGAAGCGGCGAGCGCGACCGTATCTATATTTTCGGCTTCAGCCGCGGCGCCTATAGCGCCCGAGTTCTGGCAGGTTTCATCCATGCAGCAGGATTGATCGAGCGACGAAACCTCAATCTGCTGGATTATGTCTACCGGGCGTACAAGCGCATCGGAGAAGGCGCAAAGCAGGAAGCCTTTGCAGAAATGCGTCTCTACGAGCGCATCCTTGATACAGACCGTCCGCCGATCCGCATGCTGGGTCTTTTTGACACCGTTGCATCCGTTATCGAGAGCGGCGGTCTGGGCATCAGGCTCAAGTCCCATGCCTTCACCAGCCGCAACAGCAGCGTGGAAACGGTTGCGCACGCCGTCGCGATCGATGAGAGACGCACCATGTTCCGACCAAAGCTCTGGCCAGCCGATCAGGAATATTGGGGCAACTCATTTAACAAAGGGGCTGCCAGACCGCAGGACGTGAGCGAAGTCTGGTTTGCTGGCGGGCATGGCGATGTGGGCGGAGGTTATCGCGAGACGCAAAGCGCCTTCGGCAAGGTGCCGCTGGTCTGGATGATCGAGCAGGCGAGGCGCTGTGGCCTGAAGTTCAGGCAGCAAAGTATAAACTCGGTGGTGATGGGTGAGCCAGCCGGTTCCAAATATGTACGCCCCGATCCCCTTGGGCCAGCCCATGAAACGATGACCCTGGGGTGGGCGCTTCTGGAATTTATACCACGGCGCAAAGCGAAAAGCTCATCTCGTCCTTCCATTTTTGGGCTGAGCCTCCCACTATTTGAACGCCGCACCATTCCCGCGACAGCACGCCTGCATGGATCTGTCATCGAACGTCGTGACCGCCTGGGCCACTGGAGCAGGAACATACCTGCCGACTATCTCGTAGAAGAATGAGCGACTGCGCCAGTTAGATAGCGTCTTCAACCCTTTGTCGCCATTCAGCCATTAAGTTTCGAATCCTAGGTTCGGACGTTCCGTTTTAACATTGCGGACGCCCAAGTCGCGAAACACTCTGGTTACTCGGCTTGTGAGGGTCGGATCGGGATTAGCGCACGTATCGCTGAGGGCGCCGAAATAGACCAGGGGCACCGGATGGTCAGCCACCCTCAGCCTTTCCGGCAAGAGCTGTCGCTGCGGCCACGACATCCAGCCAGTGGCGGTGTTCGTCCAGAGCATCCGCGAGCGCGCGGTGTGTCGGCTCCCCCTCTTCGCGCCTGACGTCGACCAGGTTTAGCAGATCGTCGATCTCTATATGCAGACGTTCGGGCGAAACGACCGGCGCGAGTATCCGCCTGGCGGCTTCAGCGCGCGCCTCTTCGGGGTCGCGGATACGTAAGGCGTGGCGCGGGAGCTTGGCGGCACGAAGAAGGGCGCTCATCCATTTTCCGTCCCAGGACGGCGCGCTTGCAAAAAGGGTGTGACCGGACAACTGCTCAACCATGCGCCACGCAACGACGTCGTGCGGGAGGCCGTCTTCTTGCAGCATTTCTTGTGAAATGTGATGGACAGCCTCTGCTTCGACATCCCAGTCCGTCCATTGCTGCGCGGGCCGGATCAGGTAGGATTCGCTCCTGCCATCCTCAAACACCCAGGCAACTTCGATCGGGTAGCTCAGCTTGGAGAGGGATGACGCCTCGAAGTCGAGAAAGGCGAACATAGGGGAAGAAACGATGGACGGGGTGATAAGCTTCATCCTTCAGGAGCGGGAGAGGACGCCACGTGCGAACGCAATCGCGGCAGAAAGGCCGTCCGGCCCTACACTATGGCCGAGACCTGACGAAGCAAGAGTCTCCCAACGGCGGCGAGTGCCGAAGATGCCAACTCCATCGAACGGAATGGTACAACATCGTCTTGCGTGCCATGGATAAGCAGAACCGGAGGACGGCTGCGTATGTCTGCCTCCAGGCTTTCCGGGGCAACCAGCATGCCTGAGATACCGACAATACCCGCAACAGTCTCCGGCCGGCGAAGTCCGACATGGAGCGCCATCATCGTACCTTGACTGAACCCCACCAGCAGCAGGCGATCACTGGTCAGGCCGGCCTTCTTAAGTTCTACAGAGATAAAATCATCAAGGGCTGGCGCCGCGGCAGCTGCGCCAGCGGCGCGCTCGGCCATGGAGAAAGTCTCGATAGGCCACCATTGGTGGGCCGCTGCCATTTGAGGAAGCAGCGAAGGCGCATTGGGCGCCACGAAAACAGCGTATGGCAGCCAGGGCTGCATCATCGCTGCCAGCGAGATCAAATCCTCGCCATTCGAACCGTAGCCGTGGATCAGTTTGACCGTTGCTTCAGGTTTCGAGCCTGAAAGCGGATTCAGGCGTGGGCCTTCGAGCAAGAGTGCATCCTTATCGGTATGTTCTGCGGTAAAAATTCTCTCGCTGTTCCACCGATACTAGACGCGAATGCCAATCGGCGCCAACTCTCCACCTATTGGCGCAGAGCCGATCGCACTGATGCGACAATGGCGGGCAGTTTCAGCGGCATGTGAATCGACCCTTCGTCGCCATTCGCGCGCCAATTCTCATCCCTCCAGTCCAGACCGACAGCTTTCCTATCTCTAACGCCAAGGTCTGCGCAGTGAGCCGCCCAGCAAGTTCTGGGGACTAACCCGCCAAAAAGGGCATCGCGCAAAGCCTTAAAATAGCGGAAGCTAGCTGTAAGCGCCTAACAGCTAAAGCAGGGGATATGAGTCTTCGTTTTTATATCGACGATAGCGGGAAAAATGATCCACCGGTCTTCGTGCTCGGCGGCGTTGCGTTTCAAGCCGAACAGGTTGCGACCTTCGAAGCCGAATGGATAGCGGAACTGGCCTCACCGCCCGCGATCCCATTCTTAAAGATGAAGGACGCCAATGCCGGGCGCGGCGCTTTCAAGGGCGTTCCGCGCAGCGAGCGGGACGCCAAGCTTGCCCGGCTCGGAGAAATCCTCCGCACACACGCCACGGCCACTGTCGCGGTGATCGTCCGCCACGACGATTACGAACGCATCTTTGCGGGTAAGATGATGGCTTGGATGGACCGCCCGTACCAGATGATGTTCCACCTCACGATTGCCACCGCTTACAAACTGGTGGCGGAGCATGGGTTTGGTAAGACCGCAGAATTCGTGTTCGACCGCCAGATCGAGCACGAAACGGCGCTTCGGGAATCCTATCCCGCGCTGAGGCAGGGTATGGAACCGGCCCTTGCCGCATTCCTTCTCGAAAATCCGCGCCACGCCGACGATCAGATCGAGGTCGCATTGCAGGCAGCCGACATGATCGCCTGGCATGTTCGCAGGACGTGGCGTGACGGGACCGACGCAATGGCCCGCGCATCGGGCGCCGGTCCGTCGATCGTGGCTATTCCCGGCAAGCACGATCTTTTTACCGAGAAGACACTCGCGTTTCTGGCGAGCGTCGCGACCGGCACGGTTCGGCGCCTTAACACCGTCTTTCCCTATGAGGCGAAGCAGATTGGCGAGGATTTCGAGGCAATGGCGACCTACGCCAATCTTCAGCTGATCGCGGAGGCCCGTCCCCTTCAGCCGGTCGAGCTCATTTCCTTCCCGGCCACCGGAACCGGCACATATCAGCTTGTCCGTAGCTGTGCTGCGCTAGGCAGGCCCCATCTCCACAGGCAATCTGGAACGCGGTGCCTAGGAGAGGCGTCGGCGGCGTAACGCCATCGATCCGGGCGAGCACGATCGGGCCGCCGCAGCTCTTGCAGGCGACGCCGAGGTAGAGGCTTCCCGGCTTGAGGTCGAATTCGATCGCGCGCCCGATCGGCTCCATCACTCGACCACCGATATTTGATCCGGCTCGAGCAACTTGCGCTCGAGAAGCTCAGTCCGAGCGGCTGCTGGGTTGGGTGTGAACAGCAAGACACGCAGATCCTCCAGCGCACGGGAGAACGAGACATAGGCGAGTTTCCGCCCGCGCTCTCTTTGGCCGTCGGTGGGCTCTCCTGCGGTCGCGGGGGTGAGGATCTTGGTGAAATTGTAGTTGTTCCAGTTCGCCTCGACATCATCATAAACTACCAGCACCTTGGGATACTCCTCGCCCTTCACGCCGTGCTGGGTGCTGAACGCCGTATTGCGGGAGATGAAGGTCGCGTAAGGCGCGATCTGGTCCACGCCCATCTGGAAAAATGCATCGGCGAGCCAGTCACCCTTGTCGAGGCTATGGGCATCGGCGTCATACTCCTCGGCGCGCGGGGCTCGGGTGAGATGCTCGCGCAATTTGTCGGATGTGCGAATAATCTGCCTTTCGTGACAAAAGCGAAGGAGGTCGCCGAGCGTGCCAGTTGTCCAGAGGTCAGCCAGCTGACCAACCAGCGCATTGGAAGTGTCGATCATCATTTTCAGCGTGTTCGGCGCGTTCGGCCCGTCCGCTGCAAAGGCGGGACTATCGCGTCTCAAAATATCGATGATCGCACGGCTGTCGCCATCGCCCCGCGCTGTGATCAATGGCAGGATCGTTTGTGTGAGCGGAACAAGCAGAAAATGCTCGCCGGCTTCGAAGTCGTCTTCGGCGCGCGATGAGGCATACGAGCCGTTGAACAAGCGATTGAGCTCGGCAAACCCCATTCGACGCGCGATCATCTGTCGAACGAGGAAGAGCTTGATCACATCATCGCGATCCTGCCAGTCCCAGTCCGCAACCGCCGCATCCATCCGGACCAGCGCCCGTTCGATCTGAGCGTCAGAATATCGGTTTCTGGGAAGCTCAGGCACCTCAGACTGGACTAGCCTGAATTCTACACTGCCCTCCCGTCCTTTATTGTCACCCGCAGCATATTGTTCGACGTCACTTCGATATGCGTTGAGGAGCCGGATGACGCTCTCGGAGCACCGGAAATTTTCGGTTTTCGTGATCGTCTCAGCGCCTTCGGGCGGCGCGAAGGAATGGGCGGTTTCATCATAGATCTGCTGCCACGGATCGCCGAAATAGCCGACGATCGGCAGGCCCTCCCCGACACCAACGAGATTGAGGCCCGTGACAATGCCTTCGAACGTGTCTTGGGCTTCGTCAACGAAGATGTAGGGAAATCTGAGGCCAGTGATCCGCCGAAAGGTGGCATTATGAGCCAGAAGATACGATGCGATCGCGATCACATCGTCATGGCTCAAGCGGCCTTTCGGATAGTCGCTGAACCGGACATCCCGATACTGAAACTCCTTCACCTCATCGAGGCCGGCAAGTTCCCCGTCCAGACGCTCAGCCTTGGCACGCGCATCGCGCGCGGTTCGGCTATTGCCGCCATTGTCCTTGTCCCGCTCCTTCTGAATCAGGGCCGGCAGCCGGTCAAGGCGCAACGCATCCCGAATGTCGTCCTGAAAACGCCCAATCTGTTCCCAGAGAAATCCGTGCAGCGTAGAGACGAGATAGAGATCGTCGAAACCCAGCCGCGATTTGATCACCTCGACCGCACGCTTCGTGAACGTGATGCAGGCGATGCGTTGGCCATTCTGCCGTAGCGCGCGGCCTTCACGATCACGGACACGGTCCAATGCCTCGACTAGCGAACTCGTCTTGCCGGAGCCCGCGCCCGCAATCAGTGCGAAACTGCGGTGGCCATCGAGGCAATCGCGCACCCTGGCGTCGGCTTCGCTCTCGACCCATGTCGCCATCGTCAAACTCCCGCTGGGGCATTCGGTGCCGGCGCTGGCCCGCACAGGCGTGTTTCAAGCCAGCCGAGCCCCTCACCGATGTAGAGCGGCACCTTCCAGGCCGTGGCACCGGCCAACAGACTCATGGCAAAGTCGGTCTTCTTGAAATTGTCCGACCGGATGCGATCATAGATCGCCTGATAAGCGTCGGGAAGCACCTCTGGAATGTCGATGCCGACGGAAAGCGTGCCCGCGCGTAGGAGCGCGAAATTCTCGTAAGCTATCGCCTCCTCCAGCGTTCGGGGGCGCAATGCTTGCTGCACGGCGCCGTCGGTGACGGTGATATCCGTCTGGAAGGCGATACAGCGATCCTGCGCGACATTGATCTTGTCGGCGGATGCCATCCCCATCAGGCCGCCGATAGTTGTCTGCACGCAGAGCTTTTTCAGTGTTGCGTTCGATGTCCGTGCATCGGGCACGTCGGCTCTGCAAGCACTCGGATAACCGGTCGGCGCGACGGAATCGATGTCGGTCACGACCAGATATGGGATCCGCAAAAACGCCAGTAGCCCCTCGAAGCGGTGCGCGAACGCGCCGCCTACCTCCAGAACGGTCAGGTATGTCGCCCGCAGTCGGGACGCCGAGGCTTCGATCATCGACGGCATGAGCAATTTCTCGACGGCACCTTCCACGAGAATAGCGGCATCCGCGAAGAACAGATCGCAGTGAGTGAGGCGGAGATAGCGTTTCAGGAATGCCAGTGATTCAGCGGGTGATACGAGTATGCCGTCGATGACCTCTGCCTCGGGCTGAAAGGCCCGCAGGCTTCGAACGTCCGAAGCGTTGCGAATACCGCCATTGGCGACCTCACCGCTCAGATGGCAACGCTGGAAATAGCGAACTTTCTCGAAGTCGACCGCATCCAGAATGTGGGACGAGTGCGTTGTGACCACCAGTTGCGGTACGAGGTCTGCCTGCCCCGCCGCCTTCGCGGATTGATCGATCACGCTCCACACGTTCGCAATGAAGGTCTGCTGGACCTGAGCGTGGAGATGCACCTCGGGCTCCTCGATGAAGATGAGGTGACAGAGCGGGCGATTCTCGGCGGTAAGGAGCCACTGCGAGTGAAAATGTCTGGCCTGAATGGCCATATATATGAGGTTCTTGAACCCCAGCCCGTTGTAGAGTTCCGGCAGTTCATGCGCGCGGCCGGGATCGACGTAGAGCAACTCGGTATTGCCGCGTAGCGCGGTCTCCGGACTGAGCGACGATATGATTCGCAGCTCGCGATCGTTGATCGACGGCACGCCAAGATCTTTGATCAGGCTGATCAGCGGATCGAACTGCTTCGCGTAATGCTCGGTGAGCTTCTGATTGTTCTCGTCGATGACCCGATGCGCTTCCGCAGCATGGTCTGTCTGCTCCAGATTCTTTCGATAGTAAGAGGCGAAGGCGGACGAGAGCCGATTGCTACGGCTGCTGTCATCGTCATTGATATTCCGCTGCGCATCGACAAAATCGACTCGAATGAGATGCTTAAGTAGGCGACGGCCCTCGTCGGGATCCAGCTGGTTAGCATGCACCTCCAGTCCGCCGCCTTCGACGGCCCTTTCCTCCAGCGATGCATATCGCACGGCGGAATGTCGGCTCAGATTGTTATCAGTCGACAGATACTGGGAAAGCGTTTTCGCCCGACTCCCGTCGGCATCGGCGGGGTAAGCGGCGAAATATTGATCTCGCAGCTTTTTTGGCTCCTCGACGCCGTATGACAGCCGGATGCCGACCCGAGTGAAGTCCGACAATTTTGGAAGCAAAGTGAAAACCCGCCCGAAGGCGATCGTGTTCGGATCGATCGTGAACCAGAGGTCGAGTGATATTTCCGGCAGCGAGGTGGCTTCGTCATCAGCCCCGAAGGCGTCGAAATCCGCCATCCTAGCAACCGCGAAATCGTGGATTTTAAAGTCTCGGTCGCCGAGAAATGAGCGAAAGATCGCGGTCGCCGATGTCTTTCCGCTGTTGTTGGGTCCGACGAAGATAGTCTCCTTGTCCTCAATGTCGATTGCGACGGCTTCCAAGCGTCGGAAATTACGTATCGAAACGGCGCTCAGCTTCATAATCCCCCCGCGTGCTGCGCCCCGATATTAGCAGTTCGACCGCCTGTTAAACAGCGATCGCTCCTACCGGCCCGCGCCTAGATTGTTGCCCGCTTATCATTGTCTAACAAGGAGGCAAATGTCATCATTCTGGAGCTATCTGCGGTGAGTGTTAGTCTGATCTCCAATCGACAAGGCGATTAGCCGCCACGATACATATCTCCTTTTAACGACAGCCACCCTCAGCCGGGCTGTCTCCAATTGCCCGACGCTCTTCCTCAAAAATGCGCACGACGGGATCCCTGAACGGCAGCTTATTCCGATGGAGCGCTCCGAAGCGGACAGCCCGGAAAGTCCCAGTCCTTGCCGTCTAGCTGCTCAACAGGCGGGCCAGCGATTTACCTCACACCGTTCGCCTCGCAACGCGCCGCCACCTCGCCCACGGCTGCCCGGTAATGTCGACACACCCGCTCCTCGCGCATTCCAAAACGCCGTGATACTTCGGCCACGCTCATTTTTCGTCCGACGACAAGAATGAGTATGCCGCGCGTCAGCGGCTCCATTCCGGCGACAACTTGCCTGATCCGCGCAGCTTCCTCGCTGCCCCCAGGGCCAATCGGTTCGGCTATCATCTGCAGGTCAACAGTATCGAGATAGCGGTCGATCCGCGCGCAGCAACGGTCATCGTCCGCCAGGTTTTGAAGGCACAAAATCAATTTCGCCAATGCCTGGCGCAGGACAGTTAGATAGGTCACATCAGGACACTCCGCAAATCGGGTTCAGTCCCTCCAGGGACACCCAACCCACTCTCCCTCCCCTTCTAACCCCTGGAAATGCTGTTTCCCGTGCGGGAGGCATCACGCGTCCTGCCTGTCCCCTACCCTCTTTCTCCTCGCCACCTCCCAGCTTCACACCCCGCCCTCACCGCTGCGACAGCGATCACCGCCCGTAGGGCCGGGATCGGCGCAGCCGAGCCCGGTCGGCGCGGCGGCACGCCGTGCCGACACGAGCGCGATGCCCGCGCAGCGGGCAGTCGCCCACCCCCTGCTTCAGCTGCTAATTCGCTTCGTAAAAACGTCATAATGGGTTTCTTAGGGGGTTGCGCTGCCCCGCCAATCCGGCAAGGTAGCCCCGCTTCTGTTGAAAGCGCAGAAGTGGGGCTTAGTAACCCCTGCATATACAGCTCGGTCGCAGTTTCACTGGGGCCGGGTGGCATGCGCGTATGTCCAGCCGGCAACGGTAAAGGCGCATGCGCCTGTGTGTATGCCAGGTTACTAACATCCGGCTTTGGCCGTCGCCCCGAGAGGACATAGGTGCGACGAATGAGCCAGGGCAGAAGCGAGGATCGCCTGCGCGATCCGGTCATAACCAGAGATTCCGGCAGGTTCAGCTTCCCGGAATTCTACACAAGGGAGAAGCCCCGCCTCATGCGCTTCTTCGCGCGCCAGCTTGGCAATCAGGCCGATGCCGACGAACTCGCCCAGGAAAGCTTCACCCGATTCGTGCGCGCAGCGCCCGCACAAGCGCTTGCCAGCCCGCAGGCTTACCTCACGCGCATCGCGACGAACCTGCTGCGCGATTTCGTCGAGCGCGGATCGACCCTGTTGTCGAAACGCACCAAGCCGCTCGACGATGGCCTGCATGCAATTGCCCCATCCGACACCCATCGCGAGTTGCAGGCAAAGCAAGATCTGGCGCGCTGGACGCTGATCCTCAACCAACTTCCGCCACAAACGCTCGATATCTTCATGCGCAATCGGGTCGAAGGTCAGACCTATGTCGCGATTGCAGCGGAGCTCGATCTTCCGCTCTGGGTCGTGCAGAAACAGATGCTCAAAGCCATTCGCCATGTTACCGCCTATCGCGAGGCGAATGATGACTGACCTGCCTGCCGATCATGATCCCCACGAAGGATCGCGCGATGCCCATGAATGGGCCATGCTGATCATGGCCGACGCGGACGCTGTGCCAGATCCCAGGAATCTCGACAGGCTGGGTCCACATCAGCGTGCCTTCGACGTCTGGATCGCCGAAAACCCTTCCCGTAAGCTCGCCTATCTGCGCGTGGTAGACACCGTGCAGCAGGCAAGCCAAGCCGCCGTACAAACGCATTCGCGCAGGCCTCTCCTGCACCAGACGCGAAAAGTGGAAAGCCGTCCACCACGGCTTCTCCTCGCCGCATCAGTGGCGCTTTGCCTCCTTGCGGCAACGGGTCTGCTTTGGCGTTCAACCGATGCACCGCCCTCGCTGATCGGGCAGAGCGAGGCGCGCACGCCGCTGGAGACACGGGTCGGCGAGGTGCGCACGGAGCGCCTTGAAGATGGCAGCTCTATCTTATTGGATACCGACACGTTGGTTCTGATTGGATATACTGCCGAGCGCCGCACGATCGAACTCAAGCGTGGACGTGCCCGCTTCACCGTTGCCAGCCAGACGGCAAGACCCTTTTTGGTACATGGGGGCGGCATTGAGGTGACGGCAGGCGTCGGCCAGTTCGACATGACGATCCGTAAGGGCGCACGCGTTCATGCCATCGAGGGCGAGGTCAATGTCACACTACCCCGCACTGACCCGCGCCAGCTGCCCAAAGCCCTTACATTGCATTCCGGCCAGCTATTGACGCTCAAGGCTGGACAAATCCCGGATTTTTCCGTCAATCCTGCCAAACGGTCAGAGCAGCAATGGGTGAGCGGCGTGAAGAGCTATGATTATGTCCCGGTCAGCGACGTCATCGCCGAAGCAAACAGCTATAGCGAGACCAAGATCGTCCTGGCTCAGCCAATGCTAGGCGCGCGCGAGATTTTCGCTGACATCGAAATCCGCAATATTGAGCGCGTTGCCCAAGCCCTGAGCAGCTTTCTCAACCTCAAGATCGAACGAACCCAGAAAGACATATTGCTGCTCACCGCCGAAAAATAATGACGCATTGCAGCTTTAGATAGGCACGCGCCCGTCTTCCGTTCTGAGCCTCAATAAGAGGCCCTGCGGAACAAGGGGGCAATTTTCATGCGTATCGGTAAAATTGGGCTTCTCAGCGGCGTTGCACTGTCCATGTGCATTCTGGTTCCCCAGATCCATGCCCAGGAAGCACCCAAAAGCTACGATCTGCCTGAGCAGGATCTTGGCGATGCGCTGCGCGCCATAGCCAGGATGAGCGATTATCAACTCGTTGCCGATGGCCGGTCGCTCAAGGGTCGTCGCGCCCCGCCTCTTGCCGGGGCCTACACGCTCGAAGACGCCGTGGCTGCCCTCCTCGCGCCTTCGGGCCTCACCGCTGACATCAGGGAGCGCACCATCACCCTGCGGGGGCGAGAAGCGCCGTCGCGCGAGGCGGTAACAAGCGCGACGGACATCGAACTGTCGGTCACCGGATCCCGCATTCGCGGCGCGAAGCCAACATCTCCGGTAATATCGGCCAGCCGCGAAAAAATCGTCGAGCTCGGCCATAGCGACCTTGGATCATTCGCACGGAGCATCCCGCAAAATTATAATGGCGGCCAGAACCCCGGCGTGGTGTCCGCTCGGCAGAATGGTTCGGAAAATGTCACGTCGTCGTCCGCCCTTAACCTCAGAGGACTGGGCGCAGACGCTACGCTCACTTTGCTAAACGGACATCGGCTTGCCTATGACGCGGTGAGCCAGGGCATCGATATCTCGGCTATCCCGCTGGCAGCGGTCGAGCGGGTCGAAATTGTCGCTGACGGCGCATCGGCGCTTTATGGTTCCGATGCGGTCGGCGGCGTCGCCAACATCATCCTCCGCCGCGATTTCGACGGCCTCGAAACCAGCGCGAGAATTGGCGGCGCGACCGATGGCGGGGCGTTCCAGCAGCAATATAGCGGGGTGACGGGTCGCCGATGGAAGAGCGGCGGCATCATGATCGCTGCTGATTTCGCCAAGGCGACCGACGTCTCTGCCGGCCAGCGTTCCTACACGCATGGCGCCGTGAACCCTGAAATGACCATATTTCCGTCAAACAAGCAATTGAGCGCTGTAGTTGCAGGCCATCAATCCTTGGGCGACGTTATGGAGTTCGGGCTCGATGCCCATTATATCCGCCGTAAATCCAGTTTCTCACTGCCCAATGGCAGCGGCACCAATATTCAGTCCGGCGCCATCGCCTCCCCGGACGTCGAGAGCTGGTCCATCAGCCCGTCCCTCACCTTCCACCTGCCTACCGACTGGGAAATGACCGCCCGCTTCACGCGCGCTATCAGCGATAGCGGTGTCAAGGCGGAAGTCTTCTCAGGCAACAGCCGGTTGTTCGTCAACGATGTGCGCTACAAGAATGATCTTTGGTCAGCAGAGTTCAGCAGTGAAGGCCCTCTCATTTCCTTACCAGGTGGAGAGGCACGTGTCGCGCTGGGGGCCGGACTGCGTGCCAATGGCCTGGATGGCTCGATCTTCAGAACGACGTCCGCTGCAACCTTTGCCATCCAAAATTATACAGACTCGCAGACCGCTCTATTCGCTTATGGCGAGATGTTTCTGCCGCTCATCGCTGGCGCAAATGCATTGCCCCTCATTCACGCGCTGGAGATGACCGGCGCGTTGCGATATGAACGCTATGACCAGATGGGCAGCCTTGCGACACCCAAACTCGGCATTGCCTATCAGCCGATCGCCGATCTGACGCTCAAGGCTGCGTGGGGGAAATCATTCAAGGCGCCGACGCTCAGCCAATTGAATATCGCTCCGCAGGCAACGCTTTACGCTTCAAGCCGTTACCTGCCAGCGCCCCCAACCAACGAAAATGTTCTGCAGATCGACGGAAGCCGAAAAGCGCTGGAGCCTGAAAAGGCCAGGACCCTTACATTCACCGTCCAGTTGGAGCCTTCATCGATAGCTGGTCTGAAACTCGAGGCCAGTTTCTTCGACGTCCGTTACAAAAACCGCGTAACTTATCCCATAGCGTCCAGTTCGCAGGCATTCAGGGACGAATATGCCGACCTCATCATTCTCAATCCGACCCTCGATCAGGTATTGGCGGCAACTGCCAGCCTGCCGCTCGGCGTTCAAAATCTAAGTGGCACCGCTTATGATCCTGCAAACCTTGCTGCGATCGTCTACACCGGATATCAAAATGTCGCCCGTCAACATATTCAGGGGGTGGATAGTTCGATCGCCTATGCCTTCTTTTCCGGCAGCAGCGATTTTAAGCTTGAAGCCAATGCCAGCTACCTCAAAAGCGATCAGCAGCTAAGCGCGGGGCAACCCGTCTTCGAACAGGCCGGCACCCTATTCCGACCACCGCACTGGCGCGGGAGCGCGAACGCTAGCTGGAAGCGCGGCGAGATAAGTATGGCGATCGCCTATAATTATCTTGGCGGCACCGAAGACAGCCGAACCAGCACGACCTACCGGGTCAAAGCCTTTCATTCCGCTGACGCCACCCTCGGTTGGAAGCCTCAAGGTAGCGGCGTCTGGGATGGTTGGTCATTCCTGCTTGCGAGCCAGAACATCCTGAATCGGAAGCCGTCGCTTATTCGCACGACAAGCGTCGCCCTGCCCAATTATGATGCGACAAATTATCCCGCGATCGGGCGCACCATCAGTCTTACCCTTTCCAAGGCCTGGTGATGCTCATCTTCCTCGCGATGAGCCTTGCTGGCGCAGCTACGGTCGCCCTGCCGGTCGTAGCTGCGGATCTGGATTGCGCGAAGATGTTAGAGGTTCGCCGGCCAGCGGGAGCCACTCGCCCCATAGAGGCCACCGATCTCATCGAGACTCTGGATATCGGCTCCAATGGCGGGATGGAAAGCGATCCTGTTTTCACCCTCTCGCCCGATCGATCACGCCTCGCTGTGGCCGTGCGAAGGGCTGACGGGAAGTCGAACAGCTATTGCTCCGGCATCTATATCGTCAGCCAGGATGGGCAAGCATCGCTGATCGACGCGGGACCCGGCGTCGCCTTCTGGCGCTATGATAATTTCTTTGGCACGCGAGGATTTCCCACTGGCGTCACCAAGGTCATAACGCCCCTTTGGACTTCGAACGGCGAGAGCCTGGCTTTCCTGAAGCTCGTCAATGATCGGTTGCAATTGTGGCGTTGGGATGTGGGGGGCCATAGTCGCCCCGTCGCAGCACCAGAAGATGACATCGTTGATTTTCGCTTCGGGGCCGACGGCAAAAGCCTGGTGTACAAGCAGCGCGCGGATGGTCCGTCGACGGAAGAGCTGAACGAGGAAGCGCTGCGGGGCTATCGGCTCGATGAGCGCTTCTTTCCATTCGCGTCGCGCACGCCCTTTCCGCGCGGCGGCGCTGCCTATCGTTTTTACAGAGTGGATCTGGACGGCAGCGCTCGCGGGCCAGCAACTGAGGCGGAGATCGCCGCCTTCACCAACGATCGATCGGGGGCTCTGCGCAACGGCGCGACAATGGTCGATGTCAAAGCGGATGCCGAGGGTATGAGCCGGATCCATATGGTAATCGGGACGGCGGAGCAGTTTTGTCGCAGCGCCAGCTGCACCGACATCGAAGGTCAGCCATGGGTCACGCAGGCCGGACATATCCGGTTCGTACGGCGAGAAGGATGGGGCCGAAGCCTCGCTGCCATTTACGAATGGAAGGGCGGCGACACAGAGCCTGCCCGCCTTTTCCAGACGAGCGACCTGCTCAGGGGATGCGTACCCCTCGACGATGATGTCCTGTGCGTGCGCGAAAACGCGATCCGGCCCCGATATATAGACAGGATCTTTCTGCAGGACGGCAAGAGCAGAACTATCTTCGAGCCCAATCCCGATCATGCAAAGATCGTCCACGGCAGAGTTGAGCGCCTGCAATGGACCAATGCGATGGGAATCCGCAGCTTTGGCGATCTTGTCTATCCACCGACATTCCAGCCGGGCCGCTACTATCCGCTGATCATCACCCAATATGAAAGTCGGGGTTTTCTGCGTGGGGGCACTGGCGATGAATTCCCCATCCAGCTTTTCGCACAGGCAGGTTATCTGGTCCTCAACATCGAGCGCCCCCAATCGCCCGTCTCCGCCAAGCATCTTGCGCCACTTGAACGGCAGAGGCGCGAAAATGCCGACTTTTCCGCACGACGCAATATCCTATCGACCATAGAGACCAAGGTCTTGGAGCTGATCGACGCAGGCCTGGTCGATCCGGACAGGATCGGGATCACCGGGCTGAGTGACGGCTCGACAACAACGCAATTTGCGGCGCTGCACAGCCAAATGTTCAAGGCTGCATCGATCAGCGGCTGCTGCTGGGAGCCCTCCCAGACCTGGCTTCTGGGCACCGCCATCCAGCAACATTATCAAAGCATAGGCTGGCCCGCTTCGCCAGAAGCCGGTTCAGCCATCTGGTCACAAATGTCGCTTTCCCGCAATGCCAGCCGCGTTGCTTTCCCCATTCTCATGCAAGTGGCTGATGGTGAGCTTTACCCCACGCTGGAAGCTGTCCGCGCGCTGCGCGCTGCCAAGAGTCCGGTTGATGTCTATGTTTTCCCTGACGAACTCCATATCAAGCGCCAGCCAACCCACCGCCTGAATGTCTATCGCCGCAATCTACGATGGTTCGATTTTTGGCTGATGGACAAGATGCCCGCCGATGGCATCGAGAGTGAGGAAGCGTCGCGCTGGGCGCAGATGAGAAGAGATTGGAAACAAGGCCCGATACATTTGCCAATATCGGATTAGATGCTCAGCGCGCTACGTAGCTGCTACATCATCCGCGCCAATGTTCGATCCAGGCTTCTATGTCGAGCAGAGCCAGTAGCCGCATATAGCTCAGCTCGATCCCCGGATCGGACGCCAGGGCGACAGCGAGAGAATCGGCATCGACTAGGCCCCGCGCGACCAGCTGGCCGTCCATCAGGCGGTCGCGGACTTCCTTCCGTTTGCTGCGGAGAAGAGCGATTGCAAAACTGCTTGGACTGCCCTTGCGCCGTCGGTCCCGGATGATCGGCGGCAATGCATCATGATAGGCCTTGCGTGCGACGGCGCGGTCTCGGCCGCCCTCGACCATGTGCCAGCCTGGTATTGCAACCGCCAGTTCGACAATGGGCTGGGAGATGAGTGGATTTATAAGCGGCATGTCGAAGGCGCGCAGATAGCCCTCAAGGTGATTCTGGATGCGCAGCAGAAAAGCGATATGCCCTACCTTGCCCGCGCGCGAGGCATTCTGCGCTTCAAGCCACGGATGGGATAGCGGCCTGGACATTATGTCTTGCCGGGCCTCGCGCGTCATGAACTGGAGATTATACTGCCAGGCATAGGGGCGTGTTAGCTGACGATATTGACGCACGGCCTGCCACAAAACCGTCCATGCCGATATCTCCAATTTTCCGGCAATATCGCGCAATGTTCGCAAGGCGTCGGCACCAAGGCCTCGTGCTCTCATGCAATCAAGCAGCGGGCGCAGCGAATTACTATTATAAAAAACATTGTCGCCGCCACTGCCGGTGTAGATTGCGTCAGCTCCCACTACCCCTGCCACACGCATCGCGGCGGCGTGAAAAGCGGTTTCATGGATCAGACCGATCGGCTTGGGAAAATGTCTGGCAGTCGAAATGGACAGATCGATGTCAGCCAGATCATAGTCCTCCTCTATCAGAGAAGCACCGACAGCGCTGGCCATAGCATGGGCGTAGTCCCGTTCATTCCCAAGCCCATCCCCGGTGCTGATGGTGACGCAGCTAAAGGGCCTTTTGCTCGTTCCCAAAGCCGAGGCGACAATTGAAGAATCAAGGCCTCCCGAGAGGGTCAAAAGCGCCGAGCCTGTCGTTGACGCCCATGATGCAACGCAATGATCCACAGTCCGCTTTAGGCGCTCCTCGATCGCTGCCGCGCCACGCCGCTCTACCGGCGATATATGGTCCCAGGGTGACCAGAAGCTAGTTACACTGCTCCGCCCCTCCGTAAGGCGCTCATAAGTTCCCGGCAAAATTTCTCGAACATGTTGGATCGCCGTCGTTGCAGCGGGCAAATCTTTCGCGGCGAGATAGCGCGGTATTGCATCCCACGCGATTGTCGGCTTCAAAAGACCGGCAGACACGAAGAGAGATATGTCGGACGCCGCTGCCCAGCCACCCGATAGCGGGATAATATAGCAGGGCATCGCGCCGGAGGGATCCCGCATCATTGTCAAACCGCCGCCATCGGCAAGCATGGCGACATATCCACCCCAAAAGCGGTCACGCAGCGGGAAGATAGGGTCAGGTTGCGCCAAAGACTCGATCGCTAGCGCATCGTCTGGTGCTATTCTGCGGGCAGGCCCATATTTTGCAAACAGGGTGCCAAGGACATATCCACTGCCACCCGGTATGGTCAGAACATCCTCGATCGACCGGACAAGGATCGCGAGCCCTTGCTGCTGGATGGCGTGACGCAAACCGGTCGCGCTCTGCGCTCTTTGGATCAACCCTTCTAGCGCGACCTGAGCCGAACTCGAAAATATGAGAAACTGACGCAGCATCAGACGCAAAAAATTGGCTGGAAGGGTCGAATATTCTCAAGTCGGTCATTGAGGACGGTATCGCCCGACTGCACCCAGCAATGCGCAGAGAAAGGCTGGACACTTACGCCCATCACCAATGTCGCTTCCATGCCAGACGCACGGACCATATAGACATAGGCGATCGAACTTGAGAGGCAATGACGATGCCGGGGGCGCAACGGCGCGGTGGCAGCAAATGCCTGGCTAAAGCCTACCAAATCCTCCGCATGGCTGGCGGTAGTGGCCGGATGGCGCGTCCCAAGTCGGTTGATGATCGCCTCAAAACTGGACAGGCGCAGCCACACAATTGCACGAAGCTGGCAGAGGATGCTTCGCATCGCGTACCGAACAAAGGGCGATGACGGTTTAAGACTGAAATCCCTGGTTGCCCTATCGATAGCAGCCGGGCGGATTGGCGCGCAGGTGCCATCGCAGCGGATGAGAATGCGCGCGCGCTCCAGCTCCGCGAGTTCAGGCACGGGCTTTTCATCTTGCGAGAATTTTTGAAAGGCGCGGTCCCATTCCGGTTTGAGCGCGAAATAGCGGTCGCCGGGCACATCAAAGAATATCGTGCGGTTTTCGGACACGCAAAAATGTAGACCATCGCGAAGCCTGTAAGCCATGCTCGCACCTATTGCTGAGTGGCGAGAAGAAAGGCGCGCATCGCCAGGGATGCGCGCCTTTCCGCGATCAGTCGTCCGCAATGCCCATTTGCCGGATTTCGGTGCCCAGGCTGTCGGCGTTGCCGACGCCGGCACCCTTGGTCTCCACCGAGGCAGCGCCCAGATCGACGACCAGTTCGTCATGTTCGATGATGTTCGTCATGTTCATCTCCATCACAAAGCCGCACTATTTGCGGCGTCCATAATGGTAGGCGGCATTGGGCATATATCCGATCTTATAAGCTCCCATTCTGACAGCTTATAAGCTTGATTAGTCAATCGTCTCTCAGTCGTTTATTCTCCGGTTTGTTAAGTCGTTCATTTAGCGCCGCTGCTAAATGCTCACTGCTCTGGTGGCAGCCAATGAAATCTCATCAGCGTGTAACAGACGTCGACGGTGATATTGCCACATCGCGACACGCGTCGCATTTCTATTGCCCGAGCGGGTGACGTTCCAGAGGGTCGCGAGTTCTTCACCCTGCCGTCCGATCCCCCCCTCATGGAGCCGCAGGACGGCGAGTCGCTCTCCCGCCTGGATGATGGCGTCGAGATGCTCGCCATTGGGCGAACAGCCTGCCAGCAACGCGAAGAACTCGGCCGCAGCGTCGGCGATGGCAGCACCATCGGCGCTCTTGTTGACAAGGGCAACCGGCGGAGCGCCAATCTCCTCGAAACGGATCATCACCTTCACGATCAGGCGCACAATGTCGGCATGCCAACTATACAGATGAAAGGCGCTGCGCCGGGTTATGGTCGGAAGCGCGAAGCCGCCACCCCCCTGCATGTCGACAAGTCTCTCGCCGACCAGGCGGTTCAAGGCATCGCGGACCGGAGAAATACTGGTCCCGAACCTCTCGGCAAGGGTGTGGACGATCAATGGCAGGCCCGGCTGAAACTTGCCTGCCATGATCAGCTGCTTGATCTCCCGGTGAACCCGGGCGGCCGTATAGGCGTCAGGCGCCATGGCGCCACCTATGCTGCAGAGCCTGAGTCTGCCGGACCATTTTGCCCACCACCAGTCGGGCGGAGAAAGGTCCTCAAGCTCAGGTTGGATATAAATTCTATGCAGCGGGCTTCGAGTTCATACATGTCATCGAGAAAAAAATGGCGTGGAAAGTGCATATGATGCTCCAGAAACAGCATGGGAATGAGGAGATGCGCCGCCGAAAGGCCAAGGGCGTGCGTGCAGGCGACATGATCGTCGAAACGGGACTTCGGGTTGCCCGCTTCGATTTCGCGCAGCCAGCGCACGCCGATCCCGACGTCGGCTGCCAGTTGCTGTTGGGTTATACGATGGCGCCTGCGCCGTTCTTCAATGCGGCGACCAGAGATCGACTTGACCTCGGCCAGTATCGACGCCCCCTCTTCAAAGGCGCCACCTTGAGATGAGATCATCAGGTCCTCCCTGATCGCGTCTCAAAGCGTCCATGCACGTTCCAACGACCGCAGATTCGCGTGGATGACGCAATGCGTCAAATATATTCGTTTCCATTTTGAGACTATCGATTTCCCCCTTAGCGCCGTTGCGCTTGGGATAGGCAGACATGGCGTTCCAGTGCCGCAACTGTCCTGATCGGATCAGATCTTTCGTTGTCGTTCGACCCTGCTATTTCTTTGCGTTGCCCGCCTGCACGCGCTGCCACGCCTTTGCCAGCTCATGATCTTCACAGCTTTCCATCAGCGCGATCGCCAGATTGTGCAATGCTCCGACAGGAGGACGGACACCGATCAAATCCGATTCATCGAGCCGATTGAGGATGGATCCCGTCGCGCTATTGAGCACAGCGGTTGCCCCGACAAAATGCTCGCATTTGCCTGCCAGGCGCTTGAGCGATGGCATTGCCAGCTCTGCTACGAGCGCGTCGGTTTCCACCTTTTCCATGAGCATCACAGCAACGCCCAGGGTTGCGCCATAGGGAATGAAGCTCCTGGCGATCCGGGCGAGACGGTGGTGCTGGGCAAGGAACAGGTCTGTCCCCTCTTGCGACAAGCGCAGCCGGTACGTCCGCGAACGATGCCCTGTCATGCCCCAAGCCCTTTGCGATTCGCGTGTATGCCCCCCTGATCAAGACGACCGAGCATGAATTTGAAGTCGCTCACGGCCGATTTTTTCTGAAGTCAGCGCAAAAAGCGGCACTGAGATGCCGATTTCGGCACTTCAGTGCCGCTTTCGGCATCTCAGTGCCCTCCCCATTGCGACCCTTAAAAAGCTGACGCAACTGATTGCCATCGCGATGCGGACGACGAATTTCAGGCTGCTGCGGCAGAGAAAAGCCCAAGCCTGGCCGTCATCTTGCGCCGCACCGGAGGGCTAAACGCCTTCGCAACAGGAGACCTATATGAGACTGGCAATTGGGCCTGCCGTTGCGGCAGGGATGGTATCGGCTGCCTTGCTGGCACCATCAATAGGATGGTCACGCCCGGCGAAAATGCCGGTGACCCTTACGCCCCTGGCGCAACTCGATATCAGAGAGGCGAACGGGCAATTTGTGATCCGTCCCATACCGGCTGCATCCCAAACCTCGTCTAATCTTCTGCCGATCGGCGCATCGATCAGGATCGATGCACGCCTCCTTCGGGCCCAGGCCCGGCGTTACGGGGAACTGGCGCGATGAGATACGCCCCTGCGCTCACCGCCCTCGCCTCCATTTTCGCGCTTGCCGGTCCCAGCCAAGCGGAGGACGCGACGTCGGAACCCAGCCTTGCCATTGTTGCAGAAGCCGCTGAGAAACAGCTGCGCCAGACCTTCACCAATCTCCAGTTCGAGGATTTCGGGCCATCGCCGGTCGCAGGGCCGATTTATCAGGCAAGTGCCGGTGGCCGGCTTATCTATTATGCCCCGCAAAGCGAGCATATCCTCTTTGCGACCATCTATGATCGCAATGGTCTCAACCTCACTGCGCTGGATCAGGAAAACCGGGCGCGCAAGCAATTATCCGCGATCGATCCGGCGCAGGCGCTGGCGATCGGCCCGGAGAATGCGCCCACTATCATCGAGTTTACCGATCCCGACTGTCCCTATTGCCGCGCGCTCGACCGCTTTTGGGCGACGAAGGCTGCCGAAGGGAAGCCGGTGCGCCGCCTCATCTTCTTCGTGTCGGGCATTCACCCGGACGCCGCATCAAAGGCCGAGCATATCCTTTGCTCGCCTGAACCGGCAGCTGCGTTCAAAGCCCTATATGATGGCGCGAAACCGGCAAAGCTGGAGACCTGTCCCAAAGGACGCGCGAAGGTTGAAGCCGATAGCGCGCTGGTCCGCAAGATCGGCGTGAGCGGAACCCCCACCCTGATCGCCAATGGCACGATCATTTCGGGGTTCCAGCAGGCGCAGCTGGAGGCGTTTCTCGATACGCCACAAAGTAGGCCACTGGGAAAGCCCCCTTCGAAGGCATTGCCCGATGCACACCGGTGATGCCTCTCATCCTGCCATGGCTCCCTTGTCTCCTGCACGTGCGGGAACAGGCGGACCGGAATGCCGGCGGTCGCGCGCTCATGGAGCTGTCCCATGCGACCTTCGGCATGCCAGCGAGATCATTCGCGGGCGAGGCATAGCTGCGGACGGCTCCCTTTTCGATGGAGACCAAAGATGATGACCCTAACGCGCAACCGCGCGCTTGCCCTTGCCGACCATGGCACCACTGCCCTTGTGGCGCTGCTCGCCATGACCGGTATCGCCCATGCTTTTTCCGCGCCCGCCGCCGGCGACCTTGGCTACGATATCTACGACATCGTGGTGAACCAGGGCGTCAAGGGACCGCTGGGCTTTGTTGGCGGCGTTGCGGCATTCCTGTTTGGCGTGTCCCGCCTGTTTTCCAATATCATGATCGGTATCCCGACCATCGTGGCGGCGGTCTGCCTTATCAAGGCCGACAGCATCCTCCAGTCCTTCGGGATGACCATCTGACCTGATTGGCACGGATTTCGGGCGTCCGCCCGAACGCCATGCCTTCCGAGCTGGAAAGCCAATGGTGGCTTTTCAGAACGCCCCGCCGTGCGGGTAGCGAAGCCTGAGGAGAAGGGTATCATGGACGAACGTCTACCCCAGTATCTGCATCGGCCTGTCCAGATTCTATGGTTTGGGTCGGACGAGTTCATACTGGTCATGTCGACCATCTTCGTCGGACTAATCGTTGGCGGACTGATCGGCTGGTCGCTCGTTGGTGCCCTTCTCCTTTTCATCCCCTGGAAGCGGTCCAAACCCCGCGGCTTCCTGCCGCATCTCGCCTGGCGCTGGGGACTGCTGGCCTTTCCCCATTATCCAGGGCCCACCCAGACCCGCTTCTACGAGTGAGGGAGAAGGCAAATGTCGCTCTTTAGCCGCAAGGCCGGTGCTCCGGCCGATCCGCTGATCGGCAAGCCTGCCAGCTTTGGCATTCACCGCTATCTACAGGGTTCCTCGAACCTCTTTGAAGAAAACCGCCTGCTCAAATTTGCGATTGTCGGCTTGTTCGGTATCACCGCGGTATTGGGCGCAGTTGTCTATTCCAGCGACCAGAACAGGCGCACGGTCGTCGTGCCCTTCGGTGCCAGCGGCGATCTCTATGTAACCGGTTCCACGCCATCGAGCGGCTATTTGCGGGCGATGACGCGTAACATCGTCACTCTGTCGGGCACCTATTCGGCCTATTCCGCTGATCGCCAGTTCCAGGAACTGCTCTCGATCGTGCACCCGTCCGCCTATGAAAGCATGCGCGACACGCTGAACGGTGTGCTCGACGAACTTTCGACCAATCCGACCCTGTCGATCGCCACCTATATCCGGCCCGACCAGCCCGTCAGCTGGACCGACAGCCAGATCATGGTCCCGGTCGAGAAGGTCCGCGTCATCGGCGGCGTCATCCGCAAATTCCGCGGCACGCTGCGCATTGGCTACGCCATCGAAAATGGCCGCTTCTGGCTCACCCGCCTGTCCGAGGAGAAATTCGATGCCGAACTTGGGTAAAGGCGCGCGTGCGCCGCTCTCCTGTGCGCTGCTCACACGCACGCCACTTTGCTGCCTTGCTCTTGTCATGGCCATGCCTGTCTTCGGACAGTCGATCACCGCCCTGCCCGACCAGACCAGCACAATCCGCCTCTCCAACCGCGACGTCAATCATCTGGTCTGCGTCGGCGGCGAAATCGAGGATGTCAAATTCTCGGCGGAGAAAGCGATCAGTGTCGAGAAAGGCGGTTCGGACGCCTGGATCAAATTTCTGGTAAAGGAGGTCGACGACGCAGGCGCCGTCACGCGTAGCTTCGTGACAACGGCGTCGGAATTCTTCGTCACCTGCAATGGCGCCATCTATCCGCTCTATGCCGAGCCATCGGATATACCGGCCCAGACCGTCACGCTCGTGCCAGGCAGCGCCCAGCGGGCCAGAGCCAATGATGAGCTGTTGGGGCCGCTGGTCGAGGAAGAGCGCACCGTCTCGATCACGCAGGCCATGCTTCAGGACCGTATACCGGCGAGCTTCTCCGCCGTCGCGCCGCGTGCCGGACTCATCCGTATCGCTACCCTGCCTGACGCCCGCATCAGCGAAATACGCCGTGTAGCGGTCGAGGGCTCTGGTCTTTCCGCATCGGAATATAGAATCGAGGTGCCCACAGCGACCCAGCTGGATGAACGGCTGTTCCTCGATTCAGCACTGGGCACACGGATATTCTCGGTCACCGCCGACAGACTGGATCTTAAGGCTGGTGAAACAGCACGGGTCATCATTGTGCGCCGGGGAGAGGGGCTGTGAGCCAGAAAGTTCCGCCGCGCAGCCGCAGCCGCGCTGCCCCATTCAAACCGCAGGCCAGCGAAGTCGACAAGCCTTACGAAACAGACGCCTCCCAGATCGCACCCCCCGAACCTCGCCCGTTTATCTCTCGCGGTCCCGCCCTGCTTGACCTCAAGATCCATTGGGCCGCCATGTCAGCGAGCCAGAAGCTGCGGGCCAAACAGGCAGGCCTTGCCGCCACTGTCGCGGTGCTGGGCTATGGCCTATACACCGCTTCTGGCCGTTCATCGGCTGATCAGCCGGTCATCCCTGCTGCCTCCAAGCTTGATATGGGTGCAGGCCTGCGCGGTGACAGCCTCGAAACCAAGCTGCGCGGCGATGTCCGCAAGATCCTGGACGGCCAGACATTGCTTGGCGATCGCATCACCGCGATTGAAGAGGGCAAGGTCATCCCCGGCAGCAAGCCACCGGGCTCTTTGTCGGACGGCGAAGACCTCCCCTCCGCCTTGCCAGGCAGCGCACCCGCTTTTCCAGACCCTCCAGGCAATGCCGAACTGGACAGCGCGCTGGGCGATATTCCGCCTCCAGCTCCACCGATCGCACCGCCGGCACCTCCAGCGCCACCGGTGGAAAAGACCGTCGGCGCGATCGGCGCTGCGACCGCCACCCTTTCGGCCGTAGCGGGAAAGGAGGGGACGCCGTCGGCATCGCGAAAAAAGATCCGGACGATCTATTTGCCGCCTGGTTTCATGAAGGCGCGACTGCTCACCGGTATCGACGCGCTGGCGAGCCGAGACGCGACGTCCAATCCGGAACCCCTGATCGCCCGCGTCCAGGCCCCCGCCGTCCTGCCCAATGATGTCAAAGCCAATCTGGCCGGCTGCTTCGTCATCGGCAACGCGACGGGCAGCCTCGCTAAGGAACGGGTCGAGGTTCAGCTGGTCTCGCTGTCCTGCGTCGATTTCGACGAACATTCTGTGGTCGACATGCCCGTCAAAGGCTTTTTCGTCGATACCGATGGCAAGAAGGGTCTGTCGGGCAAAGTCGTGACACGCGCCGGCGCAGCGCTGGCGCGAACCTTTATCGCCGGCACCGTCAGCGGCTTTGCCAGTTCGGTCGAGACCAGCTTTGGCGATCTTTCGACCTCGGCGCTCGGATCGGTGCGATCGCTCGATGCGGGCGACGCCGCCAAAAGCGGGCTGGCAGGCGGCCTCTCCAAATCCTCCGACAAGCTCACCGACTTCTATCTCGATCTCGCCCGCCAAGCCGGACCCATCGTCGAGGTCGGCGCAGCCAAGGATGTGGTGGTCGTCATCCAGGAGGGCGTGACCCTCGAAATCAAACCCACAGCGGGGAGCAAATTCTGATGTCGATCCTTAGCGAAAATAATAGGACCACGCCGCCATTGCCTTGTGCGTCGGGGCACCGCGGACGCAGCATCCTCCTGGCTGGCGCAGTGTTGCTGTTGCCCGCCTGCACCACTGTCGGCTCGCTGATGTCGCCCTATAGCGAAAAGTTCAGCTGCAAGAATAGCGACCATGGCCAGTGCATCCATCCGGACAAAGCCTATGCCGACGCGGTCGCCGATATGCCGTCGCGCTCCGACCCGGTAGTGACTAACGACAAGGCGATGCTGCGTGACAAGACCAATAGTCCTGCCAACAGCGGTGCGGGCAAGCGCAGAAGCAACGGCGCTGCTCCCTTCAACGGCTATCGCGACAGCGTGTATCGAGAGCTCCAGGGTCTGGTCGAAGCGCCGGTTACGCCGATGCTCCGGCCAGGGCGCACCGTCCGCACGCTGATCCTGCCCTATGCCGACCGCGAACGGCCCGACCGGCTCTACATGCCGCGCTATGTCTATGCCATTATCGAACGACCCCAATGGGTAGTCGGCGATTATCTCGTCAATCCCGTCCAGCCTGCAGCGCGCGTCCCCATATTAGAACAGATACGCGAACGGCCGTCAGGTGATCGTGCCAGCCAAGGCGAACCTGCCGCCGTGCCTGCTTTGCCTGTGGAGGCAAAGCCATGAGCCCGCTCGGCGCGCGCCATGGCGGCGGCCTGACAATCTCGGCGTTGCACCGCGCGGTTGCGCGCGACGCCTATTCCGATTTTCTGCCGATGGTCGCCTGGGACGCGCAGGAAGAAGCCTTCATGTGCATCGATGATGGCTGGGGCCACGCCTGGGAACTTGTGCCATCGGCCTATATGTTTGCCCATGTCCATCAGGCGCTGCTGGGTTTGCTCAACGTCCATTTCCCCGATGGGACGGTTCTTCAGCTCCACGGCTTTGCCGATCCGCTGATCGATGATGCGCTTGACGCTTTCCTGGATCTGAAGACCCGACCCGATCCCCTGATCCAGGCTTCGGCGCAGCGCACCGCCGACTATATGCGCGCCGGTACCCAGGGGTTGGACGCACTGCACGGCATTCCCGTCCGCAATTTCCGGCTATTTCTCTCGATCAAGACGCGGGTGAAACTGGGCTCGGATCTGCGGCGACAGGTCGAAGAGCAGCTGTCCAAACTCGGTATTCGCAGGCTAGCGCCAGAAGAACTGGTGCGCTTCTATCGCCGGATCTTCAACGGTCTCTTCGCGACTGCACCTGGCATATTTGCCGATGGCAGCAATGGTCATCCCGCTCCCCCTATCCGCAAGCAGATCATCGATGCCGGACCCGATCTGCTGTTCGACGGGTCCGAGGTCTTTCTTGGGTGCCAGGTCGCGCGCTGCCTGACACCGCGTGCCCCCGCGCGGCGTATCACCGCCGAGCGCGCCAATCGACTGTTGGGCGGCATGCGCGGCGCTGCCGAAGATAGCGATCAGATTGGTGGTCCCTTCCTCATCACGCTCAACATCCTCTTTGATCATAGCCAGTTTGAAATTCACAAACGTGCCCAGATTTTGTCTGCACAAAAAGCCGCAGGCAGTTTCGCGGTCGAGGTCGGCAAGCAGATCGAGGAAATTGGCTGGGTGCTGGACGAAGCAGGCAATAGTCGCTTCCTCTCGGTCATCCCGATGGTCTGGGTGTTTGGTCGCGACAGCGCACAGGCGCGCGAAATGGCGGCACGCGCCAAGCGCCTGTGGGAGAGCGAACCGCTTCCCTGGATGATGCAGGAGGAGAGCTATCTCAATCCGGTCCTGCTGCCGATGAGCCTGCCCTTTGGGCTTTATCCGGAGAAACGCATGATGCGCCTGCTGGAACGCGACTTTCGCATGCCGGTCAAAGCCGCAGTGCTCCTGGCCCCGGTGCAGAGTGACTTTCGTGGCGGTGGCCGCCCGGCGCTGCTCTATACCGGGCGCAAGGGCCAGCTCATCACGCTCGATCTGTTCGATCCGCGCATCAACAATTATAATTTCATTGTTTCGGCCGAAAGCGGCGCAGGCAAGAGTTTCCTCCTCAATAACCTGTGCCAGCAATATTATGCGCAAGGCGCGCTCATCCGCATCATCGATATTGGCGGGAGCTATCGCAAACTCTGCACGCTCTGCTCAGGGCGCTATATCGACATTGGCGAGGAGTGCCTGGTTCTCAATCCCTTCGACATGGGGTTTGCGCTCGATGGCGACGACCGCCAGTCGGCCATTTCCATGGCGGTCGCCATCGTCGCAGAAATGGCCAATGCCGCTACCCGCAAGGGCGTCTCGACCTCGGAATGGAATCTGCTCAAATCCGCGGTCCAGTGGACGATTGATGAAGGCCATGCCGAGGAAGGCATTGATGCGGTCCGCGCATGGCTTGGCGCCTATCCGCAATTTGCGACTTCCGATCTCGACCGGGTCGATCATCTGGTTCCCGTAGCGCGCGAGCTTGCCTTCAATCTGCGCGATTTTGGCAGCGAAGGCGCGTACGGCCATTTTTTCAACGGGCCGTCCACCTTCGACATCAGCCACGACGAATTTGTCGTGCTGGAGCTCGAACGGCTCAAATCCATGCCGGACCTGTTCAACGTCATCGTCATGGTGGTGGTGAATGCAGTCACGCAGGAGCTCTATCTTTCGGCACGCGACCGGCCCCGCTTTGTCCTGTGCGATGAAGCCGCCCAGTTCATGACGCGGAGCGAAGGCCAGGATCTCTCCCGGCTCGCCGAAGCGTTCGGCCAGGGCTACAGGCGGGCGCGCAAATATCAGGGCAGTTTCGGAGTGGTGCTCCAGTCGCTCAATGACCTGCTGCTCTTTGGTGGCACGGGCCAGGTGATCCTGGAAAATGCTGCCACCCGTTTCCTGCTGCAGGGATCGACCTATGCCCAGGCGGTAGAGAATAAGATACTCGATTATTCCGGGTTCGTGCTGGATCTGTTGAAGTCGGTCCGCAACAACAAGCCCCATTATAGCGAGGTCTTCATCGACTCCCCGCTGGGCCTTGGCGTGGCCCGCCTCGTGGTCGATCCCTTTTCCTACTGGATCAATACGTCAGCCCCCAATGAGGTGGCAGCCTTCGACGCATTGATCCGCGCGGGGCGCAGTCCGTTGGAAGCCGTGTGCGAACTGGCAGGCGTCGATCCGGCGCAGATATTGCCTTCCCGATCGGGCGGGGAGATCGTCTGATGCGCCGGACAGCCCACCATCCAGACCAGTTGCCGCTGGGGTTTGGCAAGGATTCCGAGATCGAGCGCATGATCGAGGCGCGGGTTGCAATCCGTGCCGAGGCAGAGGCGGTACGCTGGCGGTTCCGGCTGATGATCGTGGAAACCCTGCTTCTCACCACGATGGTGATCGTCACCGGGTTGGTTCTCCACCAGCCCACCGCGATCATTGCGCGCGGCGCGCTTTTGATTGGTGCGACGTGCCTGAGTACGGGCATCCTGCTCATTTTGCTGACCGGCTTGATTGGCAAGCTTTTGTCCAGGACCCGCCAATGGCGGGCACGGCGCAGCGATGCGATCCTGCCATGGCGGCGGCCATGAACGGGATATTATCGCCCCGGCCCTGCCAGACCGCTATCCGGTTGATGATCGGCACGCATTTGCTGCTCGTCATTGAGGCAGGGCTTCTCGCTTGGTCGACGAGCATCATCGATATGCCGCTTCGGCTTATCTTGGGCGGCACCGCGATGATTGCCCTGTTCGCTTTTGCAAGCGCTGTTCATGGTGGAAGCGGCGGTGATGGAGAGGTCTGGCGACCCCGGCGCGGCCACGCCACCGCCGCCATGCGGGCGGCAGGGCGATGAAGCGCATGCTGTCGGATTTCGCTGGCCGAGCGCGCTGCCGGGCGGCCATCATGCTAATCGCAACGGCTTTCCCTGCCGCGGCACTGGCCAATAGCGCTACGATCGGACGGACCTGGCCGATCGCCGAGCCCGATGCGCTGGCTGAAATCGAAGCCCAGGCCGCGCGCCAGCCTGCCAATATGGCAGCCAGCCTCGGGCCGCGTTCCGGTTGGTCGGCGATGCAGTCCGCCCCTCTGGCCACGGTTATACAGGATCGCACGCGCTACGTCGTGCCCTTCTACACCCTCGATCAGGAGATCCGCCTTCCCGATGGCAGATTACTTTACCCCAAAGGCTTCACCTTCAACCCGCTGACCTATGTGTCGTTGCCCCAAAGGCTGGTGATCGTCACCCCGCGCGACCTTCCATGGGCGCTCGATCATGCCGCGCTGACCGATTTCATCCTGCTGGCGTCCGGTATTGCTGGCGACGCGGACGCTATTACGCTGGGGGAGCGGCATGGCCGCGCGCTGTTCATCCTGGAGGATCGGGTGAAAGAGCGGCTCGGCCTGACCCACGCGCCGGTCATTGTGCGCCAGATGGGGCAGCGCCTTGAGTTGCAGGAAGTGCGGGTTGGTACTCGTGCTGGCGCAAAGGCAAGCCGATGATCCGCGCCTGCACCCTTTTGCGTTCGGCCGCGATTGGCATGGCGATTGCCCTTATTTCGCCAGCGACACCGGCCCTCGCCTCCAAATGCGAGGCAGGCACGATCTTCAATCCCGTAACCAAGGTCCGCTGGAACTGCATCTTCCCGATCACCATCGGCGGCGTCCGGGTCGGCAGTTTTGACAAGCTCGACAAAGCACTCGATGCCCAGTCGGCCTCAAAACCCTTATGCGCCTGCCGAAAGGGGGCCAGCTTCTGGTTTGGGGTGAAGGTCAGCTTCTGGTCTCCCAATCGCATGGTCGATGTCTTGACAGAACCAGGCTGCATGATGGCGCTGGGTGCCGATCTCATGCCGACCGGCGGCAAGCTCCAGGGCAGCCAGTCCTCAATCGCCGACGGCACCAATAGTCGCAAGATGTTCGCGCAGATGCACTATTATATCGCGCCGGTCTGGAAGATGCTCGACATGTTCACCGACCTGCCCTGCATCGAAGATGAAGGGTTCGATGTCGCGATGATCACAGAGGTCCTGCCAACCTGGCAGTCGGGAACGCTTGGCGCCATCATCCAGCCTGAAGGCATATTGTTCGGCAACCCCGCAGCGGGCCTTGCCTGCATGGCCGACAGCGCCGCGGCGGCAGCGGGCAAGGTCATCGATCCGCTTTTCTGGTGCATGGGCAGCTGGGGCGCGACCTATCCGATCGCAGGCGACATCCATTTCGATGACAGCGTCGAGGCCTGGGCGGGATTGGCCGCGCGCGGTACCTACATGATGGGGCGGCTTGGCGCGCTGACCATTTCGTCGCCTGATGGCTGTTCGTTCAAACCGCAGCCGATCTGGACCAAGAGCCGCTACAAGCTGCAGCTTATGGAGCCGGTCAAGGGCGGCAAATGCGTCAATATCGGGCGTCCCGGCGCGCTCTGGTCGAGCGCCAAACATGCGCCGGGCAAAGACAATGCCCAATTCATGCTGTTTGAGAAGGTCATCTGCTGCGCCGGAATCTCGACCCCATGAGCAGCATTCCTTTCCCCTCCCTCGCACCGGTGCGGGCTTGTTCCGCGCCTGCCCGCCACAGCCGTGGTTGCGGTCCCGCACGGTGCGAGGACGGAGCGATGGCGTCGTCTCCCGACGGTGTCGCTCCACCTTTGGTCAGCACGGCCGCAAAACCCCATGCGATAACGGACAATGCCCCTCTCCGTCCTGTCGTCGCAGCGACCGTGCTGACCACCCACCTTATTTGGGCCTGCTTAAAGGTGTGCCCATGAAGCGGGGCCTGATCCTCGCTGGCGGTTGTGCTCTAGCCTGCCTTACCAGCAATGTTCTGGCGCAGACGATGGAGGAGCGGGCACGCACCGCCGCGCAAGCCTCCCGCAACAAGAGCAGCGACAGCGATGCGTTGCAGAGCCACTTTCTGACCCCAGGCCTTGGTGGACAGCCGATCGCAACCATCGACAATAGCCAGCAGTTCACGCCCAGCCTTGCCTGTCAGAAATCGGCCACGGCGCTGGAAATATTGGCCCAACCTGGGCCCGGTGGCGATATCACGAGCCTGCGCCTGACGCGCGACAAGAATCTGGACGGCACGTTCGACGAGATGCTCAATGTGCCCATGCCGATTTCAGGCATCTGCGCCAATGGCGTCATTGCCTGCAATCAGGCAAGCTGGGACCAGTGTCGCAATTTCCAGTGGACCGTCGGCGGCGCTGGCGAGGTCAGGCTGGCCCAGGTCGAGCTCACCGCACTGGCAGGCTGCTATTGCGTCAACAATAGCTGCGGCGACAATCTGGTCTGGGGCAATATGGCTTCAGTCCTGAAAGATCTGGGCGGCGGGGTGGTAGGCGCGCTCACCACCGCCGATCCGCGCATAGGCATCGCCCAGGCACAAATCGACGGCCCGGTCATCCGATATACCGGCGCGCAGATGACCGCATGCACCGCCAATCCGTCGGTCACCGCCACCACCTATCGGAGCGATCCTGCCGCGATACAGGGCGACGCCTACAATATAGCCGAAGCCAGCAGCCTGTTTCAGGCGCTTGCCGGTTCCGCGATCGGCAGCGGCAAGGCCCAGGAAATCCGCGCCTGCACGATCACCCGCGACATTGCGGTCAAGTCCTGGGACTATGACGACATTATGGGCGTTGGCGGCTCGATTGCGTCGGTCACCAGTTGCGGCGCGGGGTGCCGCCGCTACCAGATCCGGGGACCGGGCAATTGTGGCAATAGTCCGCCCATCCATAGCGCCACCTTCGACCCCATCGCGCCTGACCGGATCCTGTCGGCGCGCATCGTCGAGATGGGCGCGGACGACTGGGTACAGGCGCGGGTCAATGGCCAGATTATCGGTTCCGCCGGTAAGCGACCCTGGCCGGGCGAGGCGCTGCCGTCAGGCGACTGTCGGATCAGCGACGATCCCTGGGTTGAGCATACCACCATCGATGTGACCGCTCAGCTTAAGGCAGGGGCCATGATCGTGGGAGCCCGCGTGCGCGGCGGCGGCGAGGGCAATTGGGGCTATGTCACGCTCGAAGTCCAGGTCGATACTGCCTGCGAGATCAGCGAACAGCTGATGGATCTGTGCTCAGGCTACGCCGCCGATCCGGCCTGTCGTCTCGACAGCGAGACGGTCGATGGGGTCACGACATTCCGCAATGGCGTCCATACCGGCCTGAAGCCCCTGCCCTCCACCAGGCTATTCGGCACCGGGGACTGTTCTGTCCAATATACACGCGACTTCTTCGAACGCAGTCGGCGGTATGCCTGCACGATCGATTTAGGCAGCGCCCCGCAGCCCGATCTCACCCGTGGCGCCTATATCATCGACCATTCCACGAAGACCCTGCTCGCCGATCGCACGATTACCGATGATGGGACGGTCGCCACATCGACCCGGCCCTTCACCATGCCCGACCGGGGATCGGTCGCTGCGTGCGAACCCATCTGCAAGACCCGCGCGCCCAAAGCCAATAGCGATGTCGCAGTCGATGGGATCGTGGGCGCCAGACAGAATGATCCGGCCGGGTGGGACATCTATTTTCACAGTTGCACAACTAACAACGCCTGTCCGCTGGGCGAAGGCGAAGAACTGATCTCGGCCTGTGGCTGCCTCGATGATTTTCCCGAGGCCGTCGTCATGATGCAGACGGTTCGTCTGTCTGGTGCCGACCTTGTCTGCAGCGCGGAGGCCCGGTGATGCGCTTAACTCGTCATGCCGGGCTCGCTATCGCCGCATGGGTGATGACCGCCAGCCTGTTTGCTGCTCCGTCCGCGGCGACTGCCCAACAGATTTGCGCGGCCGACCTCAATGGCAATGGCGATGCTGCCGATCCCGGTGAAACAGCAAGATGCGACGAAGCGACGGGTAGTGGCGCGCTATGCCCCATTCAGCAGGCAAGCTGTGTCGAGGATGCCGGCGGCACCTATAGCTGCCCGCTGGGAAACCAATATGCCTGCCGCACGCCGGTCAATGGCGGAACGCCCGCCTGTTCGCCCCATGCCTGCACGCCCGTTGTCGGCGGAGCGGTGGTGGTTGAGGCGCCGCTGGTCGATGATCCTGGCGCGTCAAATGACGGTGTTGTCGATGCCGACGGCAATTGCCTGGGTACGATCGAGATATTTTCGGGCCGTGCTGTGCGCTGCCGTCCCGCCGGCCTCAACACCAGCTTTTCCAATTGCTGCAAGGATCAAGGGAAGATCGTCAAGGACGGCATGGGGTCGTCCCTCTCTTCGATCGGCACCAAGATCGCTGTCGCCAAAGGCGTCTGGACCGGCATGAAGGCGGCCTATGCCGCGTTCAAGGCAGGCGCGACAGCCAGTCAGGCGGCCAGCGCCGGGGCCAACGCAATCATCATCGGCATCGATCCCACCTCGATCGCGATCAGCCTTGCCATCAATGTCATGATGGATTTCCTGCTCTCGGGCTGTGACCAACAGGATATGGAAGTGGGCATGCTAAGGGGCTCAGGCATGTGCCATGAGGTCGGCACCTATTGCGCCTCCAGCATCCTTGGCGTCTGCGTGCAGAAGGCCAAAGGCCATTGCTGCTTCAACAGCAAGCTTGGCCGGATCATTCAGGAACAGGGCCGACCTCAGCTTAAAAGCTTTAATGCTCTGGGTTGGGGAACCGCAAAACAACCCTATTGCCGGGGCTTTACCCCCCAGGAATTTCAGGCGCTCGATTTCTCGCAGATGGATCTGTCGGACTATTATGCCGACATCGAGACGCGCGCCCAGAGTGATATTCAGATCGATATGGAGGACAGGATCGATGCGTATCTGCAGACGGTCAATCCCTAGCCGCGCCTTGCGTGCGGCGGGACTGATGCTGATCGCTGTGCCCGCTATGGGGCAGGATACACCATCCACGCCAAACCCGCGCGACCAGGCGCAAGCGCAAGGCGCTGTTGCCATGGAGCGGCTGAAGGGGAGTATCGCCAGGCGGAAGCCCGATACCACCGCCGGGCCGACACAACTTCCCGCACTTTCCGATGAACAGCGGCGGCGGGCATTTGAAGGGTTGCGAAAACATGGCGCATCGCCGGTCATGGATGCACGGGCGCGCTCGGCTCTCGACAAAGGCAAGGCAGGCTTAGCTGCCGAACGCGAAATTGCCGCAAAACGCCTGTCACAGGCCTTGGGCCTCGAAGCGCCGGACATGCAGGCGGTAGCAGCTGTCATAGCGCCGCCCGCACAATCAGGCAGGGTTCCGCTGCTTTTTGCCTCATCCTCCATGCCTGTTGCGATATTACGTTCCTATGCTGCCCAGCTTGAGCGCGTCGGCGGTGTGATCGCCTTTCGCGGCATGCCCGGCGGACTGTCGCAGGTCGCGCCGATGGCAAAGCTGAGCGCGCAGATATTACGGATCGACCCGGGCTGCGAAGGCCCGGCCTGCGCGATGCGCAATGTCCAGATCATCATCGATCCGTTGGTGTTCCGCCAGCACGGGATCATACGCGTACCCGCGCTGGGTCTCATCCCTGCCGATCCGACCCAGCCCTATTGTGAACGCGAGGAGAATAGCCCGCAAAGCCAGCACATCATCTATGGCGATGCGGCACTGTCGGGATTGCTGGAAGAATATGCCCGTCTGGGCGGAGCCAGGGAGGTCGCCGATGTTCAGGCTCGCCTGGAACGCCGCTAGAGGTATCGCGCCACGGCTGCGCGCGCTGCCAAAGGAGGCCGCGCTAGCGCTGGGAGCGGCGCGATCTGATGAACCGGGCCGCCCCCTCCAGCTGGCCAAAGCCTGCGCTATCATTCTCCCGATTGCGGCCGTCACCGCATGGGGGCTCCCGCAACTGACGCTCATCATGTCGCCTTCGATCGACGCCTGGGTGGTGCGCAAAGCGCCGGGGCCTATCCACCGCGGCGATCTGGTCTCGTTCAAACTCGTCCATCCGCTGGCCGGACCCGCGCCGGTCGATGTCACCAAATATGCGCTCTGTTTTCCCGGTGACCGGATAGAGATCGTCGAGACGCCTTCAATGACGTCGGGCGCCTGGGATGGCCGCTACTATTGCAATGGACATCTGCTCGGCATCAGCAAGGCGGTGGGGCATAATGGCCAGCGGCTTAGCCACTGGACACCGGACGCGCAGCGCATTGCTGCGGGGCATATCTATGTCGGTTCAGCCCATGCGAGCGGGTTCGACAGCCGTTATTATGGTCCGGTAGCCATCTCGCGCCTTATCCGAATGGAGAAGCTGCTATGATGCGCCCTGTCACGGTCGCCCTGTGGGCCGTCCTTTTGCTGCCCCAACCTGTATATGCACAGCTCTCCCGCGGTACATCGATGCCTGTAACAGCAACGCCATCCGTCCCGGCCATGAAGCAGGGCTATTGGTGGTATGCGCCAGCGCCAAAAGCAAGCGACGACAAGGTCGAACCCGACGTCTTGAATAAGCCCGTCATCCCGCCGATGACAGAACTGGCGCGCTGGACCCCGCCCAAAATACGCAAACTGATCGAGGAACAGCGCGACTATGCCGCAACCGTACTGAGCGTTGAAGCCGTGTCCGATTTCTGGCGCTTGCAGGATTTTGCCCGGCGCAAGGCGCGCGCCTTCGCCGGCGTCACCCAGATCGCCATGCTCCAGCATCCTGAACTGAACGCCAAATCCGCCAATCCGATGGTGAGCGATGCGCGCGACCAGATGTTGGCGCAAAAGGATGCTGTGCGCCGCGCCTATCTGCGCGCGCAGGCCCGGGACTTTGCCCTCGTCATGTTCTCGCGCGCCAGTTGTGGCTATTGCCGGGTGCAATGGCCCGTGGTTCAGCGGTTCCAGGACGAGATGGGTTGGCAGGTAACGCTCCAGGATCTCGACCGGCGGCCGGAGATTGCCCAGCGTTATGGGGTCGAGGTAACGCCGACCACCATGGTCATCCGGCGCGGCAGCGCGCAGCGCATGGTGATCGCCACCGGGGTCGAAGCCTATCCCAATCTCATCCAGACCGCCTATCAGGCCGTGCGCCTGCTGTCGGGCGATATTCGGCCAGAGCAGTTTCTCACCGGAGCCGGTGAAGAGGACGGCTTTTTCGATGCGCTTGCCAATGGGCCAGTCTCTACGAGCAGCGTCGAGGAACAAATCTCGGCGACCGGTGGGATGGTTGAGCCATGATGTGGCGGCGCGTCCCGTTCGTCCTGGCGGCGATGATCGCGCCATGGACATTGGCGCAAGCCCGTTCGCCTTCACGCGACGACGCCGTGCGCGCCGCCATCCATCCGGTTGCTACCAGCGCTGCCATGCAGTCATGGCTGGCACGGGTGCCGGTGACGCGGGATTTCCCCGCCGATTTTGCAGCAACGCTGGGACAACAAGCCCCACTTTATATCGTCGAGACGACCACCACCCCAGCCTGTCTCCCCTGCGACGATCTCTGGGCCAAGCTTGGCCGCTTCTCACGCACCTATCGCTGGCAGGTCCGTACCATCAGCGGTCAGGAAGCCCTGCTGCGATCGGGTCGCCTTGGGCTTCCATGGGTCGGCCACCCGGTCGCCTGGGTCCGACCGCTCAGCGACCCCAATCGCATCATCCCGATAGCGATCGGCACCGACCAGCCGCAAAATCTCGCGCGCAACGCCTATCTCGCCGCCAAAATGCTGACCGGCGTTCGCCCGGCCGTGGGCCTGCGCGCCATGGCGAAATTTACCGGAATCGTAGGCGCTCCACCCGCGCAGTCGGGGTCATCGCGTTGAGGGGCTCCAACCATATTTATCTCAATCTCGCAAAGGCGTCCCGCTGGCGGGCGGACGCCTCCTTGTCTGCTCACTCTCAAGGAAGCCCGCCATGCGTTCATTTTCCCAACGCCTTTCACTGACGGTCTGCGCGCTTCTCGCCACCTGCGGCGCGACCACTCCTGCCTATGCCCAGGGCTGGGCGGAAAGCTGGTTCGACAATGTGACCTACACCGCGCCTGGCTCCTTTGAGGACCAGACGCGCGGCTATGTGACCGCTGGCGGCATGTCCGGGCGCGTCGATGTCCATGACGATTATCTTATGTCGCTGACCCTGCCCAAGGTGAAGGCAGGCTGTGGCGGCATCGACATGTTTCTGGGCGGCATGTCCTTCCTTGACCCCGACTATCTGGTGCAGAAGCTGGAAAGCATTCTCCAGGCCGCGCCCGCCGTCGCTTTCCAATATCTGCTCGAAACGCTCGACGAAAAAATGGGAAATATCATCTCGAAGATGGAGGCTGCGACCAATTTCCTCAATTCCATCCAGGTCAATGACTGCCGCCTCGCCAATCGCATGGTCCAGATCGCCAAAGGCGATGAGAATATGTCGGGCATCATCGAGGAAATGACTGGCTATAAATCGGTGAAACAGGGCTTTGCCAAAAGCTATCAGCAAAGCCGCGAGAAGATCCAGGCAAACCAGAATAATCCAACCGAGGATTTGAAGGACGCTCTAGCCAATTGTCCCGCCGAGGTGACCGACATCTTCCGCACCGGTTCGCTGCTGTCGCATGCCGCAACCCGCGTGGGTGCAGGCGACTGGGCAGGCGTCATGCGCGCGCGGGTCGGCGACGTCTATATGCGCTGGGACGCGACCGACAAGGTGCCGATCTTCTCCGCCATCCCGGCCTGCCCGCATCAGGACAGCGAGAGTTCGCAGGATTTTCTGGCCGGCAAAGTCCAGAGCCGGGCGCTCGCCATACCGCCCACCGCCACAGACTGCGCCGCAGACGGCGGCAAGGGTGCGCTCGAACTGGCGCAGGCGCGCATGAACTCCATCGCCACGAAAATCCGCACACGCGCCGCCCTGTCCGCCGAGGAACGACAATTTGTCGCCAATGTGCGCACCTTGCCGGTCTATCGCCTGCTCGAATGGGGGGTGCGCCAGGGCGTGTCCGACAGCGTTATCGCCGACACGGACGAACTTGTCGCGTTGACGCTTGCCTATCAGATGCTCAACGACCTCACCCGCTCGATCGACTTTGCAGTGTCGAATGCCGAACGGGGAGCAAACGTGGCAGGCGCAGCCGATGGCGCGAATGCCAATATCTGCCAGACGCGCATCCTTACCAAGGGCATGGAGCAGCTGCGCGACCTGCGCGACGAAGTGCTGCGCCAGCGCGCGCAGATGCGGCAAAGCTATATGGCCGCGCTCGCACAGGCCAATCTCTCAGCCAATTATGCAAGCCTGCTACGCACCCGCGATCGCGACGCGCGCGAGGCGACCGGCACCGTTTCCGGCACCAATCGCTGAAAATCCCAGAAAGGCTCCACCGATGCGTCGCCTTGTTCGCGCCCTATCCGCCCTTCCCATTCTATTTGGCTCCACGCAGGCCTTTGCGTTGGAATCGAGTTTCCACACCTATGATGGCTTTGCCGAAACGGTCGATGCGTTCCGCCTAGTCTCGATGATCTTTGGCGACCCACGCTATGAAACGCTCGTCCTGATCTGCGCAGTCGTAGGATTAGCGCTCGGCGTCGTGCTGGCTTCCATTCGTAGCCAGGGTATGGGCCTTGTCGGGTTCGGCTTCCAGATGCTGATGGGTGTTGGCCTTTTTGTCGGGCTGATCGCCACGACCGGTACCGTCCATGTCTATGACCGGGTGCGCAATGCCTATCAGGCAGTTGGCGACGTGCCCAACCTGATCGTCCTGGTCGCAGGCGTCACCAACTTGATGGAACGGGCGCTCGCGGAAACCATCGATGACAATAGTCTTGATCCTAATGCCAAGCTGGAATTTGGCGCAGGCGGTCATTCCTTCGACCTTTTCTTGAACGCAGTGTCACCGCGCGGGCCAATGACCGACAGCTTTCTCGATGCCACGATCAAGGATTATGTCCGGCAATGCTATCCGGTTGCCCGCATATCGCCTGCCTATGGCGTGGATGACGACCAGCTGTTCCGCGGGACGACCGACCTTCCCGCAGCCTTCGCCGCCATGGCAGGACCAGCGACGTTCAGCACAGTGTTCACCTCGGCCGACAAGGCGGGCACGACCATGTCCTGCCAGGAGGCATGGGATCATATTCAGTCGCGTCTCAATGACTCGACGCTGTTCGAGGATTATTCCCGCCAAGTGTGCCAGAGCACAGGCTATGATGTGGCAGACGCCAGTCAGCTCGCGCGCTGTCGTACCCGGCTTGGACAAATGGGCGAGGTGATGATGGGGACGCCGCTCACGCTCCAGGCGTTCATGAGTGACATATTGCTGGGCAACAGCGTGGGCGAGGTGCTGTACGAGGATAGTCCAGCGACTGCCGCGCGGGTCATGGCGAACCGGGCAGTCATCTCAAGCGGGCTTTCGACCATGTCGGTCGCCAATCAGTGGATGCCAACCATTCGTGCGACGGTCTTTGGCATCATGCTCTTCATGATGCCGATCGCGCTGCTGTTCATCCTGACCCCCATCAACCTTCGGGTAGCCAGTTTTGCGCTCGGACTGTTCGTATTCGTCGCCATGTGGGGCGTGATCGATGCGGGCATCTATCAGCTCACCCTGGGCCGGGCGATGGGGGTGCTGGCCGAAATGCGGTCCAACCATGTAGCCGTCAATGCCTGGATGCTCGCCCCCTCTTCGGCGATGAAGGCGCTGGCGATATTCGGGACGTTTCGCACGGCCGCCGCTGGCCTTGCCGGCGCATTCGTGTTCACGGTGTTCCGCTTCTCAGGCAATGTCTTCTCTTCCTTCACCGGTGGCGCGTTGCAGGCACAGGGCCAGGGTAGCGCGGCGGCAGCACCCCTTATGACGCGGGAAGGGTTTGCCTCGGCGCTGGAAGCGCAGGCATCGGCTAGCGGGACGATGGCCCGGCGCGGTGCAGCATCGAGCTTCGGGGACTTTGGTGAGCGCTCAACCTTTGGCGGCAACCGCGCCTTTGGTTCAGCGGGCAGCGTGATCGGCGATCATGGCAGTGGGCTCGCTGGAAGCAGCGCGATGGCGCTGGGCGGCATTGATGCGGCGCGAGAGTTGGGAGGGCTGTCGCCAGCGCTTGTCGGGCGCAACCTTGCCGATCCCGCGACGGCACAAGCGGTTCGCGCCAGCGCCACGACCGGCGCTATTCATGACTTTGCCCAGAAGGATGTGTTGCGGGCGCTTGGCACCAGCTATTTTGGCGAAGGGCAATCGGGCGAGCGGGCGTTTGCGGCGTTCGCCCAGAATATGGTGCAGTGGAAGGCCTTCGGCGAGAATCGCGCCTATGATATGATGTTGTCTGGCACCCAGCGCCATTTTGAGCGCAACGGCTATAGTGAGAGGGATGCGGCGCTCAAGGCTTCGACTCTGATCGGGCAGGCTGCTGCTGATCCGACTTTTGCCAAGCTCAGCGCCAATGCTTTCGATCAGGAGCAGATGTTGCGCAATGACCTGACCGCAGCGCAGGTGACGGTCGGCGCAATGGAAGGGCGCCGTGACTATGCCGGGGACCAAGTCGCCCAGGTGGAGCGTGGCAATGTGGCAACCGAGCAGGCCTGGCGGACGGGCAGCAATGCCGGACAACGAGAAGCAGCCTCCATCCTCGGCCTGTCGATCGACGAAACCGGGCGGCGTGTATCCTTCATCAACGTGCTGTCTGGAGAAGCACGATCGAGTGCCATCACCCAGCTTTCGCGTGCGACCGGGCGCAATGAGGCGCAGATCATGCATGCACTGGAAAGCTATAATGCCGCGGCCCAGGTGGGAACAGCCGATGGTGCGACTGCGGAGGCCGCGCGTGAAGGCACGAGCGTCTATGGACGGACGCGGGAAGCGGCGGGTTATGATTTTGCCGAGCGGTCGGGAAAGCTCGACGCGCAGCGCGAAGTTGGCCCGGACGGCACGCGCTCGGCCGCGCGCATTGGCGAACAGCGGCGGCAGAGCGAGAATTTTGGGTTTGCACAAGGGGCGGCTGCGGCAGGGGCTTCGGTGCGCGAGGCCGCGCGGCTCGACAGCTTCATCCAGGCGCTCAGCCGTACCGCCGGGAACCAGGTCGACATGGTCGAGGGCGGCGCGGCGGGCATCGCCGATCGGGCGCGCAACGAACGGCTTGGCCGTATCGTCGAGAATGAGAGGCTGACCCGGATGCAAGGATTGCTGCGCGACAATGGCGTCGACCTTACCAAAAGGCAGATTGCAATGGACCAGAATGGCGACCTCAACCTCAATCTTACGCCGCAGACCGCTGCGCAGATGTGGCAGGCGGGCCTTATCAACGAAAGCCAGCTCGGCGCGATTGCAAAGGGTGGGCGGGCGCGGCTGAGTTTTGCCCACAACGACCTATTGGTATCGAGCAGCACCGGATTCAGCCAGTCGGCGCGCTCGGACAGCAGTACTCGGTTTGAGGCAGGCAAACAGGCTGGGCCAGATACGGTCGAGCACTTCCTGGGCGGCGGGGCGGAAGGCCATGCCATGATGGCTAACTGGCTGCGCGGCGGATTCGAGATGGATCGCAAGGGCGAATGGCGATTGAAACCGCAGGTTGCCGATACGCTTCAGCGTGATGTCCAGGCAATCATGACGCAGACGGGATGGACGCGGTCGCTCTCGCGCGGTGCGAGCCACCAGGTATCGAATAGCTCGTCCGTCAACATCAATACAGGTGGTTCGGTCGAGAGCGGAGGAGAGCGCTCTGGTGGCAAGGGTCGGACACATGGCCGCGCCGGAGGACAGGTTGGCTTTGAGACAAGTGATGTCGGCATGGGGGTGACAGACGCACGTGCCAGCACCGACATCGTCAACTACGACGTGCGTAACGCCATTGCAGAGGCAGAGCGCTCGGCGTCGCGCTCGACACAACCCGCTGAAACATTCACGCGCGAACTCGATCGGCAAGTTCTGGGAGAGAATGGGCTACGCAATCGCTATCTTGGTCAGGCCGATGCCAGTCGGGGAACTGTTGATATGATGGCGCCACTCACGTCTTTTGAACAACATCGTATTTTGGAGAGCGGCCGTTTCAGTGGTGATCGTGATACAGGGCTCGGTGACGGAACATCTGAATACAAAAAACGCTAACGCAGTCCACGCACATGTTCGTTGCGCCAAGCTTCACTGCCGGGATTGCCGGGGTGCCAATAATAGCGAGAGTCTGCGGGATTAGTGGGATCCATTCTTCGGAACATATCTCCATCTGCGCCAAAAGGATCAATAGAGCCTCGGGCATTTATCCAGCCAGCCTCAATAAGAAAATGATAGCGTATCCACGCGCGGAAAAAACCAAAACCCATCACTGGCACGATCAAGAATGGATGGAAAAGCTGGATGATGGGGGTAATATGGTCTGCATTGAGAGAGAGATAGGGCGCGAAAAACGCAATCAGCCAGAATATTGCAGCTGCTGTCCACCATGACTTGGCATACCATGGCCGCCAGAGCCAATGTGCCGCTTTTGGCTTTGCCAGATCGGGGGTCTGCGGCGGCTCACGTGGAATGGGTTTGTCATCCGTTCCGCTCATGCAATGCTCCTTCTCGTCGATACTATCACGCCCGGGGTTCCGCAGATAAAAAATCACTCCCAAAATGAGAGCATTCAACCTCCCCCTCTCCTCCCCTTGGAATTGCTGAAAGGTTGGTCGGAAAGTACCCTTTCTTCAATCTTCGCAAAGCGCATGAGAGCAACAAGACAAAAAAAACGGCCAATTCCAGGGCCCGCCTTCTCTGCCTTTCAAGCCGAACACGGCCCCCGCTCGCGAGCTTGCGCGAATTCCCGCGAAATTGCGCATAACCGCGATTAGTTGCGCATTGACTCTTATAGTTGCGCGATTTATCTTTTGCGCAACTAAGGAAGTTATGTGGCACGACTAATACCTGAAGCTGACCTACAAGCGATCGAGGCCGCTGTGGCCCAATTCCCGGATGGTGCGTCAGCAGCGCAGATCACTGGCGCGCTCGCGGAACCTGGTGCCCGTCGTACCCTCCAATATCGTCTTCGCGCCTTGGTTGACGCGGGTCGGCTACGCCTTATCGGCGAAGGGCGTGCAGCCCGATATCACCATGGTGATGAGATCATCGCCCAGCCTGGCCCAGCCGACATCGTCCCGATATCACCTGAAGGCAGCGCTGTCCTTGCCTATGTGCGCCAGCCCGTCGCGGTGCGACAACCGGTCGGCTATGAACGCAGCTTCCTGGATCGTTACCGGCCCAACGAAACCTTCTATCTGACCCAGCAGCAGCGCGATCATCTGGCTACAATCGGCAAGCCGCAGATTGAGGCCGCAGCGGCAGGCACCTACGCGAAGCAGATATTGAACAGGCTGCTTATCGACCTTGCATGGAATTCCAGCCGTCTCGAAGGCAACACATATTCGCTGCTCGATACGCGGCGGCTGCTGGATTTCGGGGAAGCCGCAGAGGGGCGCGGACCGCGCGAAGCGCAGATGATCCTCAATCATAAGGATGCGATCGAGTTTCTCGTCGCCAACGCCAACGATGTCGGGTTCAATCGCTATACGATACTCAACCTGCATGCGTTATTGGCGAACAATCTGTTAGCTGACCCGACGGCGGTGGGGCGACTGCGCCACATCATCGTAGGGATAGACGGTTCAACTTTTCATCCACTGGAAGGTCCGGGTCTCATCGAGGAGTGCTTCGATCAAATCCTTGCCACAGCGGCGGCCATCGACGATCCATTCGAGCAGGCCTTTTTCATAATGGTGCAGCTTCCTTATCTTCAGCCCTTTGACGATGTGAATAAGCGCGTATCACGCCTCGCCGCCAATATTCCCATGATCCGGGCGAACCTTGCGCCATTGTCGTTCACCGAGGTTCCAGGCGACCTTTACACGCGCGCCACGCTTGGCGTCTATGAACGCAACGACATAACATTGCTGCGCGACGTATTCCTTTGGGCCTATCAGCGATCCGCAGCGCGCTACGCCGCCGTTCGTCAATCAATGGGTGAGCCAGACCCCTTCCGCCTGCGCTATCGGGAACAGTTGCGCGATGTCGTTCGGGATGTTGTGCTCGGTGCCATGAGCCGACAGGCGACACGCGCGCATCTGGTCACGACGTCCCGTGAATTCATCCCAACGGCCGATCAGGACCAGTTTGCCGAGGTCGCAGAAACGGAGTTGCTGGGCTTGCACGAGGGCAATTTCGCGCGATACCTGGTTCGTCCGTCGGAATTTGCTGTATGGCAACAAATCTGGAACGCAGGCTGATTGCTACGCTTACCTCAATGGCTTGCATTGGGACATTTGCGACTGTCAGCTTCGGAATCACAAATCGCGGTAAGCTGACACTCACGCGCGCAAATCCGAGTCTCTTTATCATTTCGTCGCGCGAGATACACGGGCGCGGCGCCGCTCTATTTCAGGGCGAACCCGGCGGCGACATTCGCGCATGCTTGATTTCGAGGTCGCTTGGTCGGCGAAGCACATGGATCATGTCCCCGCACCGTCCAATCAAACCCGCCTTCTCGAAAGCGTCGAGCCATCCTTCCATCGGCCATATTTTCCAACGCGCCCGAAAGAGGCTGGCATTGCGGACGATGTCGTTCAGATGCTGGAGCGGGGGGTCGAAAACGTCGTGATACTGATGAAAGGCACCAGCGCCGCCCATGAATAGCAGGGGTAAGCCTGCGGCACGCGCGCGGAAACCGAAGTCGGTATCTTCACCACCATAGCCGATAAAAGCTTCATCAAACCCGCCTAGATCAGAAAATCTTTGGCGATGCAGGGCGAACGCCAGCGACCAGAACAGACCGGCATTCTCCTCTTGGCGCACTCCGTTTGCCGGGAATTGTCGAACCGGATGCCCCTGTGCGCGCGAAAGGAGATCTGCTTCCTCCCATTCGCCACGGGCATCGTCAGTGCCAAGATAGCGTATGTCAGCGCAGATCAGCGCGTCATGGTCGTTCAGGCATTGCGTGATCGCACTGGTCAGCGCGCGCATCGGGATGCAGTCGACGTCGAGGAACAACAACATGTCCCCGCTGGCCGCCCGCGCGGCGTAGTTCCGGGCTGCCGCGAGTGGCAGTCCGGGGCCATCGAGACGCAGGATCTGAATCGGGAATGGCGCTTGTTGGGCACTGATAGGCGGACTGCTGGCCATGTCGACGATGATGAGTTCGTCGGGGAAATGCGTGCTGCGTCGCAGACCTTCGATCAATTGTGCCAGATGGGTCGACCGATCCTTGACGATAGTGAGGACGCTCAGGGTCATGCGTGCGCACGCCACAGGTCGAGGCGATAGTTGGGCATCCGTTCGCCCGTGATGATGGCAATTGCGGGGGCGAGAGCGCACTGCAATTTGCCCACCGCATCATCGCCGCTCTGGGGATAGTCGGTTTCGCCGGTCCAATGGACGAGCAAGATATCGCCGCCGGGCACTATATGGGTGGTGATCCACTGGGCGGCACGTCTGATATCCAGATCATCCCAATAATAGGCGACTTCGGACAGGATGATGAGGTCGAAGGCGCTGCCCATGGGTGCCTGCCCCGGAAAAACCATCCGGCCGAATGAAACATGGTCGAATGCGGCACAGCGCTCGCGCGCTGCTTTCAACGCGGTTTCGCTGACGTCGATCGCCAGCAATGCTTGGCAGTGGGTTGCCAGCGACTGTGTCAGGACACCTTTTGCGCATCCAATCTCGAAACCCAGTTCATAGGTCCGCCCCGCCAGTGCGCCGATGCTATGAGCATATTTGTCCCGCTCATAGGCGCTACTTTCCAGGTCCCAAGGATCGTCGGTCCCGCGAAACATCGTCTCGAAATAATCGTGACCCAGGCTGTTGTTATGCCGCTTCATTTGGCTCTCCGCAGGTAGAGGATATCGCTGGCAGGCATGGCACGATGCGAGGCGTCCAGTCGGAAGCCGGGACCGTGGGACGCGGTAAGCTGGCTGCGGTGCGCGGCCAGAGCGTAACGGCGTTGTCCGGGCAACATGGGCGCGGTGTGCAGCATCCGGTGGGTGCGGGGTTCAGGCGCTTGCGACCAGACGACATATTCGGCGACGACCAGCCTTCCCCTGGCCCGTTGCCCCACTGCATAGGCCAGCTGCGCGGCGGCCTGATGGTCGCAATGGGGTTCGTGACTGGCGGTAACGGCAAGGGCATCGACCTGCCAGCGACGGCAAAGGGCGGTCAGCCGTCGAATAGCCCGGTCGAAAGCCGGATGCCCTGGCTGAGCAGGAGCAGCATCCTTCCAGTCAAGATGAATCGGCAGCTGGCTGCGGCTACCGGTCAGGCGGTGTAACGCGGCGGCGGCTTCGCGCTTGCGGCTGCTCACCAGTTTCCCCGACCGGCCTTGCGCGGCCTCATGCGAGCCCGACCCGTCGGTGAGATAGACAAGGCCCGCCAGTCGCCCAGCCCTCGCCGTCTGCGCGATGACCGCGCCAGCGCCCAGCGTCTCGTCATCGGGATGCGGCGCAAGGACCAGCCACCGCCGCGTTCGCCAGGGTTTTGTCGACAAAGAAAGGCCTACCACAAAGCGTCCTCCGCCCCCCAGGCGTCATGGTCGAGCCAGGCGAGCGCAGCCTGATCGCAGGCATAGTCGGGCCCGCCCTGCCGCAGATAGAGGCTGAGGTCGCGGATGATCTTGTCGATCCGTTCGCCATCCATCGCGCTGCGCGTACCGATGATGCGGGCGGCCAGTTCCATGACGTCCAAGCCCGCACGCTCGACTATGCCGCGCGTCATGCGGGCGAAGGCGGGACCATCGGGATCGTCGTGCGCAGCCCGGAGCGCACATTCGCGGACCCATAGATAGGCGGTGCGGGTTGCGGCAACCGCATCGGCGAATTTCGCGCGTTGCAGCGGATCGGCGCGCGCCGCATCAGACATGGCAAGCCGGATTTCGGTCAACAGCGCCTCGATCCCACCCAGTTGCACGGCAGTGAAGCGCCAGGCGCCCGTGGTGAAGCGCGGTTGGCGATCATAGTCGCCGGGCTGGCCGAGCAGATGCGATGAATCGACCGCCATGCCCGTCAGGTCATAGAAGCCACTACCCGTCGCCCGCATACCCCTGACCCGCCATTGCGACAGGTCGGTCCGGGCGGGATCATCGGCCCGGATGACGACCAGTCGCCGTTCGCCCTCTTCGGGCTGCGCGGTGATGACGGCATAGGCAAGACCGCCAGCGCCGGTCGCGAAAGACTTGCGGCCATCCAGTGCGGATTGGCGTAGCTGTACCCCCGGCTGTGGCTCGGTGGCCCACACGCCGTAAAAGGCACCTTGAGCGATTTTCTGCCCCAGATCGGCCTTTTGGGCGGGAGAGCCAAACCAGTCGAACATAGCGAGCGCGTTGACATGACCTTCATAGAGCCGCCCGACGCTGAGGTCAGCGCGACCAATGATCCGCAGGACGGTCATCAGGCACTGGTTCCGGGCGACGGCAGCGTCAAAGGCCTCGCCGCCGCTTTCGAGTGGGGCGAAGGTGCGATGGAGATCGGCAGCGACGAGCGCTTTCATGCTTTCCACCGGAAAGACCGGCGCGGCATCATAGCGGCTGCCGAGCGCGACAATGGTGGATGTGATCGCCTCGGCGCGCGCAATCGGGGGGTCGATGCTGGAACGGGAATGGGGGAACAGGGTCATGCTACAGCTTCCACTTCATCGACCGCGGCGGCGGCCATCGTCGCCAGCCAGGTTGCTGCTGTGTCCACACCATGGCGATCGTGCAGGCGTTTGCGGGCGTGAGCCGGCAATGCCTTTGCCTGGCTGATCAAAGTTGGCCATTGGTCGGGGGACGGCCATGTTTCGAGCATTATCGCAGCGCCCAGCGCGTGTAGGGCGCGTGCTGTCGCCAACTGCTCGGCAAAGGGGCGGTCCTCAGGGATGCAGAGGAACGGGCGGTCGGCGGCGAGGACTGCGTTCACCAACCCGTCACCCGCCGCGCCGACGATCAACCCGGCGGAGGCGATTTCACACGCAGGATCGTCAACCCATCCTGCCAGATCGAGATTGGCGGGTCGATCGGTCGGTGCAGTTACGGGGCCGATGACGCGCCAGTGCGTTTCCGGGCAGGCGCGCGCGGCCTGTGCGATCGCTGTGCCATCGCCGGGCGGGCCGCCCCGGCCGATCACTATGAGGATATGGTCGTCCTGCCGGGGATGATGCTGCGCAACGGCAGTGATGCCGGGCAGATAGCGGGTCTTGTGCCTGATCCACGCGGGCGTCGATGGCATCTCCAGATCGCGGTGAAACGGCGCGAACAGCGCCGTAGCACCGCGAAAAGCGTCGAGATGCGCCGCGTCGCTACGGTCGCCGTTGAGCCGCACATAAATAGTAGGCACCGATGCCAAGCGCGCCAGCATCGCCACTTCGACCGAAACATCAACGACCATCAGCACAGGGCGCTCCGTCGCGATCCATTGTGCGATCCGCGCCACGCGCGACCGCACGCCTTCATGACCAACGGGCGCATAGTGCAGCGCGGCGGGGCGTGAGGCCGTGTCGTCCATCCCGTCGAAGCAGCCGGAAGCGGGCCGATCGTCAGCAAGGTCAATTCCTGCTGCGCCCAACCCTGTACCCAGCAGGACGATCGGCCAGCCGATGGCGGCGGTAATTGCCTCCGCCCGCGCGCGATGCCCTGCGCCATGATGATGGACATAATAGCCGATCGGGCGGCGCGTCATGGCTGGAGTTCCAGCATCATGTCGTGCGGCATCGGAGGCAATAGCGGTTCCTGACGGGCGATCCAAGCAGCGCCATCTGGCCGCGCACGCAATTGCTTGCGCCAGTGCGCACGCTCGCGCCAATGGGCGAAGGCAGGCGCCATGGGTGAGATGTTATTCTCGGCCCTTTCGAACAGCGTCTGCATCGCAACTGCCATGCCGCCTTCCGCGCGTCCCTCCAGACGCGGGGAAACGCGAGTGTAAACCGTAACAGGGTGAACAAGGCGCGCGCCGCGGGCAAGCGCCGCCAATACAAGCGCGCGATCCTCTCCGCTTGTTATGGCCGGAACGCCGCCGCAGGCCAGATAAAGCTCTGCCCGGATGGCGAGCGATGCGCCGGTATGATCGCCGTGGCGGGGCGCGGGATCCCAGGGCAGAGGATCAATCGCATCCTCAATGGCACGGACGGCGGCCCAGTATTGGTCCCATGCCGTGCGCAGGCGATGCACGGGCGGTGGCAGTGGTTCTTCGCTATCGATGTCGATCCGGCCGCCCACCATGTCGGCACCACGCGAAAAGGCAGCGGCGATACTACGCAGCCAGTCTGTCGGAGGGCGGCTGTCTGCGTCCGTACTGATAAGGGCAGCGTTGTCCAGCGCGGGTAGAAGGCCAAGGCCTGTGTCCATTGCCAGCCGCCGGGCTGATCCGGCGTGCGCCAGTTCCGGCGCGAAATTGTGTTCGGTTATGCGGATGTCGAGCCGTGCGGCATGACGATGGCGGGCGGCGTCGGCAACGGCCCGGCTATCGTCGGTGCTGTTGTTGATGGCTATCGCAACTGGAATCGCACCGGGCCAGTCCTGCATCGCCAGCGCATTCAGCAATATCGGCAACCGCGCTGCCTCGTTCCGCGCCGGGACGCAGACGCACAGGGTCATGGCGCTGGCGTCAGCCATGGGAAGCCGATCTCTGGTCTAGCGACGCACGGGATGGGAGCGTCGAGGGCATCAGGTGGATCGACGCTGCACGGTCGGCTCGGGAAGGTGCCGCCGCCCTGTCGATCTGCCGCAGATAAAGCGCCTCATAATTGTCGACCATGCGTTCGGCATCGCACATCTGTTCCGCTCTGGTGCGGCAAGCGTTGCGGTCGAGCTTCAGGGCCGATAGCGCGGCGCTGGCGAGCGAGGCAACATCGTCCGGGGTCGCAAGCACCCCGCATGTCGCATCCAATATTTCAGGGATCGCCCCGCGCGCAAAGGCCGCGACTGGCACGCCACAGGCAAGCGCTTCTGCAACGACAAGGCCGTAGGGTTCATCCCACATAGGTGTGCAGAGGAAGGCCCGCGCACCGCCCACAAGCCGGGCAAGTTGCTGGTGCGCGAGATGCCCGACATGGGTGATGTCGTGGCCCAGCGCGGGCGCGATCTGTGTCCAGTAATAATCATCGTCAAGTATTGGTCCCGCAATCCTGAGCGGAAGACCGACCTGTCGGGCAGCCGCGATCGCCAGATGTAATCCCTTTTCCGGGACGATGCGGCCGTACCAGACCAGATAGGGATCGGTGGCGGGCTGGGGATGGAACGCAAATTTTTGCAGGTCGATGCCGTTCCATATCACCGCGTCGCTATGGGTGACATGGTTCCAAAGAGCTGCAACCGAGCGAGACACGGCCGCGAAACTGTGGTTGCGCGCAGCACAAAGGCGGATACCGCTTTCCAGCCAGCAGAAGGGCGGCGTGTGCAGCGTAGTGACCATCGGCATGGGCAGGCTGTCGGCCATCGCGACAGGAAGATAATGCAGCGAATTATTGTGGATGATGTCGAAATCGCGATGGCGCAGGTCGTTCATCAGGCTGAGATAGGCGTGATGCTCACGAAAGAAGGGCACGTCGCTCGCTTCTGTCGTACCCACCGTCTGGATCGCCGTTTCTGTACAGATCGCTTCCAAACCGATCCCCGGTTCCGATCGGGACGAGGCGAACAACGTGACCGCATGGCCACGATCCCGCAGCGATCTCGCCAGCAAATGCGTGTGCATTTCCAGCCCGCCGGCAAAGGGTTCGGCAATCGGATGTTTGAGATGGGCGATGATGCCGATCCGCATGGGGTATGATCCTGTCGTGCGCATGGCTGGGGATGGCGCGAGACCATCCCCTTAGATTGACATTGAAAGCCCGCGATCAGGCGGCGGGCTGGGCGTCCAGATCGACCGCCAATTCGCGCGGCCAGTGGCGCAATGCCCGGCAGGCAGTCAGGAAAGCGCCGGCATCCTTGGCTGTGGCCAGCGGTAGGCAGGCCTCGTCCAAATCGTTGGCTATCCCCGCCTTTTCAAACAGCGCCTGGGCTTCGGCGGTCAGGCCGATATATTTGCAATGCGCAAAGGCATCGGTAACGAAATCCTTGGCGGCCGCGTCGATTGCCAGCAAAGCAGCCCCCTCCTCAGACGCCACCACGGCAACGGCGTCGAACAGGACGGAGGGACCGCCGTCAATCTTCTGCTTGGCCGCAACCGCTGTGCCGTCCGACAGGGTCACGCCGCCAATCTTGGGAGCGACGACCTCGTAAACCGCGCCTTCCTTGTCGACCGCTTTAACCAGCGCGTTGAAGATCGCGGCTTCGGCACCGTCGGTCAGCAGGATGCCAAGTTTGCGCCCCTTGAAACTGTCCGGTCCGTTCTTGAGGATGCTGAGCGCATCGGACGGCGGCAGGTCCATCATCGTCGGGCGCGCTGCCTGCGCCGGTTCAGGCAAGGCAAGGCCAAGTCCTTCGGCTACAGTCTGTGCCAGCGTAGCGTCGATATTGAGCAAGTGAGACACCGTCCGCGAACGGATGTCGGGGCGTTCCACCTTGCTCAGTTCGAACACGATGGCGTCGCCGATATGCTTCTGCTCGGTCGGCGTCTGGCTGGTAAAGAATTGCCGCGCCTGGCTGTAATGATCGGCAAAACTTTCCGAGCGGACCCGCTGCTTGGGACCATCACCCTCCTGAGCGAAGCTGGTGAAGCCGCGCACCGGGTCTTCGCGCGGGCCACCCTGCGCCGCACCCCAGCTATTTGGCTCATAATTGGCGCGGCCCTTGGGATTGCGCATCGCCATATGCCCGTCCTGCTGGAAATGGGCCATCGGACATTTGGGCGCATTGATCGGCAAATGGGTGAAGTTGGTGCTGCCCAGGCGCTTGATCTGGGTATCAAGATAGGAAAAATTGCGGCCCTGGAGCAGCGGATCATTGCTGAAGTCGACGCCGGGCGGCACATTCTGGGTCATGAAGGCGACCTGTTCCGTCTCGGCAAAGAAATTGTCGACCACCCGGTCCAGCACCAGACGCCCGACGATGCGGACCGGCACCAGTTCTTCCGGGATGAGCTTGGTCGCGTCCAGCACGTCGAAGTCGAAACTGTCGGCGAACGCATCGTCGAACAACTGGACCCCCAGCTCCCATTCCGGGAAGTCCCCGGCGTTGATCGCGTCCCACAGGTCGCGACGATGGAAATCGGGATCGGCCCCGTTGATCTTGACCGCCTCGTTCCACATGACCGATTGCAGGCCCTGCTTGGGCTTCCAGTGGAATTTGACGAAGGTGGATTTGCCCTCCGCGTTCACCAGGCGGAAGGTGTGAACGCCAAACCCCTCCATCGTGCGCAGCGATCGCGGGATGGCGCGATCCGACATCGTCCACATCACCATGTGGAAACTTTCGGGCGTCAGGCTGATGAAGTCCCAGAAATTGTCATGCGCGGTCTGCGCCTGCGGGAAGTCGCGGTCGGGCTCCGGCTTGGCAGCGTGGATCAGGTCGGGAAATTTGATCGCATCCTGAATAAAGAAGACCGGGATATTGTTGCCGACAATGTCCCAGTTGCCCTCCTGCGTGTAGAGCTTCACGGCAAAGCCGCGCACGTCGCGCGCCAGATCGGCCGAACCCTTGGACCCGGCGACGGTCGAAAAGCGCACGAAGGCGGGCACGCGCTCGCCGACCCGCTGAAGCACATCCGCGCGGGTGACGTCGCTCAGGGATTCGGTCAGTTCGAAATAGCCGTGCGCACCGTAGCCGCGCGCGTGGACAACGCGCTCGGGGATGCGTTCATGGTCGAAATGAAAGATCTTTTCGCGGAAATGCGCATCCTCGATCAGGGTCGGGCCGCGCGCGCCCTGCTTCAGGCTGTTCTGGTCATCGCCCACCGGGATACCATGTGCGGTCGTCAGGACGGCGACGTCTCCGTCGGCAACCTGATGGGTTTCGCCGCCTGCTGCCTGCGGTTCGGCGAAGCTGTTCGATATGGCCTCGGCGGGCGCGGGCGGCGGTGCCTTTCTGGGTGTTTCGCCTGAGACTTTACCAGGGGTCGAAGGGGATTTGGCCATGGGGCATCCTCATGCACGAGAGATATGCCGGATCCAGGTCCGGCACATTGGAAAGCGACGATCGAAGCAGATGCGCATCCCCGCGTTGCGATGGGAACCCGCAGCATGTGTGGACGGGATAACCCGCCGCCGCCACGCAAGTTGCCACGGCCCGCCCAAAACTGATGTGCATCATGGCGATTTATTTCCGCCGCCCGGATACGTCATCGCCACGGACCGTTCGACTATGTCCTATGCATGTCGTTTCGCGATGAGGGCCGATCTTGTTTACCGATAGATTTCTCAGGGATCGTCGCGGCGTCGAACTGGATGTTCAGGAACGGCAGGTTCTGGAAAAAGCCATTTTCGAAATCCGCACCATCGACGCGCGCAGGACGGTCGTGCAGGCCGGCGAAATCCTGTCGGTCAGCATGTTGCTGCTGGAGGGCTTCATGTGCCGCTATCTCGACGACCGGGAAGGGATGCGACAACTCGTCGCCGTGCAGGTGCCGGGCGACTTTCTCGACCTTCATGCCTACCCGCTCAAAATATTGGATCATGATGTCGCCAGCCTGACAGCAGCCACAATTGCGGTCATTCCGCACAAGGCGCTGGACGAGATTAGGTCGTGAACCCATAAACTGCGATCGATGTAGAAGGCGGTAATGTGCGCATTACAGGTCGGTGCTTGTGACGACTGCATGCCATCCGATGGCGATCACAAGTATGCTGAGCACGGCAAGGA